>NZ_JBFAGW010000001.1:0-1234499 GCF_040653875.1 Mycobacterium sp. NPDC050853
CAGCGCTGGCCAACATCCACGCGGTGTCCCCGGTATTCGGGACACCCATTACTGGGAAACCATCCACTAGCGGCATTCCTCTCGACTGATCTCAGCACGTTGCGCTGTGAAGAATGCGCAGCGGATGTTTCCGAGAGGGCGCGCGTGTGTTTCGCCTCTGTTACCGGTTGTTCTCCACGGGATCTACCCCAGCAGTGCGTCGACGAATGCCGGCGGCTCGAACGGAGCCAGATCGTCGGGCCCCTCGCCGAGGCCGACCAGCTTCACCGGCACGCCGAGCTCGCGTTGCACGTGAAAAACGATGCCGCCCTTAGCCGTTCCGTCAAGTTTGGTGAGCACCACACCGGTGATGTCCACCACGTCGGCGAACACCCGGGCCTGTGCCAGGCCGTTCTGCCCAATGGTGGCGTCGAGCACCAGCAGCACCTCGTCGACGTCGGCACGGCGTTCGACCACGCGTTTGATCTTGCCGAGCTCGTCCATGAGGCCGGTCTTCGTGTGCAGCCGCCCGGCGGTGTCGACCACCACCACATCGGCACCCGCACGGATCCCGGCGTCGACGGCGTCGAAGGCGACCGACGCGGGATCGGCATTCTCGGCACCCCGCACCACCTGAGCACCCACCCGCTGGCCCCATGCCTGTAGCTGATCGGCCGCGGCCGCGCGGAATGTGTCGGCGGCCCCGAGTACCACCCGGCGCCCGTCGGCCACGAGCACACGGGCCAACTTGCCCACGGTGGTGGTCTTGCCCGTGCCGTTCACCCCGACGACGAGCAGCACCGATGGTTTGTCGTTATGCGGCAGCGCCTTGATGGATCGGTCGAGGTCGGGTTGCAGCTCGTCGATGAGCACCTCCCGCAGCAGCGCCCTGGCCTGCGCCTCGGTACGCACGCTACGTGCTGCCATCTCGCTGCGTAGCCTGTCCACGATCGAGGTGGTGACCGCGGTGCCGAGGTCGGCGATCAGCAGGGTGTCCTCGACCTCCTCCCACGATTCCTCGTCGAGGTCCCCGGCCCCCAGCAGCCCCAGCAGGCCGCGACCCACGGCATTCTGCGAGCTGGCCAGCCGCCCCCGGAGCCGGTCCAGCCGCCCCGCCACCGGCGCGATCTCATCGAGCACCGCCGCGCGTTCAGGTTCCGGCTCAGCCTCGGGTTCCGTGACGAGCTCGGGTTCGGGCACAAGTTCGGGCTCGGGCTCGGGCTCGACAACAGGCTCCGGCAGCTGGACATTGGAGATGGTGCGTCGAGGCGCGTCCCGAGGAATCTCGGCGTCATCGCCCACGGTGGGCAGCGGGACAGCTTGCGCACCGCCCTCGCTAAAGGTGATGGTGGACCCGGCGGTGTATCCACCAGAACGGTCGCTCGGTGTGGCACCCTCGGTGATCTCGGAGGACCGTGTCAGGCTGATACTGCGAGAGCGGTAACGCACCAGTCCGAAGACCAATGCGGCAACAACCAAGACGGCAACGATCGCGATGGCGATCCACACTTCAAGAGGCACTAGGGCATTGTTACAGGAACGCAAGAAGCGCCACATTGACGCCTGCCTGAGCGATCCAGTGCAGTACGTCACTCGCACCACCGGCCTGGACCGATTCGACCTGCCCTACATCGCGCTGCCGAACTCCAGCCTCGCCGAGGTCGACCTGTCCACCGAATTCCTGGGCAAACAGCTGGCGGCGCCCGTGCTTATCGGAGCGATGACCGGTGGCGCGAAACTCTCGGCCACCATCAACCGCAACCTGGCAGCGGCAGCCCAGGAGCTGGGTATTGGGATGATGCTGGGGTCTCAGCGGGCCATGCTCGTCGACCCCGAGAGCGCAGACACCTTCTCGGTCCGCGAGGTGGCACCCGACATCCTGCTCATCGGCAATATTGGGCTGGCACAGCTCGGCAACATCGCCGATACCGCCCGGCTGAGCACCCTGGTGGAGCGGGTGGGCGCGGACGCGCTCGCGGTGCATACCAACCCGCTACAGGAGGCCGTGCAGCCCGGTGGCGACACCGATTTCACCGGTCAGGTGCATCGACTCGCCGAGCTGACCCACGCCGTCGAGTTCCCCGTGCTGCTCAAGGAGGTCGGCCACGGTATCAGCGGCGCCGCCGCACGCCGCCTCGGTGGATGCCGACTGGCTGCTATCGATGTCGCGGGTGCGGGCGGCACCTCGTGGGCCCGGGTCGAGCAGTTCGTCCGGTTCGGGGCGATCACCTCACCCGAGCTCGCCGAATGGGGCATCCCGACCGCGGACGCACTCGTAGAAGTGCACGCCGAGCTACCGCATATGCCGCTGGTCGGCTCGGGCGGGATACGCACTGGCATGGACGCCGCGAAGGCCATCGCGCTGGGAGCCGATGCTGTTTCAGTCGCACTCCCCCTCCTGGCGCCCGCGGTCCAATCGTCGCAGGCGGTGATTGCCTGGCTCGAACAGTTCCTCGACGAACTGCGCATCGTCATGCACTGCGCCGACGTCAGCACGATCAAACAGCTCCAGCGAATTTCGCTTCGTCCCCGCTAAACGGGAGACAACCGTCATACACTGCGGAAGTCACATCGTCCCAGGAGGTTCTTGGCATGAAAATCCAATTCGGGGGACGTAACAAGGTTCGAGCACTGACGCGCACCTTGGCGGTCATCGCCACCGTGTTGTGTCTGTCGGTCGGTGCCGTCGGTACGCCTACGGCGCGAGCCGATGGCCTACTCGATTTCACCGGCACCACGGTCTCGGGCGCGCCGTTCAACGGCGCCAGCCTCAAAGGCAAGCCGGTGGTGTTGTGGTTCTGGGCGGCCTACTGCCCGTTCTGCAATGGCGAGGGTCCGCACGTGAGTGCGGTATCCGCGGCCAATCCCCGAGTCACCTTCGTCGGCATCTCCGGCCGCGGTTCCGTCGGTGACATGGAGGGGTTTATCTCGCGCTATAACCTCCACTTCACCAACCTCAACGACGCCGACGGCTCGCTTTGGCGGCAGTTCGGAGTGCCCTGGCAACCGGCGTATCTGTTCATCAACTCCAACGGCACCTCGGACTTCGTGAACAATCCGACATCGTCGATGTCTGAACAGGAGCTCAGCGACCGGGTGAAGGCACTCACCTGACTTCACTGGCCTTTGCAGCCGGGCTGATCGCCGCACTCAACCCGTGCGGTTTCGCACTGCTCCCGGTCTATCTCGCGCTCGTGGTGCGCGGCCCCGGTGCCGAGATCGGCAGGTCACAGGCAGTGGCCCGCGCCGTAGTGGCCACCGTGGTGATGGCGGCCGGGTTCGTCGCGGTGTTCACCGTCTTCGGGCTGCTGACGGTATCGGTGGCGTCCGTGGTGCAGCGCTATCTGCCTTTCGTGACGGTGGTTTTCGGAATCGGCCTGGTGATCCTGGGGCTGTGGCTGCTGTCCGGCCGCGACATCATCGCGCTCATGCCCAAAGTGCTGGATGCGAACGCTCCCACCACCCGGTTGGGCTCGATGTTCGGCTACGGCGTGGGATACGCGGTCGCCTCGCTGTCCTGCACCATCGGCCCGTTCCTCGCGGTCACCAGTACCACCTTCGAGAGTGGGTCCCTGTTCGACGGTGTCATGGTCTACCTGGCGTACGCCTCCGGTATCACCCTCGTGGTGGGCACGCTGGCCATGTCCACCGCCCTGGCCAGCACGGTGCTGCTGAACGCGATGCGGCGCCTGCTGCCGTACCTGAACCGGATCAGCGGCGGCATCCTCATCCTGGTCGGCGCCTACGTGGGGTACTACGGCAGCTACGAGGTCAGGCTGTTCCACGCCAATGGCAACCCCGACGACCCGATCATCAACGCGGCCGGGAAGATTCAACGCACAATCTCCGGCTGGGTGTACCTGCACGGCGCCTGGCCGTGGCTGCTCGTTCTCGGTTTGGTGGCGGTCGGCGCGGCCGTTTGGTGGCGCAATACCGCCAAGGATTAGCACGTCTGGGCGTAGCATCATATGCATGACTAGCAATGAGACCGTCGCAGCTGAGACATCGAAGACCTGCGACAACCCCAACTGCACCTGCGTTGACTGTCAGTGTGGCTCCAACTGCAGCTGCGGTGCAGATAAGTAATCCGGCTGACGAAAAGGAATAGCGTCGGCGCTGTTCGGAGTTGCGTAGAAGCGTGACAGCACCTGATTTCGCGCCCTACGGATTCTTCACTCACTACGCGACGGTGGACGCAGATCTCTTGCGGGCCGTCGAAGACCTCGGCTTCGATACTGCGTGGCTGGGCGGTTCGCCCCCCGCCGGTCTGCCATGGGTCGACCCCCTGCTGTCGGCCACCGAGCGCATCAGGATCGTGACCGCGATCGTTAACATCTGGTCTGCGCCCGCGCGGGAAGCCGGGCAGTCCTGGCAGCGCATCGAGTCGGCACATCCCGGGCGGTTCATCCTCGGTATCGGCGCCGGACATCCCGAGGTCGACAATGGCGTGGTCTACAAGCCGTACACCGGCCTGGTCGAGTACCTCGATGTGCTCGATGAGGTCGGGGTCCCGAAGGAGGGCCGGGGGCTGGCGGCGCTGGCGGAAAAGTCGCTCAAGCTCGCCACGGGGCGATCGGCGCTCGCCCACCCGTACCTCACCCCGCCCTCCCATACTCGTTGGGCACGTGAGCTTCTGGGACCCGACGCCATCATCGTCCCCGAGCAGAAGGTGGTGCTCACCACCGATGCGGACGAGGCCCGCGCGATCGGCCGTCAAGCCCTGGACCTGTATCTCGGCCTGACCAACTACCTGACCATGTTGGAGCGTTTCGCCGGCAGCACGAAGGATCTGGTCAAGCCGGGCAGCGACAAGCTGGTGGATTCCCTTATCGCATACGGGACTCCGGAGCAGATCGCGGCGCGACTGCAGGAGCATCGGGACGCCGGGGCCACCCAGGTCGCTATCCAGGTGCTCGGCGATCCTGCCAAACGCGCGCAGGCGCTAGGCGTTTTGGCTCGAGAGCTGGCCGTCTAGACCACGCATGCGCTGTGAGACCACCTGCGTGATGCCGTCATCGCGCATGCTGACGCCGTAGAGCGCGTCGGCGACCTCCATCGTCGGCTTCTGGTGAGTGATAACGATGAGCTGCGACTTCCAGGTGCGCGGACTCTTCCAGCGGAAGGGGATTGAAACCTTGCCGAGCGGTTTTATTGTCCGGTGTCTTGGTTCGCGTCGAGCATCGGTGCCAGGTAGTGACGCGTGAACTGACGGGCCTGTTCAGCAGTGTCAAGTTCGATAGCGCTTTCTTGGGTCAGTATCAACGAGAGCGCGATTCGGATATGTAGTTCGGCCGCGGTTCGCAGATGCGTGATGGTTTGCTGTGAAACTATCGCGTCACCGTAGATTTCGGTTTTCCAGAGAGCGGCACAAAACTCTCGGAATGTTTCGATGATTGGTCCGGCTTCTGTGGTGAGGGTAGGCAGGATGGCGTCCGGTTCGGTCTCAAGCAAACGCCTTAGCAGTGGATGATTGCGAACGAACTCCAATGTGTAGGCAGAGCTTTCAGCCATGCGGTCGGCCACAGTTGCCTGCCCTCCGCTAGCCAAAGCGGCGCCGGCCATGTACCTACCCAGCTCGGCTTGCGCAACTGCCACAGTCAGCGCGCTTTTGTTAGGAAATCTCCGATATACGGTAGCGCGGCCCAATCCTGCCCGCTTAGCCACGTCTTCAACTGTTGAGCGCCGCCAGCCGACGACGGAGAACTGCTCGAACGCAGCGGCCAGTATCCGCTTGGTGATCTCGTCCGATTCGTCGGGCAGCCGCAGAGCCGCCGGATCGCTCGATGCGAGTGTGTTGAGCAGTGTGCCCTTGGTCACTTGGCTCACAGCACTCCTTGTCATTTCGTGTGAACCGACGATACCGTAGAGATAGAAATACACATATTGTCTCACGATCTCTCTAGGAGGGATGCATGTCCAGAGCCGCCTTCTCCCACTACATCCAGAACGTCAGTACGACTCGCGTGCAGTTCTTGGCGTTCCTGATGGCCGTCTGGTTCACCTTCAATGGGCCGGCTGGACTGGCGATTAGTCATGATTTCCCGGTACACACGACAGGCGCGATGTATTCGGCCTCCTTCTACGCATTCGGAGTCATACCTGTCGCCGTCAACGGTTGGCATGCCTTGTTTCATTTGGCAACAGGAGTAGCAGGGCTACTGTGCGTCCGGACCCGCACCGGTGCCATCGGCTATGCCGCCGCCACCGCGTTGGTCTATTGGGGCATGGCGGCAGTATGCGCAACAGCAGGCATGGGTGTGTGCGAAATTATGGCTGTCGATCCTTTCGCCACCTGGGTACACGTCAGCGAGGGCCTCATATTGGCAGGCATTGCAACCTACGGGATCCTGAAAACGACTGTGCCATCGTCGATTCCAGTGTTATCCGGCTCCGCCGAGACACCATGAGCAGATCGGGCAACTTGGATGGCGACCAAGCCAACGCCTTCAGCTGCAAATCGACCCGAATTTTCTGCACCCCGGGCACAGCCGATGCGCTCCTGACCGTTGGCACAGCCCTACTGCTCGTCACGACCGCACTATGGTGCGTGTCCGAAGGTACTTCGATGAAGCACCACCAGCGCGACACTGCATTGCTGCGGGCGCAGAATACCGCCGCACATACGGTACTGCCGTAATCGCATCCAACATCAAGCCCAACACACCAAGCCCCTTGTCCGGACCTCAGCCTTCATAACATTGAAAGAGGACAAACAATGTCCAAGCACACCTTTGACACATTATCCCGAATGCTCGTTGGCGAACTCGAAGCGCTGTACCGAGCCAGCAATGAACCCACTGATCTCTCCGTATTGGGTTCTTCGCCCAACGGCCGGATGTTAGCTATCCATGGGCTCGATCGTGGACTCCTAGCGGCAGGATTACGCGCGCTGGCCAGGCAACGGCACTTCGTGTGGGTCGGGAAGAAGCTCGTCAGCGGCCAGGATGGCAAGCACGGACACGGCGCGAACCGAGTCAGATTCGGCCGGGAATGGTTTCCCTTCACCACCCGGATCGGAAAATCAATCATCGACGGCCGTGACACCTTCGTATTTGAATACGACCATCCCGGCAATTCACAACTGGGACGCAAACCCTATGACGAACTGCGTGAGGTCTCGCCAGGCATCTTCCTTGGACCGGTGTTTGGAAAGACAAGCAAGGGAAAATACGTAAAAATACTCTGGTTTGCATTGGACGCCAAGACAGCGTAATTAGTTGCCCTTCAACAGTATTGGACGGTCAGACCTCTTCCATCGGCCCACTTCTTCCAGCCGCCGCGCTCGGCCCAGCTACAGGAGCATCGGGACGCCGGGGCCACCCAGGTCGCTATCCAGGTGCTCGGCGATCCTGCCAAACGCGCGCAGGCGCTAGGCGTTTTGGCTCGAGAGCTGGCCGTCTAGACCACGCATGCGCTGTGAGACCACCTGCGTGATGCCGTCATCGCGCATGCTGACGCCGTAGAGCGCGTCGGCGACCTCCATCGTCGGCTTCTGGTGAGTGATAACGATGAGCTGCGACTTCTCCCGCAGCTGTTCGAATAGGCCGATCAGGCGCTGCAGGTTGACATCATCGAGTGCGGCCTCGACCTCATCCATCACGTAGAACGGCGACGGCCTAGCCCGGAAGATCGCCACCAGCATGGCAACCGCGGTCAGCGACTTCTCGCCACCGGAGAGCAGTGACAGCCGCTTGATCTTCTTGCCCGGTGGACGCGCCTCCACCTCGATCCCGGTGGTGAGCATGTCATTGGGGTCGGTCAGAACCAGTCGGCCTTCGCCGCCGGGGAACAACGAGGAGAACACACCCTTGAACTCGCGCTCCACATCGGCGTAGGCCTCCGTGAACACCTGCAATATGCGCTCGTCCACGTCGGCGACCACTTCGAGCAGATCCTTACGTGCCGCCTTGACGTCCTCAAGCTGTGTCGACAGGAAGTTGTACCGCTCCTCCAGAGCCGCAAACTCTTCCAGGGCAAGGGGATTAACCTTACCGAGCTCGCGCAGGTCCTTCTCGGCCCGCTTGGCACGGCGCTCCTGGGTGTCCCGGTCAAACGGCATGGGCCGGGGCGCGCTCACCTGCTCCCCGCGCTCGCGAGCCTGCTCGTATTCGTCCATCTCCTGCTGCGTGGGCGGCAGCTCGACATGCGGACCGTATTCGGCGATGAGATCGTCGGCCGCCATACCGAACTGTTCGAGCACTTGTTCCGAGAGCTGCTCAATGCGCAGAACCGCTTGGGCTTTGGCGACCTCGTCGCGATGCAGTGCATCAGTCAGGCGGCTCTGGGCAGCGGTGAGTTCACGGGCCTGCTCGCGCACGGTGCCGATCGCCGCGGTGTGCTGTGCGCGGGTCGCGCCGAGTTGGTCACGACGCGCGGACGCGGCGGCCACCACGTGTTCGAGACGGGCGGCAACCTCGTGGCCGGCCGCAACGACTGTGCTCGCCATGGCAGCCGTTCGCTTCCGCGCGACGGCCGCCCGCTCTGACCGGGCACGTGCCTCACGCTCTGCCATCGCGGCTCGGCGCAACGAGTCAGCTTTACCTCGAACGGAATTCACCCGTTCCTCGGAGGTGCGCACCGCCAGGCGCGCCTCGATCTCCACGGAACGAGCCTCTTCCAGCTCAGCGACCATGTCATCGCGATCGACGGGCTCATCATCGAACAGGTTGGGGGCCTCTTCGGCATTGCGTAGCCGGGACTCGACCTCGGCCAGCTCTTCCATCGTCTTGGCGCGGCCGAGTTCCAGCTGATCACGTTGCAGGGTAAGTTTTTTCACCTCATCAGCCGCGATGCGAGCGCCTTGGCCGACGCGCCCCAGCTGCTCGTACACCGCCGAGATGGCCGCATCGGACTCGTTGAGGGCAGCCAATGCCTGCTCGGCAGTGTCCTGGCGCGCCGTCTGCTCGGCGAGCGCGCCCGCCAACGCCGCGGAAATCTCACCCACTTGAGATTCGTTGGCCCGCAGCTCTTCCCGGGCTGCCTCGATGGAGGCCTGGATCTCGAGGGTGCTCTGCTTCTTGTCGGATCCGCCGGCAACCCAGCCGGCGCCCACCCGATCGCCGTCGATGGTCACGGCCCGCAGCAACGGGTTGGCCAGCACCACCTCGATGGCGGCGCCGATCTCGTCGACCACCACCACCGAGGCCAGTATGGCCGACACCGCGGTGGCCAGCCGCTCGGGCGCCTCCACCAGGTCGGTGGCCCAGTGCGCGCCGGATGGCAGGGTAATCGCCGGACGTGCATGCGTGTTGGCGGGCCACTCGCCGAACACGATCGCCGCCCGCCCGCCGTCGGAGGCCTTTAGCGCGGCCACGGCGGCCTGCGCCGCTGCGGCGTTCTCCGCGGCCACCGCGTCGGCGGCCGGTCCCATCGCCGTCGCGATGGCGCCCTGGTAACCGGGACGCACCTTGACCAGCTGCGCGATGGATCCGAAGATTCCAGCGCCACTGTGGTTCTCGGTGAGCCATGCCGAGCCGTCCTTACGGTCCAGCCCGATGGCAAGCGCGTCGATACGCGCCTTGAGCGAAGCGATCTGACGTTCGGCCTGACGTTCGGCCGATTGCAGTTCTGCGACACGTTCATTGACGATCGAGAGGGCCGATACCGACCGTTCGTGATTCTCGTCGAGCCCCACCTCGCCCTGGTCGAGCTCGGCTACGCGCGCCTTGATGGTGTCGAACTCGGTCTGCGCGACCTCACCGCGTACCGTCGCCTCTTCGATCGTCTCGGTAAGACGCTGCGCCTGGCTGTCGATGGATTCCAGCCGGGTGCGCATGGTGTCGACCTGACCGGTGAGCCTGGCGAGGCCCTCGCGTCGATCCGCCTCGGCGGACACGGCCGCCAGGTGCTGGCGCTGCGCCTCGGCAACAGCGGCCTCCTTCGTGACCAGCTCGTCCTTGGCCGCTGCCAGCTGCTCGGCAACCGTTTCCAGCTGCGTGATCAGCAGGCGTTCCTGCTCCGCGACACGCTCCGCCTGTGCCTCCAGCTCGTCCGGATCGGGTCCGGTCGGCACGGCCACCACCTCGTCCAGGTGGCTGGCCCGCTCCCCAGCGATCCGGACGGTGGCACTGACGCGCTCGGCGAGGGCCGACAACCGGAACCAGGTCTGCTGGGCCTGCTCGGCCTGCGGCATCAATTCGTTCAGAGCCGTCTCGTGCTCGGCCAGCACCGCGGTTGCCACATCGAGCTTTTCGGTGATCTCCGAGTGTTCCTTGCGCAGCGTGGCCTCGGCGTCATTGGTGCCGTCGAACTCATCGCGCCTGCGCACCAAATCGTCGGCGGCGAGGCGCAGCCGCGAGTCCCGCAGATCGGCCTGCACGGTGGCGGCACGGCGCGCGACTTCCGCTTGGCGCCCAAGGGGTTTGAGCTGGCGTCGCAGTTCGGTGGTGAGGTCGGTGAGCCGGGCCAGGTTGGCGGCCATCGACTCGAGCTTGCGGACCGCCTTTTCCTTGCGCCTGCGGTGCTTGAGTACCCCGGCCGCCTCCTCGATGAAGGCGCGGCGATCCTCCGGTCGGGACTCCAGGATCTGTGAGAGGCGACCCTGCCCGACGATGACGTGCATTTCCCGGCCGATACCCGAATCGGACAGCAGTTCCTGGACGTCCATCAGGCGGCAGCTCTGGCCGTTGATCTCGTATTCGCCGGCGCCGTCCCGGAACATCCGGCGGGTGATGGACACCTCGGAGTACTCGATCGGCAGCGCGTGATCGGAGTTGTCGATCGTCAGGGTGACTTCGGCGCGGCCCAACGGTGCGCGGGTCGATGTGCCCGCGAAGATGACGTCTTCCATCTTGCCGCCGCGCAGGGCCTTGGCGCCCTGCTCACCCATCACCCAGGACAGGGCGTCCACGACATTGGACTTACCCGAACCATTGGGGCCGACTACACAGGTGATACCCGGTTCGAGGCGCAGAGTCGTCGGCGAAGCAAAGGACTTGAAGCCCTTCAGCGTCAGACTCTTGAGGTGCACAGCGGGCCAGAATACCGGTCGTGGCGCTAACGCTCGCTAAACCCGGAGATGGGCTCGCCGGGCTCCTGCCAGCTGTCCACCACCAGATCTACCCGACCTGGCGTTTCACCGCTGTTCAACTTGGCAAGCAGCTGTTCGCAGGCCGTCTTTTCGCCCTGTGCGACCACATGTACCCGACCATCCCGGGTGTTGGTGGCATATCCGGTCAGGCCGAGTTCAAGGGCTCGGGACCGCACATACCAACGAAAACCGACCCCCTGCACGTGGCCGTGCACCCAGGCGGATAAGCGGACCTCAGACACTCGGCTCTCGGTCTTCGCGCGAGCGCTCATCCACCGTGAAATTCACCTCGACTCCAGCCTTCAGGGTGCGCCCGACAGTGCACACCTGGTCGACGGCGCGTTCCACGACGGTGAGCACCCGCGCACGCTCCTCTGGGCTGAGCCCGCTCAGGTCGATGACCATCTTTTCGTCGAGCACCGGATAACGCTCCTGCTCCCGATCAGCGGGTCCGCTGACATCGATGCGCACCTGGTAGTCGTCCCCGAGGCGGCGTGCGAGCGGCTGATCGCTGGACATTCCGCTGCAGGCCGCCAGGGCGATCTTGAGGAGCTCACCCGGGGTGAATACCCCGTCGATAGTCTCCGAACCGATCAGCACTTCCGCACCTCGGGAGCTCTGTCCCGTATAGCGCCGATTGCCCGTACGCTCTACCCATAATGACGTCACGCCCGCAATGCTATGTAATCTCCGCTGCCACGATGGCGTTGGCGACGTTCTGTGTACAAACCCTGTGTGCACCAACGGCCGCGGCGGAACCGGTTGTGGCGCTAGAGTCCCTACTGCTGCGTCCGTACAGCGAGGTACGGGCGCAGTTGCTATCTGGTTCGTGGGGCCCGCGGATCGAGGAGCTGGTATACGTCCCACCGGGTGAACCCAAGATCGTCCCCACCTCCGCCGAGCGGCAGGCCTACACGGTCGTCGACACGTGCTTCACCAAGCGCATCACCCCGATGGGCATCTACGTGCTGCTCGCCAAGCCGGAAACCGTGGAAAAGATAGGCGCCGACCAGTTCAAGGCGAGCTACGGCAAGCTGGTCCGCAACTACCGGCCCGGATGCGATCCGGATGTGCAGCAGATCGATCTCGGCCGACCGCCTTTCTAGCCCTTCTCAGCGCTACTCCTGAAAGCGGTATCCCATCCCCGCCTCGGTAAGCAGGTGCTTGGGATGAGCGGGATCGATTTCCAGTTTGCGGCGCAGCTGTGCGAGATACACACGCAGATAATGGGTTTCGGAGCTGTACGCCGGCCCCCAGACCTCGTGCAACAGCTCCTTCTGCCCCACCAGCTTTCCGCGATTGCGCACCAGCACTGCCAACATCGACCATTCGGTGGGCGTCAGGTGCACCTCCCGGCCATCGCGGATCACCTTGTGCGAGGAAAGATCCACATCGAAGGTGCCAGTGTGCACCACCGGTTCGGCGCCATCGGGTGTGCCACGGCGCACCGCAGCGCGCAACCGGGCCAGGAACTCGTCCATGCCAAAGGGTTTGGTCACGTAGTCGTCGGCACCCGCATCGAGTGCCTCCACCTTGTCCGCCGAATCGGTGCGAGCCGACAGCACGATCACCGGAACAGTCGTCCATCCGCGCAGCCCGGCCAGTACCTCGGTGCCGTCCATATCGGGCAGCCCGAGGTCCAGGATTACCACCTCGGGCTGGGTCTCGGCGGCCGCGCGCAGTGCGCCCGCTCCCGACGAGGCCGTCACCACCTCGTAGCCACGTGCAGACAGGTTGATCCGCAGCGCGCGCAGGATCTGAGGCTCGTCATCTACGACCAGTACCCGCGTCACCGGAGCAGCCCGGCACTGGGTAGATCGACGATCATGCTCAGACCGCCGCCGGCCGTATCGGTCGCATTCACCGTGCCCTCCATTGCTTCCACAAAACCCCTAACCACCGAAAGCCCAAGTCCCACACCGACTGTATTGTCGCGATCGCCGAGCCGCTGGAAGGCCTCGAAGGCCGCACCGCGTTTTGATGCGTCCAATCCCTTCCCGTGGTCGGCGACGATCACCAGCGTGCGGTCCTCCACTTCTTCGTAGTTGACCAGCACCTGCCCCTGTGAGTATCGCAGTGCATTGTCGACAAGGTTGGCCAATACGCGCTCGAGCAGACCCGGATCCGCCCGCACCACCGCGCCGTTCAAGTCCAGGTGCACTCGCTTGCGGTCGTTCTCGGTGGCACCGAGCAGCGCACGCTGCGCGATCTCCTCGACGTAGACCGGCACCGCCCGGGGTTTGACGACACCCGCCGCCAGCCGCGACGAGTCCAGTAGGTTGCCCACCAGCGCGGTGAGCTGATCGGTCGACTCTTCCACGGTGGCAAGCAGTTCCGCGGTGTCCTCGGGCGAAAACTCGATATCGGGGCTGCGTAGGCTCGACACGGCGGCCTTGACCGCGGCCAACGGGGTGCGCAGGTCATGGCTGACCGCCGACAGCAGTGCCCGCCGCAGCCGGTCCGCCTCGGCGAGAGCCGAAGCCTGCGATGCCTCCTCGGCCAGGCGCGCCGAACGAACCAGGCCTGCCGCGGTTCCGGCGACCACCTGAAGCACCCGCGCATCGGCGGACGGCACCGGCGGCCCGTTGAGCGCCAGCGCGTATGCACCGTCGTCTACCCGGAATACCGAGTCGGCCTCCGATTCCCGAGTGGGCGGGTCCTCCCCCACGCTGGCGACTGCGGGCCCCTCCGCGCACAGCAGACTGACCGCAGTCTGGTTGTAGGTGGTCCGCACCCGTTCCAGCAGGGCAGAGAGGTCGGAGTTGACCAGGACGCCACCGGCGAAGAGCGCCAGCAGTTCCGCCTCGCGAGAGGCCCGCCGAGCCTGCCGTGCCCGGGTGGCGGCCGCGTCCACCAAGGCCGCGACGGCGACAGCCGTCACCATCATCATCAGGATGGTTAGCGCATTATCGGTCTCACCGATGGTGAAGCTATACCGGGGTGCGACGAACAGAAAGTTGAGCAGCAGACCTGAGATGATCGCGGACACCAGCGCGGTCGACACACCACCGAGCAGCGAAACTGTCAGTACCGCAATCAGAAACAGGGCGCTCTTGCTGCCGACGCCGAGCGCGGAGTCGAAGAAGTGAATGAATAATGCGGTCGCCAGGGGTACCAGAATCGCGGCCAACCAGTTGACGATGAGCCGCTTACGCCCTTCCGGGGGCATGGACCAGCTGCGCAGGCCCACAGGCCGCATGTGCCCGTGCGTCACCATGTGCACATCGATGGCGCCGGAGTCGCGGATGACGGCCGCGGCCACACCCTCGTCGAAGATCCGGGCCCACCGTGACCGTCGCGAGGTGCCCATCACCAACTGGGTGGCATTGACCCCACGCGCGAAGTCAAGCAGCGTCTGCGGCACATCATCGCCGGTAACAGCCTGCACCGAGGCTCCAATGTCGTTGGCCAATCGACGTACCCGCGCCATGACCGCGGTGGAGGCCCCGACCAGACCGTCACCGCGCACCACATGCACCACCAGAAGCTCGGCGCTTGACTTGGCGGCGATCCGGCTTGCCCGGCGCACCAGGGTCTCCGATTCGGGTCCACCGGTGACCGCGACAACCACGCGCTCACGCGCCTCCCAGGTCTTGGTGATCCTGTTGTCCGAGCGATATTTGGCGAGCGCAGCGTCCACCTGATCGGCGAGCCAGAGCAGCGCCAGCTCACGCAGCGCCGTCAGGTTGCCCGTCCGAAAGTAGTTACCCAGTGCCGAACCCACCTTCTCTGGCGCATAGACGTTGCCATGAACCATCCTGCGCCGCAACGCCTCCGGTGTGATGTCAACGAGCTCGACCTGCTCGGCGCGGCGCACCACGGCATCGGGGACGGTCTCACGCTGCACGATCCCGGTGATCTGCTCGACAACGTCGTTCAGGCTTTCCAGGTGCTGCACATTAATAGTGGTCAGCACATCGATACCGGCATCGAGGATCTCGTCGATATCCTGCCAGCGCTTGGCATTCCGACTGCCCGGCACATTGGTATGCGCCATCTCGTCGATAAGCACCAGAGCCGGCTTGCGCGCCAATACGGCGTCGATGTCGAGCTCGTACATCACGGTTCCGCGGTAGGTCACCTCGCGAGGAGGGATGAGCTCAAGCCCGTCAAGTAGTTCCGCCGTCTTGGAGCGGCCATGAGTCTCCACGGTGGCGGCGACCACATCGGTGCCGCGCCCGGCGCGGCGGTGCGCCTCGTTGAGCATGGCGTAGGTCTTGCCTACTCCGGGCGCGGCCCCCAGGTAGATCCGCAACGTCCCGCGCAGGGATGAGCCACTGGCGCGAAGACCGTCAGGCACTGTCTCTCCTTCATCGGCAGGGAGGGCCGGTGAGGCCCAGTGCCACGTTCAGCGTGGGGACGTTGACACGCGGCTCACCCAGAATGCCCCATTGCCGGGATGACGTGTGCGCTTGTACCAACTCCTCGATCTTCGCCCTGCCCAGACCGGTGGCCGCCGCGACCCGCGGTATCTGCAGCGCGGCGTACTCCGGGCTGATATCGGGATCCAGGCTCGAACCTGATCCGGTCACCGCGTCGGCGGGAATCCGTGTGGGATCGACGCTCTCGCGTGAGGCGATCGCCCCACGCCTCTCCTGGATATCCGTCTTCAGCTTCTCACTGTTGGGGCCCTGGTTGGAGGGCAGCCCGGCGGCCGGGTCACCGCTGGCGCGGGTGTGGAAATAGAAATCCGCCCCGGACGCCTGCGGATCCACCCCGATGAGGGCCGATCCGACGACGCACCCGTTGTGGTCCTTGAGGGGTGAGCCTTCGGCGGACACGGAGTCAATACGGCCGAACAGCCACACCGCGGCCGGATATGCGATGCCGAGCACCACCGTCAGAGACAACAGCACCACGAGGCCTGCCACACACTGGCGCAGCCACCCAATCACAATCTTGTTCATCGCTATCCAATCCCAGGTATAAAACGCACGACCAGATCGATCAACCAGATCCCGATGAAGGGAACGATCACGCCACCGAGTCCGTAGATCAACAGATTTCGTCGCAGCAGCTCGCCCGCTCCCACGGGCCGATATTGGACACCCTTGAGCGCCAAGGGAACCAGCGCGATGATCACCAGGGCGTTGAAGATGACCGCCGAGAGGATCGCCGACTGCGGAGTGGCCAGTCTCATCACGTTGAGGCTGTTCAGCTGTGGGTAGATACCGCTGAACAATGCCGGCAGGATCGCGAAGTACTTCGCGAGGTCATTGGCCAACGAGAAGGTGGTCAACGCGCCGCGGGTGATCAGCAGCTGCTTGCCGATGGCCACCACATCGATGAGCTTGGTGGGATCGGAGTCCAGATCCACCATGTTCCCGGCTTCCTTGGCCGCCGAGGTGCCGGTGTTCATCGCCACACCCACGTCAGCCTGCGCGAGCGCCGGGGCGTCGTTGGTGCCGTCACCCGTCATCGCGACCAGGCGACCGGCCTTCTGCTCAGCGCGCAGCAGCTCAAGTTTGTCCTCTGGGGTGGCCTCGGCGACGAAGTCGTCGACACCCGCCTCGGAGGCGATTTGCTTGGCTGTCAACGGGTTGTCGCCGGTCACCATGATGGTGCGGATACCCATGGCGCGCAGTTGTGCGAAGCGTTCGGCCATGCCGGGCTTCACCACATCAGATAGCCGGATCACGCCGAGGAGCCGCGTCTCGGTACTGCTGTGATCGGCGACCACCAGTGGAGTGCCGCCCTCGCCGGCCACCTGGTCAGCGGCCTTGCGGACGGCCACCACCGCAGGGTCATCCTCTTGCACGCCGGAAAGGCTTGCCACCCAGGTGAACACCGCATCCGAGGCGCCCTTGCGGATCTGCCTGCCGTCGGCAGTGTCCAGGCCGCTCATCCTCGTGGCAGCGGTGAAGGCCACAAACTCGCCCTCAGCAGCAGCCCCGGCACCCCGCCCCCCGGCCAACTCGACAATGCTGCGACCCTCAGGAGTTTCGTCGGCGAGGCTCGACGCCCGCGCAGCCTCTGCGAGGGTGTCGTGCGTGACACCGGGCGCCGCAATGAATTCTGTCGCCTGACGGTTACCGAAGGTGATGGTGCCCGTCTTGTCCATCAGCAGGGTGTCGATGTCACCGGCCGCCTCGACGGCGCGCCCCGACTTGGCCAGCACATTGTGCTGCACCAGCCGGTCCATCCCCGCGATGCCGATCGCCGACATCAAAGCCCCGATGGTGGTGGGGATCAAACAGACCAACAGCGCGATGAGCTTGACCGGATCCTGCTGCTCGCCACCATAATTACCCATCGGGCCCAGCGCGACGACAGCCAGCAGGAAGATGATGGTGAGCGAAGCCAGCAGGATGTTGAGCGCGATCTCGTTAGGAGTCTTCTGCCGGGAGGCGCCCTCCACGAGCGCGATCATCCGGTCGACGAAGGACTCACCGGGAGCCGCGGTGATCTGCACGACGATGCGGTCCGACAGCACCGTGGTACCGCCAGTGACGGCACAACGATCGCCGCCCGACTCCCGGACCACCGGTGCGGACTCGCCTGTGATGGCCGACTCATCAACGGTTGCAATACCTTCCACCACATCACCGTCACCGGGGATGACTTGCCCGGCCTCCACGACGACCCGGTCACCCGGTCGCAACGAACTACCCGAGACGCTCTCTTCTTCTTCTCTTCCGTTGCCATCTCCAACCAGCTTGCGAGCCACGGTATCCCGCTTGACCTCTCGCAGGCTTGCCGCCTGCGCCTTGCCGCGGCCTTCGGCAACGGCCTCGGCCAGGTTCGCGAATACCACCGTGAACCAGAGCCAGGCTGTAATGGCCCACGCGAAGATCGAGGGATGCAACACGGCGAGCACGGTGGTGGCCACCGATCCCACGGTGACCACGAACATCACCGGGTTGCGGGCCATATGCCTGGGGTCGAGCTTGCGCACCGCAAGCGGAAGCGCCTTGACGAGCTGGGTGGGGTCGAAAACTCCGGTACTGACTACGGTCTTGCTCACAGGACTGCCTCGGCGATCGGTCCCAGCGCCAGCGCCGGGAAGAAGGTAAGTGCGGCCACTAACAGCACTGTGCCGGTGTGTAATCCGGCGAACATGGGGCCATGGGTGTGCAGGGTTCCGGCCGATACCGGTGTCTTCTGCTGGGTGACAAGCGATCCGGCCAGCGCCAAGGTAAAGATGATAGGCAGGAAGCGACCCAACAACATCGCCACACCGAGGGAGGCCTGGAACCAGTGACTGGTCACGGTGAGGCCACCGAAGGCGCTGCCGTTGTTGTTGGCGGCCGAGGCGTAGGCGTACAGCACCTCGGAGAAACCGTGAATGGACTGGGGTGTGCCCGGATCGCCGCTGTTGCCTTGGTATCCCGGTGTCGACGGGAGCGCCACCGAGATTCCAGTACCGATGAGCACGAGCGCCGGCATGACGAGCACGGACAGTGCGGCCATGGTGATCTGGCGCCGACCGATCTTCTTGCCCAGGAACTCCGGTGTACGGCCCACCAACAGGCCACCGACGAACACGGCGATGATGGCCAGCACCAGGATGCCGTACAGGCCGGTGCCGACGCCGCCCGGTGCGATCTCGCCGAACAGCATGTTCAGGATCAACGCCCCGCCACCGGCCGCAGTGAAGCTGTCATGGGCGGCATCGACTGCGCCCGTGGAGGTTCCGGTGGTCGCCACCGCGAACAGGGTGGTCGCGGGGATACCGAATCTAACTTCCTTGCCCTCCATCATCGCGCCCGCCGCCTGCGCGGCGATACCGCGCGGGCTCGACTCAGCCCAGGTGACGAAGGCCAGCATGCCGCCGAAGAGGGTGGCCATCACCGATAGGACGGTCAGGCCCTGGCGCTTGTCCCCCACCATCGTCGAATAGGTACGGGTCAGGCACACCGGGATGATGAGAATCGCGAGGATCTCGAGGATATTCGTCAGCGGGGTCGGGTTCTCGAAGGGGTGTGCCGAGTTGGCGGCCAGGATGCCGCCCCCGTTGGTGCCGATCTCCTTGATGGCCTCCTGCGAGGCGACCGGAGCCAACGCGATGTGCTGGGCCGTCCCGTCGAGTGCGGTCGCATCAAAATGGGTGAATAGCGACTGAATGGTGCCCTGTGACAACAAGATCAAAGCGACGATGAAGGAGAGGGGCAGCAGGATCCGCAGGCTTGCCCGCACTAGGTCAACCCAGAAATTTCCCAGCTCGCCACCGGTGGAGGTCCGCGCGATGCCGCGGATGAGTGCCACCGCCACCGCTAGGCCCACCGCTGCGGATACGAAGTTCTGCACGGCCAGCCCCACCATCTGAGTCAGATTGGTCATGGTGGCTTCCGGGGTGTACGACTGCCAGTTGGTGTTCGTGACGAATGACACCGCGGTGTTGAATGCCACTGCGGGGCTCACTGCGCCCAGGTCACCCGACAGCGGCAGTACGCCCTGAATCCGCTGCAGTACATATAGGAAGATCACGCTGGCGAACGAGAAGCCCAACAGCGACAGCGTGTACCCCACCCATGTCTGCTCGGTCTCGGGGTCCACCCGTCCGGCGCGGTAGATGACGCGTTCGACGAACGAGTGCTTGACGATTGTGAAGACGCGCGCCATGTAGTCCCCCAAGGGGACGTATGCGATGGCGAGCACCAAGATGACTAAGCCGATCTGAAGACCGGCCGCCAGAGCGGAATTCACCGTTAGAACCTTTCCGGGTCGAGCAGTGCGACCACGAGATACACGACGAGGGCGGCCGATACGACGATCAGCAGGATGTTGGTGACAGCGTCAGTGCTCAAGTCGAGGGTCATCGCGCCTGCAATCCGCGTACGACAGCGACACATAATGCGAAGCCCACGACCGTCAAGACCAGGTACCAGAAATCAGTCACGGCCAAGATCATGGTCCCGGCCAGGGGCCCCTACCTGCGTTCTTTACGACCCCTTGACGCGCGTATCGGGGCTCTTGACGCTTCCCTTACGGGCGTTCAACCAGCCGTTGACAGCCCGGGCAGAAGTACGACGACCGGTTCATAAAGGCCTCCCGGCGCATGGCACGTCCGCACCGACGGCACGGCTCGCCCTCGCGTCCGTACGCCTCCAAAGAGCGCTCGAAATAACCGGACTCACCGTTGACGTTCACATACAGATCGTCGAATGAGGTGCCGCCCTGCGCGAGCGCCAGGCGCATGACATCGGCCGCGCTACCGAGCACCTCGGTGAGCTTGGCGCGGCTCATTCCGTCGGTGAGGCGCCGGCCATGGATCCGCGCCAGCCAAAGGGTCTCGTCGGCATAGATGTTCCCGACCCCCGACACGACGGTCTGATCCAGTAGCGCGCGCTTGATCTCGGTGTGCTTACCGCGCAGCCGGGTAACTACCGCCGAGGCATCGAAACGCTCATCGAGCGGATCCCGTGCGATATGCGCCACCGGCTCGGGGAGTTCGCTTCCGTCGACGGTGACGATATCGGTCACCATCCAGCCGCCGAAGGTGCGCTGATCGACGAAGCTCAGCACCGATCCGTCGTCGAGCGTCGCAGCGATACGCAGATGCTGGGGTCTGGAGATCGGTCCGATGAGCATCTGGCCGCTCATCCCGAGGTGGACCACCAGTGCCTGGCCGCCGTTCGGCCCTTCCAGGGTGAGCCACAGATACTTGCCACGGCGACCGGTTCCGCTGATCTGTTGTCCGGCAAGTAGTCCCGCTAGCTCGACGGCACCGCCGGGCTGTCTACGCACGGCGCGCTCGTGATGTACGGAGACAGCTGCAATGGTCTTACCAACGATGTGGTGATGTAGGCCGCGGCGGACCACCTCCACCTCGGGAAGCTCAGGCACCTACGTGCCTTTGGCGCTTCGCCCAAGGGACTCATCGCTGTTGATGGCGTTCCATGCCTCCGCGGCGGCCTTTTGTTCGGCCTCTTTCTTGGATCGGCCGACCCCGACACCGTGCGCCGCGTCGTTGACCATCGCGGTAGCGGTGAACTCCTTGTCATGGTCCGGCCCGGTCGAGGTGACCACATAGGACGGTGCGCCCCAACCTTTTTCCGCTGTCAGCTCCTGCAGGCTGGTCTTCCAGTCCAGGCCGGCACCCAGCTTGGGCGCGGTCTCCAGGAGCTGGCCGAACAGCCGCAGCACCGCCGTGCGGGCCATCTCCAGGCCGTGCTCCAGATAGACCGCGCCGAGAATCGACTCCATGCCGTCGGCGAGAATGCTGGATTTGTTGCGGCCGCCGGTGTTCTCCTCGCCCTTACCGAGCAGCAGGTGCGCGCCCAGGCCGGCGTCGGTCAGGTCGCGCGCCACTCCGGCAAGCGCCTGGGTGTTGACGATGCTGGCGCGCAACTTCGCCAAATCGCCCTCCGAACGGTCGGGGTGATCTTGGTACAGCGTCTCGGTAATCGTTAGCCCGAGAACAGCGTCCCCGAGGAACTCCAGCCGTTCGTTGGTGGGCAGACCGCCGTTCTCGTAGGCGTAGCTGCGGTGTGTGAGCGCCAGCGTCAGGAGATCGTCACCTATCTGCACACCAATGGCGGCACGCAGGTCGTCGTACGACCGACTCACTGGTCCTCACCGAAGTTGGCGAGCTTGGCCCACCGCGGATCGATCTGATCGTGCTGATGTCCAGGATCGGCAGTGGCCAAGGCGACTCCACAAATGGAGCACAATCCCGGGCAATCGGGCCGGCATAGCGGTGTCAGGGACAAGTCCGGAACGATGGCGTCGACGACCGCCTGTTCCAAATCGACATACCCGTCGACGATCCGGAAGATCTCGTCTTCGTCGGTGGTCGCTTCGGTCTCGCTGTCCGGATAGGCGAACAGCTCGGTGTAGTCGGCTTCTACATGGCCGGTGAACGGCTCGAGACACCGCGAACACTCGCCTGCCAGATCGCCTGAAACCGATCCGGTAACGAGAACGCCCTCGGAGACCGACTCCATGCGCAGATCGATTTCCAGCTCCGAGCCCTCGGGTATCGCAAGCAGATCGACACCGATGCGCGAAGGGCTAGGGAACGTGCGCTGCACTGTCTCCATCGCCCCGGGTCGACGGCCGAGGGCCAGGACATCGAGCACGAACGGTCCTGGCATAGATCTAATGTTAGCGCTGCACGTAATCGTGGGTACCAGCGCCGGTACGCAGCTGGTGACGCCCACGGCCCACCGAGCGAAGCGTGCCGTTGAGATAGTCCTCGAATTCGGCCAGTTTGTTGTCGACGTAGATATCGCATTCACCACGCAGCCGGTCGGCCTCGGCATGTGCCGTGTCGATAAGCCGGGTGGATTCGGCGTTCGCGGCTTGCACGACCTCAGTCTGTGCGACCAGGCGCTGCTGCTCCTTGATGCCCTCTTGCACGGCCTTGTCATAGGAGGCATTACCGGAATCGACCAGGCGCTCCGCCTCTGCCTTGGCACGGGCGACGGTGCTCTCCTGATCGCGCTTGGCGTTGGCGAGCGCGCGCGCAGCCTCTTCCCGCGCTTCGCCGACGGTCTGATCGGCGTGATTGCGCGCCTCGGCAACCATGCGATCGGCCTGTGCCTTGGCATCTGCCAGCAACCGATCGGCCTCGGACCGGGCATGAGACAGAGTCTGCTCGGCATCGGCGTTTGACTTCCCGATCACCGTTTCGTGATGCTCTTTGGCCTCGCGCAGCAACGAATCGCGGGCATCCAGGACGTCCTGGGCGTCGTCGAGCTCGCCGGGGATGGCGTCCTTGATGTCGTCGATCAGTTCGAGGACATCGCCGCGGGGCACGACGCATCCGGCGGTCATCGGAACGCCGCGCGCCTCTTCCACGATGGCACCCAGTTCATCGAGCGCTTCAAATACTCGGTACACGGCTCCACCCTTCACGCGAGTTTCCACTGTTACCAGTGTGCCTGGTGTGACTGCTGTGACCGTGCTAGCTGATCGGTGTGTCGGCTATTTCTGCGGGGTCACAGTTCTATTGTGCCTGGCCGCGGATTTTCCCGAGAAGTCGTTGATGGACTGCCGGAGGCAGCAACGCCGAAACGTCGCCTCCGTACGTCGCCACCTCCTTGGCTAGCGAGGACGAGACGAACGAGTAGGCCGGGGCGGTCGCGACAAAGAAGGTGTCGACCCCGGCGATGTGCTTGTTCATCTGCGCCATCTGGAGTTCGTACTCGAAGTCGGTGCCGGTGCGCAGCCCCTTGACGATCGCATTGAGACCGCGTTCCCGCACGAGGTCCACCAGCAGCCCTTGACCTGACTCGACGCGCAGATTGGGCAGGTCGGTGGTCGTCTCGCGGATCATCTCGATGCGCTCGTCGATGGTGAACATGCCGGCCTTGTTCGGGTTGACCAGGACGGCGACGATCACCTCGTCGAACTGCGCCGCGGCTCGTTCGAAGACATCCAGATGCCCGAGAGTTACCGGATCGAACGAGCCGGGGCATACCGCTCCCGTCATGCGGAGGATTTGGTGGCCGAGCGAATGCCGATACCGCTTCCGATTTGCAGCACACCGATCACGATGAGCCAGATGCCGACGACGAGGGTGAGGGTGACGATCGAGCTGATCGGGTAGACGATGAGCACGATGCCCGCGATCGTCGAGATGATGCCGCTGAAGATCTGCCAGCCACGCCCCGGGAGGTCCTTGTCGCCGATGGCGGTGATGGTGCCCGCGATGCCCTGGGCGATCCAGCCGACGCCGATCCAGATGGCCAGCAGCAGAATCGAATTCAGCTCGTCTTTGAAGCACAGCACACCGAGGACGAACGAAATCGCGCCGGTGAGGAACAACAGCACCCGCATGCCGGCCGATGACACCGGCAGCGTGAAGGCGAAGACGACCTGAGCGATACCGGATATCAATAGATATGCGCCGAAAGCATATGCGGCGACGAGCACGGTGACTTGAGGCCATATCAGCACCACGGCCCCCACGATTACCGCCAAAACTCCTGATACCACCGCTGTTTTCCAGAGGTGCTTGACGAGGTCCTGCCCGACACTTGTAGTCATACCCCAAGGGTATTTCCTCGGGAACGGCCGCGGGGACTTATCGGCGGCGATTCGTGCGGTGCGTTACCGACTCACCATGATTCTGTTATCTCCTGGCTGGGCAGGTGAACTCAAGTTCAAATGTCGCGGGCGTGCTCAGGCCGGCGGTAGCGCCGCCGGCAATCCTGTAAAACTGCCCGGACTTTGTCACCGCGGGTTCGCTCGCACCATGCCCGGAGTGATAGGTCACTGGGTGTCCATCGATGACGCCAAGGGTCAGACTCTGGAGCGTTGGACTGTCGCCCGCCGCAAGCGTGGCGGCAATCCCATCGCCAAAGCTACCGATATTCACGAAGGTCATATCAGCCGCGGTAACGCACTCGACCCGATTCTCCACCGATCGGACGATTCCATCCACCACAACACGTGGTCCGGCGGCCTGGACATCGCCTGCAGAACTGGATACCGGATTGTTCGCTTGCCCGTCATGCCGCAGGCCCCCACCCGACGAGCAGCCGACAAGGCACACGGCAGCCGATACGACACCACCCATCACCACAACACCGCTGTAGCGCATCTGCGCCCTCCCTCTAACGTCTTCCTGTGATCACGTTCAGACTAATTCGACACCATGCTCAGATGACGCTGAATGATGTGTTGATCTCTCCCGCACAAGATTTCGCATGCCCCGCCTCCGGCGCTAATCCCACCAGAAACTCCACGTTCGCGCGCCGGTGATTCCGCGCGCGTAGGCGCTCAATGTGCCCGCGCCCTGGTCGATGTTGTCGGGGCAGAACCCGTAGTGCTCATAGCCAACAGGCAAAGCGAGATCCGCTCCCGGCGGACGTGTCACCTCCACCTCGATGAAATCGAAGTCCACGGTCGTCAGCACCGCCCCGAATCGGTCCTCCCAGGACCGAAGAACCGCCGACAGCTGCGCCTCAGCGATGTCGTAGTTGACGCCGTGAGTCCACCCCAGCGCGTTGAGTGCGTCGGCCGGACGGGTAACCGGCACCAAGATGAGGAGCGAGCCCTGTTCTAGGTGGTCGGCGGTCAATGGGAGAGCACGTTGCGGAGGCTGGGTGCGCTGCTCCAACGTGATTGGAGCAACGGGAACATCGATGATTCGACTGTCGGCAGACGAGACCTGTTTAGCAAGAAAAGATTTAGCGTCGACGGCTCCGACATCCGCGGGATCCGCGAAGTGCCGCAGGTCATCGGGATCCGACCAGGGCCGGTGCAGGTCGCCACTCAGCCCGCGGGAAGCCAAGGGCCACAGTCCTGTTCGATCGAATCGGCCCGCCAGACGCAGCCATAGCGATTGGATGTCGACCACCGTGGCATTGCTTATCCACGCCAGTGAACGTCCCGTTGGACTGACGATCAGATGCCCCTCGGGCAACTTGATTCCGTCGACACTCCACTTCGCCGCATTCTGAGGACGGGGCAGCGCCCCCGCACGCTCGGCGTGCACGGGTACCAACAATTCGGCGTAGGCGGGCAGGTCATGCGCGGGTTCGGGATTGCCTGCAATCGTGTGCCTACCCCAGTAGGCCTGACCGAACAGATACGTCAGACCGAGCACCAGCACAACGACCATTGCGCTGAGTGATGTCCACCCTTTTGACCCCACCCACGCAGATTAGCTGAGCGACTAGCTTCCCGGTTGATCGGCGGCCGGGGTGAAATCGGCGGCCCAGTAACCATATTAGCTGGAAGCTAGCATCCCATTCGTCTCATCTATGGGTGTATTTTCTCGCGGGGCGCGGCGGGCGCGGTTTTCCCGGAGTGCTTGCTGTGCAGATTCCAGGGTGATGTTGCGTGGATCGATCCCTTCGCGCTCAAAGCCTCGAACCGCAATCGGCAAGTAGAAAAACTTCAGCGGGAGGAGGCGCTCGAGAACCGTGTAGCACCGCCGATGCATATCCATAAAGCGGCGCAGTATCTCCTCGTCCTCGGGGGTCCACTCTAAATTGAACAGCTCCCGCACATGGGGCGGATAACTACTGACAACAACCTGCCGTCGCCCCACCAGCCAGGGCCACACAAATTTCTTCATGACCGGAGGCCACCACCGCGGCGCCAGGCGGCGCTCCAGAAATTGATCCAGCATGACCTGAGTTACCTGCGAGTTCACCAAATGGTTATGCTCGATGTTTTCCAGATACCGCTCGAAATCGTCGTACGTATCCGGCTGAGGACTATCGTCCACCCCCCATATGCTGTACCACTCCTTGGACTCCTCAAATATCTGTTCCTTCATCGCCCGTGGCATGGACCCGCCAAAATACAGTTGCTCGATCATTATTATCAAGTGGTAATAGAAGAAGGTGACGTGCGCGAAATAGAAGGTTTCCGCATTCAAAGCATGAAACGTGCCTTCCTGCAGTGCGCCTTTGACGGACTTGTGCATATTCCGAGTCTTCAGTCCGTATTTCTTCGCATCTTCCGGAGCGTCGTAAACCGAGCCATAAATGTACTCACGGGATCTCTGACGCCGTATCTTATATATCTTGGCGCGTGCACCGAAAGAACTGTCACCACTGAAGAGAACAGAACCCGCGGTCGCTCTCCCCATTTGCGGCCACGCCCCCGCAATGGGGCCCAACACTCCGCTGCCGAAATACATCACATCAAGGCGCCCCCAATACTTCCATACAAGGGAACCAGCAGGAATCGGATGCTGACAAAGGTCCTTCCGCGACAAACTGTTATCGCCGGTAAATTCTTTCACCCTAACGTCTTCCGGAATCACCAGCTCTGGATCATATGTTGTCTGCATAATTTTCTTGAATGCCTTGATACCCCGGACCACCACGTCAAACTCCTTGCGTTGCCGATACCCGTTCCTTGGTTAACCTCAGCGCTCGGCCGTTCACGCGCCCAGCCTCGGATAGCTGATCGACTACCCCCATCACATGACCACCGCCATCTTGACTGTGACTCATTTCACATTAGAAATGTGATGATGCTCCCGGTGCCACCCAAAATCAAGGGAGGTGCGGATGGTTTCGGCGCAGACCGAATCAAGGAACGTACGGATGGTCGTTAAGCGGCTCGATGGGGAATCAGACTGGTCGGCGGTGGCGCGGATCGCGCCGCTGCTGGAATTGCGCTCAGCGATACCCGCCCTTTTGACGCGAGCCCTGCAGATTAGCTGAGCGACTAGCTTCCCGGTTGATCGGCGGCCGGGGCCTGATCGTCCGCAGGCGGAGACGCGGGGCACTTGTCGGTGCCTGCGGGGTGCTGGTTCTGCATCGACGCCAGAGTGCTGTCCGGAATCACTCCGGCGAACCTGTCGGTCACGGATTTCAGCAGCCCACCCGAACCGCACATCTCGTTGAAGGGTGACACCGGGCTGGTCGGTGACAGGACCGGACCATCGGTCGACAGCGGACCGCCCGCCGCCGTCAGAGGACCGTTGGCCGATAGCGGACCATCAGGCGATAACAAGGGGCCTTCCGCAGACAGCGGACCACCGGGCGATGCCAGGCCCGCAACCGGTGCAGGCAGTCCAGCAGACAGGGCATCGCTGGCCACTGATGGAACCACCGCAGCCTTCGCGCCACCCGGCAAGAGATTCGCCACGGGCGACTGGGGGGCGGGAGGTGCCGGCGCGTCGCCCTCGTCGGCCAGCGCGAGCCCGGCCGCGGCGACCGATACCGCGCCAGAGACCACCGCAGCCAACACTGCTCTACACCACATGAGCAGCTAGCCTAAGCGCCATTCAACCGATGTGCTGACCGAACCAAACGGTGAGGCGCTGCCAGGCATCGGCTGCCCCACTCGGGTTGTAGCGCGGACCGCTGTCGTTGAAGAAGGCATGGTCGGCGCCGGGTTCGACGACGATCTCGTGAACGAGCCCCGCCCTCTGTAGCGCCTCAGAAGCCTGGTCTTTCGAGGCGGTGACCCGCTTGTCGAGCTCCCCGTAGAAGGCAAGGACCGCCGCTTTCGACCGCGAGAAATCGGGGTTATCCGGTAATGGCCCGTAGAACGGCACGGCCGCTGCGAGCCGCGGCTCCCCCGATGCCAGTAGCTGCCAGACCAGGCCACCACCAAAGCAGAAACCCACCACACCGGCGGGCTTCTCAGGCACCCGGCGCAGAATCTCGTCCACTCCGGACTTCAGGTCCGCGACAAACCGATCGGGTGAGACCCTGCCCAACGCTGCGGTGGCCTCGGCCGGGTCCTTGAACGTCGATGTGCCGCCCTCCTCGGACAGCAGGTCGACGGCCAGCGATGAATAGCCGACGCCCGCAAGTCGTCCCGCCACGGTGCTGACCCAGGGAGTCAAACCCTTGTTCTCGTGGATCACCAACACCGACCCGCGCGGATGCGCCGCCGTCGCCCATGCGCCCTGCATGGTGCCGTTGGGGCCGGTCCACGTGATCGGCTCCGGCGCTACAGCTTTGTCCATACCGGGTGGTGGTGACGTGGAAGCCGACGGCCGCGTTGTGGCAGGTTTGTCCTCGCTGCCGCACGCCGCGATGAGCGCGCCGGCGGCAGCGGCGCCGACGCCCAGTAGGGCGAGCCGCCGCACGGCCTCGCGTCTCGTCAGCAGTCCTTCGACATGGTCGGTGGCGATCTCTTCGGCGATGTACCGCTGCAGCGGGGTCATGACGAGAAGTGTCCGCCCGATAAGTAAACGGTGGCTGTGGATTACCTGGACAGGTGCTACAGGGCCCCGAGCTCTAGCCGCGTCCCTCCGTACTTGCGGGACGTCACCTCCCAGCCGTCCGGCCACACCGTCTCGGGGCCGGCGGCGTCACGCTCCAGCACCACGATTGCGTCGTCGTTCACCCAATGGTTGGTCAGTCGCGACAGCAGAGCCGAAACCTCTTCGGCAGAAACCGAATACGGCGGATCGGCAAGGACGAGATCGTACGCGCGGTTGGGCGAGGTCGACAGGAACGCCGACACTGGAGACTGCCGCAGCTCGGTACCGGGAAGCCCCACCGCCGCAATATTGGCCGCGATCACCTTCGACGCGACAGCGTTCAACTCCACCAGTGTCACGTGATCCGCACCGCGTGACAACGCTTCCAAACCCAGTGCACCGGAACCGGCAAACAGATCGAGCACGGCGATCCCGTCGAAGTCCAAGCGTGCCTCCAGCATGCTGAACAGCGCCTCCCTGACCCGATCCGTGGTGGGCCGGGTCCCCTTCGGCGGCACCGCGATCCGGCGTCCACCCGCGGCGCCGGCGATGATCCGGGTCAGCTGATCACCACCAGCAGATCCCCACCCTCGACCTGGGCAGTCTCGGTCAACGCCACCCGCGCGACGGTGCCCGCCTTCGGCGCGGTGATGGAGGCTTCCATCTTCATGGCCTCGATGGTGCCGATGCTCTCCCCTGCCGCAACCTCCTGGCCGGAAACCACATTGAGCGTCACCACGCCCGCGAAGGGTGCCGGCACATGGTCCGCATTCCCCCGATCGGCCTTCTCAGCGCTGGCCACCGCACTGTCGATGCTCCTGTCACGCACCTGCACCGGACGCAATTGGCCGTTGAGGATGCACATCACGGTGCGCATGCCGCGCTCGTCAGCATCGGAGATCGCCTCGATCCCAATGAGCAGCTCGACGCCCTTCTCCAGCTTGACGCGGTGCTCCTCTCCGTACCGAAGGCCGTAGAAGAACTGGTTCGCCGAAAGCCTTGACGTATCGCCGTACTGATCCCGATGCGCCAGGAATTCCTTGGTGGGGCCGGGGAACAGCAGCCGGTTCAACGCAGCTCGCCGTGTCACGCTGTCGCCATCCAGCTGAGCCTCGTCATCCGCGGTGAGTACCGCCTCCGCACGAACGGGGCCGCGACCTTCCAGCGCGCGGGTACGGAACGGCTCGGGCCAGCCGCCCGGAGGATCGCCCAGCTCTCCGCGCAGGAATCCGATCACCGACTCAGGGATATCGAAACGGCCCGGATCCGAGGCGAATTCGTCCGCACTCACACCGGTACCCACCAACGCCAGCGCCAGATCGCCCACCACCTTCGAGGACGGGGTCACCTTGACCAAACGGCCGAGCATCCGGTCCGCGGCGGCATACCGTGCCTCGATCTCCTCGAACTGGTCACCCAGCCCCAGCGCGATGGCCTGCTGGCGCAGGTTCGATAGCTGCCCGCCGGGAATCTCGTGCGTGTACACCCGGCCGGTCGGCGACGGCAGCCCGGACTCGAAGGGGGCGTATACCTTTCGCAGCGCCTCCCAGTACGGCTCCAGATCGCATACCGCGGTCAGCGAGACCCCGGTGTCGTACTCGCTGTGTGCGGCGGCGGCCACGATCGCCGACAACGAAGGCTGGCTCGTGGTTCCGGCCAAGGGTGCTGCCGCGCCGTCCACCGCATCGGCGCCCGCCTGCCAGGCCGCCAGGTAAGTGGCCAGCTGCCCGCCGGCAGTGTCATGTGTATGCACGTGCACGGGCAGATCGAACCGCGAGCGCAGCGCCGTCACCAGCGTCGCTGCCGCGGGCGGACGCAGCAGGCCCGCCATGTCCTTGATCGCCAGCACATGTGCACCCGCATCGACGATCTGCTCGGCGAGCTTCAGGTAGTAGTCCAACGTGTACAGGTTTTCACCGGGGTTGGACAGATCGCCGGTGTAGCACATGGCCACCTCGGCGACCGAGGTGCCGACCTCGCGCACGGCGTCGATCGCCGGGCGCATCGCCTCGATGTTGTTGAGCGCATCGAAGATTCGGTAGATATCCACCCCGGTAGCGCTCGCCTCGCGGATGAACGCCTTGGTCACCGTCTCCGGATATGGCGTGTACCCCACCGTGTTCCGGCCGCGCAGCAGCATCTGCAGGCAGATATTCGGGACGGCCTCACGTAGGTCGGCGAGCCGCTCCCACGGGTCTTCCTTCAGGAAGCGAAGCGCCACATCGTATGTCGCACCGCCCCAGGCCTCGATCGACAGCAGCTCCGGCGTCAGCCGCGACACGTACGGCGCGATCGCCAACAGACCGGTGGTGCGCACCCGGGTGGCCAGCAGCGACTGGTGCGCGTCGCGGAAGGTGGTGTCGGTCAGACCGACAGCCTTCTGCTCCCGCAGCGCCTTCGCGAAACCCTCTGGGCCCAAGGCCAACAGCCGCTGACGGGACCCGTCCGGCGGCGGTACCGACAGATCGATCGCGGGCAGCTTGTCATGCGGATACACCCTGGAGGGCTTGCTCCCATGAGGCTTGTTGACGGTCACATCGGCCAGATAGTTCAGGATCTTGGTACCGCGGTCGGCCGAGGAGCGCGCGGTCAGCAGCTGCGGACGTTCCTCGATGAATGAGGTGGTGACGTGTCCGGACCGGAAGTCGGGATCGTCCAGAACCGCTTGCAGGAACGGGATGTTGGTCGCGACGCCGCGGATTCGGAACTCGGCGACGGCGCGGCGGGCACGGGCCACCGCGGTCTCGAAGTCCCGCCCGCGGCAGGTCAGCTTCACCAGCATCGAGTCGAAATGCGCGCCCACCTCGGCACCGAGTGTCGTCCCACCGTCGAGTCGGATACCCGCACCACCGGGGCTGCGGTACGCGGTGATGCGGCCGGTGTCGGGGCGGAAACCGTTGGAAGGATCCTCCGTGGTGATCCGGCATTGCAGCGCGGCACCCCGCGGTTTGATCGAATCCTGGTTCAGGCCAAGGTCGTCGAGTGTCTCACCGGAGGCGATGCGCAGCTGGCTCGCAACCAGGTCCACATCGGTGATCTCCTCGGTCACCGTGTGTTCCACCTGGATCCGGGGATTCATCTCGATGAAGACGTGGTGGCCGCGCTCATCGAGTAGGAACTCGACGGTGCCGGCACAGCTGTATCCGATATGACGGGCGAAAGCTACTGCGTCCGAACAGATTTTCTGGCGCAGCTCGGCCGGCAAGTTAGGCGCGGGGGCCAGCTCGATGACCTTCTGGTGACGCCGCTGCACGCTACAGTCGCGTTCGAAGAGGTGGATGACGTTGCCTGCGGTATCGGCGAGGATTTGCACCTCGATATGCCGTGGGTTGATAACGGCCTGCTCCAAGAAGACCGTCGGGTCTCCGAACGCCGACTCCGCCTCGCGGCTCGCGGCCTCGATCGACTCGCGCAGCTGCTCACGCTCGGCGACCCGGCGCATGCCACGGCCGCCGCCGCCGGCGACCGCCTTGACGAATACCGGGAACGCCATCGACTCGGAGGCGACCAGCAGGTCCTCGACCGATGCCGAAGGCTGCGAGGACGCCAATACCGGCAGCCCCGCCTCCCGCGCGGCGGCGATGGCGCGGGCCTTGTTACCCGTCAGCTCCAAGACATCGGCGGGCGGTCCGACGAAGGTGATACCCGCCTTCGCACAGGCCGCGGCCAGATCGGGATTCTCGGAGAGAAATCCGTATCCTGGGTAAATCGCGTCGGCACCGGAGTTCTTGGCCGCGTTGACGACCTCCGAGACCGACAGATAAGCCCGGACCGGGTGCCCCTTCTCACCAATCTGATAGGCCTCGTCGGCCTTCAGTCGGTGACCGGAGTTGCGGTCTTCATATGGGTAGACAGCGACCGTCTCGGCACCTAATTCGTAGGCAGCCCGAAACGCGCGGATCGCGATCTCACCGCGGTTGGCGACAAGAACCTTCGAGAACATAGTGACTGACCGTACCGTGAGGATTGAGCGAACGCGCGTCCGCTCAATTTCACAAACGCGCTCAGACCAGTGTGATCCAGTAATCCCAGAATCGTTCGAGGATCATCAGAATCACCGCGGCGTACCACAACGCCACCAGCGACCACCGCCACTGGTACAGGACTCTTGCCCAGCGCTGAGACCCTAAGGGCCGCAAGGCAATCGATGCGCTCACCACCAGCAGCGGAATCGTTACCGCCCAGACCACCATGCAGTACGGGCACAACGCCCCGATGCGGTACAGGCTCTGAAAGATCAACCAGTGGACGAAGACTGCACCCAGCAGGGTGCCGACGGCCAGCCCGCCCCAGTACCAACGCGGTAACTCCACCTTGGCCACCGCCAGCACGCCCGTAACCAACACCACGGTGAATGCCACGATGCCGATGAGCGAGTTGGGGAACCCGAAGGCCGAGGCCTGTGCGGTCGTCATCACCGACCCGCAGGATACGACCGGATTCAGGCTGCACGACGGGATGTACGTCGGATCGAGCAGGATCTCGATCTTCTCGATGGTCAGGGCCAGCGCGGCGGCCAGGCCGGCCACCCCGGCGAAAAGTACGTACCAGGCGGTCGCGGGGCGCAGCCTCACGTCAGGCCCGGTACCGGTCCGGTGATATCAGTGATGGCCTTGACCAGATCAGCCGGGGTGGTGCTCTTCCCGATTTCCCAGTCCTTGCCGTTGATCCGGATCGTGGGTGTGGCCTGGATGTTGAGCGCCGGGCCGAGCGCCTTGACCATGTTGATGTACTTCTTGTCCTTGACGCACTTGGAGACCGCGTCGGACGCACCGACACTCTTGGCCGTATCGATCAGCCATTTGTCGTCGTGCCATGTCTTCGCATCGACCTCATCGGGCTGATTCTGGTAGAGCGCCTTGTGGAACTTGCGGAACAGCTCCGGGGACTGGTCGGCCACACAGTAGGCCGCCGCCGAGGCCCGTGAGGAGTAGTCGCGCTTGAACTTGGGCGCGTCGAGGATCGCCACCATGTTGTAGTCGGCACGGACCGCGCCGGTGTCGATGAGCTTCTCGATCGTCGGCCCGAACTCCTGCTCGACCATGCCACAGGCTGGGCAGATCGGATCCTCGATCAGGGTCAGGACCACCTTGGGTTCGGTGGTTCCTTCCTTGGTGATGAGCTTGGCCGGGCCGGCGGTGACCACCTCGACAGCCTTGACGTCTCCCGCGGGTGGCGCGGGCGGACCCGCATCCTTCTTGTTCTTGACGACGATGAAACCGACCAGCCCCGCGGCGAACAGCACGACGATCGCCGTGAGCGCTATTTGGATCAGCTGGCTTCGGCGCTGCTCCGCCTTCTTGAGGTCGTAGCTGGGGGGTTGCTTCGGTTTGGCCACTCGAACAGCCTACCGGGCAGAAATTAGCGAGACAGATGCGCGCGCAGGGCCGATGTCAGCTCGTTCACGGCGGCCGACGGGGCACCACCCAGCCTGGCCATGTTGTAAAAACCGTGAATCAGCGGACCCTTTACCCGCAGGTCCACCGGCACTCCGGCGGCCCGCAGCTTCTCCGCATACTCATTGCCCTCGTCGCGTAGCGGGTCAAAACCGGCCGTCGTGATGAGCGCGGGCGGCAATCCCGCGAGGTTGTCGGCCAGAATCGGTGACACTCGAGGGTCCGCCTTGTCGACCTCGGACCCGTCGAGATAGTGACCTTCGAACATGTCCATGGCCGCCTTGGTAAGGAAGAAGCCCTCGGCGAAGAGATCGCGCGACGGTCGCCGCACGGTGAAGTCGACCGCCGGATAGATCAGGAACTGCAACAGCGGCAGCTGTGCCCCGGTGTCGCGCGCCTGCTGCGAGACGACGGCGGCGAGGTTGCCTCCCGCGCTGTCACCGCCCACCGCGACTCTGTCGGGTGTGGCACCCAGCTCACCGGCATGCTCGACTGCCCACAGATAGGCGGCCAGGCAGTCCTCAGCGCCGGCGGGTGCCTTGTGCTCGGGAGCCAGACGGTAATCCACCGACAACACCGAGACACCGGCATCGCGGCAGGTCTGTCGGACGGCCTGGTCATGCGTGTCCAGATCGCCGATCATCCAGCCGCCACCATGGAAGAACACCAGCACCGCACCGGTGTTCTCGACGACCGGCCGGTAATGCCGGACGGGGATGGGGCCGGCGGGGCCCGGAATGGAGAAGTTGCGTACCTGTCCGACCGGGGTGCTGAACTGCAGTAATGCCGACTGTTTGCGTATACCGGCACGGTTTTCGGCGACGTCCTCACCTCTGGTCATGTCTGCCTCACCCATGAGCTCCAGCCCGCGCAGCAGGAGCTGAGTCGACGGGTCGAGGATGTTGCCGTCGATGATCACCTGACGACCGGCCATGGCCCGTCGCACGGGGATGGGAATGTGGGGTGTCGCGGCGGTGCTGACACGCAGGGCGAGATCACGTAAGGGGCTCACGCGGTAACCGTAACGATTACTTAGACCGGCGTCTAGAAACTGGACCACCGAAGGCAATGCGGCGCAGCGGTTTCCGTGCCCATAGTTCCTGGACCCGTATAGGGTGCCCGCATGGATATCGGCATTGCCCTGCCTTTCATGTGCCGGGAGTACACCCGCGAGTCGACGATCACCTGGGCCCGCCTCGCCGATGAGGGACCTTTCTCCACGATCTCGTCGGGCGAGCGCATCTCGTATCACAACCAGGAGATGTGGGTGACGCTCGCGGGAGCCGCGGCGGTTACCGAACGGATCCGGATACTCGCCAATGTTTCCGTGCTCCCTGCCCATCCGGTGCCGCTGGTCGCCAAGCAAGCGGCGTCGCTGGATGTGCTCTCCGAGGGCCGATTCACCCTGGGGGTAGGTGTTGGTGGCCGGGAACACGACTACCGCTCATTGGACGCATCCTTCGACAGACGCCACCAGCGCCTCGATGACCAGGTAGCCGCGCTGCGGCGACTGTGGCGAGGCGAGCCCCCGTTCGAGGGTGCCGACCCGGTGGGTCCGGCGCCCGTTCAAAGCGGCGGTCCGCCTATCGTTGCCGCCGCGATCGGCCCGAAGTCCCTGGCCCGCGCAGCGCGATGGGCCGACGGCATCACCGGTTTCAGCGTGTCCGGGGCGTCCTCCGAGCTTGCCTACTCCGCCGGGGCCGCCCGCGCGGCATGGCAGGAGGCCGGGCATGCCGATCCCCCGTTCCTGTCGAGCGGCGCCTTCTACACCCTGGGCATCCCCGATGCCGAGTCGGAGCTCAAACAGTTCACCAGCGAGTACCTCGCGATCTTCGGGCCTCAGATCGCTGAGAACGTGCCGAAGACGTTGACCAATTTCGACGCCGACGCAGTCAACCGCACCCTCGACGGAGCCGAGGAGGCCGGGCTGGATGAATTCATCCTCGTGCCAGGGGCATCCGATGTTGCCGTGATCGAGGCAACGATCGAACTCATCCAGGCGCGCTAGCCGACTCCGCTGAGGAGTTAAGCTGCCGGACCGCGAAATCCGCGGCCTGATTGGTCATCCCGTTGTCCACGTACGAGCCGTGCGCAGCGTTGTCGAAGCCGTCGGGGGAACAAATCGGATCCTCGGGAACGCACATGTCGACCGTCTTACCCGCGTAGAGGTGACCGATGTTGATCGGCGGGGCGTTAGTATCCACCCTCTGCAAGAACCCGCTCGACGGCTTCCCGAACAGCGCCACCGCCGCAACATGGTCGGCCACATCGGGTGGCATCGGACCGCTGATCCCCTCCGGCAGATCAAAACCCACCGGCACTGCATCGGCGGTGGTGTACGCGACGACTGCCGCACCTTGGGAGAAACCACCCAATACGATCTTCGTGTTGGGGCACCGCGCGGATATGTCCTTGACGCGGTTGCTCGCGTCGATGACACCGTCGGCCGCGGTCGCAAAGGCCAAGGACGCCGGGTACTCGACGGGGTAGACCTCGACGGACTTGCCCTTGGTACGCGCGCGCAGCGCGTTGACGAATGCATCCCCGGTCCCGCCGACGCCTGGGGGCTCGAAAGTGCCTCGCGCGAACACGACTTCAACATCGGGGCATGCCGCGGCTGCCGCGGAAGGAATGCCGACCGGCGAACTCAGCAGCGCAAAAGCCACGGCTACGACAAGTAGCCAACCCCACCGATTTCTCTTCATTTACGACCACCACCTGTTCGGGCTTCCGTCCCTGTTTACCACAGATTCAACAGTTGTGGACAGGTGCGTTTCGCCTGTCCGACGATGGGACACCGCCCGCATCGCGACGAAAACCGTTATCCGCGAATAACTTCCACGAGGCCTGACCGAGAGAGACACTCTCACCAAAGCTGTGACCGGATTCAGGAGCTAGGACATAAAGCCGCGCGCAACATGCCGGCAACGGCGCGCGTTACTCCGCAACTTCGCGCGCTGCCCTCAACACCGGGATGAAGTAGGTGACGGCAATATTCCTTGCCTCGTCGTCTGTCTCCGCGCGAAGAACCTTCGATGGAGCCAGCAAGAGAGTCGCGGTAATCCGCGTGATGAGCTCGGCCGCCTGCTTGGCGCCCGCTTCTGGATACCCATCCCCCATCAACCGCATGGCAAGAACGGAAAGCACTAGCTGGTAGTTGCCGTGTTCGGTCTCGAACAGTCGCACCGACATTGATTCGGCCTCATACTCCTTGAGAGCCGCAACCACCGGATTCGCCCGGCATTCACGCATTCCAGTCACGAACACCTCGACAACCTGGTCCTCAACCTTGTCGCCCGGATCCAACAATGGCGCCAACTTGAGAAAGAACTGAAGCACCTCACGACCGACGACCGACGACACCATGTCGTCCTTGTCGCCGCATCGGCGGTTCAGAGTCTGTCGAGAAACCTTGGCCCGCTTCGCTATATCTGCCACCGCCGCCCGACGGAACCCATGCGCAACGAACTCAGTGCGCGCGGCGTCAAGAAGCCGCTCCCGCTCATCGTCCTCCGGGGCAGCCTGCCCAGAAGACACCTGCGACCAAATCGCGCCTAGATCCACGATCAGTCATGTTACCTCTTGACGCAGATACACTGTTACATTTACAGTCCAATGTCTCATGACGGAACAACTCTTCTCGATCACCGTCGACGGTGATGTCTGCATGGGCGCCGGCTATTGCTACGGCTCCTATCCGCTGCTGTTTACGGAGAATCCCGATGGCACGAGCGTCGCGGCGAGTACCACCAGCACCGAATTGCATGACGACGCAAATAAAGCCAGTCAGATCTGCCCGTCCGGGGCAATTGAGATCCACCACGGAAAGGACCGATCTTGACTACTGCTGCGACCCAGTGCCCGGCACACGGTCAGCTTCCCGCGGACACGCCACCTCGGTGGAGTGTCGGCCGTCGCGCGGTAATCGCGTCTCTGAAAGATGATCCGTTCTGGCCCACCCGTAAGCCGTTGCGCGCCTCGTTCAGCCTCCTGACGGGCTGGGGCCGCGACCGGCCGATTCCACCGGGCCCAATTGGATTGCCCTTCATAGGCTCGGCGATTCCTATGGCACGTAACCCGTACAAGTTCCTGCAGGACTGCCATCGCAGATACGGAGACATTTATCGGGTGCCGCTGCCGATATATCCACTGGTCCTGGCCAATCACCCGGATCTCGTGAGTGAGTTCATGGAGGACACCGAGCTCAAATACAGCATGTCTGCGCCCATCCAAGGCAGGCGAATGCAAAAGGCAGTTACGAGTGTGGGCTGCCCGGTGCAGGCCCTCGAAGGGCAGGCCCTTCGAGACAGACGCAAAAAGCTCATGCCGATGTTCGGCAAGAAGCACCTCGCGGTGGTGTCGGACAAGTTCGTCGAGGTGTTCACCGATCGGATCGACCGATGGCTGATGGTCGCTGGCACCGGCCAGGAGGTGAACCTGCAAGCAGAGCTGCCGAAGATCGTGCTGCCGGCATTTATGTACGCGATGTTCTCGACGAAACTGTCCGATGACGAAGTTATGCATGCCGATACAGCGACGCGGTCCGTGATGCGCGCTATCGCGTCGGGACTCTTTCTGGCGACCCCGCCGAATGTCTTCCCGTTGCCCGGCAAGGAGAATCTCACGGTCTCGGGGGTTCACCTCATGCGAACCATCCGTGGGATGGTCCAAGAACGACGCGCGAATCCAACCAACGATGCGGACCTGCTCAACATCCTGCTCGGCGCACGTAACGACCCCGGTAACCCGCTCACTGAAGTCGATGTGTACTCGGAGATCATGTCGGCAATCGGCGGCGGCTACGAGACGATCGTCGCGTCGATGTCGTGGACGCTGGCACTGCTCCTACAGCATCCGGAACATCTGGAGCGTCTCTACGACGAGATCGCAATGCTGAATGGCGACATGCCAACCCCCGACGATCTACCCAAGCTGCCTTGGGCACGGGCATGTTTCGACGAGGGGCAGCGGCTGCAAGGCGCGCCCATCAACCCAAGATATGCGATGCAGGACACCGAGCTCGGCGGATACCCCATCCCCAAATACACCCTGGTCGCGAGCTCGTTGTACGTGGTCCACCGCGACCCGCGGTGGTGGGGCGAGAACGCCGAAGTGTACGACCCGATGCAGTTCTTCGATCAGGACCGCGTCAATGCACGTCCACGTCTGGCATTCCAGGCCTTTGGCGCCGGACCGCACCACTGCATGGGCACCGGTATGGCCTACATGATGGCGCAGTATTTGTTGGCGACCATCTTCCAGCGGTATCGCCTGCACCTGCGACCAGGATGGCAACCCCGGCAATTCTTCAGCTTGTCGACGTTGGTCAAGGGCGGCGTGCCCGCCACGATCACCAGAGTTTGAAACGCCCCTCACACAAGCCATCACAAGAAAGGAACCACGTGACGAACACGGAGATAAGGAATCAGAATGCGCACCAGCCGGATTGGAGTGTAAAGGCTCCTCCTGGCCGGGTACACGCGCCAGTCGCCGAATCCGAAGCACTTATCGAGCCCTTCTTGCGACGTTGCAAGGAACAGGAAGACATGTACGTCGAGGCCGGCTTCCCGCTGGAAGGGATCGCGGAGTTCTGGCGTAAGTGGTTCGCAGCCTGGAACGACGACTCTCCGGAAGCACTCGAGGAATGCTGGACAGAAGACCTGGTATGGACCATGTCTAATACTGGACAGCTGGAGTTTCACGGGCGCGACTACACCGGCGACTTCGCGCGGCTCGGCTACATATTCACGCGCGAACTCGGCTTCTACCCGTGGGACGGAACAGACACCCACCTCCCGTACTACGACTTCTTCAACGACCAGATACGGGCGGCCTTCCCCTACTCAGGCGCCACCAGATTCTTCTGGAACAGTGCAATACCCTGGCCGCGCAAGCCCGTTCGCGGCTGCGGCGTCGACCGCTACATCCTCCGCAAGGAGAACGAGAAATGGAAGATCGCCCGGATCGACACCGATCAAGACTTCTTGGCCGCTCTCGTGCAGATGCTGCCTTTCGCCGACGGCACCACACGGTTCGTCGCCTGGCTCACGCGCACCCTCCCGATCGTGGGACGCAAGTTGGGCCTTTATGACAGGGAATCGCTCTACAGCCGTGAGTACGCGGCCAGCAGGCGGGCCAGAAATCTAACGCGCAAAACGGAATGACCAAATTCAAACATTGGTCGCCCGCCGAGATTGCGCTCCTCAGCGACCACACGCTGACTGATAGTGATATCGCCACCCGCACAGTTAGATCCATCCGAGCGGTAGTGGCCCAGCGTCGCCGCCTTGCCCAAAGGCGCGCAATCAGACTCGGGCTGTACCCATATCACCGGAGAACACCGGACCCGGAAAGACATCCGTTCTTCGTACTACAGTGCCTGCCGGAGCCATCGTAAGCGCGCCGGGGGTCACCGTGGTGGACAGGTCTGCGCAGCCTCTCTGACAGTGTTCGCCGACCGCTCGTCGATTGAAAGGTGGTATTCGCGAAGCACTTCCGCGAATTGCATGGAGTATTGGCACCAGAATGCACGGTTGGATGGCATCCAGCCCGACGGCCCCTGGTCCCCCTTGTCCTGGTTGGCCTGCCCCTGCACCGCGATGAGATTGGCGGGATCATTGGCAAAGCGCCATCGCAACGACGGTTCCCAGTCCCGTGCGCCCATATCCCAGGCGTACGCCAGCGGGACGATATGGTCGATCTGAATGGCTTCACCACTTTTCGGACCACGGGTAAATGCCACCTGCACTCCCGTGTACGGATCGCGAAGTGTGCCGGTGCGCACCGCGTTGGGGCACCTCCGGGTGTACACGTAGCTCTTGTCCGCCAGGTCGCGATTCAGGATGTCGTTGCGGGTATCGCAACCGTTGCGCCCGCCCGGGGCGTCGGTGTCATCGGACCAGGCGTCACCGAACTGCGCACGTTCATAGTCCTTGCCCCGCAGCCGCTTGGCCACCACGGTTATCCCGGCCAGGGGGTCATCGCCCTGCGCAAGAGTCGGGATATTCGATTGCGCAGCAATGGCATTAGCACGTTGGAGCCGATAGCGAGTCGACAGCTGGTACGCCACCACCACCGCGATCGCCGCAGCGATGGCGACGATGAGAAGGGCGCGATTCCTCACGACTTATCCAGGTACTCGATCTGATCGGCGATCAGGAAGCGCTGCGCCATACCCGCCAGCGCCGGGTGCCTCGTCAACACCGGGTCCTCGGCACACGCACGCACCGCCATGTCCCGGGCGGTCTCGATCATGTCGCGGTGATCCAAGAGCGAGAGCAGCCGCAGGTTCACCGCACGACCGGACTGATCGCGGCCCAGGACGTCGCCCTCGCGCCTCTCCTCCAGGTCCAGCTCGGCCAGGGTGAACCCATCCAGGGTGTCCTGCACCGACCGCAACCGCCGTCCCGTCGAACCCGCCGGGCTGCAGGGACTTACCAATAGGCATAGGCCCTTGTTGCCGCCACGACCCACACGGCCGCGCAGCTGGTGCAGCTGGCTGATTCCGAACCGGTCCGCATCCATGATCAGCATCACCGTCGCATTCGGGACGTCCACACCGACCTCGATCACGGTGGTACACACCAAGACATCGATCTCGCCCGCGCCGAACGCCGTCATGACGGCGTCCTTCTGCTCCGACGGCAACCGGCCGTGCAGCAGCCCGACGCGCAGACCCGGTAGCAGCGAGCCGCGAATGGTCTCGTACAACTCGGTGACGGGAACCGGCGGCGGGCGCTTCTCCTCCGAATCATCGGGTCCAGCATCTTTGTCGTCGGCATCGATGCGCGAGGCCACCACGTAGGCCTGCCTGCCTGCGGCCACCTCCTCGGCGATTCGCTCCCAGCCGCGAGCGAGCCAGCCCGGTTTTTCGCGGGTGAACACCGCGGTGGTGGTGATGGGTTGGCGTCCACGCGGCAGCTCCCGCAGCGTCGAGGTCTCCAGGTCGCCGAACACCGTGAGCGCCACCGTGCGCGGGATCGGAGTGGCCGTCATCACCAGCAGGTGTGGCACGATGCCTTCCGGCGCCTTGGCCCGCAACCGATCTCGCTGCTCAACACCGAAGCGGTGCTGCTCGTCGACGACCACCAAACCCAACTTGTGAAAGTCCACCGAATCCTGCAGCAGCGCATGGGTGCCAATGACGATGCCCGCGAGCCCGGTTGCCACGTCGGCCTTGATCTGTTTCTTCACCGCAGGCGACATCGATCCGGTGAGCAGCGCGATGCTGGTCGCGTCGTCCGGAGCGCCCAATTCGCCCGCCGTGGCCAATGATCCGAGCATCGCGCGCAGCGACCGAGCATGTTGAACTGCCAACACCTCGGTGGGCGCCAGCAGGGCGCACTGATATCCCGCGTCGATGGCCTGCATCATCGCGAGCAGCGCGACGACGGTCTTACCGGAGCCCACCTCACCTTGTAGCAGCCGATTCATCGGCTTGACCCCGACTAGGTCGGCACCGATTTCGGCAACAACCTGCTGCTGCCCCTCGGTCAGTTCGAAGGGCAACTGGCGCAACAGATCCTCGCGCAGCAGTCCTTCGCTGAGCGGCATCGGCGGACCCGCTGACCCGATATCGCTGCCGCGCCGCACGGCCAATGCCAGTTGCAGACCCAGCGCCTCATCGAACGCCAGGCGTCTGCGCGCCTGCTTTTGCTCGGTGTCGTCCTCCGACATGTGGATCTTGCGCAGCGCTTCGTCGAGAGACATCAGGCTGTGCTCTACCAGCACGGCTTCCGGCAACGCCTCGGGTACCGGATCCAGCTGAGCCAGCACCTGATCGATGCAACGGTAGATGTCCCAGCTTTCTAAGTTCTTGGTTGCCGGGTAGATCGGAAACACATTGCGCTCGAATGCGGAGATGGCCGTGGATGCGTCGCGCGCCGTTCCGGCGATGCCGCGCAGCGCGGTACTACCGCGCGTTGTGGTGCTCTCTCCGAGCGCGGTTTCCAACACCAAATAGTCGGGGTGCGTCAACTGGGGTTTACCTCGGAATTCTCCGACCGCACCCGAGAGCATCACCCGATTGCCCACCTCCAGATCGCGTTTCACCTTGTGCGGATGGAAGAAGGTGGCCTGCACCGCATGCGGGGCGCTCCCCAGCATGACCGATAGGAACTGACCCTTACGGTTCTTCATGCTCTTCAGCTCCGCCGAGGTGATGAACCCCACCAGGGTGGTGTGCTCACCGGGTTTGGCGCGCTCACCGTCCTGCTCGTCGCGCAGACTGAAGTCGGTGCTGTACCGGCGTGGGTAATGATGCAGTAGGTCTTCAACGGTCAGCAGACCGAATTCAGCGTCAAGGACGTCGGATGCCTTGTGCCCCAACACATGATCCAGGCGATCGGATAATGTCACCATCTGTTATTCCACACCGATATGAACGACGTCGGTGTGCTGCCCCGTGCGATAGATCATCACCTCGACACCCCCGTGGTGCGATCGGGTGTGCTCGATCAGTGCATCGGCGAGAGACTCGTTGGCATTGTCGGACAGCAGGACCGTCACCAGCTCTCCGCCCGAGGACAACATGATGCTCACCAAAGCCTTAGTAGCATTGGTGACGTCGTGATTCAGAACTAACACCTCGTCGCCGATGATGCCCATCGCATCTCCCGGCTCGCAGGTTCCGGACCAGGTGAGGGCACGTTCGGTCGCCACGCGGACCAACCCGAACCGGGTTGCGCCCGCAGCACGCGCCATGGTGTAGCTGTCGTCGACGGCCATCCGCTCCGGATCGTGCACGGCCAACGCTGCCAGCCCCTGCGCCATCGACGCCGAGGGCAGCGGGATCACCGTGATCCCCCACCCGCGTGCCGCCGCGCAGACCGCCACCAGCTCCTCAGGTGGCATCAATCCGTTGGGCAACACCATGATCTGGTGCGCACCACTGTCGACCACCGCATCGAGGAGACGCTTTGCGCTCGCAGGGGGTTCATCGACCCGTAACACCTGCGCACCCTCGCTGGAGAAGAGTGCCGCCGCGCCATCGCCCTCCGCCAGAGCCAGCACCCGGCGGTGCCGGTGTCGTCCGTCGTGATGACCGCCAGCGGCTCCGCGCAGGGAGGAAATCTGAATCGACTGCGGAACACCGAATTTCATACCCGCCTCGATAGCGGCTCCGGCGTCGTTGACGTGGGCGTGCACCGAGTGCCCCATCTCGCCGTCGCCGGCAATGGCGATGGAGTCGCCCATCTCGTCGAGCTGGGTTCGCAGATCGGCGATCTGCAGCTCGTCACACCCGCCGAGCAGATACATCACCTCGAACTCCGGGGGGAGTTCACCCGGCGGGTCGAGGTTCAAGCCACCCGGACCGCGCCCGGGTCCGGCCACCCAAACCTGGGAGGGCGCGATCTTGGGCGGTGATGGGGTGTACTCACGACGAGCAGGCAGCTCCCCTGCCACCACCAGCACCAGGGCGTCGAGGATTACGACGAGGCCGCGCGCGCCGGCATCGACCACCCCGTTGTCGGCGAGCACATCGAGTTGTTTGGGCGTCCTCTCCAGGGCGGCCACCGCGGCATCCGCGGCGGTGATGATGAGGTTGGCGAGCTCGTCGGCGGCTCGGTCAGCTGCCTCGGCGGCAGCGGCTAGCACCGACACGATGGTGCCCTCGACGGGTGTGCTCATCGAAGCGATGACGAATTGTGATGCCTGTCGCAATGCGCGACGCACCACCTCGGCTCCGATGGTGTCGTGGTCGGCTGCGGCGTCGGCGACCCCGCGCACGATCTGAGACAGGATGACCCCGGAGTTCCCGCGAGCACCATGGACCGCGCCTCGAGCCAGTGCGGCGGCGACCTGTGCGACCGTGGCGCCTTCTCCTAGCGCCTCGGCGGCGTTGACCGCCGATCGCATGGTGAACAGCATGTTGGTGCCGGTATCGGCATCGGCTACTGGGAACACATTGAGCCGGTTGATCTCGTCGCTACGAGCGATCAGCCCCTCGACGGAGGCGCGCGCCCATTCGAGCAGCGCGGCGCTGTCCAGAACCGAGAGCTGCATGTGAAAAGCCTATCTATGGGAGCTGACACGACACATTTTGGTGTTCACCGGCCGGTCAGGCTATTCTTGCAGGGTTGTGGGCCACCCTGAACAGGTCGTTGGCCAGAATCGCGAGCTTGAGGAGTTTCACTATGGCTGCCGTCTGCGACGTGTGCGGTAAGGGCCCCGGCTTTGGCAAGTCGGTTTCGCACTCGCATCGGCGTACCAACCGTCGCTGGAATCCGAACATCCAGACGGTTCACGCCGTCACCTCCCCCGGTGGCAACAAGCAGCGCGTCAATGCCTGCACCTCCTGCATTAAGGCCGGCAAGGTCGTCCGCGGCGTATAGCCAAGGCCGTGACCACTGTGTCTTTGGAGTCTTCTGACTACATCGCCGTTCATAACGGCGTTCTGCACATCACCATCGCTACTGCGGCGGCCGGTACCTCGCTTGATTTTGCCGGTGTCGACGCCGCGGTTTCAGTGCTGCGTGACCTGCCCGCCGACATCGGCGCAATCCTGCTGACCAGCAGCGGCGCCAACTTCTGCGCCGGCGGTAATGTGCGCGAGTTCGCGTCCGCCGAAGATCGCCGGGCCAAGCTCCATGAGCTCGCCGGTCGTTTGCACGAGTTTGTTCGCGCCGTGGACGCCGCAGATCGCCCGGTGGTGGCCTCGGTGCATGGTTGGGCCGCCGGCGGCGGACTGAGCCTGGTGCTGCTGGCCGATATCGCGATCGGCGGCGAGTCGACCAAGCTGCGAGCCGCCTACCCCGGGATCGGGTACTCCTCCGATGGCGGTATGTCCTGGGCGCTGCCCCGGAGGATCGGCACGGCCCGTGCCGCCGAGCTGCTGCTCACCGATCGCGTCGTCGAAGCCCCCGAGGCCCTGTCCATTGGACTGCTGAGCCGCGTGGTGTCCGATGACGAAGTGTCAACCACCGCGGTGGCCATCGCCGAGAAACTCGCGGCCGGTCCTCGTGAGGCCCAGAACCGCATCCGTCGCCTGCTGCGCCTCAGTGCGAACAACACTCTCGACGCGCAGCTGGATCTGGAGCAGACCAGCATCGCCGAGGCCTCGGTCAGTCCGACCGGTATCGAGGGTGTTGACGCCTTCGTCGGCAAGCGCAAGCCCGTCTGGCCCTGAGCTAGCTGAGCCGTTTCCGAATCCAGTTCACCACCCAGGGGATCGCCACCATATCCGCGGTGATGTGCTCACCGGGCAGCGCCCAGTAGTCCACCTCGGCACCGTTGGCGCGCCAGGTATCACGCAGCGCCAAGACACCCTCTTCGGGGATGAACAGGTCGCCGACCGCCTTGCTCCGCGAACCGTGATACAGCAGCACCGGCATGGTCGGTGTGAGCTCACCCGGCCGGTTGGCCGCGATGACGCGTCGCCCCAGCTCTGACTCAAACGGCGCCTCGATGGCGGAGAGCAGGTCGAGGTCGAATCGCAGCAGACCCGCCGCGGCCAGCGGGGGCTGCGGCATATCCTTGGCACGGATCGCGCAATAGAGCGCAAAGTCGCCGAAAATCTGCACCAATTCCGGGAATTCGCGAGCCTGACCAATGATCGCGGCGGCGAAAAGCCCCGCCCCCAAACCTTTGTTCATGCTCCCGTACAGCAGGGCGTAATCGGTGGGGGTACCGCCGGCGGCCGCGGCCGCGATGCGCAGCTCCGGCGCATAGGTTGGCTGCAGTTGCGCCGCCCACACGGTGGCGATGGCGCCGCCGCTGTATCCATGCATGACGATCGGTGAATCGGCGAGATCGGGTCGTGCCGAAAGCATTCCGCGCACCGAATCCAGTACCGCATGGCCTGCCATCTTGCCCGCCGCGTACGACATCCGGGGCCCCTCATGGTCGGGGAACAGCACGGCGTAGTTCTGCGCGGACAGAAACGGGAACATCGGCGGGTTGTCCCGGTACCACAAGTGCGCCAACCGATATGACGGTGTGAATTTAAGGCCTAGGGAGTTGATCGCCTGGTTGCGTACCACCACCGGACGCGAACCCGGGCCTTGCCACGGACGCTCTGGCACGATCAAGGCCGCAGTCACGGGGACGGCATTACCCGCCGTATCGGTGGAACGCACCATGATCCGTTGCATGGTGGCCTTGCGCAGCGGAAGCCGCGGCGACACCTGGTCGGTGCGGATGATCTCGCCCGGTTCAATGAGGCTCAGATCGCCCGGATCACTGTAGAAGTCGTCACCGGCGATCGGGGTGGGCAGGATCGCCGAGTACGGGTCCCCGCGCTGCTCCTCAGTGAGCCGGCGGCCCGCCCAGGCATTGAGTCGGTCGACCACAGCCGGGGTGCGCAACGCCGTCCCACCGGTCACCAGAGCGGCGGTCGTACCCCCGAGGGCGGCCAATGCACCCGTCGTCCAACGCATTACGGCAGCCGCCAGTCAATCGGCTGCGCGCCCAATCCGGCGAGCAGTTCGTTGGCCCGACTGAAGGGTTTGGAGCCGAAGAATCCGCGCGAGGCTGACAGCGGCGACGGATGCACCGATTCGATGGTGGGCACGCCGGGCCCCAGTATCGGCTTAAGTGTCGATGCGTCGCGTCCCCACAGGATCGCCACCAACGGTGTGTCCCGCGCGACGAGCGCCCGGATCGCGCATTCGGTCACGATCTCCCAGCCCTTGCCGCGATGCGATGCCGGGCTGGTGGGCTGCACGGTCAGCACCCTGTTCAGCAGCATCACACCCTGCTGTGACCACGGCGTGAGATCACCGTTGGCGGGCTTGGGCAGACCCAGATCGCTCTCATACTCCTGGAAGATATTGGCCAGACTGCGCGGCACCGGTCGCACATCGGCGGCCACCGAGAAACTCAGCCCCATGGCATGTCCGGGTGTCGGGTAGGGGTCTTGTCCGACGATGAGCACCCGGACATCGGCCAGCGGATAGGTGAAGGCGCGCAGCACGTTTGCCCCAGCGGGCAGGTATCCGCGGCCTGCGGAAATCTCGTCGCGCAGGAACTCCCCCATCGTGCTCACCTGATCGGCAACGGGTCCCAGCGCATCGGCCCAGCCGGGATCAATGAGCTCGGCGAGAGGTCGGGCGGTCACGAAGAGTCAACTTAGCTCACGGATGAGCCGCGTGCGCGAAGACGTCGGGCGGGGATGAGCCGCGTGCGCGAAGACATTAAGCGAACGAGTCCCATCCCATCGGCTTCGTCCATGCCGCACCGTCTACCGTCACCGTGTTTTCTCCGGGATTCCCGGAGAAAACCTCGCCGATGGCGGTCCAGCCTGCCGGGACGGCCCCCGGGAAGGTGGCCACCAAGGCATGGTTCTCTCCGCCCACGAGTACCCAGTCCCACGGATCGGCATCCAGCAGTCGCGCGGCACCGGCGACCGGTACCAGATAGGGCTTCAGATCGGCCGACCGCAGGTCGATACGGACCCCGCTCGCCTCGGCGATATGGCCCATATCGGCCAGCAGCCCGTCGGAGATATCGGTCATAGCGGTGGCTCCGGCCAGCGCAGCGACCCGTCCCTGCCCATACGGCGGGGACGGGACCAGGTGTACCTGTCGCAGCTCGGGGAACTCGTCAATCCCTTCCTGCCACAACCGGAGACCCGCCGCCGAGGTGCCCAGCGCACCACAGGCGGCGACCGTCTCCCCCGCTGTTGCTCCACTGCGGGTCACCGGTGCGCGGCCCTGCAGGTCTCCAAGCACTGTCACCGAGATCACCAGGTCACGTGAGGCGACCAGATCTCCACCTGCGATCGATGCCTGAACCCGCGCCGCTTCGGCCCAGGCTCCTTGGTTGAGCCGTTCGAGGAAGGAGACAGCGGTCTCCGCGGGTGCGCCCACCGCGATCACAAAGGCCGTGACTCGCCCGCCCATCGCCTCGATATCTGCGGCGTTCTGCGCCACCGCCTTTCGCCCGATATCCGACGGCGAAGACCAGTCGAGTCGAAAATGCCTGTCCTGCACCAACATATCCGTCGAGACCAAGACCCGACCGTCCGGCGCGCCGACCACCGCAGCATCATCACCCGGACCGAGTTGGATATCGGCACCCAGCGCACGACCCGCAGTGAGTCGGCTGATCACGCCGAACTCGCCGGTATCGCCCAGATTTGGCACTCGGTTAGTGTAGGCCCGTGCAATCCGACGACGGCCCGTCACGCAAGCTCCTCATCGGCATCGCAATTTTCGGGGCGGTAGCGGCCCTGGCAGTCCTCTTCGGCGTCCTGAAGTTCGCGCAATTCCAGGACGGCACAAAACCCATCGCAGTTACCAACATCCCAGCACCACAAGCTAATTCACCGCTCTGCGTGGATATGGTCAAGGCATATCCGATCGGTATGGCAGGCGACTGGACGCGAGTGCAGATCGTCGAACCCGCACCGCCCGCCACGGCGGCGTGGCGCCGTGGGAAGGACTCGGTCATCGCACGCTGCGGAGTCGACCGACCTGCAGAGTTCGCCGTCGGCACCTCGGTCGAGCAGGTCAACGGGGTGCAGTGGTTCCGGGTCACCGATGCCGCGATCGCGACCACCACCTGGTTCGCCGTGGACCGCGGCGTCTACATCGCGCTGACGATGCCGGACGGTTCGGGTTCGGAGCCATTGACGGAGATGTCCGACGCAATCGGGAAGGCACTACCCGCCGTAAAACCCGATCCGGTGCCGCTACCTCGGTAGAGGCTCTTCGCGCAAGCGGCTCATCGCAGCTAGACACTCTTCGCGCAAGCGGCTCATCGCAAACCCGTTCCGCGCGCTAGCGCGGTGCGCACCATCGCATCCAGCAGTGTCGGGTAATCCACGCCGCTGGCCGCCCACATCCGCGGATACATCGAAATGGTCGTGAATCCGGGCATGGTGTTGATCTCGTTGATCAACGGGCCGTCCTCGGTAAGGAAGAAGTCCACCCGTGCCAGCCCCTGGCAGTCGATCGCCCGGAACGCCGCCACCGCCAGCTCGCGGATCTGATCGCTCACCGCGTCGTCAACCTTGGCCGGCACGTCCAGTTCGGCGGTGTCGTCCAGGTATTTGGTCTCGAAGTCATAGAAGGCGCCCGCAGCCGTCTCATCCTGGTACACACCCTCGACCCGAATCTCGCCGAGCACGCTGGCCCGGATGTCCCCGTCGGGGAACTCCAGCACACCGCACTCCAGCTCACGTCCGATGATGGCGGCCTCGATGATCACCTTGGGGTCGAACTGGCGTGCGTGCTCAATGGCCGCCGGCAACTTTTCCCACGTCATCACCCGAGAAACACCGATCGACGAGCCGCCGCGGGCGGGCTTCACGAACACCGGCAGCCCCAGGTCCTCCCGCTGATCCAGGGTCAGTGTGGTGTCGCGGGGGCGGATCACGGCGTACTTGCCGATCGGAAGCCCCTCGGCGGCCAGCAGTTTCTTGGTGAACTCCTTGTCCATACCGGCCGCACTCGCGAGCACACCCGCACCCACGTAGGGCACCCCGGCAAGCTCGAGGAGTCCCTGAATGGTGCCGTCCTCACCATAGGGCCCGTGCAGTACCGGGAACACCACGTCCACCGAGGCCAGCACCTGACCGGCTGCGCCCGAATCGACATTCACCAGTTGGCCCGCACGACGCGGGTCGGTGGCGAGCAGCAGTTCGATACCGGACGCGTCGGTGACCTGAGGAAGAGTCCGGTCGCTGATCGCCAGCTGCGCCGGATCGCCATCTGTCAGCACCCAGCCGCCCTCGGGGGTAATCCCGACCGCCACCACCTCGTACGCGTTCTGGTCGAGATTGCGCAGAATGCTGCCGGCGGATACGCAGGAGATCGCATGCTCGCTGCTGCGCCCGCCGAAGACGAGCGCGACCTTGATCCGGTTCACAACCTTCAGACCGTACCGGCTGCGAGCGCGGCCTCAATATCGGCCAGTAGATCGTCGGTGTCCTCGATGCCCAGCGAGATCCGCGCGAACCCCTCCGGAACTGCGTCTCCCCAGCGAGCTCGGCGGTCCACCGAGCTGTGCACGCCGCCAAAACTCGTCGATGCCGCCAGCAGCTCACTCCGCTGCACCAGCGCGTGCACAGCGTCGGCATCGGCCAGTTCGATCGACACCAGTGAGCCGTACCGGCTCATCTGGGCGGACGCCACGGGATGAGATGGGTCGCTCGCGAGACCCGGATAGCGCACCGACGCGACCGCGGGATGCTCATGCAGCATCGTCGCCAACGCGAACGCGTTCTGGCATTGGCGGTCGAAACGCAACCCGGCGGTGGCAAGACTGCGCGCACCCAACCAGGCTTCGAAGGGACCCAGGATCGCTCCAGCCCGCGAACGTTCCTGCGCGACCGCCGACACAAGGTCCTCACGCGATCCAGCGACGTATCCCGCGATCAGGTCACTGTGACCCGAGAGCGCCTTCGTCGCGCTGGCCACCACCAGGTCGGCCCCCAATTCCAGGGGCAGCTGCCCCATCGGGGTGGCCGTGGTGTTGTCCACCACCAGAACACCACCGCCGGCATGCGTCTGCCGGGCCAGCAGTGCCAAATCGACGACGTCGAGCCGCGGGTTCGAGGGCGTCTCCGCCACCACCACATCCGCCCGCTCGGCAGCAGCCACGATCTCGTCTGAGGCGGCCGCGATGACGTTGATCCCCAACGCCGCAAGATTTTCCGTGGCGTAGCGCCGCGTCTGGTAGTACCCATCCGCAGGGACGACAAGGGTCTGTCCGGGCCGAACCAACGCCCGCAGAGCCGAGGTAATCGCGCCCATGCCCGAGCCGAACACCAGCGCGCTCTCGGCGCGCTCCAGTGCCGCCAGCCCCGATTCCCATTGCCTCCAACTGGGATTGGAGGCACGCCCATAGGTGTCGAGTGAGTCATCCTCGGGCACCGGCAGATGGTATGCGGAGGCGAACACCGGACCCGCCAGAAAGGGTTGCCCGGCAGCGGGTTCAGCGGTGGCGGCCACAACGGCCCGGGTCGATATCCCTGGCTCTGGCATGTGTTTACTCCGGTTTGGTACTGCGCCCCAGCAGTTGGGCGACGGCATCGGTGACGCTCAGTCCGCGATGACAGACGCCATGGACAGCCTCGGTGAGCGGCATCTCGACGTCATAGCTCGACGCCAGCGCCAGGATGGACTCACAGGAGGTGACTCCCTCGGCGACCCTACCGCCGCCGGCGTTACGTGCCTCTTGCAGCGTCTCACCGCGGCCCAGCCGCATACCGAAGGTTCGGTTCCGGGAGTGTGACGAGGTGCAGGTGGCTACCAGGTCGCCCACCCCCGCCAGTCCCGCAAGGGTGGTGTGACTGGCGCCCAGCGCCAGACCCAGCCGCGTGATCTCGGCCAGCCCGCGGGTGATGATGGTGGCAATCGTGTTCTCCCCCAACCCGACTCCGGCGGCCATCCCGCAGCTCAAGGCGATCACGTTCTTGCACGCACCGCCTATCTCGCAGCCGACCACATCAGAGTTGGTGTACGGGCGGAAGTAACGCGTGGAGAACGCACGCTGGAGGGCGACGGCCCTGGTCGAGTCGGTGCAGCCGATGACAGTGGCGGCGGGCTGGGATGAGGCGATCTCACTGGCCAGGTTCGGACCGGTCAGCACCGCCACCCGGCTGGGGTCGGCGCCCAGGACCTGTGTGATGACCTGGCTCATCCGCATGAGTGTGCCAACCTCGATGCCCTTGGCCACACTCACCACCGAGGATCCGGGTTCGATGAGATCGACCCAGGGGGTCAGGTTGGCGCGCAGCGACTGCGAGGGCACCGCGAGCAACACCAGGTTGGCACCCGTGAGGGCATCGGCGGCCACTCCGGTGGCGACTATCGAGGCAGGCAGATCCACATCACTGAGGTACACCGAGTTCCGGTGCGTCGCATTGATCTCATCGGCCAGTTCGGATCGGCGTGCCCACAAACGGACATCGTGACCGGCGTCGGCAAGTACCTTGCCCAACGCGGTCCCCCAGGAACCAGCTCCCATCACCGCCGCCGTGGCCATGGCAGACACCCTACTGGGAGCTGGCACCATGGAGATGTGGGCACGGAGCAAGTGGGCAGACAGGCCGACACAGACTTCAGCGTGATCATCGCGGTCAAGAACCTGTCGACCGCGAAGAGTCGCCTGGCACCGTCGCTCCCCGCACCCGAGCGGGAACGACTGGTACTGGGCATGCTGACGCACGCCATCACCGTGGCGTTTACCGCGGCCCGATCCGTCGCGGTCATCAGTCCCGACCCTGCCGCCAAGGCGGCGGCGGGAGAGGCCGGAGCACGGTTTATCTTCGATGACACCCCCGCCGGCCACCCCGATCCGCTGAACAACGCGTTACGGAACGCCGCGACACAGATGCGCGCATCGTCACCGAATCTTGTTGTGTTGCAAGCCGACCTTCCCGCAGTCACGGCCGAGGAATTCGCGGCAGCGGTGGAGCTCGCGCACCGCCACTTGCGTAGTTTCGTCGCCGACAGGCACGGCACCGGCACCGCGGCGCTATTCTGCACCGACGGCGATCTCAACCCGCTGTTCGGAACCGATTCAGCACGGCGACATCGGGATTCGGGGGCAGTCGAGCTCACCGGGAACTGGCCAGGATTGCGTTGCGACGTCGATACCCCGGAAGATCTGGCCGTGGCCCGCGAGCTGGGGGCGGCACTGCCCCTCTGACCCTATGATCACAAGGGTGACCACACCGAGCGTTCCCCCGGCGGCAACCACGATCGTGTCGGGTGAGGAGCTTCCCGAGGACCGGTATCTCAACCGGGAGCTCTCATGGCTGGATTTCAACACGCGCGTCCTCGCCCTGGCCGCCGACGAATCGCTGCCCATCCTGGAACGCGCCAAATTCCTGGCGATCTTCGCATCCAATCTGGACGAGTTCTATATGGTCCGCGTTGCCGGCCTGAAGCGCCGCGATGAGACCGGCCTGTCGGTGCGTTCCGCCGACGGGTTGTCCCCGCGCGAGCAGCTGAAACTAATCGGCGAGCGCACTCAGGAGATCTCGATCCAGCACGCCCGGGTGTTCAGCGAGTCGGTGCGCCCCGAGCTCGCCGAGAACGGCATCTTCGTCGTCACCTGGGCCGACCTGGCCGAGAACGAGCGGAGCTATCTCTCCTCATATTTCACCGACCAGGTTTTCCCGGTGCTGACCCCGCTGGCCGTCGACCCGGCGCATCCATTCCCCTACATATCCGGTCTGAGTCTGAATCTAGCCATCACCGTCCAGGTTCCCGAGACGGGCGGCCAGCATTTCGCCCGAATCAAGGTGCCTGACAACGTTGATCGATTCGTCAGGTTGCGCAGCCCCGAAGGTGCGGAAGCCTCCCAGACTGCACACAGCGCACGCTTCCTGCCCATGGAGGAACTCATCGCGGCGCATCTGTCGGCGCTGTTCCCCGGCCTGGAAGTCGTTGAACATCACGCCTTCCGCATTACCCGTAACGCCGATTTCGAGGTCGAGGAAGATCGGGACGAGGATCTGCTGCAGGCACTCGAACGAGAACTGGCACGACGACGATTCGGCTCGCCGGTGCGGCTCGAGGTCGCCGACGATATGACCGAGCACATGCTCGAACTGTTGTTGCGCGAGCTGGACGTGCATCCGGGTGATGTGGTGCAGGTGCCCGGGCTGGTCGACCTGTCCTGCTTGTGGCAGGTCTATGGCGTGGATCGTCCCGCGCTCAAGGACCCGACGTTCGTGCCGGCGACCCATCCCGCGTTCGGTCAGGGCGAAACCCCGAAGAGCATCTTCTCCACCCTCCGGGACGGTGATGTGCTCGTTCATCACCCCTACGACTCGTTTTCCACCAGCGTGCAACGGTTTATCGAGCAGGCGGCCGCCGATCCACAGGTGCTGGCCATCAAGCAGACGCTGTACCGCACCTCCGGCGACTCTCCCATCGTCAACTCGCTCATCGACGCCGCCGAGGCCGGTAAGCAGGTGGTCGCTCTAGTCGAGATCAAGGCGCGCTTCGACGAACAGGCCAACATCAAGTGGGCCCGCGCGCTGGAAGACGCTGGTGTGCACGTGGTCTATGGCTTGATCGGGCTCAAGACGCACTGCAAGACGTCGCTGGTGGTTCGGCGCGAGGGCTCGGCGATCCGTCGGTACTGCCACATCGGCACCGGCAACTACAACCCGAAGACCGCGCGGCTCTACGAGGATGTCGGTCTGCTGACCAGCGCGCCAGAGATCGGGGCGGACCTCACCGACCTGTTCAATTCCCTCACCGGGTACTCGCGAAAGGTTTCCTACCGCAACCTATTGGTGGCACCGCAGGGAATTCGCGCGGGGATTATCGACCGTATCGACCGTGAGATCGCCGCACACCGGGCCGGGCAGGACGCCCGAATCCGGTTGAAAATGAACGCACTGGTCGACGAGCAGGTGATCGACGCGTTGTACCGAGCCTCCCAGGCCGGGGTGCCAGTAGAGGTGGTGGTGCGTGGGATTTGCGCACTGCGACCCGGGGTTCCGGAGTTCTCGGGCACCGTGACGGTGCGGTCCATTCTCGGCCGTTTCCTTGAACATTCGCGCATCATTCACTTCCGCGCCGTCGACGAATTCTGGATCGGCAGTGCGGACATGATGCACCGTAACCTGGATCGACGGGTCGAGGTCCTCGCGCGAGTCACCGACCCCAAGCTCACAGCACAGCTCGACGATATGTTCACCTCGGCGTTGGACTCTCGAACCCGCTGCTGGGAATTGCAGCCCGACGGCCAGTGGCTGGCCTCGCCCGCGGACGGCGAGGAAGTACGCGACCACCAGATCGAGATGATGAAACGGCACCGCTCGCACACATAAGTTGTCCTGGCCGAACCACTCTCCCCCGAAGGAGCTTTCGTGCCCGATCCGACCACCCGGACCGGCGCAGCGGTCCTTGCCGCGGGGGCGGCGCTCTGGCGGTACCAGGGCGACCCTGCCGACGGCGACATCGAAGTAGCGCTGGTTCACCGCCCACGGTATGACGATTGGTCATTACCCAAGGGGAAGCTCGACCCTGGTGAGACGGCGGCAATCGCTGCGGTCCGCGAGATCGCCGAGGAGACTGGGTTTACCTCGCGGCTCGGCAGACGATTACCGTCCGTGAGTTATCCGGTGTCCCAGGGAACCAAACGCGTCAAATATTGGGCGGCACAAGCTTTAGACGGAAAGTTCGAAGCCAACCATGAAGTCGACGAGATTCAATGGCTACCGATAGCGCGCGCGATCAAGACCGTCAGCTATGCGGTTGACCGGAAAGTGCTGCGAAATCTCGCAAAGCACGAAATTGACACCCAGACATTGATTATCGTGCGTCACGCTAAGGCGGGGCGAAAGGAACGCTATTCGGGAGACGACACCCTGCGGCCATTGGACAAGAAAGGCCGCGCCCAAGCCGAGGCGCTCACTGGTCAACTACTTGCATTCGGCGCCGACGCCATTCACGCCGCCGATCGACTGCGTTGTCGGCAGACCGTGGAACCGGTTGCCGAGGAGTTGAACACGGTGATCTACAGCGAGCCCGCGCTCAGCGAAGAGGCCTATTGGGCAGACCGAAAGCGCGCACATCGCAGGATTCTTGAAATCGCCGGATCGGCCGGGGTCCGGGTGGTATGCACACAGGGCCGGGTCATTCCGGATCTCATCGAATGGTGGGCGCATCGCGACGGCATCCGCCCCGATAAGTCACGTAACCGTAAGGGCAGCATATGGGTGCTGTCGATGCGCGGCCAGAAGCTGGTGGCCGCAGATCATCTGGACAGCCCGCTGCCCGCCGTGGGCTAACGGGGGCTACCCCCTGACATCACCTACCCCTGAAATACAAACATCGGGCCCCACCCTGAGGTGGGACCCGATGTTGTTTGAAACTACTTGCGGCCCTTCTTGGCCGGTGCCTTCTTGGCCGGAGCCTTCTTGGCAGGAGCCTTGGTTACGGCCTTCTTGACGGGAACCGCCTTCTTGACCGGAGCCTTCTTGGCGGGAGCAGCCTTCTTGACTACTACTGCCTTCTTGACCGGAGCCTTCTTAGCAGGAGCAGCCTTCTTGACTACTACTGCCTTCTTGACCGGAGCCTTCTTAGCAGGAGCAGCCTTCTTGACTACCGCCTTCTTGACCGGTGCTGCCTTCTTGGCCGGAGCCTTCTTGGCAGGAGCAGCCTTCTTGGCAGCGCCACGCTTGGCCGGAGCCGCGGTGGAACCACGCTTCACAGCGGGGCCGTCGGACGGGAGCTTCTGTGCGCCAGAGACAACCGCCTTGAACTGTGCGCCGGGACGGAACGTCGGAACGGACGTCGGCTTCACCTTGACAGTCTCACCGGTGCGCGGGTTGCGGGCGACGCGTGCGGCGCGGCGGCGCTGCTCGAAAACGCCAAAACCGGTGATAGTCACGCTCTCACCCTTATGCACGGTGCGAACGATGGTGTCGACGACGTGCTCCACCGCAGCGGTGGCCTGCCGACGATCCGAGCCCAATTTCTGTGTCAGAACGTCGATGAGCTCTGCTTTGTTCATGTAAAACCCTCCGAAGCCAGTGGTCCACGTTGAACCGACTTCGAACACGGTAAACCCAACACCACCTGATTTCCAAGTGCCACGCGTAATTTCGGCAAAATTCTCTAAGCCTTTTACCAACCCAAAAGGAATGCCCTTGCCCCCCAAGGGCGCCCAATCAGCTACTCAGAAGGCTCCAAAGTACGGGGTTTGAACTCCGGCCGTGAAGCCTCAAAAGCCGCAATCTCATCGACTTTTCGCAGCGTAAGGCCTATATCGTCCAATCCTTCGAGCAGCCGCCATCGGGTGTAGTCGTCAATCGCAAACGGCACCACCGCCGTTCCGGCAGTGACCGTCCGATCCTCAAGATTCACAGTGAGTTCCAAGCCCGGATCCTGCTCGATAAGTTTCCACAGCAGCTCGATGTCGGACTGATCCACCAGTCCCGCAAGCAGACCGGCCTTACCGGCGTTGCCCCGGAAGATATCTCCGAAACGGGACGACAGTACTACTCGAAACCCGTAGTCCATCAAGGCCCAAACGGCGTGCTCTCGGGATGATCCAGTGCCGAAATCCGGCCCGGTGACGAGAACACTGCCCCGGTTGAACGGTTCCAGATTCAGAATGAACGAGGGATCGTTGCGCCAGCTGGCGAAGAGCCCGTCCTCGAAACCTGTTCGGGTGACACGCTTGAGGTACACCGCCGGGATGATCTGATCGGTGTCGACGTTGGAACGACGCAGCGGCACACCTATTCCGGTGTGAGTGTCGAATGCCTCCACTATTTCCTCCCTGTGCCTTTCGCAGCTGCCTATTTTTCGGATTTTGCCAAATCAACTGGCGATGAGAGCTTTCCCCGCACCGCGGTGGCCGCCGCGACAGCCGGTGAAACCAAGTGAGTGCGGCCGCCCTTGCCCTGGCGGCCCTCGAAATTCCGGTTCGACGTCGAGGCGCACCGCTGCCCCGGGGACAGCTGGTCGGGATTCATACCCAGACACATCGAGCAGCCCGCCTGACGCCACTGGGCGCCCGCCGCGGTGAAAATCTCGCCCAATCCCTCGGATTCGGCCTGGACGCGTACCCGCATAGAGCCAGGAACGATGAGCATGGTGACCCCTTCGGCCACCTTCCGGTGCCGCAGCACGTCCGCCACCGCCCGCAGATCCTCGATCCGTCCGTTGGTGCACGACCCGACGAACACGGTGTCCACCGGGATCTCACGCATCGGCGTACCCGGCGTGAGATCCATGTAGGTCAACGCCTTCTCGGCTGCCAGCCGCTGCTCCTCGTCGGCCATCAGCTCGGGATCGGGAACCTCGGCACCCAATGGCACTCCCTGTGCGGGATTGGTGCCCCAGGTGACAAAGGGCGTCAAAGTGCTGGCGTCGATGTGCACTTCGGCGTCGAACTGGGCGCCCTCGTCAGTGCGCAGCGAGTCCCATTCGGCCACAGCGGCATCCCACAGCTCCCCCTTGGGCGCGTGCGCACGATCTTTGAGATACGCATATGTCGTTTCGTCGGGCGCGACCATCCCCGCCCGGGCACCCGCCTCAATAGACATATTGCACATAGTCATTCGGGCTTCCATCGACATCTCCTCGACAGCCCGGCCTCGATACTCAAGGACATACCCCTGGCCACCGCCGGTGCCGATCTTCGCGATGACCGCCAGGATGACATCCTTGCTGGTGACGTCCGCCGGCAGGCGGCCGTCGATACTGATGGCCATGGTCTGAAATGGCCTTAGCGGCAAGGTCTGCGTGGCCATCACGTGCTCGACCTCAGAGGTCCCGATCCCCATCGCCAGCGCCCCGAAGGCTCCGTGTGTGGAGGTATGGCTGTCACCGCACACGACCGTGGTGCCCGGCTGGGTCAATCCCAGCTGCGGCCCGACAACGTGCACGATGCCCTGTTCCACGTCACCCATCGGGTGCAGGCGGATACCGAATTCCTCGCAGTTGCGTCGCAGTGTTTCCACCTGGGTGCGTGACACCGGATCGGCGATCGGCTGGTCGATATCGACCGTCGGCACGTTGTGATCCTCGGTCGCGATAGTCAGATCCGGCCGGCGCACCGGACGCCCGGCAAGCCGCAGGCCGTCGAACGCCTGCGGACTGGTCACCTCGTGGACCAAATGCAGATCGATATAGATGAGATCGGGCTCGCGGGCCGCCCCCTCACCCTTTCCGCGTACCACTACGTGGGAGTCCCAGACCTTCTCTGCCAGGGTCCTGGGCTGTTGGACCTTGCTCATCGTCAGCTCCGTGCTCGTTGCATCTCATTATTTGGAACGTTAGTATCGTTCTGTGAGACAGCATAGCGGCATCGGCGTCCTCGACAAAGCAGTGCAGGTCCTGACCGCGATAGGCGACTCCCCCTGCGGGCTCGCGGAATTGTGCGAGCGCACCGGCCTCCCCCGCGCCACCGCTCACCGGCTGGCCGCGGGGCTGGAGGTCCACCGATTCCTGTCGCGTGACGGTGATGGGCAGTGGCAGCTCGGTGCCGGGCTGACCGAACTCGCCGTGCATGTCAGCGATCCGCTGCTGAGTGCCAGCGTCCAGGTACTACCGAAGCTGCGTGAGATCACCGGCGAGAGCGTGCAGCTCTATCGCAGGGAAGGCACCGTGCGCGTGTGCGTCGCGGCACTCGAACCACCGGCCGGGCTTCGCGACACCGTGCCGGTCGGTTCCCGCCTGCCCATGTCCGCCGGATCCGGTGCCAAAGTCCTCCTTGCACACAGCGATCCAGCCACTCAGGCGGCGGTGCTCCCCGGCGCGACATTCACCGAACGCGCCCTGGCCGACGTGCGCAAGCGAGGTTGGGCGCAGAGCGCGGCCGAACGCGAGGCCGGGGTCGCCAGCGTGTCGGCCCCCGTTCGCGATCACCACGGCAATGTCATTGCGGCGATATCGGTTTCCGGTCCGATCGACAGGATGGGACGGCGGCCAGGGGCACGCTGGGCCGCCGATCTCGTTGCCGCCTCCGAGGCGATCACGCTGAGACTTTAAGCTCCGATTATGGGAAGCAATCAACGCTCACAGATCGTCATGTCCGACGAAGAGATCACCGAGTTCATCAACAACTCACGCACCACAACAATGGCCACCATCGGCGCCGACGGGCAGCCACACTTGGTGGCGATGTGGTACGCGGTACTCGATGGCGAGCTGTGGTTCGAGACCAAGGCCAAGTCGCAGAAGGTCGTCAACCTCAAGCGCAATCCCACCATCACGTGTCTTATCGAGGACGGTCTTACCTACGACACTCTGCGTGGGGTGTCGATCGAGGGTCAGGCCGAGATCGTCGAGGACCCGGACCTCCTGTTCCAGGTCGGCATCAGCGTCTTCGAGCGTTATACCGCGCCGTACACCGAAGAAATGAAGCCCATCGTCGAGGCGATGCTCAACAAGCGCATCGCGGTCCGCGTGCGCCCCGCCCGCATCCGGTCCTGGGATCACCGCAAGCTCGGCCTGCCCGTGATGCCACTCGGCGGTTCGACGGCACCGAAAGAGTAGGCGAGAGAGTGGGCCAGCTCGTCCGCGAGGCGCTCGACTCCTTCCGTGAGGGTCTGCGGCATAAGAAGATCAAACGACCGCTCAGCGACGCGCTGGTCCACCACCTCGATACCGGCGGAACGGCCGGACAGCACGCCGACCAGATCCGCCAACTACAAGCCGAGGTCGATGAGTTCGACGTTGATATCGACAAGGTGGGGATCAAGCGCGCCCGCAAGTTTGTGATCTGGAGTCTGCGGAACCAACACCCCGAGCTGACCGAGGAAGCCCTGCGCACGCTGGGGAATTACCGCGCCAAGACGTGGCGCTAGCTGCCGCTAGAAAACTTTGTACCCCCGATGGGATTCGAACCCACGCTACCGCCGTGAGAGGGCGGCGTCCTAGGCCGCTAGACGACGGGGGCTAGAACATTTCGTGCGACGCGCGAGGCGTGCAGGCTTGACAGTCTAGCCCACCTCGATACATCACACCAAATCACTTGTCGCGCAAATGATTTGCGCTGGGGTACCAGGACTCGAACCTAGAATGAGGGAATCAGAATCCCTAGTGTTGCCAATTACACCATACCCCATTGGCTTCGAAGAACCGCAGGTCAAGGCACTGACTGCGGACTTCAAGGCCGACGAGCAGACTACCAAACCAAGGGCGGTTAACCCGAATCGGTCTAGCCCTCTACCTCATTTTCCCAGGTCCGGGCATTTCGAAGACGCTCGAGGGTTCGGTCGCGGCCCAGTAGTTCCATCGATTCGAACAATGGCGGGCTGATCGAGGCCCCGGTAGCGGCGACCCGCAGCGGGCCGAACGCCTTGCGTGGTTTGAGCTCGAGCCCCTCGATGAGGGCGCTCTTGAGCGCCTCCTCGATCGCCGGGGTGGTCCATGCGTCGATCGACTCCAGCGCGCCGATCGACGCATCCAGCACCGGCAGCGACGCCTCCCCCAGTTCCTTGCGCGCCGATCCCGGGTCGATGGCGTAGGCGTCATCGTTGAGGAACTTCAGCAGACCCCAGGCATCGCCCAGCACGACAACCCGCGTCTGCACCAAATCCGCCGCCACCGCGAAGGCACCGTCGTCGAGTCCGAGCTCGTGCCCCTGCGCCGCGAAGAAGGCACGCAGCCGCGCCACGAATTCCTCCGGAGACAGCAGCCGGATGTGTTCGGCATTGATGGCGTCTGCCTTCTTCTGATCGAAGCGCGCCGGATTCGAATTGACATCGGCGACGTCGAAGGCCGCGACCATATCCTGCAGGCTGAAAATATCGTGATCGTCCGCGATCGACCAGCCCAGCAGCGCAAGGTAATTCAGCAGCCCCTCGGGGATGAACCCGCGGTCGCGATGCAGGAACAGGTTGGACTGGGGATCACGCTTGGACAGCTTCTTGGTGCCCTCCCCGAGCACGGACGGCAGGTGCGCGAACCGAGGTATCGAGTCCGCCACGCCGATCCGGATCATGGCCTCGTACAAGGCGATCTGGCGCGGCGTCGACGGCAGCAGATCCTCACCGCGCAGCACATGGGTGATCTTCATCAACGCGTCATCGACCGGGTTCACCAAGGTGTACAACGGGTCTCCGCTGGCACGGGTCAGCGCGAAATCGGGAACCACGCCCGCCGCGAACGTGGTCTCCCCACGCACCAGGTCGTCCCAGGTGATGTCGTGATTGGGCATGCGCAGCCGGAGGACGGGGCTGCGGCCCTCCGCCCGGAACGCGGTGCGCTGCTCGTCGGTGAGATCGCGGTCGTAGTTGTCGTACCCCAGTTTCGGATTGCGCCCCGCGGCGAGGTGGCGGGCCTCCACCTCCTCGGGTGTCGAGAACGCCTCATAGGCCTCCCCGGCTTCGAGCAGCTTGCGCACCACATCGAGATGCATCTCCTTGCGCTGCGACTGCCGATACGGAACGTACGGCCCGCCGACCTCGGGACCCTCGTCCCAGTCCAGGCCCAGCCACCGCAACGCGTCCAGAAGCGCCAGATAGCTCTCCTCGCTGTCGCGGCCGGCATCGGTGTCCTCGATGCGGAATACGAAGTCACCTCCGCAGTGTCGCGCGTACGCCCAGTTGAACAGCGCGGTGCGGACCAGACCGACATGCGGGGTGCCGGTCGGCGACGGGCAGAAACGAACCCGGACTCGGTTGGATCCCTTTGGATCACTCATTCTTACTTCGCCTTCCGCACAACAGGATTGGATAACGTACCGATTCCTTCGATGGTGACGCTCACGGTGTCGCCGTCGACGATGGGTCCCACACCCTCCGGAGTTCCGGTGAGAATCACATCACCGGGCAACAAAGTCATCACTGCGGAGACCCACTCCACGATCGCCCCGACATCATGCAGCAGCAGCGAGGTGCGGCTGCTCTGCTTGACCTCGCCGTTGACCTCGGTACGAATGGCCAGGTCGGCGGGGTCCAGATCGGTGACGATCCACGGCCCCAGCGGACAGAACGTGTCGTGTCCCTTGGCACGCGTCCACTGACCGTCGGCGCGCTGGTGATCGCGTGCCGACACGTCATTGCCGATCGTGTACCCCAGAATGACCTCGGCCGCCCGGGAGGCGGGCACGTCTTTACACGGCCGACCGATCACGATGGCGAGCTCGCCCTCGTGGTGCACCTCGGATGCGCTGGCCGGCAGCTGGATCGGCAGGCCGGGACCGATGATTGACGTGTTGGGCTTGATGAAGATCACCGGTGTCTCCGGGGGTTCACCACCCATTTCCGCGGCATGGGCGGCGTAGTTCTTGCCCATGCACACCACCTTGCTGGCAAGGATCGGCGCCAACAGCCTGACATCGGCGAGCGGCCACTGCCGCCCGGTGAAGGTGGGGTTGCCGAAGGGATGTTCGGCGATTTCGCGTGCGGTCTCGTCTTCGATGCTGACGAAGGCGACACCGTCCGGGCTGGCAATACGTCCTAGGCGCATTTACATGAGCCTAGTTGCCGGGCTTCGCGGCTTCCGCTGTGTCCTTCTCCGTTGTGTCCTCCGCCGGTGTGTCATCCCGGATGTTCGCCCGGGTGACCAGTGCCACAAGGAAATCCTCCAGCCGGTCGCGGGTGATATCGAGCTCGCCGCGAAACCAGCTGGTGACCAAGTCCAGGCCACCCGAAACCAGCGTGAACGTGGCCAGGTCCAGGTCGGGATCCAGCGCATCGTCGGCGGGAAGCAACACACGGCCCTGGTCGGCCATCACCTGCGCCAGCGTCTTGACCAGATCACGCCGGCGGGCGGCCAGTCCCTCGGTGGCCTGAGATTCCACCAGAAGCTTGCCCAGTCGCGTATCGGCGGTGAGAAACCGCAGTCCGCTTCCGATGGCCGCACGGGAGCGCACCACCGGGTCGGTGGATTGCGAGCTCTCGACGATGGCCTCGAAGATGGCAGCCGATCCCGCGAGCATCTGTTCGTCGAGCATGGCGAGCAGAAGCTCATCGGTGCTGCGGAAACTCTCGTAGAAGTACCGGTCGTTGAGCCGGGCCTCGGCACACACCCCGCGCACCGTGAGACCGCTCACCCCCGACGCCGCGACCAGGTTCAGTGCCGCGTCGAGCAGCACGGCACGACGACGCGCGCGTCGCTCGTTGGGCGTGACGCCACCGTAGTTACGGGAGGCCATTCGCCAATTGTTGCACTTCGGTACTTGACCTCACGGCATTTTTTGGTGAACACTCTCACCAGATGGTGAGGCGCGTCACCAGATGGTCGCCTGCCCACTGTCAACTTTCAACGACGAAAGGACCTGGTCGATGACCTCGAGCCGGCAGAAGCTGCCCAATCCGCCGCAGCTTCGCGAGTTCCCATTCAACGTGTTCACTCGCTTTCTGGCCGGACGGGATATCCGCGCGACCGCCGAGCAGCGGGAGTCCTTCCGCCAGTACGCGCATGTCGGCGACCCGCTCGCCGATGCAGTGGTCGCAATGTTCGCGCGTTTCCCAGCAGGTCACGGGCGCCGGATGTTCGAGATGGCCCTGGAGTCCGGCATCGAATCGGTCGACAATCCCCCTGAGGAACTCGTTGCGTTCTTCGCGCAGATCGATGCCCGGCCGTACTGGCTCGACGACGCCAAGCTTGAGCTGGCCGCGCGGGTCAGCATGCGCACCGGAGTCGTCGGGCTGGGTTTGGCACTGCCCGGTCTTGCCCTCACCGGGGGTTACCTTTCGTCCCGTGCCGATAAGCCCCTGGTCGGTACCGGCAACCTGAATCTGCAAGCCGCGGCGCCGCGTCGACTGCACGAGACGGCGCAATGGCTCATCGACGTCACCTCTCCCGGCGGACTCGAGCGATTCGCCGCCGGTTTCAAGGGAGTTCCTCGCGTACGTCTGATGCATGCGTTGGTTCGCGGTGCCATGAACCGGCGGGATGACTGGGACTACGAGAACTGGGACACCCCGATCAACCAGATCCAGCTGGCGGGAACGCTGATGCTCTTCTCGCTGGCCAACCTCGCCGGGTGCCAGGCGATGGGCATGAGTTTCTCGGAAACCGAGCGCGAGGCAGTCTTCCATTTCTGGCGATATGTGGGGCAGCTCATGGGAATTCAGCCCGAGCTCGTACCCACCAGCGAGGAGGACACCTGGCGGTTGTTCTGGCTGGAAGCCGATACCGAGTTCCTGCCTGACGAGGATTCGTACTCGCTGACGCAGGCGCTACACGGGTCCGCACAGGACGAGCCGGCATTCATGCGGCTTTCCCGCGCATATCTGTCGTCCTACAGCCGCCTCATCCTCGGGAAGACGCATGCCGATCACTTGGGGCTTGTCGACAGCAAGCCGATGCAGGCCGCGGTCCTCGGGACGTCGGTGGTCAACTGGTTCTTCGAGCGCCGCAACATCCTGCCCGGGATGACCCGAATGAGTGAGGAATTCGGTCACTTTGCGCGGCGCCAGATCGTCTCGCGGGGCATGGCGCAGACCGGCGGCGATCGCACGTACCGGCAACACGACAAGCTCGCGACCGCGAGTTAACTATATCCCATATATTGAGACACATATTCAACAATATGAGATAGATGTGGAACCATGTGAGCATGGTCCACGTCGATGAGGTTGGTACAGCACGCCGTTGGGCGATGCTGGCCATCGCCCTGGGATCCACGGCCGGTGCCAATGTCTTCATCAACGGTGTGGCATTCCTCATACCGGCCCTGCACACCCAGCGCGGACTCGACCTTGCCAACGCGGGGCTGCTGTCGGCGATGCCCAGCTTCGGCATGGTGCTGACGCTCATCGCGTGGGGCGCTCTCATCGACCGATTCGGCGAACGGATCGCCCTGGTGAGTGGGCTGGCACTGACGGCACTGGCCGCATTCGCGGCCGCCGAATCGCCATCGCTGATGGTGACGGGCGTATTCCTGCTGTTGGGCGGGGCGGCCGCCGCGGCCTGCAATTCGGCGAGCGGGCGGGTAGTGGTCGGCTGGTTCCCGCCCCACCAACGCGGGACAGTCATGGGCATCCGCCAGATGGCCCAGCCGCTCGGCGTGGCGGCGGGCGCGCTGGTCATCCCGCGGATTGCCGAAGGCCACGGCGTCGGGGCGGCGTTGATCTTCCCGGCGGTGGTGTGTGCGGTGTCATCGGCGGTATGCCTGGTAGGCATCATCGACCCGCCACGACCACCCCGATCGGAAGCTCCCGAAGAACACCTGGCCAATCCCTACCGCGGGTCACGGATGCTGTGGCTCATCCACGGGGTGTCCGTGCTGCTGGTCGTGCCTCAAGTGGTGGTGTGGACGTTCACCCTGGTGTGGTTGGTCACCGACCGGGGCTGGAGCATCGGCGCCGCTAGCGTCATGGTGACGGTCGCGCAGCTGACCGGGGCACTCGGCCGTGTCGCGGCCGGGATGTGGTCCGACCGTTGGGGGTCGCGCATGCGGCCGATCCGAGTAATCGCTGCCGCGGCGTCGGCCGCCATGGCATTGCTCGCCGTCACCAATCAGTTGGACTGGTCGATCAGCGTTGTCGTCATGCTCGTCGCATCGGTGATCACGGTGTCGGACAACGGCTTGGCCTACACCTCGATCGCCGAGATCGCCGGGCCGTTCTGGAGCGGCCGCGCACTGGGTGCCCAGAACACCGGTCAGCTGTTGGCCGCCGCTGTCGCCCCGCCCGTTTTCGGGGCCGTGGCAGCGGTGGCAGGTTTCTCGGCAGCGTTCGCCATATGCGCACTATTCCCTTTGGCGGCAGTCGGATTGGTTCCGGTCAGTCGGGAGCGAAGTCTTCAAGATTCTCCGCGCAACGGATGAGCAGATCCGCCAGCTGATTCCTCTCCCTGACCGACATCCCTTGCTCCATATCGGATTCAACGGATCCGATAGCCGCTGCACCTAAGTGCAGTCGGCGACCGCCGGTTGCGGTGAGACGAAGCGCCCTTGTCCGCCCCTTGGGTGGCCCATCAGTGGGCTCCACCAGGCCAGCGCCGCGCAAAGTCGATAACACGTCCTGCAGCGATTGGCGCGTCACGAAGCACAGCCTCGCCAACTCAGAGGCGGAGGCGTTCGGATGGTCGGCCAGTGCGCGCAACACCGCGTACTGAGCCATCGACAGGCCGGTGGCGCGCAGGGCGCCGTCGCAACGCCTGCGCAGTGCGAGCTGTACTCGCTTGATCAAGTAGCCCGGAGCAACCTCGATCTCTACGCCCATGACAGGAACCTTACATCAATGCTAGCCTGATGTAAGGAACCTGACATAGGAGAAGACGATGACTGCCATCGAACAGAACAGCACGCATGCGACGTTGATCAACGTATTCACCGTCGAACCGCAGAACGCGGACGCGCTCATCGAGCTACTCGTCACCGCCACCGAAGAGGTCATGCAGCACGTCCCAGGATTTCTCTCGGCCAATATCCATCGGTCCCTGGACGGACAACGCGTCGTCAACTATGCGCAATGGGAAAGCGCCGAGGCGTATCAGGCCATGCTGAGTGACCCCAAGTCGCGCGAGCACATGGCGCCCTGTGCAGCGCTCGCGGTCAGCTTCGATCCTCACCTTTACACCGTCGAAGCGGTGCACGCTCATAGCCGGGCAGCGAGGAGCTGAAAACCGATGCCGCAATACACAGTTCGCAGGCGCGTGCGCGGACGCTGGTCACTGACCACCAGCCGCTCGTTCTGGGAGGGCTTTACGCCGGCCGTCCTTCCCGGACGTTCGCCCGGTCCAAACGATGCCTTGCACACCGTATTTCGCGTAGATGAGGACTGGTCTCATGCCCAGGCCGAAGTGACCCAAGACGGGCAGACGGCGATCGTTCAGGTGACGGGCGATGGCGACCTCGACGCCGCGGCAGCCCAAGTGGGCCGCTTCTTGTCGCTAGATGTCGACGCAACAGATTGGCCCCAAGTCGGTCGGCGAGACGCCGTAATCGGCGATGCTCAGCGGCGACTACCCGGCCTGCGCCCCTGCGGATTCCATTCCCCCTATGAGGCCGCCGCGTGGGCGGTGCTCTCTCAGCGCATCAGGATCGCTCAAGCCGCGAAACTACGCGCCCAACTAGTGCGTGATCACGGAGACGACGGCGCCTTTCCCGCACCTAGCCGACTACGACGCCTCGATCTCGATCTGCCGGGCCGAAAGACCGAGTATCTGCAAGCCGTCGCCGAAGCCGCACTCGATGGCCAGCTCGATGGCGCGAGGCTGCAGACTGCAGATCCAGCACATGCAGTCCGCCAGCTCCAATCCATCCTGGGCATCGGCCCATTCGCGGCCGAACTCATCGTGCTGCGCGGAGCGAACGCTCCGGACGCGCTCCCCCGCCACGAGGGCCGCCTGGACGCCGAGATCGCGGAGCAATACGGCGTCGGCCGCGCACTCGAGGATATCGCCGAGCTCTGGCGCCCGTTTAGAACCTGGGCCGCCGTTCACCTGCGGGCATTGCGCGAACAGCGCACGCACGAGATTGCCGGGCCGCTGACAACGTCTCGACACGGTGGAATCGGTGCACGAGAAGAAATTAGAGGAAGCTAGCGATCCGATCACCGGTCGCCGAGGTAGACAGCTTCTCGTCGCCACGAGTGGCGAGATGCTCCTCGACGGCCCTCTCCACTCGGGCTGCTGCCTCGGTCTCGCCGAGGTGATTCAGCAGTAACGAGACCGACACCACGGCAGCCGTAGGATCGGCGATCCCCTGGCCCGCAATATCCGGAGCGCTACCGTGCACGGGCTCGAACATCGACGGGTTCTTGCCTGAACCATCGATGTTTCCGCTCGCGGCCAAACCGATGCCACCGGTCACGGCGGCAGTCAGGTCGGTGATGATGTCGCCGAACAGGTTGTCGGTGACGATCACGTCGAACCGGCCCGGGTCGGTCACCATGTGGATGGTGGCTGCGTCGATGTGCTGGTACGACACCTGCACATCTGGGTGCTCCGCGGCGACCTCGTCGACAGTCCGCGTCCAGAGCGAGCCTGCGAACTTGAGCACGTTGTTCTTGTGCACCAGCGTCAGGTTCTTGCTGCGGGCCTCGGCACGCTGGAATGCGTTGCGTACCACACGCTCCACCCCGAACCGGGTGTTGAGGCTGACCTCGGTGGCCACCTCGTGCGGCGTCTCGACGCGGATCGCACCGCCGTTGCCGGTGTACGGCCCCTCGGTGCCCTCACGCACCACCACCAGGTCGATGGCGGGATTACCGGCCAGCGGGCCGGTAACGCCGGGGTACAGCTTCGCGGGGCGCAGGTTGATGTGGTGATCGAGTGCAAATCGGGTGTGCAGCAGCAGGCCGCGTTCCAGCACTCCACTCTGGACTGACGGATCGCCAATGGCGCCAAGCAGAATAGCGTCATGTCCGCGTAGCTCTTCGAGCACCGAATCCGGCATCAGCTCGCCGGTGGCCAGGTACCGACGGGCACCCAGGTCGTATTCGGACTTCTGGACACCGGGCAGGACCGCGTCGAGGATCTTGACGGCCTCGCCGATGACCTCGGGCCCGATGCCGTCACCGGCGATAATCGCGAGCTTGGTCATGAAAGGTCCACCAGCTCAAGAGTTGTCGCACCGACGGCGGAACGGATTTCTTCCAGCACGGCATCCGGAGCGGTGCGGTCGAGGCGCAGGATGATGGTGGCGGCCTCACCGGCGGCGTCCTGGCTCAGCTGTGCAGCCTGGATATTCACACCGGCCGAGCCGAGGACCGTACCGATCTTGCCGAGCGCACCGGCTACATCGGCGTAATTGATGACCAGGTTCACGCCCTCGGCACGCAGGTCGAAGTTGCGGCCGTTGATCTGAACGATCTTCTGCACCAGCTGCGGGCCGGACAGCGTGCCCGCGACGTTGATCACCGAACCGTCGGCGTACACGGCGCGCACATCGACGACGCTGCGGTGGTTTGGGCTCTCGGTGGCCGTGGTGATCTCCGCGCTCACTCCGCGCTCGTCGGCGATCGACGGGGCGTTCACGAAGGTCACCTGATCCTCGATCACCGATGAGAAGAGTCCGCGCAGTGCGGAAAGCTTCAGCACTGCAACGTCTTCGGAGGCCAGCTCACCGCGTACGTCGACCGACAGCGAGGTGGGCAGCTGCTCGGAGACGGCACCGATGAGCACGCCGAGCTTGCGCACGACCTCGAGCCACGGCGCGACCTCTTCGCTGACGACTCCCCCACCGACGTTGACCGCATCCGGTACGAATTCGCCAGCCAGGGCCAGCTTCACGCTCGCGGCCACATCGGTACCGGCGCGGTCCTGCGCCTCACTGGTCGAGGCACCCAGGTGCGGGGTCACCACAACCTGGTCGAGATCGAAAAGCGGGCTGTCGGTGCAGGGCTCGGTGGCGAACACGTCAAGGCCCGCGCCGCGGACATGGCCGCTGCGGATGGCGTCGGCCAGCGCCGCCTCATCAATGAGCCCACCGCGCGCGGCGTTCACGATGATGACGCCCTGCTTGGTCTTGGCGAGCGCTTCCTTGCCGATGAGGCCCGCGGTCTCTGGAGTCTTGGGCAGGTGCACCGAGATGAAATCTGCCCGACCCAAAAGTTCGTCGAGGGTCAGCAGCTCGATGCCGAGCTGCGCGGCGCGGGCAGCGGAGACGTAGGGGTCGTAGGCGACGATATGCGTCCCGAACGCGGCGAGCCGCTGCGCGACGAGCTGGCCGATCCGGCCCAGACCCACTACGCCGACGGTCTTGCCGTATATCTCGGTGCCGTTGAAGGACGACCGCTTCCAGGTCTTCTCTTTGAGGGAGGCGTCAGCGGGCGGGATCTGCCGTGCGGTGGACAGCAGCAGCGCGACGGCATGCTCGGCGGCGCTGTGGATGTTCGAGGTGGGCGCATTGACGACCAGCACACCGCGCGCGGTTGCCGCCTTGACATCGACATTGTCGAGTCCGACACCGGCGCGCGCGACGATCTTGAGCTTGGTTCCCGCTGCCAGGACCTCGGCGTCAACGGTGGTCGCCGAGCGCACCAACAGCGCGTCGGCCTCGGGTACCGCGGCTAGCAGCGCGGGGCGGTCGGGGCCGTCGACCCAGCGCACCTCAACACCATCACCGAGTGCTTCTACGGTCGACTGGGCAAGTTTGTCGGCAATCAACACGACTGGACGTTCGCTCACGTCGTCATAGCTTAGTGTGCCCTCCGATGCGGCGGACATCACAGTGGTCGACACATCGAGTAGCGCACTACTCGCGACTGACGGCACTCCACTGAACCACGCTGCGGTGCATGAATGAACTACATGCGCCGCCTACGAGTGGCAAACACGCGGTCCGAAGCGGTGACACTCTGTGGAAACTGTCCGAGCTGTTCTATGGCGACGGACGTCGCTACCGGGTAATCGCGGTGGTCAACGGCTTGTCCGATCCGGACCTCATCGAGATCGGGCAGGAACTTGAAATCCCGTACGTCACCTTCCGCTATCAGGTCAAGGCCGGCGACACCAAGGGGAAAATCGCAGAACACTTCTACGGCAGCTTCTCGATGAGTGGGGTGTTCGAGAGCCCCAGCGGCGTATCGCAGCGCGACCTGATTGTCGGCGAATGGCTGCTGATTCCCGATCTCGCCAACGTGGGACATCACACCGTGATGTCGGGCGAGACACTGCAGGTGCTCGCCGATCGGTGGTACGGCGATTGGTCGCTATGGATAGTTATCGCGATTGCGAACCAGCTGGCCGGCGACGACCCTGAACCCGGCTCGGTGCTCATTCAGCCTCGGCTTAACCGGCGCCACACCGTGGTCGCCGGCGACACGCTATGGAAGCTGGCGAGTCAGAACTACGGCGATTATGGCGACGACCGGACACAGATGGCGGTCGCCATGACGGCAGCAGCCAACCTGATCGACGATCTCGATCACATCACCGTGGGGCAGGTCATCTACTTCCCGTCGATCGACCTGGGTGGCTGACGGGCCGCTGACACGCGATCAGACATTGGCGAGATCGACGCCACGCGTCTCACGCACCGCCAGCAGAGCCACAAAAGTCAGCACTCCGGCAACCGCCAGGTACACGCCCACCCACGCGACACCGAAGTCGTGCACCAGCCAGGTCGCGATGAACGGCGCGACGGCGGCGCCGATGATGGAGGCGAAGTTGTAGGCGATTCCCGAACCGGTGTAGCGCACATTCGTCGGGAACAGCTCGGGCAATAGGGCGCTCATGGGCCCAAAGGACAAGCCCATCAACGCCATTCCGAGGCTCAGGAACACCAGCATGGTGGGCCTGTCCACCGTCGCCGGGTTGAGGAACCACCCGAACGACAGCCCGAACGCGATGATTCCGGCGGTGAAGGTCAACAGCACCGGCCTGCGGCCGTACCGGTCCGCGAGCCGTCCGGATATCGGCACACACACGGCGAAGAGCAGCACCGACAACAGCTGCATCTGTAGGAAGTCGACGTAACTGATCGCGAGCTTCGCCCCGGATTTGTCGACGACCTTCCCCGTTCCGTACGACGCCGCCCAGGTGGTCACCACGTAGAAGATCGTGTACGTGGCCAGCATGACGAAGGTGCCGATCACCAGCTGACGCCACGACTTCTGGACCACCTCGGCCAGCGGCGTGCGCACCTTCTTGCCCTCGGCGACGGCCTGGGTGAAGACGGGTGTTTCGGTGAGCTTGAGGCGCACGTACAGACCGACGATCACGATGACAGCACTGGCCAGGAAGGGCACCCGCCAACCCCATGACAAGAACGCGTGGTTGGTCGCCGCAGTCTTGGCGTCGAAGTCCATCAGCAGCATCAGCAGCAGGAACGTGCCATTGGCGAAGAAGAAGCCGATCGGGGCGCCGAGCTGCGGCCACATCGCCGCCCAGCCCCGCTTGCCCTCCTCGGCGGTTTCGGTTGCCAGTAGAGCCGCCCCCGACCACTCCCCACCCAATCCCAACCCCTGACAAAAGCGCAGCAACGCGAGCAATGCCGGAGCCCAGTAGCCGACGGCGTCGAAAGTGGGTAGCAGTCCGATGGCGAATGTCGCGACCCCCATCGTCACCAACGATCCGACGAGGGTGGCCTTGCGGCCAATCCGATCACCGAAGTGCCCGAAGATCACCGAGCCGACCGGGCGAGCGACGAAGGCCAACCCGAACGTCGCGAACGAGGACAGCAGCGCCGCGGTGTCATTTCCCTTGGGGAAGAACAATGTTGGGAACACCAGCACGGCCGCGGTGGCATAGATGTAGAAGTCGAAGAACTCGATACTGGTGCCCACCATGGAGGCGATGACGATCCGGCTCCGCGGGACAGCAGGCGGGGCGGGCGCGGTCTCCGGTGTCATGGCCACCGGCGGAGACTAACGCAGCGACTCTATCCTCGTGGCCAGCATGGCCGTCCATTCCGCGATGTAGTCCTCGTCGGCAATATCATGACCAGGCCTCCGGAACACCGTGTTGGTCACACGCTTGCCCAGGAGGGCATTGACGCCAAGCACCCCAATCGATTCCGTTTCCTGCTTACCGATACCGGGCGCCCAGCCCTGTACCCAATCGGTCAGTTCTCCGTACAGACTGTCGAACAGCGCCGCGTAGGCGTCATCGAGCCGCGCCGGACGGCCAGACGGCACGCTGGAGACGATCTGCAGCAGCTGCGATTCCTCGTCCAGTATCGCCAAGATGTAGCGCCCCATCATGGTCAGTTCGTTACGCAGGTCTCCGAGACCACCGAAGAGTGCACGGATGTCGCGCATAGCGCTGCGACGATCGAGCTGACGGTCGATACCGGCCTCAAGTAGCGCCTCCTTCGATTTGAAGTGGTGATACAGGCCGCCCGAGCAGCATCCTCGAATCGGAACTGGGACTGCCAACGGACCAGGCGTTTGCGAAGTTCACCGACGAGCCAATCTCGTCGGCATCCATCGGCCAGGTTCACCGTGCTGTCCTTCACGACGGCCGTGAGGTCGCCGTCAAGATCCAGTACCCCGGTGTGGCACAGGCCATCCAAGATGACCTCGCCAACACCGAGCTCGTCACGACCTTCCTTCGGACCTTCTTGTCACTGCTCGGCCGCAGTGTCGCCATCGATCTGCGCGCCACCGCACGAGACATCTCGGAACGAATCGCCGAGGAACTCGACTATCGCCGCGAGGCCGCCAACATCACGACTTTCCACGAGCTGTTCCGTGGCCATCCGTTCATCCGTGTGCCAGAGGCCCTCCCGGAGCTGTCCAGCGACCGGGTACTCACCATGACCTACGTTGACGGAATCGACTGGGCTCAGGCTCAGGAATCCAGCCAGGACCTCAAAGACACTTGGGGAGAGGCACTGTGGAGATTCAGCCTGTCACCCCTGCAACATGCGTCGACTTTCTACACGGACCTGCATCCGGGGAACTACCGGTTCGGCCTGGATGGCTCTATCGGGATCGTCGACTTCGGCTCCGTGAAGGTCATTCCCGAGCGCCTTCGTCTCGCATGGCTGCAGATGATCGTCGCCAACCTGCAGAAACGCACAGCAGACCTTCACGCAGTCATGACGAAAGCCGGGTTCATCGCCGCCGGAACCACCATGACCACGGAGGAAGTGCACCGATGGATGGATCAGAACAACCCGGATGTTGTTGGTCCGCAACCGGTTACCTACAACGCCGAGCTGATCAGCCGAAACCTGGCCACGCTGGACACCAGCAGCCCCGATTCCCTTTCTGCCCGTATTGCGCTGCCGCCCGACCTCATCTACTTCGTCCGAGTTCCGCTCGGCGTGCGGTCGACGCTGTCGAAGCTAGGAGCCACGGTGAACGCGCGCGCCGTCGTCGAGGACATGACGGGTGTCGCTGAACCCAGTACTCCCCTGGGCATTCAGCATGTGGCCTGGGTCCGTGAACGTGGACTGCCATTCGGCCTGGAACCCCGGGAACAGCCAAAGGTCGGTGCCCAGCTATGAGCGACAACCCCATTCCCCACGGCCGAATCCGGCGCACCATGCCACTGGCCGGCTTCACCGCCCGCGCCGCAGGCGGACGACTCGTCGCGGGCCTCCGCGAAAAAGCCGGAGACACCGGAGCCGTCGAACGGTTCCACGAACGCACCGCAGAACGCTACACAGAACTACTCGGACACTCCAAAGGTGTCCTCATGAAAGCCGGCCAAATCTTCTCGGTCGCCGATATCGCGTCCCACGGATACAGCCAGCTCTCGCCGTATCAGAACGCGCTCACGCGACTGCAGGCCGACGCACCGCCCATGCATCCTCTCTTGGCGCGCCAAGCCCTCGAAGAGGATCTCGGGCGATCGATCGAGGAACTGTTCTCCGAATTCAGCGATGATCCGATGGCCGCGGCATCGATCGGCCAGGTGCATCGGGCGACCCTTCACGATGGCCGCCCGGTTGCGGTAAAGATTCAGTATCCCGGTGTGGCACATGCTATTAGGCACGACCTATCGAACGCAGAGCTGATGGCCACCTTTCTGCGCTTCGCGACGGGAATCGCCGGACCGAGGCCACAGCTGGACCATCGCCTGATGGCCGACGAAGTGGCCGCACGCATTTCCGAAGAGTTGGACTATCGGCACGAGGCTGCCAACATTCAGACCTTCGCGGAGCTATACCGGGACCATCCGTTCATCCGGATACCCGAGGTGATTTCCGAAGCGTCCGGCAATCGGGTACTCACCATGACATACCTGGACGGTCTCGATTGGGCAGCGGCCCAACAAGCCGATCAAGACCTCAAAGATGTTTGGGTGGAAACGATCTGGCGTTTCAGCACCGGGTCATTTCGGCACGCCAATCTGTTTCACGCCGATCCGCATCCGGGCAACTATCGATTCGGCATGGACGGGTCGGTCGGTTTCGTCGATTTCGGCTGCATCAAAGTGGTTCCCGAGACCTTGCGTTATCGGCTCGTGCAGATGATTCGAGCGGCCGCGGAGGAACGCCGGGAAGACTTGCGTCAGCTCATGGTCGACGCCGGCTACTTCGCGATCGATTCGCCACTTTCCGAACAGGACATCTTTGACTGGCTCGGGTCGACCGTGCAAGACATTCGCGCCGCTCAACCCGTGACATTCACGCGTGAGGTATCGAACGGTGGCACCCGATCCCTGCTCAATTTCCAAACGTTGCATCAGATGTCGATTCCCAGTGACTTGATTTTCCTGGCCAGGATCAACCTGAACATCAGCGCCCTGTCCGCAACGCTGAACGCGACCGTACACACCCGCGCGCTGCTCGACGACCTCGACGGTGTCGCCGAACCCGTTTCCCCACTAGGTAAACAGCATGTCGCCTGGGTCCGCGACCGCGCCCTGCCCTTCGGATTGGATCACCATGACCACTGCTAACCCCATCGCACCGCGGATCCCCTGGGAATCAAGGGATCCCTACCTCTACTACGAAAACCTCCGAGCTCGCGGTGACGTGGTCTGGGACGAGAAAGCCGGCACCTGGCTGGTTCTCGGCTATCACCCGGCCCGCCAAGTACTGGGCGGCACCGGCTGGTCGAGTGATCCACTCGCCAGCCCTCAGATGCGGGCCTCGGCCCCCGAGTACCTCGATCTGTCCAACTTCGGAAGGAACATGCTCTTCGCCGATGGACCGGACCACACCGAGCTCAGGGGCGCAGTCCGCGACGTATTTACTCCCGGATTCATTGCCGGATTACGCGACGGCGTGGAGTCCATCACCGCTCATGTCATCGAATACCACTCGGCAGGAGAATCTTTCGATTTCATGACCGATATCGCCTTGCCGCTACCGATCGCCATAATCGGTGAATGGCTTGGCCTGGATGACTCATCGTCGGCCGTCCTTCGCGAGGAATCTCCGATCATCATTCAGATGCTGGGGGCCTTCGCCGACATCGAGACCGTCATGGCCGGCACCGCGGCCGGGGCGACCCTCGCTACCGAGCTGCTACCCCTGGCCGCGGATCGGCGCGCGCATCCCGGTGACGACCTACTCAGCCTGATCGCATCCGATACCGACCTGTCTTTAGAAGACGTGGTCACCATGACATTCACGATCGCGATTGCCGGTCATGAGACGACTGCAAATCTCCTGGGGGCAAGCATGCTTCGGTTACTCGCGGGGCGCGCCGACGGAACCCGGCTAGCCGATCACATCGACCCGGACGACCCCGCGGTCATCACCGAACTACTGCGACTCGAGGGCCCGGTGCAAGGCACCGCGCGCGTGGCGATCGAGGACCATAACCTAGCCGGGAACACGATCCTGGAAGGCCAGACGGTACTCATCGCGATCGCGGCAGCAAACCGCGACCCGCAGGTGTTCGCCGATCCCACCGAATTCCGGCTGGACCGCAAGAACACCCCGCCGCTGGCCTTCGGTTACGGCGCGCACCACTGCCTGGGCTCGGCGCTCGCGAAGCTGGAGGCCACCGTGGCCATTCGCGAGATCCTGGCACGCCGACCGGAGATCATCGGTCCTGTCAGCTGGCGAGACACACCCGCCATCCGCGGACCGCTCAGCATCCCCATGCGGTTCCACATCTAACACTGCTGCCACCGTCGCGCCGGACGTGCTCGTCGTCGTCGAGCAGATCATGTTCATCGCTTGGTGAGAGAGCTCCCGACGATTCCAGGCAGCGCGATGTTTCATGGGTGCAGTAGAAGGTAAGGGCATATTGTGTTGGAATGCGCGTCAAAGCGTTTCTCAGCGGGTCGTAGGCCACTGTGTTGCGACTTATGTTCACCGCTGATGATTTCGCTTTAACGCGATTTCTGCCTATGCCTGCCCCCTTGTTGGAGATGAAGTTTGCGACACGTGCGCTGCGGCAAGGCGTTTCCACACCGTGGGGCGAGCGGTGGCGTTGTCGGGCCCTGGCCGCATTCCCCATATCGGCGGCTCCGAGACGGGCAGTAGTGAGCCACTTTTCGTGGTCATTATCGCCAACTGTGCTGGGCGACAATTTCGATGAGGGTATGCATTCCATCCAACAACTGGATCAGCAACAAGCGAACGCAGAATTGGCCGCCTTCGGGCGCGGCCCCACCGAAGGCGCCGGCGCGCCGCACTATCTCCGGCACGCCCTCGCAGGCGATCGCGAGGCCATGTTGACGTTGGGTCGCATGACGACAAGCGCATATAGGGCTGTGTTAGAGCCATACTGGCCCGATATCCAGGCGAATCATCAGATTGAGCTTGTCCGACAAGGGCGCACGCTGGCACGCCACGGTGTGCGAGGCACACTCGGCACACTGGTCCCCGGTGCCCGGTGGAAAGGCGATTGCCTTGAGATCGACAGCCCGCAACGTCACACCATCGCATTGCGTGGGCGGGGCCTTGTGTTGACGCCCAGCGTCTTCTGGGCGGGGCCACCATTAGTCGGCGAACTTGACGACCAACCCATCGTCTTGGCTTACCCTGCACCAATCGATTTGACCATCGGTGTCGGCGCCGAATCCGACCCGCTCGCAGCGATACTCGGATCAACCCGAGCGGCCGTGCTGCGCGTGCTGACGGATGAGCACACCACCGGCGACATCGCCCGACATCTCGGTATCAGCCCCGCGTCAGCGTCCGAACACACATCGGCGCTGCGGCAGGCGCGGTTGGTACGGAGCCGCCGCGACGGCAAAGCGGTCATTCACGACGCCACCGCGCTGGGCCTGGACCTGATCGACGCGAACCGCCGGTAGCCGTCCGGAGGCACTTCGGTAACAGATGCGCGCGCCACTGTTGACAACGGCAGTTGTTAACGTTCTCATTGTAGGACGCGAACCGCTCCCTGGAGGCAACGATGCCAAGCACAGCCGCACACGCCACGACACCGCGTTCGGCGGGCCTGCCGCCACGAGGTGACGACCAGACCCGAATTTGGCGACGCGGGGACGGCGCCACCCCGGCCGGTCAACGCACCGGCCCCGACGGGCACCCGGACTACGGCTACTTCGGACCGGACTCGGTGACCTGGAAGGTGTTCCTGCATCCTTCGGTCGCACCGATGATCGTCCTGGTGACGGCACTCCTGGAGGGCAGCCACGAAGGCCTGCAGGCCGTCGAGATCAACCACGATCCGGTGTTTACCAAGAGCAAGAACAATCAGGTCGACTTCGATGACACCGTCAAACGCATTCAACGCACCGCCGGAGTCCCGATACCGATGATCTTCGGCGACACCGCCAGCGCCGACGCCCTCGCCGCGCACCTACGCCACTACCACCGAAACATGAAGGGGGTCATCCCCGGCACCGACCGGCCCTACGATGCGCAGGGACCGGCGCTGATTCTCTTTGCACATGTGACGATCATGCACGCGGCGCTGCGGATCTACGAGAACACGCCCGCTCTTGGACGTCTGATCCCCCGCCGCTTACCCAAAGGCGAACGCGACCAATTCTTTTCGGAGGTCAAGGCGTTCGCCGAGCTCATGGGTGCCGATCCCGATACGGTGCCCGTGACCTCCGATGAGGTAGCGGCCTACTACGAGTCGATCGAATCCGAATACCGGATGGTGCAAGGGTTCGTGCCGGGCGGTGTGCGATTCGCGTTGTCGGTGATCAGGAACGCCCGCAGCTTTGGCGGGTTGACGGCGGCTGCGGTGGCCGCGATCACGCTGGTCACCGCTATCCCCTCGGTTGCGGTGGTACCACCAAAGGTGCGGCGCCATATGGGAATTCCCCGAATAGCCGACCCGGTGTTGGTCATGCTGCTGCGACTGACGCAGCCCGCGTTCATCCCCTTCACCATCGAACCGATTGCCCGCGAGATCTCCCGCCTGTTCATCGGCAACGATGGAATTACCCTGGGCGAGAATGCTCGCGAGCTCATGGAGCGCTCGGCCTAAGACATCACACTCGCAGCGCGGTGAACGGCGCGATCGGAATCATCCTGATGACGAACCACGCCACGAACACCACCAGGGTGACCGTCGATACCCATCCACCTATCCACGGCGGATTCCAATCGGCATCCTCCCGCCAGCGGCTGCGCGTCCACGCGATAAAGCAGACCGCGAGAAACCCCAAGGCCACCAACGCAACCGCGTTGTAACGCAGTGCACCGAGAACGTCCCCGTGCATCAGCGAGTAGACCATGCGCAGGCCGCCACACCCTGGGCAGTCGAGCCCGGTCAGTGCCTTGAACGGGCACCCCGGGAGCACTCCCCCGGGTGTCGTCGGGTCCGCAAACCATATTGCCGCGCAACCCACTGCCGCCATACCCGCCACTGCGGCGGGGGCAACGAGCCGGGAGGCGACGGAGGTCGAGCGGGACGCAGTCATCGAGTTCCAGTATCCACCGAACCCCGGCAGGAGATCTCAATCCGCAGAGCTGTCCCCAGTCCCCGGCACGAGCTCGATGCGATGCGGACGTCTCCGTTTTTTCTGATATTTCATCAAACCGCAATCAAGACACTCGTCTTAACATACCGTCCGAATTGGAGAACAGCGTCGTTTCGTCCACCAAGGAGAGTGCCCCACATGCCATTTCCGAATGTTCATTCTAATTTTCGACATCGCCTTCGCGCGGTCGCCGGTGCCGCCCCAGCGGCAGCGCTAATTGCCACCGGCTTGATTTGCGTTTCGGCCGGTGAGTCACCGGCCACGCCGGCCATCGGGCTCGTCAACGATGAAACAAGCGATGCCGCAGCCGGTGGTAGCACCGCCCCCGGCGATAGCGGCACCATGAACCCGGGGATAAACCCTTGGGCAGAGGCATCGGAGGCTGGGGCCCAAGCCGGAATGCAGCCGACAGCCCCGGCCTTAAACCAAAACCCTCAAGCGCACCCAGACCTCCGGGCCTATTCGCGCCGGGCGGCCTCTTCGGCCCCCAAGCCACCCGCGGTTACCAACCCGGGAAACCTGGCTCCAACCGGCCCGGTAAACAGTGGCTTCCGAAACGGTAGGGACAGCAGCAACCCGGTACTGAAGCCCAGCGCGCCGAGTGTCACCGCCCAGGTGCCGGCGAAGCCCAATACACCGAGCGTAAGCAGTCCAAAACCCGGTGCACCTGCCGCCGTAAACGCACCAAAGCCCAGCACACCAGGCAGCGGCGGACCCGTATTCCAGAAGCCCAAACCAAGCGGTCCGCCGACCCTTTAAACGAGTACCGAGAGGAACCCCCGCCCTGACCCGAGCGGGGGTTCCGTCTCAAGTCGGAATCGGCTAACTAGGGCCCGATGTTTGATCGCTTCGAGGGAGCCAACATCACTGCGGTAGCCCTCTCAACCAGATCATCTTCCAGCTCTGATACTTCAGGACCGGAATCGGGAAATGCTTCCCAAGTCGCCATGGCGACGATTATCAACGCGTACGCCGATAGCGTTCGAGATCCCTCTAACATCCGGGAAAGGCCGGTGCGGCCGGAGAGCCTATTGGTCACTTCGACAGAACTGCTGGACTGAAGGCCGCTAAGAACTATCTTGGCGAGGCTGGGATCGAGCAGAGATTGGGCCAGGAAACGTGCGTAACAACTTCCGGGCTTACCGGAGACTGCCCGAGTGAACGGCAGAACCACAATTCTCATGAGATCGCGTACCGAGTAGTCACCTGCCGCGTCAAGCTCGGCGAGCATCTCACATCGTGCCTCGTCAATCGGACCCAAACGGGCCTCTAACACTGCCGCAACCAACCCTTCGCGACTTCCAAAGTGATACTGCACAGCGCTGTTGTTGTATTGCCCGGCTCGTAATCCGGCCTTACGCAATGAGAGTGCGGAAAGTCCACTCTCGGCCACGATCGCTTCAGCCGCGTCAATCAGGGCAAGCTGAACGTCGCTAAATGTCATATCTATGAAGCCCGCACCTTTCCGTCCGATATCGCATCATCTGGTGCATCTTGCCGGACAGGCAGGGGCTCCGTCAGAGTAAGCGGGGCTGTGACCTTGTAGGCCGCCAGATTGCCTGTGTTATCCGGCGAGAGCGGCCCGCTGCCGATTGACACCATTCCCACTGAGAGACAACGACACCGCCCGAGGCCTACGCGCAAAAGCCCCCGACACCAAAGGGCGCCGGGGGCTTTTGCGTCGATTGAGACTAGGCAGTCTCGGTGATCGGCCGGTCGACCCAGCTCATCAGGTCGCGCAGCTTCTTGCCGGTGACCTCGATCGGGTGCTCGGCGTTCTCCTTGCGCAGACCTTCGAGCTCCTTGTTGCCGCCCTCGACGTTGGCGACGAGGCGCTTGACGAAGGTGCCGTCCTGGATGTCCTTGAGGATGTCCTTCATCCGCTCCTTGGTGCCTGCGTCGATGACACGCGGACCACTGAGGTACCCGCCGAACTCCGCGGTGTCGGACACCGAGTAGTTCATGCGGGCGATGCCGCCCTCGTACATGAGGTCGACGATCAGCTTGAGCTCGTGCAGCACCTCGAAGTACGCCATCTCGGGGGCGTACCCGGCCTCGACCATGACCTCGAAACCGGTCTTGACCAGTTCCTCGGTGCCACCGCAGAGCACAGCCTGCTCACCGAACAGGTCGGTCTCGGTCTCTTCCTTGAAGTCGGTCTTGATGACGCCGGCCCGGGTCCCACCGATGCCCTTGGCGTAGGACAGCGCGAGCGCCTGGCCTTCACCCTTGGGGTCCTGGTGCACGGCGATGAGCGCGGGCACACCCTTGCCATCGACGAACTGCCGGCGAACCAGGTGGCCTGGGCCCTTCGGGGCGACCATTCCGACGGTGACATTGGCCGGAGGCTTGATCAGACCGAAGTGGATATTCAGCCCGTGGCCGAAGAACAGCGCATCGCCGTCCTTCAGATGCGGCTCGATCTCATTCTTGAAGATCTCGGCCTGCGCGGTGTCGGGCGCGAGCACCATGATCACGTCGGCCCACTTGGCGACCTCTTCGGGGGTGTCGACCTCGAGGCCCTGCTCGGTGACCTTCTCGCGGGACTTGGAGTCCTCACGCAGACCGACCTTCACCTGAACGCCGGAGTCACGCAGGCTCAGCGAGTGCGCGTGCCCCTGGCTGCCGTACCCGATAACACCAACCTTGCGCCCCTGAATGAGGGTCAGGTCCGCATCGTCGTCGTAGAACATCTCAACTGCCACAGTGCTTTTCCCTTCTTACCTTTTAAAATCAGATCTTATTTGGCGGCGGCGATGGACCGCGGGCCACGCGATAGCGCGACCACACCGGACTGCACGATCTCCCGAATACCGTACGGGTCGAGCATCCGCATCAGTGCATCCAGCTTGGACTGGGTGCCCGTCGCCTCGATGGTCACCGATTCCGGCGACACATCGACAACCTTCGCGCGGAACAGGTTCACCACTTCGATCACCTGTGCGCGCACCGTCGCATCGGCGCGCACCTTGACGAGCACCAGCTCACGAGCCACCGAATTGGCCTCGTCCTGTTCGACGATCTTGATCACGTTGATGAGCTTGTTGAGCTGCTTGGTGACCTGTTCCAGCGGAAAATCGTCGACGGTGACGACGATTGTCATGCGCGATATGCCTTTGAGCTCCGTCGGCCCCACCGCCAGCGAGGCGATGTTGAAGCCACGACGAGAAAACAACGCGGAGACACGAGCGAGCACGCCGGGACGGTCCTCGACCAGAACGCTCAGAGTATGGGTACTTGTCATTCCTGTCCCTCCGCGGGAGCCGCGATATCGTCGTCGTCGAACAGCGGCCGGATGCCCCGGGCCGCCATGATCTCGTCATTGCTGGTGCCGGCCGCGACCATCGGCCACACCTGCGCGTCGGCACCGACAATGAAGTCGATGACCACCGGGCGATCGTTGATGGCACGCGCCTCTTCAATCACCTTGGCCACGTCCTCTTCACGCTCGCAACGCAATCCGACGCAGCCGAGCGCCTCGGCCAGCTTCACGAAATCGGGGATGCGGCGCGAGTGCGTCGCCAGGTCGGTCTGCGAGTAGCGCTTGTCGTAGAACAAGGTCTGCCATTGACGGACCATGCCCAGGTTGCCGTTGTTGATGAGCGCCACCTTGATGGGCACGCCCTCGATGGCACACGTGGCCAGCTCCTGGTTGGTCATCTGGAAGCAGCCGTCACCGTCGATGGCCCACACCTCGGCCTCCGGCCGCGCCATCTTGGCGCCCATGGCGGCGGGAACCGCGAAGCCCATGGTGCCCAGACCACCGGAGTTGAGCCAGGTGCGCGGGTTCTCGTACTTGATGAACTGCGCGGCCCACATCTGGTGCTGCCCAACGCCCGCCACATAGACCGCCTCGGGTCCGGCTATCCGGCCCAACGTCTCGATGACGAACTCCGGGCCCAGGCTGCCGTCGTGCTGCGCGTCGTATCCCAGCGGGTACCGCGTGCGGAGGTCATCCAGGTACACCCACCAGTCGGACAGATCCGTGGCAGTGCCGGTTGCGCGGTCCGCCTTGATGGACTCGATCAGTTCGGTGATGACGTTCTTCACATCACCGACGATCGGCACATCGGCGTGACGGTTCTTACCGATTTCGGCGGGGTCGATATCGGCGTGAATCACCTTGGCATCGGGGGCAAACGATTCCAGCTGCCCGGTCACCCGGTCGTCGAACCGTGCACCCAGGGTGATCAGCAGGTCGCTGCGCTGCAGCGCGGCCACCGCACCGACGGTGCCGTGCATCCCGGGCATACCCATATGCAGCTGGTGGCTGTCGGGGAATGCGCCGCGCGCCATGAGGGTGGTGACGACGGGGATGCCGGTCAGCTCGGCCAACTCTTTGAGCTCCGGGGACGCGTCCGCGCGGATGACACCGCCACCGACGTACAGCACTGGACGCTTGGCCGCGGTGATGAGCCGGACCGCCTCGCGGACCTGCTTGCCATGCGGCTTGGTGACGGGCTTGTAGCCGGGCAGGTACATCTGCGGCGGCCAGCTGAACGTGGTCTGCGCCTGCAGGACATCCTTGGGGATATCGACGAGCACCGCCCCCGGACGCCCGCTCTGTGCGATGTAGAAGGCCTCGGCCATGACCCGCGGGATGTCCTCGGCGTTGTACACCAGGAAGTTGTGCTTCGTGATCGGCATGGTGATGCCGGAGATGTCCGCCTCCTGGAAGGCATCGGTGCCGATCATGCTGCGGCCCACCTGCCCGGTGATCGCGACCACCGGGATGGAGTCCATCTGTGCATCGGCCAGCGGGGTGACCAGGTTCGTCGCGCCCGGACCGGAGGTGGCCATCATGACGCCGACCTTGCCGGTGGCGTGCGCGTAGCCACTTGCCGCGTGCCCCGCACCCTGCTCATGGCGCACCAGGACATGGCGGACCTTGGTCGAGTCGTACAGCGGGTCGTACACGGGCAGGACCGCACCGCCGGGAATACCGAAGATGACCTCGACACCGAGCTCCTCAAGCGACCGCACTACCGACTGCGCGCCGGAGACGCGCTGGGGTGCGACGACATTGGGCTCAGGAGCCGCCGCTGGCTTGGGCTTCGTAGGTGCGCTCATCGTGGTCTGTCCTCTTGTTGTGGCTGTAGTGAAACCTATGGCAACAAAAAACCCCCGCCAGCGGTCTGCTGTACGAGGGTTGCGCGTCGAGTGTGCGCGAGTTGCCTTGGACTCGGGCTACGCGTCGACGCGCATACCGATTACTACGAGCAAGGTGTGGTTGTTCACACCGGGCACGGTAGTCGTTTCTAGAGGTCCGAGTCAAATTGCCCCCATAAGGGACAATGGGCGAATGGCCGAGTCTGATCCTCTTCGCGCAAGCGGCTCATCGGAGCCTGATCCTCTTCGCGCAAGCGGCTCATCGGAGCCTGATCCTCTTCGCGCAAGCGGCTCATCGACGACGAAGCGCACCGTGATCCGCATATCGCCGATGGCGCATTTCATGTCCGGGTTTCTGGCGCTCGGCATCCTGACCTTCGTCCTGTACCAGCCGATCCTCGCGCCACTGCTGGTCATCCCGGTCGTCATCTCCTACGCGGTCGTCAGGTACTTCACGGCGGTCGATACCGAGTCGGTACAGGTGCGGACGCTGACATCCATCCGCACGTTGCCGTGGACCGATGTGAAGGGGCTCAGCTTCGACAAGCACGCCTGGGCGCAGGCCAATCTCACCGACGGCACCGGCCTACGGCTGCCGGCCGTGACGTTCTCGACGCTGCCCATCCTGTCGGCGGCCAGTAACGGCCGAGTGCCGAACCCCTATGAAGGCGTCATCCGCGACTAGGCGGCCGCACGCTCCTGCATGCCCCACGGGGCACCGAAGGTATTGAGTCGATCGAGGAACGGCAGGCTGTCGAACGCCTCGGGGCCGAGCACCCCGGCACCGCTCCACGCACCCTCGGCGAGCAGCTCCAGGGCCACGATCGGGTTGACGGCGGTCTGCCACACCACGCATTGGGCGCCGTCACGCGCCATCGTCCATTCGTTGTCGACGACGTGATGCAGATAGACCTCGCGGGGCCTGCCGTCCTTACCGGTGCCGGTCACCCACAGCCCGGCACAGGTGGCCCCGCGCATCAGATGCCCCAGCCCGGCCGGGTCCGGCAGGCACGCCGCCACCACATCACGCGGGCTGACGGCCGCATCGCCACCTCCGGCACGAACACTGACCGGGTCGGTGCTGTCGAGCCCGAGGAGATGCAATGTGCGCAGCACGTTGATGAACTCTGCGCCGAGGCCGTATTTGAAGGTCACTCGCCGGGCGTTCACCCAGCGCGGCATGAGCACCACTTCCTCATGTTCGACGTTGACGCACTCGACGGGTCCGATACCTCCCGGAAAGTCGAAAACCTCTGGCTCGCTGAAGGGTTCGGTCGTGAAGAATCCCTTATCGCGTTCCCAGATCAGCGGCGGGTTGAGGCATTCCTCGATGGTCGTCCAGATGGAGAACGACGGAGCGAATCGGTGCCCCTGCACCTCCAGGTTGGATCCGTCGCGGGTGCCCAGCTCGTCGATCTCGGAGAACAGGTGATCGGCGGCGTACCGCGCGAAGATGTCACTAAGCCCTGGTTCGACCCCGATGCCCACGAGCGCCAACAGCCCTGCAGACTCCCACTTTTCGGCGGTGGCGAACTGTTCATCGCCAAGCATCACCCCGGGCAGCTCGTACGGCTGGTCCGGATGACGATGCGAGAGGCTCATCGCCATATCGAGGTAGGTCACCCCGGCCGCGAAACATCCCTCGAAGACGCTCATGACGAATCGAGGATCAACAGCGTTGAGAGCATGCGTGATTCGATGCTCACGGCACAGAGCCGTGACGTCCTCGGTCGAGGAGGCATCGATGCGGGCCGCGGTGAACCGGGGATCGCCGAGGCGATCGACCACAGCCTGCGCCCGCGCGATGTCGTAGTCCGCGATCACGAGTGTTTCGAAGAACTCCCGGCGCGCCGCAATGAGCGCGGCCGCACTGCCCACTCCTCCCGCGCCCACGATGAGGACTCTCATGTCTATAACCGGGCCCAGGCCGCGGTGAGCACTCCCCGCAGGATCTCCTCGATCGCGTCGAACTCGCGTGGCCCGCTAATCAACGGTGGCGCAAGCTGAATCACCGGGTCACCACGGTCGTCGGCCCGGCAGTACAGCCCCGCCTCCCAGAGCGCCGAGGACAGGAAGCCGCGCAGTAATCTTTCGCTTTCTTCACTGCTGAAGGTCGCTTTGCTCTGCTTATCCTTGACCAGTTCGATTCCGTAGAAGTACCCCTCACCACGCACGTCACCGACGATCGGCAGGTCGTGGAGTTTTTCCAGGGTAGAGCGGAACACCGGCGCGTTCTCGCGCACCCGATCGTTGAGCCCCTCGCGCTCGAAGATGTCGAGATTGGCAAGTGCCACGGCGGCCGATACCGGATGTCCGCCAAAGGTATATCCGTGCGGGAAGGTGGTCTTACCGTCATTGAACGGTTCGAACAGCCGGTCGGTGGCGATCATCGCTCCGATCGGCGAGTACCCGGATGTCATGCCCTTGGCACAGGTGATGATGTCCGGCGCGTACCCGAAATCCTCACAGGCGAACATCGATCCGATGCGGCCGAAGGCGCAAATCACCTCATCGGAAACCAGCAGCACGTCGTACTCATCGCAGATTTCGCGCACCCGCTCGAAATAGCCCGGCGGCGGAGGGAAGCAACCGCCCGCGTTCTGCACGGGCTCGAGGAACACCGCCGCGACGGTATCGGGCCCCTCGAATTCGATGGCCTCGGCGATCCTGTCGGCACAGTATCGCCCGAATGCCTTGGGGTCGTGCGCATACGGATCCGGTGCGCGATAGAAGTTGGTGTTCGGTGCGCGGAACCCACCCGGGGTCAACGGCTCAAACGGCGCCTTGAACGCGGGCAGGCCGGTGATGGCAAGTGCCCCCTGAGGGGTCCCGTGATAGGCGATGGCGCGCGAAATCACCTTGTACTTGCCGGGTTTCCCAGTCAGCTTGAAGAACTGTTTGGCCAGTTTCCACGCGCTTTCCACCGCCTCTCCCCCGCCGGTGGTGAAGAAGACCCGGTTCAGATCACCTGGGGCGTACCCGGCGATGCGATCGGCGAGTTCGATCGCGGTCGGGGTGGCGTACGACCACAGTGGGAAGAAGGCGAGCTTCTCGGCTTGGCGCGCCGCTGCTTCCGCCAGCTCGGTGCGTCCGTGCCCGACCTGCACCACGAACAATCCGGAGAGACCATCGAGGTAACTCTTGCCGCGGTCATCCCAGATGGTCACCCCCTCGCCGCGAGTGATGATGGGTGGCGTGATGCCCTCGCCGTGCCGGGCGAAGTGGCCCCAGAGATGGCGGGCCGCCTTTTCCTGCAGGTCGCCTGAAATATCGTGTGCTACATCGACGGTTGTCACCGTGTACCCCAATTATATTGCTGTTTAACTAATTTCAGATAGACCAGAGTCTCCGTGGAGGTCACCCCCGGCACCGCGCGGATCTGCTTGTTCAGCAGGTCCAGCAGGTCGTCGTCGTCCTCGCAGACCACCTCAACGATTGCGTCGAAGGTTCCGGCGGTCAGCACCACGTAGTCGACGGTCTGGATTTCCGCCAGCCGCTCGGCCACCTCGGTGGTGTCACCCGAGCACTTGATGCCGATCATGGCTTGACGTGCGAACCCGAGCTGCATGGGATCGGTGACCGCCACGATCTGCATGACGCCGGCATCGATCATGCGTTGTACCCGTTGACGCACGGCGGCTTCGGAGAGCCCCACTGACTTTCCGATGGTGGCGTAGGGACGCCGGCCATCCTGCTGAAGCTCCTCGACGATCGCCTTGGAGACGTCGTCGAGCTGGAAGGCAGCGGAGCTGTTACCGGGATCGGCGACGCGCAACAAGCGTCGTGTCGTATTGGCCACGAGGTCGATTGTGCACGGATTCCATCGCCTAACGCAATGATTTACGACGAATTACCGCCGAGGATGGGTTACAGACGATGGAATCCGTGGATTCACGATACTGTTGGCGAGGTGAGCGTTCCCAGCAGCTGGATCAATGGCCACCCCGTCACGACCAGCGGAGAAGCGCACCGTGTGATCAATCCGGCGACCGGCACTGTCGTCGCGGAACTGGCCTTGGCCACCCCCGCCGATGTGGATGCGGCGGTGACGGCGGCTAAAGCCGCGGGACCCGGTTGGGCCTCGTCGACACCCGCCGAGCGCGCGACGGTCCTGGCCAAACTGGCCGCCGCGATGACCGCCGATGCCGACACGCTCGTGGCCGAGGAGGTCGCCCAGACCGGCAAGCCGGTGCGGCTGGCCAGCGAGTTCGATGTACCCGGCAGCATCGACAACGTCGAGTTCTTCGCCGGTGCCGCAAGACATCTGGAGGGCAAGGCAACGGCCGAATACTCGGCCGATCACACCTCCAGCATCCGGCGACAGGCAGCCGGGGTGGTCGCCACCATCAGCCCATGGAACTACCCGCTGCAAATGGCCGTATGGAAGGTGTTGCCCGCGCTGGCCGCGGGATGCACGGTGGTGATCAAGCCGAGTGAGCTGACGCCGCTGACCACCTTGACCTTGGCACGTCTGGCCGCCGAGGCCGAACTGCCCGAGGGCGTGCTCAATGTCGTGACCGGGCGCGGCGATGATGTCGGCGCCGCACTCGCCGGACATCCCGACGTGGACCTGGTGACCTTCACCGGGTCCACTGCAATCGGCCGAAAAGTAATGGCGGCGGCGGCAATTCACGGCCATCGCACACAACTGGAACTCGGCGGCAAGGCCCCCTTCGTGGTGTTCGACGATGCCGACCTGGACGCCGCGATCCAGGGTGCGGTCGCGGGAGCGATCATCAACTCCGGCCAGGACTGCACCGCCGCAACCCGCGCCATCGTCGCCCACGACCTGTACGACGACTTCGTCGCGGGGGTTGGCGAGGTGATGAACAAGGTCGTCGTCGGCGACCCCATGGATCCGAATACCGATATCGGACCGTTGATTTCGGCCGCACACCGCGACAGGGTGTCGAAGATCGTGGACCGCGCCCCCACACAGGGTGGCCGGATCGTCACCGGCGGAACCTCTCCCGATCTACCGGGATCCTTCTACCGGCCCACGCTGATCGCCGATGTGGCGGAGTCGTCCGAGGCCTACCGTAACGAGATCTTCGGTCCGGTGCTCACCGTGCGGTCCTTCACCGATGACGACGACGCGCTGCGCCAGGCCAATGACACCGCCTACGGCCTCGCCGCCTCGGTGTGGACGCGGGACATCTACCGCGCACAGCGGGCCTCGCGGGACATCAAGGCTGGATGCGTGTGGATCAACGATCACATCCCGATAGTCAGCGAGATGCCACACGGCGGATTCGGCGCGTCCGGCTTCGGCAAGGACATGTCCGACTACTCCCTGGAGGAGTACCTCACCATCAAGCACGTCATGAGCGATATCACCGGCACCGCCGAAAAAGATTGGCACCGGACGATATTTGCCAAGCGCTAGGGGCTACTCGTCCAGGCGGCCGTTGATCAGGCCCGCAAGTTTCGTGAGGCTCTCGGTGATCGCGCGGCGCTCAACACCGGAGAGCCCCGCGAACACCTCATGCTGAGCCGCACGAAAGGCCGACTGCGCCTTATTGACCCGTGCCCGCCCGGCCGCCGACAGACCCACCAGGACCAGCCTGTCATCGGATGAAGAACGGGCGCGCTGCACGATGCCCCGCTCCTCCAGCTGCTTGAGCGCCCGGGTTGCCGTCGGCACCGCCACCCCGGCAGTGGCGGCGAGCTGACTGACCGGCATCGAACGCTGGTCAAGCAGTGCGGCCAGCAGCTCAAGCTGAGACCGACTCAGCCCGGCCTGCGTGCCCGTGGGCGAGGTACGCCCCCTGCGCATCGCGAAATACACGACGTCTGTGGCCGCAACCAAGTCTTCGATCTCCTGCGCTAAACCTTCATCCGGACGCGTTGACACCGCCGCAGTCTAACGCGTTAGCATGACAATAGTTAGCATGCTAACGTTATGGAGAACTGACGAAGGGACCGACACATGCGAGTAGCAGTCATCGGCGCGGGAATCGGCGGCCTGACCACCGCTGTGGCGTTGCGCACCAAGGGCATCGACGTCAAAGTCTTTGAGAAAGCACACCAATTGCGCGAGGCAGGCGCGGGTGTGGTTATCGCCAAGAACGGTCTGCGGGCCCTCGACAGTGCCGGTCTTCTGGACCGGGTGCGGGCCATCGGCGCCCCCATCCACCGCTCGACATGGCACACCTGGAACGGCGAGAGCGTCCCGATGCCGCCGGCCTGGCCCGCCGTCAGCCCCGACCGGCCCGTGACCTCGCTGCCCGTGCACCGCGGCCAGCTGCAGGCCGCACTGCTGGGCGCCCTGCCGCAGGGCACCGTCGAACTGGGCCGCTCCTGCCTGGACCTCGTTGAAACGCCCGAGGGCGTGCGCATTCTGTTCGACGACGGATCCGAGGAACGCGCCGATATCGTCGTGGGCGCCGACGGTATCCATTCGGTAGTGCAGCGCGTCGTCGCCGGGCCGGTGGAGCTGTCCAGCGAGGGCATCATGGCCTACCGAGGTTTGATCCCGGTCGAACGTCTGGGTGGCACAGTCGATCTGGACTGCATGCAGATGTGGCTCGGCCCCGGGCGCAGTTTCCTCATCTATCCGGTCTCGCGGGGCCAGATGCTCAACGTGGTGGCCTTCACCGCAAGCAATCTCGATGCGGAGGAATCCTGGACTGCCCCGGGCGATGTCGAGGAGCTGGCCGCCGAGTTTGGCGAGTGGGCCCAACCGGTGCGGCATGTCGTCGCGGCCATGACCGAGACCTTCCGCTGGGGTCTCTACGACCGAAAGCCGTTGCGGTGCTGGTCGACCGATCGCATCACGCTCATCGGCGATGCCGCTCACCCGATGACTCCGCATCTGGGTCAGGGCGCAAATATGTCGATCGAGGACGCGGTGGTGCTGGCCACCGTGCTGGCGGACGCATCAGACACCGACATCCCCGGGCGGCTGGCGCTTTACGAGTCGCTGCGCCGCGACCGCACCAGCCGGGTGCAGCAGAACGCACGACAGTCGGGTCGCATCTACCGCGCCACCGACCTCAGCCCGCAGCAGCAGGCCGAGGGGCTCACCGCCATCCTGGCCGACGACTGGATCCCCGACTATGACGCCGCGGCCGCCGCCAACGAGGCCTTGGCAGCACGCTAGCGCGTCAACGGTCCCGGCTGAACTCCTCGCCCGTCTGCGGATTCAACGCCACCTCCCCCTCCGGGAGATTGGACAGATCGGTGGCGATGACGGTCTGCTGCGCCTCAACCGCGTCAGGTAAGCCGAAGTGCGCGGTGGGTCCTGCGGGCGCCAGCACCAGATCGGCACTGCGCCGTGGCAGCGTCGTCCCCTGGAAGAACGGTGGAGCGGCCACCCGCCAGAGCAGCATCACCACGACACCGAGCACCAGGGCACCGATCCCGACGACCGCGACGGCCCCCACCCCGAAGAGAGTGACGTTGTTGCCGGCGTCATCGATGAGCCAGTCGGGCTTGGCGTACTGGATCAGCCCGTAGGCGAAGATGACCGTAAGGGCGATTCCGCCGAGCAAGGGGATCGCACCACGCATCAGGAAATTGCGCGCACTCTGCGCGAGTGTCCGGCGGTAAAACCACACACACGCGAAGCCCGTGAGCCCGTAGTAGAAGGCGATCATCAGGCCGACCGATCCGATCAGCGCGGTGAGCAGGTTGGTGCTGATGATCGTAAATAGCACGTAGCAGACGATCGAGACAGCACCCATCGCCACGGTGGAGGTGGTTGGCGTCAGATACGTGCGGTGGATCGACGCGAACGAGTCGGGCAGCGCCTTGTAGACACCCATCGACAGGGTGGTGCGGGCCGTCGGCAGGATCGTGGTCTGGGTGCAGGCCGACGCCGACGTCAGGATGGAGGCCGAGAGCAGGAGCATCCCTACATGCCCGAGGAAGCTATCCCCGAAGAGTTCGGGTCCGATGGCCGCGAACACGTCAGCGGCGTTCTCCTGATTGCCCAGCCCAATACCCTCGGTGCCCACCCCGGCGAAGGCGACGGCGGCCACGCTCACCAGCGCGTAGGTGGCCAGCAGCAGGAACGTGGACAGCACTGCGGCCCGCCCGGGCGTGCGTCCCGGGTCATCGGATTCCTCATTGCATGCCACCGCGGTATCCCAGCCCCAGTAGATGAAGATCGTTGTCAGCACGGCGGGTGCGATGACCGTGCCGAAGTCCATACCCCCGGGCCAGAACCAGGACAGCGACGGCAGCAGCGAGTAGGCCTCGGCGTTATGGGTGTAGACCTTGATCAACGCGATGATCGACACGGCAACCAGGACAACCATCTCGACCAGCAAGAGTGCGTACTGCAGGCGCACCGAGACTTCGATACCGCGGTAACAGATGTACGTCATGATCACGATCCAGAGGACGCCTGCCACTGTCGACCACAGGGTGCTGTCGGCCAGACTGGCCGCCGCGGTCCACCCCAGATCACCGACAAACGTGAACGAATAGGCGCCCGCGATCTGGGCCAAGTTAGCCATCACGATGACATCGGCGGCGATGATCCCCCAGCCGCCGAGCCATCCGACAATCGGACCGAAGGTCCGGGACGCCCAGGTAAAGGTGGTGCCGCAGTCCGGTTCGGCCTTGTTCAGCTCCTGATAGGCCACCGCGATGAGGTAAATCGGGATAAAGGAGATCAGCACGATGGCGGGCGCCTTGACCCCGGCCAGCAGGGCGCCGCCGCTGGCGACGATCAACCCCAGGGTGGCGGCCAAACTGTAGGCCGGTGCCGTAGAGGCGAGCCCGACGACGACGCTGGAAAGCAGCCCCATCGCGCCGCCCTTGAGCCCCTTGCTCTCCACTGCACTGTCTGAGCTCATGCGCGTCTCCTCGCTCGGCCGAATGCGAGCAGAATACGGTTTCCGTTGAGATTTCGCCCAACATGATCGGAATCCGTTTAACGCAGCAGCCTCTGCAGTGCTGAGCAGCCGTCGAAACTACGGTTTACGACGCATTTCGCAATTGACTGACGTGCGACACCGCGTATCGGTGCAGAAACATGGTTAGGCCAGCGGATTTGTTCCGTTGAGGAACACCCAGATGGCGGCCGCAGCACCCAAGCCCAGCAGCACCGCGGCGAAGGACCCGACAAACGGCCTGCGGGCCCAGCCGCGTCCGGCGTCAAACCCGTACCGACCAGGGCCGACGAGGATCACCGCAATGATCGCGACGATCATCAGCAGCTCGAACTCGTGCCCCGCGGGCCAGAAGATCGCATAGCGATTCGCTTTGTCCGCCACCATGTCGGACAGCAGCACATTCACCATGAAGGCCAGCGCGGCCGCACCCGCCAGTGGCGTGAGCAGGCCCAGAACCAGCAGCACCCCGGCGCCCAGCTCCGCCGTCACACCGACATAGGTAAGGATGTCGGCGTATTTGAAGCCACGATCTCCGAGAGTCGCTTCAAAGCCGTTGAGCCCGGTCCCACCCCACCAGCCAAAAACCTTGCGCAGCCCGTGGGCGATGAGCACCGCACCCACTCCGACACGCAGCAACAACAGTCCCAGGTCTTGGGTGCCACGACGGTCGCCCGTCGGGTCCTGGCTTCCCCACGGTGCAGCGTGTCGTGCCTGCACCGCCTCGGAAGATATCTGGGTGGTAGCAGGTTCGGCATAGGGCAGCGGCGCTGGATCGTACAACGGTCCAACCTCTTTCACGTCGTGGGAGCTCGTCAGCTTCTCCGCCTGATAATGCGGGATTGCCGTGGTCTCGAAGTCGCCGCCATAGTTGGCGGACGGCACATCATCTTCAGGGTCGACCAGTTCAGGCGGCTTACGCCACACCTGTGGATCGTCCGAATGACCGGTCACGGCCCAAGAGTAAGTCCATTAGAGGCCCGAATGTGGCGAGCAACGCCGTAAGGTCCGTAATCTTGCGGGCATGCTCATTCGCTGCCGGAGCCGCAGAGCCGGCGACATCCGGCTAAATCCCGTGAAGGGACCGACCAATGAGCCATCGGGGAAAAGACTGATTGTCGGTTCGATGGCGGCGGTAACCGCAGCGGTGACGCTGCTATCGGGTTGTGTGCGGTTCAATCCCACGCAGGATCAGCCGTTTACCGAGGTTCCCAGGCGTGGGGTCGCCCAAACCACGACCACCCCGCCGCCGCCGCTGCCCGGTAAGCCGTTTCCCAAGCAGTGCCCCGCCGAGGGCGTGATGCAGGGATGCCTGGAAGCCACCAGCGGGCTCATCATGGGCAGTGACGGCAAGACCGCATTGGTCGCCGAGCGCGCGACCGGTGTCATCAAAGAGATCGCGACGAGCGCCGAGCCGAAGGTGAAGACGGTCATTCCCGTCGACCCCTCGGGGGACGGCGGACTGTCCGATATCGTGCTCTCCCCCTCGTACCAACAGGACCGGCTGATGTACGCCTACATCAGCACCCCCACCGACAACCGGGTGATTCGCGTCGCCGACGGAGATGTGCCCAAGGATATCCTCACCGGAATTCCCAAGGGCCCCACCGGCAATGCGGGATCGTTGGCTTTCACCAGCCCCACCACTCTGGTCGTGCAAACCGGCAATGCCGGTAATCCCGGATCGGCAAACGACCCGAACTCGCTGGCAGGCAAGGTGATCCGCCTAGAGCAGCCCACCACGCTGGGCCAGGTACCGCCGACGACCGCGATTTCCGGTATCGGCGAAGGTGGCGCCATGTGTGTGGATGCCGCCAACGGCGCGCTGTATGTCACCGACCGCTCGCCCGCGGGTGACCGGCTGCAAAAGCTCACCAAGGACGGCAAGATCTCGACGGTGTGGAACTGGCCGGACAAGCCTGGTGTGGCCGGATGCGCAGCACTGGACAACTCGGTGATGGTCAACCTGGTGTTCAACCAGACCACGGTGGTGGTGCGCCAGAACCCCGAGACCGGCGCGGTCACCGGCGATCCCGAGGTGCTCCGCCAAAAGGAGCAGCACGGTCACGTGCGGTCGCTGAAGCTCTCGGCCGACGGCAACGTCTGGGGCGGTTCCATCAACAAGGACTTCGGTACCGCCACCGACACCGAGGACGTGGTGTTCCCGCTGTTCCCGAAGGGCGGCGGATTCCCCCGCGCCAATGACGACCTGGACTAGCTAGCTCTGGCCGCAGGCCTTGAGCACCAGGTCCTTGACCTGCGCCGCGTCGGCCTGACCCTTGGTGGCCTTCATCACCGCGCCGACGATGGCACCGGCGGCCGCCACCTTGCCATCGCGGATCTTCTGCGCGACATCGGCATTGGCAGCCAGGGCCTCGTCGACGGCGGCCTGGATCACCGAATCGTCGCGCACCATAACCAGTCCGCGGGCAGTCATCACCTGTTCGGGCTCACCCTCCCCGGCGAGCACCCCATCGATCACCTGCCGGGCCAGCTTGTTGGACAGCTTGCCGTCGTTGACCAGCACGACGACGGCAGCCACCTGGGCCGGGGTGATAGGAAGCGCAGCCAAGTCGACTTCACGCGAATTGGCTTGCTGCACAAGGTAGTTGCCCCACCACGAGCGGGCCTCCTCGCTGCCGGCCCCCTCAGCGACGGTGGCCTGCACCAGCTCGACGGCGCCGTTGTTCACCAGGTCGCGCATCACCTCATCAGAGACACCCCACTCCTGCTGAATGCGGCCCAGCCGCAACCAGGGCAGCTCCGGAAGGGTGCCGCGTAGCCGCTCGACCAGCTCGGCGCTTGGTGCGACGGGCTCGAGATCGGGTTCAGGGAAGTACCGGTAATCCTCGGCGGTTTCCTTGCGCCGCCCGGCGCTGGTGCTGCCGTCCTGCTCCAGGAAGTGCCGCGTCTCCTGGATGATCTCGTCACCCGCGTCGAGAACCGCTGCCTGGCGCCGCATTTCATAGCGGACCGCCACCTCGACACTCTTGAGCGAGTTGACGTTCTTGGTCTCGGTGCGGGTGCCGAACTCAGCGGCACCGGCGGGCATGAGCGATACGTTGGCATCGCAGCGCATTGACCCGTGGTCCATCCGCACATCGGAAACATCCAGAGCCCGCAACAGGTCTCGCAGCGCCGTCACATAGGCGCGAGCGATCTCCGGTGCCCGCGCCCCCGTGCCCTCGATGGGCTTGGTGACGATCTCGACGAGCGGTACACCGGCTCGGTTGTAGTCCAGAAGAGACTCGGTGGCCCCCGAAATGCGGCCCGTCTCACTGCCGATATGCGTCAGCTTGCCGGTGTCCTCTTCCATATGGGCACGCTCGATCTGGACCCGCCAGATGGTCCCGTCGTCCAGCGGGACGTCGAGGTAGCCGTTGAAGGCGATCGGCTCGTCGTACTGAGAGATCTGGTAGTTCTTCGGCTGGTCCGGGTAGAAGTAGTTCTTGCGGGCGAACCGGCCCCACGGGGCAATCTCACAGTTAAGCGCCAGCCCGATGCGGATGGCCGATTCGATGGCCTTCTCGTTGACGACGGGCAGCGAGCCCGGCAGACCCAGGCAGACCGGGCAGATCTGGGTGTTCGGCTCGGAGCCAAATTCCGTAGGGCAGCCACAGAACATCTTGGTGGCCGTGGACAGTTCGACGTGGACCTCCATGCCGAGCACCGGCTCGTATCGGGTCAACACGTCGTCGTAGTCCAACAGTTCAGTCATGCTGCGATCCTAATGGGTCGGCTTTACGCGCCGAGCAGACGCTTATTGCACACAAATCGCAGGTGGCGTGTGCAATAAGCGTCTGCTCGCCAAGGACCCCTCAGCCGAAGAACGCGGCGGCGTCCTCGTAGCGATTCTTCGGCACCAGCTTCAACTGCCGAGTCGCCTCCGCCAACGGCACCCGCCCGATCTCCTGCCCCCGCAGCGACACCATGATCCCGTACTCCCCGGCATGGGCGGCGTCAGCCGCATTCACGCCGAATCGGGTTGCCAGCACCCTGTCAAACGGCGTCGGGGTACCACCACGCTGCACATGACCGAGCACGGTGGTGCGTACCTCTTTATTGATGCGCTTCTCGATCTCCGCCCCCAGCTGCTGGGCCACCCCGGTGAATCGCTGATGCCCGAACTCGTCAATTCCCCCGTCACGCAGCTCCATCGACCCTTCGGCGGGCTTGGCGCCCTCGGCCACCACACAGATGAAATGCGAATCCCCGCGCTGGAAGCGGCCTTTGATGAGGCGACACACTTCTTCCACGTCGAACGGCACTTCGGGGATCAACGTCATATGCGCACCGGAGGCCAGCCCGGCGTGCAGCGCGATCCACCCCGCATGCCTGCCCATCACCTCTACCAGCATGACCCGCTGGTGGGATTCGGCCGTGCTGTGCAGCCGGTCGATGGCGTCGGTGGCGATGGTCAGCGCCGTATCGAACCCGAAAGTGACATCAGTGCAATCGATATCGTTATCGATGGTCTTGGGCACACCGACCACGGGTACGTTCTCGTCGGCGAGCCAGCTGGCCGCCGTCAGCGTGCCTTCCCCGCCGATAGGGATGAGCACGTCAATCCCGTTGTCGTCGAGGGTCTGCTTGATCTGGTGCAGCCCGGCCCGCAACGTGTCGGGGTTGGTACGCGCGGTGCCGAGCACAGTGCCGCCCTTGGTGAGCAGCCGGTCATTGCGGTCATCGTTGGCCAGTTGAATACGCCGGTTCTCCAGCAGACCCCGCCAGCCGTCCTGAAAACCAACGACCTGCGAGTCGTAGCGGTTGGCACAGGTTCGTACCACCGCACGGATGACGGCATTGAGTCCGGGACAGTCTCCGCCACCGGTGAGCACTCCGATACGCATAGCCCCATCATGCCCGCGACTGCGCCGAGCGGCAGCGCTACGAGGCTTTCGGCAGCCGGCTCGGAACGCTCAGCGTGAACCCGGCCCATACCTCGCGACGGTCGGTGCCAAGGTTGTCCTCGACGCGTGGCTCGCGGTCGAAGACCATCACCGGCCAGTCCGGACCACGGTATAACGGCCAGTCTTCACTCGGAAATCCGTTGCGCGCAAACGCTACCCACCGTTGCTGCACGTCATCGACAACTCGTGATGCATCGCGATGGGTGATGCTGCCCGCCAGCAGCGCCCCGGCGGGTCCACGGTAGTTGCCGAAAACCGCAGGCAGCTCGGTCGCATGGGATCCCTTCAAGCCGGCGGCCCGCACCGTCCAAGGTGCGTAGTCGAATTGGTAGACGTACACCGGCGCGAATTGTTGGTGCGCCTGAGCGATCCGCCACACCGAGGACGTGAAGAACATGTCTCCCGCCAGCCGCAACCGTGCTTCCTTCGATGGGTATCCCGGGTAGGCGGCGACGATCCGTTCCCGATAACCGGGACCTCCGCGCGCGAGAATCTCCTGCTGCTCGGCCTCGGACAGCGGCATCGCCTTGATCACCTTCGTGAAGAGCCTGGCTTCGTCGGCATTGCTGCCAATGATCAGTGGAACCCGTTGCGCGTCACCGTGTTCTATGGCTTCCACGGGAAGCCTCGGCAGATAGTCGCCGTCGGCCGAAGGCCCGAACGGGAACCCGCCCTCCGCGATCAACTTCCGCTGCGCGCGCAGCAGTTGCCTCGGCGAGGCATTCATGACGGCCACGGCGGCGTTATCGGATGTGGCGCCGAGGAGTTCGGCGAATCGCCGGGCATCGTGTGCGACCGAATCAGCGGTAGCAGCGAGGCCACTGGCGGTGCTTTGGATGATCGCGCGATGGAACAATCCCGCTGCGGCCGGGGTGACCATCAGGGTCTCGACGCCGCTGCCGCCCGCACTCTCGCCGAAAATGGTCACGTTGTCCGGGTCGCCCCCGAAGGCGCGAACGTTGTCGCGGACCCACCGCAGCGCCAATACAAGATCACGCAGGTACACGTTGCTTTCGATGACGTGATCGGCATCGGACAACGAAGACAGGTCGAATGCACCCAGCGCACCCACGCGATAGTTCGCCGACACGTATACGCATCCGCGGCGCGCCAGTATCGAACCCTCGTAGGGCGGGCTGCTGGAACTACCAAGGAAGTAGCCGCCACCATAGATGTAGAACATCACCGGTAGCGGCCCGTCCGGCAAGTCCTCCGGCGTCACCACATTGAGCGTCAGGCAGTCCTCACTGCGCCGTTTTTGCGGCGTGAATACCTTCGGCTGAATCGGCGCGGCACCGAAGCTCCGACATTTGCGCACTCCCTCCCAGGGCTGCACGGGATGGGGCGCCCGCAGCCGCAGCGGCCCTACCGGAGGTTCGGCATAAGGGATTCCACGGAAACGGCGCATACCGCGCCGGATAGAACCTTCGACCTCACCACTGTGGGTCGCTACGCGTGGGGGCGCCAATGCCATAAGAGCGAATCTAGCGGTGGGCCGGTGCACGCACTAGAGCGCGGGTGCCTTGATCGCGCCGTCATTCAGAAAGCGCAGCCGGCTAGATCGCCGCAGGTAGCGCTCCGCGAGCGGCCTCGTATGCCGCGCCCACTCGGTACAGACGATCGTCGGCAAGCGCAGGAGCCATGATCTGCAGACCCACCGGGAGCCCGTCATCAGCCGAAAGCCCGGAGGGCACCGACATCCCGCAGTGTCCGGCCAGGTTCAGCGGCAACGTACATAGGTCGAACTGGTACATGGCCAGCGGGTCATCGACCTTCTCCCCCAACCGGAATGCGGTTGTGGGGGTGGCCGGGGTGACCAGCACGTCCACCTGCTCATAGGCGCGGTCCAGATCGCGCTTGATCAGCGTGCGCACCTTCTGTGCCCGGCCGTAATAGGCGTCGTAGTACCCAGCGGAAAGCGCATAGGTGCCGATCATGATGCGCCGCTTAACCTCTGGACCAAATCCCGCGGCCCGGGTGAGCGCCATGACTTCGTCGGCGCTATGCGTTCCGTCATCCCCGACTCGCATGCCGTACCGCATGGCATCGAACCGCGCCAGATTGGAGGACACCTCCGACGGCAGGATCAGGTAGTAGGCCGGAAGAGCGAATTCGAAGTGGGGGCAGGACACCTCCACCACATCGGCACCAAGTGCGGTGAGCTGCTCGACGGCCGCGTTGAACGATGCCATCACACCCGGCTGATACCCGTCACCGCGCAACTGCGAGACCACGCCGACGCGAACGCCTTTGAGGTCACCGGTCGCACCGGCGCGAGCGGCAGCCACCACATCGGGCACCGGCTCGTCGACCGAGGTGGAGTCACGCGGATCATGTCCGGCGATCACCTGGTGCAGCAGTGCAGTGTCCAAAACCGTGCGCGCGCAGGGGCCACCCTGATCCAGCGAGGAAGCGCAGGCCACCAGACCGAAACGTGAGACCGTTCCGTAGGTGGGCTTTACGCCGACGGTCGCGGTGAGCGCCGCGGGCTGGCGGATCGAGCCACCGGTGTCGGTTCCGATGGCCAGGGGCGCCTGGAAGGCAGCCAGCGCGGCCGCGCTACCGCCGCCCGAGCCGCCGGGCACCCGCTCGATGTCCCATGGGTTGCGGGTGGGTCCGTACGCGGAGTTCTCGGTGGAGGAGCCCATCGCGAACTCGTCCATGTTCGTCTTGCCCAGGATCGGGATCCCGGCCTCGCGCAGCCGCGCGGTCACGGTCGCGTCGTAGGGCGGAACCCAGTTCTCGAGGATCTTCGACCCGCAGGTGGTCGGCATGTCCCGAGTGGTGAAGACATCCTTGAGCGCCAGCGGAACGCCGGCAAGCTGTGAAGGCACCGAGCCGGCCGCAATGGCATCGTCGACGTCCTTGGCGGCCACGAGAGCCTGCTCCCCCGCCACGTGCAGGAAGGCTCGGTAGGTGTCGTCGGTACTGGCGATCTGATCCAGATGCGCGCGCGTCACCTCAACCGATGACACCTCGCCCGAATGGATCAGTGCGGCCAGCGATGCCGCGTCCTGCCTGATGAGATCCGTCACTCTGCTTCTCCCAGGATCTGCGGTACCGCGAAACGTCCCTCGGCCACCCGCGGAGCCTGAGCGAGCGCCTCAGCAGGGGTGAGGCAATCGGCGATCACGTCAGGCCGTGTGACATTCACCGCATCCAGCGGCGAGCTCGTCGCCTCGACTTCGTCGAGCTCGTCGGTGGAAACCTCGCTGATCTGGCTGACGTGGCCCAAGATCGCGCCGAGCTGACCGGCGAGCCCATCAAGCTCGGCGTCGGTCAGCGCGAGCCGGGCCAACTTGGCCAGATGCGCCACTTCATCGCGGGAAATAGCTGTCACGGGTAGACAGCCTAGAGGGCGTCGCGCGGCAGTCTGTGCCACAGTGTTCGACGTGCCGTCTTATCTCCTGCGCATACAGCTCGATGACCGTCCCGGCAGTCTGGGGTCGGTCGCTGTCGCGCTCGGCACGGTGAACGCCGACATTCTGTCTCTCGACGTCGTCGAGCGCGGTCCGGGCTATGCCATCGACGATCTCGTCATCGACCTGCCACCCGGTGCGATGCCCGATTCGTTGATCACCGCCGCGGAGACGTTGAGCGGCGTTCGCGTGCACTCCATCCGCCCACACACGGGCCTGTTGGAGGCGCACCGCGAGCTGGAACTCATCGACAGGGTGGCCGCAGCCGCAGCATCCGCCCGCCTTACGGTGCTCGCCGAAGAAGCCCCCCACGTGCTGCGCGCGAATTGGTGCACCGTGGTGCGTCAGGACGGCACCGGCTTCATCCGAGTGGCCGGCAGCTCGGGGGCCCCGGAAACACAGGCCACCGCCGCCCCTTGGTTACCGCTCGAGCATCCGCAGGTTCTCGAGACCGCCGCCGAATGGGTACCGCAGCTGTGGAAGGACATGGACACCACGTTGGTCGCTGCGCCGCTGGGTTCAGGTGAAACCGCCGTGGTGCTGGGGCGTCCTGGCGGCCCCGAGTTCCGGCCCTCAGAAGTGGCCCGTCTCGGCTACCTGGCCGGGATCGTCGCGACCTTGTTGCGGTAGCGGCCAGCTCACAGGAACGGTACAGCGAATTCCCGGAATCGCCCGGCACACTCACTGGCGTGACTGATATCGACGCCTCCATGAGCCGAACTCGTGAACGGCTTATCTTCGCCGCCATTCTGCTGACCATCACCGTGGTGTACCTGTGGAACATCAGCCAGAACGGCTGGTCCAATTCCTTCTATGCGGCCGCCGTACAGTCCGGCAGCCAGAGCTGGAAGGCATGGTTCTTCGGCAGCTTCGATCCGCACAACTATGTGACGGTAGACAAGCCCGCTGGCGGTCTGTGGCTGATGGGCTTGTCCGCCAGGATCTTCGGCTTCTCCAGCGCCAGCATGCTCATCCCCGAGGCACTGCTCGCGGTCGCCAGCGCCGCCCTTATCCGCGCCGCGGTCAAACGCCTTGCCGGACCACAAGCGGGTCTGCTGGCCGCCGCGGTGTTCGCGTTGATCCCGGTCGTTTCGGTGATGTTCCGGCATTCAAATCCCGATGCCCCCATGGTCTTCGGCATGGTGATCGCCGCATACTTCACCACCCGCGCGCTCAATACCGAGCGGTCACGCGAAGCGGCAGGCTGGATGGCGCTGGCCGGTGCCGGTATCGGATTCGCATTCCTGTGCAAGACACTGGAGGCACTGCTAGTGGCGCCGGCTCTGCTGGTGGTCTACGTGCTGGCTGCCAAGTTCGGCTGGAAGGCCAAGTTGGCGCAGCTGCTGACTGCCGCCGTCGCCGTCGTCGTGTCGTCCGGTTGGTGGATGCTCGCGGTCGCCCTGACACCTGCCGCCAGTCGCCCATATGTCGACAACTCGACCGATAACAGCGAGTGGACACTGGCCGTCGGCTACAACGGCCTGGATCGCCTGCTGGGCAGCGATTCCGGTGGCGGCATGGGTGGCTACGGTGGCGGCCGTTCGGGACCGAGCTTCTCGGGGCAGCCTGGCCTATTCCGGATCTTTGAAGACGATCAAGCCTTCCACGTGGCCTGGCTCATCCCAGCGGCGCTCGTCGCGCTGATCCTCGGATTCGTCATCACCAGCCGCACCGCAGAAGTCGCCGACGCCACGGGTTGGCGGCGAATGGTCGCCGTGCTTGTCGCTCGGTATCGCGCCCTGATCGCCAATCCCGCTGGGGTGGCACTGATTCTGTGGGGTGGCTGGCTGGTCTCGACGTACGTGATCCTCGCCTACATGAAACAACAGTTCCATCCGTACTACACCTCGGCGATGGCGCCCGGTATCGCGGGCACGATAGCGGTCGGCGTAGTCGTGCTGTGGGAGAAGCGATCCGAAGCCATCGGGCGGTACGGACTCGCGGCCGTGACGCTTGCCGCCGTCATCATGGGGTGGGTATTGCTGAGGCGAGACCCCGCGTGGCTGCCCTGGCTGCGCTGGGTATTGCTTGTCGGCGGGATCGCGGCGGCGGTGGCGTTGACGCTTGGCGGGTTGCAGCGCTCCGCACGGTTGCGGGTTGGCATTGCCACACTGGCGCTTGCCGTTTCACTGGGCGGATCGATCGCGTTCACCATTGCGAACGTCACCACACCGAAGGTCGGCGGGCTGTCCACCTCGGGCCCGGTCGTGCCCGACGACGACAAGTTCGGAGGCCGGGCGCCGAAACCGCTAGACCCCAAGCTGGCGGCATTGATCAAGGATTCGGATGCCAGGTGGCCGGTGGCGACCACCAATACCCGCACCGCAGCGCCCATCCAGCTGGAGACCAACGCGCCGGTGATGGCGATCGGTGGATTCTCCGGACGCGACAACCCCATCACCCTGCAGCAGTTCATCGACTACACGCGGGACGGCACCGTTGAGTTCTACGCCGAATCCGTCAAGGACAAGGACAAGCAGAAAGAGCAGCCACAGAAAGACGACGACTCCAAGCGGGTGGCCGACGAGATCCAGAAATGGGTCGAGACGCACTACTCCTCAACGGATTACGGCGACTTGCGGGTCTTTGATCTGTCGGGGCCACCGAAACCCTAATTAGCGCCGAGCGTGAAGCGATGGCGGGATTCCGAGCGATTTCTCGCCATAGCTTCACGCTCGGCGTCAGACTTTGTCAGTGCTACGCCGGTGGTCCATCGGCCAGTAACGCACGGAAGCCGTCCTCATCGAGAATCGGCACACCGAGCTCAACGGCCTTGTCGTACTTGGATCCCGGTGCGTCTCCCACGACGACAAACGCCGTCTTCTTGGATACCGAGCTCACCGACTTGCCCCCGCGGGTGATGATGGCCTCCTTGGCCTCATCGCGCGAAAAGCCGGGCAGCGAACCGGTCACCACGATCGACAAACCTTCCAGATTGCGTGGTATCGACTCATCGCGTTCGTCGGCCATCCGAACGCCCGCTGCTCGCCATTTATCGACAATCGCACGATGCCAGTCGACGGTGAACCAATCGACCACGGCCGCGGCGATGGTGCCTCCGACTCCCTCGACAGCCGCCAGCTGTTCGACGGACGCCTCCTCGATGGCCTGTAGGTCGCCGAATTCGGTCGCCAGAGCGCGCGCGGCGGTCGGGCCGACATGCCGAATCGACAGCGCCACCAGCACCCGCCACAGCGGCTGCTGCTTGGCCTTGTCCAGGTTGTCCAGCAGCCGAGCTCCGTTGGCGGACAGCACACCATCCTTGGTTTTGAACAGATCGGTGCGCAGCAGAGAATCGGCGGTCAACGTGAACAGGTCACCCTCGTCTTCGATGACACCGGCCGAGAGCAGCGCGATCGCCGCCTCATATCCGAGCACCTCGATATCGAATGCTCCGCGCCCCGACACATGGAACACTCGCTCGCGCAGCTGCGCGGGGCAGCTCCGCGAGTTGGGGCACCGGATATCGGCGTCACCCTCCTTCTGGTGGGCAAGTGTGGTGCCACATTCGGGACATGTTGCGGGCATGACGAATTCGCGCTCTGATCCATCCCGCAGATCGGCAACCGGTCCCAGCACCTCGGGGATGACGTCCCCGGCCTTGCGGATCACCACGGTGTCACCGATGAGCACACCCTTACGTTTGACCTCGGATGCGTTGTGCAGGGTCGCCAGGGAAACTGTGGATCCGGCCACCTTGACCGGCGTCATGTATGCGAAGGGGGTGACTCTTCCGGTGCGGCCCACGCTCACCCGGATGTCGAGCAGTTCGGTCGTCGCCTCCTCGGGCGGATACTTGTACGCGATGGCCCAGCGGGGCGCGCGTGAGGTGCTGCCGAGACGACGCTGCAGCGCCACCTTGTCGACCTTGACGACAAGGCCGTCGATCTCGTGTTCCACATCGTGGCGATGCTCGGCCCAGTAGTCGACGCGTTCCTGCACCTCCGCGATGCCGCGCACCTTCGAGGTGTGGGTAGAGACAGGTAATCCCCACTCCCCCAATGCCAAATAGGCGTCGTGCAGGGTCTCGAACGTGAAGCCCGCCGCACTCTCCACACGACCGAGTCCATGGCAGATCATCCGCAGCCTTCGCTTGGCGGTGATCGCCGGGTTCTTCTGTCGCAGGGTGCCCGCCGCGCTGTTACGTGGGTTGGCAAAAGGTGGCTTACCCTCCTCCACCAACGAAGCATTCAGCACCTCGAAATCCTCCAACCGGAAGAACACCTCGCCACGGACCTCCAAGAGCCGCGGTATCGGGAATTGCGCTGACGCCGTGAGCTTTTCCGGCACATCCTCGATGGTCCTGGCGTTCAGGGTGACATCCTCGCCGCTACGACCGTCGCCGCGGGTAGCCCCACGCACCAGCACGCCGTTCTCGTAGACGAGCGCAAGCGCCGCCCCGTCGATCTTCAGCTCGCACAGGTATTCCGGTTCCGCACCGATCTCAGAACCGATATCGCCGCGTACCCGAGCGTCCCAGGCCGTCAGCTCCTCGGAACTGAATGCGTTGTCCAGGCTGAGCATTCGCTCCAAGTGGTCGACCGAGGTGAATTCGGTGACAAACCCCGCGCCGCCCACGAGCTGCGTCGGCGAATCCGGAGTGCGCAGCTCGGGGTACTGCTCCTCCAACGCCGTCAGCCGCTTCAGAAGCTCATCGAACTGACCATCGGAGACGATAGGGGCGTCCTTGACGTAGTAGCGGAACTGGTGACCGCGCACCTCTTCGGCCAGCTCACCCCATTGGCGCTGGATATCGGGATCCATACCGGCAGGCTAACGGACCCGGCCGACAGCCCAGGAACCCTAGGATGTGCCCATGGGCACACACCCCATCATGTTTACCGAGAGCGATCCGGGGCTGGCCGAGCTACGCGAGCTGGCGCTCGCCCTACCCGAGGCGGCCGAACAGATCTCCTGGGGTCGTCCCGTCTTTAAGGCAGGCACCGCCAAGGCCAGCAAGCTCTTCGCGATGTTCGGCGGGAACGCCAAGGGAACCACCAAGGGCGAGATGATCGCCTACCCCTACTCGGTGCTGCTCAAGGTGGATGATTCGGAGCGCCGCGCGCTTCTGCAGGACGAACGCTTCTACTACCCCGCCTATATGGGCCCCTTCGGCTGGCTCGGACTGGACTTCGGCGCCGCCGATGTGGACTGGGATGAGGTCGCCGAGCTGCTCGATGCCTCCTACCGATTGATCGCCACCAAACGACTGATCAAGCTGCTCGATCAGCCCGACTGACCTTTGACAAGCCCCTTATTCTGTACTTTGCCTACGACTAAGAGAGACGGGTTGGGACGCAAATTGCCTGTTGCTAACAGATTGTGCAGTGCCCTCGGTGCGGCCGCGCTGATCGCCGTTGCCTCGGCGCCCCCGGCTCTCGCCAATGGCCCCCTCGTCTTTCCCGGGATGGAGATCATTCAGGGAACCCAGAGCTGCACGCTCGGGTTCGTCGACCCCGATGCCCGGCTCGGTCTCACCGCCGGCCATTGCGCCATGGACACCGATGGCCCGGTGTACGACTCGACGGGCAACATCATCGGCGCCCTCGTCATCGCCGGCTCCAATCTGCGGGACGGCGATCGCATCGACAGTTCGAAGTACATGATCGATTACGAGGCCATCAAATTCCGCGATGACGTGGCGATCAACGACGTACTCCCCAATGGGATTCGACTTGAGCGCGGTAGCGGTATCCAGCCACACACCGGTCTGCCGGTATGCCGCAACGGCGTCACCACCGGCGAGTCCTGCGGCACCGTGACCACCATCAACAACGGCTGGTTCGAGATCGACGGGCTGCCCGCCGACCACGGCGACTCTGGCAGTGCCGTCTACTCGATCACCTCCCCCGGGCATGGCGCCATCGTCGGAATCGCCCGCGGTACCACCCGGGATGTGGAGACCGGCCTGGTGCAGACCACGGCGATTTCCTGGTCGACCGTCATCGACCAACTCCGAGAAGACCTCGAAAAATCGCCCGACGCAACCCCACCACCTGGGAATCCACCGGCCCCGGAGACCCTTCCCACACCACAAGACGCCTGATTCGCATAGGCTCGCACCGGAGAGTCGTGCCGCGTGCTCTCCTAACGCTGGTCGGGGCTCAGTCGACGGTAAACGTGGCAGACAGAGAGCTACGGCGTGACCAGTGTCGGCGGCAGCGGTCGACGTACCGTCCGGTGGAGACGATCAGCGGCAGGGGTCTCGGCCCTTGCCTGGCTGTCCGGTCTCGGCCTTGTGAACCCGACTGCGGCACATGCCGACCCGCTGATCTACCCGGGCATGGAGATCATCCAGCGCCCACCCGGTAAGGAATCGCTGAGCTGCACGCTCGGTTTCGTGGATCCCGCAGCGCGCGTCGGTGTCACCGCGGGTCACTGTGGCGGCAATGGACCGGTGTTCACCAGCGACGGGGCCCGCATCGGGCAGCTCGCCGTCGCCCAGTCCAATATCAAGCCCGAGGGGCCACTGTCCCGCGACGACTACCGAATCGACTACGAGGGCATCGCCTTCGACGAGGGTGTGCCGATCAACAACGTTTTGCCCAACGGACTGCGACTCGGAGTCGATCCGGCAGTCGTCCCCCGGGACGGCCTCCCGGTGTGCCGGGTGGGAATCACCACAGGTGAGGCGTGCGGCTCGATCGACGGAATCGGCAACGGCTGGTTCCTGGTGGACGGCCTTCCCGCCGACCACGGAGACTCCGGTAGTGCCGTGTACACCGTCACCTCGCCCGGCAACGCCGCCATCGTCGGCATCGTCAGCGCTCGCTTCACCGCCAACCAGACCCATCGAGAGTCCACCGTGGCACTGTCCTGGCCAACGGTCCAGCAGCAGATCCGAAACGATATCGCGGCCGCGGGACGACCCGAGGTCGCCAGCCCGGTAGCCGCCAATCCCCAGGCGCCGGCAATGGTTCTTCCTCCGGCGCCCTCCGATGACCGACCCTCCGGTCCCGCGAGAATGGTTGTCCCCTAACCCTCATGCGCCCGTTTTTGTGGATAACGACCATCGCGGCCGTGCTCTTAGTGCTTCCTGCGGCGAATCCTGCACCCGCACATGCCGACCCGCCGCTTGTGTACCCGGGCATGCTCATCTACCAGGGCGCCCTCAGCTGCACGCTTGGCTACGTCGACCCTGGGCTGCACGTGGCCATCACCGCAGGGCACTGCTTCGACGGTGACGGCGTGGTCCGTAACGGAGACGGCGCCGCGGTAGGACACAAGATCCTGGCGCACGACAACCGTCCCCCCGAGGGCCCGGTGTACGAGGACGAGTACACCATCGACTACGAGGCCATCTCGATCGATGAAGGATTGCCTCTCAACGACATCCTGGCGAATGGTCAACGGCTCGAACGCGATGACACGGTTACTCCCGCTGTCGGAATGCCGATCTGCCGCACCGGCTTCACCACGGGTGATGCGTGCGGATCGGTGACACGACTTGGCAACGGCTGGTTCAGATTCAACGGCCCAGTGATCGCCAAGGGTGATTCCGGAGGCCCCGTGTACACGCATGTCGGCGACCGCACAGTGCTCGTCGGCATCATTCGAGGTTTCATGACGAGTCAATCCGGCGATGATGTGCAGTCCTGGGCGATGTCGTGGCCGTCGGTAATCAAACAGCTCCGCGAGGACCGCAGGGGTCTGCTCCCCGCCTGAGTCTTCCAATTTTAGGCCCGTAGGCTCAAGCCCCATGAGCGACTGGAAGGCCTTCACCGTCGAGACCACTGGGCACATTGCCCAGGTCACCCTCATCGGCCCCGGTAAGGGCAATGCGATGGGACCCGACTTCTGGCGGGAACTACCGCTGATCTTCACCGAGCTCGACGCCGACCCTGAGGTGCGAGCGATCGTCCTCGCGGCCGCTGGGCCGCATTTCAGCTACGGGTTGGACCTGCCTGCCATGGCGGGCACCTTCATGCCACTGATGGCCGACAAGGCACTGGCCAAGCCGCGCACCGACTTCCTCCACGAGGTGCGCAGGCTGCAGGCCTCGGTGACCGCCGTCGCCGAGTGCCGCAAGCCGGTGATCGCCGCGGTGCAAGGCTGGTGCATCGGCGGCGGTGTCGACCTCATCGCGGCCGTTGATATCCGGTATGCCAGCTCCGACGCGAAGTTCAGCGTGCGTGAAGCCAAGGTGGCGATCGTCGCCGATATCGGCTCGCTGCACCGCCTTCCACCGATCATCGGCGAGGGCCACCTGCGTGAACTAGCGCTTACCGGCAAGGACATCGACGCCGCCCGAGCCGAGAAGATCGGGCTCGTCAACGACGTATTCGACACCGCGGAGGCAACCCTGGCGGCCGCGCATGCCACTGCCGCCGAGATCGCGACCAATCCCCCGCTGGTGGTGCAGGGCGTCAAGGACGTGCTGGGACGCGAGCGTGAGAATGTCGTCGCCGACGGCCTGAAGTACGTCTCGGCCTGGAACGCCGCGTTCCTCCCGTCGGAGGACCTGCAGGAAGCCATCGGCGCGGTGTTCGAGAAGCGAGCACCCGAGTTCAAGGGACGCTAGGTCTGCCGGTAACGGCCCCAGTGCACGGCTTCCTCCAACGGGCGCCCACTGCGCCAGCCGAACCGCTCTAGATCGGGCCGCTCGGCGAACTCGCGTACCGGTCCGACACATAACCAGGCGATCGGCCGGATATGCGTCGGCGCGTTGATTAATTCGGCCAGGAACTGCTCCTCGTAAAAGGACACCCAGCCGACGCCGATCCCCTCGGTGACCGCGGCGAGCCACAGGTTCTGGATCGCAAGCACCGCAGAGAACAAACCCGCATCGGCAACGGTGTGCCGGCCCAGGATATGCGGGCCGCCACGTCCGTGGTCGTAGGTAACCACCACGCCGGTGCCGCTCTCCTGGATTCCTTCTATCTTGATGGGGTCAAAGGTGTTTCGTCGTTCCTCCGGAAGACTGTCGGCGAATCGTTCGCGCTGCGCGGAGACATGTGCCGCGAAGGCCTCCAGGGCCTCCGGCTCGCGCACCACCACGAAATCCCATGGCTGACTGTTCCCGACGCTGGGCGCGCGATGCGCCGCCTGCAGCAGCTTCATCAACGTCTCATCGTCGACGACCTGTCCGGTGAACTCCGCGCGCACGTCCCGGCGCGTGGCGATGGCCTGATAGACGTCCATCACAGCGCATCCGGGTCGGCATCGATGAGATCACTGACCTTGCGCGTCAATTCAGTTGCCGTGCGCGCCCATTGGAGATCCGCACCTGCGAGCCCACATCCCGTACTGATGCCGATCCGATCGCGCAGCACCGCACGCCCGAAGCCCAGTTTGTCGGCAAGCCCAGCGGTACTGACGGCCAGCACATCGGCCGATATCGGCACGGACGGCGCAACGGAGGGAATCACGCCGAGTACCGCCGCCTTACCCGTGTCCAGGACCGAGGCCAGACCATCGAGAGCCTGCGCATCGGTCAGGCATGCGGCGTCCACCGCGATCCCACGAATATTGGCCCCTCGCAACAGTTCCCAGGGAGGATCGGCAGCACAACAATGGACCAGCAGTTCGCCACCCACCGCCTCAGCGCACTGGTCCAACAGCGAGGTCGCGGTGGGCACGTCGACCGGGTGCACCGGCGAGAACATGCTGGTCCCGGACAACCTGCCCTCCAGTGCGGCGGGCAGCGACGGTTCATCAAGCTGCACCACCACGGGAACACCGAGCCGACGAGACAGCCTTGCTTGATGCTGAGCCAATCCCTCAGCCAGCGACGCCGCCAGGTCCCGCACCGCGCCGGAATCGGTGATCGCACGATGGCCGTTGGGTAGCTCCAGCTGCGCCGCAAGCGTTATCGGCCCGGGTCCCTGTACCTTCACCGCGCGATCGGTGCCGCGATGCCCGCCGCGCTCCCATTCCTCTTCGAGCGCATCCATGTCCTCTTCCAGGAATCCGCGCGCCCGCCGGACCACCGCGCCGGGGCGGGCGGTCGTCCGGTATCCGGTGGGTGCCAGATCGACGGCGATATCGACCAGCAGCGCGGCGGCCCGGCCGATCAGATCGGCACCCACCCCTCGCGCCGGCAGCTCCACGATATGGGCCAGCGGAAGCTCGGCGGCCACGATCTCGGTCACGGCACGCACCTCTAGGCCCGGCCAGGACCCGACACCCGTTCCGTTCGCCCACACATTCACGCTTAGAACCTATGCGATGAGCTCCTCGATCGGCCCCTTGGCGAAGTAGACCACGAACAATGCCGCCACCACATACAGCAGCGGATGGACCGACCGGAACCTGCTCCCCTTCTCTGCCGAGGCCACCGCAAGCACTACCCAGCTGATGAACCCCACACCGATGCCGTTGGCGATCGAGTAGGTGAAAGGCATGGTGACCACGGTCAGGAAGCTGGGCAGCGCATAGTCGAACCGGGTGAGGTCGATGCTGCGGAGCTGACCGATCATCATGGCGCCCACCACCACCAGGGCCGGTGCGGCGGCCTCCAGCGGCACTACCGAATACAGCGGGGTGAAGAACATGGCCGCCAGGAACAGCAGACCGGTGATCACGTTGGCCAGCCCGGTGCGGGCACCCTCGGCGATCCCCGACGCCGACTCGACGAAGACGGTGTTGGAGGACGAGGAAGAGACACCGCCGACTACGGCGCCCACCCCTTCGACGGTCAGCGCACGTCCGATTCCCGGCAGGGTGCCGTGTGCGTCGGCCAGACCGGCCTCCTTACCCAGGCCGGTCATGGTGCCCATCGCGTCGAAGAAGTTCGACAGCACCAACGCGAACACCAGTACCGTCGCCGACAGCACCCCCACCCGGGTGAAGGCGCCGAACAGGTCCACCTGACCGAGCAGGTTCAGATCCGGTATTCCTCCCGCGGAGGACGGCCAGTCCGGGACGGTGAGGTTCCATCCCTTGCCATCGGTGGGCTGCGCACCGCGTTCGGTCAAGGCCTGCGCGATCATCGACACCACGGTCATCGCCACGATGCCGATCAGCAGTCCGCCGCGAACCTTGCGCACCACCAGGATTCCCATCAGCAGTACGCCGGCGGCGAAGATCAGGGTGGGAACGGTGGCCACTGAATTGTCGATGCCCAAACCCACCGGCACAGTGGTGTTCGCGGCGTCGGGGATCCGCCGTACAAAACCCGCGTCGACGAAGCCGATGAATGCGATGAAGCACCCGATCCCCGCGGCGATCGCCGCCTTCAGCTCGTCGGGAATGGCATGGAACACCGCGGTCCGAAACCCCGAGATGCCCAGCGCCACAATGATCAGACCGTCGACGATCACCAACCCCATTGCCTCGGGCCAGCTCATCTGAGATGCGAACGACACCGCGAGCAGACTGTTGATGCCCAGCCCCGCAGCGAGAGCGAACGGATAGTTCGCGATCAGTCCGAACAGGATCGACATCACCCCGGCAGCCAGGGCGGTGACCGCCGCGACCTGACCCACCGGCAGCACATTGCCCAATACGTCAGCGTTATGCGCGCGTCCCGGCTCCCCGCCGATGATGAGCGGATTCAGCACCACGATGTAGGCCATCGCGAAGAAGGTGACGATCCCGCCGCGGACTTCCCGCCCGATTGTCGACTGCCGCTCGGAGATCCGAAAGATCCGGTCCAGGGGGCCTGAGCGCGCGGATGAGCCGCTCGCGCGAAGACCATCAGCCATAGCCGTTGAACGTACAGGTCTTGGTTACCGGGCGCCCGCCGAAACCACCAGGGGTAAGGGACTTTCCACACCAGATAGAGGACCTTCGTCACTAGAAGCGCGTGCAGCCACCCGGTCAGATATAAGTGTCACTTTCAGACACAGATAACTAACCCCGAGGACCGCATTCATGCCGCAGAAGGAATTTACCGACCGCGAGCTCTTACACGAGCTCGAGCCCGTGGTCGAAGCGAACATCCATCGCCACCTCGGCGTGTTCAAGGACTGGAACCCGCACGACTTCATTCCGTGGTCCGATGGCAAGAACTACAAGGCACTCGGCGGGCAGGACTGGTACCCGGAGCAGTGCAAACTCTCCGAGGTGGCCAAGGTCGCCATGATCACCAATCTGCTCACCGAGGACAACCTGCCCTCATATCACCGCGAGATCGCCATGAACTTCACCATGGACGGACCGTGGGGCACCTGGGTAAACCGCTGGACCGCCGAGGAAAATCGCCACAGCATCGCCATCCGCGACTACCTCGTCGTCACCCGCGCGGTCGACCCGGTGGAGCTCGAGAAGCTCCGCATCGAGCAGATGACCCGCGGCTTCTCCCCCGGCCAGAACCGGCAGGGCGGCGACCACATGTTCGCCGAGAGCCTGTTCGACTCGGTGGTGTACGTGTCTTTCCAGGAGCTGGCCACCCGCGTCTCGCACCGCAACACCGGCAAGGCCTGCAATGAGCCCATCGCCGACGAGCTCCTCAAACACATCTCCAACGACGAGAACCTGCACATGATCTTCTACCGCAACATGGTGGACGCCGGTCTTCAGATCGCGCCGAATCAGGCCGTGAAGTCCATCCACCACGTGCTCGACAACTTCACGATGCCCGGCTACACCATCCCCGGATTCCGCCGCAATGCCGTCACCATCGCCACCGGCGGCATCTACGACCCGCAATCGCACCTCGCCGAAGTCGTGATGCCGGTACTGCGCAAGTGGCGCATCTTCGAACGCACCGACATCACCGGTGAGGGCGAGTGGTACCGCGAAGACCTCGAGCGCATCATCGGTGACCTCCAGCAGACCTCCCAGGATTTCGAAGAGGTCAAGGCCAAGTACTTAGAGCGTCAGGCCAAGCGCGCCGAGCGCAATGCCGCCAAGGCCGACAAGGCGGCGACCACGATCGCCTGACGCTCAGCTCCGACACCTCCGTAACGGCGACGTGGGCGGACGGCGATATGCCGTTCAGTACCATTGATCAGGCCATCTGCCGGCCAGCGGGGAGAAGAGGACTACATGCGCGCCTTCAGGACGCTCGGGGCGGTGATCGGCCTAGCCGCGGTGATCGCGGCCACGGTGACCGGCCCTTCGGTCGCCTCGGCCGAACCCGCAGCCGGTGCCCAGCTGGTCACGATCGGGGATTCGTTCATGGCCGCGGGTTCGACGGCTGCTGGCATCACCGGTCCCGTCGGGGCCGCGTGCAACCAGGCGACGGACAATGTTGCACACCTGGTGGCCTCCTCGTTCCCGCAGATGACGTTCGCCGATTACTCCTGCGTGGGCGCACTCTCCACCGACGTCTACACACCATCCACACGCGGCCCGCAGAACACGGGACTGTCCCCCGCCACCAAGGTGGCGGTCGTGTCCATCGGCGGAAACGACGCCGGCTTCGAGCAGATCGCCACCGACTGCCTGTTCGCGCTCACCTGCCCGCCGGAGAAGAAGGCGCAATTCAGTACCAACGTGTCATCGGTCGGGCCGAAATTGACCGGCGCGTACGCGGCGATACGCCAAGCGGCACCGAACGCCCGCGTGTTCACCGTCGGCTATCTACCGATCCTGCCCGCGAACGCCAGCGGGTGTCTCGTCGGGTTGATCAACAGCCAAGAAACAATCACATTTCTCAACGGTCTGCAGCGCCAGCTGAACAGCACCATCATCGCCGAATCCGGGAAGGCGGGGTTCACCCCGATCATCCCCGAGACGGGCAGCGACCACAGCGTCTGCGCGCCCGACTATCAGCGATATGTATCGATGACGGGTAGCGGCGCCGGTGATGAGGGAATTCCGATGCACCCCACCGCACCCGGACGCCAATACGTCGCCGAACGCGTCGCAATCGCCATGCGTTCCGCGGGCGTCTAGGGTCTCTAGCCGCGCGTAATGATGGCGCTGCCGAGCACCTCGTCGCCCTCGGCGTCCGGCCGGTACAGCACCACCGTCTGCCCGGCGGCGACACCGCGCAGGGACGTACGTAGTCGGATGTGAATCCGGTCGGCCGCAGGGTCAACCACCGCGTCGACCACCGATCCGTGTGCGCGGACCTGAACCTGGCATTCGATGGGTCCGGCCGGGATCCGACCAGATGTCCATACCACCGGCTCTCCGCCGAGCTCCCACACCTCAAGGTCCTCAACGGTTCCCACTCGTACGGTGGCCGTCTCGGCGTCGATCGACGTGACGTATCGGGGACGGCCGTCCGCGGCGGGACCGACCAGCCCTAACCCCTTGCGCTGGCCGATGGTGAATTCGTGCACCCCGGCATGGGTGGCCAGCACACTGCCGTCTGCGTCCACCACATTCCCGCGACGTACGCCGATGCGCGCGCCGAGGAAAGCCTGGGTGTCACCGGAGGGGATGAAGCAGATGTCGTGGCTGTCGGGCTTGTTCGCAACGAGCAGACCGCGCTCCTGCGCCTCGGCCCGGATATCGCCCTTGGGGCTGTCTCCCACCGGGAACAGAGCGCGGCTCAACTGATCTGCTGTCAGCACCCCGAGCACATAGGACTGGTCCTTGTCGTCGTCAACCGCGCGGCGCAGTCTGCCCTCTTGCAGTCGCGCGTAGTGGCCGGTGGCCACCGCATCGAAGCCCAGGGCGATGGCACGGTCGGCCAGCGCCGAGAACTTGATCTTCTCGTTGCACTTCACACACGGATTCGGGGTGCGACCCTCGGCGTATGCCTCGACGAAGTCGTCGATGACATCTTCCTTGAATCGATCGGCGAAATCCCATACATAGAAAGGGATTTCGAGCATATCGGCGACGCGGCGCGCATCGGCGGCGTCCTCCTTGGAGCAGCATCCCCGGGATCCTGTGCGCAGGGTTCCGGGTGCGGCCGACAAAGCCAGGTGCACGCCGACCACATCGTGCCCGGCGTCCACCATGCGTGCGGCTGCCACCGAGGAATCCACTCCCCCACTCATGGCGACAAGCACTCTCATGATCGGCCCCCGGCGCTGGCGAGCGCGGCGGCCCGCGCACGGGGAACGGCAGCATGCAGGGCCTCGACCGCACGCTCCACATCCGAGGAAGCAGAGGTGTGACCGAAGGTGAATCGCAGCGATCCGCGCGCGACTTCGGGGTCGATACCCATTTCGATGAGCACATGGGAGGGCCGCGCGACCCCTGCCGTGCACGCCGAACCAGTTGAGCACTCAATGCCGTTGGCGTCCAACAACATCAACAGGGAGTCACCCTCGCAACCGGCGAAGGTGAAGTGCGCGTTTCCGGGCAATCGGCCACAGCCTGCCGCGCCGTTGAGAGTGGAACCCGCAATCTGGGCCAGCACCTGATCGATCAACTCGTCGCGCAGCCTCGTCAGCTCGGCGGCACGCTCGGGCAGTTCCGCGACAGCCTCGACGAGTGCAGTCGACATCGCCACGATGGCCGCGGTGTCGGGCGTGCCGGAACGGATATCGCGTTCGTGGCCACCGCCGTGCAGCAGTGGGACACACGCGGTTTCGCGCCGCAGCAGCAACGCACCGACGCCCATGGGGCCGCCGAACTTGTGCGCGGCCACGCTCATCGCCGAGAGCCCACTGACGGCGAAACCGATATCGAGTTGGCCAACCGCGCCGATGGCATCGCTGTGCATGGGAATCTCGAACTCAGCCGCTATGGAAGCCAACTCGCAGATCGGATTGACGGTGCCGACCTCGTTGTTGGCCCACATCACCGTGATGAGCGCCACGTCGTCATGCTCGGCCAGCACCGCGCGCAGTGCCGCAGGCGTGACGGTGCCGTCGTCGTCCACCGGCAGCCACGTCACCTCGGCCCCCTCGTGGTCCGCGAGCCATCGCACGGCATCGAGCACCGCATGGTGCTCGACGGCGCTGGCAATGACGCGGGTACGGCGCGCATCGGCGTCGCGACGCGCCCAATAGATGCCTTTGATGGCGAGGTTGTCGCTCTCGGTGCCACCGGCGGTGAAGATCACCTCCGACGGTCGGGCGCCCAGGGCCGCAGCGATCGACTCGCGCGATTCCTCCACCCGACGCCGCGCATCGCGCCCCGACCCGTGCAAGGAGGCGGCGTTACCGGTCTGCGCCATGGTGGCAGCCATCGCCCCGATGGCCGTGGGGCGCATCGGGGTGGTGGCGGCGTGGTCCAGGTAAACCGATCGGGACATAGCGCATCCAGGATAGCTGTCAGCATTCGCGGCCAGATCCAGCGGAGACTCGATACCCCCGTCACCAGGCCCAGCGTCTCAGGCTGCGACGGTTTCCGGGTGCTCCGGATGGCTGTGGAACTGCGGGGCGCGGTCACCGGCCCGGACGGCGGCCTCGCAGCGGCTGGCCAGATCGCGGCGACTCTCGCCGGGCAATTGCAGCCCCGCGACCTGGATATGCGCCACGGTCATCCGCGTGGCGGTGAGCCGCCGGATCGACGCCATCAGGGTGTCCTGGCCGATATACGCCGGAACGGTGGACAGCTCGCCGTTGAGGTCGTGGTAGGTCAGCCGCAGCGGCTGTACCGGCCGCTGGGCATCGATGGCGGCTTGGAACATCGCGGGGCGGAATGACCCATACGCGCGGCCACACCAGGTGGTGCCCTCCGGGAAGGCCACCACCGTCTGGCCGGCTTCCAGCCGGGAGGCAACGGTGTCCACCACCCGCGGCAGCGTGCGCAGATTCCCGCGCTCGATGGGAATGACCCGCATCATGCGCGCGATGACACCCAAACCGGGCCAATCAATGAGATCCGCCCGGGCGACGAATGAACCCGGTAGTACGGCACCGATGGCGAAAACGTCGACCCAGGACACGTGACCCGCCACCACCAGGGAACCGCGGATATCGCGAATCGGCCCGCCGGAGACGGAGATCCGTACCCCGAGGCAGCGCAGCATCAACCGGCAGTAGCCACGCTGCCAGCGCACCCGGCCCGGAAGCGGTATCCCCAGCAGCGGTGCAAGCGTCAACATCGTGATCGCCATGGCCATCCGAGTCGTCGTACGGAGGGTTCGCGTCACCCGTCCGGGCTCGTCGATGGGGTTGGCCCGCATACAGCTGTCATCGCAGGTTGCCTTCGGCAACCAGGCGTGAGCGTATTCCGGCGCCATCGTCATTCCTGGCCCGAAACCGCTTCGGCCGCCGCCCCGACGGACCTCAACCGTTTGAGGTAGCGCACATCTGCCTGGTCCTTGCTCAGCAGCGCCATGAAATCGGCAACACCGAAATCCGGGTCATGTGCCGGTTCTCCGAGAATCTTCGCGCCCAGCCGCAGATATCCCCGCATCAGGGCGGGCACCTGCACCTTGGCCGGCGGCGCGATGTCGTCGAGCCCCATCCCGTCAACGACCACCGGGTGGTAGGGCCGCACCGTGTACTCCGGCTGGGCCGCATGCCGTTTCATGACGAAGTCACGGACCGCGCGCACCTGGCTACCCGGAGCGTTCTCGGGGCTGTCCTGCATGGGCACCGACACGCAACCGGTGACGTACTGGTAGTCGCAGCGATCGAGGTAGGCCAGGATTCCCGCCCACATCAGCAGCACCACCGCGCCGTTGCGGTGGTCGTTGCGCACTACCGCGCGACCCATTTCCACCAGCTGAGGACGTAACGAATCTAGTCCGCTGATATCGAATTCCGTTGCGCTGTAAAGCCCTCCGGCAGCGATGGCACCCGGCGGCGGAAGCATCCGGTAGCAGCCCACTACGTCACCCGAGGTATCCTCGCGTACCAGCAGGTGATCGCAGTGCTCGTCGAAACGGTCGGCGTCGCGTCCCTCGAACGCTGCCGGAGTGCTGGCGAGCTGGAATCCCGGCTCGCTGCTGAACACGTCGTATCGAAGCCGTTGTACGGCATCGATATCGGCGGGGTCGTTCGACAGCAGCAGGGTGTATTGAGGACCGAGCGGCGATTCCCCGTTCTTCCCGGTAGCCACTGGCATTGACTGATCTGCGGCGATGAGAACTGAAGCGGTGCTCATGACTGCGAGATTCGCCCAGTTATGCGGCGGAACGGCATCGGAAGCGTGTCGTGTCCATGCACGATCCGTTAATTGCGGCGTTCAAGACGCCAAATACACGCTTGCGGAAGGGAATCCCTAAGGCAAACACAGAGCTAACGGTTGCTCTGCGGGCATGGTCACGCCTTCACGCGCTGGTCCGCACGCTGCCGAAGCTCATCCTCGTCGACCAGCACCAACATCGGCGTACCCGGTGTACACATCATGGTGACTACGAAGCGCAGCACCGCATCGGCGGGGTGCCCGCACTGCCGGGCGGCCACCCGATCTCTGCCGTCATCACATGTGCGTCGGCGGGGATCACCGGCGGTGTCACGGTCTGCAACACCGTCAGCCCGCTCATCGGGTCGCCGTTCTCGATCATCGGCTAGCCATCCAGTCGGCGAACCGCGTCTCGGTAAGCACACCGTCATCGCCGGTGACCAAGCTGTCGTCGTCCACGGGTGTCCCAAAGTAGGTTGCGCTGGGGTCCACCACGACCTGCTTGTCGTCACCACTGGCGGCCAGCACGGTCCGCGCCATGTCGACGAACGAAAACTTCTCGGGCCCACCGATATTGATGATCCCGTCGCGGGGCGCGGCCTCGGCGGCCCGGGCCACCTGTGCGGACACGTCATCGACGGCGATCAGCTGGATCCTGGCGTCCGGTACCCGCACCTCATCGCCCACAACGAGTGTGTCGGTGATGGACTGGGCGAATTCCTGAAACTGGGTGGCGCGCACGATCGTGTACGGCAACCCGGATTCGGTAATGATGTTCTCCTGCGCCACTTTCGCCCGCATGTATCCGCTCTCCGGAAGACCGTCAGCCCCCACAATGGAGAGCGCGACATAGTGACCGACGCCGGTCTCCCTCGCCGCGTCAACAAGATTGCGCGCCGAGGCGGTGAAGAAGTCCATCACCGCTCCGTCTTCGAACGACGGAGAATTGACAACGTCAATAACCACATTCGATCCGGTGAGCGCGTCCACCAATCCCTCGCCGGTCAACACATTTGCGCCAGAGGACAACGACGCCGCGACGACTTCGTGGCCATCGGCGGTCAGCAGCGCCACCACCCGAGACCCGATCTGGCCGGTAGCACCGACAACTGTGATTTTCATTGTGCGATTACCTTTCTCGTTACCCAAGTAACGGTCGCAGATCTGCGTTCGATTCGAACCCTGGAAAGCCCGTAGTCGTTCTACGGTAGGACGGCTCGGTAAAGTCGTGCCCTATTAGTCAGATTCGGCGGAGCACGTGATCAACAGCTATCCGGGATCGCGTTTGTGCGGTCGAACTCAAGAGTGCGCGTCACTGGACCGTCTGGTCATGGCCGCGCGCTCGGGGCCCAGTCAGGTCCTAGTGCTGCGCGGCGAAGCGGGCATTGGCAAGACGGCACTATTGCGGTACGTGCTTGCGCAGGCGCAGGGGTTTCAGATCGCCCGGACGGCCGGCGTCGAATCGGAGATGGAACTCGCGTTCGCCGGCTTACAACAGTTCTGTGCGCCGTTGTCGATCCACGTCGAGGCATTGCCCGACCCACAACGCAAGGCACTCGACACCGCATTTGGGGTCAGCAGCGGACCTGCACCCGACCGCTTTCTGATCGGACTGGCGGTGCTGAGCCTGTTGGCGGCGGCCGCCGAACACCAACCCATGCTGTGCGTGATCGACGACGCTCAATGGCTCGACCGGGCCTCATTGCAGACGCTGGCCTTCGTCACACGGCGCTTGGCAAATGAACCGGTCGCCATGCTCTTCGCGGTGCGCGACGGTACCGACGACCAGCTCACCGGGCTGCCGGAACTCACGGTAAGCGGGCTGCGGGCCGCCGACGCCGGCACACTGCTGGACGCCGCGATTCCGGGTCTCCTCGATGACCGGGTTCGCGACCGCATCGTGGCCGAGACGCATGGCAATCCGCTGGCCCTGCTGGAACTCCCCAGGGATCTGACCACCGAGGAGCTCGCCGGTGGTTTTGGGTGGCCCGACTCCGGTCGCCTGAGCGGTCAGATCGAACAGGCATTCCTTCGACGGGTTCAGCAGCTACCGGCCCGGACACAGACATTGCTTCTCACCGCGGCAACCGACCCGCTTGGCGATGCGGCGCTGTTGACGCGCGCATCCGAACGACTCGGAATCTCGATGGATGCGGTCGCACCAGCCGAGGCCGCCGATCTGATCCAGTTGGGTACCCGGGTCCGCTTTCGTCATCCGCTGGTGCGGTCGGCAATCTATCGAAGCGCAAACCCATTGGAACGCAGAAGAATTCACGGTGCACTGGCGGAGGCGACGGATCCGGCGACAGATCCTGATCGTCGGGCGTGGCATCGCGCTCATGCTGCCGCGGGCACCGATGAGGCGATCGCAACCGAACTGGAGCGGTCAGCCGACCGCGCCAAGGCCAGGGGCGGCATCTCGGCGGCGGCGGCCTTTTTGCAGCGGGCAACGGAGCTCACCTCGGATCCGGAAGTACGCGGGTCGCGGGCACTGGCCGCGGCCCAGTCCAAACACGATATGGCGGCCTTCGACGCTGCCCGTGAGCTGCTCGCCATCGCGGATATGGCTCCGCTGGATCCGCCGGCGCGGGCAAGGGCGACACGGCTGCGCGCGAAGATCACGTTCGCGGAAAGCCGTGTCGGCACGTATGGCTCCACGACGGTGTCCGACGCCGCGATCGGCCTGCTGGACGCCGCCAAGGGCTTGGAGAACCTGGACGACGACCTGGCCCGCGAGACCTATCTGGACGCGGTGGGGGCTGCTATGTACGGTGGCCGGCTCTGCCCACGCGGCGGCGCGGTCGAGGTGGCCGAGCCGGCGCGCATGGCGCCCGCAGGGACACAACCCCCGCGGCCGACCGATCTCTTGCTCGACGGTCTGGCGATGCGAATCACCCACGGTCCGGCCGCAAGCGCGCAGATACTGTGTGACGCGCTCGCCCTGATCCGCCGTGAGGCCGACAGCGCTGAGAACACGAGCTGGATATGGCAGGCGTTTCCCATCGCGCTCGAATCCGCCACTCATGAGGTGTGGGACGACGATACGTGGCATCACCTCGCGACCCGCGCGGTGCAAATCGCCCGTGATGTCGGCGCGCTGTCGGTTCTCCCCGCGGCTCTCATCTATCGCGCGGGTGTCCATGTGCATGCCGGTGAGCTTGACGCGGCGGCCGAGCTGGTCCAGGAGGCCGATGCCATCTCGGCCGCGACAGGCCATGCACCGATCAGGTACCACTCGTTGATCTTGGCGGCGTGGCGCGGTGCGGAGGCGATACCACTGATCGATGCCGCCATGCGTGACGGAGCGGCGCGGGGTGAGGGCAGACTTCTCGGTGCGATGGGGTATGCGGCGGGCGTGCTCAACAACGGCCTCGGCCGCTACGAGCTTGCCTTCCTCGCGGCGCGAAGGGCTTGCGAGCACGAGGATCTCGGGTTGTTCAGCTGGTGCCTTACCGAACTGATCGAGGCGGCGGTGCGCTGCGGCGAGCGTGACACGGCGGCGAAGGCGCTTGACCAACTGGAAGAGCGGGCGCTGGCGGGCGAATCCGATTGGGCACATGGCATGGTGGCACGCTCCCGGGCGCTGCTCGCCGCCGACGACGATGCGGAGGCCTGGTACCGCGAGGCGATCGAACGGCTCACGAAGACAAGGATTTCCGTCCACCTCGCGCGTGCGCATCTCATCTACGGAGAATGGCTACGCCGCTGTCATCGGCGCGCGGATGCCCGCGTGGCGCTCAAGGCGGCCCACGAAAGTTTCGTCCATATGGGCGCCGAAGCCTTTGCCGAGCGTGCGGAGCGTGAGCTACGCGCGACGGGCGCAAAGGTTCGGAAACGTTCTGCCAGTTCGGAAGACGCGTTAACGGCCCAGGAGGCGCAGATTGCCCGGATGGCCGGTCAAGGTCTGACCAATCAGGAGATCGCCGCCCAGTTGTTCATCAGCTCGCACACCGTCGAATGGCACCTGCGGAAGGTTTTCGCCAAGCGCGGCATCACGTCACGCAGGCAGCTGCGCAACAGGAACTAGGCCGGGACTCGCAGACGTAGTTCGTTCGCGATCTTCCGCAGGGTGTCCTCGGTTTCGGGCGGACCGGTGATCATGGCCACCGCCAGGGTGTCGCGAGTCCCCCCGGAAGCAGATGCGAAGGCACATGTCATCGCGATGCGGACCACCCGTGTGCCGTTTCCGAGGGTGCCCGTCACCCGGGCATAAGACGTGACATCGTCGATGGGCTTCCAGAATTGGGCGTTGATCGGAAGTTTCGCGCGCACTTTGTCCTGCGCGGGCTGCCCACATCCGTCGGCACATCGGTCGGTCCCGATCCAGCCGGCCGCACCACCCTTGTTGACTTCGTCCATGCAGGTGATCCGTTTATCCAGCGGTTTGTTCTCGGTGTGCATACACCCCCACCCCGCCGGCAGGTTGAAATCGAACGGTACGTACGTGGGCATCGAGATGGGTTGGAGCTTGTCTCCCGGCCCGTAGGTCGGGCCACCAAGAGGCCCTTGGGACCCATTGGGAAGCGGGATCACCGACGGCGTCCCCCTCGGAGGCGCCGTCGTCCGGTCGGTCGTCCGAACGGACTCTCCTGGTGGCAGCACGGCCATGCCCACGATGGTCCGGTGAGATCCGACGATGACAACAGCCAGCACAAGCCCCACCACGAGAGCGCCCATAAACGCCGAAAGGACTATCCAGGGCACTCGACGCGGTGGTCGAGGCTCTGGATAGTCCTCAGGCGTTGGATAGCCCTCAGGCATCCACTGTGTCATCCCCCGGGCTCCGCTCGGCCGATTAGCCCTTGCGAGCCTTGACGGCCTCCGTCAGCTGCGGCGCGACGTTGAACAGGTCACCCACCACACCGAAGTCGGCGATCTCGAAGATCGGGGCTTCCTCGTCCTTGTTGACCGCAACGATGGTCTTCGAGGTCTGCATACCGGCGCGGTGCTGGATGGCACCCGAGATGCCCAGCGCGATGTACAGCTGCGGCGATACGGTCTTGCCCGTCTGGCCCACCTGGAACTGGCCCGGGTAGTACCCGGAGTCGACCGCGGCACGCGAGGCGCCGACGGCGGCACCGAGCGAATCGGCGAGCGCCTCCACGACGCTGAACTTCTCGGCGCTGCCGACACCACGACCGCCGGACACGACGATGTTGGCCTCGGTGAGCTCCGGACGGTCGCCACCGACGATCGGGTGACGCGCGGTGACCTTGGTGGCGTTTTCGGCGGGAGCCGGCACCTCAACGGTGACCTGCTCGCCCGCACCAGCGGCCGGCGCGGCCTCGACGGCACCCGGACGCACGGTGAAGACCGGCGCGTCGCCATTGGCCTGCGCCTCGACGGTAAACGCACCACCGAAGATCGAGTGCAGACCCTTGCCACCCTCACGAACCTCGATGACGTCGGTCAGCAGGCCCGAGCCCAGGCGTGCGGCCAGGCGTCCGGCCACCTCCTTGCCCTCGGTGGTCGCGGCGATCAGGATGCCGGCGGGGCTGGCGGTCTCGGCGAGCGAGGCCAGCAGGTCGACCTTCGGGGTCACCAGATAGCTGTCGATCACATCGGACTCGGCGACGTAGATCTTCGCGGCACCGGCCTCCTTGAGACCGTCGATGAGCGCCGCCGCGGTACCGGCAGGACCGGCCACCACGGCAGAGGGCTCACCCAGGACGCGGGCGGCGGTGATGAGCTCGGCGCTCACCTTCTTCAGCGCACCCTCTGAATGCTCAACGAGCACAAGTACTTCAGCCATAACTTTGCTTTCTCGTTTCTGTATTAGAGGGTCTTAGATGATCTTCTGAGCGACCAGGAACGCGGCGACCTTGGTGCCGCCTTCGCCCTCGTCGGCGATCTTCTCGCCCGCGGTCTTGGAAGCCTTGGGAGTCGAGGACAGCACGGTCGTACCGGCGTTGGCGACACCCACCTCTTCGGCATCCACGCCGATCTCGGCGAGGGTCAGCACGGCGACTTCCTTCTTCTTCGCGGCCATGATGCCCTTGAAGGACGGGAAGCGGGGCTCGTTGATCTTCTCGGTGACGCTCACGATGGCCGGAAGGTTGGCTTCGACCTCGAACACGCCCTCGTCGGTCTCGCGCTCACCCTTGACGACGCCGCCTTCGACGGTCAGCTTGCGCAGATGAGTCAGCTGCGGCAGGCCCAGGTACTCGGCGATGATCGCGGGGATGGCGCCCGAACGGCCGTCAGTGGCCTCGTTACCGGCGATGACCAGCTCGACGCCCTCGACCTGGCCCAGTGCGCGGGCCAAGGCCCAGCCGGTCTGAATGGCGTCGGATCCGTGCAGACCCGGGTCGAGCAGGTGAACTGCCTTGTCGGCGCCCATGGACAGAGCCTTGCGGATGGCCTCGGAGGCCTTCTCGGGACCGGCCGAGACGACGGTCACGACCGAATCGCCGCCCTCGCGCTCCTTGATGAGCAGCGCTTCCTCGACGGCACGCTCGTTGATTTCGTCGAGCACCGCGTCGGCGGCTTCCCGGTCGAGCGTGAAGTCACCGTCGGTGAGCTTGCGCTCTGACCAGGTGTCTGGGACCTGCTTGATCAGGACCGCGATATTCGTCATAAGTCTCCGATCGTCCTTCCTCTTCGCTGTCTGTCCAGCTGTTTACCAGCTGTCTGCTTTGGTGCTAGGTGCTTCCCTGCGTCCCCATACCGCGCCGGTCGCATTGCCACGTTTTTCGTGACTAACCCGGCCAATGATGTTACTCATGGGTAATATAAGGAGTTCGCCCGTCCACCATAGCCGGTTCACCCCTGGTTTCCGGCCTGTGATCTGGGCCACCAGTATTAAGACACGGCGTTCACCCGATAGCCTGCCAAACGATGAACTCGCACCTGACCGACCCGCACCCGGCTGATCCACTTCGCGCAAGCGGCGCATCGGCCGATGATGCCGATGCAGCCTTGGCGCTCACCGGCGAGCGGACCGTGCCCGGCATCGCCGAAGAGAACTACTGGTTCCGCCGTCATGAGGTGGTGTACGAGCGGCTCAGCAGCCTCTGCGCGGGGCGCAAGGTATTGGAGGCGGGCAGCGGCGAGGGTTATGGCGCGGACATGCTGGCCCAGGTGGCTGAGCACGTGATCGGGCTGGACTATGACGAGTCCGCGATCGCGCACGTGAAGGCCCGGTACCCCCGCGTGGACATGCGCGCCGGAAACCTGGCAGACCTGCCGCTGGCCGCGGGTTCGGTGGACGTGGTGGTGAACTTCCAGGTGATCGAGCACCTCTGGGATCAGGGCCAGTTCCTCTCCGAGTGCGCGCGTGTCCTCAGCCCCGGCGGCTCTCTACTGATCAGCACGCCGAATCGGATCACCTTCTCCCCCGGCCGCGACACCCCGCTGAATCCGTTCCACACCCGCGAGCTCAGTGGCGCCGAGCTCGACGAGCTCCTGGTGGAGGCCGGGTTTTCGGTGCAGTCGATGAATGGCGTCTTTCACGGACCACGGCTGCGCGAGCTCGACGTCAAGTACGGCGGTTCGATCATCGACGCGCAGATCGAGCGTGCGGTCGCCAACGCACCCTGGCCACAGGACCTGCTCGCGGATATCGCGGGACTGACCACCGAAGATTTCGAGATAGTCGACGCGGGGGAACGCGACATCGACCAGAGTCTGGATCTGGTTGCCATTGCGGTGATTCCGTGACAGAAAAGGTTCCTGGGCTATTCACCATGGTGCTGCATACGCACCTACCGTGGCTCGCCAATCACGGACGCTGGCCGGTCGGCGAGGAATGGCTGTACCAATCCTGGTCGGCCGCGTATCTGCCACTGTTTAAGGTGCTGCGGACGCTGGCGGCCGAGGGCCGGGAGAACCTGATCACCCTTGGCATCACCCCCGTGGTGGCCGCACAGCTGGACGACCCACACTGCCTGACCGGGCTGTACAGCTGGCTGGCCAACTGGCAACTGCGTGCCTTCGAGGCCGCCACCATCGCGAAAACCGATGCCGAACCGGGCACCGCGTCGAGCCCAGAAATGTTACGGGCCTTCGGTATTCGCGAATACCACAGCGCCACAGCCGCTCTCGATGAATTCGATGGGTACTGGCGCCACGGCGGCAGCGGTCCGCTGCGCAGTCTGATAGACGCAAAAGCCATTGAGCTGCTGGGTGGTCCGCTCGCACATCCGTTCCAGCCGCTGCTAAACCCACGGCTACGCGAGTTCGCGTTGCGCGAGGGACTTGCCGACGCCGAACAGCGTTTCGGACATGCACCCACCGGCATCTGGGCACCCGAATGCGCCTATGCCCCAGGCATGGAGGAAGGCTACGCAGCGGCCGGGGTCAACCATTTCATGGTCGACGGACCGTCCCTGCAGGGCGACACCTCACTGGGTCGGCCGGTGGGCGACACCGATGTGGTGGCCTTTGGCCGCGACCTGGCGGTGAGCTACCGCGTGTGGTCGCCGAAGTCGGGGTATCCGGGTAACGCCGCCTACCGCGATTTCCACACCTACGACCACGACACCGGCCTCAAACCCGCCCGGGTCACCGGACGCAACGTGGCCTCGGAAGCCAAGGCGCCATACGAGCCAGAGCGCGCCGACGCCGCGATCGACGTCCATGTCCGCGATTTCGTGGACACCGTGCGCCAGCGCCTCATCTCAGAGTCCGATCGGATCGGCCGACCCGCGCATGTCATCGCCGCCTTCGACACCGAGTTGTACGGGCACTGGTGGTACGAGGGGCCGGCCTGGCTCGAGCGGGTGCTGCGGGCATTGCCCGAGGCAGGTGTCCAGGTGGGCACCCTGGAACAGGCCCGCGCACAGGGGTACGTGGGCAAGCCCATCGACTTGCCTGCCAGTTCATGGGGTTCCGGTAAGGATTGGCATGTCTGGAATGGCGAGAAGGTGGCCGACCTCGTGCAGCTGAACACCGAGGTGGTCGACACCGCCCTCGCTGCGGTCGACAAGGCCCTGCACGAGCAGCCCGCGCCGCATACCCGCAATCGGGTGGCCGATCAGATCCTGCGTGAAGCCCTGCTGACCGTATCGAGCGACTGGCCCTTCATGGTCAGCAAGGATTCGGCCGCCGATTACGCGCGCTACCGTGCTCATCTCCATGCGCACGCCACCCGCGAGATCTCTGCGGCGCTCGCCAGCGGAAGACAGGACGCCGCAATCCGCCTGGCGGACGGGTGGAATCGTGCTGACGGGCTGTTCGGCGCACTCGATGCCAGGAGGCTGCCCCGATGAACACGGTCTTCGCCCGAGAGGCTCATCTATGAGAATCCTGATGGTCTCCTGGGAGTACCCACCGGTGGTGATCGGTGGGCTCGGCCGGCATGTGCACCACCTGTCCACTGAGCTGGCCGCAGCAGGCCACGACGTCGTGGTGCTCACCCGGCGCCCCTCCGGCACGGACCCCGCCAGCCACCCGACCACCGATGAGGTTTACGAGGGCGTGCGGGTTGTCGCGGCCGCCGAAGACCCGCATGACTTCGATTTCGGCACCGACATGATGGCCTGGACCTTGGCCATGGGCCATGCGATGGTGCGGGCGGGTTTAGCCTTGGCTCTCAAGGGATCTGGCGATTGGCACCCCGATGTGGTGCACGCCCACGACTGGCTGGTCGCCCACCCGGCAATCACCCTTGCCGAGCATTTCGATGTACCGCTGGTGTCGACGCTGCACGCCACCGAGGCGGGCCGGCATAGCGGCTGGGTGTCGGGACGCATCAGCAGGCAGGTGCATTCGGTGGAATGGTGGCTGGCCCGCGAATCGGACTCGCTGATCACCTGCTCGGCATCGATGCTGGACGAAGTGACCGAACTGTTCGGGCCCGAGCTACCGCAGGTCCATGTCATCCGCAATGGAATCGATGTCACCCGTTGGGTATTCGCACCGCGGCTAGCCTCCGACGGGTCTCCTCCCGTACTGCTTTTTGTGGGACGGCTCGAATACGAGAAGGGTATCCACGACGCCATCGCGGCGCTGCCCAAGATTCGCCGCTCGCACCCGGGGACGGTGTTGACGGTCGCAGGTGATGGCACGCAACAGGATTGGCTCCTCGAACAGGCGCGCAAGCACAAGGTCGTCAAGTCCGTTCAGTTCCTGGGCAACCTGGACCACGAGGGACTATTGCAATGGCTGCATCGCGCCGACGCCATCCTGCTGCCCAGCCACTACGAGCCGTTCGGCATCGTGGCGCTGGAGGCCGCGGCCGCGGGTACTCCCCTGGTGACCTCAACCGTCGGCGGGCTCGGTGAGGCCGTCATCGACGGCGAGACCGGATTGTCCTTCACCCCACGCGATGTGGCAGGCATCGCGGATGCGGTCAAACGCACCCTCGACGATCCGACCGCCGCCGCCGAACGGGCCGTAGCGGCACGGGCTCGGCTCACCGCGGACTTCGACTGGGCCACAGTGGCCGACGAAACGGCTCAGGTGTACTTGGCCGCCAAACGCCGCGAACGGGAACCATTGGGCCGCAGCGTCATCGTCGAGCGCCCGCTGCCGGACCGGTAGAGGCACGTGACCATCAATACACCCCCCGCTTGCGAGACCGACGCGGCGGCCCGGGCGGCAACACTGTTTGAGTCCGACCCTCAATTCCGGGCGGCCACGCCCGATCCGAATGTCATGGACTCCCTGCTGGTGCCCGGCCTGCGGTTGTCCCAGGTGCTCCACGCCCTGCTCACCGGTTACGCCGACCGGCCCGTGATGGGGTTCCGGTCCCGCGAATCGGTCGTCGACCCCACGACCGGCCGTACGGTCGACCGCCTGCTGCCCGCCTTCCAGACCATCAGCTACGGGCAGCTTCTCGACGATATCTCGGCCATTCTCGCGGAGTGGCAGCACGGCCCCAATGCCATTGGCGCCGGTGACTTCGTCGCCACCATCGGCTTCTCCAGCCCCGACTATGTCACCCTCGACCTCGCCGCCCTGATGAATGGGTGTGTGTCGATTCCATTGCAACACAACACATCTTTGGCGCAGCTGCGCATGATGCTGGAGGAGACAAACCCGCGGTTGGTGGCAGCGAGCGCCGATTGCCTGGAACTCGCGGTGGAGGCCGCGCTGGGGTCACCGGATTTGCGGCGGGTGGTGGTATTCGACTACCGCCCCGATACTGACGATCACCGCGAGAAGCTCGCCGCAGCAAGGGATCGTCTACGCGCGGCCGGTACAGAAGTCACCGTCGAGCCGCTCGCGGACGTCATCGCAAAGGGGCGGCAACTGCCCGAACCAGCACTATACACCGACGGCGACGACCAGCGCACCGCGCTGATCATGTACACCTCGGGCAGCACCGGCGCCCCCAAGGGCGCAATGTTCACGGAGTGGACGGTGACCCGATTCTGGTCCTCGGGTGCGGCACCGAACCGGGACACCCCGATCATCAACGTCAACTTCCTGCCGCTCAACCACCTCGCGGGCCGTGTCGGACTGCTGACCGCCTTCATACCCGGTGGCACCTGTTACTTCGTTCCCGAGAGCGATCTGTCCACCCTCTTCGAGGACTGGCAGCTGGTGCGCCCCACGTACACGGGCGTGGTCCCGCGGGTGGTCGACATGCTTTTCCAGCACTACCAAACGCGCATGGATTCGTTCATTGCCGACGGAGCCGACCCCGAGTCGGCCGATCGTAGTGCGAAAACCGAACTGCGCGAAGATGTTCTGGGCGGACGCGTGGTCGCGGGCATGCTCGCCACGGCGCCACTGTCCCCCGAAATGAAATCCTTCCTGGAATCCGCACTCCACTTCCATCTGCTCGATCTATATGGCTTGACCGAGGTGGGCGGCGTGTTCCGGGATGGCAAGATCTCTCGTCCACCGGTGCTCGACTACAAGCTCGTCGATGTACCCGAACTCGGGTACTACACCACCGACAAGCCGCATCCGCGTGGCGAATTGCTCGTCAAGAGTGCCACCGCAACGCCCGGGTATTACAAACGTCCCGATGTCACGGCCGAGGTTTTCGACGCCGACGGCTATTACCGGACCGGCGATGTCATGGCGGAGATCGCTCCCGACGAGCTGGTGTACGTGGATAGGCGCAACAACGTCATCAAGCTTGCCCAGGGTGAGTTCGTTGCAGTGGCCAACCTGGAGACGGTGTACGTCGGCGCACCGCTGGTCCGCCAGATCTTCGTCTACGGCAACAGTGAACGCGCCTACCTGCTGGCGGTCGTCGTGCCCACCGAGGAGGCGTTGCGCGGACACCCCGACCCCGTCGACCTCAAAAACACGATCCGGGAATCGCTGCGGCGGACCGCTCGCGCCAACCACCTACACTCGTACGAACTCCCGGCCGACTTCATCATCGAGACCACGCCGTTCACCATCGAAAGCGGCATGCTTGCGGCCGTCGGTAAGCCCATACGCCCCAAGATGATCGAGCATTACGGGGATCGGCTTGAACAGCTCTACGTCGACCTCGCCGAGGCCCGCGTCGAAGAGCTGCGGCAGCTGCGGGATACCGCACAACAGCGCCCCATCATCGAAACCGTCACCGAGGCCGCTCGGGCACTGCTCGGCATGTCCGGGGATGCCGTGCGCCCCGACAACCACTTCATCGATCTCGGTGGAGACTCGCTGTCGGCATTGACCTTTTCCAACCTGCTGCGCGATCTCTTTGACGTCGAGGTGCCGGTTGGCGTGATTACCGGTCCCGCCGCCGATCTGCGGACCCTTGCCGATTACATCGAGACGGAGCGCGAAAACAACACCGCCACCGCCGCCGGTGTGCATGGGCCGGACGCCTCGGTCGTCAGCGCCGCCGACCTCACCCTGGACAAGTTCATCGACTCCGAAATACTCAGCAACGCTTCAGAATTGGATAAGCCCGCGTGCGTGGTCAGCACCGTGTTGCTCACCGGCGCCAACGGATATCTCGGACGGTTCCTCTGTCTGGAGTGGCTGCAGCGGCTGGCGCAGTCCGATGGGCAGCTGATCTGTCTGGTCCGTGGCGAGAGTGACGCCGACGCCCTGGCACGGCTCGAGGCCGCGTACGGCGACACGGATCCGGCACTGCTCAGCGAGTTTCGCGCGTTGGCGCAGAGACACCTACGGGTGATCGCTGCCGATATTGCCCAGCCCCGTCTCGGCCTAGATGACGCGACCTGGGAGCAGCTGGCTCGGGAAGTCGACAAGATCGTCCATCCCGCCGCACTGGTAAATCATGTGCTTCCTTACAACCAGTTGTTCGGTCCCAATGTCTTTGGCACAGCGGAGGTCATCCGCTTGGCGTTGACCACCCGGATGAAACCGGTGACGTACCTGTCGACGATGGCGGTCGCCATGACGGTGCCTGATTTCGACGAGGACGGGGACATCCGCACGGTGAGCCCCATCCGGCCCGTCGGCGCGGGCTACGCCAACGGTTACGCCAACAGCAAGTGGGCCGGCGAGGTGCTGCTACGGGAGGCACATGATCTGTGCGGCCTGCCTGCCGCCGTCTTCCGCTCCGACATGATCCTCACCCACCGCCGATACAGCGGTCAGCTCAATGTCACCGACGCCTTCACCCGCATGCTGCTGAGCCTGGTCCTCACCGGTATCGCCCCGCGCAGCTTCTACCAGGGCGATGGCGGCGGCTCCCGACCGCGAGCCCATTACGAGGGACTGCCAGTCGATTTCGTCGCCGAGGCCATCACCACCTTGGGGCTGGCCACCATCGAGGGCTTCCGCTCCTACGACGTCATGAACCCGCACGATGACGGCATCTCGGTGGATACCTTTGTCGACTGGCTGGTCGAAGATGGTCATTCCATCGACATCATCGACGACTACGACGAATGGCTGTCGCGATTCGAGACGGCGTTGCGAAGCCTGTCGGACGAACAACGACGTGCCTCGGTGCTTCCACTCCTTGATGCCTACCGGGCGCCGGGCCACCCGCGCCGCGGCGCCGCCGCGCCCACCGATGTGTTTCGGAAGGCCGTGCAGGACCACAACATCGGAGGCGAGAGCGCCGACATTCCACAGATCGATCGCGCGCTCATCGCCAAGTACATATCGGACCTACGCGCACACGGGCTGCTCTGATCCCGATCGGCCGGATGACATCGGGAGTGGTTGTGACACAGCACTATCCCCGGGTGTACGCAGGCCCCTCCGGCAGCAGGTGCTTGTCGACGAGCTTGTGCCAACGTCGTTGCCGATACCGGAATATCGCCGCGGCCGCCTCGGCGGCCACGGGTGTGAGGAAGCCGGCGTCGATATCGATCCGATCGCTATACCGGCAGCGACGATCACCTATCGGTTCCACGTGCAGAGTGTGATTCCAGGTACGCAGGATTCCCCCGCCTTCGTTGGTCCGTACGGTTCGACTCTCCTCGTCGACCTCCACCACGTGAATCGTGTGCCGGTACAACGGGATCAGATGCAGACCCCATAACCAAGCGGATCCGCGCTCGCCTATCCGCATGGGCTCGGTACGCCCCGAGAGCGCCGGAATGCCGAATATGCCACGGCACAGGTACAGGAAGGTTCCGGCATATTGCATCGCGCCCCACACCCGGTCGGCGTCGGTGGGCAGTTCGGTCTCCAGATACACCGTCTTCATCGGCGTCTCCTTTCATTACAGCAGCTCAGCCACTATTATGAGTAATTACTCGCATTTGTGGTACTCGCATTTGAAGGAGATGACGACACCGTGCCCGGCCCCCGACTACAGCCCCGCAAGCAGCCACGACAGGATCGCGCCGGGGCCACCCGGCAGCGCATCCTGGATGCCGCTGCTCACGTTTTCGCCGACTTCGGATATGCGGCCGGCACCACCAACCGGATCGCGGAACGGGCCGAAATTTCCATCGGCTCGCTGTATCAGTACTTCCCCAACAAGGACTCCATCCTCGTCGAGCTCATGACCTCCCACACCGAGGATGGGTTTGCGCTCATTCAACGGCATCTCACTGCGGGACTACCGGATTCGATCGAAGGTATGCTTCGGATCTTTGTCAGAGCGGCCATCGACAACCATCGCGACAACCCGAGGCTGCATAGGGTGCTGTTTGAAGAGGCGCCGCGACCACCCGAGTTTCTTGCGCTGCTGCACCGGTCCGAGGATGCCGTCGTCGCTGCGGCCGAGGCAATTCTGGCGGCACATCCCGATGTCCGGGTAATCGAAACATCCACAGCGGCAAGGATGGTGGTGGCGACCATCGAATCATTGGTACACCGCCTGGTGGCAGGCCCGCGACCCATCGACCCGGCTCCGTTCGAGGACGAGCTGGTCAGCATGCTGACCCGCTACCTGACGGGCTGAGGATCAATGCAAACGGTCGGCAATCTGCCCGTGCTCACCGAACAACTCGGCATTCCACCTCGCAATGAGCTCCGTGTTGTCAACCTCATTGGGGTGAAAGTCCTTGCGGTTGTAAGACAGTAGTCGCCGAAAGACCGATCGAGAGAAGAAGGGGGCGCCGAAAAATCGGACGGCACTCCGATAGTGGATCTTGGGATTGTAGAAGTCTCGGTCGCGAAACAGTGACATGTACGTCGCACACCCGGCGGACGCAAGAAATGCAAGTGTGGTGAACCACATCACGAGAACCCGCATCCGATGGGTGCCGCCGACAGCCTTGTACACATCGAAGGCGACCGCGCGGTGCTCGGATTCCTCCAGCGCATGCCACAGCAGCATGGAACGCACCTCACCCTCGCCGAGCATGTCCAGGGCACGCTGATCGCTCAACAGTGTCTCGGCCAGGATCGCGGTGTAATGCTCCAGCGCCGCGGTCATTGCCAGGCAGTACAACGGCGAGAGGTAGCGGGTACGCGCTTCCAGCGTCCTACGTATCACTCGATCGATCAACGCGGTCGGATAGCCCATCTCCTGCAGACGCTCGTTGAGCTCGCGGTGTTCGCGGCTGTGGGTGGCTTCCTGGCCGATGAACCCGGCCACCTGCTTCTTGAGCTCCGGATCGGTGATCTGATCGGCGACCGCCCGCACCGAGCGGATCATAAAAGCTTCCCCCTCTGGGAAGGCTGCTGACAGCACCGCCACCATGTGACTCATCCCCAAGTCACCTTGGACATAGTGACGCCGCAGAGAACCGTCCGGATAGCGAAACTTGATCCGCCGTGTCTTGATTTCCCGTTCCATGATCACCTCACCCCGCTACACATCTGCGCACTAGTATCCCCAAGTGTGCCAGTGCGCGCAGATCGCGCCTCTAATGCAGGTGGCCGGTCAGGTGACCGTTCTCACCGAATAGCTCGGCATGCCATTTATCGATGAGTTCGGTGTTGTCGGAGTCATTGGGGTGGAATCCCGGGCGGTTGTACTCACCGATCCGGCGCCGCACCTCACGGCTCAGGAAAGGCAAATGCCGCAATGCCGCAATGCTTTTCGCCAATCGAATCGGGTTGTAGGCGGCCTTGTCACGAAGCAGCGAGATCACCGTCTCGAAGAACGTCGTGTAGATGAAGGCGAGGGTGGTGCGGCGCATCACCCAGATACGCAGCCGCTCGCTGCCACCGACCGCCCGGTAAACGTCGAAGGTGACGGAGCGGTGCTCGGCTTCCTCGAAGGCGTGCCACAGGAGCATGGAACGCACCTCGCCCTCGCCGAGCATGTCCAGAGCGCGCTGATCGGTCAGCAGCGTCTCGGCCAGCACCGCGGTGTAGTGCTCCAGCGCGGCCGTCACGGCCAACGTGTAGATCGGCGGGTAGTTCCGGGTCTGAAAGTTGAATATCCGGCGAGCGAGCCGCTCCACGAACGCAGTGGGATATCCCATCTCCTGCAGACGCTCGTTGAGCTCGCGATGCTCACGCCCGTGTGTCATCTCCTGGCCGATGAACCCGGACACCTGCCGCTTGAGTTCGGGATCGGTGATCTGATCGGAGTAGCGCCGGACCGACCGGATGAAGAACTCCTCACCCTCCGGGAAGACTGCCGACAGCATAGCCATCATGTGACTTGACACCAGGTCACCCTGTACGAAGTGACGATCCAGCGAACCGGGTTGGTAGCGGAACTTGATACGGCGGGTCTTGATCGGCCTGTCCATACTCAGCTTCCCACTACCCCGCAATGACTGATTTCGACTCGCTCCGACTGACGAAGCCAACGCAGCTCAGGGTACCGCAATTCGCGGGTATCCCGATGATCCACGGTTGACACATTCCCATATCGGTATATGTTAGCGCCATGGCTCGCACCCCGACGACGGCTGACGCGTTCAACGCGATCGCGGAGGCGAGCCGCCGTGACCTCCTCAGCGCCATCGGCACCGGCGAGGTCACGGTGAACGACCTGGTGGATCGAACCCGGATGGGCCAACCACAGGTGTCCAAGCACCTTGGGGTGCTCCGCGCCGTCGATCTGGTGCGGGTGCGCTCGCACGGGCGACACCGCCTCTACCGCGTCAACGGCGAGGCCTTGCGGCCCGTCCACGAGTGGGTCGCCGCGTTCGAACACACCTGGAACGAGCGCCTGGACCGGCTCGACGACCTACTCACCGAACTCAAGAAAGAGGATATGGAATGACCTCCGACCCCAACGCTCTTCGCGCAAGCGGCTCATCGTCGACGAATCGGTACGGCAGCGCCACCGTCGAATTGCCTTCGGACACCGCAATTCTCATCACGCGGTCATTCGATGCGCCCGCCGCACTGGTCTTCCGAACGCTCACCGAACCGGATCTGGTCAAGCGCTGGTGGGGATTCGAGACTGCTCAATGGCAGGTGTGCGAGATCGATCTACGGATCGGCGGCACCTGGCGGTACGTGGTCAGCCAACCGTGCGAATCCGCGCCAGATATGGAAGTCGGATTCCACGGTGAGTACCGGGAGATCGATGCACCGCATCGGCTGGTCAACACCGAGGTCTTCGAGGGCATGCCGGATGCCGCGGCCCTCACCTCCACCACCCTCGACGAGGTTGACGGCGTGACCACCATGCGGGTTCTGGTGGAGCACAGCTCCAAGGAACATCGCGACGGGCACATCAACTCCGGCATGGAGGGTGGCATGCAGGTCAGTTACAACCGCATCGAAGACCTGCTGCGCGACATGGGCTGAAATAGGGCGCCCGCCGCGTGTGTTGCAGCCACGGTGAGCAACCAATTCACCTCCGAGTACATCGCCGCCAACCCGCAATGGGTCGATGAGCAGATCGAGATCTACGAATCCAGCGGCGGAGCCGAGGGCACCACGTTCGACGGCATCCCCGTCGTGGTGCTGTACACCGTCGGCGCGAAATCGGGACAGATCCGCAAGGCCCCGCTCATGCGCGTCGAGCACGAGGGCGTGTACCTGGCGGTCGGATCGATCGGCGGTGCGCCGAAGAATCCGGCCTGGGTCGCGAACCTGCGGGCCAATCCCTTGATCGACCTGCGCGACGGCGAAAACGTCGAGGTCGTCCGCGCCGACGAGATCACCGACGAGGCCGAGCGTGCGGCGTGGTGGGAACGCGCCGTGGCAGCGTTCCCACCCTATGCCGAGTACACGACGCGCACAGACCGGGTCTTCCCACTGTTCACGCTCACTCCGACGAGCTAGCGGCCGCCTTCTTCCGCTCGATATCGGCCAACGCCTCGGCGAGCTGTGCCCGCTGCGCGGCCGAGGCGTCCCAGGCCACCTTCCGGTTCTTGACGACCCTGGCCGGCGCTCCGACGGCAATCGAATAGTCCGGGATCACGCCCTTGACCACGGCATGGGCGCCCAGCACGCATCCGCGCCCGATGATCGTGTCCCGCAGAATCGTCACCTTGGTAGCGATCCAGGTGTCCGGCCCGATCCGTACCGGGGTCTTGATGATCCCCTGGTCCTTGATCGGCACAGTGATGTCATCCATGATGTGGTCGAAATCGCAGACGTAGCACCAGTCCGCCATGAGCGCGGAGTCGCCGAACTCGATGTCGATGTACGCGTTGACGACATTATCCTTGCCGAAAACCACCTTGTCGCCGAGGCGCAGGGAGCCTTCATGGGCGCGCAACGAGTTCCCGTCGCCGATATGCACCCACCTGCCGATCTCCATCCGCGCCAACTCGGGTGTGCAGTGGATCTCGACGTTCTTGCCGAGGAACAGCATGCCGCGCGTGACGATGTGCGGGTTGGAGAGCTTGAACTTGAGGAGCCGCCAGTACCGCACCAGGTACCACGGCGTATAGGCCTTGTTGGCGATCACCCATCGCAGCGAAGCCATGGTCAGGAACTTGGCCTGTGCCGGATCCCCGAGGCGCTGGCCGCGCCACCTCTTGTGCAGGGGAGCGCCCCACATCGTCGTCATGGCCGCACAGCCTACGGGACCACCGAATGCCGACCGACTACCCTGCGATGAGCGCACCACCGCCTTCGTGGGGCGCGCACACCACGTTCGGGTTGACTAAAGGAGTGCCTCACCGTGCTTTCCAGGGCACGACTGCTCGCGACCTTGGCGGTCGCGGTATTCACGCTTCTGCCGACGGCCTGCTCCGGCGACGATTCGTGGATCAATATCAAGGCCGCACCCGGCTGGTCCGCCAGCTACGCCGATGCACACAACAGCAGCTACACGTCCACCGAAGGGGCGCGCGAGCTGACCCTGGAGTGGAGCCGGAACACCAAGGGCCAGATACGCAGCGCCGCGGCAATCGGTATCGACAACTTCGTCGCGGTCAGCGCCGACACCCCGTCCGGCTGCACGCTCATGGGGTGGGAGAACAACAGGGCCGCGCGGCAGCGCTGGTGTACCCGCATGGTCACCGGAAGTCCGTGGTCCGGACCGCTCGCCGACGGATACAACAACCTCTATATCGGCCAGCCCGGTGCGTTGGTGTCGTTTCCACCCACCCAGTGGATCCGCTGGCGTAAGCCCGTCATCGGTGCCCCCACCACGCCCAAGATCGTCGAGCCCGGACGGCTCCTGATCGTCACGCACCTCGGTCAGATAGTGATCTTCGACGCCCAGCGCGGCGAGGTCGTGGGCACCCCGATGGACCTGCTCGACGGGATCGACCCGGCCGATCCACGACGCGGTCTGGACGATTGCGAAGCGGCGCGGCCCAAATGCCCGGTATCGGCCTCCCCGGCCTATGACCCGGCGACCGGCACCATCGTCACCACCCTCTGGCAGCCGGGCAAACCGGTGCCGGTGCTGCTGGGAATCACCTACGACGCCGACGGCAAGATCACACTGAAACACAAGTGGGCCAACAGGATCATCGACGAGGGTGTGATCGGCTCCCCTGTGATGTCTCATGACGGGGAGACCGTCTACATCAACGACCGCAAGGGTTCGCTCCACGCGATGCACACGTTCGACGGCAGCCAGAAATGGTCGGTGCCGTTGGGATTCAATGCCACCACGCCGCCGTCGGTCGCGCCGGACGGGACCATCATCGCCGGAACCGGCGACAAGGCCACCCTGGTGGGGATCAAAGACTCCGGTAACGCGGGTGAGATCGCCTGGCGCCGAGATGATCTCGTTCCGCTCTCGACGTCGAGCCAGGCCGCCGGAAACGTGGGCTACGCCGTCGTGCGAGACGGAGACAAGGGGCTGGCCCTAGTGGTGTTCAACACCCCGGACGGAGCCACCATCAATCGCTACCCGCTACCCGATGCCGCGGGCTTCCCTGCCGGGATCTCGATCGGACCCGATCGGCGCGTGATAGTCACTCTGAGCGAGGGCATGGTGTACGGGTTCCGCCCGGGGACCTAGCAGCGCAGACGAAAGCCCTTGCACTACTACCTATCCGAGTGATGACGACCGATAGCGCCACGCTGCCGCGCAACTTCAGCCTGGTACGCAGCAGCGCCGGGTCGATATCCACCCCTCGCACGGTGATCTCCACAGCACCACAATCGCGGGCGGCGAGCGCCTGACGCAACCGTTTCTCGTTGTAGGACAGCGAATCCAGCACGCGATACCCCTGCACGCCGACGGGTACGGAATCCCCCGACAGGTACGCGATGCGGTGATCCAGCTGCCACAATCCATATCGCGCCGCGTATTGGCGCACCAGGCCTGCCCGCACGACCGCACCGTCGGGGTCGACGATCCACTCCCCCGCCTCGGCGACCACGCAGTCGTCGGGGTCGGCATCGGTCAGCTGGTAGTTGTCGGCGGTCGTCGAGAGCACCGTGGCGCTCCGGCGTGCACGCGCCAATCCTGCTGACCACAAACATGCCTCACGGACGCCGCCGTCGAGTGACACCACCTCGATCTCGCCGTCGAACCCGGTCTGCTCGCGCAGTTCGGCGAAGTCCAACCCTGGAGCACATTTAACGACCAGATCGCGATCGGCGTAGGTCCGCAGCACCGCATCCAGAGGCGGTGTGTACGCAGACGGATCGAACCGTCTCCTCCCGCCGGACCGGCGACCCGGATCAGCGATCACCACCTCGGCGCGGCTGGACGGTGCCAGCGCATCGGCCCTGCAGATCAGCACCCGCTGTCCAATGTTGTGGCGCGCCATCGCCGTTCGCACTGGATCGATATCGCTGCCGATGACGGAGGCGGCGATACCGTCGAGGGCGGCCAGCTCGGTCCCCACCGAACAGGTGACGTCGTGAACCACCAAGCCGGTAAGCCGGGCAGCCCGGTGCCGCGCCACCGCGGCCGGAGTCGCCTGTTGCACCGCGTCATCGGTGAACAGCCAGTCCTGTACATCGCCGAGCTTGATCACTGCCTTACGGCGCAGCTGCACCGTCTGCGCCAGGATCGCGGCGCGGTCCCCGAATTCGGTGCGCAGCGCCGCGGTATCGGCAACCAGGGTGCCCGCCGAGAACGTGTAAGCGGACGCTCGTACCAGCGCCGTCCTGCCTGCCTCGGACGACAGATAGGAGACGTCGGCGAGCTCGAACACTCCGGTTACCGAAGAAAGTTATCGGGAGCTAAGAAGCCTTGAGCCCGGTGATCATCACGTTGTAGTACCAGCCTTTCGGCACCACGTGACGCCACACGTTCTCGTCCACCCAGCTGAGCGCCTTCCAACCGCCGAACGCGAATTTCGCCCAGCCCCAGCCCAACTTGCCCGGCGGCACCGTCGATTCGAATGTGCGCACCGGCCACCCCAGCATGGCGGCGGTGAATTCCTCACTGGCGGTCCGCACCGCGACGGCGCCAGCATTGGCGGCCATCTTCTCCAGGTCGGCCGGATCAAAGGTGTGCAGGTCAACAACCCATTCCAGAGCCGCAGCACGCGAGTTCTCGTCGAGTTCCTCTTGCGGACGCCGCCAGCTCTCCAATCCGGGCAGCTTCATCGCCTGAACCGTGGCCTTCCACGTCAGATTCGCGAGCGCGCGGGCGTACAGATTCCCTACGGTGGTGGGCTCGCCGGCGAAGATGAACCGTCCACCCGGCTTGAGCACCCGCAGCACCTCACGCAGGGACAGCTCGACATCGGGAATGTGGTGCAGCACCGCATGGCCCACCACCAAATCGAAGGTGTTGTCGTCGTAGGGAATCCGCTCGGCATCGGCGACCCGGCCGTCGACGTCCAGTCCGAGTTCTTTGCCGGTGCGGGTTGCGACCTTGACCATGCCCGGAGACAGGTCCGTGACCGAACCACTGCGCGCGACACCCGACTGCATCAGGTTCAGCAGGAAGAAGCCGGTGCCACAACCCAGCTCGAGGGCACGGTCATAGGGCAGCTCACGCTGGTCCTCGGCGGGAACGATGGCGTCGAACCGGCCGCGGGCGTAGTCGATGCAGCGCTGGTCGTAGGAGATCGACCACTTCTCGTCGTAGGTCTCTGCTTCCCAGTCGTGGTACAGGATCTGGGCGAGCTTGTTGTCCTCGAAGGCGGCAGCGACCTGCTCGGCGGTGGCCTTGGTCGTCGGCTCGGAAATCTCCGTCATGGCCGTCAGCCTAACGCCTGGTTAGGCTCCCCTGAACCGGCCCGTCCCTGGGCCGATCTCCAGCTGAGCGGCCACCCCGTCCACGCGGTCCTGTGTGGCGAACACCTGGCAAAACAGCTCACGTTCCCTGCCCAAACCCACGGCCAGTGGGCTGTCGAAGCCGTGGTCGATGGCCTCTTTGGCGGCGGCGAGCGCCCGGGGCGGCCCGTCGACGAAGCGCCGAGCCCAGGCCGCGGCCTCGGTATAGACATCGTCGGGCGGCACCATCTGATCCAGCAGCCCCATCCGCAGGGCCTCCTTGGCGTCGACGAAGCGGCCGCTGAACACCATCTCCTTGGCCCGGCTCAGTCCGACGACCCGTGCCAGCCGCGCGGTTCCGCCGCCGCCGGGGATCATGCCGACCAGAATCTCCGGCGAGCCCACCTTGGCGTTGTCTCCAGCGATCCGCCAGTCGGCGGCCAATGCCAGCTCCAGACCACTGCCCAACGCGTATCCCGTGATTGCCGCCACCGTGGGTTTGGCCAGCTCTGCCACCGCGGTGATCGCGGCCTGGCGGTCGCCGGCACTCCGCGCCATCTCCTCACCGGTCAACTCCGAAAGCTCAGCCAAATCATCTCCGGTGCAAAAGATCTCGTGCCCGCCGTAGACGATGACGACTCTGATGTCCTCGCGGGCGTTCGCCTCCGCAGCAGCCTGCGCGAGTTCGCGGTACATCTGTCGGGTGAAGGTGTTGGTAGGCGGTCGCGACAGCGCGATCGTGCCAATGCCGGGATGCTCGGGCGCCGTGCGCACTGAGACGAACTCGGGCTCGGTCATGCCAGCTCCGGACCGGTGATCTCGGGGATTTCCATCGCGCCCTGACGTGCGGCTTCATAGCGGTCCATATCGTCGAACAGGACGAACCACCGTCCGTCCTCCTCCTTCAGGACCGGCATGATCGGTGCGATTTCCCGCCCTACGGCCAGCACCTCCGCAACCGTCACACCGGACGTGGATACGGCGTCGAGCTGGGACCAGGTGGGAGGAAGCAGGAAGCTCCTTCGCTCGGTGAAAGCCGAAATGGCGGCCTCGGGGGTCTGCCACCCCGAGGCGACCGCCTCGGTGGTGTCGCCATCGGCGTCCTGCCCCGCGGGCAGTGCGGCGACGAAGAAGAAGGTGTCATACCGCCGGGGCTCGGCCTCCGGGGTGATCCAGTTGGCCCACGGCCGCAGCAGATCCGCCCGCAAGAGCAGCCCCTCGCGTTGCAGGAACTCACCGAAGGACAGCGTCTTGTCCGACAGGTCATTGCGGGCCTGGCGATAGACCGCCGCATCCCCCACGATCTCGGTATCCGAGGTGCCGGCGAAGAGCACACCGCACTCCTCGAAGGTCTCGCGAGCGGCGGCGCACACCAGGGCCGACGCCAGCTCCGGTGTCACGCCGAATTGCTCTGCCCACCAGTCGACATCGGGGCCCACCCACGGCAGATCGGCACGCAGGTCGCGGGAGTCCACACCACCGCCCGGGAACACGGTCATCCCTCCGGCGAAGGCCATGGCGTTATCGCGCCGCATCAGAAACGCCTCGACACCGATGTCGCCGTCCCGAATGAGAACGACGGTGGCAGCGGGTTTGGGCCGTGCTGAATCCTTTTGGGATGGGGTCATCACTGCCTCCTGGAATGTGCGGCTCGGGGCCGGGCACGTCGCGCGAAATAGCGCCCGTCGATCATCTCAACCACGATCGACAGGCCGAACGCGCGGGACAGGTTCGCACTGGTCATCACGTCCGCGAGTAGACCTTGAGCGACAACCTCCCCCTCGGACAGCAACAACGCGTGGCTGAAACCGGGTGGGATCTCCTCCACATGGTGTGTCACCAGAACCATCGCGGGCGCGTCCGGGTCGGCGGCGAGCTCACCCAGCCGCGCGACAAGTTCCTCGCGCCCGCCCAGGTCCAGTCCTGCAGCCGGCTCGTCCAGCAGCAGCAGTTCGGGGTCGGTCATCAGGGCACGGGCGATGAGCACCCGCTTGCGCTCACCTTCGGACAGCGTTCCGTAGGTGCGTTCGGCCAGGTGCTCGGCGCCGAGAGTTTCGAGCATGTCCACCGCGCGCGCGGTGTCGACGTCTTCATACTCCTCGCGCCAACGGCCCAGCACCGCGTACCCGGCCGAGACCACCAGGTCGCGGACCACCTCGTTATCGGGTATCCGCTGCGCAAGCGCCGCAGAGCTGAGGCCAATCCTTGCCTTGAGTTCCGATACATCGACGCGGCCCAACCGCTCGCCGAGAATGGCGGCGCTACCAGAGGTGGGGTGCTCCATGGCGGCAGCCATCCGCAGCAATGACGTCTTCCCGGCTCCGTTGGGGCCAACGATTACCCACCGTTCGTCGAGCTCTACGGACCAGGTGACCGGACCTACCAACACCTTGCGATTGCGGCGCAGCAGTACATCGCGGAAATCGAGCAGAAGGTCCGGATCAATTTCTGACTCATGCTCTTCACGCAAGCGTTCATCGACCACCCGGCCTATCGTGCCGCATCAGGCGCGGGAGGCGGGCGGCGGGAGTCAACTTGGAGCGGCGAGCGGGAGCCATCCCGCAGGCCGTCCTAGCGAAGCATCCGGAACCTCATCGCGTATCCTCATCCGTACGTCAGCAAGCTCGGAAGGGATTCTAGGCAACGACATGACAAACGATCTTGATCCCGATCCCTACCTCGACACGGTGCACAATATCGGGATTGCCAACCATCGACTCATCGCACAGCTCGATGCCGAAGCGAATCGGATACAGCAACGCGCAGCTCACGGCGAGAATCGGTCATGGGTATGGGATGACCTCAAGGTGTGGCGTCGCCGAGTCGACGCCTTCCACTCCCAGCTGCGCCGCGACACCACGGCCCTCGGAAGCCTGATCGATGCGAATCGGCGAATCAATGGATTCGAGAAGATGGCAGATACCAGCACATCAAAACTCGATTCATCGGCTGAGAGCAACCGCGGCACCCTCTATCCCTTCAGGGATGCGCGAGCACAAGAGGAATTCGTCACCAGACTTAACCGGGTGTTCGCGGTCCTCCACAGTCCCGGTCGCGGACCGTTTTCAAACAGCGAATTTCTCGTGTTCATGCGAACCGGGGGCGCCGTGGTCTCGGCACCGTATCTTTCACAGTTGCGGAACGGGCAGCGAGGGCGACCTTCCCTCCAAGCGCTGGAGAGTATCGCGCACGCCTTTCGCATCGATGTCCGTTACTTCACCGATAGTGGCTACGCGGACGAGATCGACGTAGATTTGACCGCGCTCGAACTCGCCCAGGACACAGTGGCGGCCGAGCTGACGACCAAGCTGCTCCACCTGCCCGAGACCGTTCGGGAACAGCTACTGGCGGAAGCCGAGTCCCTTGACCGACACAATCAGGCGACTACGTCCTGAGGTGATCCGACGGGATCGGATGAAAACTCGCAGGCGCAGGCAGGAGCCGATCGACCCAAGGCCCTGAACGGGGTCCACCCGACTCGGCAGCCGTTCCGGATCGACGTGTGCAGTTGACAGATTCTGCCCTAGTCCCCAACGTCTAGTTACTTAGCGTGGCTATATTGACGATGTCAGGCAACGAACTTCGCGACATCCTGCGGCGAGGACGGGCATCGAGCGTATGCAATTTGCGGCGAACACTCTCGACGAATTGGTACGGCGCACCGCCGAGGACTATCCCAAGGCCGTCGCCGCGACCGAAGGTGCCACGTCATTGCTGTACCACGAACTCGATCGGCAGGCCGACCAAGTCGCCGCAGCACTCCGGGATACCCTAAATATCCAGGTGAAGTCGCGAATCGGCATTCACATGCCACACGGACTTGACACATTGCCGATCCTTCTCGCGATATTGCGCCTTGGGGCATGTTATGTTCCCGTCGATACGACACAGCCCTTGGCTCGCGCAAAATCAATATTTGCTGATTCCAATCCAGCGGTGGTGATTACCACAGCATCGGCAAGCGATATTCCCTTCGCGACCATCTCGGTCAGCGAACTAATGGAGCGAAGTAGCAAAGCTACGCCGTCGGGGCCGGTGCCGAGCGCCGCAACACCGAATACCGATGCGTACGTGATCTACACATCCGGATCGACGGGCCAGCCGAAGGGCGTGGCCGTCACCCACAGGAACGTGCTCGGCCTACTGGATGGAACCCGGTCAGGTCTCGGGTTCACCGGCGCTGACGTATGGGCGTGGTTCCACTCGATCGGGTTCGATGTCGCCGTCTGGGAAATCTGGGGCGCGCTGACGACCGGCGCGCGGCTGGTGGTGCTCCCTTACTGGACCCGGCGTGACCCGAAGGCACTGCATGCAATCTTGGCCGCCGAGTCGGTCACCGTGCTCAACCAGACCCCAACAGCCTTCGCATCACTCATCGCCGCGGACGCAGAGGCATCTGGGCGATTGGGCCTGCGACTCGTCATGTTTCTCGGCGAGGCATTGCAGCCAGCCATCCTCGAAACCTGGATCACGCGAAATCCCTTGCGCTCCACCCGGTTGGTGAACATGTATGGCATCACCGAAACCACGGTCCATTCGACCTGGAAAGAAATCGACGAGCCGTACATCCGGACTCGCTCCCGCTCGGTAGGTACAGCGCTACCTGGCTGGCGCCTGGCGATCTTCGGCCCCGACAGTCGCCCCGTGCCGCCCGGGACGATCGGCGAGATCGCCGTAAGCGGCGTCGGTGTCGCCCGCGGCTATCTCAATCTCCCCGACGTCACCCGGCGCAAGTTCGTCACCGATCCTGCAGGCGGTGACCGCTGGTATCTCTCCGGGGATCGCGGACGGGAGTTGCCCGATGGCGAGATCGAATACCTCGGGCGTTCCGATTCGCAGGTTCAGTTGCGAGGGCACCGGGTCGAACTCGACGAGGTGCGGATCGCTCTGCTGCGCCACCCGGATGTCGCCGCCGCGGTCGTCCGGGTGTCCGAACGCATTCCCGGTGATCCGGTGACCGCGCAGCTCGAGGCGTTCGTGGTGCCGCAGCCGGAAAGATACGTGGATATCCATGGCCTACGCCGCCATGTCACAACGTTGCTTCCGGCATACATGGTGCCCGCGGTAATCACACTGCTTACTGCCTTCCCCCGCACCGTCAACGGCAAGATCGACATCGCACGCCTGAGCTCATCGCAGGACGTGCCGCAGTCGGCCGGGCAACCCATTCCGGACGATCCCGCCGGCCGCGCGTTGCGATCGGCCTGGACCGCTGTGCTCGGCTCCCCACTCGATCCCAGTAGCAGTTTCCTCGACCAGGGCGGCAACTCACTGCTGGCCGTGCGCCTGCTGGGACACCTGGCCGCCGCCGGATTCACAGTGGAACTGCCGGCGCTCTTCGGCGCCGTGACGGCCCTGCAGATCCATACCCAGCTGACCGCCACCGGCCAAGCCAACAGCGAGAACCGCGAGGAGGCCGATGCAGATGACCAGAGCGCACTTGTTTGAGTTCGAGGACCAGTCCTGGCTACCCGCCCCGCTGCGGGATGCCATGACCACGGTCCTGCGCGACTGTTTGACTCTAGGACAGGGAATCTACGCACCCGTAGGGCCGATTATCGCCAAACTCCTTGCCGCGCAGGGAAGCCGCCAGATAGTCGACCTGTGTTCGGGGGCCGGCGGTCCCTGGGCCAGCCTGCTCCCGGCAGTGGAACAGCTCGCGGGCCCGGTTCATCTAACCCTCACCGACAAGTACCCAAATCGGGCCGCACTGGAAGAAACCGTGACGATCCTCGGCACAAGTGCTGACTACCAACGGGATTCGGTCGACGCCACCGCGGTGCACGCCGGGCTACGTGGCGTACGCACCCTGTTCACCGGCTTCCATCATTTTCCTCCGGCCGTCGCACGCCAGGTGCTGGCCGACGCCTTCCACTCCCGCGCGGGGATTGGGGTCTTCGAGTTCACCGCACGGTCTGCGGCCGCCATCACCGACAGCGTGCTGAACGCGGCACCGCGGGTGTACCGCTCCGTGCTACGTGCCCGCCCACCACGGCTCACCACCCTGCTGTCGTGCTTCCCGCTGCCCGTACTGCCGCTGCTGCTGACGTGGGACGCCGTTGTCTCGGACCTGCGCACCTACAGCCCGGAAGAGCTGCGCGACATGGTTTCCGGCCTTCAGGCACCGGACTATCGCTGGGAAATCGATGTACTCCGGGCACCTGACGGCCCTCCGATTACGGCGCTAGCCGGAATTCCTCAGGTGGCCCAATGACACAGGACGCCAAGACCTTTGATCGCTCGCTCAGCATCTATTCACTCAGTTCGCGCTCTCGCCGCCGGACACCCGAGGAGCTGTTCACCGAACTGTCCCGGGATCACCCCGTTCGCTGGGATCCGTTCGCGTCGGTATGGCTGGTATCCCGGCGGGCGGAAGCGCTCACGGTGCTCACCGACGGGCGGTTCAGCGCCACCCGGTTCGATCACAGCACCGACAGCGCCGCCGACAAACTCTCGGCCACCGTGCACGATGCGATCTCCCGGCAGGCCCTCTTCCTCGATGGCCCCGAACACGCACGGTGGCAATCGATCCTGCGGAAAACGCTGGCGAAAAAGTACATCGATGAGATGGGAGACTGGATTCGGCTTCGCACGACACAGCTGCTCGACGCGCACGGCGAGGGCGAGGCCGATATGTTGGCGATGTTGGCCAGACCGCTGCCTCTTGACGTGGTGGGACAGCTCCTGAATCTGCCCATCGCACAGCTTCCCGCACTGCCGGCATGGTCGGACGCCTACACGACAGTGGTCACCGGATTCGAACCCACTATCGACCCGGCCACCTACCAGCTAGTGGCGGATTTCCTCACGTACTGCCACAGGCTCGTGGACGAGCGCGGGCACGATGACACAACCATCGAGACGGACGGCACGGCTCGTTTCGTCCGCGCGGCACTGGCCGTCGGGGTGGACGACAGGCTGACCATCGCCAGCAATCTCATGATGCTGATATCGGCGGGGCATCAAACCACCACCGGTTTCCTGGCCACCGTGATAGCGCAGCACGCCGGCGGACGGCTGAGCGACGACGAGGTGGAGAAACTGCTGGTGCGTATCTCGCCGTCGCGGTTCGTCGGGCGCACTGTCCTGGAAGACCTGGAACTTGGCGGCCAGCAGCTACGCGCGGGCCAATCGGTGCTGGTTCTGCTGGCAGCGGCCAACTGGCACGACAGCGTGCCGGTGCCCGATAGCGCACACCTCGTGTTCGGCCACGGCAAGCACTTCTGCCCGGGCGCTCCCCTGGCACGGCTCGAAAGCCAGATCGTGCTCAAGGCACTCTTCGACGGGTCACGGCACCTGGAGCAGACCCAGTCCGCCTGCACTTGGAACAACAACGTCAACCTGCCGTGCCCGGTCTCGGTGCCGGTGCGGATTTCGACCGATGACCACTCGAGTGGAAGGACAACGCACGCATGACCGTGACACACAATGGAATTCGCTCCGTCGGCGACCTGGTCGCCCAAGCCGCCACCCGGAACCCCGGGGCGATCGCGGTGACCGATACGCGGGGCGCAACCAGCTATGGCGATCTCATCGGGGCGCGCGACCGGATAGTGGCCGACTTGAGAGCACTCGACATAGTTCCCGGCGAAGTGGTAGCGGTGCGGCCGCATCCCGGCAGCGAACTGATCGCGGCCCTGCTCGCCGTATGGCACGGCGGGGCCGTGACGCTACCGCTCGACCCCACACAGCCGGCCGCACGCCAGGAACAATTGATCGCCGACTCGGGTGCCCGGCTGGTGATCGACGGCGACCCCGGCGAGACGGCATCGGTGAGCCTGCGGCCCACGCCAGGCCGTGCCTGTGCTGCTGGCGCGGCGTACATCATCTACACCTCGGGGAGCACCGGCAATCCCAAAGGTGTTATCTGCAGCCAGGATGCACTGACCGCGGTGGCCACGGCGCAGCACCGAGCCTTCGGGATTACCCCGGCCGACCGGGTAGCCCAGATCGCGCCATGGTCGGTCGATGCGGCCCTGTCCGAGCTGACCGCGGCACTCACCGTGGGCGCCGCGCTGCACATCACGCATCCCGATGACCGATACCCCGGGCCACCGCTGCAAGAGCACCTGGAACGCTCCGGTGCGACCGTGCTCATCGCTACCCCGTCGTCACTGCGCGCCCTGGATACCACCGGTCTTGGCCACGTACGTCTGGTGTTGAGCGCCGGCGAAGCGCTCACCTACGACGTGGCGCAGCAGTGGGCACCGGGGCGTCGCCTCCTCAACGGGTACGGGGTCACCGAGGGCACCATCTGGAGCACCTACGCCGAGATCCAGCCCAGCCAGCTGGTGCCCGGCTCCCCCCTTCCGATCGGTACGGCCATTGACGGCACTGTGCTGCACGTGCTCGACGAGGCCGGGCATCCCGTCAGTCCCGGCGAGACCGGCGAGCTCTACCTCGGTGGGCGCGCCGTGGCCATCGGCTATCTGGATGCCGGACTGACCGCCGAACGCTTTCTCGACACCGGAGACGGCAGGGTGTTCCGCACCGGCGATCATGTCCGCCTGGCCGCGGACGGCATGTTGTCGTTCAGCGGGCGCGAAGACGACCAGGTCAAGCTCGGTGGACATCGCGTCGAGCTCGGCGAGGTGCGGGCCGTGTTGCTGCGCCACCCGTCCATCGGGGACTGCGTGGTCCGCCGTGACGGCGATCGTCTGGTCGGCTACTACACCCCCACCGAAAGTCATCCGTTCGACCGGCACGAGGTGACCAATTGGCTTGAGGAGCTGCTGCCGCTGCACATGGTGCCGACGATGTACATCCAGCTGGCGGCATTGCCGTTGACCGCCTGGGGGAAAGTCGACGTGGCGGCGCTGCCCGACCCTGCACAGGTACTCGAATCCCTCCCGGAACGGCAGCCGCGGCCCGCGTCAGTAACCGAAGAGGCGCTGATGTCGATGCTGCGCGTGCTTCTGGAAAGCGCGGATATCTTCCCGTCCGATGACATCTTCATGCTCGGAATGACCTCGCTGAAGGTCGCCCGGTTAATGTCACAGATCAAGGATCGATTCGGGGTGTCGATCGTGCCCGTCGATATCTTCGAGGCGCCCACCGTCGCCGAGCTCGCCGAGCTGGTGTCAGACCTCGCCGCGGTACCGGCCCTATGAGCCGGCCGGCGGTGCGCCCGGACAGACAGTCCCGGGCACAGTACGGGACGTGGTTCAACTACGTGACTCGGCGAGAGAACCCACGCTTGCGGGTGCTGTGCTTGTCCGGCGCGGGCGCCGGTCCCTCGGAGTTCATTCCGTGGGGACAGCTGTTGCCCGCTGACGTCGAGATCTGGCCGATTCAGCTGCCCGGGCGGGAGCGGCGCGGACGGGAGCCCTTGACTACCGGGCTGCTGGCACTCGTCGACGACATCCAGGTGGCTATCGGTGAGCATGTGCCGGACGATGCGCCAATAGTGTTGTTCGGTCACAGTTTTGGGGCATTGGTGACCTACGAACTGGCCCGGCGGCTGGGCCAGGGTGGGTGGCCCATCGTACGGCTGGTGGTATCGGGGATATCGGCCCCGCATCTGCCGGGGCGCAAGAGCGCGCTGGCTGACCGCACCGATGACGAACTCCTCGCGTGGATTCGCGAGCTCGGCGGGACACCCGAGGAACTGCTCGCCAGTGACACCTTCAGGGATTGGCTGCTTACCGACCTGCGCGCGTCGTACCGGATTCGGGAACTCTACGAGATCGCCGACGATCCCGTTATCGAGTGCCCGATCATCGCCTATGGCGGAGCGTCTGATTTCGAGACCACACGCGAGACGCTGTCGGCGTGGGGCGAATACACCTCTGCCCTGTTCGACTGTCACGTGCTTCCCGGCGGCCATTTCTTTCTGCGGGATCATCGCCAACAATTCCTCGCCCATCTCGTCGGGCACGCACTGATATGAGTGGCCACTCCGCATGGTTTCCCCGAGGACTGAGCGTGCCTGCCGGGTTGCCGGTGCTGTTCTGCCTGGCGGGCGCCGGCGGCGGGCCATTGGAGTTCGCCCGCTGGCCCGCCGCATTCGCAGGCAAGGCCGCTGTCGTACCGATCGCGCTACCGGGGCGGGAACGGCGCATTTCCGAACCGATCCCCAGCTCTGTGACAGAAGTTGCCAACCAAATCATCTCGGCTGCAAGCAGTTTCATGGAACGGCCATTCGTGCTTTACGGCCATAGCCTAGGCGCGCTGCTCATGTACGAAGTGGCGGCGTTGCTACCACCAGAACTCGAGGACAATCTGCATCATCTCGTCGTGGGCGCGCAGCAGGCTCCGCAGTGGCCGCAGGTGTACGAGCTGTTCAGCACCCGGACCGATGATCAGCTGATCGAGTACCTGCGGAACCTGGGCGGAACCGACGAGGAAATCCTGAACAGCGCAGCATTCATGAAGCCGTACCTGTCCTGCTTACGCGCGGATATGGCGATCGCCGAAAGCTACCGGTACCGAGGCCCCGCGGCGCTTCCTTGCCCGGTCTCGGTTCTCATAGGCACAGACGACACGGAGGTCCAGCCAGGTCATCTCAGCGACTGGGCGCAAGAAACCCGTGCCGGCTCGAATATCGTCACGCTGCCCGGCGGTCACTTCAATCTCCGCACTCATTCCCAAAATGTCATCACCAGCCTGCTCTCTGCACTGCCACCCACAGGAGCCGCGACGGGGCCGAAGGCAAGCCCGCCTACCGAGGCGCGACGATGACCTGGGGTGAATCGAGAGCCGTTGCCGCAGAGACAGTTAACGCCGACGCCTTGGCGCTTTCGGTATCGTCACCGTGCGGGAACTGGCGCGCATAGAGAGCTTCGATGGGGCGTTGAAACACCTCCGACACGACCGCGGCGGTGGGCGCCCACCAGGGCTGGACAGACGGGGCCCGGAAGACGATCGCGTCCTCGATGAGCCGCGCCGCCTGCTCGGGAGTCATACATGGGAAACTGTCGTATGCCGGTGTGGGCGCACTCATTCGGGTATGGACCATCCCCATGTAGACCATCGTCATCGTGACGCCGTCGGCGCGGACCTCCGGGGCCACGGACCTGGCCCACGCCTCGAACGCGCGTTTTGACGCGTAGTACGCCGACCATCGCGGCGCTGCGGGCATCTTGAGGGCGAGCGTCCCAACGTTGACGATGTGCCCCGATCCCCGGGCGCACATGGACTGCAACACGCCGAGGGAGAGTTGAACGGGGCCGAGGTAATTGGTGTCCGCAGTCCGCTGGTAGTCGTGGAACCTGTTGAAGGACAGATGCACTGACCGCCTGATCGACTTACCCGCATTGTTGACGAGGAAGTCGATTGGGCCGTGCTCGGCGATGATCGCCGCGACCGTCTCGTCGATCTGGCCGGAATCTGCGAGATCGAGAGTCACCCAAGAAGCGGTACCGCCCAGATCTGTGATCTCGGCAGCAGCCTCCTCGAGTTGTTCCGCGGACCGCGCCAACAAAACCACCCGCGCTCCCGCCCGGGCGAGGCTCAGGCCAGCGCTGCGCCCTATCCCATGAGAGGCGCCGGTGATGAGAATCGTCTTGTCCTGAACGGCGGCCCGAACCTGCTGCGGGGTGGACTTTCCGCGGCCGTTGTATCCGGCCACCATGGCCTGATGTGCGGCTGCGAGAACCTGTTCGCGCAGCTTCGCGGGCAGGAACGTCAACTGATTGCCTTTCGGCGGTGGGCGGGCTGCAGGGCGGGGATGACCTGTTCGGCGAAAAGGCGCATGCTCGATTGTGCAGTGGCCAGGTCCATACCGCCGAACGAGAAGTTCCCGACGAAGTGGTCGGCCCCCGTGAGCTCCGTGAGTTCGGCCACTTGATCGATGCATTCGTGGGGGTCACCGCTGATCTGTACTGCCGATAATCCCCGCGCGGCGCTGGCTGAGCTGCGGGTGCCGAGTTTCTCCGCCACCTGCGAATAGTGCTCGTAACCCGAGGTGCCGCGGAAATGCTCACCCGTCATCTCGTAGTGCGCCATCAGGGTTTCGAAGTAGTTATCCATGTAGCGGTCACGCAGGCTGCGCGCGATCTCTGCGCTGCGGTGGCAGACCACCTGGCACGAAACCACCCGGGCCGGTGCCGGCCGGGAATGCAAGGCGGCGAAGGTCGACGCATAATGCTGCACATCCGCCGCCAGTGCGCTCCAAGCCTTTTGCGGTCCTACCAATAGGCCCACACCCAGTTCAGCGACGGTCTGGATGGAGGGTGGAGACACCGCGGCCGCGTAAATACGGTTGTGGAACGAGGCCGCTGCCGCGGGGCGAATGGTCCGGTGTGCCTGCTCGAAAACCGTGCCCGAGTACTGGAGGCTGTCACCTTTGAGGCCCTTGACGAGAATGTCGACTCCCTCGCGGAATCTGGCCCGGGATTCGTCCATAGACACTCCGAGGCCCTCGAACTCATCGCGGCCAAGCCCGCGGCCCAGCCCGACAATCAGCCTGCCGTTACTGAGATTGTCCAGGAAGGTGATCTGGCCGGCGAGCCGTGCCGGGTTGTGCCACGGCACGATAAGCGCCATCGTGCCGAGTTCGATGTGCCGTGTGCGAGCAGCCGCGAATGCCAGGAATTGCAGGGGGTCCGGACACATGGAGTACGAGGTGAAGTGATGCTCGACAGTCCACAGGGAATCGAAACCCAGCGACTCCACTTCTTCGGCAAGGGTCAACTCCCGCACGATCGCATCGTGGTCGGTGAGGTCCCCGCCTGAGTTTTGGTGCAAAGTTTGCACGCCGAATTTCATCTTGCGAGAGCCTTTCGCCCAGAATTCTGGTGTGATCACCCGAATCGACGGCCCTGTCGTCGGCGGCCGGCCGCAAGCGGCGCGTAGCTAACATCTACCGACCGATCTCTGCACGCTATCGGCGTTGCAGATCCCTCACACGCGGGCGGCAGTCGATCTGTCAGGTCGGTGACCGGGCCACGAGCAAGCACCTGACACGGCCCCAGACCAGACCACACGAATCAACCGACCGACTGCCCGCGCAGCGACGGCTCGGGGCACGATGCGTTGTCGCGTTGTGTACTCAGCACAGAGCCCCAACCGCTGACAGCCAACAGCTTCCGCGGCACCAACCGCAGCACCATCTGAATGAGGGGTCCGATACCCAGCGCGTAAAGCACTGTGCCGAACCCGACGTTCCCTCCGAGCAGCCAACCCGTCCCCACCACAATGACCTCGATGGTGGTCCTGATCAGCCGCACAGACCGGCCGGTCCGATGAACCAGTCCAGTTGTCAGTCCATCCCGGGGTCCCGGACCAAGCCCAGCGCCCACGTAGAGCACCGTGGCGATCGCGTTCAACACCACGCCGCCGACCAGGAACGCCACGCGCACCGCCATCACCGACGGGGCCGGGAGCCAGGCCAGTGTGGAGTCGACAGCCACGGCGATGACCACGATATTGGCAATCGTTCCCACACCTGGCTTGTTGCGCATCGGAATCCACGCGAGGAGCACGACGACGCCGGTCACCGCCGAGGCGAGCCCGATGCTCATCCCGGTGCGCATCGAGAGGCCCTGATGGAACACGTCCCAGGGATCCAACCCGAGCCCGGCACGCACCATGAGGGCCATCGAAAACCCGTAGAGGTACAGACCCACCAGCAGCGCAGTGCCACGCGCACTCCAACCAATCCATTTCCCGGTCACCCGACAAGTTTCTCGGCCAACTGGCTTGTTTTTCAATAGCCAGTTCAGCCACACTGGCATTTATGTCTGATCGCGTAGTCACTGCCGGATTGTCTTCGCGCGAGCGGCTCATCCATGCCGACACCCTGGCCCGTCACCTCGGCCAATGGCGCACCGCGGGCTCTGCGGGACCCGCCTACGGAGCATTGGCCGACGCGATCAGGCTTCTTGTCATCGACGGCCGGCTGCCCCTTGGTGCCCGGATACCCAGCGAACGAGCACTGGCAAGCGTCATCCACGTGAGCCGAACCACCGTCACCGCCGCCTATGCCGAATTGCGCGAGAGCGGATACCTGCGCGGCCGCCAGGGTGCGCGCAGCACCACCGCTCTGCCTGGGCCCGACCGGTCTCCTTCGGCCACAACGGGATTGGTAAACCCGATGATCGATCTGCAGAACGCCGCCACCGCCGCACCGGCCGCCGCGGTGCTTGATGCATACCAGGTGGCCCTGACCAAGCTGCCCACCCACCTTCGGGGAATCGGTCACGAGTTGGTGGGGATACCGGAGCTGCGCCCCCGCATCGCCGAGCACTTCTCACGACGCGGACTGCCCACCACCGAGGACCAGATCATGGTGACCTGCGGCGCCCAGCAGGCCATCGCGCTACTCCTTGGCGCCTTCGTGGAGCCCGGCGACCGCGTTCTGGTGGAGCAGCCGAGCTATCACGGCGCACTCGATGCGATCGCTCAGCGTGGTGGACGCCCGGTTCCGGTGCCGATGCACACCCATGAGCACGAGTCGGGTTGGGATATCACCGGCATGGAAACCACCATCCGCCAGACGGCGCCAAACCTGGCCTACCTGGTGCTGGATAATCACAACCCCACCGGTCTCACCATGCCGCTATCGCAACGAAAGGCCTTGGCGGACATAATTTCCCAGACGCGCACCCGCACGGTCGTCGATGAGTCGCTCGTCGGCGCCTGGCATGAGGCCCCCGGGCCCGCGCCGATGGCCTCGCTGGTGACGCGTCCCGATCTGGTGGTCACCATCGGGTCGATGTCGAAGTCGTTCTGGGGCGGAATGCGCGTCGGCTGGATCCGCGCCGACCGCACCACCATTGCCAGGCTCGCAGCGGTGCGCTCCGCCATGGACACCGGAACACCGATCCTCGAGCAGCTGGCCGCCGCCGAGCTGCTGGGGCGTGCAGACGAGGTTGAGGCCACGCAGCGTGAGACCCTGCGTGCACGCCGTGCACTGGTGGTGGCCGAGCTGCGCCGTCGGCTCCCCGACTGGGAGCTGCAGGAAGCCGAAGGCGGCCTATGCATCTGGGCCCGGCTGCCTGCGCCGATGAGCACCGCGTTGGCTGCCGCCGCCGCGCGGCTCGGGGTGCGCATCGCGGCGGGTCCGCGGTTCGGTGTCGGCGGCTCACTGGAGCGGTTCGTGCGTGTGCCCTTCACCCAGCAGGACGATCAGCTGCTGCGCGGAGTGGAACTGCTCGCACAGGCCTGGCATACCGTGACTGGTGCTGTACCGCTTGCCGATTCGGCAATGGTTGGCTAGGCACGAACCTCAGGCGTCGGGGATGTCGACGCGGCGCACACCGCCATCGACGGCGTCTGCCGCCTCAATCTCGGCGCGGGTGATGCCGAGGATGAACAGCACAACGTCCAGGTACGGCTGGCTTACCGAGGCGTCGGCGACCTTCCGTAGCGCCGGCTTGGCGTTGAACGCCACACCGAGCCCGGCCGCCGACAGCATGTCGATATCGTTGGCCCCGTCTCCGACGGCCACGGTTTGAGCCAACGGAACGCCCGCCTCGTAGGCGAACTGCCGCAGCGCCTTGGCCTTTCCCGGGCGGTCGACGATCTCGCCGATCACTCGTCCGGTGAGCTTCCCGTCGACGATTTCCAACACATTGGCTGCCACGAAATCGAGGGCCAGTTCATGGGCCAAGGGCTCGATCACCTGCCGAAATCCGCCCGACACCACACCGCACGAGTACCCCAGCCGGCGCAATGTCCGGATGGTGGTGCGAGCACCCGGGGTGAGCACCAATTCGTCGGCGACATCATCGAGCACGGACTCGGGCAGTCCGGCGAGCGTGGACACCCGCTGGTGCAGTGATTCGGCGAAGTCCAGTTCCCCGCGCATGGCGGCCTCGGTGATGGCGGCGACCTGTTCGCGCGCACCCGCCCTGTCGGCCAGCATCTCGATGACCTCACCCTGGATCAGGGTCGAGTCAACGTCGAAGACGATGAGCCGCTTGGCCCGTCGATCCAGGCTGCTGTGCTCCACCGCGATGTCCACCGGCTCGTCGACGGCCACCTGGGCCATCGCCGTGTGCAGATCGACATCGGTGAGCCGGTCCTGAGGCACGGTCACCCGCAGCTCCAGGCCTGTCACCGGGTAGTCGGCGATACCCCGGATGACATCGATATTGATCTCGAGACCGGCCAGTGCACGTGCGACAGCCCCGAAAGCCCGCGCGGTGACCGGCCGCCCGAGCACCACGATGGTGTGGGTTGACGGATCCTTGATAACCGAACTGTCCCCACCGAATTCGACGTCAACATCGAACCCGAGGGTGTGCATGGCCTCTTCGAGCTCGTCCTGCAACGCTTCCAATGCCTCGCTACGGCCCTGCGCTTTGACGAGTACACCGAGCGTGAGCTTGCCACGAATGACGACCTGTTCGACGTTCAGGAGGTCGACACTATGGCGGGACAGCACTCCCATGAGTACCGAGGTGACACCGGGTTTGTCGGCTCCGGTGACGGTGACAAGAACCGTGACGCGATCCTTCACAACAGGGAGTCGCGGCCTTATTTGTGGCCGCCACCCACGTGCGCCTCGGCGCGCATGCGCTCAGACATGTGCGGGTAGTGCAGCTCGAATGCCGGACGCTCCGAACGAATTCGGGGCAGCTCGGTGAAGTTGTGCCGCGGCGGCGGGCAGCTGGTGGCCCACTCCAGGGAGTTGCCGTAACCCCACGGATCGTCGACCGTCACGACCTCGCCGTACCGGTAGCTCTTGAACACGTTCCACAGGAACGGCAACGTCGAGGCACCCAGGATGAAGGCACCCACCGTCGAGAAGGAGTTCAGGAAGGTGAAGCCGTCGGTAGGCAGGTAGTCGGCATAGCGACGCGGCATGCCCTGGTTCCCCAGCCAGTGCTGCACCAGGAAGGTCGAGTGGAACCCGATGAAGGTCAGCCAGAAGTGGAACTTGCCGAGACGCTCGTCGAGCAGACGGCCCGTCATCTTGGGGAACCAGAAGTAGATACCGGCGTAGGTCGCGAACACGATGGTGCCGAAGAGCACGTAGTGGAAGTGCGCGATCACGAAGTACGAGTCGGTGACGTGGAAGTCGACCGGCGGCATAGCCAGCAGCACGCCAGTCAGGCCACCGAAGAGGAACGTCACCAGGAAGCCGACCGAGAACAGCATCGGTGTCTCGAAGGTCAACTGCCCCTTCCACATCGTGCCGATCCAGTTGAAGAACTTGATACCGGTCGGAACCGCGATCAGGAACGTCATGAAGGAGAAGAACGGCAGCAGCACGGCGCCGGTGGCGTACATGTGGTGCGCCCACACCGCGATGGACAGCGCCGCGATACCGAGTGTCGCGTAGATCAGCGTTGTGTACCCGAAGATCGGCTTGCGACTGAACACCGGGAAGATCTCCGAGACGATGCCGAAGAACGGCAGCGCGATGATGTACACCTCGGGGTGTCCGAAGAACCAGAACAAGTGCTGCCACAACAGAACACCACCGTTGGCGGGGTCGAAGATGTGCGCACCGAGGTGCCGGTCAGCAGCGAGGCCGAACAGGGCGGCGGTCAGCAGGGGGAAGGCCAGCAGCACCAGCACGCTGGTCACCAGGATGTTCCAGGTGAAGATGGGCATCCGGAACATGGTCATACCGGGGGCGCGCATACACACGCATGTGGTGATCATGTTGACCGCACCAAGAATGGTGCCCAGACCACCGACGGCCAGACCCATGATCCAGAGATCCGCACCGGCACCCGGTGAGTGGATGGCATCGGTCAGCGGGGTGTAGGCGGTCCAGCCGAAGTCGGCGGCGCCACCGGGAGTGATGAAACCGGCGATACCGATCAGGGCGCCGAACAGGAACAGCCAGAAGGAGAAGGCGTTCAGACGCGGGAAGGCGACGTCAGGGGCGCCGATCTGCAGCGGCAGCACCACATTCGCGAAGCCGAACACGATGGGCGTTGCGTAGAACAGCAGCATCACCGTGCCGTGCATGGTGAACAGCTGGTTGAACTGCTCGTTCGACAGGAACTGCAGACCTGGCACCGCCAGCTCGGCGCGCATGAACAGCGCCATCAAGCCACCGATGAGGAAGAACGCGAAGCACGCGACCAGGTACATGATGCCGATCAACTTGTGATCGGTGGTCGTGATCAACCGGTAGATCAGAGTGCCCTTGGCGCCCATACGGGGCGGGAACGGGCGGCTGGCCTGCAATCCACCAATTGGGGGTGCTTCGGCGGTCACGGCTCCTCCGATTCCTTGTAGCGCGCAGTCGTTCCAGTGACTGCATGTCTGCCGTGAATCCTAGCCCGCGCCACCCCCGATCGCGGAGCGGGTCCTACAGAGAGTCGTACTTGGGTCGTTTCTGATCCGTGCGGACGTGGTCACGGCGTCCTACCCGCGTGTTCGCAGCCCCGCGCGGTAAGTTCAACCGGGTGCAGACAGCGAGGTTCTGGGGCTCTGCCGCGATAACGGCGGCACTGATGGCGGTGACCGTGTCGGGCTGCACCGAGAAGCCCACCAACGAGACTCCGAGCACGCTGGCCACCAGCGCCACGAAGATCGCGGGCGCGGGGGTGCTGGGCAATGCACGCAAGCCAGACGAGTCCTGCGCGAAGGATGCCGCGGCTCTCGACCCGGACGCACCACGTGAGGTGCGCCATGCCCAGGGCGAGACCGAGGTGCCCGAGGACGCCAAACGCATCGTGACCCTCGATGCCGGTGCAATCGACACGCTGTGCGCGCTAGGGCTGCAGGACCGGATCGTGGGAGTGGCGCTGCCCGACCGCACTACCGCTCCCCCGTCGTACCTGGGCACCACGGTCCACAACCTGCCGTCGGTCGGCCCGATGGCGGCTCCGGACCTGGCCAAGATCGGTGCTGTCAAACCCGATCTCATCCTGAGCTCGGCCGGCGAACAGGACTCCTATCTCGACTTGAGTGCCATCGCCCCCACCGTGATCGTGTCCGGACACGATCTGGCCGAGCACGTCCGCTTGGTGGGTAAGGCCACCAGACGAACCGCGGACACGGACAAGCTGTGGGCGGGTTTCGTCGATGCCGCCAAGAAGGTGGGCCGTGAGAACGACGCCACACATTTCCAGGCCTCGATCGTCCAGTTCACCGATCAGACGGTGCGGGTGTACGGGGCCAACAACTTCCCGGCTTCGGTGCTTGCCACAGTGGGGTTGGATCGTCCTGCGACACAACGGTTTACCGACACCCCATTCATAGAGATCGGCACCGAGGACTTCTCGGCCGTCGAGGGCGACATCGTCTATGTCTCCTTCACGACGCCGTCGGCAAAAGATCGCGCCGCCCGGATTTTCGGTACCAAGCCCTGGATGGCGCTCGGCGCCACTCACGATAACCGGGTGTTCGCGGTCAACAACGAGGTGTGGCAGACCGGCGACGGAATCGTCGCGGCGCGCGGAATCCTGGACGACCTTCACTGGGTCAACGCACCCATCAACTAGATTCCCGGGTCGCTGCGCTAGCCGTTAGGCTCCACGCATGCACCACGTGCTGAACCTGACCTACACCCAACCGCTCGACGTCGTCGACCAGATCCGCCCGGATCACGCTGCTTGGATTGCAGATGAGATTGAAGCGGGACGCCTCATTCTGGCCGGTCGTAACGAGCACGCGACCGGCGGCGTACTCATCAGCGGCGATATCAGCGTGGAGGAGGCGGACGCCTTGATCACCGCCGACCCGTACACCCAGGCAGGTGTCGCCGAGTATGTGCGCACCGGGTTCAACGTCAGCTTCAAAGGAGCGGGGATACCGTGAGCGACAAGGGCTTTCCCGAGAATCGCTGGGGCAATCCCGACAGCGTGCTGTCTCGGGCTGCCGCCAAATTCGCCGCCACCAAGGCGGGTTCGTGGACCATCCGCAAGCTGACACCACTGGACCGAGCCGTCATGGAACGCTCCGGAAGCCGCTACACGGTGCTGGGACCCTTGGGTTTGTCGACGCTGCTGCTCACCACGACCGGTCGCAAGTCCGGCCACCCTCGGGTCTCGCCGCTACTTTATCTGCACGACGGTGACCGAATCGCCTTGGTAGGCAGCAATTTTGGCCAGGCGAAGCACCCTGCGTGGACGACCAACCTGCTCGCCAACCCACACGCCAAGGTGACATTGGCCGGTCAGACCATTGATGTGGTCGCGACCCTCGCACAAGGGCCCGAGCGCGACGATTACTACCGCCGCTTCGAGGCAATGCTCGAGGTCTACACGGCATACAAGGGACGTACCGGACGCGAGATCAGGGTGTTCGCCCTCGAGCGCGTCACCTAAAAGCTATCCGTAACAGCTAGTACCCGTACCCCTTGTACCAGTCTTGAACTGGTATTTTATGAGAATCTTGCGCTAAATGCTCGCAAAAGAGCGTTTTCTCGGCTAACCTTCCCGGCAATCCGCGGAAGGGATGGAACGTGATCCAAGAACACATCGACATCACCGTCGCCGCCCGGCCCGAGACCGTCCTCGAGGTCTTGAAAGACGTTGAGTCGGTCGATGGCTGGCTCCGCCCGCTACTGCCCGCATGGCCAAAGATCGCCAGCTCCATGACCGTCGTCGAGTCTTTCCAAGACGGTTCGCCGCGGTTGGTGCGCACCGTAACTTCCGCATTCGGGATCTCCGATGACGCACTCACCGAGTACGAGTGGTTCCCGGACGGCTGCCGGCTGACCCTCATAGAGAGCAGAACGCTGCGACACAACGTCAGCCAGTTCACCATCATCCCGGATGACCCTCAGACTCGGCTTACCGCCGATGTCTCCCTCGATCTGAAGATCCGGCTTCCCGGCCTGCTGGAACGCCAGCTCAAGAAGTCTCAGGTGGGATTCATCAAGAGTTTCCAGCAGGGCCTCGCCGCGGAATCGGCCCGCCGTGAACTTGCCTGCGAATAGCCTCAGCGACCGTTCGCGCGCAAGATCGCAACCGCGCCAACCGTTTTGTAGCCGCGCCATTCCAGCATTGCCGCCGCCGAGTAGCTACTGAAGTCGACCGCCCAACCACCGTCGTCGTGCTGCGCATGCTCCAACCGATCGAGATCCGCTGTTATCGCGTGAGAGTCGAGCAGATCGCGAATGGGCCGTCCGGGCTCGGGCGCATAGTCGAGCAGATGTAGCCTCTCCCCCTCGGTCCCACCAAGGACAGGGAGCGACCCATCACGGGGGACGAATCGTCCTAGCCGAGAAAGTAATTCACGCGCCTCCGGCTGGGTATCGGATGCGATGTCCAGAAGCTGGAGCGCGAAGGACAGGACGTACGCGAACGGCGCCTCGTCGATCCGGCGGATCGCGTCGAAGCAATACCGCGTCGCGGCGGACAGCCACGGGTGCCGAACGATCTCAGCGTCCCAGCGCGCGGCGCGATACGCCTGAGTGGCCACCGCCGCCGTGATCTGCAACGAAGATTCCTCCGGATTCGCCTGGGCGAAGAAGGGTGCACAGACTGCCGGATCGGCGACCGGAAGTGCGAAGGGCAGCCCGCCATCGGGCAACGTCACCGAGTCCAGCCAGCCGAGAAGCACTGTCGTATGCCGCGCCCTCACCGGCCCGGCATCGGCGAGCGCTTCGAACGCGTGCTGGGCGCATGCCGGCTGACTCTCCGGTGCGCGCAGATCGGGTTCTAGCCCCCACCCATAACCACCATCCGGATTCCGGTACGCCGCAAGCGCGTCCACGGTCGCCTCACGGGCGGAATCGGTAGCGGTGGTGATGGCCTCGAAGCGACGCACGTCGAGGATGCGCGCATGGGCGGCCATGAACTCTCGTGCGCGGTTCAGATTGATGCTCACGAGGTCACCCTGCCATCGACGGACCGTATTGGTCTTGGACGAATCGGCCAGCGTCAGAGCAGCGTGGTCGGCGTAGTGCCGGTCAGTCGATTGGTCTCGCGGTTGAAGTGCGCCTGATCGGCGAAACCCGCCGTGGCCGCGGCCTCGCCGAGCGGTGCACCGGCTCGCGCCAAATGAAGCGCATGGTGGAAACGGTGAATCTGCACGAGCGTCTTGGGTCCGTAGCCGAAGAGCCGGTTACTCAGGCGGCGCAGCGACCGCTCCGACAGGTTGTGCTGCCTGGCGGTCGACCGCACGCTCAACCCCGCACGAGCGGCCCGGTCGAGCGAGGCCGCCATCCGCAGGCTGGTGTGATCCGGCTCCGCGCGCGTCCACAGATCGAGAAAAACTCGTTCAAGTGAGGCGGCAACATCACCTTCTGGCACCCAATCAGATTGTGGTGTAACGAGTTCTGACAGGTCGACGCGCCGGTCAGTGAGCTCGTCTGCAGGCACACCAAAGAGGGCGTACGCGAGGCCGGGTGCCAATTGCAGTCCCCAGGTCACCTGATCCGTGTGGGCCTGGACGTTGTACATCCGAGTGTCGGGCCCGGCCACGACGAGCCGACCCTGAAACCACATCAGGTCCATCACACCATCGGGGACAATATGGTGTTCCGGACCGTCCGCGGTGGCGCGCCAGAGCGTCGCGCCGGTTCTGACGCCACGGCACGTCGCATACGTCCCCACGCTTCAGACGGTACTCGCCCGCCGCTTCACCGAGCGCAGGATGTAATTGGTCGCCAGCACATGTCCGCGGGTGCCAATGACCAAGGCACGGTAAATCCTGCCGCGCAGCCCGGGAAAGTCTGCATAGGTCTGCGCACGCAGTTGCGTACCACCGTCCCGGGTTTCGCCAAGCTCGAAAACCAGCTCGTAACGCGAAAAACGGTGCTGCCCCGCCAAGCTCAAGCGCTGTTCGGGCTCGATGCCGTCGACGGCGAACCCGGCGCGAGGCCGGGTGCCCAACAACGGGCCGATCGGGTTGCGCTCGGCAGACCGCAACATGGCGTCGACATTGTGCTGCAGGCTCTCCCACACCTGGTGCCGCGGCGCGTCTATCCGGATCGTATGCTCGTCAATATAGGATGGATGTTCCATATCTACTGTCTATCAGAATTAGGATGAACATTCCAGATGGCACCGGAACGCAAACACACCAGCGATGCCATCCTCGACGCAGTGCGCGCCCTGTTACTCGGCGGTGGTCCGCGAGCCGCCACCATTGCGGCAATCGCGAGCGCTTCGGGAGCCCCGCCCGGAACGCTGAACCACCGCTTCGGCAACCGTGAGGCGATTCTGTCGGCGACATGGCTGCGCGCAGTCGAGCGCTTTCATGAGCACGCGTTCGGCGCGCTGCGCTCCACCGAAGACTCCGTTGAAGTAGCTGTGGCGCTGGCGCTTTCGGTGCCGGCTTTCGCGCGCGCCTGCCCGGACGACGCCCGGCTGCTGCTATCCCTACGCAGCACCGACGTTCTTGGCGCCGACGCTGGTTCCAGACTGGACGAGATGAACGAACCGTTGTTCAGCGCGACGCGGGATCTGACGCGGGCCGTCTATGGTCGCGCCGACGCGAGATCGCGCGACCGGCTCATGCGCGCCGTGGTGGACCTGCCCTATGCCGCAGTACGCCGCCACATGCCCACCTTGCCCGGGTGGCTCGAAGAAGACCTCGCCGCCGCGGTCCGCCATCTCTTGGCAGCACACAATGGCTGAGGCCGCGCGTCACCGGCTGGTCGCACCCGCGCTCATGCTGGTCAGCGGGACCTCGATGTATATCGGCGCCGCGGCCGGTGTCGGCCTGTTCCGCTGGCTTGACCCGGCGAGCGTCGCCTGGCTCCGGGTGTGCGGTGCGGCGCTGGTGTTCCTGGCCATCGCTCGTCCGCAGGCCGCCGCCTGGCGGGGGGATCGACTGTTGTGGGCGAGCGCCTTTGGTGTGGTCACCGCGCTGATGAACATGTCGTTCTATCTGGCCATCGACCGGCTGCCGCTCGGTACCGCGGTGGCGATCGAGTTCCTGGGGCCCATCGGCGTTGCCGCGATCGGCTCGCGCTCTGCCCGAGACGGCTTCTCGGTGCTGGCCGCGCTCGTCGGGGTGGTTCTGATCGCCGATGTGCAGCTGGCGTCCGAACCCGCCGGGATGGCCTTCGCGCTGCTTGCCGCACTGTTCTGGGCCGGATACATCGTCCTCGGAAAGCGCGTTGCGCTACAGGGCAATCCGGCCGACTCACTGGCGGTCGGATTCACCGTTGCCACAATCGCGACCGCTCCGGTCTTGGGCCTGGGAATCGCCGGAGCTCATGACGATGTACCCGTCGTGCACGTCCTCGTCTTGGGACTGCTGATGGGCGTGCTCTCCAACGTCATCCCGTACGGGCTCGACCAGGTAATACTGCGACAGGCGGGGCGGAGCTACTTCGCGGTGCTTTTGGCGCTCCTTCCGCTCACCGCGTCCGCTATCGGTGTATTCGTGTTACACCAGATCCCCACCACGCCGGAGCTCTTCGGCATCCTCGCGATTGTGGTGGCGGTGGCCTCACGCCGGGACTCCCCACCGAGTGTGAGCGCTACTGCGTGATTTACACCGGGTGTGCACAGCACTGCTGACACTCGGCGAAGGCACGCCGTAACCCCGTTGCCAGGACGTGCACAGTCGGTGCCCGTACACTCCGCGATCAACTGGATAGTGACGGACTCGGAGGGCATGATTGATGGAGACGGCGACCGACTGGGGAACGGAAACATGGCGATCGCTGGTCTGGGTCAGCTGGGTGTGGCCGCTGACGGTGGTGTGCTTCGTGTTGATTGCGCTCGCTCTTGTCACCTTCACGCAGTGGGGTCAGCAGTTTTGGCGTATCACGGGCAGCTACTTCACCAGCCGTGAGGGGCGTCCCGGTTTGGTCCTCCTCGCCCTTCTGCTGCTCTCGGTGGTGTCCGGGGTACGGCTAGCCGTGGTTTTCTCGTACTACTACAACGACCTGTCCTCGTCGATCCAGGCGATCTCCGGAGCGCTGGCCCGCGACGGGCAAGGAATGCCCGAGGCGAAAGCCGCCTTCTGGCATGCCATCTTGATGTTCATCGTCCTCGCGACCATCCACGTAGCGCGGGTGATGGTCGATATATTCATCCTGCAGGCCTTCATCATCCGGTGGCGCGTCTGGCTCACCAAAAGAGTGACATCCGACTGGTTACAGGGCCGGGCGTTCTACCGGTCGCGGTTCATCGACAGCACCATCGACAACCCTGATCAGCGAATCCAGGCCGATATCAACAACTTCGTGGCGATGTCTACGGCGCCAGAGTCGCTACAGAGTTCGTCCACCCATCTCGCTTTTGGTGCGGTGAATTCGGTGATCTCGCTGGTGTCGTTCACCATCATCCTGTGGCAACTGTCCGGACCGCAGACCTACTTCGGCGTCAACGTCCCGCACGCGATGGTGTTTCTGGCATTCCTGTACGTCATCATCGCGACATATGTGGCATTCCGGATCGGGCGCCCACTGATCCGGCTGTACTTCCTGAACGAACGCCTCAACGCTATGTTCCGTTATGCCCTTGTCCGCCTTCGGGATACTGCGGAGAGCGTTGCCTTCTATCGCGGCGAGCGAGCTGAGTCCAAGCAGCTCCAGACTCGATTCGACGGCATCATCACCAACTTCTGGCATCTTGTCGGCCGGACCATCAGCTTCACCGGATGGAACCTGAGCGTCAGCCAGGCGTCTGCGGTCTTCGCCTATGTCATCCAAGGGCCGCGCCTTATGGCCGGTGAAATCAGTTACGGCGCGCTCAGCCAGTCCGCCAATGCGTTCGGACAGGTCAACGACAACCTCTCGTTCTTCCGCAATGCGTACGACACCTTCGCCGCGTATCGCGCGACCGTCATGCGTCTCGACGGACTGCTGCAGGCTAATGGACAATCCCGCGAGCTCCCGTCGCTCGACCCCGGTAGCCAGGACGAAGGGGTCACGCTGGAGAACGTATACGTCCGTAAACCCAATGGCGACAGGCTTATCGACGATGTCAACCTCGAGCTGAACGCGGGCGATGCCCTTGTCATCAAGGGCGCCTCGGGTGGCGGCAAGACCACGCTGCTGCGCTCCCTGGCACAGCTGTGGCCGTACGCGGACGGTCATTGGAGCCGGCCCGGCGGCGAGCACGAGACCATGTTCATCTCGCAGCTGCCGTACATCCCGCTGGGCAATCTGCGCGACGCGTTGACCTACCCCGCCGAGTCGGGGACCTTCGCCGACGAGGAACTCCGGCAGACCCTAGAGAAGGTCTCCCTGGCACACCTCGTGGACCGTCTCGACGAGGAATCCGACTGGATCAAGGTGCTGTCCCCCGGCGAGCAGCAGCGCGTCGCCTTCGCGCGCATCGTGCTCATCAAGCCCAAGGTGGTCTTCATGGACGAGTCGACGTCGGCGCTCGACGAGGGCCTGGAGTTCGCGCTGTACCGCCTGATCCGCACGGAGGTGCCCGAGTGCACCGTGGTCAGCGTCAGTCACCGCAGCACGGTCGACCAGCATCACACGCAGAAACTGGAGCTGATCGGCGACGGGCAGTGGTCGCTGTCACCGATCTGAGCTGCCCCAGCTGAGGACGGCGGGTAGTCTGAGATCGGTAGCTTCGTTAACTATCTCAAAAGGACGCATATATGGTCACCGTCTCCGCCTACGCCGCCACGTCCGGCAAGGCACCACTGGTCCCCACCACTATCGAGCGTCGTGAAGTCGGCCCGCACGATGTCTTCATCGACATCAAGTTCGCCGGTATCTGTCACTCCGATATCCACACTGTTCGCGACGAGTGGGGACGCGCCAAGTACCCGATCGTCCCCGGTCACGAGATCGCCGGCGTAGTCAGCGCGGTCGGTTCGGAAGTCACCAAGTTCAAGCCGGGCGATCATGCCGGTGTCGGCTGCATGGTCGAGTCCTGCCGCGAGTGTCCCCAGTGCATCGCCGGCTTGCAGCAATACTGCAGCCGGGGCGGCATGGTCGGCACGTACGGTGCCAAGGACCGCGACGGCACTCAGACACAGGGCGGATACAGCCAGGCCGTCGTCGTCAACGAGGACTTCGTGCTGCGCATCCCCGACAGCCTGCCGCTGGACACGGCCGCGCCACTGCTGTGCGCGGGTATCACCACCTACTCACCGCTGCGGCACTGGGGTGCCGGTCCGGGCAAGCGTGTTGCCGTCATCGGACTCGGCGGACTTGGGCACATGGCCGTCAAGCTGGGCGCTGCGATGGGCGCCGAGATCACGGTGCTGAGCCAGTCACTGAAGAAGCTGGAAGACGGACTGAGCCTGGGTGCCAGCCACTACTACGCCACGTCCGACCCGGACACCTTCAAGAACCTGCGTTATGGCTTCGATCTCATCCTCAACACCGTCTCCGCCAATCTCGATATGGGCCAGTACCTTGGTCTGCTCAATGTGGACGGGACGTTGGTCGAGCTCGGTGCACCGGAGAACCCCATCGAAGTTCCGGCCTTCCCGCTGCTCTTCGGGCGCCGGAACCTGTCCGGTTCAGGTATCGGCGGGATTCCGGAAACCCAAGAGATGCTTGACTTCTGCGCCGAGCACAACATCGGCTCAGAGATCGAGGTCATCGATGCCAGCTACATCAACGAGGCGTACGAGCGCGTGATCGCCAGCGATGTGCGGTACCGCTTCGTCATCGACACCGCCACGCTCTAAGTTTCATCCCGAGTACAACCGGTGACTGATGTCGTCGGGGTGCCGATGCTGAGGGGATGACCCGCGTCATCCGTTTCAACGCGTTCGATATGAATTGCGTTGCACACCAATCCCCCGGCCTGTGGCGGCACCCCGACGACCAGTCCTGGCGGTACAAGGATCTGTCCTACTGGACGAACCTGGCCACACTGCTCGAACGCGGTCGCTTCGATGGGCTGTTCATCGCCGATGTGCTTGGCACCTATGACATCTACGGCGCCAGCGACGAGGCCGCCATCCGCCAGGCCGCACAGATCCCGGTCGCCGATCCCCTGCTGCTGGTCTCGGCAATGGCATTGGTCACCGAGCACCTCGGCTTCGGGGTCACCACCGGTACCGGATTCGAACATCCATATCCGTTCGCGCGCAGGCTATCCACCCTTGATCACCTCACCGGCGGGCGAGTCGGCTGGAATGTCGTCACCGGGTATCTTCCTGCCGCGGCACGCAACATGGGCCAAACCGATCAGCCCGCGCACGACGCCCGCTATGACCACGCCGATGAGTACCTTGAGGTGCTCTACAAGCTATGGGAAGGCTCCTGGGAGGACGGCGCTGTCGTCCGCGATGCCGCGCGTGGCGTCTTCACCGATCCCGACAAGGTGCACCACATCGGCCATGAGGGAACGCATTTCACCGTTCCCGGCGTGCATCTGGTGGAACCGTCGCCACAACGGACGCCGGTGATCTACCAGGCGGGTTCCTCACCGCGCGGGGTGCGCTTCGCCGCCGAGAATGCCGAGGCGGTGTTCACCGCCGCACCCACCAAGGAGCTGTTACGCCAGACGGTCACCACCATCCGCCGCGAGCTGGAACTTGCCGGGCGAGATCCCTACTCCGCCAAGATCTTCAACCTCACGACCGTCGTCACCGGCGAGAACTCCGAAGCGGCGCATGCCAAGCACGCCGAGCTGCTGAGCTATGGCAGCGCGGAAGGCGCATTGGTGTTCATGTCCGGCTGGATGGGCATCGATTTGGCCCGCTACGGCCTGGATGAGCCGATCGGGAACGTGGACTCCAACGCGATTCTGTCAGCGGTCGCGGCGTTTCAGGCCGCCACCGCCGATGGTCGGGAGTGGAAAGTGCGCGATATCGCCGAGTGGGGTGAGATCGGCGGCATGGGGCCGCGTGTCGTCGGCTCCGGCACCGAGGTGGCCGACACCCTGCAGGAGTGGGTGGAGGAAACCGATGTCGACGGCTTCAATCTGGCCTACGCGATCACACCCGGCACCTTCGAGGACTTCATCGAATACGTCGTCCCGGTGTTGACAGAGCGCGGCGCCTATCAAAATGCCTACACCCCAGGGACATTGCGCCATAAGCTGCTGGGAAACGGCGACCGCCTGCCCGAAGAGCATCGGGGCGCCAAGTACCGGATCGGTGGACCGCTGTCGACGATCATCGATCGGCCATCCACCGTGCCGTCATCCTCGGGATCCACCGCGCCGGCACCCACCCCCGGGCGGTAGTTCCGCCGCGGCGGAACCGGGCGTTCTAGTTAGGCGTTGAGCGCCGTGGCATCCACACCGGCAAGCGGCCAGCCGCCAGCGGCCAGGCGTGAGGCCACACGTGAAATGTCTTGAGCGGTCGGCTCATCCTTCGTCACATCCGCGATGAACTGCTCGATCTCGCTCTGGCTCACCACGCCGTCTACCAGAGCGGAAGACGCGGGATCGGTCAGCTTGGCGACCACTTCCTGGACCTGCTCCTCGGTCAGCGTGCGGCGCAGCAGCGCCAATAGCGGGAACCGGTCCGTCGGGGGGACACCCTCGGGGTATCCCGCGGACAGCCAAGAAACGATCGAACCGATAATCGATGTGCTCGTCACCCGTTCAGTCTCCCTGCAGCGTGTTCCCAGCGCGAGACAGGGGGTACACAGTTCACCGGGCGTTCATTTGTATCCGGCGAACAGACACTTGGTGCACGCGCCACCTGTGATTTGTGTGCACTAAGCGTCTGCTCGCCGGATAGATAACAGGAGCTAGAAGTCCCAGTCGTCGTCTTCGGTGTTCACGGCCTTGCCGATGACGTACGAAGAGCCCGATCCGGAGAAGAAGTCGTGGTTCTCGTCGGCGTTCGGTGACAGCGCCGACAGGATCGCCGGGTTCACGTCGGTCTCGTCCCGCGGGAACATGGCCTCGTAGCCGAGGTTCATCAGGGCCTTGTTGGCGTTGTACCGCAGGAACTTCTTGACGTCCTCGGTGAGCCCCACCTCGTCATAGAGGTCCTGGGTGTACTCAACCTCATTGTCGTACAACTCAAATAGCAGCTCGTAGGTGTAGTCCTTGAGCTCGGCGCGCTTGGTCTCGTCGACGCGCTCCAGACCGCGCTGGAACTTGTAACCGATGTAGTACCCGTGCACGGCCTCGTCACGAATGATGAGCCGGATCATGTCGGCGGTGTTGGTGAGCTTGGCACGGCTCGACCAGTACATCGGAAGGTAGAAGCCCGAGTAGAACAGGAAGCTCTCCAGCAAGGTCGAGGCAACCTTGCGCTTGAGCGGCTCGTCACCCCGGTAGTACTCCATGACGATCTCGGCCTTGCGTTGCAGGTTCGGGTTCTCCTCCGACCAGCGGAACGCGTCGTCGATGTCGCGTGTGGAGCACAGCGTCGAGAAGATCGAGCTGTAGCTCTTGGCGTGCACCGATTCCATGAACGCGATGTTGGTGTACACCGCCTCCTCGTGCGGAGTGATCGCATCGGGGATCAGACTGACCGCACCGACAGTGCCCTGAATGGTGTCAAGCAGCGTCAGGCCCGTGAAAACCCGCATGGTCAACTGTTTTTCGTGATCGGTGAGGGTGTTCCACGACGGGATGTCATTGGACACCGGCACCTTTTCAGGCAGCCAGAAGTTACCGGTGAGCCGGTCCCAGACCTCGGCATCCTTCTCATCGGGAACCCGGTTCCAGTTGATCGCCGAGACACGGCTGACCAGCTTTAGTTTTTCACTCACGAGACCACTCCTGGAGAACGTCAAACAGATTCGCGGGATTCGCTGACTGTGTCACAGACACTACCCCTGGGGTGCGACAACGTGGCGCAACACAACGTGTTGTGGTTAAGCGTGTCGAGCTCATTCGCGAGAATCCCTAGTGACACAAACTTGACACGTGTAAAGTCCGTGGTCATGGGCTCATCCAGGGACAACATCAACGGGAAAACTATCGCCATCACCGGTGCCGCACGCGGTATCGGCTACGCCACCGCCACCGCACTTCTGCGTCGGGGTGCACGGGTGGTGATCGGCGACCGTGATGTCGAGGCGCTCGGCGCTGCGGTCGAGGGACTCAAGGAAGAAGGAAACGTCGACGCCCACCCGGTCGACGTCACCGACCCCGCATCGTTCAAGCGATTCCTGGAGGCTGCCAGCGCCGGCGGGCCCGTCGACGTGCTCATCAACAACGCGGGCGTCATGCCGATCGGACCCTTCCTATCCACCAGCGACCGTGCAATCAGGTCGATGTTGGAGGTCAACCTGTACGGCGTCATCAACGGCTGTCGGCTGGCGCTGCCCGAGATGGTGGCCCGCCGCAGTGGCCAGGTCGTCAACATCGCCTCGGTAGCAGGGCTCATGGCGGCCCCCGGCATGGCCGTCTACAACGCGTCCAAGTTCGGCGTGGTGGGCCTGTCCCGAGCACTGAGCGACGAATTCGCGCCGCAAGGGGTACAGGTCAGCGCGGTGCTGCCAACCTTCACCAATACCGAGCTGATCGCGGGCACCGACTCCACCGGCGCCCAGAAACCCGTCGAACCCGAAGATATCGCAGCAGCGGTGGTGCGGATCATCGAGAAGCCGCGGGTGCAGGTCACCGTCCCGAAGCCGCTCGGTGCGGTGACCACGATCGTCAACTCACTGCCCACCAAGGTCCGCCGATTCATGAGCAAGAAGACCGGTACCGACCGCGTGTTCCTCGAAGTCGACACCAGCGCACGCAGCGCATACGAGAACCGGGCCGGATCGAGCCTCGGCGTCACGAAGCCCGAGGGCGAATAGACGTGCTATCCGCCCTTACTATTTAATACGTGACAGAGAACCATTACGACATTGCTGTAGTCGGCGGGGGCCCGGCCGGGTCAGCCGCGGCCTGGCAGGCCGCCCGCACGGGTGCCCGCGTGGTTCTCGTCGACAAGGCTGAATTCCCGCGGGACAAGCCGTGCGGTGACGGGCTCACCGCACGCGCCGTGAGTTACCTGCAGAAGATGGGCCTGGCCAATGAGGTCGCACAGTTCCATCGCGTCGACGGGGTGCGCGTCGACAGCGGCACCGTCTGGGAACTGACGTTCCCCCGTCGGCCCGGGATGCCCAGCCACGGGCATGTGGTGCGACGGCCCGAGCTGGACACCCTGCTGCTCAAGCATGCCGAATCGGCAGGTGTCGAGGTGCGTCAGTCCACCGAGGCGGTTGGTCCGATCGGCGACGGCGATCGCGTAAAGGGTGTTGAGATCAAGACCGCCAACGGATCCCGGGACACCATCTCGGCCGACGCGGTGATAGTCGCCGACGGCGCCTACTCCCCCTTCAAACGAGCGATGAACATCGACTCGGAGGTCAAGGGGTACACCGCGATTGCGATCCGGGCCGAGATGGCGGCCAACCGAGAAGACTCGAACATGCTCGACATCGACCTGCGGCTGTTTCACAAGCAGGACGCGCTGCCCGGTTACGGCTGGGTATTCCCGCTCGGTGGCGGGCGGATCAACGTCGGTATCGGATACGTGAACAGCTACCGGAAATGGCAGGACGTCAACGCCGCCGATGTACTCGACGCGTACATGAAAAAGCTTCCGGCGCAATGGGAATTGCCCGATGTCGCGGAGCTTCGCAAAAACAAGGGTGTACGCGCATGGCGGCTGCCGATGGGCTTCGTGTCCTGGCCGCCGTGGCGTCCCGGTGTGCTGTTCGTTGGTGACGCGCTGGGCGCGGGCAAGCCGGTGAGCGGTGCCGGGATCTCCAAGGCGCTCGAATCCGGTTTGACGGCAGGCGAATGCGCCGTCGCGGCGTTGCAGAACGATGGCCCCGGCGACTTCACCAACTTCGAGCAGCGCATGTACGACGCGTGGGGTCGCGAGTACCGCCGCGGCCGGATCATGCATAAGGCGTTGGGTAATCCCTGGCTGTGCGATAAGGGCATCAAGCTGATGGACAACTCGACATTCCGCGAAAACCTGCTCAAGGTCTTGTACAAGCAGGCGCAGGGTCCGGGCCACAAGACGTCGAACTGATTCCGCCGTGTGGTCGATCCGGCGACGGGAGATGGTGCTCGCCACCGGGCTGTCAACGGTCGCGGGGTTTCTCGACGCGATCGGATTTGTACATCTGGGCGGATACTTCCTGTCGTTCATGAGCGGTAACACGACCAGGATGGCCGCGTCGACGGCGAGTCAGCAGTGGGAATCTGCTTACAAGGCAGCCGGTTTGATCGGCATGTTCTTTATAGGGGTGATGATCGGCGCAATCGCGTCACGGGTCAGCGGCGAATACGAGCGAATCGCCGTGCTGGCGGTTGCCTCGATAACGGTGGCCGCGGCGGCGATTACACAGGAATTGGGTGCGGGTATCGCGGCGCTGCTCATCACGGCGCTAGCGATGGGCGCCATGAACTCAGTCTTCCAGCGCTCCGGCGAGGTTCAGGTTGGCCTCACCTACATCACCGGAACGGTGGTCAAGGCCGGACAGCGACTCGTCGATGCGTTCTTCGGCGGACCCCGGTGGGTGTGGCTGCGCTACATCACGCTGTGGGCGGGCCTGACGATTGGCGCCGTGTTGGGCGCCGCGACGTACCACCGCATCGGACTCGACGCGCTGTGGGTCGGGTTGACGCTCCTGGCCATCGCCACGGTTGCCACCTGGCTGGTGCGCCGTTCAAGCCCTGCGTCAGATCCGGACTAGGTCCAGCACCTGCTCCACGCGGGCGACATCTCCGTCGACCGCCAAGCGTGACAACGGAACCCGGTGCCACAGCGCAAGCAGCAGATCGGACGTGGATGCCGTGATCGTGGCGTCCGGTACGGCGTCTTCGTCCACGATGCCAATGGCATCGGCGTCCACGCGCAGCAGCCAGGAACCATCGGCGTCGCTGGCGGTCAGGAGGATTCGCGCTCCTCGAAGGTCTTCCGGAGTCCCGCCGTCACGCCCGATACGCCTGGGCGTGAACAGCTCCGACCACTCGCCGATGCCGTCGGCCGCCAGGGCTGGGTCGATGGGTTCGGCGTCCCATCCGCGATAAGCGTGCTCGATGTCCCAGCGGTGTACCGCCACCTCGTTTGCCTGCCGGCGATACCAGAATCGCACCGGCCGCTCACCGAATGGCGACTTCGTCGGCGCATCAAGGTCTTTCGATGTCAGAGCGGCGACGAGATTGTCTGCGCGGTCGGAGTACCAACCGATGACGGGCTCCCCTGCCGGGGCGTCCGGGTCGACATCTGTGTACGGAATCTTTTGCCCGACAACGACACCCACTGCCCAACGATGCACTCCCCCGAGATGGGCGACCACATCGCGTGCCGTCCAGCCCGGACAGGACGGTGCGTCACGCTCCAGGTACTCGGGCGGGGTCGCAGCTACGGCCGCCATCCCTTTGCGCAGTGCTTCCAGCCACTGATCAGGCGTCACCGGGCCATTACAGCATGCGGCAACGCGGCCATCGACTGAAGGCCATCGGCTCACCAGGCACAAACTTCGCCAATGACAGACAATAGCCACGTGAAGCCAGTCTCTTTGATTCGCTGCAGCTGCTGTGGGTATCTGATCGAATGGGAGAATCGGATCGACATCGGGTTTCAGCTCCCAGACCCCGCGAGAGACCTTCCGCAGGACACGATTCACCGGCCCGCCAAGGCGTTCGTCAAGGCTTCCGGTATCGGACGATTTCTCCGATGCCTTCTCAACGTGACCCTCAGCGGTGACGTTGAGCTTGCGCTCGGCGTGTGGATTCAGATCAGTAGCCCCGACTACAAGCACTGTCGACGCATCTGGGAGGAGGACGAATACGCGAGCCTCACGGTGCACGGCACCCTAGCCAATGGCATCGAACCCTGGGCCGCGGCGTTCGGCGCCAATGTCACCGCAGTTGTACAGGACCCCGATCATCTGCCCGTCATCGTTGACTCGTCGGATCCACTCGTCATCCAAATGCTGTCCGAGGCCTGGGACCGCGATGAAGTGTTGGGACATTTCGCCTTCGCACTGCCGATTCCGGTCCGGGAGAGCCTTTCTCGCGGTTGGGGCATCGAGCGCAGCGCTGGCCTTGCGTGGACGACCGAGGACCGCACGTTGGTGTTCACCGGGCCTGGCCGATCGGTCTCGGTCGACGTGTTCGGCGATCGCGATGACCGGCCACAAGACCAGTTCTTAAGGGAACTCCTCGCATTCGCGCCGGGTGTGCCGCCCGACCACGAGTACACCGACCACACGGACGGGGTTCTACGACATGCCTTCTGGCGAGTTGTAGACGCGGACGGTCAACCCGAGCACCAGTTCTACGGACAGATCGTCGCAAACGGGAGCGCGGTGTGGCTAGTCTGTGTGTACGACGATCCCACCGACCACGACTGGGCGTGGCACGTGTTTCGGTCTGTCTCTCCGGGCGGCAACTAGCTCACACCGTGCCCGCCGACAAGTAGGGCACATGCCGGACCCCGCCTGCACCGAAAGAGCCGGCACCAGAGCCAGAGCCCTAGGCAGGCGCGTTCGCGGTATTAGATGGCCGCCGCGGAGTGAGACAGCTTGCGTGTGTGTCTCGCGCACCGATAGTGTCGTCGATATGGAACGTTTAATCCATATCGACGGACTCACGCTGGCATCATCATGATCCCCGGGCAGTTCTGGGGTGTGACACCGGATGAGGTGGCGGCCGCATTACCTTGCGACGCCGAGTTTTCCGGCAAGGTAGTGGTGTGCGATCGCGCTATCGACGTCGACGCGCCCCCGCACGTCGTCTTCCCATGGTTGTGCCAACTGCGTGCCGCTCCGTACAGCTATGACCTTCTCGATAACGTCGGCCGCCGCAGTCCCCGCACGCGCGATGTGAAGCTGGTGGAACTTGCGCTTGGCCAGCGTTTCATGTTCGCGTTCCGGCTCATCGGGTTCGAACCCGACAAGCACATCACGCTCCGAACATTCGCCGCGGCGGTTACCTACTCCATCAAGCCTGCCGGTGCTGGCACGCGCATGCATGTACGCGTTCGCTTCGCCGGCCGACCAATATTCCTGAGCCCCTTGGTGTTGGGTGACATGGTCATGATGCGAAAGCAGCTGTTGACCTTGAAGGAACTCGCCGAAGCAGAGAGTGCCGAGGTCCCCTGATCCACGTGCTGGATGGTTGAGTCAGCGTCGACCGCGGTCGACCCGGCCCGGCTTGCGGGCAACCTTGCCCGCAGCGGCCCGGGCGGCCTGCTTCGCGAGAGTCTTCTCCCTCGCGGTGCGTTTCGGTACCGGCTCAGCCTGCCCCCGCGACGAGCCGGGTTTGCGGCCCCGCACAATGCCGATGAACTCCTCGACCAGTGGCGGCGGCGCCCCTTCCGGGAAGGCGAGTGCCACGGGGCAGGTAGGCGCGTCGGTGATCGGGCGGTACGTGAGGTCTTTGCGGTGATACAGCCGTGCCAATGACTGCGGAACGATGAGCACGCCGATCCCTGCGGCGACGAGTTCTATTGCTTCCTCGGTGGTCTCGGGTCGGTGATCGACCCGGTTACCGGGCGCCGCCCAATCGAGGACGTGGTCGAGTGGGAGCAGAATCGGCTCGCCGTCAAGGTCCGTGGCGGTAATAGCGTCGAAGGCACTGAGAATGTGATCGGTCGGCACTACGGCTACCGTTGTCTCGTCGTAGAGGGGAATGACGGCCAGCCCGGAAGTGTCGGCCGGCGGCCGGAGCAACGCCATATCGACAGTCCCCGCCCTCACTGCGGCGGCCGCGTCTGCCGCGGCAACGGCACGCAACTGCAGCGGGACCTCGGGGTGACGCTCCGCCCAGATCTGAGCCCACTTTGCGGGCGTCCCGCCGGGGACGTACCCGAGGGTGAGGGAGCGCGAAGTCACCGCTTCAGCCTACCGATAGGCTGGTCCTATGAGCAGGCCGAACGCGCAGTCCATGAAACCCGCTACGGCGGCGAAGAAGCTGGACGTGTACTTGCAAGCGACGCCCGCGGAGTTCCAGGACAACCCGATCACCCGCACCGAGCTCGCCGCCCTGCAGGCGGACCCACCGCAATGGCTCAAGGACCTCCGCAAGAGCGGCCCGCATCCGAAGAACCTCGTGGCAGCCAAGCTGGGCGTCTCGATCGCCGGTCTCGCGCGGGGCGGCGTTGAAGGTCCGCTTACCACCGAGCAGATCGATCAGTTGCTCGAGGAGAAGCCGCAGTGGCTGGTCGCGGAACGCGAGAGCTATCAGATGGTGCTGAGCGAGCAGCGACGCGTCAAAGCGCTGCAGGCCGAACGGGCTCCTCGCGAGAACTGATCGGCAGCACCGGCAAGATAGACCGCGGCGAAGTTGCTGCCGAACCCCTCCGCGACTACTGACTTAGCCCACGCGGGGGAACAGCTTGCGAAATGCGCTCTTTCGCCTGACTTTCACAGGCTCGTCAGCAGGGGAACCCCGGAGAGCGGAAGGTGGCTCTTTTCAACTTTGACGGTTCGCTCTTTAATGCATTTCACGATCTTCTTGCTCATACGCACGACCTCCTTTGCGATGATCTTCGACAGGTATCCAATGCCTTCTGATACTGCGAAACCCGCGAGAAAACCCATGGGACCAACTGTCATGAACACTGCGGCCGCCATCATCAGCCTGAGAATGCCACCCCCCAAGGACGCCAACCGTAATCGGCGTTTCAGCAATTCAGTTTCACATGCAGCGTCACTCCTACAGCATGCAGGAGACGCAGCCCTCGACCTCGGTGCCTTCCAGCGCCATCTGCCGTAGCCGGATGTAGTACAGCGTCTTGATTCCCTTGCGCCAGGCATAGATCTGCGCCTTGTTGACATCGCGTGTGGAGGCGGTGTCCTTGAAGAACAGCGTCAGCGACAACCCCTGATCCACGTGCTGAGTGGCCGCGGCATAGGTGTCGATGATCTTCTCGTAACCGATCTCGTACGCGTCCTGGTAGTACTCCAGGTTGTCGTTCGTCAGGTACGGCGCCGGGTAGTACGCACGGCCGATCTTGCCTTCCTTGCGGATCTCGATCTTCGAGGCCACCGGGTGAATCGATGACGTCGAGTGGTTGATGTACGAGATCGAGCCGGTCGGCGGCACCGCCTGCAGGTTCTGGTTGTAGATGCCGTGCTGCTGCACAGATTCCTTCAGCCGTACCCAATCGTCTTGTGTCGGAATGCCAATCCCGGCGTCGGCGAAGAGCTGGCGGACCTTCTCGGTCGCCGGTTCCCACACCTGCTCGGTGTACTTGTCGAAGAACTCGCCGCTGGCGTACTTCGACCTCTCGAAGCCACCGAAGCTCTTACCCCGCTCGACGGCAATCTGATTCGACGCCTTCAGCGCGTGGTACAGCACGGTGTAGAAGTAGATGTTCGTGAAATCCACACCCTCTTCGGAACCGTAGAAGATCCGCTCCCGCGCCAGGTAGCCGTGCAGGTTCATCTGCCCCAGGCCGATGGCGTGAGAATCGTTGTTGCCCTGCTCGATCGAGGGCACCGACCAGATGTGGGTCTGATCGGACACGGCGGTGAGCGCGCGGATCGACACCTCGATGGTCTGCGCGAAGTCCGGCGAGTCCATCGTCCTGGCGATGTTCAGTGAGCCCAGGTTGCACGAAATGTCCTTGCCCACCTTGGCATAGGACAGGTCGTCGTTGAACAACGACGGCGTCGACACCTGCAGGATCTCCGAGCACAGGTTCGAGTGGGTGATCTTGCCCTCGATGGGGTTGGCCCGGTTCACGGTGTCCTCGTACATGATGTACGGGTAACCGGACTCGAACTGCAGCTCGGCGAGGGTCTGGAAGAACTCGCGCGCCTTGATCTTCGTCTTACGGATCTGGCCGTTATCGACCATCTCGTAATACTTTTCGGTGACGTTGATATCGGCGAACGGCACCCCATAGATGCGCTCGACGTCGTACGGCGAGAACAGGTACATGTCCTCGTTCTTCTTGGCCAGCTCGAAGGTGATGTCCGGGATCACCACGCCCAGCGATAGCGTCTTGATACGGATCTTCTCATCGGCGTTCTCCCGCTTGGTATCCAGGAAACGGAAGATGTCCGGGTGATGCGCGTGCAGGTACACGGCCCCGGCGCCCTGACGAGCACCCAGCTGGTTGGCGTAAGAGAACGAGTCTTCCAGCAGCTTCATGATCGGGATGACACCCGAGCTCTGATTCTCGATGTTCTTGATCGGCGCGCCGTGCTCACGAATGTTGGTCAGCAGCAAGGCCACACCGCCACCGCGCTTGGACAGCTGCAGAGCCGAGTTGATGGAACGCCCGATGGACTCCATGTTGTCCTCGATGCGCAGCAGGAAGCAGGACACCGGCTCGCCGCGCTGCTTCTTGCCCGAGTTGAGGAATGTCGGGGTAGCCGGCTGGAAACGTCCGTCAATGATCTCGTCGACAAGTTTCTCGGCCAGCGTGGTGTCACCCGAGGCCAGCGTCAGCGCCACCATGACGACGCGGTCCTCGAAACGCTCCAGATAGCGTTTTCCGTCAAAGGTCTTCAGTGTGTAGGAGGTGTAGTACTTGAAGGCGCCCAGGAACGTCGGGAACCGGAACTTCTTCGCGAACGCCCGGTCTAGCAGCGACTTGACGAAGTTGCGCGAGTACTGATCGAGTACCTCGCGCTCGTAGTACTCCTTCTCGATCAGGTAGTCGAGCTTCTCGTCCTGATTATGGAAGAAGACCGTGTTCTGGTTGACGTGCTGCAGGAAGTACTGCCGCGCCGCCGCGGCGTCCATATCGAACTGGATCTTGCCCTCGGCGTCATACAGATTGAGCATCGCGTTAAGGGCGTGATAGTCCAGCTCGCCGTGAGCCGAGCCGTGCGCAGAGGTCACAGGTTCTGCAGTTGTCGCGGTTGGCGCCACGGTGTGTCCTTCCAAAATTCGTCGAGTCCGGTGAGCACCTGCTGCACGTCTTCCGTGGTGCCCATGAGTTCAAATCGGTACAGATATGGCACGTCGCATTTGGCCGAGATGACCTTGCCCGCGTAGCAGTACTCCGCGCCGAAATTGGTGTTCCCGGCCGCGATGACCCCTCGGATCAGAGACCGGTTGTGTTCGTTGTTGAGAAATCTGACGACTTGCTTGGGGATGTATCCCCCGGCCTGAGCGGGCACCGGATGCCCGCCGCCGTAGGTCGGCACAATCAGGACATAGGGGTCGTCAACCTGGATGTCACCGCGCAGGGGGATCCGGGTGGCGGGAACACCCAGCTTCTGGACGAAGCGGTGGGTGTTCTCCGACACGCTGGAGAAATAGACCAAATGGCTCATGCCAGGATCCCGCCGAAATATACGTACTAGGCAGAGACGGCTACGCCGGCACCGACGAGTGCCTTGATGCGGTCCGGACGGAAGCCCGACCAGTGATCGTCACCGGCCACGACCACGGGCGCCTGTAGGTAGCCGAGCGCCATCACGTAATCGCGCGCCTCGGGAACCTCGGTGATGTCCACGACGTCGTACTCGACGCCCTGCTTGTCGAGGGCCTTGTACGTCGCGTTGCACTGAACGCAGGCAGGCTTGGTGTAGACGGTGATGCTCATGCGCGCTCCTCAGCGAATCGAACGTAGATATCTCAACAAAGTTTTCAGCAGTCCAGCGCCCGGGAAAATTCCTTGCCGCCCGTGGTGGCTGAGCGCCTGGATCTGCCTGAAGATCTAGCGATAATCCGGGCCGGGCGGCTCGAGATCATTCCCGGCCTTTCGGTGTTCCAGACACTACACCTAGTGTCCGACAATCGGAACCTATACAAGATGTTCTGAACAACATTCATGAAATTCCCTGGTAGTGAGACATCGCACGGTCGAAATTTGGGCGTGTCGCAACTACGGCGTGTCCAGGCGTTAGGCAGTGGCTGGAACATATGGTGTGTCTACCACCGGGCACCGACACCGGCTAGCAGATCACCCACCACCGGGCAAACGTTATTGCCCGGCGAGTCTGTGGAAACTGTGGAGTTCTGTGGATGAAATTGGGGACAGATCCGGATCTAGCGGAAGAGCCCCACGTTGTCGGCCACCCACTGCGCGAATGTGGTACCCGGGTACCCGGTCAGATCGGACACCAAGGTGTTCGCCGGCTGTTCGAAATCGGGATCGGTCAGAGTGTCGACGTACCACTGGGCCCGATCCCCCATCGTCGGCCTCAGCTCGCGCACCGCCTCTTCCGGCGAGCTGATCGCGTATCGCACATCAATACCGGCCACCTCGGCGATGGTCTGCACCAACTGCTGCCGGGTCACCGCCTCCGGACCGGTAATCGGGTACTTCTTACCCAGGTGCTCAGCTCCGGCACGAAGAACCGCCGCAGCCACGCGTGCGATATCATCCATCGCAATCGGCGATTGAGCCACCTGTCGCTCCGGTTCGTGGACGGCTCCGGTGCGCTTGATCTGTTCGGCCCACATCACGTAGTTCTCCATGAACTCCCCCGGGCCAAGCTGCGTCCACCCGATGCCGCTGCCTTCGACGGCCGTGGCCTGTTCAGCCCACCACGAGGCATCCCCGGCCAGCGCCACCACATGCATCACCCCGGCCGCGCGCGCCAACTCAAGCACCGCCGCGGCAGTAGACGGCAGCGGTGCCAAGTACATCCGCTCAACGCCATCGAACACGCCCGCAAGGCTCTGCAGCTCGCCGAGATATCCGAGAACAGGCGTCACCCCATCCGGCAGCGCCGCCTTCTCCGGCGAGGTGGTCAATGCTCGAATATCGCTGACGCCCAGGTCAACTAGATGATCAACGACCTTCCGGCCGATGTTTCCGGTGGCGCCGGTGACGAGAACGGTCATGCCCGGCAAGCTACCGGGCATGACCGACAGTCTCGCGCTCGTGCACCCTAAGCTGCCACGCATGGAACCGAGCCGGATCGCCCCTCGATGACGTCATCCCCCGCGGAGCCGCAGCAGCACGTGACGGGCGGAGGCGTCAGCCCCCGCAGAGTGTTCATGGCCAGCGCGGTCGGGTCGGCCATCGAGTTCTACGACTTCTATATCTACGGCACGGCGGCCGCACTCGTCTTCCCCGCCGTCTTTTTCCCGAATCTCAGCCATTCTTTGGCGCTCTTCGCCTCCATAGCCACCTTCAGCACCGCTTTTCTGGCACGGCCCGTTGGCGCCGCTCTGTTCGGCCACTACGGGGACCGCTTCAGCCGCAAGGGAACCTTGGTGGTCACCCTCATCACCATGGGGCTCGCCACCATGGCGGTCGGCATGGTTCCCGGCGCCGCCTCGATCGGGGCGGCCGCACCGACAGCCATTGTCTTGCTGCGACTCGTGCAAGGCATTGCGGTCGGCGGCGAATGGAGCGGGGCGGCACTGCTCTCCTCCGAGTACTCGCCAAGCAGCGTGCGAGGTCGTGCCGCGACCGCCGTGCCGATCGGAAGCTCAACCGGGCTACTGCTCAGCAGCCTGGTCTTCCTCATCGTCAGCATCACGGTCGGAGAAGACAGTCCGGCATTCCTGTCGTGGGGATGGCGAGTGCCCTTCATCGCCAGCGGGCTCCTGGTGGCGGTCGGTCTGTACATCCGGCTCCATATCGCCGAGACGCCAGAGTTCGCCCAGGCGAAAGCTCAGGACAAGCTGGTGAAATCGCCTCTGCGGCATGTGATGACGGAGAGCCCCCGCACCCTGGTACTGACCTGCGGGACGATGCTGATCATCTTCACGCTGTCCTTCATGACCAATACCTACTTCCCCGGCTTCGCGAGATCGGAGTTGCACTTCTCCCGCGCGGCCATACTCACCGCCGGCGTGCTCGGGGCCGTGGTTCTCATGGTGTCCGCCGCTGTGGGCGGAATCCTCAGCGACCGACTGGGCCGGCGCCGGGTGATCTTGACCAGCATGGCGCTCATACTCCCGTGGACGCTACTGGTCACTCCCTTGTTGGCCAGCGGTCCATTCTGGGCCTATCTGGCTGCCATGGTGCTCACCTATGTGCTGTTCGGGCTCGCCTTCGGACCGATGGCGAGCTTCCTTCCAGAGTCCTATCCCGTGGGCACCCGCTACAGCGGCACCGGCGTGGCGTTCAACGTGGCCGGGGTGTTCGGCGGCGCCATCCCGCCGTTGATCGCCGGCCCGCTACAGAGCACTCTGGGCAGCTGGGCCGTCGGACTGATGCTGCTGGTGATTTGTGCCATCAGCGTCGCCTCGGTCTCCGCCATGAAAGAAACATGGGCCGGATCAACTAGCGCGTAAAGAGAACGGTCATGCCCGGCACGGATACCGGGCATGACCGTCAATCGGCCGCGACAAATCAGCTGTCAGAATCGGCTGTCAGCGCATCCAACGCCTTGGTCAGCTCGGCAACCGTCTCGGCGTGCTCACGCGGGTGCTTGCCATCAAAGGCCGAGGAGGCCACCGCCAGCTTGACGTCCTCGAGGACGTTCGCGGTCGCAATCCCGGCCGCCTTGCGGGTCTCGTCGATCGCCCAGATGCCGCCGTAGCGGCCCGCCGAGGTCCCGATCACGATGGTCGGCTTGCCCTTGAAGACGCTAGAACCGAAGGGGCGCGACAACCAGTCGATCGCATTCTTCAGCGAGCTCGAGATAGTGCCGTTGTTCTCGGGGCTGACCAACAGCACCGCGTCGGCGCCAGCGACAGCCACCCGCAGGGCCTCGGCGGCCGCAGGTGCACCACCATCACCGTCGATGTCCTCGTTGTAATGCGGAAGATCGCTCAGCCCCTCGTAAATGCTCACACTCACACCGGCCGGCGCGTTCTCGGCGGCAGCCTCTGCGAGCTGCCGATTGAGCGATGCCTTGCGGAGGCTTCCGACGATTGCCAGCACGTTCTTATCTGCCATGGTTGCTCACCCTTCCATCAGCGAGGCGCGATGTCGCACCCCTATCGAGGCCCTTTGTCACGTTATACAATACGGACCGTAGTCCGTTTATTTCACCGGCGCTAGAATCGAGGTGTTATGCCTGGTCAAGAAATACCCCTGCTTTCTGTCGACCTTGCGCAGAATCCTGCCCGGGAACGTGCCGTCGCCACCCGCAACCGCGTGCGCCTTCTCGAGGCGGCACGCCAGATCCTCGACGACGTCGGTCCGGACCACATGTCGATGGATGCCGTCGCCAACGCTGCGGGCGTGGGCAAAGGAACACTCTTCCGCCGCTTCGGCAGCCGCACCGGACTGCTGCTGGCGCTACTCGACCATGAAGAGCACATCGAACAGCAGGCATTCATGTTCGGGCCACCGCCCCTGGGCCCCGATGCGCCTCCGCTGACCCGGCTCATCGCGTTCGGACGAGCTCGGCTCGCCTTCCTGGAACGGCACCTCGAGCTGGCGCGCGCCACCACCGCCGACACCGATGCCTGGTACAACGCACCGCCGACGATCCTCGTCCGCACACACGTCCGGGCGCTGCTGTCCCAGCTCGAATGCACCGGAGACCTCGACGCGCAGACCCACGCCCTGATGTCGATAATCGATCCCGGATACGTGCACTTCGCCACCCACGCCAAAGGTCACTCGTTGACTCAGCTCGGCGATGCGTGGGAGGACCTGGTGTGCAAGCTGTGCACGCGCTGACCGGGCGTTCTACAGTCGGGCCATGAGCCTTCGCGAAGAGATCCGGTCCGCCCTCGACGTCTCCCCCACGATCGACCCGGCCGCCGAGGTGTCGCGACGAGTCGGGTTCCTCAAGGACTATCTAAGGGTCAGCGGGACAGCCGGATTCGCGCTCGGCATCTCCGGCGGTCAGGACAGCGCGCTGGCCGGTCGTCTGTGCCAGCTGGCGGCACAGGAGTCGCGACTCGAAGGTGTCGAGGCCGAGTTCACCGCCGTGCGGTTACCCTACGGCGTGCAGGCCGATGAGTCCGATGCCCAAGTGGCCCTTAGGTTTATCGACCCAGATCGCACCATCGTCGTCAATGTCAAGGACACCTCCGATGCCGCCGCCGACGCCGTCGCGGACGCACTCGGCGAGACGCCGTCCGACTTCGTGCGCGGCAATATCAAGGCCCGGGAGCGGATGGTGGTCCAGTATGCGGTGGCCGGTCAGCACCGGCTGCTGGTGGTCGGCACCGACCACGCCGCTGAGGCCGTCACGGGCTTCTTCACCAAGTTCGGCGACGGTGGCGTCGACGTCACCCCGCTGACGGGACTCACCAAACGCCAAGGCGCACAAATTCTTTCCCACCTCGGCGCCCCACAGAGCATCTCGCACAAGGTGCCCACCGCCGACCTGGAGGATGACCGGCCGGCGCTCCCCGACGAGGTCGCGCTCGGTGTCACCTATGCGCAAATCGACGACTATCTGGAAGGCAAGGCGGTCACCGTCGAAGCTGCCGAACGCATCGAACGGTGGTATCTGCAGACCCGGCACAAGCGCACGGTGCCCGTCACCCCGTTCGACGGCTGGTGGCGTTAGGGGTTCTCCGACTCCGAGGTAGCCATCCCGGACCGCATTACTTTGACGAAGATGCGGTTGACCCCTTGCATCGCCATGCTGTACGGCCACCAAAGAGAGCGCTTGAACAGGTACAGCGCCCTGATGTCGATGGATGTGTATACCAGGTACCGGTTGTGCCGAATGCCGTACAGGATCCGGTCGGCCACCTTCTCGGGCGTGACCGCATGCCCGACGAACCGATTCATCCACTTGCTCACGTCGGGGTTGTCGCGGTCCACGCCGGCAATGTCGACGGTGCGCACCAGCGGGGTGTTGACGGCGCCCGGCACCACCACCGTGACACCGATCTTGTAGCGCGCCAGGTCGAAGCGCAGCACCTCCGAGACACCGCGTAGACCGTACTTACTGGCGCTGTAGGCGGCATGCCACGGCAGGGCCACCAACCCGGCCGCCGATGACACGTTCACGATCTGGCCGCCGTTACGTGCCTTGATCATCGCGGGCACGAAGCTCTCGATGACATGGATCGGCCCCATCAGGTTGATATCGACCACCGAGCGCCACTGCTGATGACTGAGCCTGTCCACGGATCCCCACACGGATATCCCCGCAATATTGAGCAGGACGTCCATGCTCGGGTGGGCCGCGAGGATGTCGGCGGCGAAAGCCGCCACCGCGTCATAGTCGGAGATATCGAGCGCACGGTAGGCACTGACCTTGCCCCCGGCGGACGTGATCTCTTGCACGGCGGACTCCAAACCGTCGGCCGCACGGTCGGTCAAAAACAGCTCGGCACCCTCCCGCGCCAGACGCAGCGCAGTGGCCCGCCCGATACCGCTGGCGGCTCCCGTGACGAAGCATCGCTTACCGGTGAAGTCGTATGCCATTACTGAACCGTACCGGCCGTCATTCGGGAATTTCTGCGCGGTCCAATAGCAAACGGTACCTTCGAGAGATGTCGATTGATATCACGCAATCTCGCCGAAGGTGGTTACCTTGGGCAACTACAATTGCAGTAGTACTCATGGCATCACTGGCATGCTCCGGTGGCAGGACTTCCCATAGCGAAGGCACCCAAGGCGGCGGCTACACCGCCACGCAAGCGCCCACCTATCAGCAGCCTGCGGCGGCCCCGCTTCGCGACTCGGCGCAACAGGCCCCTCAATACGGCCCGCCGACCGAGGCCAAGCGGGACATCGTCAAGACCGGATCGATGACGATCACCGTCCCCAACCCGTCCGAGGCCGCCGACAAGGCGGCCGGCCTCGCCGAATCGGCCAATGGCCGGGTGGAGAGCCGCTCGGAGGACGCCGGATCGGGATCGGGCCGCGCGCGCACCTCCATCGTGCTGCGTGTCCCCGCCGCCAAGCTCGACGGCGTTCTTCGCGATCTCAAGGAGTTGGGGAAGGTCAAATCCGCCGACACCAAGAGCGACGATGTGACCTCGCAGCGAGTCGACCTGGATGCCAGAATCGCGGCGCTGCAGACTTCCGTCGACCGGCTGCTGGTGATCATGCGTGATTCCAAGGACACCGACGCCTTGATCAAGGCCGAGAACGAGTTGTCCAAGCGGCAGGCCGACCTCGACAGCCTGCGGGCGCAGCGCAACCAGCTCGGAGATCAGGTCGCCTACAGCTCGGTCGACGTCACGTTCCTCGCCGAGGAGGTCGGCCTCCCGCCGACACCGCCCAAGTACCAAGGATTCTTCGGACAGATCGAGCGCGGCTGGGATGGGTTGGTCGCGGCGGGCGGCAGCGTGCTGCTGCTGTTCGGGCTGCTACTCCCGTGGCTTGGTGCACTCGCCGTCCTCGGCGGAATCGGCTACGGCGTTCTCCGCACAGCGCGGCCGCACCGGTCCGAGACGACTAAGCTAGCGCCCCAAAAGGCTGACACGCCATAGGGTTTCGATGATCCCGAGCGCCCGTCCGGGATCGGTGTCACGCCCGACGAACGCACTGTCACCTGACACAGTCATTGCGGTAAGCGCCACCAGCGAGCGCACCAACGCCGGCAGGTCATCCGAAATAGGTTGCGCGCCGCGTTCATTCACCTCGATCTCGGCGATCCGGAGGATCTTCTCGATAACGACGTCGGTCAGATCGTCGAGCAGCCCGGCGATCGTGGAATCGGTGATCCGCGCCTCCTGGCACGCCTTCATCAGCGGGTCACTGTGCGCGAACGACGCGGCGGCACTGCCCACCATGCGGTTGGCGAACTGCTCGGGAGTCTCGGTGTCACCACGCGGCGCGAAGTAGTGGGTTAGTTCATCGAGCTCGGCGAAGGCGTCGCCGACCATCTGCGCGAGTACCGAGTACTTGCTGTCGAAGTAGAAATAGAACCCCGACCGGCCGACTCCGGCCCGCTCGCTGATCGCGCTGACCGAGAGGTCGGCGAAGCTGTGGTTCTCGGCGATGAGCTCGGCCACGGCCGTCATGATCGCGTCACGCTGACGATCACCACGGGTCTGCGTGCCTGTGCGCGCTGGACTGGCCACCTGCCTAGTTTGCACTGAAATACGGTACGAGCAGAACTTGACACCCGTCAAGTTCTGTGTCGAGGATGGGTCAGAGCACATCGGCGTGCTCACGGCGAGCGAAGGAGCCATCCCCAATGGCGACGATCAGCAGCACCGAATACTTCATCGACCAGGCCAAACGTCGCCTGCCGACCCTCAGCACCCTGCCCGGTCTAGGTTTTGTCGAGAAACGCCTGAAGGCGTACGAGTGGAAGCAGATTCCCTTCGCCGAGCCCCCGGTGGGCAGCGATCTCAAGCCCGTCATGGGCGACTGGGGCCTACCGGTCATCGGGCACATGGTCGAGCTGTTCCGGGGCGGGCCCGATTACGTGCAGTGGATGTACCAGAACAAGGGGCCGCTCATCTGGTCTGGCTCGTCGATCCTGCGATCGGTCGCAGCGCTGGGCCCGGACGCGACACAGGAGGTCTTCACCAACAAGAACAAGGATTACTCGCAAGAGGGCTGGGTGCCGGTGATCGGGCCGTTCTTCAAGCGGGGCCTCATGCTGTTGGACTTCCAGGAACACCACAAGCACCGCCGCATCATGCAGGAGGCGTTCGTCCGCACGCGGCTGGCCGGCTATGTGGAACACATCGACAACGTCGCCAGTGCGATCGTTGCCGACCTCCCTACCAACGACTCCAGGTTCCTGTTCCACCCGGCGATGAAGGAACTGACACTCGACGTCGCGTCAGTGGTGTTCATGGGCAATGAGCCGGGTGCCGACAAGGACCGACTCAAGAGGGTGAATCAGGCATTCGTCGACACCACCCGAGCCGGCGGCGCGATACTCCGGTTCTCGGCGCGCCCGTTCAAATGGTGGCGCGGGCTGCAAGGACGCAAGGTACTCGAGGACTACTTCAGTGAGCGGGTACGGATTGCGCGCCAGAAGGATTCGGGTACCGACATGCTGACGGCACTGTGTCATGTGGTCACCGATGATGGCGAGCGGTTCACCGATGACGACATCGTCAGCCACATGATCTTCGTCATGATGGCCGCGCACGACACGTCGACATCAACGTTGACGACGATGGCGTATCACCTTGCCGCACATCCGGAATGGCAGGAGTGGGCGCGTGACGAATCTGCCCGTCTGGGCGACGGCCCGCTGGATATCGATTCCCTCGAGAAGCTCGAGACCCTCGACCTGGTGATGAACGAGGCCCTGCGCCTCGTCACACCGCTGCCGTTCAACGTCCGATCGACGGTCCGCGACACTGAGCTGCTGGGGCATTTCATCCCGAAGGACACGATGATCATGCTGTGGCCCGGCATGAATCACCGGCTACCCGAATTGTGGACGGATCCGAACACATTCGATCCCGCGCGGTTCGCCGAGCCGCGTAACGAGCACAAGCGCCATCGCTACGCATTTTCACCGTTCGGCGGCGGCGCCCACAAATGCATCGGCATGGTGTTCGGACAGCTGGAGATCAAGGCCGTCATGCACCGGCTGTTGCGCAAGCACCGGCTCGAACTCGCGCGGCCGGACTATCAGCCGCATTGGGACTACGGCGGCATGCCGGTGCCGATCGACGGCATGCCGATTGTGCTGCGCCCGCTCGCTGACCGCTTCTGACCGCGGGCGGGCACCTCACGGCGAAACGCCGCATGAAACAGAACTTGACACCCGTCAAGTTCTGCGGCAAAGATGAGCTGGAGCACATCGACGTGCCGCCGCGAGCGAAGGAGCCACGCCCAATGGCGACGATCAACAGCACCGATTACCTCATCGACCAGGCCAAACGGCGTCTCCCGACGATGAACACGCTTCCGGGGCTGGGCTACGCCGAGAATTGGCTGAACAACCGCGACTGGCCCATGACCGAGCTAGCCCCGCCGCCGCCGGGTAGTGGGTTGAAGCCGGCAATGGGCGATAAGGGTCTGCCGCTGGTCGGCCACATGATCGAGATGTTCCGCGGCGGTATCGACTGGGTGTTGGACACGTACGACAAACGCGGACCGGTGAGCTGGACCCAAACCCCGATCGGCAAGGTCGTGGTGGCGCTCGGACCCGATGCGACACAAGCAGTTTTCAGCAACCCGAACAAGGACTTTTCACAGCAGGGCTGGGTTCCGGTGATCGGCCCCTTCTTCAGCCGCGGACTGATGCTGCTGGATTTCCAGGAGCACCGTGAGCATCGGCTCATCATGCAGCAGGCGTTCCTGCGCAGCCGCCTGGCCGGGTACGTGGAGCAGATAGACAGGGTCGCAGACGATATCGTCGCCGACTGGCCGACCAATGACGGCCGGTTTCTCTTCTACCCCGCCATCAAGGAGCTGACCCTCGACATTGCATCGGTGGTCTTCATGGGTAACGAGCCCGGCGCACAACACGATCGACTCGAGAAGGTGAACAAGGCCTTCGTGGCCACCACTCGAGCCGGTGGCGCCATCTTCCGGTTCAACCTGGCACCCTTCAAGTGGTGGCAGGGCCTGGAGGGACGCAAGCTGCTCGAGGAGTATTTCACCGAGCGCGTTGCCATTGCGCGCCAGAAGGATTCGGGCGCGGACATGTTAACCGCGTTATGTCACTCCGTCACCGACGAGGGCGAGGCCTTCTCGGACAAGGACATCGTCAACCACATGATCTTCCTGATGATGGCCGCGCACGACACCACCACGTCGACCACCACCACGATGGCCTACTACCTGGCCGCCAACCCCGAATGGCAGGACCGGGTTCGCGATGAATCGGACCGTCTCGGTGACGGCCCCTTGGACATCGACTCGCTGGAGAAGTTGGAGAGCCTCGACCTGGTGATGAACGAGGCCCTGCGCCTCGTCACACCGCTGCCGTTCAATGTCCGCTCGACGGTGCGCGATACCGACCTGCTCGGGTACCACATACCCGCCAACACCATGATCAACATCTGGCCGGGCATGAACCACCACCTGCCAGAGCTGTGGACGGACCCGGAGAAGTTCGATCCCGACCGTTTCTCAGAACCGCGATCGGAGCACAAGCGTCACCGGTACGCATTCGCACCGTTCGGCGGTGGAGCACACAAATGCATCGGCATGATGTTCGGCCAGCTGGAGGTCAAGGCCATCATGCACCGCCTGCTTCGGCGCTATCGGTTTGAACTGGCAGATCCGAGCTATCAGGCCCATTGGGACTACGCAGGTATGCCGCTGCCGATCGACGGCATGCCAATCATGCTGCGTCCCTTGAAGTAAGCGAGCAACTACACGCTGAGGCGATTGGCGCAGGCGGTGACCGCCTTGAGCGATGAGGTGGTGGCATCGAGTCCTCGACCCATCGCCCAGGCGGTGCTGGTTCCGTTGGTGCCACGCACGAAGGTGAATGTCTGATCGCCGTCGTGCAGCTGGTGGAAGTTGAGGGTCTCCATCCGTATCCCCCGCTCGGACAGCATGGCGGTCAGCGCCGCTAAGGGGCCGGAGGCGGCGGCGGTCGACGACTCGATGCGCTCACCGATCGCGAGCGTCGCCTGGTAGATGCCGTCGGTCTCTGACCACTGTCCCACTCGTAGCGGACCCGCGCTTCGCTCATAGGTGTGGCAGAGCGAGGTCCAGGACATGTCGCCGGCCTCTTCGCGCAGCCCGCGCGGCAGCCGAACACCGAAGCGGGACGCGAACGGATCTGAATGCTTAGAAATTGTTGTTGGGGAGTGCATGTGCCGGTCTTTCATTCGAAATGGAAGGTGACCGACAGGTAGTAGCTTCGACCCACAGCGAGGGGTCGGTCTGGATCAGACCCCGCTGCGGGTAGCTACTACGAGAAGACGCTGCATGAGAAGCAACAGTAGACGCGGCGTCTGATTAGCGCAAATACTTTCCCAGGACCAGCATCGACCGTTCCAGCTCGGGGTCCGGCGGGTCGTCAACGAGGGTGTGCAGACGGTCGGTGATGGTGTCGCCGTCCAGGTGGGTACCGATAAGAACCAGGCGTGCACCGGAAGCTCGTCGGGGCGCCTTGTCGATACTGATGTGGTCCCCCACGGTGTGCACGGCCAGGGTCTTGTCGCCCAGCCGCACCACACCCTTGATGCGGTACACACCTACAGGCTGGCTGTCGAGAAACTCGATGAGCCGCCGCGGATGCAGTGACTGCTCCGTGGCGAACTCCACCGTCTCGTAGTGGTGGTGTGCATGATGGTCGTGGTCGTGTTCCTCACGGATCAGGTCCTCAAGCGAAAGCTGGCCGACCGGCTCCGGGCGTTCCTTCTTGTCGAACAGCAGCCGCGGATCGACGACGGCAGCGGTGGTCTCCACGATCGCCGCACGCGGGTTGCGTTCCTTGACAACGGCCCGCAAGTAGGTGCGGTCGCCTGCATCGGCGAGGTCAATCTTGTTGAGGACCACCAAGTCTGCCAAAGACAGGTGCTGAGCAATCTCCGGGTGCCGGGTGGCGACGTCCTCGTATTGGGCGGTGTCGACGACGGTGACCAGTCCCCCATAACCAATCCGGTCATCGTCAGCGGCCGCCGCGAGCACCATGCGCACCAAAGGCAACGGCTCGGCCAGCCCGCTCGCCTCGATGACGATGGCATCGATATCGCGGCCCGCAAGAGACGTCAGCATGCCGCCCAGTTCATCGGCGTCGGCGGCACAGCACAAGCACCCATTGGACATCGTCATGGTCGAGTCGATCTGGCCCGCCACCAGCATGGCGTCGATGTTGATCGCACCGAAGTCGTTGACTACCACGCCGATTCGCACGCCCATGGTGTTGCGCAACAGGTTGTTCAGCAGCGTGGTTTTACCGGCGCCCAGAAAGCCGGAGACGATGGTGACCGGGATCAAACGATGTTCTCGACACTTCTCTGCACGGTGCCAGTCTAGGTTCTGGTGACCGCCGCGCGGATATCGGCCGCCTGAACATCCACCGTCTGCGGACCGTTCCCGGTGACGAGGCCGATCCGCTTGTCCGAGAGCAGGATAAGCGACGTCGGGACGGACGCAGTCCTGACGGTGAAACCAGCCTCACGCAGGCCCTCATCCACGAAGTACTCCAGGCGCGTCGGCCCGGGCGGGATGTGCACATACCCCTGGTCGAGCATGCCGGTCTCGCCCTCTTTACCTACCGTGGTGACCTCGGCGGAGAGAAAAACGTTGTCCTCGACGCGGTACGGGGAGCCGTTCTGATCCACCCGCAGGTTCGTGGAGGTCAAGGCGATCGGCGCGTGGCAGATCAACGAGATGTACACGGCGTTCTCCCGGGCGGTGTGCAATACCTCGCCGAGCCAGGGATTCTTGTGGAAATCGACCATCGGGGCGTGCCCGCCGGGGGCGTGGATGAAATCAAAATCAGCGAAGCTAAAGCTGTCCGAAGGGTCGCGGTGCCTGCCGATCAGCTCGGGGAGCGACAGGTATGGACGCGACGGTAAGGCCTCCACCCGGCGCACCACCTCAGGGCGGAACGCGCGGACCTCCGCATCCGTCGAGGGCAGCGGTTCCGTGATCGGAAGCCTGCCCAATTGGCCTTCTAGGAGCTGCAATTCACGCTCGCGCCGCTCGACCAGGTCGGCGTGTTCGTGCCGGTACGCGTCGATATCGAAATCGGGGCTGGAGAATGCCGCCACCGAACTCGCGTAGACCTCGGTCATCCGGTCGGTCGCGTGCCACGGGATCGAGAAGCCATTGACGTCGATCTGCGGCGCGGCACCGTCCGGGGTGGCCAGCGTGAACTCGTAGTCACCCTCGAATTCGGCCAGCACTTGCGCCAGCTCGACATGGAAGAAGCCGATCGGGATCTGTGGCACAGACGGCGGTGCCAGCAGCGGTAGCGCACGCGCCGACGACAAGATAATCAGTGCACGGCGCTTGATTGTGGGGTCAGTCATTGAGGACAACGTTCCTAGTTGATCGTGGAGATAATGCCACCGTTGACGAATATGGTCTGGGCCGTCGTCCATCCCGATTCCGGCAGCACCAGCAGCCTGGCCACGGGCAGGATGTCGTCTCCACGCCCGATCTGCCCGTTGATACTCATCGACTCCAGCCAGGCGATGTTGTCATCTGATTCGGCGGGGTAGAAGAAGCTCGTCTGCAAAGGCCCGGGGGCAATACAGTTCACCGTTATCCCGCGGCCGCCAACCTCTTTTGCCAGCGACTTGGTGAAGTGTTCGACGGGCGCCTTGGATCCCGCGTACGCGCTGTAGGTCGGGGCCAGTGCACCAACCATGGTGGTGACGAAACTCAGGATCCGGCCGTTATCGGCCATCCGGCGCGCCGCCTCGCGCATCATGAAGAACACCGTCTTGGCGTTGGCGTTGAAGACCGCATCGTATTCGTCTTCGCTAATGTCCGCCAAGGGTTTCCGGACGATCATCCCTGCCGTGTTGATCAGGATGTCCCACCGTCCGAACGCCTCGAAGGCGGCGTCGGCGAGCTTGGTGCAATTCTCGGGAATCGAGAGATCGGCCTGGAAACTGACGGCATCACCGCCAGCCTCCTGAATCTGCCGGACCACCGTGTCCGCTAGTTCCCTTTTGTTGTCGCTGCGGTAGTGCACCACGACCTGAGCACCGTCGTGTGCAAGCGTCCGAGCAAGGGCCGCACCCATATTCGCCGATGCCCCGCTGATCACAGCCACCTTGCCTGCCAGCGGCCGGTCCTGCGGCCGGTACGGCTGAACCGGATCGATTGTCCCCGGGGTGTCGACCATATCCACTCCTCATTGAAATCGGCGGCAGCGCTTAGCAAGCCCGACTATAACGAGCTATGCGACGTTGCAACTAACAAAAGAATGTTGACAGCTAACAAGTGCGCCTTGTGGAACCGATATCCCCCGCCGGGAATGACCGAGATAGCGTCGGGGTTATCGATCGTTGTCACCCGAGAGGAACAGCATGCCCCAGAAAGTTGTCATCGCCGGAGGTCACGGTCAGATCGCCGCGCATCTGATCCGCCTACTGGCGGCACGCGGTGATACCGCCATCGCACTGATCCGCAATCCCGACCACGCTGCCGACGTCGAATCGTGGGGTGGGCAGCCCGTCGTACTCGATCTTGAGGCAGCCGACATACACGATGTGGCAGAGGCCCTGAGAGGCGCTGACGCCGCGGTGTTCGCAGCGGGCGCGGGACCGGGTAGCGGGCCCGCTCGTAAGGACACGGTGGACCGAGCGGCCGCGGTGCTATTCGCCGATGCTGCGGGGTATGCGGGTGCGCGCCGGTTCATTCAGATCAGTGCTTTCGGTGCAGGCGGGCCCGCACCGACCGAGGGTGACGAATCGTGGATCGCCTATGTGATCGCAAAGACGGCGGCCGAGGAAGACCTGCGCGTTCGCGACAGCCTGGACTGGACGATCCTGCGTCCCGGCTTGCTCACCGACGAGGCGCCGACAGGTTCAGTCACCTTGTCGGCCAGCACGATCGAACGCGGGCCTGTTCCCCGTGCCGAGGTTGCGGCGGTGGTCGCCCAACTACTCACGACATCGAACACAGTGCACCAGATCCTGTTTCTCACCGAGGGCAACACCCCGATCACCAGTGCGGTACGCGCGCTCTAGAGCAGCGCGAACAAGCGATCAAGCGCCCGTAGCTGCTCGTCGAATGGAGTGTCGAGCTTAATCAGAAGTGTCGAGATGCCCGCGGCGCGATAGCGTTCCAGCCGTTCACCGATCATTTCGTCGGTGCCGACGAGGTTAGTAAGGCGGCCAAGATCATCGGGCACGGCGTCACGGGCAGCATCCCGATCGCCGGCGCGCCACAATGATTCGACCGCGCGAACACCATCGCCGTAGCCGAGCCGCGTGAACGCCTCGTTGTAGAAGTTGCGTCCGGACGCTCCCATCGCGCCGATCGTGAATGCATATCCCGCAGCATGGCGCCTGACCGCCGCAGCGGCATCGGTTCCGGTATCGGCGAACTCGAGGGCCACCGGCGCCACCAGGTCGATATCACCCAGCTCCCGCCCCGCCGCCACAGCTCCGTCGCGGATGGGGCCGAGGAACACCTCGGCCAGCTCGGGGATGAAGGAATTGCCGAGCCAGCCGTCGGCAAGTTCACCGGTGAGCGCCAGGTTCGCCGGACCCATGGCCGCGTTGTAGATGGGTATATTCTGCGGTGCAACCATGGGCCGCAAGGGTTTTCCAGAGCTTCCCGGCAGTGGAAGCGTGTACACCTGGCCCTCATACTGGAGCCGCTCCCCGCGTGCGACCATCCTGACGATATCGATGGTCTCCCGCGTGGTCTGCACCGGCTTGGTGAAGCGGACGCCGTGCCACCCCTCCATCACCTGCGGGCCGGACGCCCCCACACCCAGGATGAATCGACCGCCGGAGAGCTGTTGAATGCTCAGTGCCGACGTCGCCAATAATGCCGGTGACCGCGACCCGAGCTGAACCACGAAGGTTCCCAGCCCGATGGTGTCGGTACAGGCCGCCAGGTAGGCAAGGCCGGTGAGAGCGTCATACCCCCACACCTCGGGCACCCACAGCGAGGCGACGCCCAACCGCTCTGCACGCCGCGCGAAGTCGGCGGCACCCGGCAGCCGCGGTTCGATCGTCACACCAATACGCATCCGACCCTCCATTTGCAGACGTAGGATCAGCCTATGCGATACCGCGACTGTCCGACTATCGAAGTCTCCCAACGGATGTCAGGAACGGTGACCGAGGCGTGGGCTCTCGTCACCGATATCACGCTCCCCACCGGCTGCACGGGCGAGCTCATCACCGCGAAATGGCTCGACGGAGCGGACAAGGTTGCGGTTGGCGCACGGTTCAGGGGCACCAACGGCGGAGATGGCTCCGAATGGAACACCGTCTCGGTGATCACCGAGGTCGAGCCGGAGTCCCGTTGGGTGTGGAATGTGCTGTCCGATGGCGATACCTACGCGGCCAGTTGGGGTTTCGAGGTGGAGCCCGCGAGTGACGGGGTGATCGTGCGGCAATGGGGGCGCCTCGGCCCGGGCCCGTCGGGACTGACACCGGCCATCGTGGCGATGCCCGAGAAGGAGGCTCGGATCGTGTCACGCCGACTCCAGGACTGGCGTGCCGGAATGGAAGCCAACCTCCAGGAAATCGCCGAGCGTTTGTCGCGCTAGCCGATCTCTAGCCGGTCAAATTCTCGGGTTCGGACCAGCCGATCAGCTCATCGCGGGCACGTGCAACCCGGGACCGGATGGTGCCGATCGCACAACCGCACACGTCCGCCGCCTCGGCATAAGACAGGCCGACAACCTGCGTCAGCACCAATGCCTCACGCCGGTCATCGTCGAGCGCGGCGAGAAGTGCCTTGATCTCCACCAACTCCTCGAACCGGTGCGTCGGGCGGCGCAGCGAGGCCTCCTCCAAGTCGGCCCCGTGCGCGATACGAGGCCGAGACTTCAGATGGCGAATATGGTCGGCAACTACGCGGCGCGCGATCGACAGCAGCCAGGTACGGACCGTAGAGCGTCCCGCGAACCGCGGCAGCGCACCGAGCGCCCTCAGGTACGTCTCCTGGGTGAGGTCGTCGGCAACGCCGGTATCGGCCAGGTAGGCGACGAATCGCCACACGTCGGCCTGGGTCGCCTTGACCACCGATTCCAGTGCGGATTGATCGCCGCGACCAGCGGACAACGCAAGCTCAAGCAGCTGGTCGTCATCGGTGCCGGTGGCCACGACTCCTACTCTATGTCGTAGACACTCAGCAGAAAACAGCGGGAACTCTTTGGGTGACGCATCCGACCAATATTTCGTGACATATACCGAGGAACGGTCTGAGGCTCGCGAGTCCAATCCCGATACCGTCTGGGGACGATTCGCGCCGATCGTGTTACGCCTGCACTTCTACGCCGGGCTCCTCATCGGCCCGTTCCTGCTGATCGCGGCACTGACCGGGCTCGCGTACGCGCTCGTGGGGCAGGTCGATGCCGCGGTGTACCGGCACGAACTCAAGGTTGATTCCGTCGGATCCCAGCAGCTACCGCTCTCCGATCAGGTGGCGGCGGCGACGGCGACGCAGCCCGGCGGCACGGTGACGTCGATCCGTCCGCCTGCGCTCGCCGATGACACCACGCGGATTGTCTTCGCGACCGAAGACGTGCCCATCGACTACTCGCGCACGGTGTTCGTGGACCCATACAGCGGTCAGATTCGCGGAACCTTGACCACCTACGGCGAATGGCTGCCCGTGCGAGCGTGGTTCGACGAGCTGCACCGGAACCTGCACCTGGGTTCATTCGGACGCAATTACAGCGAGCTGGCGGCCAGCTGGCTGTGGGTGGTGGCCCTCGGCGGCCTGTTCCTGTGGATCGGCTACCGCCGCCGCACCGGGCGGCTGAACAGGCTTGCGCTCCCCGACCGCGACGCCACCCCACGCCGACGCCGACTGACCTGGCACGGCGCCGTCGGGGTCTGGATAGTCATTGGACTGCTCGCGCTTTCGGTCACCGGGCTCACCTGGTCACGCTATGCGGGCACCAACATCGGCAACATCACCCAGGCGATCCGCCCGGCACTATCCACGGATCTGGATCCGGCGGCAGCCAAGCCGATGACCGGGCACGAGCATCACACTGCGGCATCGGCTTCCAGCGGCGAGCCCCTTGCGGGCGTCAACACAGTGCTACGCACGACGCGCGATGCCGGCCTACGGGGTCCGATATGGATGACACCGCCGCCGGATGCCAACACCGCGTGGCTGGTGTCCGAACGTAAGCGCGATATCCCCACACACCTGGACACCATCACGGTGAACCCGTCCAACGGCGAGATCACCGGGCGCAGCAATTTCTCCGACTGGTCGCTGCTGCAGAAGTCGACCGAATGGGCGATCGACGGCCATATGGGCATCCTGTTCGGCATCCCGAATCAGATCCTGGTGGCGCTCATCGTGATCGGGCTCATGACCGTCATCACCCGCGGCTACCTGATGTGGTGGCAGAGGCGTCCGACCAAGAGCGCGCGCGGGCCGGTACCGCCGCGGCGTGGCGGTCTGCTTGCCCTCAAACCGGTGGAGCTGGTCGCCGTCGCGGTGGTGGTCGTCGGGATTGGTTGGTTCACACCGCTACTCGGAATCTCCCTTGGGGTGTTCCTCGCGATCGATCTCGCGTGGGCATTCGTAGCGGGCCGCCTATCCTCCGCGCGAGCGCGCAACTAGTGCGCGCTCAGCGGAGACGTCAGGCGGCTGAATTGTCCGTAGAGCGCAGATGCCGCTCCCCCGAACTCACCTCGTCGAGGAACACGGCGCGATGCTGGTTCGGCGGGATACGTCCGGCGCGGTAGTCACGCAGCACCAGCAACGCGAAAATCAACCCGAGCAGCACGGGTGAATGGCTGACGATGCGCGCCAGCGTCACCTGCCCGCTGACGGCATCGTTGATGACGTATCCGGTGAGCACGAACGCGAATGCGCCCAGCACCGTTGCCATTCCGGCGGCGGCGGCGGGCCGCACACCGGCGATCACCATGGCCACGCCCAGCGCCACCACCCAGGCGGTGGATTCGTTCATGAGGTGCTCACCGGTCATCGCACCGTGGTGATGCGAGGACACCATCCCGAAGTCGATTCCGGCGACCTGCATGCCGGCCACCCCCAACTGCAGCAGCCCAATTAACACCAGCGCACATCGGTTGATGTTGTGACGCGCCCAGTGCACATAGCGGGCGGTGCGAGTGAGGGGTTCGACAGCGGCGGCGGCCAGGATCTGCCCGGTCAGGTCATGGGTCGGCGCCGAACGCGCGTAGGCGAACTGACGCTCCAGCCCGCGCGCCCTCCCCAGCCATTCCCGACAGGACGCGCAGGACAGCACATGCTCGTCCAAACGCTTGCGCGCGACGTTCGCCTGCTCACCGTCGACCCACGCCGACAGCTGTTCGCGCACTACCTGACACTCCACACCTCCATCGTCGCCTATCGCATGAAGTTGGGTGTGAACACCCCCGGATCTATACGTGCGCCCCCCAGCCGAACACGCGCGAGGTCAGCAGCACGAGGCCCAGAGACACCGCAGCCACCACCACCAGACCGATCACCGCGACCACGAGGGGACGCCAACCGCTGCGGGCGATCTCACGCAAGTTGGTGTTCAGTCCCACCCCGGCGAACGTCAGCAGAAACGCCCACTTGGAGACGTTTACGAGGTTGTTGACTTGGCCTTTGGTCAGCCATCCCAGGGTGACGACGGTGGACACTGCCAGGAAGCCCAGCACAAACTTCGGGAACTTGTCCCATACGAACGCGGCCTTGGCCTTGATACCGGGCGCGAGCGTGTCCGCCTCGCCGCGGGCGGCCCAATACAGCGCGAACCCGAGCACCACGAATCCGATGAGCGCATTGCGCGTGGACTTGACGACCGTCGCGATGTCACCGGCATGCTCGGAGTAGAGACGTCCGGTGGCGACGGTCTCGGCGGTGTTGTCGACGGCCAGACCGGCCCACAGACCGAACTCGTAGTCGGTCAGGCCGAGCCCGTGGCCGATCGCCGGCAGGGTGAACAGCGCCACCGCACCGAGCGCGAGGATCGACGCGATGGCATAGCTGACCTCCGAGTTGCGCGCCCGGATGGCACCCTTGGCCGCGATGATCGCCGATACCCCGCAGATCGAGGTGCCGATCGCCAACAACGAGCCCAGCTTTCCGCTGAGACCAAACCACTTGGCCGCCAACAAGATGATGGCGCCGGCCACCGTCATATCGATCACGATCTGCACCAGGCTGGTGCCGCCCAGTTTGAGGACATCGCCCAAGACGAATCGAGCGCCGAGGGCCACGATGCCGATCTTGAGCCAGAACTCGTACGTCTGCACCCCGGGGCGGAAGATGCGGTGCAGCCCGATCGTGTTGGTGATCAACAGGCCGATCACGATGGCCCACAACACATATTCGATATCGGGGACGGTCCAGTGCTGCGCCTTGGCTAGGTCCTTCCACCAGATCTGCGCGTACTTGCCCAGCAGACCCACGCCGATGAGCAGCAGGATGCCGGGTACGTAGTCGAGCGGACGTGTGGAGGTGAAGCTCGCCTCGGGGTTTTCGTACGCCTCGTCGGCGGTCTGTGTAGTTGTCATCGGGTCACCACGGAATCTTGGGCAGCACGTTGGCCACCGCGAGTAGGGCGATCACACCGGCGATGATGGTTGCCCACCAGTCGACGCCGATGCGCGCGATGAGAGAGGTTGTGCGCTGGTCCTCGGCAGGTGCCGAAGCGCCGGACTGTTCGTCGGTCACGGACCGGAATCCTCGTGGGGCACCACCGGGCTCGCAAGACATCCGCTCGCATTGAGTCGAGCACTGCTCCCCTTTGTCGCCGTCGAGCCTGCGCTCAGCGCATCATTTCGGCCAATAGTGCTTTCTCAGCGCAGTCCCGATTCAGACTTGACAGTGTGTCAAGTACAGTCGACGACGCCGCAGACAACGCCGTCGAAAGGTCCTCGTTCGTGTACCCAGGTACCCACGCTTCGCAGTTCCCCGACAAGCCCGCCGTCGTGATGGCAGATTCCGGGACCACGCTCACGTACGGTCAGCTGGACGAGCAGTCGCGCCGACTGGCCCGTTTCTGGCATGACGCAGGGCTACGCAAGGGCGATCACGTCGCGATGATGAGCGACAACGTTCCCGAGGTGTTCGTCGCGTACTGGGCCGCACTGCGTTCCGGGCTATACATAACGATGGTCAACCACCATCTCGCCCCCGCGGAGATCAGCTACATCGTCAACGACTCCGGGTCCGCGGCACTTGTCGTTGCCGCAGGCGTGCGCGAACAGGCCGAGGCGATCCTCAACGACATCCCCGCGGTCAAGGTGCGCCTCTCTCTCGGCGGCGAAGTGGCCGGGTACGACTCGTATGAAGACGCAGTCGGTAACACCTCGGCCGACCCGCTCCCCTCCCAGCCCGCCGGCACAGACATGCTGTACTCCTCGGGAACTACCGGCCGCCCCAAGGGAATCAAGATTCCGCTACCCGATCGACAGATCGACGAACCGGGTAACCCGCTGATGGTATTCGCCCATCTGTACGGCTTCGACGCCGACACTGTGTATCTGTCGCCCGCACCCACCTATCACGCAGCGCCGCTACGTTTCTCCGGCGTCGTGCAATCGATGGGCGGCACCGTGGTGGTGATGGATCGCTTCGACGCCGAGAGCAGCCTGGCCGCGATCGAGAAGCATCGGATCACCCACAGCCAGTGGGTGCCGACGATGTTCGTGCGGATGCTCAAGCTGTCCAAGGAAATACGGGACCGGTATGACGTGTCCACACTGAAGGTGGCCATCCACGCCGCCGCCCCGTGCCCGATCGAGGTCAAGCGTTCGATGATCGACTGGTGGGGGCCGATCCTGTACGAGTACTACTCCTCCACCGAAGGCAATGGCGTCACCTTCATCGACAGCGCGAACTGGCTCAAGCGGCCGGGCTCGGTCGGCAGCCCGGCACTCGGCGTTCTGCATATCTGTGACGAAGAGGGTGTCGAGCTACCCGTGGGCGAGGCCGGACTGGTGTACTTCGAGCGAGACGAGTTGCCGTTCGCTTACCACAATGATAGCGAAAAGACGCGTAGCGCTTGCCATCCCGCGCATGACACCTGGACAACGACGGGCGATATCGGATACGTCGACGAGGACGGCTTCTTGTTTCTCACCGACCGCAAGGCGTTCATGATCATCTCCGGGGGCGTGAACATCTACCCCCAGGAGATCGAGAACGCCCTGGCGCTGCACCCCTCGGTATTGGATGTCGCCGTCATCGGTGTGCCCGACGCCGAGATGGGGGAATCGGTCAAGGCAGTGGTGCAGCCGGCCGATCCGTCGGCTGATCAGGAAACGCTCGCCGCGGAGCTCACCGACTACCTGCGCGAGCGGATCGCCCGGTACAAGGTGCCCCGTAGCTTCGACTTCACCGATACCCTTCCGCGCACTCCCACCGGTAAGCTGGCCAAAGGACTGGTACGCCAAAAGTATTGGGAGGGGGCGCGATGAGGACGGTGGCTGTGATCTGCGTTGCCGCGGGGTTGCTGGCAGGATGCTCAACACCCGCAACTCAAGACGGACCCTCGAGCCCGTCGGCTACGACCGCTGTGACGGTTCAACCGGGCGTCATGCCCAATCTGGTCGGAATGCAATGGACCGACGTAAACCCCATTCTGCGCAAGCTGGGCCGGATCAACGTCAAAACCAATGAGGTTCCGGTGGACGACCCCAACCAGAAGAGCCGCACCGTGTCGCAGGATCCCCCTGCCGGAACACACCTCGAACCGGGCGCCAAGATCACGCTGACCTTCGGGATCTAACGGCGCGCAGGCTCAGTCGAGTATCGCCGGGGGCAGGCTCTTTTTGAGCAAGTCGATGATCCAGTCCGGCGAGATGTCGTCGTCGATCAAACCCTCGATGGCAATCCCCTTGGCCAGAGCCAGAATTGCGCGAGCCAGCACATCCGGCTGCACGGGCAGCGCGACCCCGCTCTCCGCCTCGAGATGTCCGAGCAGAGCGGCGAGGGCCTGCCTGGCCATTTGATCCCTGGCCGCAAGCTGCTGGCGCAGTTCCGGGTTGGCCCGTGCAGACAGCGCGACTTCGGATTTGAGCAGGGCCCAGCGCCGGTCCCCCATCGACTTCGTCAGCCAGGTCTCAAAGCGAGTGAACCGCTCGCGGGGAGCATCGGTCGCCGCGGCAATGATCTCCTGGAATTGCTCTTCGGTGTGGCTGTCCAGAACGGCAAGCGCCAGATCTTCCTTGCTCTTGAAGTTCGAGTACAGGGCACCCCTGCTGAACCCCGCCGCCTCAGCCACCTGATCGGTGGATGTCGCCGCGTAGCCATGCTGCAGGTACAGGTGCGTCGCTGACTCGATCAGCTTGGCACGGGTGCGCTCCTGCGACTCCGTTCGGCTGAGGCGTTTCGGCACCAGGTCAATGTACCGAGCCCCGCACGACCAGCAGGGCCAACACCAGCTCTTGACACGGCCCGACGACCTTGCAATGCTCACCGCATTCAAATACTGACTGTATTTGAATACATACTGCTCACTCACTGAGGAGGGTCATGAGCACATACCTCGAACGTCCGATCGCCGGTTCGCGGATCGTCATCACCGGCGCTACCAATGGCATTGGCAAGGAGATCGCCCGCGTTCTCGTCCGGCGCGGCGCCCTGTTGACGCTGCTGGCCCGGGACCCCGATAAGGCGGCCGAGACCGTCCACGAACTCGCTGCCGAAAACTCGGCACTGTCGGCGCCCGAGTACATACAGGCCGATCTCGCCGACCTCGATTCGGTCCGGGCCGCAGCCGCGGAGATTGTCAGAACGCACCCCCGGATAGACACCCTGGTGAACAACGCAGGCATTCACTCCATGTCGAGCAAGCCCAGCGCCGACGGGTACGACCTGATGACCGCGACCAACCACCTCGGGCCGTTCCTACTGACCAATCTGCTGCTCAACCCGATCACGGCCGCGGACCGGGCACGAATCGTCATCACCGCGTCTGAAGCGCACCGCTCATGGCCACGCATCAACATGGACCGATTCGCAGAGCCCCGCCGATACAACGCGATCGGCTCGGAGATCATGTACGGGCAGTCAAAGCTGATGAACATCCTCTTCACCCAGGAGCTCGCGCGACGCCTCGACAGCACGGGAGTCACGGTCAATTGCTTCTGTCCCGGCATGGTGTCGACCGGGCTGGTACGAGACAGCCGCATCCTCACCACCGCCGCGGGTCTGGCCTCGCGCACACCCTTCGTGCGGCGGCCCGATCAAGGAGCTCGGATGGGCATCCGATTGGTCCTCGACGAAGACCTCGCCACGACCACTGGGCAGTTCTTCACCTCCACTCCCGGTCTCGGGGTACTACCTGCCGTGCGAATCCGATCGGATCAAGAGGCCCAACAGGAACTGTGGCGGCGTTCAGGTGAGCTGGTGAATCTGTAAGTCTTCGGGTACAGAGATGACATGCGACTGTGGTCACTGCACCCGGGGAACCTCGATGCCAAGGGGCTCGTTGCGTGCTGGCGGGAAACACTGCTGGCGCAGAAAGTGCTGCAGGGGCGCACGCGCGGATACCGCAATCACCCGCAGCTGGACCGGTTCAAAACATTGGAACAGCCGCTCGACGGAATCGGCGCATACCTGACCGGCCTGGCCGACGAGGCCGACCATCGCGGTTACCGGTTCAACCGGGACCTCATCGGGGTGCCGGCTTCCGTACTCGAACCCTGGATCGATGTTCACCGCGGGCAACTGGCGTATGAGCGATGGCTTCTGGACGCCAAGCTGGCGCAACGAGATTCCGTACCCGGATCGGCTGACAGGGCATTGAGGTTGCGGCCGCATCCGATCTTCCGGGTGATACCCGGCGAGATCGAAAGCTGGGAGAAAATACTGCCCTCGTATCCCACGGCATAGGCGCCGTCACTGCCCGGAAAGCTTGGCCGCATAGAGCGCAAGCTCGTCGCCCACATTGGTGATCGTCTCAGCGCCAACGGTTTCCATCGCAGCGTCGAATTTGTCTCGGACCTCCTCGATGGTGAGCTGCGCCGAGGTCACTCCGAGCGCCTCACCGAGGAATACCCGCGCGAAGCGCCCGCCACCGGCACTGAAACTGACACCGGAACATGGCACATCTTCGGATACCAGGAACGCCGCGACCGGTGCCACCGAGGCGGCCGGGAAGGTGTCACGCAACCAGCTCAGTGCGGGCTCGGGCATGTTTTCCACCATCCGTGTGAACCCGACGGGAAGCAGCGCATTCACCTTGATGCCATAGGCAGGTCCGGCAAGCCCCAGGTTGGTTGTCATGCCGATCATTCCGGCCTTGGCGGTCGGATAGGTGCAAGCCTCCCCCTGCCCGAACATGCTGCCGGATGAGATGTTCAGGATCCGTCCGTATCCCTGGTCGACCATCGTCTTCCACGCCGGGCGCAGCACATTGAATGGCCCGAGCAGTTGTACGCCGAGCACGGTATCCACGTCTTCGTCGGTGAGTTCGGCGAATGTCTTTATCGGCCCGACGATTCCGGCGTTGTTGATGACGATGTCCACCCGTCCCCACACGTCCAGTGCGGTACCGACGATGGCGCGTCCACCGTCTCCCGTCGCGACCGTGTGGGTGTCGGCGATCGCCTCACCACCGAGGGCCGTGATTTCGTCGACCACGGAATTGGCCGGGGAATCGGAGCTGCCCGTGCCGAGAAGCTCATCGGGCGATCCGATGTCGTTGACGACGACCTTGGCGCCGCGGCGGGCGAGCAGCAGCGCGTATTCGCGCCCGAGCCCACCTCCCGCACCGGTGACGATCGCTACCCGCCCGTCGAATCGAATGTCGTTCATTGGCTGCTCCCATTGCTTCGATGACTTCATGTGCGAATCGCTGCACCCGTTGGCGGCGTTCGTCGGGGCACCGCTGTCACGAACCACTCGGGGTGAACATCGTGCGCCGTCGTCGGCATGGAGCGGGCGGGAAGCGTGCGGTCCACGACGTACCGGACGTCTGGTCGACCAGGGAACCCGCAGCAAGGACGGCCCCAAACATGCACGCCTCCATCCGGATTCACCTCGACACTGAGTCGAATCCTCGCCTCCCCAGATACGTTATCCGAAATAACGCATATGGCGCAAGAGTGACCCACTGACCGGGACATGACCGAGAAGCCCACTCACTAGTGCCCGGCTATGAGCGACAAACGCGCCTCACTGGTCGGGGCTGTCGCTCGTAGCCGGGCACCTCGATGTGCGTTCTCCACCGCACTCGCAGCGTGGGGGTCAGGGGTTCGAATCCCCTTAGCCCTCGCCCGATCGAATCGCGCGCGCCACGGCGTCCAAGGCCATCAACCGCACCACATCGACATGAGCGGGTACCTGCCCCGTCGCGGCGGCGACGAAGGCATCTCCGTCAAATCGTGTGTGCGGTGGTGTGATTGCCCGGGATAGCCCGTCGTGCGCACCCTGGCTGACGATATGGCAGCCCACCTTGTCCAGCTGCGCGTTGGTGATGACGACACCGATCGTGGTGTGCTGACGCGAATCGCCGAAACCGAAAACCTCGGACAATGCCGCCACCGGATCCAGCGACACGTCCTCGCCACCCTGGTCGATATCGCCGTAGGCGTTGACGGCCACCAACGCGCCGACGATCACCCCCTGGGCAGCTACCTCGGCATAACGAATACCGCCATGCCGCCGTCCGTCCGGGCCTCGCCAGTGTGAGGTGTAGGCGCCGGTACCCGCGCCAACTCGTCCGACCTCGAAGTGCTGCCCGTCGACCGATGCACGTGCCGCCGCGTATCCGTCCTCTGCCGTCGGCCGGACCGAGGCTTCTCCCACCGCCAGATCGAAGAGGGCGAGCGCGGGGATCACCGGGACCAGTCCGCCCGGTGTCGGTACTCCCCTGCCCGACTCCTCGAAGAACCGCATGGCGCCGTCGGCAGACGCGAGCCCGAATGCGGAGCCGCCGGTCAGCACCACCGCGTCGATCGCGACGACAGACTTGTCCGGAGCCAAAGCGGCGAGCTCGCGCGAGGCGGGCGCGCCACCGCGCACCTCACACGAGGCGCAGGTGCCCGGCGGTAGGGAAACGACGGTGCAGCCGGTCTCCGCGGCCTCGTTGGTCCAGTGCCCAACGCCGACCCCGGGGATGCCGATGCTTCGCGTGTTTCCCATACGGGCCAACGGTACTCAGACCCTGCCCCTAGAGAGACAGCGCATCCACGAGTGCAGGCAGAGCAGTGGCCGCGGTGGCCCGCCAGACGAGATCGGCGCGGTCGGACAGGTCCGTCTCATGCGGGTTGATCTCGACAACCGTTGCCCCGCGACTCAATGCCAGTTGCGGGAGTCCGGCAGCCGGGTACACGATGCCGGAGGTTCCGATGAGCAGCATCAGCTCGCAGTTCTGCGCATGCGCGACGGCATGACCGAATTCAACCTCGGGCAGCATCTCGCCGAACCACACGATGCTGGGACGAACCTTTCCGCCACAGTCGCACTCGGGCGGCGCCACCCGCTCGGACTCGGGGGCGGCGACCGTCACGTCGTACCCGGTTTCGCAGGTATCGCAGTGCGATTTGAGCAGGCTGCCGTGGACGTGCACGACCTCGGCGCTGCCAGCGCGTTCGTGAAGGTCATCGACGTTCTGGGTGACGATCCGAATGTCGCGGTGAGATCCCCACTGCGCCAACGCACGATGACCGTTGTTCGGCTGTACCGCAATCAGCTGGATGCGCCGATTCTGGTACCACGCCCACACCAGACCCGGATCCTCGTTCCAGGCCTCCGGCGTCGCCAGCGTCATCGGGTCATACTTCGACCACAGTCCCGTCTGGGCATCGCGGAAGGTGGGCAACCCGCTCTCGGCGGACATACCGGCGCCCGTGAGCACCGTGACGGTGCGCGCCTTCGATGCGGCGGCAACAAGCTCGTCGGGTACCTGTGTCACACCGTCTTTCTTACTACGGACTACGGACTTCCAAGGGTTCGCATCGCTGTCCGGGCCGCCAGGCTGATCTTGATAGGAAACGCAGCCGAACAGTCAGCAGGAGAAATCATGACCTTGGACAACACCACTCATCTCGGCGGCCTCGGGGTCGACGAGTTGGTTCCGTCGCGCTACGCGATGGACGTCGGCGATATCGAGGTGCTGGTGATATCGAGGTGCTGGTGATCAGCGATGGGGTACTGCCGATAACTGCGTCGACGTTGGCCACCAACGTCGATCCGACCGAACTGGCGGTCTGGCTGGACGGCATGTTCCTGCCGCCCGATGTGGTGGACTGGCCGCTGAATGTGGTCGTAGTGCGCAGCGGCGACCGGACCATACTCGTCGACGCCGGGCTGGGGCTGGAGTTCCCGGACTTCCCGAAGGCAGGGCAGACGGCCGCGCGATTAGAGGCCGCCGGTGTCGATCTCGCCTCCGTGACCGACGTGGTGCTCACCCACATGCATATGGACCACGTCGGCGGGCTGCTCACCGAAGGGCTGAAGGCGCGGCTGCATCCGGACTTGCGGGTCCACGCCGCAACCGCAGAGGCCGAGTTCTGGGAGGCACCCGATTTCTCCCACGCCACCATGCCGGGGCCAATTCCGGACGTGCTTCGCAGGGTCGCTACGCAGTTCTTGAACGAGTACCGCGGCCAGCTGCGGACATTTGAGACGGAGTACGAGGTGGCTCCGGGAGTTCTCATCTCTCGCACCGGCGGCCACACCCCCGGACACAGCGTGGTCCGCCTTGAGTCACGCGGGGAGAAGCTGACGTTCGCCGGCGATGCGGTGTTCGCGCCCGGTTTCGATAATCCCGAGTGGCACAACGGCTTTGAGCACGATCCTGAGGAGGCGGCTCGGGTGCGGATCCGTCTTTTGCGGGAGCTGGCGGCGACCGGCGAGGCGATGGTTGCCACCCACCTGCCGTTCCCGTCCGTCTGCCATGTGGCCACCGCCGGCAACACCTTCCGGTGTGTACCGGCCACCTGGGACTACTGACCGCTAGTTCAGTGGGAACTAACGAGACCACCGCGGCGTGTGAACCACGCCGCGGTGGTCTTTTCAGGTAGTGCACTACTCGTGCCCACGGTCTCCGTTAGCCCATACCGTCGTGTCACCAACGTTCGGCCGAACAAGAGAACCGGTCTATGGCAATGGCCCTGCGCTGGAATGACATTCATCCGGCTACGAAAGGCGCGTGCACCATGGTCCTCATTCCGAATTTCGAAAGTCAGTCGCACTTCTTTACCCCGGCGGCGTTGGCAGTCAACGAGCAACAACCGACGTCGATCGCCGATCAGCGCTTCGTCTTCCAGACAAATGGCGTCGCCATCGTCAACATGCCGGGCCAGACCAGCGTGGATTGGTCGCGAAATCAAGCGTTGATCTCCCCGAACATGAGCGATGCGTTCAAGGCGATCACCACACGGCACAACATCCCGATACCAGCCGGGACCTTCCCGTGGTTCCAGGTGGACAGCGCCATTCCCTTCGCCACCCTGAGTTCGATCTTCGATCGGCATGAGGCGATAGACGCAGGATTCGCTGTTGACCGTTGGCGTTTCAGGACACGGACCGGCATCGGACTGCAACCCGGACAGGCGATCCAAAGTCTGTTCGACGGCCTGCTCGTGGATTTGGCCGTACGTGACAGTGATGCAGTACTCCACCGAATCAGTTACCACATCACTGTGCAGGGCAGAATCCGGTTCGTCACCGGCCTCACGTGATCAATCCCGGTCGACCCCGGTGCCCCCGGACGCCGCCAAGAAAGCCTTTTCGAGCAGCACAAACAGTTCACATCGCTGCGTTGCACTCAAGGCAGACAGCACGCGGGTCTCTGCATCTCTGAGCACTTCGACCATCTCGGCGTTCCGGCGCTTTCCGAGCGGAGTCATCACCACATCGTGGCGGCGGCGGTCCTCCGGGGACCGCTGACGCTCAACGAAGCCAATGGCTTCCAGATCGTTCAGCAGCCCAACCATGGTGGTCTTGTCCACCCGCAAGGCTTCGGCGAGATCTGCCTGAGACTGCGTGCCAGCCGCATCCAAGACGTTGAGCGCCCCCATATGAAGCAGCCGCAGTGCGTGCTTACCCAGTTCGGCATCCACTTCGACATGCATTCGTCGCAGGAGGATCTCGAACAGGGGCCCGAACAACCCCTGTGGCCTGGGGTAATCATCCGGTGGGAACTCACTCATAGCCCCAATAGTACATCTATGCAGATCATCTGTTTTAATCAAATCGTTAGTTCTAATCAAACGATTTGATAGGAGGTACCCATTATGAGCAGCGCGAAGCGTTCCGGTTTGGTCGCCGGAGCGGCCGTGATGGCGATCGCATGCGCCCTCGCAACATCGGCAACCAGCTGGGCCGCCCCCGTCGAGATGGCTCCGCAATCCAGCCAACGCACAACCTTCGACGGCTGGCACCTGTCGGTTGCCCTCTCGGGCGAGGTAATCAATGCGGTCCCAAATCTGGCCGGCGCGCAGAACTCTCGCGAGGCGTTCATGACGCTGTCCGCGCAGGCGAACATCGGCGGCAGCGGCGGCAATCCCGTCACCGCAGCCAACTTCGTCGCGGGCTACCAAGTCGGTTGCCAGATCGATGTGTCACAGGGTCTTCAGATCGGCGGCACTGGCCAGTTGGCGGGATCGGTCGGGGCGACCATCAGCGGCCAGCCGGGAGTGCAGGTGGGCGGCACCGGGGCGATCGGCGGCTTCGTGCAGACCGACCTGCAGCCGGGCGTGATCACCACCGTCGCGATGGGCACTATGCCGGTGACGGCAGGCGTAGGGCGCCTGGATATGCAAGACGTCCACTTGAAAGTGGACGCCTGCGGCGGACCGGTGACGGTGCGCTCCTACGCGACATTCGCGGTCGCCAGTGCGGTTCAACAAACGCAATTGTCCGTGTACGGCGATCCGTACGTCCTGAACTAGGAGCGATACATGTTTCTGTTCAACATAATCCGCCGAACTGGAGGCGTCTCGCTGCTACTGGCCGCCGCCCTGGCACTGTCCGCGGGTACGGGTGTGGCAAGGGCCAACCCCGGCCCGATCACACCCCCGCCCCCGCCGGTGATCGGACCGTTGCAGTACGGGCCACCGGGATACCCGGCGACAATCGGAATTCCACTGCTGCCCTCAGGACGCTCGGGCGTATCTGTATCGGCCGACACCCTGAGCCCCGCAGCACCTGCCCCAGCCAACGCTTCCCGCGGGATCTCTGGAGTACAGACGTCGGCCGATTCCTTGAGCCCCGCTCCTTAGTCAGAGGCAATCGCCGGTGCGCGCGCTTCATCGAGTCGGCCGTAGTACGACAATTCCCGGGACCGTGCCCAGATACTCCCCCAGTGGCGTGTCGACGACTTGGTTGTTCGCCCGCAATGACGAGGCATTGCGCAGTACCGGCCCGCTCGGCGTGTGGAGGAAAATTCCTACATGCGTGACGTCGAGCCCGCCGGCCGTGGCGTAGGCACCGAGGTAGTCACCGTCGTGAAGATTTGCGATGACACCACCCGACACACGGGCACTCGGTAAATAGACAACCGTGCGCGGCCGCGGCGGAAGCCCAGGCAGATAGCTGCCGCCGGAATCCTTCAGGTTGAGCGTCTTGGCGACCTGCTCCACAGGTGCCCCGAGGCTAGCTGTCACATCGGTGGCGTTGGTGGGCGTATCGGCGGCCCAATCGGTGAAGAAGTGGCGGCGCTGCGTGAAGTTGACATCGCCCCCGCGATAACGGATCTGGGTCAGTTGGGCGATGAAATCGGTGCTGTTACTCGACCGCTTCAGCGCTTCGACATAGTCGGCGTATGTGAAGCAGTCCACGCGGGAGAGTTCTACGACCAACTGCTCGGGGATGGAAGCGGATCCAATCAGGGTGTCAGCGCCGTATGGCACACGCAGAAAAAGGGCCGATACCGCGGCACTCAGCTGCGCGGGATTCTCCGCCGCAAGGCGGTTGCGCTCAGTGAGCAGCCCCTGGAGCCGGCGTTCGTTATCCGGACTCATATGCACGGTGTCGGCCGAGGAAACTGGAGATGCGCACAGCGCACAGATCAATACAAGCAGCGCGAACAGGCCGTGGCGAAGTTGTTTCAGAGCCCGGTGCGTCGTCGTGTTCATGACCTGATGCCCTTTCACATGGCTCGCCCATCCGAATTCCGGTAGTGCATTGTTCATCCCACGGTCCCGGATAGCCCATCATCGCACAAGCAACGTCCAGCCCAGCGAGACAAAACAGCGCTGCTAGCAGCAATAGTCCTGCGCAGGAATCGATTTGACGGCTCCTGCGGAAGCCCCACGCGTCGTCAAGAGGGCAAGTCGAGCGAACCCCGAGTCAGGGCCTCGGGATGGCGCCTCCAAGAGCAGGGGTGGATGTCCGGTAGGGACCAACCAGACACGCACACGTCGCACATGTGCCGAAGGGCCGGGGTGTGGAGTAGTCCTTGGTGTTCATCGGATCGCAGTTAACGAACGTGCGACGGGTACGCCGTTGCGAGTACGGCTCCCGTTGTAAGCCTCTTGCTAATCCGGTGGCTGATCTTGCTTCACCGCGGCCCTCGCGTGCTGCGCCGTATCTGTGGCTGCTGTACCGCAGGGTGTTGTGACGCAGTGGCTTCTCCGAAGGGCTCGCTGGGAGCGCAAGAACATCTCGGCGGTTACGTCCGTGCGCACTCAACCCGGGCAACAAAAAATCCCAGGTCATTGACCTGGGATTATTGTGGAGCTAAGGGGATTCGAACCCCTGACCCCCACACTGCCAGTGTGGTGCGCTACCAGCTGCGCCATAGCCCCATGTTTAGTTGTTCGTGCTCGGACGAAGTTACACCACGGCGACGGGCTCTCAAAATCTCAGCGCTCCGGCCCACCGACATCCTCTGCTACTTCCTGCATACTCCTAACCTGCGGTGACGCAAGTCTCCCCAGCGTCTCGGGCGCAAAAATCCACGCCACCGCCGCGATCAGCGGCATCGCACCACCTACCACGAACGCCCATCCATAGGACGCTTGCTCGACGATCACCCCGGCGACCACAGGCCCGATCACCAGACCGATATCCGAGGTCATCTGAAAACTGGCCAATGCCGTCCCCGCCCTCCCCCGACTGCCCACCACATCGGCCACCGCGGCCTGCTGTGGGGACGCATACAGCCCCGCGCCGATGCCGCCGACAAGCGAGAGCACGATGAGCACCGGCAAGGATGACGCAAAGCCCATCGCCACCACGGTGGACCCGCACACCACCAGACCGGCGACCACGAGCGGTTTACGGCCGATGTCATCGGACCACGACCCGGCCAGGAAGGCCGTGGACACGTCCCCGGCCGCAAATGCTGCGAATACGAGTCCGGCAGCCCCCGGCCGTTGATGCAACGCCTCGACCACGAACAGCGGCAATAGCGCACCGCGAATCCCGAAGATCGCCCATCCCGCACTAAAATTCGACATCAGCGCAGCGAGGAACGTCCGATGACGCAATGCGGACTTCAACGTCACCGGCGTCCGCTGATGATTATCGGCGACCTCCAGCAGCGTGGAGTGCCGCAATCCGAAGTAGACCAGCACGACGACGACCACCAGCGCCGCGGCGTAGATGATGAACGGCGCCGAAAGGCTCAGCCCCACAACAGCACTGCCCACGGCGGGCCCAGCCACCATTCCGAGCAGGAAGCTCGACCCATACAGCCCCTGCGCACGCCCTCGAATCTCCTCGGGTGCGATGCGCACGAGCAGCGCCGCCGCCGACACGGTGAACATGGTGGAGCCGATGCCGCCGAGCGATCGAAACACCAATAGCTGCCAATAGCTATGCACAAAGGCACAGATGCCGGTGGACACCGCGACGATCAGCAGCCCGGTCATGTAGACCCAGCGCTCCCCCAGCCGCTGCACGAGCGCTCCGGCGGCCGGCGCGAACACCAACCGGAATGCCGCGAACGCGCTCACCACCGCAGTCGCCGCGGTCACGCTCACCCCGAAGCTCCGCGCATACTGCGGCAGCGCCGGCGCCACCACCCCAAACCCGAGCGCAATCACCAGGCTGGCGACAACCAGAATCCATATCTCCCACGGCAGACGCGGTTTGGCGGCTGCGACGCTGTCGGTACAGCCACTCAAAGGCAATGCTCTTCGCGAAAGCGGCTCATCGCCCAATCACCGCGGAGACGACCTCGCGCGCGGCATCCTGTACCTGCCTCAAGTGCTCGGCACCCAGATAAGATTCGGCATAGATCTTGTATACATCCTCGGTTCCCGAGGGCCGTGCCGCGAACCAGGCGTTTTCGGTAACAACCTTCAGCCCGCCGATCGGTGCGCCATTGCCGGGCGCGTTCGTGAGCTTGGCGACGATGGGTTCACCGGCCAGCTCGGTGGCGCTCACCTGCTCGGGCGAGAGCTTGCTCAGTATCGACTTCTGCTCGCGGCTCGCGGGTGCATCAACGCGGGCATACGTTGGGGCGCCGTACTTCTCGGTCAGCTCGGCGTACCGCTGCGAGGGCGTCGCCCCGGTGACCGCCAGGATCTCCGAGGCGAGTAGTGCGGCGATGATGCCGTCCTTGTCGGTGGTCCACACCGACCCGTCGCGGCGCAAGAAGGACGCCCCGGCGCTCTCCTCACCGCCGAAACCGATTGTCCCGCCGATCAACCCGTCGACAAACCATTTGAAGCCGACCGGCACCTCAAGAAGCGTCCGGCCCAGCCCCGCCACCACCCGATCGATGATCGACGAGCTCACCAGCGTCTTGCCCACTGCGGTCCCGGCGGCCCAGCCGTCCCGGTGGCTGAACAGGTAGTCGATGGCGACCGCCAGGTAGTGATTGGGGTTCATCAGCCCCGCATCGGGGGTCACGATGCCGTGCCGATCGGAGTCGGCGTCGTTCCCCGTGGCGATCTGGTACTTGTCCCGCGATGCCACCAGCGAGGCCATCGCGTCCGGTGAGGAGCAGTCCATCCGGATCTTGCCGTCGTGGTCCAGAGTCATGAACCGCCAGGTGGCGTCCACCAGCGGGTTCACCACGGTCAGATCCAGCGACCACCGGTCTGCGATGGCGGCCCAGTAGTCGACGCTGGCCCCGCCCAGCGGGTCTGCGCCAATGCGGATTCCTGCGTCCTTGATGACGTCGAGATCGACCACATTGACCAGATCGTCCACATATGTCTGCTGAAAGTCATACCGCTGCACGGATTTCAGCGCCTGTGCCAGTGAGACCCGTTTCACCGAACGCCATCCGGTACGCAGAATCTCATTGGCGCGCGCGGCGATCACACCCGTGGCGTCGGTATCGGCGGGGCCGCCGTGCGGCGGGTTGTATTTGAACCCGCCGTCTCGGGGCGGGTTATGCGACGGGGTGACGACGATCCCATCGGCTCGATCGGTCGGCGTGCCGCGATTGTGCCGCAGGATGGCGTGGCTCACCGCCGGAGTCGGCGTGTATCGGTCCCGTGAATCCACAGCCACCACAACGCCGTTGGCGGCCAATACCTCTAGCGCACTGGTCCACGCCGGCTCGGAGAGTGCATGGGTGTCACGACCGATGAACAGCGGCCCGGTGATGCCTTGCGAGGAGCGGTATTCCACGATCGCCGCGGTGGTGGCGACGATATGCGCTTCGTTGAAGGCGCCGTCGAGGCTCGACCCGCGGTGCCCGGAGGTCCCGAACGCGACCTGTTGCGCGACGTGCCCCGGGTCGGGTTCGATCGCGTAGTACGCGGTCACCACGTGGGCGATATCGATGAGGTCTTCCGGCTGGGCCGGCTGTCCGGCGCGCGCATTGCTCACCCGCCTGATTCTGCCCGGATCAGGTGAACCGTGTCTTACCGAATGGCCGCTATTGGAGGGGCTGAATACCGACGGCCGTCCCGTACGCGCACACCTCAACGCCCGTGTTGGCGTACTCGGTGGTCTCGAAACGGAACGCGACCACGGCATTGGCCCCACGCGACTCCGCCTCAGCCGCCAGCCGGGACAGTGCCTCCTGGCGGCTCTCGTGCAGCAACTGGGTAATGCCCTTGAGCTCACCACCGGCGATGGACTTGAACGAGGCGGCAAGGTTGGAGCCGATGTGCCGCGACCGCACGGTTAAGCCGAAGACCTCGCCGAAGACCGCGGCGATCTTGTATCCGGGAATGTCGTTGCTCGTCACGATGATCATGAGCCCAACGTACCGTCGCCCGTCGGCTATGCGATCGAGGCGACGTCCTGCCACAACGGGCGCCGATCCCCGTCGGGATCGCTCTCCAATCGCGAGGGGCTGTCGATGATCAACACCTGTCGGTCCGGCACCGTATACATGGGCCAGCCATCCCCCGGTGTTCCGCTGTGCGCGAATGACAGCCAACGCCTCTGCATCTCGTCGCTGACGGCGCGGGCGGCCGCCCGATCCCTACGTCCCGCCAGGAACGGTGCGGCCACGGTCCGGTAGGTGCCGAACACAGCAAGCAGTTCGATGGCGTGGGTGGGGCCCAGTCCGTAGCGGCGCAGCGCCCTCGTCGCGTAGTCGTATCGGTAGAAGTACGCCGGGGCGTACCGGCCGTGCGCCTCCGCGACACGCCATGCCGCCGAACCGAACGCCAGATCTCCCGCCAGCTGCAGGAGCGCCTTCTCCGACGGATACCCGTCGTAACCGGCGACGATGCGCTGGACGAACTCGGGCCCGCCCTTGGACAGGGAGTGCTCCAACGCCTCCGGTGTGATCGGCAGGATCTTGAGCATCTTGGTGAACAGGGTCGCCTCTTCGGCGTTGTACCCGATGATCAGCGGAACACGATGCGACTCACCGCGTTCCATCGCTTCGACGGGGTCGAGCGGCAACACGTCGCCGTCGATGCTGGGCCCGATCCGCAACGACAGCCCCGGTACATGTTTGGCCGATCCGATGAGCCGGAACAACGCCTTCACCAGCTGCTGCGGTTTCGCGGACAGCACGGTTTCGGCCGCGTTCGAATCGCCGGCGCCCAAGTACTTCGCGAACTGGCGCGCATTGACAGCTGCATCCTCGGCGCTGACCACCAGGCCGGTGGCGGTGCTCTGGCAGATCGCCCGGTGGAACAGCCCGGCGGCCGACGGCACGGCGAGTAGCGTGTTCACGGCGTGTGATCCGGCGCTCTCGCCGAAGATCGTCACGTTGTTGGGATCGCCGCCGAAGGCGCCGATGTTGTCGCGCACCCATTGCAGCGCCAGCACCAAATCGCGCAGGTACAGATTGCTCTCAATGGTGTGCTTCTCATCGGACAACGACGAAAGGTCCACGCATCCAAGGCCGCCCAGGCGGTAGTTGACCGAGACGTACACGCATCCCTGCCGCGCCAGGCTCGCCCCGTCATACAGCGGAGTCGCCGAGCTGCCCAGAAAATACCCGCCACCATGGATAAAGAACATGACCGGAAGAGGCCCACTGATCGGCCCCTCGGGGGCGACCACGTTGAGGGTCAGGCAGTCCTCGCTGAGCTTTTGGGGCTTGCCGGGCAGGATGATGGCGTAGCGATGCTGCTGGATGGAGGCGGCACCCCAGGTGCGGCACTTGCGCACCCCCGTCCACGGCGCAGCCGGGCGGGGCGCACGCAGACGTAGCGGGCCCACCGGCGGTTCCGCGTAGGGAATCCCACGGAAGCGGTGCACGCCTCCCCGGGTGAATCCTTCGACCGTGCCGTTAGCGGTATTGATACGAATAGCGCGTCTCAAAAAGGACCCGGGCGTGCGGGGCGTCGTTGCCATCGACACATCCTAGGTAACCAACCGGTTGGCCCACAATGGCGGATCAGAGAGTGAGACTGAATCCGTCCCATGCGGCTCGTCGGGTCGCCTCCGGGTCTAGCTCCACGCGAGTGGCATGGTCGAACACCATCACGGCCCGATCCGGAGGTTCATAGGTGGGCCAGCTGTCACCCGGAATTCCACTGCGCGCGAACGCAAGCCAGCGTCGTTGTACATCGTTGCTGACCCGCACGGCGTCGCGACGGCCAATCGCCCCCGCCATCACGGTGCCCATCGCGCCGCGGTAACTATCGAACACGGCGAGCAGTTCTGTGGCATGTGTGGCGCCCATACCGGCCATTCGAAGCGCCCCGGGCGCATAGTCGTAGCGGTAGAAGTACACCGGCGCGTACCGATGGTGCGCCTCGGCCATTTGCCAGGCCGCGGTGGAAAAGTTCATGTCGCCGGCGAGCTTCACCCGGGCGTGACGCGCGGGGAACCCGGGATAAGCCGCCACGATGCGATCACGATGGGCGGCCCCACCCCGCATCAGCATCCCCTCGAGCGCGGCTTCAGACAGCGGCATCATCTTGAGGACCCGCGTGAACAGTTTGGCCTCGTCGGCATTGTGACCGACGATCAATGGAACACGATGCGCTTCACCGTGTTCCATCGCCTCGATGGGGTGGTGGGGCAGGTAGTTGCCGTCGATGCATGGGCCGATCGCAAATGACCCGCCCGGCATGTTCTCCACGATGTCGGCGATAAGCGCGTTGAGCGCCGCGCCCAACTCGGCGGGCGTCGACTGCAGCACGGTCTGTGCGGCCGTTTCCGGTGTGGCACCAAGGACTTGTGCGAACTTCTGCGCGTACAGAGCCGCCGACTCAGCGGGCACCGCCATACCGCTGGCGGTGCTCTGGCAGATGGCGCGGTGGAAGAGGCCCCCGGCGGCGGGCGTGGCCATCAGGGTCTCAACGCAGTGCGCCCCGGCGCTTTCCCCGAAGATCGTCACATTGCCCGGGTCGCCACCGAATGTCGTGATGTTGTCGCGTACCCACTGCAGCGCCAGCACCACATCACGCAGAAACAGGTTGCCCTCAATGAGGTGGCTGGTGTTCGACAAAGACGACAGGTCCATGGCACCCAGTGCACCCACGCGGTAGTTCACCGATACGTAGACGCACCCACGCCGAGCCAGGGAGCCACCGTCGTACAGCGGGGTCGCCGAGCTGCCCAGCAGGTACCCACCGCCATAGATGAAGAACATGACCGGCAACGGTTCGTTGGAGGGCCGATCGGGTGTGACGACGTTGACCGTGAGGCAATCCTCGCTGGCCCGCTGGACGCGTCCCGGCCCCAACACCCGGTAACGGCGCTGCTGCGGGGCCGCCGCGCCGAATTCGGTGCAGTCACGCACTCCGTCCCACGCCAAAGCCGGCTGAGGTGCACGCAGACGCAGTAGCCCGATCGGGGGGCGGGCATAGGGAATGGACCGGAAACGCCGCACACCGCCCCGTACGAAGCCTTCGACGATTCCGTTGGGAGTGGTCACGCGGACAGTGGGCGTCTTCGACCCTGAAGCCATGGGAGCCAAGATAGCTGCCCACGGGGTCGACGGCAGTGCCCATACAGGAAATCCAGGCAATTCGTGAGCAGCGGCACCACCGGCGACTGATAACTGATCACCGCCTCCAGAAATCCACCGGCGCCAGACTGCTCGGTTTCGACGCGGTCACGGGAACATACCTATCGATGCACCAGTAGCCACATTGGCCTCACCAGCCACTATCGTCACGGAAGTCTATTGCTGACGTCGATATGGCGTCCTGCCCCGGGAAGGTCCGACATGTCGCCGCGTCGCCGTATCTCCGTGGTCTTGCTGACCTCGGTCATTATCGGATCAAGCGTTGCGATCGATGTCGCGCCCTTGGCCTCTGCTGATCCCTGCACAGGCCCCGCAGCAGGGCTCCAGCCGCCGACTCCGGTCCCCGATGACGGTATGCCCGGCCAGGCGCCCCCGATCGGGCGCCGGCCCGTCAACGCGAACGACAAGGCCCCCCTGCCCGAACTGGGCAAGCTGCCGCTGGCCATCCTCAAGCAGGTCCTGCCCCAGCAGAGCGCTAAGAAGAAGCCGGGGTGGGCCCAAGAGCTGGCACGGCCGGCCCTGCCCAATCCTCCCGAGCCGGGCAACCCGTCCCAGAACAACCTGCAAGATCAGCAGGCCGCAGCGCCGGCGCCCGCCGTAGGCCCGTCCGCCGAAGCCGCCGTCTCCCCCTCAACCTCCGTCGTCGGCTGGGTCACCGGCGTAGACACCGGCGCCAACACGCTTCAGAAGTTCAGCATCTCCGGAACCGACCTCGGAATCATGTGGGACAACGGCGATTCAGCCAGCCATCAGGTGCTGATGGCCTTCGGCGATACATACGGATACTGCGGAATGAAGAGCCAGCAGTGGCGGTACAACACTCTGCTGCGCACCCAGGACAAGTCACTCTCGCGCGGACTCGCGGTGGCGGAGGGATCGACCTCGAACCCGTATTCGGGTTCCCCGCAGTCGCGCCCGGGCTACTCCAAGCAGATCATTCCGCCCATCAAGTGGGCGGCCCAGGAGCGCGGCATCATCCCGACCGCCGCCGTCTCCGTTGGGCGCACCCAGTACATGAACTACATGTCCATCAAGAGCTGGGACAGCGCCGGCGAGTGGACCACCAACTACTCGGCCACCGCGGTGTCCAACGACAACGGACAGAACTGGAAGACATTCCCGCAGAGCGTTCGTCCCTCGTCCCCGGATGCCATCAGCCAGGTCCCGTTTAGGGCGGGAAATGAGAACTTCCAGCAGGCGGCCTACGTGAAGGGTACCGACGGCTTCATCTACATCTTCGGAACACCTTCTGGCCGAAGCGGATCCGCCTTCGTATCGCGCGCATTGCCCGCAAACCTGCCCGATGCCGGCAAGCATGAGTTCTGGAACACCGATAGGGGCTCTTGGGTTCCCGGCGATCCCAATGCCGCGACGCCCATCATCTCGGGCCCGGTGGGCGAAATGTCGGCGCAGTACAACACATACCTCAAGAAGTACCTGGTGATGTACGGGGATAAGTCCGGCGACGTCTTGCTCTCGACATCGCCTGCTCCACAGGGCCCCTGGAGCCCACCGCAGGTCCTCGTCACCGAGGCGCAGATGCCGGGCGGCCCGTACGCGCCGTACCTGCATCCGTGGACGACCGGCAAGGAACTGTACTTCAACCTGTCCCTATGGTCGGCGTACAACGTGATGTTGATGCGCACGACGTTGCCGTAACGCTACAGCCGTTCGATGATGGTGGCGTTGGCCAAACCCCCTGCCTCACACATGGTTTGCAAGCCGTAGCGGCCGCCGGTCTGCTCCAGCACTGAAATCAGCGTGGTCATGAGCCGACCACCGCTGGCTCCGAGCGGATGCCCGATGGCAGTGGCCCCGCCGTTGATGTTGACCTTGGCCAGATCCGCGCCGGTCTCCGCCTGCCACGCCAGTACCACCGAGGCGAAGGCCTCGTTGACCTCGAAGGCGTCGATATCGGCCAGTGACAGGCCTGCGCGGTCAAGGACTTTCGCGGTCGCAGGGATCACTCCGGTGAGCATGTACAGCGGATCGTCGCCCACTACCGCGACCGAATGCACCCGGGCTCGTGGCGTGAGGCCAAGGCGTTTTGCAGTCTCGCTGGAGGTGATGAGCACCGCCGAGGCCCCGTCGTTGATCGGCGAGGAGTTGCCCGCGGTCACCTTCCAGTCGATCTGCGGGAAGCGCTGCTCCCATAACTCGTTATGGAAGGCGGGCTTGAGCCCGGCCAGGACCTCGACGGTGGTCGATGGCCTGACGGATTCGTCGCTGGTCACTTCGACCAGCTCGCCGTTGATATTGGGAACCTTGAGCGACACCACATCGCGCGTGAATCTGCCCTCCGACCACGCCTGCGCCGCGCGACGGTGACTCTCGGCCGCAAAGGCATCCAGCTGCTCACGAGACAGCTCCCATTTCGCGGCGATCAGCTCGGCACTGATGCCCTGCGGGACAAGCCCTTCCGGATATCGCTTGGCAACCTCGGAGCCGAAGAAATCCTTGCCCAGGCTTTGACTGCCCATCGGCACCCGGCTCATCGACTCGATGCCGGAGGCAATCACCACGTCGTAGGCCCCAGCGATAACTCCCTGTGCAGCGAAGTGGACGGCCTGCTGACTGCTGCCGCACTGTCGGTCCACGGTCACCGCGGGAACCGTCTCGGGCAATCCCGCGGCCAGGGCCGCCCACCGGGCGGTGTTCGAGCTCTGCTCCCCCACCTGCCCGACGGCGCCACTGATGACATCGTCGACGAATGCCGGGTCGATCCCGGTGCGCTCGACGAGTGCGCGGATGGCATGCGCGTGCAGATCGACCGGGTGCACTCCGGACAGCGACCCACCCGGCTTTCCCTTACCGACGGGAGTCCGCACCGCGTCGACGATCACTGCATCTCTCATGGGTCTGCCTCCTGGATTCATCGTTGAAGTCCTCTTCTGCCGGTATACGCCCAGTTAGTTGGAAATCACAACTAACTGTGATCAGGTGCATACCGTGCTAAGTTGGGTTTCAGGACTATGAGAGATTGTTCGATAGCCAATGCCCTCGACGTAATCGGGGAACGCTGGACCCTGCTGGCCCTGCGCGAGATGATGCTGGGCAATCGGCGCTTCGACGAGATCGTCCGCAACACCGGCGCCAGCCGCGACATCCTGGCCACGCGGCTGCGCAAGCTCGTGGACGCAGGCGTGCTGGAGAAGCGTCAATACGAACAGCACCCTCCCCGCTACGAATACCTACTCACCGAATCCGGGCGCGCCCTCCGGCCGGTACTGTTCGCTCTCATGGAGTGGGGTGACAAATTCGCCACGGAGGGGCCCCCACCGAGCGTCTGGGAGCACCGGTGCGGCTCGGCCTTACATGTCCAACAGGTCTGCGAGAACTGCGGCGAGGCAGTGTCATTCGATGACCTCACGCCGCGACGACTGGGACGGGTGCGATGAGTGGCGAACCGTTGACGTATGAGCCTGCGGATGCAACGCGCCCGGGCGAGAGCACGTGGTCCGCTACGCCGCCCACGCTCCGACGATTCGAACAGACCGTCACCATCGGACACGGCGAGGCCGCGTGGCAAGAGGCCTCACAAGCGGTGCTGAACTGGGGAGTCAAGCGGCGCAGTGGTTTCCGGGTAGACCCGGAGGCCGCCGTGAGTGAGGACGCCGAGTTCCAGATCACCTTCGGATGGGGCCCGCTCGCCGTTCGCGAGCCGGTGCGCATCGTGGCCGTGGCCGATACCGACCACCGATGCGGGTTCGCGTACGGCACGCTACCCGGGCATCCGGTGTCGGGCGAAGAGGCATTTATCGTGCACAGGAACATCGAGGGCACTGTGTTTCTCACGCTGCGCTCATTGACCCAGCCCGCACCGTCCGGATTCTGGCGGCGGGTGTTCCCGGTACTCCTGTTGGCGCAGCGGGTTTTCCGCCGTCGTTATCTCCGGGCGCTATCGCCTTAATCGACAGACGCCGCGAGATCGACCAAGGCCCGCGCCGGTCCCGCCGGCGGGACTCCCGGTTTCCATACCGCGCGGAATTGACGGGTGAACACTGTGCCGTCGGCAAGCGTCACTTCATGGAGAGTTCCCGCCGACAGCTCGGGTGCCGCGATGAGTCGGCTGATCACCGCGGGTGCCAATCCCGTTGCCGCAGCGGCCTTGATCGCGGCAGCGGAGCCGAGCTCAGCTGCCGGGGTCGCAGGCTGACACACCTCGCTCAACGCCTCCCACACGGTGTCGCGGGTTCCGGAGCCGGGCTCTCGCATGAGCAACGGAGTTGTCGCAAGTTCGCGCAGCGTCACGGGTTTGCGTCGCCGAGCCCATGTGTGCGCCGGCCCCACCACAATGACCAGCTCGTCGGCGCCCAGCACTTCCCCATCCAAACCGGCGGGCGCATGTGGCCCCTCGATGAATCCGAGGGTCGCATTTCCACCCCGCACCAGCTCACATACCTGCTGTGTGTTGCCGACTTCGAGCGATACCGCAACATCCGCATGCCGCGAACGAAGAGCCGTGAGCCACAGCGGTATCCGATGATCGGCGATGGTGCGCGAGGCGGCAACGACCAGACGCGGCGCTTGGCCGGAATGCAGGGCAGCCACACCAGTGACGAATTCTCGGGCCGCCGCAAGGACCGGAGTGGCATGGCCGACTACCGCAAGTCCAGCATCCGTCAGCCGCGACCCGGTGGGGCCGCGCTCCAGCAGTACCAGCCGAAGGCGACGTTCCAGCGCTCGGATTCGCATGCTCGCAGCGGGTTGTGAAATGCCATGCTGCCGTGCCGCCGCACCAAGGCTGCCCGTCTCGGAGACGGACACCAACAGGTCCAGCACACCGATGTCGGGGGTGCCAGGAGGAAGAGGCATAAGCACAGTTTATGGGGTCTTGCCGAGGACGTGCGTGCATTGCGAGTCTGCTTCCGCGCGGGCGGCTGATCAGTTCACTTGACGCAGGCGACGCCGTCCGCACCCATCTGGCTCAAGTCGGTGGGCACGGGCGCCTGAACACCGGTTCCCGTCGCGGCAACCGCGGTCATGACGTCGGCGGAATCGGCATCCGCTGACGAATCACCCTTCTTACCCGCGCTGTGATGTGCGATGTAGTCGTCCACAGGGAATTGCGATCCCACGGTCAACTGAACGGTTCCAGGTGCGACCGCACCGGATTCCGTCATGGGCAGGTGCAGTTGATCGGCAAGCACCTGCGCGCCCTCTTGGGCATCCGAGCCGTACACAATCGAGCTCTCGGTCGACATGACCTCTGCCGTCGACGCACGACCGCGCGTGAATCCCCTGGCGGTAAAGGCATCTTCGAGTGCCGCACCCAGCCCGTCTCGCTCGGTCGCGTTGACCACATTGAGCACCGCAGGAGCCGAAAGAGGAGCCGCCGGGGACGCTGCAGCCACAGTGGGCGGGGCGGGGGCGATACCGGCGGAGAAACGGTCGTGGACGATCCGCCGGATCGTTGGGAGGTCGACGATGTTGACGTCCGAGCCGTTGGAATCCTGGCCGAAGTCAGAAATGGGCAGCGTATAGAACGACGTCGGTCGTTTGGTCAATTGCGAGGCACGCGCGGCGAAGTCGACAATGTTGAGCCCGGAGTCGATCGCGACGTTCTCGTGCGCAACATTCAGAATGTTGCGTATCGCCGCGGGGTTCGACATCACCCCGCCCTTGCGAACCGCAGTCAACAACGACACGAGGAAGGCCTGCTGACGACGGGTGCGGTCCATATCCGTGAACGACCCGTCGTTTTCGTCACGCCGTTGCCTGACGAATGCCATCGCCTGGGATGCGTCGATCTGCTGGACGCCTTCGCGGAAGTTGGCGCCGGAGAACTCATCGACCGTATCGTGGTTCAGGCACACCGAAATAGGCTGCACCGCCTTGGCGATCTGGAAGAACGCGGCGAGGGTCACTTCCACGAAGTGGTCGATCGTCACACCCAAAAAGTCGCGCACCGTATCGATCTGGGCCTTGCGCCCTGCCTCACGGGCGGCCTGCTCACGCGCGGTCAGATCGTTGGCGCCCGCCGCGTCGGAGCTGCCGTTCGCCTGCGCATCCAACGCCTGCTGGTAGGCAAATCCGTAGGCCTGCTTCACCTTGCCCTTGCATACCGACCCGGGGCAACCCGCCAGGTCCACATAATCGTCACGCGGGATCGACACCGCAGTGATGGGACCGTCGTTGCCCGGGATATGCACCACAATCAACACATTCGCGTTGTACCCGCCCGACGTCTCGTCACCGGCGTGCAGCGCGTCATACATCTCCTGCGGCAGCGGCTTCCCGTTTTGGTCGAGCCGGCTGTCCAGCCCCATCAGCAGGATGTTCTGGTCCTGGCCGACGGGAGTAAGCACTCCGGGCAGCACATGCGACGTGATGATCTGCCCCACCGTTGTGTTGTACCCGGCCCAGCCAAAGCCCGTGATGGCCATGACAAATGCCGCAGCGATACCGACGACCAGACGCCCCTTTTCCAGCACCCAGCGCTGCGCCTGACCAGACTGTAGTTCGCCCATAACAATTGACCATTGTTCTGGACGACTCGTCCAAAACCCGGCAAGCACGCATCGGATTCCGCGGCGAGTCCCCACTCGCGCCTAGCTGTGAGGTACTTGTGAATCCATCACGGCCACCCGCTAATCCGCGCGGATAAGCCCCAGGATCGGGATAACCCGGGTGGTCTTGCGCTCGTACTCGGCGAAGTTCTCGTAGCGCTCCGCCTGACGGGCGTAGACCCGGTCGCGTTCCGCACCCACCACATCGCGCACGGTCACCGGGTAGTGGCTGCCGCCAGCCTCCACCGACACCTTCCCGGGATGGGCGAGAGCGTTGTAGTACCAGCCAGAGCTGTGGTCGCCGCCGTTGTTGGAGGCGAAGACGTAGAACTCGCCACCGTCCTCCCCCGGTTGATAGGCCATGGGATTTTGCCTCGACTCGCCGGACTTGGCCCCCACGGTGTGCAGGATGAGCATGTCGAATTGAGCAAAGAAGCCTTCTGCGCCACCGGTATCGCGGATCTGGTCGATCACATTGGCGTGAAAGTCGGTTTCGGTCATGACAGATTAAATGTCAACTCAACTGACATTATTTCCGGCGAGCCAAGAAATCTTCGACGAGCCAGTCGAGGAACTCGTCGCCCACCGCCTCCCCCGTCACGATCACGCGGTAGTACAGCGGCGCCACTAGCTGTTCGGCTAGACGAGCGATATCCACGTCGGCGGGCAGCTCTCCTCGCGCCACCGCACGGGCGAACGGAATCTGGTCCCGCGCCTGCTGTTCACGCAGATAACGAGCCCGGAAAGCATCCGCAAGCTGTGGGTCATGCTGCGACTGGCCAATGAGGGCCCGGAACACCGCACCCGCATCATCGGCCATGAGGAACAGCGCGGTGACACCCAGGTGGTGCCGCAGATCGGCTTCAAGGCTGCCGAGATCGGGCGGGTCGAGCTGGAGCGCAGCGTCTTCGAGGAAGACGTCCATCAGCACGTCAGCCTTCGAACCCCACCATCGGTAGACGGTCTGCTTGGCGACACCCGCCGCCTTGGCGATGCCTTCCATGGTGACCCCGGCATAGCCCTTGGCGACCAGTAGATCGTCGGCAGCGTGAATGACGGCCTCGCGAGCGGTGTCACTGCGGCCATGCCGGTTTCCGAAATGACGGCGCGCGTCGTCGGCCTCGCGGGGCTTCGCCGTCTCGTTCACAACGTTCATCGAATCACCACCCTAGACTAGACGAGACGTTGCGTCTATTCTAGATATCATGACAACAACACTCCATGAATCCGAATTCGCCGCGATCGTCGACCGACTCTTCGAGAACGCCTCGCACGACGCGCCGCCCGTCGACCGGGACACCTTCCACAAGAAATCCGTCGAGGAACGCGTCGAGCTGTTCCAGAACACCTACGTTCCCGTCGCCCCCGATGGCGGTCGGCTCCTCTACAGCCTGGTCCGCGCCGTCAAACCGAAGACGATCGTGGAGTACGGGTTGTCGTTCGGGATCTCCACCCTGCATTCAGCCGCAGCCGTTCGCGACAACGGTTTTGGCCGCATCATCACCACCGAGATGAGCACCGCGAAGATCGCCGCCTCGCGCGCGACATTCGCCGAGGCCGGAGTGTCCGACCTGATCACCATCCTGGAGGGCGATGCCCGCGAGACGCTGAAGACGATTGAGGGTCCGATCGAATTCCTTCTGCTGGACGGCTGGCCCGATCTCGACCTGCCGATCCTCAAGATTCTCGAGGACAAGCTGGCGCCGGGCGCGCTCGTCATTGCGGATAACGTCGGATTCGAAAGCAGCAAGCCGTATTTGGAGTACGTCCGTACGCCAGAGAACGGCTACGTGAGCGTGTCGTCTCCTATCGGGGAATGCATGGAGCTCAGCACTCGTTGCGGCTAGTGAACCGTATGTCCCGAACGTGAAACATAAGCGCTGGCGGCGGTCGTCTCGCCAAAGCCTCCCGCCGCCAGCGCCTTCAGAACCACTCCACGAAAGGTGTGGCATGTCCAAATCTACCTTCGGCCTGTCGGCGGCCGCATGTACTTCGCTCGCGTTGCTGTGGGCCGCGCCCGCTGCCGCGGGCCCCAAATCGCCTCAAACGCCCAGCGAACTCGGTGCCGAGCTCCAATCGCAGGGCTATAAGGTTCAGTACGAGCGAATCGGCAACTGCGCCTTGGACAGCGGATCGGTTGTCGGCACCCGGATAGGGCCGGCCGTGTGGGCAGATACGACCACACAAACCAAGGCCGGTGGCGGTGTGGGTGACGGTGCCGGCACCCGCGGAGGCGTCACCTGGTCACATGACATCGACCATCAGATCGCCTACATCACGGTGGCGTGCAAGCGCACGGCGAAGTAAAGGGCAAGCTACTTCATGTCCCAGGCTCCCAAGGCTCAAGACTGTGAATCGAATACAGCTTCTATGCTGGCAGCGTGCGCGCGAGCGAGGCCATACCCACGATTAAGGTCAGCGCTGTCGTGCTGCGAGATGACCGCGGAGCGGTTCTGACCGTCCGGAAACGTGGCAGCACACGGTTCATGTTGCCCGGCGGGAAGCCCGACATGGGCGAAAGCGCCGAAGAGACCGCCGTGCGTGAAGTCCGTGAAGAGCTCTCGATAAATCTGGAGCCGACCGCACTGCGCCTAATCGGAGTCTTTAGAGCCGAAGCCGCGAACGAACCCGGATTCGACGTTGAATCAACGGTATTCGAGCATCCGCCGGTGCCGGTCAGTCAGCCTGCGGCCGAGATCGTAGAGCTGCGCTGGCAGTTACTCGAAGAGCCATACCCTGCAGATCTCGCGCCCCTACTCGCCGAGCACGTGCTTCCCGTCCTGGCCCAGCGCCAACCACGGGTATGAGGGCGCCAAGGAAACCCCTGAACCAAGAAGCCCCCCGAGCATCTCGGGGGCTTCTTCTCTACCTTCGGCCTGTCGGCGGCCGCATGTACTTCGCTCGCGTTGCTGTGGGCCGCGCCCGCTGCCGCGGGCCCCAAATCGCCTCAAACGCCCAGCGAACTCGGTGCCGAGCTCCAATCGCAGGGTTACAAAGTTCAGTACGAGCGAATCGGCAACTGCGCCTTGGACAGCGGATCGGTTGTCGGCACCCGCGGAGGTGTCACCTGGTCACATGACATCGACCATCAGATCGCCTACATCACAGTGCCGTGCAAGCGCACGGCGAAGTAAAGGGCAAGCTACTTCATGTCCCAGGTTTCGCCGTAGGTGGTGACGCTGTCACCGGCGGCACTGATCAGCCGCGCGTAAGGCCGCAGCAGCACACCACCGGCCGCACCGGTCACCGTCCCATGCGCATTGCTCACCGCAACCGCACCCTTGGGGCCCGAGATCGCAACGGAGAAGGTGGCGACTTCCTGGATGCCGGGGCCGTTGCCCAGGTCAACATTGATACCCGCACTGGGCAGCAGGTTCGTCGTCTGTATGTACGAGGACTCCGGATCGCTACCGAAGACGTTCGGAATGCCGTACAGGACAGAGGTATTCGGCGTGGTGTAGTTGAAATTCAGCCCCACCCCCAGCGACCACGGGTAGCCCACCTGGTAACCGAGCTCCAGCGTGCCCTCAAATGCATCGGCCCCCGCGCCCGTCACCTCGTATGCCGCGCGGCCGGAATGGAACCACTCACGCGTCAAGCGGTTGCGGTCTAGCGGGAACACACCGTTGAGGAACGTGTCCCACTGCTGAATCCTCAGCGTCCGGCCCTTGCCGTCCACCAACGTGAGCTCGTCATCCAATGCTGCGTGCGCGGTACCCGGTACCGATAGTGCCGCCGCGCCGAGTACCACGCCCGCCGCGATGACCATTCCGCTCCGGACAATGCGAGATCCAATTCGACCAATCAAGAACATGACTTTTCAACTCCTAATCCCCGCCGAGGATTTACTTCCTCGATCAAACAAACTCAAAGAAGATCATCTACATAGCAACAGCTAATAGTTAGAATTAACTTCTATGAGATCTGATATGCGACATCTCAACACATATGGCAATGACGGAGAGAGCATGAATAGCGGCATAAAGATGTCATATCTCGGCAACAGCTATTAATAATGAAGGCGGCGCGATCGAGCCGCACTCCGACTTAAGAAGTAATTAGGCAAATTAGCGTCGCAGTTCAGCGATCAGCCGCGATCGCAATTTGCGGTCTTCCTCTGTCTCGGTCAATGCCACCACTTGGACGATGTCAATCCCGACGCGGCGGTAATCGTCAATCTGCTCCGCAACCGTCTCCACCGAACCCACGACCAAACCGTTGAAGGTGGCGTCGAGATGCCGGAGCGCCGCTTCACGTGTATCGGCGATATGGCGCAGATCGCGTTCACGGTTGCGTGCCAATTGTGCGGACGATCCCAGGACCTCGTCCGATCGCTGCACGAGCAGCTCAGCCCCACGCGAACGGAATACCCGGGCCGCATCGTGAGCCTCGTGGTCTGTGTCGCCGAGGACGACGAAAAACTGTTTCCAGTAACTCAATTCGCGGCCAAGCTCGGCCGCTAGCCCGTCAACCTCGGACTTGATGGCACCCGCGGCTTCCAGCGAGGGAAAGGTGCCCGCATAGGCATATCCAAATCGGGCGGCCAGTATCTTCGCCTCCGGCGAGGAGCCGCCGATCGAAATCGGCGGGGTAGGCCGCTGCACGGGACGAAACCCGGACCACGCATCCTCGACCTGGTACCACCTGCCCTGGTAGTCGAACGGTTCCGGTGCCGCCAGTGTCTTGACGAAGAGCTCAAGGTACTCACGCGCCCGGTCGTATCGTTCTGCCTTGCTTAGGAAGTCTCCATCGCGGCGGACGTCCACGTCACTGGAACCGACGACGATATGGACGGCGGCGCGGCCTGCGCTGAGGTTGTCCAAAGTCGCGAATGAGCGCGCCGCGACGGTGGGGGCAACCACTCCCGGGCGATGGGCGATCGTGAGCCCAGTGCGCGACGTGGCCGTCGCTGCATGAGCAGCAATGAGCCACGGATCGCCCCACGAGCTGTAGATGTGAATGAGCGACCTGTCGTACCCATCCTCTTCGTCAAAGCCGGCCTGCCGCCTGATGTGTTCGGGATCTATCTCGCGAGCACGTGGGTCCGCGAGAAAATGCGCTGTCCGCCTGTCAAATTCATTCTCGCCCCGCGGGGGCGCAGACAGGACTCCACCAATGATTTCACTCATGCTAGCGACATCTCCTCTTCCGTTGCCTTGTTGTCGACCGTCCCATCGCCGCGCACCGCAGCCAGCAGTTGGCGGGTGTATTGGTGAACGGGAGCGTTCCAGACTGTTTCGGTAGGGCCCTCTTCCACGATCCGGCCATCCGCCATCACCGCGACGCGCGAGCAGAGGGACCGCACCACCTCCACGTCATGGGAGATGAAGAGCAGACCCGCACCACGGCGGCGCAACTCGTCCAGCACGTCGAGAATCCCGGCCTGGCTCACGGGATCGAGTGCGGATACCACCTCGTCGCACACCAGTACATCGGGCTCCATTGCCAAGGCACGCGCGATGGCGACACGTTGGCGCTGGCCGCCGCTGAGAGTGTGTGCGCGCCGATCAGCGAGCGAGGGGCTCAATCCGACCTCCTCGAGCAGCGAGGCAACCCGGGCACGCAGTTCGTCAGAGCGACGAATTCCCCTGGTGCGCAGTGGCTCTGCCAGCACACTTCGCACACGGTACCTAGGGTCGAAAGCTCCCGTGGTGTCCTGGTCGACCAACTGGATGCGGTGCCTTACCGGCCGCCGCCGACGCTCGGCGACCCCGCTCCACGGTTCCCCGCCCACCTCCACGGTGCCCTGGTCCGGCTCGTCGAATCCCAAGGCCAGGGTTGCGGTCGTCGATTTTCCCGATCCCGATTCACCCACCAGGCCGACCGCCTCACCGGAATGCACTGTCACGGAGACTGAATCCACACCGGCTCCGTTTCCGTACTGCTTGCCGATATCCCGCAGGCGCAGGAGCGGGGGGCCAAGGGCAACCGGTTGTGCAGGCCCGCGCCGGGATGCGTCCGCGCCCACCAGCCTTCTGGTAACGGCATGTCGTGGGGTGCCCAGCACGGCCCGGGACGTACCTGTTTCCACAGGAAAACCCCTGTCGAGCACCAGAATCCGGTTCGCGATGCCCGAAACGAAACTCAAGTCGTGGCTGACCAGCAGAATGCCCAAACCTTCGTCGCGCAGCTGCGTCAACAGGTCCCGGATGCCCCCGCGCGTCACCGCATCCAACGCGGTGACCGGCTCATCGACCACGAGCAGTGATGGATCTGCGGCGAGTGCCGACGCGATGAGGACACGTTGGCGCTCACCTCCCGATAACTGATGGGGGTAGGAGTCGAGCCGATCCGCCAGATGAGGTGCGCCCACCCGCGACAAAAGAGCGACGGCCTCCTCCCGGCGTTGCGGTGCCGAGATCGACTGGTTCACGCCAATCGCCTCTGTCAGCTCACTCACGATGGTGCGCAACGGATCCAGGGAAACCAGCGCGTCCTGCAGGACCAGGCCCACTTTTCGGCCCCTCAGTCGATTCCACTGCCGTTCCGTGAACCCGCGCACATCGATACCGTCGATCTCCAGCCGTGTGGCATCGACCTTCGCCGCACTATCCAGCAGCCCTGCGATAGTTTTCGCGATGGTGCTCTTCCCCCCGCCGGAACCCCCTATGACTGCTACGCACTCATGCTGATCGATCGCCAGGTCGACATCCGATACCGCCACCTCGGACCGATACCTCACGGAGAGGCCTTCGACGGTCAATAGCCTGCGGCTCATCGCCCCGAGCTCTTCCGTTCAGCGGCGTGGCCGAGCACCGTTATCGCGACAACTACCAGCGTGATGGACAGGCCGGGAAAGAGCGACATCCACCATGCCCCGGCCAGCACGGCCCTGCCATCGGAAAGAATCTGGCCCCACTCCGGCATGGGGGCTGCCGCGCCGAAACCGAGGAAACTGAGCCCAGACGCGATGATGATGTTCGTCCCCGCACTTACCGTGGCCAACACGAGCGCCGGGCCGAAGGCGTTGGGGAGAACGTGTGTACGCAGGATCCGCCCGGGGCGAACTCCGAAACCGATCGCGCTACGCACATAGTTCGAGGCACGAACGCGTTGCGCCTCCGCGCGAATCAACCGCGCGTAGCCGGGCACCGAACTGACACCGATCGCCACGAGCAGATTCAGAGCACCCGGGCCGAGGACCACCAGCACGAGCAGTGATAACAACACCGACGGAAACGCCAGGCCTATGTCGATAACCCGCATCACGGTGAAATCCACACCACGCCAGCCGAATGCGGCGATCAAACCTGCTGCGGCACCGAGGGCCAGCCCCAGCGCTGTCGAGCCGAATCCGATCACGATAGAGGCCCGCGTCCCGTGCACCACCCGGGTGTACACGTCACGCCCCAGCTGATCCGTACCGAAAGGATGCTCATGGTCCGGTGGCCGCAGGACCATGGTGTAGTCCGTGGCGCTGGGATCCGCGGGTGCGAACACCCCGGGGAACACCGCAGCGAGGAGAACCACCAGCAGGATTAGGCTCGCCACCAGGACGGGCAGACGGGGCAGATTGGCCACCGCGCGCAGCCGCGTTCCGGCCACGATCGATATCTTGGTCGTCATGAGCGGAGCCTTGGATCTATGCGGCGGTTCACCAGGTCGATCGCCCAATTGAGCGTCGCGAACAGCAGTGCGCACAGGACGGTGATCGCCGTAACGACCGGCATGTCCCTGGCCGAAACCGCGTCCACCAGAGTGCGGCCGAAACCCGAACGGGCGAAGACGACTTCGATGATCACGGCCCCGCCTAGGAAACTGGCCAGCGTCCAACCTCCCAAGGTCACTACCGAGGTCGCCGCATGCCGAAGGTGATGGCGGACGGTGACACCCAGACGGGAGACACCGCGTGCTCGCACAGTCAGCGTGAAAGGTGCGGTACCCGAACGTTCGAAGGAATCCTGAAGTACCCGGGCCAGCACGCAACCAATCGGCAGCGCCAACGCGACAGCCGGCAGAATCACCGCATCAACGGTCCCGCTGCCCGCCGCGGGGAACCAGCGCAGCCGGAAAGCGAATACACCAATCGCGACGATTCCCAACCAGTAGCTGGGCACCGAGCTCCCGATCAACTCGGCCAGTGCGATCACACCGCGAATCCTTCCCGCCCCCAGCGACCACGGCACGGCAAGCGCTAGTGCCAGGATCGCCGTGAACACGATCGCGGTGACAGACAATTGCACTGTAGGCCAGGCACTTTCCGCCAGAATGTCAGAGACGGGGCGGCCCAGGCGGTAACTCTGCCCGAAGTCACCGCGGACGAGCCGCCCGAGGAACGAAAGATACTGCTCCCCCACCGGCCGATCCAGATGCAGTGCGCCGACGATCTCCTGCCGCAGTTCCGGGCTGGCCCCGACGTTCGGCCCCAACAGCGCGTCGACGGTGTCACCCGGCATCAGCTGTAACGCCACGAACGACAGGGTTCCCGCTCCCCATACGACGACGGCTATCCCCAGCAGCCGCCCGAAGATCTCCCGCGCCCACGTCGGCGCGCCACGTAAGGACCTCATCTGACCTGCGTCCACGCGTCGTGCAGAACGGGCAGTGCATTGTCAGCCCAATAGCCCAGTCCGCGTATACGTTCGCGATATGCAGTGATGACGGGTGCCGCATAGGCCGGCATGCCATACACCACTTCGCTCACCCTCTCCTGGGCACGCCGGTAGATCTCGGAACGCCTACCCGGGTCCAAGGTGCGCAGCCCTTCACGCAGAAGAGAATCCAACGCCGGATCGCGCACCCGCGCACCGTTGGCGCCGCCGTCCGTGAACTGCTGACCGGACCCGTAGATAGTACGGAGAATGTCGGGATCCCCACCGCTCCAGCCGAATCCGACAAGATCGTACTCACCGGCATTGCGCACCTGAATGTAGCTGCCGTTCCCGACCGCCGTCAGGACCAGCTGCACCCCCACCTTCCGGAGCGCATCTTGCACACCGGTATCGAAAATGACCCGCTCGGGCCGTTGATAGGTGGGGTCATAGATCAGCGAGAGACTCAGCCGCTCACCGTTCTTGGTGCGGTACCCCTGGCTGTCACGGCCGCTATACCCCAGCTCGTCGAGAATCCGCCCGGCACCGTCAGGATCGTAAGAACGCATACGACCCGGGTTCCCGCCGTGTGCGGTGGCGGCGTTGAGAGGAGTCTGTACCGGTCGGTACTTTCCCTGGAAGATGCTCTGGGTCAAGGTATTCAAGTCGACGGATTGCTCAACGGCGGTGCGGGCACGGACGTCGCTGAACGGCGCGCGGGCGGTGTTGAAGAAGTAGGTGTACGGGACTCCGGTGGGTTCAGCACGGTGCACCGCCACACCGCGAATGGTCTCCAGGGTGTCGATATCGGTTGTGGCGACCTGATCGATGACGTCCACGTCCGCACTCACCAGCGAACCCAACCGGATCGAGCTCTCCGGCAGTACCCGGTACTCCACTGATTCCAGGTAGGCGGGTCCACGGCGCTCCCGTTCCGGGGCCCAGTCGTAGGCGGGATTACGCGCCAAGCGAAAGCCCTCCGCCGTCGCCCTCGCCGTGAAGATGAACGGCCCCGTACCGACCTGTTGAGGTCCACCCGCACACAGATTGTCCCGCCCCACGAGCGATGCAGGCGAGTGGAAACCCAAGTTGGGCGTGGACACCGCCTGCAAGAAAGGGCTGTAGGGCTCCGCGAGGTGCACCACCGCCACATCTGGTCTCACCACTTCGGTGAAGCGGTACGGGCCGATGAGCGTGCGCGCGTACTGCGACGCCGTCCGCGGGGCGACGATCCTGTCGAAGTTCTGTTTGACCGCCTGCGCATCGAACGGTGTCCCGTCGTGGAACGTCACACCGGGCCGGAGGCGGAATGTATAGGCCGTCGCATCCGGTGAAACAGACCAAGAAGTCGCCAGCCATGGCGTGAACGAACCGTTGGGCTCGGCCTTAACCAGCGAGTCGTACACATTGCGCATGATCGCGGGCGTCTCGTCCGACGGGCTCACCTGCGGATCGAAGCAGTCGATTGTCGTACCGATACCGATCCTGAGATTGCCCCCGAATCGCGGTGGGCCATCGGATATCCGGTCCTCGACAGGCGCGCACGCGACCAGCACAACTGCCGACAGCGCAGCGGTCACCGCCGCGCTCGCCCGGCCGCGCCGGCGAGGTGGCGACGCGTAGTCCCGGGCACCCTGCACAGCGCCAAGTGTCGCCAGCATCGCTTACCGCTCGCTTACTCGCGATGCGCCCCAGACTCGGCTATCGACATCCACCGAAGCGCACACTGTCTTTCGAGTTCATGGCCCGTGTCGTCGTGTATCTCCACCGCGGCGCGAATGAGCGTGCGTGAGCGCCGCGGACTCCCGGCGAACAGGTGATTCACCGCGTGTACTCCCAGCGCGCGACCCTCGAGCACCCGCAACCCGGCCTGCGCCGCACGCTGTGTGGACTCGGCACCATGCGCCAGCGCCTGCTTCGGTTCGTTCAGGTAGCGATAGGTCAACGCAAGCCCGATCATGGCTTCCACCTCGATCCGCACGTCTGACAGCTCCGCGGCGATGTCCAACGCGTGCTTATGCTGCGCCTCGGACTCCTCGAGCAGCCGTGTCGCGCGCAAAACGTCGCCCAACGCAACAGATGCCCGCGCCTCCCCCGCCGGTTCATCGAGTCCGTGGAACATCCCCACCGCCGTCGTGGCGTGCTGCCGAGAGGTGGCGAACTCCTCCTCCAGGAGCAGCACCGTCGACAAGTTGAGATGGGCAGTCGCCAGTGCGTAGGGGTTGTGGTTGTCCTTGGCCAGCCGCAAGGCGCGATGGTGGATGACGGATGCCTCATCCAGCCGGTTCAACCCGACAAGTGCATGTCCGATGCGTGCCAGATTATCTGGTTGGTAGGCATACAGATTCGCGATCCGATCCGAGCATTCCACGTCCTCGGCCAAGTGCAGCGCACGCTGCAAATGCCCCTCGAGCGCCTCGCGATCGGCCGCCACGCGCGCAGCCGATGAATCCTGCTGCGGCCACCACAGCGGGCTGGCCGTCGAGGCACCACCACGGAGCCGGCGCGTCACATCGGTGAACCTGGTGAACTGGATGTGGTCACCAAGCTCCCGCGCTGCCGATGCGCCGTGCGCAGCGACCGCATGCACATCCGGGTCTGGGCTCGCGATATCGAACTTGCCGAGTGCGAATGCGGACAACGCGAGGCGTCGCCAGGCCGGCAGACCCGACTCCGGATGCACCAATGCCAATATCGTGAGCCGGTGACGCAGGGTGAATGACCGCGAGGGGTAATCGGGCCCTTCGAGATACCAAACGGCGAGCCTGTCAAGGGCGTGCTCGTATCCGGCAACGAGTGGACGCGTCGCCAATTGCGTGGCCAGTCCACGCGGCAACGCGACCGTGCCGTCGTCGAACTCGGTGATCACGTGGGAATGCGCAAGTTCATCGAGCGAACGCGCCGTCTCGGCCGCTGTGAATCCGGTCAGGGCCGCAACGGATTCGCGTACGAAATGACCTCCGGCCACCAGGCCCATTGCGTAGACGATCTCGCGACCGGCTTCACTGAGCCGCTCCAACTCGAGCTCGCCGACGTCCGGGATACGGCCGTCACGCAACTCCGCGACGGCCGCGGCACGGTGCCGGGCTGGGCGGCCCCTGATACCCGCTGCGACAGCATGCAAAACGGCGGGGTTATGACCACACAACTCGGCGATCTCATCCAGTTCGCCCGCCCCCGCCATGTTATCGAAACCCGAAAGAGATTCAGCAAGTAGCTGATTCGCGGCCTCTGGAGTGAGCGCGCTCAACCTGATCAGGTTCACTTCATGCCCCGCAGACAGCTCCGGCAGCGCCGACCTGCTCGTGAGGATCACCGCCGAGTCTCCTGTGCCGGGCAGCAGGGATGCCACTTCGCAGATCGCGGTCACTTCGTCGACGACGAGCACTACCCGTCGGCGCGCCAGGATCCGCCGCACCAGCGCGCACCGCGCCGAGGTCTCGTCGGGAACTCCGTCGGCCCCAACTCCTGCATGCACGAGTAGTTCACGCGCCAGTCCGCCGGGCCCGCCGTCGTGTGCCTGCACGAACCATTGACCGTCGGGAAATCTCTCTCTGCTGGCCAGAGCCGCAGATACCGCCAAAGCGGTCTTCCCACTCCCCGGCGGGCCACTGATCACCGTGAGATCGGGACGATCTACGGCGAGATAGGCCGCCAGAGCGGCGAGCTCGTCATCACGCCCGAACAGCCGCGTACGAGAACGTGGCAGCGTGCAATGGGCATCCGTGCCCCCCGTCGCCGATTCCTCATGATCTCGCAGCGCGACCAGGTCCAGGGTGGGATCCTGGGCCAGGATCTGTGCGAACATCTGCTGGATCCGCTCACCCGGGTCGATACCCAGGTCCTCGGAAAGCCGCACTACAAGGTCCTGGTACACCTCAAGTGCCTCGGCCTGCCTGCCGCACCGGTACGACGCCAGCATCAGCTGCTCGGCCAGACGCTCGCGCAGGGGGTGCGCACGTAGCTCCGCACGCAACTCACCGATGACGCCCGCATGCCCACCCAGATCGAGCGCCACTCCGAACCCGCGCTCCACCAATGCGGTCCGGTAGTCGGTATATCTGATCGCCTCAGCACGGGCAATAGCATCGGATTCGACATCCTGGAAGGGCACGCCGCGCCACAGAGCGAGTGCCGCAGCCAAATGCTCGTTCTCTTGGCGCACATCGGATTGGGCACGTGCAGAATCCGCACGAGCGACCAGCTCCCTCACCTGCCCGAGATCGACATCGCCCTCGGCCACGTCGAGACGGTACCCATGCGTAGTCGATACGATGACCAATCCCGCGCCGGGAGCCAGTGTATCCAGCACACGGCGCAGCCGTGCCACATGAACGTGGATGGCCGAGCGCGCATTCCGCGGTGGATGATCACCCCAGAGGTGCTCGGCGATGGCCGTGAAGGAAGCCGATCTGCCCGTCCCCGTCACCAGCGCTGCCAGCAGCGAACGGTGCTTCGCGGCCGTGACCGGTACCGTCACCGGGCCACCCGGGTAGTGCGCGGTGACGGTTAACGGCCCCAGCACCGCTACACTCACCCGCACCGCGTGCCGTCCTTCGTTCGTGCCGAGGTCTCGGCCAACCATGGCGTTGTGATTTCTAGAGCCCAGAGTAGGGATGACCTGCACACGAGCGAACCGTTGCGATCCACCTGATCAAATGGGCGTTAGACAGCGGTAAGCAATCGGTAGGCGTTGCCGCGCAAGCTCATCAACGTGGCACACACCAGCGCACCGATTCTGCTGCGTACCGACCGCGGCAACGTGCCCTTCGGCGAGGAAGACGAGTTCCGCCGGGCAGCACGTTGCCTCGCGAGCAGTGTCGCGGTCATCTCGGTGATCGACGACGGCAAGGTACTGGCCAAGACAGTGTCGTCATTCACCACTGTTTCCGTACTGCCGCAGCTCGTCTCGGTGTGGGTCGGTAGCCGGTCGCCTATCGCCCATGCGGCCGCAGTGGCGAACACCTTCACGGTGAGCGTCCTGGAAGCCGGCCAAGCACACGTCTCGATCGCCCTCTCCGAACCCGGTTCTGGGGCCCGCGGCACCGAGGCGCTCGGCATCGCCACCACTCCGGTGCCTTCGGGGGCAGCGGCCATCACGGGCTGTCTGAGCTGGTTCGACTGCCGCGTACACGATCTCGTCGAAGGCGGGGATCACACGATGGTCATCGGACAGGTGACCGCCACCGGCAGACGTGAGGGAAATCCGCTCGTGTACCACGACGGCCGTTACCGGACGTTGGGCACACCAGCACCAGAGCGCCGAACCTGAGGAGACACCATGACAGCGAGTATCGAAGCAACCCGCCACCAAGCAGACCCGGTCGGCCCAATCGCCGAAACAGCGCCGCAAGGCCTACAGACATCTGCGCGTTATCTGGAGGAACTGAACGACGGGCGGACGGTGTGGCTGAACGGCGAGCGGATCGCGAACGTTGCCGAGCACCCCGCGTTCGCAGAGGCCGCGCGAGAGTTGGGCCGCCTCTTCGACCTGCAACATTCCCCTGAACTGAGCCACCTGCTCACGGTGGACGACGGGGGCAGGCGTATCGCGACGGCCTATCAACTGCCCACCACGATCGAACACCTGCGGGCCAAACGCCGGAACGCCGATGTGTGGATGCATGAGACCTGGGGTCTGCACGGCAGGTCGCCGGCGTTCATGTCGACCATCGGCGTGGGTCTGTACGACTTCCGGAAACGGCTTGGTACGAACAGGCCCGAGTTCGAGGCCAATGCCGAGAACTACTACCGGCACCTGGCGGATAACGACCTGGTCTTGGCGCATGCACTGGGTGACCCACAGATCGATCGCAGCGCCTCCCCGCTCGACGACGAGGATCTGGCCCTGCGCGTGGTCTCAGAGAACTCGGACGGGATCGTCGTGCGAGGAGCCAAGCAGCTCACCACGCTTGCTCCCTACGCGCATGAGGTCCTCGTGTACCTGTCGGCCTCCTTCGCCAACAGAGGGGCCGAACGGTTCGTCGTCTGGTTCGGAATTCCGGTGGCCACCGAGGGGTTAACGATTCTCAGCCGAGAACCGTTGGGTCATAGCAATTTCGGGCATGCGCATCCGTTCGGCAAGCGATTCGACGAACAGGACTCGATGCTGTTCTTCGACGACGTGTTCGTGCCGTGGGAACGTGTACTGCTGTTGGGGGACGGGCAACTCGCCCGCGAGGGGCTCGGACGCATCAACGCCTGGAGTCAATACGTTGGGCAAGTCAGATATCGGGAGCGGTTGCAGTCATTGTTATCGGTCGGCATCGTCCTCGCCGAATCGATTGGTGTAGAGGGGTTTCGCAATATCCAAGAGGACCTCGGCGAACTAGCCAGCTACGTAGAGATTCTCGACCACTTCATCGACGCGGGCGAGGCCACCGCGCACACGACCGACGGTGGGTTGCTCGCGCCGGGTGCAACCCCGGCGGCAGCCGTTTGGGCTGCGCAGATCGCGCCCCGATGCACCGAGATCGTCCGCCGGATCGGATCCGCGGGGATCCTCATGCAACCCACGGAAGCCGATCTCGCGTCACCACTACGGCCGTTCCTCGATCGCTACATGCGCGGCAAGAACCTACCGGTGGAGGACAAGTCCCGGCTGTTCCGGCTGGCGTGGGACTTGACGGCCGATAGCTTCAGTTCCCGCCAGGATCTCTACGAATTCGTGCACCGCGGGGACATCACTCGAAATCGCATCAACCTCCTTCGACGACACCAGGATTCGCGTCACGTTCAGCGAGTGCGGGACATCATCAAGAACCCGTTGGAGCCCTCCGTCACCACTGCGCGGGGTCAGCACCGGGACCAGACGAAAGGCACTCCATGATCGTCGAGCTTGCGAAGGGCACCGACGAAGCATCAGCTCAGCGGATCGCCGATGCATTGCACAATGCCGGGTTCCACCCATGGCGCGGCGGCGCGCCCGAAGATATCGTGCTGCATCCCGCACCGAAGCCCGACCGCGTAAACGACCTGCTGGCGTTCGACGGGGTTACTGGGGTAATTTCCACACCCGGGAAACTCCACCGGACCGATCGCCGGTACCGCCCACAGGGCACGGTGGTACCCGTCACCGACCAAATCCTGATAGGCGGAAGGAATTTCGTTATCGCCGCGGGGCCGTGCGCCGTCGAGTCCGGACAACAAGTAGGCAGGACCGCAGAGGCCGTCCGTCAAGCTGGAGCGAACATCCTGCGTGGCGGCGCCTACAAGCCGAGAACATCACCGTTCAGCTTCCAAGGCTTGGGGCGGGAGGGCCTGCGACTCCTCGAGATCGCCCGCGCACAAACCGGCCTACCGGTGGTCACCGAAGTCGTCGATGCTGCCGATGTGGACGCGGTCGCGGCCAGTGCCGATATCGCACAGGTGGGTGCACGCAACATGCAGAACTTCGAACTGCTCAAGGCTCTCGGGCGCACACGTGTGCCCGTGCTGCTGAAACGCGGGATGGCCGCCACAATCGAAGAATGGCTGCTGGCCGCCGAATACCTGCTGGACGGCGGCAACCCGAATGTCATTCTGTGCGAACGAGGTATTCGCACTTTCGAGCCGTCGACGCGGTTCACTCTAGATGTCAGTGCGGTGGCCGTGGTCAAGCAACTCAGCCATCTGCCCGTGATCGTCGACCCGAGCCACGCGGCCGGCCGTGTCGATTTGGTCGCGCCACTGGCGAAGGCCGCAGCGGCCGTCGGAGCCGACGGGATCATCGTGGACGTTCACATCGACCCGGCATCCGCGTCGTGCGACGCGGACCAGGCGCTGCTGCCCGGCCAATTCGCCCACCTGGTACGTGAACTCACGCCCATCCTTGAGGCGCTGGGGCGTCCGCTGCCCACTGCGCACCAGGACGAACCTCCCTTGGTGGAGGCCGGCATCCGGCATGGGCGCTTCACCGTCCCGGAAGGTGCAGCCTCATGAGCACACCGAGTGCCACCGATGTTTCGGTCTCCTCACACCGCACCAAGCTGTGGCAACAGCGGCTCTTCGAAGCCGAATCAGGTCTGACACGCTTCTTCGTCGAGGAGAACGCACCCGGACTCGTCGACGAGTGGATACGGGTCAAGGCCGGGATATTCGAGAACCTCCCGAGCGGGGAACGCGAATCTGATTGGCAGCAAGCATTTTTTCAGGCGCAGGCGCTGATGGAACGTTTCCTCGTGGCACATTTCGGGCACGAGCGCATGGCAGATTGGGCCCGCTCTAACGCCTACGTGTACGCGACCACCACCACTGACTCCACTTGCGCCCAATCGGTGGCCGACCGCTTCGTCCGACAGCTCGCGAACTACGACTCCGAAACCGAAGTCACCGCCAATGTTTCGGCGGCAATGATCTCCGTCAAGAGATGCGGGATATGGCAGTACCGGGAACGGGCCCGCGCACGCGGAGTCCCGATCACACTGGCCTCCCCCTGCGAGTACTGCACCAAGGCCACCGCGGCGAACTTCTCTGCCAAGGGCTATGCCAGCACCTACGAGCTGACGAGCGAGCCGGCACGCGGCTGCCGGTGGACCCTGCGGACCGGGACCGAAGTTCCCGGCGCGCCACAGCCCTGAGCCCCAACACGATCCGAACTATCGAGAGGAGCCGCGATGTGCGGCATTACCGGCTGGGTGGACTGGCAGCGCGATCTCGGTCTCGAATCCGCGACGACGACGGCGATGACGGAGACCATGCGGCTACGCGGGCCGGACGCCGGCGGCACGTGGACATGCGCTCATGCGTTCCTGGGTCATCGCCGGCTGGCGATCATCGACATCGACGGGGGCGCACAGCCCATGGCCGATGCCCAGAGACCCGAGGAGTCGGAGGTTGTCATCACCTACAGCGGTGAGGTGTACAACTTCCGAGAACTGCGGGCCGAACTGAGACGGGCCGGGCACACGTTCCGTACCCGCTCCGACACAGAGGTGGTGTTGGAGGGTTACAAACGCTGGGGTCCCGCCGTCGCCGAACGCCTCAACGGGATGTTCGCCTTCGCGGTGTGGGACGCCAGGGCACAGCGGCTGGTCCTGGTGCGTGATCGGCTCGGGATCAAACCGCTGTACTACCACCACTACGACGGCGGACTGCTATTCGGGTCGGAACCCAAAGCAATACTGGCGAATCCGCTGTTCTCGGCCGAGCTCGACACCACGGGGATCGCCGAGCTGTTCGTGGTGGCCACGGCTCCCACACCGGGCAACGGCGTATTCCGCGGGCTGAACCAGGTACAGCCCGGGCACGTGGTGACCTTCGACCGGCAAGGACTGCGGAGCACTGCGTACTGGAGCCTCACCGCAGTGGAACATCACGACGACGCCGATACCTCGGCCCGGAAGGTGCGCGAGCTACTCACCGATGTCGTGGAGCGCCAGCTGGTCGCAGATGTATCCGTGGGCACTCTGCTCTCGGGTGGACTCGACTCGAGCGCCATTACGGCGATCGCCGCGCATCTGCGCCGCGACCAGGGGCAGGACAAGATCGCAAGCTACTCAGTTGATTTCCCGGGATCTTCGCAGTCGTTCCAGAGCACCACCTGGCATCCCACCCGGGACCAGCCCTATGCCACGGCAGTAAGCGCACATGTCGGAACGCAGCACACCACGGTCCTGGTCGAGCCCACCGACGTTCTCACGCACGAAGCCAAGGTGCTACACGCTCGGGATCTGCCGGGGTGGGGCGAAATGGACGTCTCGCTGTACCTCCTGTTTGACCAGGTGAAGAATTTCTCCACGGTGGCTCTCTCCGGCGAGTCTGCCGACGAGATCTTCGGCGGCTACCCGTATTTCACCTCACCGCAGGCACGCAGCTTCGACGGATTCCCTTGGCTCGCAGGCAAGACCAACCCATCGGTGCTGCTGCGTGAGGAAGTCAGAGATGCGGTGGACCCCAACGGGTATGCCCGGGCTCGTTACGAGGAAGCCCTGGCCGCCGCTCCCCGGCTGGACGGCGAGAGTGGCGAGGACGCGGTGTCCCGTCGGATCTCATATCTGGCACTGACCCGGTGGATCGGCGCTTTACTTGACCGTAAGGACCGAATCAGCATGGCGACCGGATTGGAAGTCCGCGTTCCGTTCTGCGACCACCGGCTGATCGAGTACGTCTGGAATGTGCCGTGGGACATCAAAACCGTCGACGGACAGGAGAAGGGGCTGCTCCGCCGCGCGGTGGCCGACCTTCTTCCCCAGGAAGTCCTGCAGCGCCGCAAAAGCGGATTCCCACCTAATCCCGACCCGAATTACCTTGCTGCAGTGCAGAGTCGGGTGGCCGAACTGCTGGCAACCCCAGACGCCCGGGTTTTCGACATCATCGATCGCGACAAGGCGACGGCGTGGCTCACTACGAACGGGACACTGCCGAGCCCTCGCGCCGCCTCCACCACCACCGCGGGATTGAGCTTCCTACTCAACCTCAATACCTGGCTCACCGACTACGGCGTGCGCGTCCGTTAACGACGGCACTGCAAGGCGGAATTCGGGCTAACAACGAAAGGAACGACACATGTGCGGGATCACTGGATGGGTCGATCATCACGGGCTCGGGGCTGACGCCGATGCGGTGCTGACACGGATGACGGACACCATGGCGCTACGGGGGCCCGACGGCGCGGGTACCTGGCGATCCGATATCGCGGGACTCGGGCACCGCCGACTGGCCATCATCGACCTCGCCGGCGGTGCTCAGCCCATGGTCTACTCCCCCGCCACCGAGGACGAGCCCCGGCTGGTGATCACCTATAGCGGAGAGGTGTACAACTACCGCGAGCTGCGTAGTGAGCTGCGGCGGCGTGGCCACGACTTCCACACTGCCAGTGACACCGAGGTGGTGCTGCGGGCTTGGGCCGAATGGGGACCCGCAGCGGCCGAGAAGCTCAACGGGATATACGCCTTCGCGATCTGGGACACCAGCACCCACACCTTGGCGTTGGTGCGCGACCGGCTTGGCGTCAAGCCGCTCTACTTCCGTCAGCTCGGTTCCGCGCTGACTTTTGGATCGGAACCCAAAGCCATATTGGCGCGGGATAATCGGCGCCCCGAAGTCGATGAGGAAGGCATCGTCCAGCTCATGCTGCCGCTGCTCAAGGTACCGGGGCGCAGCCCCTATGCGGATATCGGGGAGGTGCTACCCGGCGAGATCGTGACCTTCTCCACCAATGGCCTCGTACGTCAACGCTATTGGACAATCGAGGAGGTGCTGGCCATACCGCCCCGCACCGGAGACCTGGCAGAGGCCGCTTCGGCAGTGCGCGAGATCCTCGACGACACCGTCCGGCGCCAGCTCGTCGCCGACGTGCCGCTGTGCACATTGCTGTCCGGCGGGCTCGACTCAACCGCCATCACCGCCCTGGCCAACGCGCAGCTGGACGGGACACGGGTCCGGTCCTTCTCGATCGATTTCTCGGCCCCGTTCAATCGATCCGAGGTCACCCCCAACGCCGATTCCGAATTTGCGCTCGATGCCGCCGAGTTCATCGGCTCGGAACACAGCAGCATCGTCCTCGACGGCGCCGGTCTCGCGGACCCGGAAGTCCGCAGTGAATGCGTCAAATCCCGCGACTTACCGTTCGGTATCGGGGATCTCGACATGAGCCTGTACATGCTGTGCAGCACCATCAAGGAGCACTCGACCGTTGCGCTGTCCGGCGAGTCGGCCGACGAAGTATTCGGCGGATACCTGTGGTTCCACCGCCAAGATGCCGTACAGGCCGATACCTTCCCGTGGATGTCGGACAGCCCCGCACATGGGCGGCTTCATCGCCGGATAGCCGAGCTGTTCCGGCCGGAGCTGCGTGCGAAACTCGGGCTCGATGACTATGTGCACGACCAGTACCGCACCGCAGTCGGTGAGCTGGCTCCCGTCGGGGCCTCGCCGGAGGAGGAACGGATGCGGACCCTGACCTACCTGGGCTTGAGCCGGTTCCTCCCGACACTGCTCGACCGTAAGGACCGGCTGAGTATGGCGGCGGGGCTGGAGGTGCGCGTGCCCTTCTGCGATCACCGCCTCGTGGAATACGTGGCGCCGCTGTCCTGGTCCCTGCGAACCGCCGATGGGCGCGAGAAGAGCGTGCTGAGAGGCGCCACCAGCGACGTGATACCTCGTGCCGTGGCGCAGCGACGCAAGTCGCCGTATCCCTCGGTACCGGACCCCTCTTACTCCACGGAGGTGGCACGCCAGCTCGGTGAGCGCCTGGCCGACCCGGCCAGCCGACTGCACGAGCTCTTCAGCCCCGAGGCCCTGCGGGTGGCGCTCGAGCCCGTCTCGGCGCCAGGAGTTCTGATCAGCAACGTCGAGGCGGAGATCGCCCTGAACTTCGACGACTGGCTGCGCCGCTACGACCCGGTGCTGGCACTGTGAGCCTGGATGCCCCTGTGGCGGGCCGACGTTCGGTGGCCGCCGAACTCACCCACCGGTATGGCCTGCTCTACGCACTGCTCTTCGTGTTCGGCGCCGAGATGTATCTGGTGGCCCCGTTGTTGCCCACGTTGGGGAACCAATACGGCGTCACCACCAGCACCGCCGCCGCGCTGGTCACCGCTTACGTCGCGATTCAGGCCATTGCCGGGCCGTTCCAGGGCCTGGCTTATCCGGTACTGGGTGCGCGCACGTTGATCGTCGCGGGAGCCTTGGTTTTCACTGCCGGAAATCTCGTCGCCGCCTTCACACCCAGTTTCGGGATACTCCTGGCCTCCCGGGTCGTCGCTGGTCTCGGGGTATCTCTGGCGGGCCCCGCGATCTGGTCATGGATCGCCGAGACAGCACCAGATACCTTCCGTAGCACCGCAATCGGGGCAGGGATGGGCAGCTTTGCCGTGGGCCAGGTATGCGGTGTGCCTCTGGGTGCACTGATCGCCAGCCAGTTCGGGTGGCGATGGTCATTTGGCGTGATGGCTATCGTGGCGGCTGCCGTCGCTCCGGTGCTCTGGCGCGCGCTGCGCCACGCACATCGGCGCGATGAGTCCCCCGCACCTTCCGGCAGCCAGCTAGGACACCTGTTCCGGGTTTGGCGGCCCGGCCCGGTGCCATGGACGCTGCTGATCACCTTCGGGTTCCACGCGGCGAATCTTGGTGCCTACACGTATCTTTCCGCGGTGCTGGCCGCCCGATACCACCTCGACCTGGCGCAGCTGGGTTACATCGGCGCGCTGAGCGGCGCCGGCATGTTCGTCGGATCGCTCGTCGGCGGGCGCATCCTCGACCGGGTCCGTGCACGTGGCGGCAGCGAGTATCTGGTGCTCCCGGTGTGGCTTGTCGTGGCGGCCATCACGATCGCCGCCGTCTTCACCAGCCACACCCTCTGGATCAGCCTGGTGCTGATACCAGTCTGGTTCTTCGCCGCAGGGGCCTTCGACACCAACCAGCAGACACTCATCGTCGGCTCCTCCCCCGGGTTCACCGCTGTGGCGCTGGCCTGGAATCTGTCGGTGCTGTACGCCGCCACCGCATTCGGCGTGTGGATCATGGGCCTGGGGACATCACGGTCCACCGAGGTGGTGACGGCGTCGTCTGCGTTACTCGTGATCGCTCTCGCGGTGGCGGCTGCACTCGGGGTGAACAGACGCCGTGCTGCACGTTAAGCCACCTCGAATCTTTCTCGACACAAAAAATGCCCTGACCTGGAATCTTCAGGTCAGGGCATTTTCCCTGGTAAAACGTGGAGCTGCCGGGAATTGAACCCGGGTCCTCCGGCCTGTCCTTAAGGCTTCTCCGTGCGCAGTTCGTTTTGTCTCTACTCGGATCTCTCAGTCCCACGAACAAGCTGAGATGACGATCCCAGCCGCTGTTAAGTGTCCCGGTGGTCTCCGCGGCCGAAACCACCGGTTGATCCCGCTAGCTGATGCCAGGGTCCGGGCCGCGGGAGCTCCCGGTCTGACAGACACGCAATCGCTTAGGCAGCGAGTGCGTAGTCGCGCTGATTTGAGTCGGCGCTTAATTGGTTGCAATGACGCTTACGGTGGTCTCTTGCCTGCACCGGCACGCTTCCCTTAATTCGATGCGCGAAGTCGAAACCCTTCAGCCCCTCGCATTCCCTCCGAACTTCGGTGGGACACTCCATCCTACCGCCGCATGTCCACGAAGCCACCTAATTACCGGCCCGCGCCACGGTAGCGTGCTCGGGATCACCGAACTTCGGGAGTAACACCATGCGAATGCTGCCCCCCATCTGTGCCATCGTCACCGCCGCCGCAACCGTCTTCGCCGGTCAGGCGTCCGCGGACCCGGCGGTGCCCAACCTTGACGGCTACGCGCCGGTCGAGGCCACCGCATTCGAGACCTACTCTGCGTACGCCACCTCGGGCGTGCAGTTCCTCACCCCGGACGGCCTGCGGTGCCGCATCACCTCGAACTCCCGGGCCACCGGCCTCGACGGCACGTGCTGGGGCAAGCTCCCCGGTGTCGCAGGCGACGAGAACATCGCCGCGGTGTCGCTCAATACCCCGGCCGCGAGCCTGACCCACATGCCCGACCTCGGCCAGCAGGAGATTGTCGCGCGGCCCGATGCGTCACCGGCCGGCCCCGCGCCCGTCGACCCCAGCGCCTATCGCCCGCTGACCCCCGGCCAGAAGATCACCTACGGCCTCAAGACCACCGACAAGATGATCACGTGTGGTGTGAGCGATCAACGCGAGACGATCTGCATCCTGCCCAATAACTTCACGGGCGACGGTCCGCACGGATTCGTGCTGTCGCCGACGGGCAGCCGAGCCTTCTAACCGGCGTCCGCGAGTACCTGCAGGGCGGCGTTATATCCGGGGATGAAGGAAATCGCCGGTCCTCCATGGCATCCTGCACTCCCGAGATACAAGCCGTCGACAGGCAAAGGATGGTCACGGTATCCGCGCGGCCCCGGCCTGTTGGGGCCGATTTGGTCCGCATGAACCAGCCCGAAGCAATAGTCGCCGCCCGGCGCCCCGAACATGGTGCCCATATGCCGCGGCGTGAAGGTGGTGTGCCGCAGCATGATGTCCTTGAAATTAGGAGCCAGTCGGGAAATCTTGTCGATCACCCGCTGCCCCATCTCCGTCTTCATCTCCCCGTATCGGGAGTGTTCCGTTTCGACAGGGAACCACAACGCAAACGCAGAGGCCGCGTGCTTACCGTCGGGCGCCAGCTCTAGGTCATGCAACGACGGGATCTGGAACACCACGGCGGGATCGGCGGGCACAATCCCCCGGCGGCAGTCTTCCCACTGGGTCTGCAACTCTTCGGGTGTGCTGTAGATGCCAACCGTCGACTGCATCTCCGGATCGTTGAGGTTCTCGTATGGCGCAACGAACTCCGGCAGCGCATCAAGAGCGAAGTGCATTTGCAGATAGCTGCCACGATGGTCGACGCGCGCGAACCGGTCGCGCAGATCCGCGGGCACCGCCGAGGGCTCCAACATCTCCACGACGGTGAGATCGGGCGCCACACACGAAACAACCACCGGTGCAGTGATTGTCGATCCGTCTTCCAAGCTCACCCCGGTCACTCGGCCGTCAGCAGTGAGGATTTCGGTCACCTTGCTGCGCAGGCGCACCTCACCACCATGAGCGGCGAAACGGTCATGTAGATGAGATGTCAACGCACCAATACCGCCACGGAGCTTCTTCATCTGCAAGGCGTTCGAGTCCGGCATCGCCAGCCCGAAGGCCAGCGCGGCTGCGCTACCCGGGGTATCCGGTCCGCGGTAGGTCATATTGAGCGCCAGGAATGCCAACATCCCGCGCAGCACACCGTGCTTCTCCTTGTCCGGGAAGTACCGATCCAACACATCGGTCACCGATCCGAAGAGCATCTCGTTGATGCTCGAACGCTCGAATTCGTTTGTCGCGCAGGCATACATCTCGTCAAATGTCTTGGGCAACTGCCCCACCTCGAATCGACCCAGCGCCCTCGTGGGCGCCTGGCTCCATGCCATGATGCCCGCCATGCCGTTAACCGCCTCGGCACCGTGAACCTCGTTGAGATGAGTCAACAGCTTCATCGGATCGCTGTAGTAGATGAGCGGCTCGTCACCGATCCCCCTGAGCGCTACGGAAACAACATCGAGGTCGACGGCCGGCAAGGTGTCAAGCCCTAGGTCATGACTGAGGACAGCCGATGTCGGAAATTGGACTGATCCGGCGATCTCGAATCGGTACCCGTCGAACAGCTCCACCGTCGAGGCCATGCCACCGGCATACAACTTGGCGTCAAGGCATACCGTGCGCAGTCCCGACTGCTGAAGTTTCGCCGCGGCGGTGAGTCCGTTGTGCCCCGCACCGATCACGATCGCCTCGAAGTCCGCCATCACCCCACGTTGACACGGCCCGTCAAGTTTTGTCAATAGTGACAAAACTTGGTTTCAGGACATATCGCCGATTCCCGCCTTCAGGAAATCCAGCGCGGTGTGACTCAAACGCGCAAGCTCCTCAGGCGAGCGATCCTCCCCAAGCATCCACGCGTCCATGGCGCCGAAGACCGCCGCCGCGATACACCGCGCCGTCACGGTATTTTGCAGGCGCACATCGGGATTGGCGGCGACGCCGTGATCGCGAACGAGATGCCCCTCGATTACCTCGGCGAATTCGGCCTCCACCTGACGAATATGCCGCACGATGCGCGCTCGGTCGAGTTCCTGGTTACGCAGCGTCGCGATCTTGACCACCGCGTCGACGTCATAGGGGGCACCGAAGATCGCAGACTCCACCGATTCGATGACCGGCTCACCCGGCGATCGCGCATCCAGGGCGCTGCGGAACCACTCCAAGCCGAGGTCGTAATCCAGAAAAAGCAGATCATGCTTGGACTCGAAGTGGCGGTAGAAGGTACGCAGCGAGACACCCGCGTCTGCCGCTATCTGCTCGACCGACGTCTCCTCAACCCCCTGGCCGAGAAAACGCACCATTGCCGCCTGCCGCAGCGCGGCGCGGGTCCGCTCGCTGCGCACGGTCTGGGCAGGCCTCACCATTCCCGAAAGGTACCCCAAGGACGGCCGAAGGCAAGTTATGTCACTATTGACAAAACTGCCACTCGCTGCGAGGCTCCGAAAATGATCTCGCTGATCGTCCACGCAATCCTGGGAATCGCCGTCATCGCGCTCATCGTCTCCTCGAACCGGACGATATTCGCCCGGCCTGCAACGGGTCCCGCGTTATCGCTACTCGAGGTCGGCTACTACATCGTCGGTATCGCATCCATCGCGCTGGGTTGGTACTTCAACATCCGATACGTCACCGAATACCACGTGTCCAACCCCGTGACGGGGTGGATCGACTACATCAAGCTGATGTTCGTCAACCCGGCGGCGGGCTCGGCCAGCCAGGACTACACCATCGGCAACGTGATACTGCTGCCCCTCATGACCATCATCGACGGGTACCGCCGTGGCATCCGACGCCCATGGCTTTACTTCGTCTCCAGCCTCTTTACAAGCTTCGCGTTCGCCTGGGCCTTCTACCTGATCACCGTCGAACGGCAACGCAGGCAACAGATGCCGCAACCGGTGGCCACGTAATCCGCCGGGTCACATGCCTTTGGCGCGCCGGCCCAGTTCACGGGTGATCTCACGAGAGGCGTCCCGCTTGGCCATGTCCTGACGCTTGTCGTGTGCCTGCTTACCCCGCGCCAACGCCAGCTCGACCTTGACCTTGCCGTTCAGGAAGTACAGCGACAGCGGCACCAGCGTCAGGTTGCCATCGCGGATCTTGTCCAGAAGTTGATCGATCTGTGCTCTGTGCAGCAACAGCTTCCGGTTCCGCAGCGGCGCATGGTTGGTCCAGGTGCCCTGCACATACTGCGGGATATGCAACGCACGCAGCCACACCTCGCCGTCGTCGATGGTGGCGAACGCATCCGCCAGCGACGCCTTGCCCTCGCGCAGGGTCTTGACCTCGGTGCCGACCAGCTGGACGCCCGCCTCGTACACATCGAGAATCGAGTAATTGTGCCGCGCCTTGCGATTGGACGCGATGATCTGGCGCCCGTCGGTCGGTTTCTTACTCATCGTCGTACGTACAAACGGAGCGTCGCATAGGCGGTCACTCCGGCCAACAGGATGCCCAGCGCCGCCATCTGGATGGCCGCGAGGAAGACGTCGCCATAGGTGATCGGCGCGATCAGGTTGGCCTGAATGAACTGTTGCAGAGCGCCATTCAGAATGGTCACCCGCGCCACGATCAGACCGATCACCGCCAGTGCCACGCCGGTAAGCGCAGCGATGACCGCTTCTAACAGGAACGGCAACTGTGTGTACCAACGGGTGGCACCCACCAAACGCATGATGCCCACCTCGGTGCGCCGCGTGTATGCGGCGACCTGAACCATGTTGGCAATCAACAACACCGCGCCCACGGCCTGAATCAGCGCGATCATGAACGCCGCATCCCGCAGGCTGTTCAGAACCGCGAACAACCGGTCGATGAGATCCTTCTGGTTGAGCACGCTCTTGACACCGGGCGTACCGACGAATGCCTCGTCGAAATCGGCATGCTTCTCCGGCTCCTTGAGCTTGACGATGAACGAGGCAGGGAACGCGTCCTTGCTCACATCCTTCATCAGGTCTTTGAACTGTGGCAGCCGCTTCTCCGCATCGGCGTACGCGTCGTCACGATTCACGAAACGCACCGACTTCACGTCGGAACGCTTCTCGATCTCGTCGCGCAGGCCCTTACAGATATCGCTACTGCAGCTGGTATCGCCCGCCGACAGATCCTCGGTGAGGAAGATCTGCGTTTCCACCCGGTCCAGGTAGATGGCTTTCGAGTTTTTGGCCAGCGATATCACCAGCAGACCACCGCCGAACAACCCGATCGCGATAGCGGTAGTGATGATCATCGCCACCGTCATCGTCACATTGCGACGCAGGCCGGTGAGGACCTCGTTGAACAGGAATCCAAAACGCATTTATCGATCCACTCCGTAGACACCGCGCTGCTCGTCGCGGATCAGCTTGCCCAGTTCCAACTCGATCACACGCTGACGCATCGAGTCGACGATGTGATGGTCGTGTGTCGCCATCAACACGGTGGTGCCGGTGCGGTTGATCCGCTCCAGCAGCGCCATGATGTCCTCACTGGTCTCGGGGTCCAGGTTTCCGGTCGGCTCGTCGGCCAACAGCACCAGCGGACGGTTCACGAAGGCCCGCGCGATACCGACGCGCTGCTGCTCACCGCCGGACAGCTCCGAGGGCAGCCGGCTGGCCTTACCGGTCAGGTTCACCATCTCCAGCACCTCGGGCACGATCCGGTTGATGATGTCGGTCTGCTTGCCGATCACCTCAAGCGCGAAGGCCACGTTCTCGTAAACCGTCTTCTGCTGCAGCAGCCGGAAGTCCTGGAAAACGCAGCCGATGCTCTGCCGCAGATGCGGGATCTCCCGACCGCGCAGCTTGTTGACGTGGAACTTGGAGACCTGGATCTCACCCTTGCTGGGCAGCTCCTCACCCAGCAGCAGCCGCATGAAAGTCGACTTGCCCGACCCGGAGGGTCCGATGAGGAACACAAACTCACCCTTGTCGATCTCGAGGCTCACATTGTCCAATGCGGGCCGAGCCGACGATTTGTAGAGCTTGGTTACCTTTTCGAGGCTGATCACGGCACGCCAGTCTAGCCGGGAAAGCCGTGATGACCCTGACGCCGCACTATGGAGCGGGAGAGGAAGGCTGCGGAGGAGGCACGCCCGGCAGCGGCGGAAGCTGCGGCGGGACCAGCCAGGGCGGTAACAGACCCGGCGGCTGAGGTGCCGTCGTCGTCGGGGGTGTCGGCGGCATTCCGCTGGGCGTCAACGTCGGGAACGTCGTGACGATCGTGTTGGTCGGCTCCGTCGTCGTCGTGGTGGGCGCAGTGGTGGTCGTCGGACGCCACGTGGTGGACGGCACGGGCCGCGGTGCGGGAGTGGTGACGCTGGGCTTCGGCACCCACGTATATCCGGGGGGCGGCTGTGGCGGCGACGGTTCCGGCCGGGTGACGTCGTAGAGCCAGGTCGCCCCGATGAGAGAGACGATCAGCACGGCCGTGGACGTCCTGATCCGAATCTTGTCGCGGAATTTCTTGGCGCGGGACAGAATCCTTTCCATCAGCGCGCCCTCGCCGGGTTCACTCATTCGAGATCACTCCGCTTCACGACCGGCTGCGGCTTGGTGTCGACACCTTCGTCGCGACCGTCGTCGCGCTTGGCATCACGTTTCAGCTCACCGGAGCTCGACGACGACATCGTGCGCACCACCGGGCGGCTGTCCCCCACCAACGCGACACCTGCCTTAGCCAGGGCCGCAATCACCTTGGCGCGTAACCGCCGTCCCACTTCGAACTGCTTACCGGGCAGCGACCGCGCCACCATGCGCACGTTGACCCGGTCCACCTCGATGCTCTCCACACCCATGAGTGACGGGGCATCGAGCAGCAGCTGCGAGAGATCGCGGTCTACGAGCGCCTGCTGGCAGACGTCGTACAACACATCGTTGACCCGGGCCAGGTCGACGCTCGTCGGCACCGGGATGTCGACGACCGCGCGTGCCCAATCCTTGGAGAGGTTGACCGCCTTGACGATCAACCCGTTGGGGATGGTGATCACCTCGCCCTCGGTCGACCTCAACTTGGTAACCCGCAGGGTGACCTCCTCGACGGTCCCTCGGGACTCGGTGGTCTGCCCCTGCACATACAGCTCCACAAGATCACCGAAGCCGTACTGCTTTTCGGTGATGAGAAAAAACCCGCTCAACAGGTCCTGAACGACACGCTGCGCGCCGAAACCGAGCGCACCGCCCAACACCGCGGCCGGACCCGCCAGCCCGCCTATCGAGATCCCCAGGACCCCAACGACGTGCACGGTGGTGATGACGACGACAAGCACCACGACAAACCAGGAGACCACCGAAGCGAGCGCCTGCCGGTGCTTGCTGGCTTCCGAACGGACCAAGGCGTCGCTTTGGGTGAACGAGCGGTCCAGCCGACGGGTGAGCTTTTGGGCACCCCAGTTGATGAAGCGGATCAGAATGACCGCACCAAGCACGGCAATGACGATCCGCAAACCGTTGTCGAGCAGCCAGCGTCCAACCTGGCTGGACCACAAGGTGTTCCAGCGCTCTGCTAGGCGAAGACTCGCCGCACTGAACTCAGCGGCGCTAGTCATCTCGCCGATTGCGCCAGCGGATCCCGGCCTCGAGGAATCCGTCGATGTCCCCGTCGAGCACCGCCGCGGGGTTGCCCACCTCGTGCTCGGTACGGAGGTCCTTCACCATCTGATAGGGCTGCAGCACGTACGAGCGCATCTGGGTACCCCACGAGCTACCACCGTCGCCCTTGAGCGCATCCATTTCGGCACGCTCCTCATGGCGCTTACGTTCCAGCAGCCTGGCCTGCAGCACGCGCATCGCCGCGACCTTGTTCTGCAGCTGCGACTTCTCGTTCTGACAGGTGACGACAATGCCCGTCGGGATATGCGTGAGCCGCACCGCCGAGTCGGTGGTGTTCACCGACTGCCCGCCCGGTCCGCTCGATCGATAAACGTCAACACGCAGATCGCCTTCGGGAATGTCGATGTGATCGGTCGTCTCCACCACCGGGAGCACCTCGACATCGGCGAACGAGGTCTGCCGCCGACTCTGGTTATCGAACGGGCTGATCCGCACCAACCGGTGCGTGCCCTGCTCCACCGACAACGTCCCGTAGGCGAAGGGTGCATGCACGGCGAAGGTGGCGCTCTTGATACCCGCCTCTTCGGCGTAGGAGGTGTCGAACACCTCGATCGGATATTTGTGCGCCTCGGCCCAACGGATGTACATGCGCATGAGCATTTCGGCCCAGTCCGCGGCGTCCACGCCGCCGGCGCCGGATCGGATGGTGACCACGGCCTCGCGCTCGTCGTACTCGCCGGACAACAGCGTCCGGACCTCCATTGCCTCGATATCCTCGCGCAGCTTGGCACGATCGACATCAGCCTCGGCAGCCACCGAGGCGTCATCACCTTCTTCGGCAAGCTCGTACAGCACCGGCAGATCATCGAGGCGCTGCCGTAACGCCTCGACCCGCCGCAGCTCGCCCTGCGCATGCGAGAGCTGGCTCGTCACCTGTTGAGCGTGAGCCTGGTCGTCCCACAGGTTGGGGTCGGCGGCGTTTTCCTCGAGCGTCTTGATCCGGCTTCGCAGGCCGTCGACGTCGAGAACACGCTCCACCGTGGTGAGAGTCGTGTCGAGGTCAGCGATATCGGCTTGGCAGTCCAGATCCACAACAGTTCAGGCTACCGGGCAGATCGTGCCGCCCACTCCAACCCGATGTTTACGTGCCGACACCCTGCCTGCCGTGGGTGATCGAGGTGATGTGGTCGGCGCTGAATCTCAGCCGATTGCCCGCGTCCGCGACCTCGGCTTCGGTGAGGCGGTCGGGGGTTCCCAACACGCTGAGCATTACCGCCACCTCCCCGTCGCCGCCGAAGACGGGCGCGCCGAGAAACCCGATCCGTCGTGGCTCGCTGAAATCGATCGGCTCGCCCATTCGCGCCAGCAAGGCCGCGAGCATCGATTGGATGGTGTCGAGCCTCTCGCCGACAGAGCCGTGGCGGGCAGCCGCGCCGTATTGCAGGTAGAACTTGTCAACGCGATCGCTTTGCACAGACGCGAAATAGCCTTGCCGGCGAATGCCGGCCAACATGGCTTGCATCCCGGCCCACAGCTCGTCGGTGATCACCTGAGTCGCACGCAGCAGCCATCGACGCACCGCGTCCTCCGGCGCCCAGGCCATAAACACCAGACCGGCAGGCGCGGCGAGCCGAATACGTTGCCCTACCTGGTAACTGGCACCGGCGGGCGATCGACCGTGCGATGCGATCACCGCGACGTCCTCTCCGGCAATCATCGACGCCGTACACGCCGTACCGAACTGCGTGGCGAGTTGCTTCACCTCCGCATCCACCACGTCGGCGATCTCAAAGCGCACCCGTGCCGCGTGACCGGTGATCAGCATGGAGGGACCGATGGAATACGTCTTGTGGCGGGGGTGGCGGACTATGTACCCGCCCTCCGTGAGCGCCTGAAGTATCGCGAGCGTGGATGCGGGGTTGACGCCGACGGCCTCAGCGATCTCGGTCATCGACAGCGGCTGCGTGGGTCGACCTGCCAGGTAGTCGAGGATTTCGGTGGCACGCACAACGGCGGGTGCAGGCTTCGTCATTCGCACCCCAATCGGGTCATCGCGCTGCTAATATTCGTTGGTATTTGATATATCGAATTTGACGAAGAAATGCAATATTTAGCCGCCTAGCTACCTGGGGGACCCGCTCCACATGTACTCCTTCGGGCAACAGCTAGCCGCTCTACCAAAATCAGAGTATGGCCCGTGGGCCGTCATCGCCGCTGGAGAGACCGAAACCGCGGCCGCATTCGCACGCCATATCGCCGCAAACGGCATCAACATCGTCCTTGCGGCACACGGAGGGAGAGCCGATGCGTACACGCTGACCATGACTGCCGGCGTGAGTGTCCGAACCACCTCTCCCGACGTCTTCACCGGCGAGCTCGCCGTGGCCACCGACGATATCGACGTGGGTCTACTGGTATGCGTCACCGACGAGGATGCCGCCGGTGGCCGCTTCGGCGAATCCGACTTGAACCGAATGCGCACGCTCTATCTCACCCACCGGTTTGGGCAGAGAATCGCCGACCGCGGCGAGGGCGGCGTCATCATGGTGAGATCACTGGCAACACAAGGAATTTTCCACCACACCCAGCCACGCAACGCCGATTCGACGTTCACGTCGGGCATCCAGGATGACCTGCGCCGGCAAGACGTAGAGGCTGTCCTGTTCGACGATTATGTACCGCATCGGCCCGCGATGGATGCCGACGATCTCGCACTGATGGCATTGGCCCGGCTCGGACGGCGACGACACCGCCATTGTCGTCACGAAGTCGACCAGACGGACATCCACTCAGCACGTCGAGTCAACTGACGCCTTCCCCCATCGAGCCTGTATTCAGAGCGCGATCTGAGCCGGAACCTCGATCGCACCGCAGTCTCGTCGGGGTCTCCCCAACCAAACTGACGCACTGGTAAGTTCCTGACCGTGAGTCAGGATACGAAAACCGCCCCCCAGACCGAACTGCTGCACCCGACCCAGGACGAGTTCGCCGAATTCGACGGCGAAACCCGTCGTCTCCTCAAGGCGACCGTCGATTGGTTCGAGGAGCGCGGGAAGACCCGGCTCCTCCAGGACTACGTAGACAAGGTCTTCTACCAGGACTTTCTGGACTTCGCGGCACGCGAGAAGCTGTTCGCGACTTTCCTGACCCCCGCCGCCGACGGCGCCGGGAACGCCGATAAGCGCTGGGATACCTCCCGCGTGGCCAAGCTCTCGGAGATCCTCGGCTTCTACGGCCTCAACTACTGGTACCCGTGGCAGGTGACCGTGCTCGGACTCGGTCCGGTGTGGCAGAGCGCCAACCCCGACCCGCGCAAGCGCGCCGCCGACCTACTCGACGGCGGTGCCGTCGCTGCCTTCGGTCTGTCCGAGCAGGCCCACGGCGCCGACATCTACTCCACCGACCTGGTACTCACCCCGGTCGAGGGTGGCGGATACAAGGCATCCGGCAGCAAGTACTACATCGGCAACGGCAACTGCGCCCGCATCGTCTCGGTCTTCGGCCGCGTCGAGGGCCGCGACGGGCTGGACCAATATGTGTTCTTCCTCGCCGACAGCGAGCACCCCAACTACCGGGTGGTCAAGAACGTGGTGCCGTCCCAGATGTACGTCGCCGAGTTCGAACTGAACGAGTACCCGGTGAGCGAGGACGACATCCTGCACGTCGGTGCCGACGCCTTCAGCGCGGCGCTCAATACCGTCAACATCGGCAAGTTCAACCTGTGCTTCGGCGGGATCGGCCTGTCCACCCACGCCTTCTACGAATCAATCACCCACGCCCACAACAGGATCCTGTACGGCAACCCCGTCACCAAGTTCGACCATGTGCGCCGTGAGTTCGTCGACGCCTACGCCCGGCTGCTGGGAATGAAGCTGTTCAGCGAGCGGGCAGTGGACTACTTCCGCACCGCCAACGCGGAGGACCGGCGCTACCTGCTGTTCAACCCGGTAACCAAGATGAAGGCCACCACCGAGGCCGAGAAGGTGCTGGCGCTGCTGTCGGACGTCGTGTCAGCGAAGGGTTTCGAGAACAGCAGCTACACCGCAGCCGCCCGGATCGACGTCACCGGCTTGCCCAAGCTGGAGGGCACGGTGGCCGTCAACCTCGCGCTGATCCTCAAGTTCATGCCCGCCTACCTGCACCACTCCCAGGATCTGCCGATCCCCGGGGTACAACTGCAGGCCGCCGATGACGAGTTCCTGTTCAACCAGGGCGCGGCAGCTGGCCTGGGCAGGGTTCAATTCCACGATTGGCGCAAGGCCTTCACTGAGAACGCCGGCATCCCCAACGTCGCGGCCTTCACCGAGCGGGCCGAGGCATTGGCCAGCCTGGTGGCCGCCGAGAAGGACGCCATCAAGAGCGCCGGCCTGGACCTGCAGCTCTCCATCGGCGAGCTGTTCACGCTCGTCGTATACGGCGGGCTGATTCTGGAGCAGGCCAAACTGCGCGGCACCGACGCCGCGCTCCTCGATCAGATCTTTGAGATCCTCAACCGGGACTTCTCGCAGTATGCGGTCGACCTGCTCGGCAAGCGTGAGGCCACCGCCTCACAACGGCAGTGGGCCAAGGACGTTATTTCAGAACCGGTATTCAATTCCGAACGCTTCGATGAGATTTGGAATCGGGTCGAGGCACTGTCCGGTACTTACGAAATGCGGGCCTAGTCCGCACGTCTACCGACGCACCCTCGGAACCGTCGCTAGCATCGGTGGGGTAACCCGTCCGCACAGGACCGCGGCCAGCCCCCTGTCGGCCAGCCCATAGCCGACGACAGCTGCTGCCTTGGCGGGCAGATAAGGACGTACGAGGGTGCGCGCCGTTCACGTCGCCATCGTCGGTGCCGGACCCTCCGGGTTCTTCGCCGCCGGATCGCTGCTCAAACACTCCGATTTCGACGTGCATGTCGACATGCTCGAGATGCTGCCCACCCCTTGGGGTTTAGTGAGGTCGGGCGTTGCGCCCGATCACCCGAAGATCAAATCGGTCAGCGCGGTGTTCGAGAAAACGGCGACGCACCCGCGTTTCCGGTTCTTCGGCAACATCGAAGTCGGAGTCCAGATCACCGCAGAAGAGTTGGCGTCTCGCTATGACGCGGTGATCTACGCGGTGGGAGCCCAGTCAGATAAGCCACTGGGCATCCCGGGCGACCACCTACCCGGCTGTGTGGCTGCCGTCGACGTGGTGGGCTGGTACAACGCCAATCCCACGCATCAGGACGTGACGGTGGACCTCTCGGGAGAGCGCGCCATCGTGGTGGGCAACGGCAACGTGGCACTCGACGTGGCACGCATCCTGGGCATGGACCCGGAGTCGCTGCACACCACAGATATCGCCGATCGCGCGCTGGATTCTTTGGACCACAATGCGATCCGCGAGGTGGTGATCATCGGAAGGCGCGGTCCCCTGCAGGCCACCTTCACACCGCTGGAACTGCGCGAAATGGGCGAGCTGCCCGGTGTCGACGTGATCGTGGACCCCGATGACCTAACCGGCATCAGCGACGAACAGCTTGCGGCCGCACCCAAGCCCACCCGCACCAACATCGAGACCTTGCGCAAATACTCCGAGCGGCCGCACACCGAGGGCAATCGCCGCGTGGTGTTCCAGTTCCGAACCTCCCCCATCGAGCTACACGGCGACGGCGAGGTGGAATCAATCACGTTGGGCCGCAATGAGTTAGTCGAGGAGGACGGATACATCGTCGCCCGTGACACTGGTGAGCGCGTAACCCTGTCTACCCACCTGGTGGTGCGCGCCATCGGATATCGCGGGGTAGCGGTGCCCGGGTTGCCCTTCGACTCGCGGCGCGGGGTCATTCTCAACAGTGCGGGACGCATTGAGGACCGCGACAACGAATATGTGGTCGGCTGGATCAAGCGAGGCCCTGTCGGCGTCATCGGAACCAACAAGAGCGACTCGCAGGGGACGGTCGACACCCTGCTCGCCGAGCTGGTGACCGCCGAACTGGGTGCCGCACCCGATGCCGCCGCACTCGAGGAATGGCTATTGGGTCACGAGCCACACATCGTGTCTCAATCCGATTGGCTGACCATCGATTCACGCGAGCGCGCCACCGGTGAACCACAGGGGCGCCCCCGAGTGAAGCTTGAGACGGTGCCCGAGCTGCTGGCCGCGACCGGACGACACGGAGAGCCGTGATGCTGGTCTTCGCGCAGGCGGCTCATCCGTGACCGTCCACATCGTGGTGTCACAGGTCATGCCCGCCGGCTGCGAGCAGACATTCGAGCTGATTCACGATTACGACCGACGGCTGGAATGGGACACCCTGCTACGCCGCGCATACCTGGAAGGCGGCAGCTCCGACGTGGGCGTCGGACCCTTGGCCTCGATCACCGATCCTTAACATCCCCTTAGAATTCTCTTATTTTCCTTATTTTTCGGGTACCTTCGCCCCTATGACTGAACACGCGGTGGTAATCGCTGGCGCCGGGCCGACAGGACTGATGCTGGCGGGCGAGCTGGCGTTGGCGGGTGTAGACGTGGCCATTGTCGAGCGGCGCGCGACCCACGACCTGGACGGGTCGCGCGCGGGCGGCATGACGTCACGCACCCTCGAAGTGCTGGACCAACGCGGGATCGTTGACCGGTTTCTACCCCAAGGATTTACCGCACCCGTCGCGCATTTTTCCGCGCTCCTTCTGGATATGACCGGCCTGCCGACCAGACACACATTCGGATTGGCGCTGCTGCAATACCGCATCGAGCGCACCCTCTCCGAATGGGTCGGCGAGCATGGGGTGCCGATCTATCGAGGGCGTGCGGTCACCGGGTTCAATCCATCCGACGACGCCGTCGATATCGAACTCTCCGATGGCTCGACGCTGGGCGCGCAGTATCTGGTTGGCTGCGACGGTGGACGCAGCCTGGTCCGCAAGATCACCGGCATCGAATTCCCAGGTTGGGATCCATCGACCAGCTGCCTGGTCGCAGATGTCGAGGTAATCGAGGAACCGGAGTGGGGTATCCACCGCGAGGGCGCCCTGCATTCCTTCTTCAAATTCGAAGAGGGAGGTCCCGTTCGAGTCTTGGTAACCGAGCCGCAGCTCGGCCGAACAGGTGAGCCAACCCTCCGCGACCTCAGCGAGGCGCTAGTCGCCGCTCGCGGCACTGACTACGGAATACACAGTCCCACATGGATTTCCCGATTCACCGATGTGACCCGGCAGGCTGCGACATACCGCAAGGGACGGGTGCTCCTTGCCGGTGACGCAGCCCATGTGCACTTCCCCATCGGCGGGCAGGGCCTCAACACCGGCGTCCAGGACGCAGTCAATCTCGGTTGGAAGCTAGCCCAGGTCGTCAATGAGACGTCGCCCCAAAGCTTGTTGGACACCTATCACACAGAACGGCACCCTGTCGCGGCTCGGGTGCTCCACAACACCATGGCACAAACCGCACTCAGCCGCTCCGGCAAGCGGGTTGACGCGCTGCGCGACATCATCACTGAGCTGTTCACCTTCGACACGCCACGACGCCACATCACGGCGATGATGAGTGGCCTGGACATCCACTACGACATGGGCCCCGGACATCCCCTCCTTGGACGGCGCATGCCGGATCTCGATGTGCTGACCAGCGATGGCATCGTGCGCGTGTTCACACTGCTGCACGATGCGCGCGGTGCGCTTCTCAACCTGGGCGCACCCATCACTGGCACCTCAGGATGGTCACATCGGGTCGACGCCATTGACGCCGAATACGTTGGCCCATGGGAGCTTCCGGTCATAGGTGTCGTCAAGGCTCCCGAGGCGGTGCTGATCCGACCGGACGGGCACGTCGCCTGGGTCGGCGACGGCACGGCCAACGGGCTCAACGACGCGTTGCATACATGGTTCGGGCCGCCTTGTTACAGCGGCGGCGGTTCGTAATACCGCGGAGGCGGTTCGTGCTTCTTCGCCGGATCCTCCGATGACGACGAATCGTCAACGGGTCCCGGTGGCGGCGGTGTTGCGGGCGGGGGTGGCGGCGGCACCGGATCGATGTTTTCGATCGACGGCGCCCCGCTTGGATACTGCTGCGGCGCAGGGCCAGGTGATGGAGCCAGCAGCACATCCCAGCGCTCGGGATTCTTCGGCGAGTACAACACGGGAATCAGATCACCGATGCGTGGCCAGTCGCTGACATCGCGCACGATCTGCCGGTAGGTGATGTACTCGGCGACCGTTGGACCGTTGAGCGCGCCGCTGATTGTGACCAGCTGCCCGCCGATCACTCCCTCGGGGCGGGGACTGACCCCGGTCACCAACAGGGTTCCTTCCACCGCGTTCATACCTGGCTGAGCCTGCCTGCCGCGTCGCACCTGCATGATGACGAGAGCGAGCGAGCCGCCGATCAGCAGTAGTGCCAAAAATTCCCACACACTGCCATGGTAGGACTGCAGGCATGACGCCCACCGTGTCCTTGCGCGAAGATCGTCGGCTGGCACTCGAATTGGCTGATGCCGCCGATGAAATCACCACGTCCCGGTTCGGCGCGCTCGATCTTCGGGTGGACACGAAACCCGACCTGACGCCGGTGACCGATGCGGACACCTCGGTGGAAACCGTCCTGCGCTCGCTGCTGCACCGATCACGCCCGGAGGACTCGGTGCTCGGTGAGGAGTACGGCGGGGACTTCGAAGGACACGGCCGACTGGGCCGAAGCTGGGTGATCGACCCCATCGACGGCACCAAGAACTTCGCGCGCGGCGTCCCCATCTGGGCCACGCTCATCGCATTGCTTGTCGACGGCGTACCCGTCGTCGGCGTGATCAGCGCGCCAGCACTCTCGCGGCGCTGGTGGGCGGCGGAGGATCTGGGCGCATTTTCACGTGTCGGCGCAGCAGAACCCCGACAGATTTACGTCTCCAAGGTGGACCAGTTGGCGTCCGCAAGCCTGTCGTTCTCCAGCCTGTCGGGCTGGGCCGACCGAGGCACGCGTGACCGATTCCTCGACCTGACCGACGAGGTGTGGCGCGTCCGTGGGCTCGGAGACTTCTTCTCGTACTGCCTGGTGGCCGAGGGGGCGGTCGACATCGCCGCCGAACCCGAGGTCTCGCTGTGGGACCTGGCCCCGCTGGACATCCTGGTCCGCGAGGCCGGTGGGCGATTCACGAATCTGGCAGGTGAGGCCGGGCCACATGGCGGCAGCGCGGTGGCCACCAACGGGTTGCTGCACGACGAGGTACTGAGCGCGCTCTCGTAACTCCGCCTCCTCACACCAGAAACCCGGTGTGACGTGCACCTCGTTTTGTGCGGATCTTACCGCTTAGTAAGATACGGTTTCTTACTTCGGAGTAAGGTTCCGATCAATCTCCCCGCACACCTTTTATTGACCCCAGAAACGGCTGGTGACATGACCAACACGCTGACCCCGAGTCGCGACAAGAAGACCGCCAAGGCTAAGAACCCGGCGAAGTACGAGACCGGCGTCGGCCTGCAGAAGCACAAGCGTGGCGCGATCGACATCCTCATCGCTGTGCTGACCCCGATCGCGGGATCGGAGCTGCTGGACAAATACAACCTTCGCAGCGCTTTCAACAAGGGTCTGTTCGAGAGCACCAAGGGCATCTTCACCACACTCGGTATCGCCAACCGCACCTTCAAGAAGATCAACGGCAGCAAGGGCGGACCGAAGCGTCTCGACAAGGCGAACGCCGACTTCTTCGACCTCAAACCCGAGGACGAGCAGAAGATGATCTCGGACACCGTGATGGAGTTCGCCGTAGAGGTCATCCGTCCGGCCGCCTACGAATCCGACAAGACCAAGACCTACCCGGCTGATCTGCTGACCAAGGTCGCCGAACTGGGCGTCACCGCGATCAATATCCCCGAGGACTTCGACGGGATCGCCTCACAGCGCTCCACCGTCACCAACGCCCTCGTGGCCGAGGCGCTTTCGTACGGCGACATGGGCCTGGCGCTGCCGATCCTGGCGCCGTCCGGTGTCGCCTCCGCGCTGACCAACTGGGGCAGCGCCAATCAGCAGGCCACCTACCTCAAGGAGTTCGCGGGCGAGAACGTCCCGCAGGCCTCGGTGGTCATCGCCGAGCCGCAGGCGCTGTTCGACCCGTTCAGCCTCAAGACCACGGCCACCCGCACCCCCAGCGGCTTCCGCCTCAACGGCGTGAAGTCCCTGGTGCCCGCTGCGGCCCAGGCCGAGCTGTTCATCGTGGCCGCCAACCACAACGGCCGCCCGACGCTGTTCATCGTCGAGTCCGGCGCTGAGGGCATCACCATCGAGGAAGACTCGAGCATGGGTATCCGCGGGGCAGCCCTGGGACGCCTGAACCTCAACAATGTCGCCGTCCCGGCCGCCAACATCCTGGGCGAGGACGGCGCCGACGAGTCCGACTACTCCGAGGCCGTCGCCCTGGCACGCCTCGGCTGGGCCTCCCTCGCGGTCGGTACCGGCCAAGCCGTGCTCGACTACGTGATCCCCTACGTCAAGCAACGCGAGGCGTTCGGCGAGCCCATCGCCCGCCGCCAGGCCGTCGCCTTCATGTGCGCCAACATCGCCATCGAGCTCGACGGGCTGCGCCTGGTCACCTGGCGCGGCGCCTCCCGCGCGGAGCAGGGCCTGCCCTTCATCCGCGAGGCCGCGCTGGCCCGCAAACTCGCCACCGACAAGGGCATGCAGATCGGCCTCGACGGTGTACAGCTGCTCGGCGGCCACGGCTTCACCAAGGAGCACCCGGTGGAGCGCTGGTACCGGAACCTGCGCGCAGTCGGCGTCGCCGAAGGCGTTGTCATTCTCTAAGCCCTAGTCCCCCTCTACTTTCTCAACTACACGAAAGTCTTTTCATGGCAATCAATTTGGAACTCCCCAAGAAGTTGCAGGCAGTCGCCGAGAAGGGGCGCCAGGGCGCCACCGAGCTGATGAGGCCCATCTCACGCAAGTACGACCTGGCCGAGCACACCTACCCCATCGAGCTCGACACCCTCGAGACCCTCTTCGCGGGGGTCAGCGCGGCAGGCACACTCGAGTTCGCCGGCGCCGACGCCTTCCGCGCCGAGGAGAACACCAAGAAGCAGAATGTCAACGGCTCCAACATGTCCGCGCTGCTCAACGCCCTTGAGGTGAGCTGGGGCGACTGCGGCTTGCTGCTCTCGATCCCCTTCCAGGGCCTGGGTAACGCCGCTGTATCCAGCGTGACCAGCAAGGAAGACGGTGACCGGTTCGGCAAGATCTGGGCCGCCATGGCCATCACCGAGCCGGGGTTCGGATCGGACTCTGCCGCGGTCACCACCACCGCCAAGCTGGACGGCGACGAGTACGTCATCAACGGCGAGAAGATCTTCGTCACCGCCGGTTCGCGTGCCACCCACATCGTGGTGTGGGCGACGCTCGACAAGTCCAAGGGCCGCCCCGCCATCAAGTCGTTCCTGGTACCGCGTGAGCACCCGGGTGTGACCGTGGAACGGCTCGAGGAGAAGCTCGGCATCAAGGCCTCCGACACCGCCGTCATCCGGTTCGAAAACTGCCGTATCCCCAAGGATTACATCCTCAGCGATCCGGAGATCAACACCGAAAAGGGCTTCGGCGGTGTGATGAGCACCTTCGACAACACCCGCCCGATCGTGGCCGCCATGGCCGTGGGCGTGTCGCGGGCCTCGCTGGAGGAGCTGCGCAAGATCCTCGAGGACGCCGGTATCGAGATCTCCTACGACAGGCCGCCGCATGCCCAGCACGCCGCCGCCGCCGAGTTCATCCGGATGGAGGCCGACTGGGAATCGTCGTACCTGCTGACCCTGCGCAGCGCCTGGCAGGCCGATAACAACATCCCCAACTCGATGGAAGCGTCGATGGCCAAGGCCAAGGCCGGCCGGGTCGGCAGCGATATCACCCTCAAGGCCGTCGAAATGGCAGGAACCACCGGCTATTCCGAGCGCACGCTGCTGGAGAAGTGGGGCCGGGACTCAAAGATCCTGGACATCTTCGAGGGCACCCAGCAGATCCAGCAACTGGTCGTCGCCCGCCGCCTGCTGGGGCTGAGCTCCGCAGAGCTCAAGTAACGCGTCAATCAAGATCCATTGCGGCCCTTCCGGGACTCACCCGGAGGGGCCGCTGTGGTTTGCGCCTCAGGCGATCCGGACCCCGCGCGGCAGCGTCTCGACCGGCACGCGCAACCGACGGATCGCGACCAGCACGCCCAATACGCCGATCAGAATGTTGACCGCGAGGCCCAGGTACCACGTGTGGCCGACGAATCGGCTCTGATATTCGCGGTCTTCCAACCAATCACGAGAGTCATCAGCACACCGCATGTCTTGCGCGTCATCCGTTCCCGAACGCAGCTCGGAGACCGTACGCCCCAGTGACAGCAATATCGTCTCCTGCTCATAGTGCACAACGTCGCCACGCCATTGCGGCCTGGCAGTCAGGGCCGGGTCGGTCTGCGCGACCACATCGGCGGTCACCACGAACGGATTCGGCACCAACAGCCACCAGGTTCGCTCCATGTGCGTCACGGTGATCTCACGTTGCACCTCCATGCAGGCACCGCGTTTCCCGCCGTGGTATTCCGAAAACGGCCGAAGCACAACGACTGTCTCCCGCACGAACGGGGTGAGCAAGCCCATGATCGCCGGCAGACCAAGGATCATGAAGAACACTGTCAGCTGGGTGAGAACGGCCGAGCTCACCGGGCGCGCAGACAGCGCCGAGAACCCGAGCCCAATTCCGCAGTAACACAGGAACAACAACGCAGCCACGACGATCCCGAGCAGCGAAGTAGCGATCGAATAGGGTGCCACCAACGCCGCCCAGATCAGATAGGGCGCCGACACCACGAGAAGGGCCAGCGAGGCGGCCCAGCCCCCGAGCAACTTGCCGAGAGCCAGCTGCACCGCCGTAATCGGGGTCGCCTGCACCACCGCCAAGGTCGCATCCTTGCGATCGCCGTTGATCGACGTCGCCGTCATACTGGGTGCAACCACAAGCCCGAGCAGCAGTACGAATCCGCCAATCATCGCGTAAAAATCCCGGGCCCAGCCATCAGCCGAACCATCACCAGTAGCGGTTGCGGCGTAACGGGACCCGAACACCAGCAGCGAGATGGCCAGGAAGGCCACCGCCAGAGTCATCCGCCATCGAGTGGTCCGGATGCGCTGGCGCAGTTCCAATCCGGCAATAGTCCCGACGGGCTGCCACCATGTCGTCATGTGCGGTCCGCCTCCAATGCGAAGTAGGAATCCTCCAGCGCGTTCGTCGCCCGGGCGAACTCCAGTACCGGCGCCCCGGAACCGACTGTGCGTGCAAGGTACTGGGCCGCTTCATCATCGTCGGCGAAGGTCAGATAGGTCGACGCACCAACGGCCTGGCCCAGCAGGCGGATTCGCCAGGTGGTCGTGACCGCAGCCGGTGGCGGCGCGGTGCGGCCCGCACTCATCATCACCACGTGGTCAACCATTTCCGCCAACTCGGTGAGGATGTGCGAGGACACCAGGACGGCACACCCTGAATCCGCCAGAGCGCGAAGCGAATCACGCAATTCGAAGCGGGACCTTGGGTCCATACCCGAAGCGGGCTCATCGAGCAGCAGCACCTGCGGTTCGTGCACCAGGGCCCGCGCAAAGCCCAGCCGCTGCTTCTGCCCCCGCGAGAGTTCCTGCGCGGGGCGATCGGCGAACTCGGTCAAGTGCACACCGGCCAGCAGCCTTGCCGCACGTTGCCGCGCTTGTGCCGCTCGCTGACCGTAGAGGCGCCCGAACGCGACCAAGATCTCCTCGGCGGTCAACGATTCCCACGTGCCGAACACATCCGGCATCCACCCCACCCGTTCGCGGAGCCGCACGGCGTCCACCGCCTCGCCGTCCATTCGGATAGTGCCACCGGAGGGCAGCAGCAGACCCGCCAGCATGAGCAATAACGTGGTCTTTCCGGCACCGTTCGGGCCTACCAGCCCGGTAATTTGGCCAGGCGCGAGAGTGATGTCAGCCTCGGCCACCGCAACGTGACGCTTGAATGTCCGCGCGAGCCCCTTCGCAACCAGAGTCATGATCGCCGATGTTAGCTGAGTGTCACCCACCGCTCCGGTATCTGGAATGGTCCACTTCGGATAGGCTGCGCTGGTCTGCTAGGCACACATTGCTTTGCTTCAACTTCTGGAGGACTTCATGGCATGGGTTCGATCTGGTCTGCTGACGGTCACCGCGTGTGCCCTCATGTCGTTCAGCGCCGGCGTTCCGGTTGCCAGCGCCGATGAGTCGACCTGCGCTGCAATCGACCACATGTCGAAGGCCGTCGACGACCCCGCCAACAACGGCCCGATCGTCACCGAGGCCCTGATGTACCTGCGCGCCGACAATCCCGCCTACTCCGGCCTGGACCGTCAGTACGAGGCCATCGGTCAGGCCCGGGATATGTGGGGACGCGCCAACGACGGCGTCCGGGCCAACCTCGGTGATATCACCGAGCCCGCTGCACGCGAACAACTCACCGCGTACGCCGACGGTCTCAGCGGTGCCTACGACCTCGCCGGCGCCTGGCTGGCCGCCACCCCCGAGGTGCGCTCCTCCCCCGAGATCGTTGACCGTGGCTCCGCGGTCAGCGGCCTGTTATTCGACGGCGGCAACAACTTCCACGTCCTGGCCAATATCTGCAACGGAGGCGCTCGCTAGGCGTGCGTCTCGATCCCATCGATGCGCGCCACCGCTTCCGGGCGGCGGCGATAGCTCGGTTGGCGACGGTGGACGAATCCGGTGTCCCGCATCTCGTTCCGGTGACATTCGTCGTCGCTGATAACGTCATCTGCTGGGCGGTTGATCACAAACCGAAGTCGCGCAACGATCTACAGCGCGTGCGCAACATCTCCGCCAATCCGACCGTCAGCTTCCTGGCAGACCACTATGACGAGGACTGGGCAGCCTTGTGGTGGGTCCGCGCCGATGGCGCCGCACGTATTCTCGACACACCCGACACCAAGTGGATTGCCTTGCTGGCCAACAAGTATCGGCAGTACCGCGAGACACCGCCAACCGGTCCGATGGTGCTGACCGACATCACCCGCTGGAGCGGATGGGCGGCCTCCGCTACTCAAGTCTGATCTATTCGGGCCTGATGCCGTCGCGCTCGCAGTCCGCGAGCAGTAGCCGTTTGATGACCTTGCCGGTCGATGTCCGGGGCAAGGTCTTCATGAAATACACATCGCGGGGCACATGGAACTTGCTGAGCCGATTCTTGATGAAGGCTCGCACCATGTCTCCGTCCAGGCCGGCGTCCTTGTGCAGCACGACGAACGCGGACAGTCGCTGTCCGAAGCTGTCGTCGGTGGTCCCAACTACGGCCACGTCGGCAACCTGAGGCAGGAAGGACAACGCGTCCTCCACCGGTCGCGGGAAAACATTCTCTCCACCGGAGATGATCATCTCGTCGTCTCGGCCATCGATGTACAGGCGCCCATCGGCGTCCAGATGTCCCAGATCGCCGGTGTCCAGCAGACCGTTCACCGACGCCGGTGACGGATCAGCCACATACCCGTCGAACAACATCTCATTGCCGACGAAGATTCGGCCCGTCACACCGCGCGGCACCGGGCGCCGGTCGGCGTCGAGAATCGCGATGGTGGTGCCCAGCGGTGGCCGTCCCACCGTGGTCGGTGCGGTTTTGAGGTCTTCGGGGTCGGCGATGGTCGCCCAGGACACCTCGGTGGATCCATAGAAGTTGTGCAGAACGTCACCAAACGCGTCGGTAAACCGTTGCACCAGCGAGGCATTCAGGGGCGAGCCACTGCAGGCGACCAGACGCAGGCTCGACGTGTCGTACTTCTGCCGCACCTTGGCGGGCAAATCGGCGATGCGCTGCAACATGATTGGCACCGCGATCAGCGTCGTCACGCGGCGGGTCGCGATGGCCCGCAAGCACTCCTCCGGATCGAACTTCTCCTGCAGAATGACCGCTGCCCGCAGCGGTGTGCTGATCTGCAGACAGCCCAGCCCCCACGAGTGAAAGATCGGCGCTGAGATGAGCATGGTCTCGTCCATCTTCATCGGCATCCGCGAAAGCATCGCCGCGATGACGGCGAACCCACGCGGCGTCGGCCGCAACGCCCCCTTGGGCGTCCCGGAGGTACCCGAGGTCTGCACCACCTGATGGCCCGGACGGGTCGGTGGCAACACCCCAGGCTTGTCGGTCACCATGAAATCGTCGAGCCCTCGGCGCCCACTGACGGCACTGCGTCGGCCGGTGCTGATGAGCTCGACCTCCCATGGCACGTATCTGACGAGCTCGTCGAGATCGTCGTCCACGAAGACTTTGGTGAGGTTGTTACGGGCCACAGCAATCTGGATTTGAGTTGCCGCCAGCGCGTTGTTGAGCAACATCACGTCCACACCGAGCATCCCGAAGGCAATCAGGCACTCGACCATGGCAATGTTGTTGCGAGCCAGCAGGCCAATCTTGGATGTCTCGTTGATGCCGTCGCGCATGAGACCGGTGGCCAACCCCTCGGCGCGCCGGTCAAGTTGCTCGAATGTCAGCTGCCCGGCGTCGTCTGCGATCGCGAGCTGCTTGGGGGCTCGCGCGGCGGCCGCCGCATATCCGCCCTGGAGGGTGAATCCCCACCGCGCCAGTGAACCCAGCTGGCGAAGTCCGCGGTCGGGGCGCGGGATGCGCACCACGCCCACACCGATCATCAGCCGGGCGATGCTGACCTGAAGATTTCCGTTATCACCCATGCTCGACACTGTGGATGTAGGCGCGCCGGACAGATAGTCGTCAATTCTGTCCAGTCCGCCCATCAACCATTGGTTGACGGCGACGCTCGGCTTCTTGACACCCGGAGGCAGAACGGCACCCGCCCGCAACACCGTGATACGGACCCGGGTCTGCGCGGATCGTTCCTCGAACAGGCGGACGGAGATCAGCCCGTCGTTGTCGACACCCTCAATCGTGAGGCTCTCTTTGGTATTGCTGAGGATTAGCCGAACACGGGTCTTCGCCTTCGCGGACAGCACCACGTATTCGGGGTCCGGCCCTGCCTCGGTGTTCTCGATCAAGGTCTCGCAGGAACCGACCCCAGTGAAGAACATGGGGTACATGTCGGGAGAGCTGATCAGCTCCCACACCAGCCCACGCGGGTGCCTGAGCAACTTGTCGCAACTAATTACATCAGCGACCATATCCATCGTCCTACCTGCGGTTTTCCGTCCTGCACCGCGCGAGCGTACCCGATGACGTGGATCACTGCCCAATAACTGTTGTGGTTCTTATCACTGACGTGACCAGATAGCTGAGTGCCGCTCGAAGCGCATTGCAGGCAACGAGAACGGGGCGCCGCAACCGGCTAATCACCGGCGACGCGGCGCACGGCAGGGCCGCGCGAGCTTTCGGTAAACGAACCCACGGCGCTCCCCTGCCCCAGGCAGCGCGCCAGTTGGCCCCTCCCTAGATGTGCGGAGCCTCGCGGATCTTGCTGCTGTCGTTCCCGAGTGTCTTGCAGTACATCGTGACCGACGTGCGCGTCGCGGAGATCTCCAGGTTCGACGCGTCACGCCCACGTTGATCCTTGAGCATCTTGCTCACCGCATCGTTCTGCTTCTGTTCCTCGGCGGAGATGAAGTCCTTGCATTTTGTGTCGCCACCCTGGTTGAGGACACCCGAGCACCCCGTCAGCAGCCCGACTGCCACAAAACCGGTTCCAGCCAACACCTTCAGAGCGGTCATGTCGTGACAGTAGCTCACGGGAGAACCCGACTCCGGCAAGATGTACGTTGAGCCAGAGATAGGGAGGGCCATGTTCCATCTATTCAACGAGGGCACGCGGCAGGTCATCATGATCGCGCAAGAAGAAGCGCGCGAACGGCGGCACAACTACCTCGGTGCCGAACACCTCCTGCTGGGTCTACTCGGCGAAGGGGCCGGACTCGGTGCACGGACGCTCGCGTCGGCCGGAGTTCGGCCCGAGAATGGGGCACGGGTGGTTCAACAGGTCGTCCCGATGGGCCAGGAGCCACCGACGGAGAAGATCCCGTTCACACCGGGGGCCCAACGGACACTTGAGCTGGCGACGACGGCGTCAACGAGCCGACGGCACAAAGAGATCTGCACCGGCCACATACTGCTGGGTCTCATCGACGCGGCCGATCCCGTGATCATCCAAATATGGGAGCGTCTCAGCGTGGATGTTCTCGACCTCTGGGATAGCGTCCGAGCGCACCTGGACGAAAACCTCGGCGACTAGGCATCCACAGCTTGTGATTGCGCGGCGATGCTCTGCTCGCCTGCGCTCGCAGCCCGCCGCAGCGCCCCGTACTCCCCGATGTATCCGGCGATACTGCCTACCGCGGGCAGCATTCCGAGGTAACGGAAGATCGGCTTGGGCTGCGGCCGCTTCTCCAGCTCGTCGCCGATCGCCCGCAGGATGCCGGCAAGGTGCCACAAGGTGCGGGCCAGCGCGAACGGCGACCAACTCCGCGGTGTTTCCGGCTCTTGATCGTCGGCACCGGCCAGCGTCACATCGCTGAGGGTGCGATTGCACAACACCTTTGCGAGCAGGCGAACCTGCTCTTGGTGGTTGTCGATTCCGAGCTCGCGGGCAACGGCGCACAGCACGATGGCCTGGTTCGAGAATCCCAGGAGATCCTGCACCGGCAACCGAGCCGCGAGCACCCCGAAAATCCCTGGGAAAGCAACGAATACGGTGTTGACCGCACCGACGCGCTGCACCCACCAGTGCGCCTTCCCGTGGGTGTCCAGCTTCTCCCACGCTTGCGTGCCCGGGGTGGTGGCCGTGTTCAGGGCGCACGCAAGGGCATCCAACGCCTTGTCGAGGACTCCTTCACCCGCACCCAGCTCGTAAGTGCGTTCCTTGAAGCCGAACGGATCGGACTCCGCCAGCACGGAGAGCACCGGGTTGATCACCCGTACCGCGCGGCTCAGCGCATCGGCGATATCGGCATCGGTGAGCACGGCAGTAGGCAGCGCGATGAGACCCATGCGTCCATCATCTCGCGGCAGACATCGACGCGCGCGACGGGGATCGACTCTCCCGAATTCAGATCGTCAAATCGCCACGGCGTGAACGTGATCGGGCGTACTGTGCCCTCAGCACAACAAGATAAGGATGGGCAGGGCTGACCCGTGGCACTCGCAGCAACTCTGATCACCGCCTGCACCACTGCAGTCGGTGCGACAGCATTCGGCGCTTCGCTCGCCATCACTCCGCAGCCTCCGGACACCGTCCTCTATGTCATCAGTTCAGATCGCCCGATATCCGCGATCACCTGGAGAGACAGCCTTGGGCATATGCGCGAACAGCCCGTCGATGGCACTCAGCACACCTGGGCCTGGACCTTCACCAGTGACATCACCGATCCGCCGTACTTCGTCAGCGCCCAATCCGCCGGGGCCGCAGTGACGTGCCGCCTGATCATCAACGGCAAGGTCAAGGTCGAGGACACCACCGCGGGCCAGGATTCAACGGCTACCTGCCACGGATAACCCTGGCACGCTAGCCGCGCTGCTCAGCGGTGCTTCGCGACGGTCAGCAAGACCGCTGAATCAGCCAAGGCCTCCAGCGAGTGCCGGGCATCGGGGATCTCTATCAGATCACCGGCACGACCGTCCCAATGTTCGTCGCCGACCACCAAGCGAACCGAACCCTGGATGACGTAGATGGTCGCCTCACCCGGGTTCTCGTGTTCGCCGAGCTTGGAACCCTGCCGCAATACGATCACCGTTTGGCGCAGGACTCGTTCATGGCCACCGACGACGGTGTCCGCGGCGTTGTGACCCTCGCGAGTGCGCTCGAAGAGCTGACGTATCAATGCCTCGATCGAGCGCTTCTGCATACCTGTCATTCCATGCCCCGCGGGCGGGCCCGTCAACCCCTGCTCGGGAAATGAAAACGGCCCCCGGAGTCAGACTCCGGGGGCCGTCTTACCTAGTAGCGGGGACAGGATTTGAACCTGCGACCTCTGGGTTATGAGCCCAGCGAGCTACCGAGCTGCTCCACCCCGCGGTGGTGAACACAAGGTTACCGGGCGCGTGCGCTGTCACCAAATCGCTTGCCTGGCCTGCATGTTCTCGGCACCAATAGCGGCTTTGTCCCTGCCACTTGCGCTTTCACGCAGTGGCAGAGACCAGCCCGTCCTACTTGGCCTGTGTGAACTTCGCCATTGCATCGTCAAGACTCTTCAGCGCCTGCCCGTACCGTGCGAAGTCCCCACTCTTCTGGGCCTCCTTCGCCTCGACAATTGCCCGCTGGACCTCCTGCAGCGCGGTGGCCTTCGCAGAGGACAGCTCGGACGATGCCACAGGCAGTGGCGGCACCTGGGCGCCCTGCGTGGGCGTCACCGGTGGGTTCTGGCCGCCCGGCGGCGGTGCGATGACACTGCCCGGCTCAACCGCCGGGGCGGTCGCCGTCGCACCAGCGCCCGGCCCGAACACCATGTCGAGCGCATCCCGCACCGTCGTCGCGTAACCGACCTTGCCGTTGTAGTACATGCCCACACGGATCAACCGCGGATACGAGGACTGATCACCCTGGCTGGGCGAGGCATAGAGCGGCTCAACGAACAGCAGCCCGCCATTGGCCACCGGCAACGTCAGCAGGTTGCCCCATTTGAGGATGTTCTGGTTCTTGATGATGCCGACATGCGAGGACACCAGGTTGTCGGTGGTGATCGCATTGTTCACCAGCTTCGGGCCCTGGACCGTTCCCGGGACCGTGAGAACAGTGATCTTGCCGTAGGTCTCGGGATCGGAGCTGGCACTGACATAGGCGGCCAGGAAGTCACGCTGGAAGCGATTAAGCGCGCTCGTCAACTGGAACGATGCCGAATTATCGTTCTCCGCAATGTTTTTCGCGACAATGTAATACGGCGGCTGCGAACCGGTCGGGGCATTCGGGTCATCCGGAACCTGCCAGAAGTCGCTGGTGTTGAAGAAGGTCACCGGATCACTCACGTGGTACTTGGTCAGCAGGGCACGCTGAACCTTGAACAGATCCTCGGGGTACCGCAGGTGCCGCGCGAGATCCGGCGAGATATCTGCCTTGGGCTTAACCGTTCCCGGGAAAATCTTCATCCATGCCTTGAGCACGGGGTCCTTCTCGTCCTGCTGGTACAGGGTCACCGTGCCGTCGTAGGCATCCACCGTGGCCTTGACCGAGTTCCGGATATAGGACACCTGCCGATTGGGCAGCGCTCCCCCGGTCTTGCCCACCTGGCTGTCAAAGGTGGCCTCCGACAACGACATCTCCTGGGAGTACGGGTAGTTGTCCAATGTCGTGTAACCGTCAACGACCCACACCATGCGCTTGTTGACGACGGCCGGGTACGTGCCGCTGTCCACCGTCAGCCACGGCGCCACCGCTTCCACGCGGCGGTTCGGGTCACGGTTGAACAGAATCTTGCTGTTGTCGGCGATCACATTGGAGAACAGGAAGTTTCGCTCGGCATATTTCAGACCGAACACCGTGCGCGCCAGCGCATCGCCCACGGGCACCCCACCCGTACCGGAGTACGTGCTGTTCTTGGTCCCGGCATTGTTCTCATAGTCGTACTCACGGTCATTGCCGCTCTTCCCGACGATCGCGTAGTCGTCGGTACCGCTGGCCACGATCGGGCCGTAGTAGATGCGCGGCTGATCCAGCTGCGCCGGGCCATCGGACTGAATCTTGCCGTTGTCGTCGACGGCGTTGACCAGGAACTCCGGATAACCACCATTCTCATCCGGCTTGTCGGCCACCCCCCGGACGGTGTTGGCCGGAGCCGCGATGAACCCGTTGCCGTGGGTGTACACGGTGTGTCGGTTGATCCAGTCCCGCTGGTTATCACGAAGTTTCGCCGGATCTAGCTCACGTGCCGCGACCACATAGTCACGCAGCTCGCCGCTCTTCCCCCGGTACCGGTCGATCGACAGCGCCTCTGGGAAACCGTAGAAGTTCTTGCCCTGTTGGATCTGGGTGAAAGCCGGGCTGATGATATTCGGGTCGAGCACCCGGATGTTGGCCATCGTCGACCGATCGGCGGCAACCTGTTTGGCCAGCTGTTCACTGCCGGTGGGCGCCGATGCCGTGCCACTGTAATCCCGATAGGACACCACGTCCGGGGTCAGACCGTAGGCGTCGCGGGTCGCCTTGATGCTGCGCGAGATGTACTCGCTTTCCTTCTGCGCGGCATTGGGTTTGACGCTGAACTGCTCGACGATCAACGGCCACCCGGCGCCGACCACCAACGAAGAGAGCAGCAACAGCGCCAGGCCGATCGCGGGAATCCGCAGATCCTTCAACACCAACGCCGAGAACACCGCGACCGCGCAGATCACCGCGATGGCCAGCAGGATGAGCTTGGCCGGCAGCACCGCGTTGATATCGGTATACCCGGCACCGGTGAACGGCTTACCCGCCCGCGTATGCGATAGCAGCTCGTAACGATCGAGCCAATACGCGGCCACCTTGAGCAGCACCAGGATTCCGACGAGCGTCACCAGCTGGAGACGGGCCGGACGCGACAGCGCGCCAGCGCGCCCGGAGAGTCGGATACCGCCAAAGATGTAGTGCACCAGGGCGTTGACGAACAAAGCAACGAAGACCGCGATGAAGAGGTACGTCAACACGAATCGGTAGAACGGCAGGTCGAAGGCAAAGAAACCGAGATCCAGCCCGAACTGCGGATCCTTGATCCCGAATTCCCCGCCCTCCAGGAACAGCTGCACGGGCATCCAATAGCTTTGGGCGACAACGCCTACCAGCACTCCGATGAGCACGGGTACGCCGAAGACAAAGAGTCGCACCCGCGACAGGATCAGTGCGCGGTACTGCGCCAGCGCGTCACCCGGCCCCTTGGCGGGCACAAACACCGGCCGTGCCCGATACGCCAGCCCGATGCCCGCGAAAACCACGACACCGACCAGGGTTCCAACGATCAGGAACAACGCGAGACGGGTCAGCAGCACGGTGGTGAACACATCACGGAAACCGAGTTCACCGAACCACAGCCAGTTGATGTAGGTGTCGACCAGGCGCGGCCCGATCAACAACAGCACCACGATCACCAACGCCACGGCGACCAGGCGCCGGCTCCGTCGGGTCAATCGTGGCAGAGCCCCATTTGGCCGCATTCCCACGTCGCTACGCTCCTCGTCGAGTGATCAGCACCGCTCAGCGGCTGGATTCACCCCACTGTAGCCGCAGACCAGCGTCAACAGCTGGGCGGTTGACCACCGTGGTTGAGGGCGTTGAGTCCGTCAACCGCTTCTGTCAGGGTGCCGACCTTGACCAGAGTCAGCCCCTGCCCGCCGTCTGCCTTCGCTTCGGCGCAGTTGCCCGCGGGTACTAAGAACACCGTCGCTCCAGCGTCTTTGGCGGCCAGCATCTTGTGCGTGATCCCGCCGATGGGTCCCACCTTGCCCTCGGCGTCGATGGTTCCCGTTCCGGCGACGAACTTTCCACCGTCGAGCTCATCGGGGGTCAGCTTGTCGATCACCGCGAGGCTGAACATCAGTCCGGCCGACGGCCCGCCGATGTTCGCCAGATTGAAGTCAATGGTGAACGGCGCCCACGGCGCCTGCACCACTCCGACCCCCAGGAATCCGTAATCGCGGTCCCCGTTCTTGCCGAGCGTGACCTTCACCGTGCCACTGGGGGCATTCTTGCGCTTGTAATCGAGGGCCACCACGTCGCCCGGCTTCGTGAGCTTGAGCTGTGCGGTGAATTCCTCAAGCGTCGCGACCGGATGCCCGTTGACGGCGGTGACGGCATCATTCTCCTGCAGCTTCCCCTTGGACGGTCCGTCCTCGCTGATGGTCAGAACGGTCACCGCAGACGGGTACTTGAGGTATCCGAGCGCCGCGAATTCGGCACTCTCCTCCGACTTCTTGAATTCGAGGTCGTTCTCCTTGTCGACCTGGTCCTTGGACCGATCGGGTGGGTACACCACATCCCTCGGGACCAACTGCTCACGTCCGCTTGCCCACAACCGCAGCGCATCGGCCAGGGTGAGCCCGTCACGCTGGGAGACAGTCGTCATGTTGAGGTGACCAGACACCGGGTCCACCTTGGTGCCCTTGATGTCGACGACCTCCTTGCCCTCGACCTGCCCGAGGGTGTTGAACGTCGGGCCCGGGCCCAGGGATACGAACGGCACCGTGATCACCGATATCAACAGCCCGAAGGCGAGGATCGGGATGAGCGCGACCAGCAACGTCGCAACGCGGCGATTCATGCCGTCACCCTATGGCAACAGCCGATTGGTACCCCGCCGCCATTACTCTCGTGGTGGAGGTTCGATGAACGAGGATGCCCCCGTCCTGCTGTACGACGGCGTGTGCGCACTGTGCAACGGTGCGGTGAAAAAGATCCTGCGCGACGACCAGGTCGGGACGATGCGATTCGCGGCACTCGATAGCGAGTACGGCGAGCAGGTGATCGAACGGCACCCCGAACTCGTCGGCGTCGACTCCTTCGTGATCGTCGACAACCCGGGTGGGCCGGCCGAACGAATACATATCCGCTCCGACGCGGTGTTACGCGTCGTCGAGTATCTGGGCGGAACCAGGCGCGCCTCGCTCATCGCGCGGTTGATCCCCCGTCCGGTCCGCGATGCGCTCTACCGGCTGGTGGCGGGCATCCGGTACCGGGTGTTCGGCCGGTACGACACCTGCCCGGTGCCGCCGCCCGAGGTCCGCGCACGTTTCCTGGCCTGATCGCGTGCGGGAAATTCGGTGTGTTCCTCTGATTACGCCGTGAGCGTGATCGAGCCGCATCAACCGGCGGTACCGTGGAGATATGGCCGACTTCCCCTTTGGATTCGCTGCTGGCGACGACCCTGACCGCGAGCGGGGCGACGGCGAGCGATCCGGGTCCGGCCCGGGTTCGTCGGGTGCGGACCCGTTCGGCTTCGGATCTGGGGGATTCAATCCGGCCGACCTCGGCCAGATCTTCACCCAGCTGGGCCAAATGTTCAGCGGTGCGGCCGCAGGCGCGGCCAGCGGTACCCCCGCAGGCCCGGTCAACTACGACATCGCCCGTCAACTGGCCTCAAGTTCAATCGGTTTCGTCGCCCCGATCACCGAGAGCACCACATCGGCCATCACCGATGCGGTGCACCTCGCCGACACCTGGCTGGACGGCGCCACCACATTGCCCGCCGGCGCCACCCGTACCGCAGCCTGGACCCCAACCGATTGGGTGGACAACACCCTGGAGACCTGGAAGCGATTGGTCGATCCTGTCGCCGAACAGATCTCGGGCATGTGGGCGGCGAACCTCCCGGAAGAGGCCCAGGGCATGGCCGGTCCACTGCTGGGCATGATGACCCAGATGGGCGGCATGGCCTTCGGATCTCAGCTCGGCCAGGCCCTCGGACAGCTGTCCCGAGAGGTGTTGACCTCCACCGATATCGGACTGCCGTTGGGCCCCAAGGGCACCGCGGCCCTACTGCCGGCCGCCATCGAGGCGTTCTCGGAAGGTCTGGAACAGTCCAAGGGCGAGATCATGACGTTCCTGGCGGCCCGGGAAGCCGCACATCATCGCCTGTTCAGTGGCGTCGGCTGGCTGACCATCCGGCTGCTGGACACCGTCGAGCAGTACGCCAAGGGCATCACCATCGATATGAGCGCCATTGAGGAAGCCGCACGCGGCTTCAACCCCGCCTCGCTCAACGATCCGTCCGATATGGAACAGATTCTCTCCCAGGGCATTTTCGAGCCGAAGACCACACCGCAGCAAGAGCAGGCGCTGGAGCGCCTGGAGACCCTGCTTGCTCTGGTCGAGGGATGGGTGCAGACCGTGGTGACCGATGCGCTGGGCGAACGCATCCCGGCGACCGCGGCCCTCAGCGAGACATTGCGCCGTCGCCGCGCGACGGGTGGCCCCGCCGAGCAGACCTTCAGCACCCTGGTGGGTCTGGAACTGCGTCCACGCAAGCTGCGTGAGGCCGCGGACCTGTGGCGGCGGCTTACCGACGCGGTCGGCGTGGACAAGCGCGACGCGGTCTGGGCACACCCCGACTTGATCCCCGACTCCGGCGATCTGGATAACCCCGCCGCCTTCATCGATCGCATCGTCGGCGGCACCGACCCCGCCGATGACCCGATCGCGCAGATCGAGAAGCTCGATCCGGGCACCCCCCCGCAAGACTGAGAAAACTGAGGCGGCGCCTATTCGGCGCTGGTCAGCACCCGAATCGGGCTGTGGATAAACGGCTTTCGGCTGCCTGCCGGACGCATCGGATATGCCACAGTGGGTCATGTCCAGCGAGCCGACGTTCACCCTCGACCCAGCACGTCCCGTGCTGCCGCGGCCGGACAACGGGGTGCAGATCGGCTGGGCGCCACGTCGCGCAGTAATCGTGCGCCCCTCGACGAACGCGCCGGCCGCCGCGGTACGACAGCTGCTGAGCTCGCTCAGCGATGAACTCACCTGGGATCAGATACTGGACCTTCAGTGTGTCAAGGACTTTCACGATATCGAGGACATCCGGTCCCTGCTGGACGAGTTGGTCGACACCGGCGCGGTAATCCGTCGAACCCGTCCGCTCGCGGTCGCATCGCCGATGATCCGAATCGTCGGCCGCGGTCCGCTTTCCGACGCTCTCGCCGTAGCACTGCGGCATAGCTCGGCACGCATCCAGCGCTCGACACAGTCGGCACACGGAAAGTCTTGGCAATATGTGGATTTGGTGATACTCGCCGATGATCTGATAGTCGACAACAGGCTGCTGCGCACGCTCGCCTGTGCCAATGTGCCGCATCTCGCCGTCCGGGCGCGCGATGGCACCGGTCTCATCGGGCCCATGGTTCTGCCCGGTATCACCAGTTGTCTGGAATGCGCCGACCGCCATCGCCGGGATCGTGACGAGCAGTGGCCTGCGGTCGCGGCTCAGCTCACCGGAACCGTGGGCGTCGCCGCCCCGGCCACGGTGCTGGGCACCGTCGCGGTGGCGCTCGCACAGATCGATCGGGTGCTGTCGGCCATCCGCGGACAGACGCCAGGACCGCTGGCAACGCTCAACGCGACACTCGAGCTCGACCTGGCCACCCACGCGTTGACCGCCCGGCACTGGACCGCGCACCCGCTGTGTGGGTGCGGTGCCTACTTCGCCGCGGGTTGACAGTATGGGCCGCTGAGTCAATATTCGCGCGCGCCAGGCATGATATTGGCATGGCAGAAATCCGGCGCGGCCGCGCAGCACGCGCCGCCAAGCTCGCATCCCTCCCGGCAGGCATCGCCGGTCGCGCCGCGCTCGGCGTCGGCAAACGAATTGCCGGCAAGTCCAAAGAAGAGGTCAACGCCGAGCTCGTCGAAAAGGCCGCCGAGCAGTTGTTCCAGGTGCTCGGCGAGCTCAAGGGTGCGGCCATGAAGATCGGCCAGATGCTCTCGGTGATGGAAGCCGCCATCCCGCCCGAGTTCGGCGAGCCCTATCGCGAGGCGTTGACCAAACTGCAAAGTGACGCACCCCCGCTGCCCGCAGACAAGGTGCACCGCGTGCTCGACGCCCAACTCGGCACCAAGTGGCGCGAACGCTTCCAATCCTTCGACGACAAACCGGTCGCCTCCGCGAGCATCGGCCAAGTACACAAGGCTGTCTGGAAGGACGGGCGCGTTGTCGCCGTCAAGGTCCAGTACCCCGGCGCCGACGATGCCGTCCGCTCGGACCTCAAGACCATCCAGCGACTGTCCTCACTGTTCAAGCAGGTGGCTCCCGGTGCCGATATCAAGGCCATCATCGACGAGCTCATCGATCGCACCGAAGAAGAACTCGACTACCGCATAGAGGCCACCAACCACCGCGTCTTCGCCAAGGCCTTCGCCGGCGACCCCGAGTTCTACGTGCCACCAGTCGTGGCATCCGCCCCCAAGGTGATCATCACCGAGTGGATGCAGGGCCGCAAACTCTCGGAGATCATCGCCCAGGGCACCGAGGACGAGCGCAGCACTTGCGCACATCTGCTGCTGGAATTCAGCATCAGCTCCCCGTACCGCTGCGGGCTATTGCACGCCGACACTCACCCCGGAAACTTCATGCTGCTTGAAGACGGCAGATTCGGCGTCATGGACTTCGGCGCCTGCGCCACCCATGAGGGCGGCCTCCCCAAGGGCTTCGGACCGATCCTGCGCCTGGCCCGGGATGAGAAGTGGGAAGAGCTGACCGCGGTACTGCGGTCAGAGGGCTTCATCCCGCCGAGCGCAACGGACGTCTCTCACGAAGAGGTCAACTCCTATCTTGCGCCGTACATCGAGCCGCTCAATCATGAAACATTCCACTTCAGCCGCAAGTGGTTGCAACGACTCACGGCCAAGGCCACCGATTTCCGGAGCGCAGAATTCCTCGAGTCGTTCAAGACCAGCCGCCAGATGAACCTGCCGCCCAACTACCTCATGCTCTTCCGAGTCCTTGGCGGCCTGGTCGGTATCGCCGCACAGCTCGACGCCCCGGTGGATTACGCCGCCATCGTCGACAAATGGGTCCCCGGCTTCCACGAGGACAGCACGGTCAGCGCACAATAGGACCGAAAAAGAAAACGCGCGTTGTCATTATTGGGTGCGTACCGGGCATGATGTAGCCATGGCTGAGATCCGCCGCGGCCGCGCCGCACGTGCCGCCAAGCTCGCATCCCTTCCCGCGGGAATCGCGGGCCGCGCCGCACTCGGCGTCGGTAAGCGACTTACCGGCAAGTCCAAGGATGAAGTCAACGCCGAGATGATGGAACGCGCCGCCGAGCAGCTGTTCCAGGTGCTGGGCGAGCTCAAGGGCGCGGCAATGAAACTGGGCCAGGCGCTTTCGGTGATGGAGGCCGCCATTCCAGCCGAGTTCGCCGAGCCGTTCCGTGAGGCGCTGACCAAGCTACAAAGCGATGCTCCTCCCCTGCCCGCGGCCAAGGTGCACCGCGTGCTCGACGCGCAGCTGGGCACCAAATGGCGCGACCGGTTCCAGTCGTTCGAAGACAAGCCCGTCGCCTCCGCCAGCATCGGCCAAGTACACAAGGCTGTCTGGAGCGACGGACGCGTTGTCGCCGTCAAGGTCCAGTACCCCGGCGCCGACGAGGCCGTGCGCTCCGATCTGAAAACGATGCAACGCCTCGCGGGACTGTTCAAGCAGATCGTTCCCGGTGCCGACGTCAAAAGCATCATCGACGAACTGATAGAGCGCACCGAGGAGGAGCTCGACTACCGCATCGAGGCCACCAACCAACGCAAGTTCGCCAAAGCCTTCGCGGGGGATCCGGAATACCACGTACCTCCGGTGGTCGCCTCCGCCCCCAAGGTCGTCATCACGGAATGGATGGACGGCCGCAAGCTCTCCGCGATCATCGCCGACGGCACCGAGGACGAGCGAAACGAGTGCGGTAGGCGTCTCGTCGAGTTCACCGTGAGCTCTCCCTATCGCTGCGGGATCCTGCACGCCGACACCCACCCGGGAAACTTCATGCTCCTCGACGACGGACGTTTCGGCGTCATGGACTTCGGCGCCGTCGCCACCCACGAAGGCGGCTTCCCGCCCAACCTGGGTCCGATCTGGCGTCTTGAGCGGGACGGGAAGTGGGATGAGCTCATCCCTCTGCTCCGTGAGGAAGGGTTCATCCCGCCGAAGAAGGACGTGACACCGGAGGAGATCGACGATTATCTCCGGCCGTTCATCGATCCACTGAAAACAGACGAATTCCACTTCAGCCGCAAGTGGTTGCAGCGCGTCGCCGCCAAGTCCAGCGATCTACGTGGTGCCCAGTTCCAGACCGGCAGGCATCTGAACCTTCCCACCAACCAGGTGATGATCTTCCGCGTCCTGATGGGGATTACCGGGATCTTGGCCCAGCTCGATGCCACAGTCCCGTACGCGCGGATCATCGGTGACTGGGTACCGGGCTTTCGAGAAGACACACCTGTCGCCGCCAGCTAGCACCAGCTAGCATTCCGTCAAGACGTCCCGGCAAAGGTGCCGGACGGAAAGGGCACAGGTCTGTAATGGCAGATATTCGCCGCGGCGGAATCGGACGTATGACCAAGCTGGCGAGCCTGCCCGCCGGAATTGCCGGGCGCGCAGTCCTCGGAGTCGGGAAACGACTGACCGGCACCTCCAAAGACGACGTCAACGCCGAACTCCTGGAACGGGCTGCCGACGAGCTCTTCAACGTGCTCGGCGAGCTCAAGGGCGGCGCCATGAAGGTCGGCCAGGCCCTATCGGTGATGGAAGCCGCGATACCGCCGCAGTTCGCCGATCCGTTCCGTGAGGCCCTGGTCAAACTGCAGAGCGAGGCCCCACCGCTGCCCGCGGCGAAGGTGCATCGCGTGCTCGACGCGCAGCTCGGCACCAAATGGCGCGACCGGTTCCAGTCCTTCGACGACACACCCGTCGCCTCGGCCAGCATCGGACAGGTACACAAGGGCATCTGGAAGGACGGTCGCGAGGTCGCCGTCAAGATCCAGTACCCCGGTGCCGACGATGCACTGCGTGCGGATCTCAAGCTCATCCAGCGGATGACGCCACTGGCCAAACAGATTGCGCCCAAAGCAGATATCGACAGGCTCGTGGCCGAGATCAGCGACCGCATCGAGGCCGAGCTGGACTACCGCCAGGAGGCCTCCAACCAGCGCGCCTTCGCAAAGGCCTTCGACGGCGATCCGAAGTTCTTCGTCCCGGCCGTGGTCGCCAGCGCACCCAAGGTCATCATCTCCGAATGGATGGAGGGGCGGCGACTCTCGAAGATCATCGCCGAGGGCACTCCTGAGGAGCGCGACTCCGCCGGCGCTTTGATGCTCGAGTTCACGGTGAGCTCACCGGTACGAGTGGGCCTGGTCCACGCCGACCCGCATCCAGGCAATTTCATGCTGCTACCCGACGGCCGTTTCGGCATCATCGATTTCGGCGCCGTAGCCGAGCACCACGGCGGTATTCCGCCAGAGTTCGGCGAGGTGCTGTGCTGGGCTCGGGATGAGCAATGGGATCAGGTGATCCGACTGATCAAGCAACTCGGATTCATGCCGTCAGAGGTCCAACTGTCCGGGGATCAAGTAATGGATTACATCAGGCCGCTGTGGCCGTATGTCGATCCGCTGCGCTCGGGCGAATTCCACTTCACGCGACAGTGGTTCCAGCAGGCCGCGGTGGCATCCACCGATCTCCTGGACGAGGGCTTCACCGAACGGTTCAAGCTGGCGCGTCAAATGACGGTGCCACCGGGCTACGTCATGCTGCTGCGCACGCTCGGCGGAATGATTGGAGTGCTTGTACAACTCGACGCGCACCTCAACTACGCCGCGATCGCCGAAGAATGGATGCCAGGGTTCTTCGAACCCAACGTCAAGCCCGCCTAATGACAATGCTCCCCACCGCCATGGGCGATGGGGAGCATTGCTTGTCGGGGCCTACGACATGCCGGGTCATGCTGCGGCGGGATCTGCTGCCGGCAGCGGATCCTTGCGGGGACGTCCACGCGGCCTCTTGCGGGCCACGATGACACCCTGATCCAGGATCTCGCCACCCCACACACCCCAGGGCTCCGCGCGGTCCAGCGCTGCAGTCAGGCACTGCGAGCGGATCGGGCACTCCGCGCACAGCGTCTTAGCACGCTCCAGGTCAGCGGGGCTTTCCGCGAACCACAGGTCCGCATCCGTTGCGTGGCACGGTAGCGCACGCCTTCGGGCCTCCGTTTCGACGGTCATCATCTGTCCGTTCACCTGCTTCCTCTTCGGTTCCTTGTAAAACTTCTGATCTCGTATCGGTGTCTTATCGATCGAGATCCGGAACCACGTCTGAGGTTTTGAGGCTCAAACAAATGTGGCCACGGATCCCGGTGGTGTCGGGTCCGTGGCCTAGGAGGCGGTTGCGGGGCTACCTAGATGTATCCCCTATTCACGGACGCGACATTCGCGGCGGCAGCGACGGCGCGGTGCTTAATCGCAGGAACCGATGCGGCCGGCGACATTGCAACTACCGCCGGCTTAGCGGCAGCGGCATGCGTCAGGAGCGACGGCGGAGCGATCGGCAATACGACAAACGCACCATGGGCATCACGCCACAAGGTGTCGCCGTAATTGGTGGCCGTATTCATCGCTCCTCCTTCCGTCTACTCACACATGAACAGGTCTGGTTGAGAATCCTCACGAATTCCTGATGCCCAGAGTAAAAGGTCGTCTATCGGTTGACAAGTTATTTTTGACCTGCGGATATTTCAGGCTGGGGTCAGCAGCCGGGACCGAAATAGTTCCAGCACCTGATCAAGCGCCGCGCGCGTGGGCTGACCAGGCTCGTCGATGAGATGTTCGGTCACCACCGAATGCGGTGGCATCAGCGAGTTGGGGTTCGCGGCATCACCGGGCAACTCGATGGCGATGAAGGCGTCGCCCAGCTCCTCCCTGAGGAACTCGAACCGCTCGGCGGGCACCAGCTTGTCGGTGGTGAAGCGCATGCCGAGCACCTTGAGCCCGTCGTGCTGACAGCGATGCTTGACCTTGGCCAGGTCCTCCGGGGAGATATCGATGTTGTGGCGGGCATTCTTGGTGAGTCCGAACGGCAACGAGGGCTGAGACAACACGGGCGCCAGCAGGCGGTCGTCAGCGGCCATGGCCAGCGCATATCCACCCGTGAAGCACATACCGATGGCACCCACTCCGGGACCGCCATTGCGCTCATGCTCGTTCTGGGCCAGTGCGCGCAGCCATGCCACCACTGGGGAGCTCTTGCCGGTGGCCAGCACTGTGAACTCGCGGCTCACACACCCACGGAACATCGACGACAGCCCATAGGTGGCTGTTCGGAGCCAGCCATCGGCCCTGGGATCCACGCTCTGCCCGGGGTTTCCAAAGAGGTGCGGCATGACGGCGGTGCAACCGATATCGGCCACCTTGCGCGCGAAGTTCGCAACCTTGGGGCTGATTCCGGGCATCTCGGCGATCACGATCACCGCTGGTCCACTGCCCTTTCTCAACACGATCTTGGTATCGCCCTCATGAGTGAAGGTGGCTGCTTCGAAATCACGGAGGTCATCGTCGGCCATGCGCCGAGCCTAAGGCGAGATCACGATCAGCGCTAGACACGTGTTGAACAAGGGCTTATCAGGATCTGGCGCGTACCAAACGAAGCACATCGGGGCCGTACTGCTCCAGCTTGCGCGCACCGATCCCGGGAATAGCGACGAGCGCGGCGTCATCACCGGGAAGCAGTTCGGCGATGGCGATCAGGGTGTTGTCGGTGAACACCACGAACGCGGGCACCTTCATCTCCTTGGCCGTCACGAGCCGCCAATCCTTCAGCGCGGCAAGGAGTTCCTCATCGATATCGGAAGGGCAACTCTCGCAGCGCCGCAACAGCACCGCCGCCGGGGTGCCGAGCGCCGCATTGCAGATCCGGCAGCGCGCCCCACTACCCCGGCGCCTCGGCGTGGCCGAAGCGGGAAGCTGTGCGGTGGGCGCGATTCCGTTGAGGAACCGCGAATGCTTACGCGTCTTGCGGCCACCCGCAGCCCGCGCGAGCGCCCAACTCAGATTCAGATGCACACGGGCGCGGGTGATTCCGACATATAGCAGGCGCCGCTCCTCCTCAACCGGCTCGATATCGCCTGCTCGCGACAGGGCATGCGAGATGGGCAGCGTGCCGTCGGCCAGCCCTACCAGGAACACCGCATCCCATTCCAGACCCTTCGCCGCATGCAGCGAGGCCAGGGTGACGCCTTGCACTGTCGGTGGGTGGCGCGCCTCGGCCCGCGCCCGCAGCTCGCGGACCAGCCCCGGCAGATCGAGCTCCGGCAGTAGAGCACATTCCTCGTCGGCGAGCACGGCGAGGGCACGTAGCGATTCCCAACGTTCGCGCGCCTGGGTTCCGTGCGGCTCCTCGGCAGACAGGCCCAGCGGTTCCAGAATATCCCGAACCTGTTGTGGCACAGGAGTGTCTGCGTTTCCTCGCTCTGCCGCACGATGCAGGGCAACCAGCGCCTGGCGCACCTCTTGGCGCGTGAAGAAACCTTCGCCGCCGCGCACCTGGAACGGTATGCCCACCTCGGTGAGCGCCTCCTCATACACCTCCGACTGCGCGTTGATCCGGTACAGCACCGCGACCTCCGATGCCGGAGTTCCTGATTCAATCAGTGCCGCAATAGATTTTGCGACAGACTTCGCCTCAGCCGCCTCGTCATCGTGTTGAGAGAATCTGGGCGTGGGCCCTTCTGGCCGTTGACCGATGAGTTGCAGTTTACTGCCGGCTACCCGTCCTTGCGCCGCCGCGATCACCCGGTTGGCAAGCGAAACCACTTGCGGCGTCGAGCGATAATCACGTTCGAGACGAACCACGGCCGCGTCGGGGAATCGACGGGAGAAGCCGAGTAGATACTGCGGGGTGGCCCCGGTGAACGAATAGATGGTCTGGTTGGCGTCGCCCACCACTGTCAGGTCGTCGCGGGCACCAAGCCAGGCGTCGAGCACCCGCTGCTGCAACGGGGTGACGTCCTGGTACTCGTCGACCACGAAACAGCGGTAGCGGTCCCGGAATTCGTCGGCGACAGTCGCCGAGTTCTCGATGGCGGCCGCGGTGTGCAGCAGCAAGTCATCGAAATCGAGCAGGGTCGAACCGTCGGGCCGGGCCTTGAGTTTCTCGTAGCCCGCGTAGACCTTTGCGACCTGCTCGGCCGGTACCGGCGTGTCCCGCCCGAATCTGGCGGCGGCCGCCGGGTAGGCCTCGGGGCTGATCAAAGACGCCTTGGCCCACTCGATTTCACCGGCGAGGTCACGCACGGTGTCGGTGGTGGTGCTCAGCTTGGCGCGGTTAGCGGCCTGCGCGACGATGGTGAACTTACTGTCCATCAGCTCCCAGCGGGTGTCGCCGACGAGCTGCGGCCAGAAGTACCGCAGCTGCCGCAGACCGGCGGCGTGGAAAGTGACAGCCTGCGCGGATCCGACGCCCAGATCGCGGAGCCTTCCACGCATCTCCCCCGCGGCTCGCTGGGTGAAGGTCACCGCAAGGATCTGGCCGGGAGCGACGTGCCCGGATTCAACCAGGTGGGCGATGCGATGGGTGATGGTGCGCGTCTTACCCGTCCCGGCGCCGGCGAGCACACACACGGGACCGCGCGGCGCGGTGACGGCGGCACGCTGTTCGTCGTCGAGACCATCGAGTAGGGAGCGCACCACCCGGCCATCTTCGCAGCAACCGCCGACAAGGCTCGGTCACACCCCGCCTTTGCTCCCCGCCGAGAGTGAAGCCATGGCGGGATTTTCGGTGAATTTCCGCCATGGCTTCACACTCGACGTTGATAGATCTCACACCCCGGACGGAACACCCGGAGGGGGTATGACGTTGAATACTTATGTGAGCGACACCAGCACCTTGACCATGTACTCCACCACCTGGTGCGGCTACTGCCGTCGACTTGAGACGCAGCTCAAGGCCGCGGGTATCGACTACACCAAGGTCGATATCGAGCAGGATCCGGCCGCGGCCGACTACGTCGCGAACGTCAATGGCGGGAACCAGACGGTGCCGACCGTCAAATTTCCGGACGGCAGCGCGCTGACCAACCCGTCACTGGCCCAGGTCAAGGCCAAGCTCGGCTGGGGGAACCTCCCACTTGTGGGGGAGTAGTTCCGTCCGCCCGTAATCAGGCGTAGGCCCAGGACTCCACGATCTCCCGGGCGATCGAGATGGATCCGGGCAGCATGAGCCGTGAGTCGGACTCGGTGGTCCAGTCCCCTATCGCCAATGCGGCACGCACCTCATCGCGGGTGAACCAATCGGCCTCGGCAATTTCTCCGTCGTTGAACGAGAAGGGCTGCGTCGGGTCACCAAGGGCGTGGAAGCCCAGCATGATCGACCGCGGAAACGGCCACGGTTGGCTGCCCAGGTATTCCACATCGGTGACAGCGAGACCGACTTCCTCGGAGATCTCACGGGCGACGCAGGCCTCGAGAGACTCGCCCGCCTCGACGAATCCGGCCAGCAGCGAGAACATCCGTTCCGGCCAGAACTTCTGACGGGCCAGCACTGCCCGGTCGCCGCCGTCATGCACCAGGCAGATGACGGCGGGGTCTGTGCGCGGGAACTCTTCCTGCCCGGTGGTCGAGTTCACCCGAACCCAACCACCCTTGGCCGGACTGGTGGGTGATCCGTCGACGGGGCTGAACCCGGCGTTGTCGTGCCACGTGAGCATCGCCATCGCCGTGGCCAACAGCGCCGCGCTGGTGTCGTCGAACAACTGACCGGAGCGGCGCAGGTCTAAGAGCGGCGCACTGTCGTCATCGAGTTCGGCGCGCACCGCCCACACGTGTCGGCCGCCCGGGATGCGCCCCAAGAACACGGCGTGCTCGGGCGGTTGAGCGCCGACACTGGCGGCGTCTTCGAGGACCACCTGCCCGTCGACGATGTTGACCCGGCCGCGGATATCAAGCGTAAGCAGCCCGGCGGCCACCCACCCTTTGGCTAATTCCTCAGGGCTGGAACGCAATTCGTCTGCACGATCCAAGCCGATACGCGAAAGCAGCGGCACATTACGGAGCCGGAAACTCATGTCAGGCCCCGGCGTTGCGGACGTAGAGCAGGCGGTCGGTTGCCTCGATGGAATCGACCTCGGGTGCATCGACCCGGTGCAGGGTGCCATCGCGCACCACGCCCAGAACGATGTCCGAGAGATGCCGTGGTGAGCCGCCGACCTCGCTGCGCTCCACCTCGCGTTCGGCGATCGCGAACCCTGCCTCCGGCGTCAACAGGTCCTCGATCATCTCGACGACGCGGGGTGTCGAGGTGGCGATGCCCAGAAGACGTCCCGCCGTTTCCGAGGACACCACCACCGAGTCGGCGCCCGACTGGCGTAGCAGGTGCACGTTCTCGGCCTCGCGGATCGCCGCGACAATCTTGGCCTTGGGAGCGAGTTCGCGAGCGGTGAGCGTGACCAGCACCGAGGTGTCGTCCCGGTTGGCGGCCACGATGATCGACTTTGCGTTTTGAACACCGGCAAGCCGCAATACATCCGATTTGGTGGCGCTGCCTCGCACCGTCACCAAATCAGAGGCGGACGCGGCGTCCAACGCCATCTGATCTTCGTCGACGACCACGATTTCAGACGGGGAGGCGCCATCGGAGAGCATCGCCTGGACGGCGGTCTTCCCTTTGGTGCCGTATCCGACGACAACAGTGTGGTTGCGCACGCGGGCCCTCCATCGCTGGATCTTCAGTGCTTGACGCGAACGTTCGGTGAGTGCCTCGACCGTGGTGCCGACCAGAACGATCAGGAACAGCAGCCGTAGCGGTGTGATCACGAGAATGTTCACCAACCGGGCACCCTCGGTGTACGGGGTGATATCGCCGTAACCCGTGGTCGAGAGTGAGACGGTGGCGTAATAGAAGCAATCCAGGAAGCTGAGCGGATCGCTTTCCTCCGGCGTGGCTGCGACATCGCGGTAGCCGCCGCGGTCGAGGTACACGACGATCACGGCGGCGAAGAGCGTTCCCACCGCGATCAGGATGCGTTTTCCGATGGCCCGCCACGGGCTGGCGGCATTTTGGGGAATACGCAGGACACCGACCAACGCGTGGTCTGGCTGTGCGGTTAGCGCTCCGTCGAGGCCGCGAAACCGCTGGCGAAGCTTACCGGCCATGGATGAGCCGTTTGCGCGAAGACCAACGGCTCCAGCCCGATCGCGTCCGAGTCACCGGTTGCACGGGTGTCAATCTACTCACATCGCGCCCGTGATTCGCGTTGGCCAGCTGATAGCCGGGATGTCGGCACTGAAATCACTTCACAGTCAGCCCAGCGAGCTCTGCTGCCTGCGGCAGCTCGGGCAGTTCGGCAGGTGCGACGGTCCGCCCCGTGCGCACGTAGTGGAACACCGCGTTCACCTGTGCGGGATCGATCCCCTGGAGCGCCGCCCACGCTTGCCGGTACACGGCCAGCTGCAGGGCCGCGGCCTCCATCTCCGCACCCCACGGCTCGTGGCCTGTCTTCCAGTCGACGACTGTCCAGGTGCCATCTGTGCCGCTATCGGGTCCGAACACGGCGTCGATCCGGCCGCGGACGATGGTTCCAGCGACGGAAATCTCGAACGGCACCTCAGCTTCTACCGGGGTTCGGTCTGCCCACTCCGAGTCAAGGAATGCCGACTGCAGCACCGCCAGATCCTCGGCGTCCTCCAAATCTCCGTAGCCATCGCTGGGCAGATCTTCGAAATCGATGAGGCGTACCGACCCGTAATGCCGCTGTACCCACGAGTGGAAGGCGGTGCCGCGGCGAGCTTCGAGGTCGGGACGTGTGGGCCGCGGGCGGGCGAGACGGCGGGCGAGCGCCTGCGGGTCGTGACGCAGATCGACCAGGCTTGTCACGGAAAGATGCTGAGGAAGCGCCACTTCCGTTCGACGATGGGCCTGTTCTCGTTCGCGTAGCAGCGCGTCGACATCGGATGTCCAACCGTCGGGATCGTCGTCGTTTTCGTCCTCGGCCGGCGACGCGGCACCCGCGAGCGCTTCCCGCACCATCCGCGCCCCTACTTCGATCTCGCTACGCCTGCCCTGGAGTGGGTCAGCGGGCCACTGTGCTTCGACAGTCTGATCGAGCATGGGATTGCGTTCACCCGCCGCGGGAGCGGGAGTCCACTCCTCCACTGTTCCGCACGGAATGCCCTCAGCGGCCGCGCCTTCGATGACGTCCCGCAGCTCGATCAGAAAGTCGGACGGCCCCTTGGGTTTCAGTCCGGTCTGCCCCCAATGGTGTCCCGAGACGAAAAGCTGTTCGGCCGAGCGAGTAACCGCCACATAGAGCAGTCGGCGTTCCTCGTCGATCCGACGGGTGGCCAGGCTGTCCTTGTGCCGCGCAATGGCATCGGAGAGCTGTTTGCGATTCGTGATTCCCTCGGTGTTCAACTGCGGGACTCCGAAACAATCGCCCTGGGTGGCGCGATCGCCCCGCAGCAAGGGAGGCAGTTCGGTGGCGCTCGTCAGCCACGTCGACGCGGCCACGCCCGATGGAAAAACTCCAGCACTCAAGTGCGGGACCGCGACCACATCCCATTCCAGCCCCTTGGCCGAGTGCACGGTCAGGATCTGCACCCGTCCCGGGCTGGCCGCGACTTCCACTGGTGTGAAACCTTTTTCAATTTCCCATGCCGCGTCAAGATATTGCAGGAACGCGGCGACCAGCCCAACCGGGTCGCTCTGGTCGGCGGCCTCGGCGAATCCGGCGGCGACATCGGTGAATGCGCGCAGTTGGTCCAACCCGCCGGTGCGCCGCCCCGCCACGAGCTCGACGTCAAGTGCCAATACCCGCTGCACCTCGGCGATCAGGTCGGTGAGCGGCATACCGAGCCGAGTGCGCAGACCGGACAGTTCCCGCCGCAGCGCCGTCAGGCGAATCCAGCCCTCCGGCGAATACTCTTCTGGCGTACCGGGATCACTGATGGCGTCGGCCAGGCACGGAATGTCCGCGTCCTCCCCCATCACGGCGGAGCCGCCGCGGCCGAATCCGGTCGCCCGTCGCCACAGCACCGCCAGATCATGGGCGCCGAGGCGCCATCTCGGACCGGTCAACACTCGCAGCGCCGCAGGCCCGGCGGTCGGGTCCGCAACAAGGCGCAGCATCGCGACGCTATCGGCGACCTCCGGAATACCAAGCAAGCCCGTCAATCCGACGACCTCGACCGGAACACCATGTGCGGAAAGAACCTCTGCCATCGGGGCGGCGTCGCTGTTGCGCCTGACCAGAACCGCCGACGACGGCGGACGGTTCCCATCGCGTTGGGCTTCCTCGTATACCGAGGCCAGTTGTGTGGCGACCCACTCCCGTTCCGCCGCAATATCGCCGAGCAGTGCACAGGCGATGCGTCCGGAGGTCGCGTCGGGGCGGGGACGCAGCGGCCGCACCGCCACCGAACGCCGCCGAGCTTCCTCTGACACGGCATTGGCTAAATGCAGAGCCTCGGGCGGGTTACGCCAACTGGTGCGCAGTTCCCGCGTCGGCGCGGGCGATCCGTCGGACAACGGGAAATCGGTGGTGAACCTGGGCAGATTGGTCGCCGAGGCACCGCGCCAGCCATAGATGGACTGGATGGGATCGCCAACCGCGGTCAACGCCAACTCAGGATCGACACCCCGTCCGAACAACGACGACAACAAGATCCGTTGAGCATGCCCGGTGTCCTGGTACTCGTCGAGAAGCACTACCCGGTAGCGATCCCGCTGGGTTTGTCCGACGATAGGGTGATCAGCGGCCAGGCGGGCCGACAGCGACATCTGCGCTCCGAAGTCGAGAACACCACGGGCGCGCATCTCCTTTATCAGCCGGTCCACGATCGTAACGAGTTGCGTTCTTTCACACTGTGTTTCGACCAGACGCAACAGCCAGGCACTTGGCCGGCCCTCACGCTGATACGGTCCCGGCGGCAGGGTGTGAATCAGTTGTTCCAGTTCATCGTGCGAGGACAACAAGTCGGTGGTGTCCACCAGATGTTCGGACAGCTGTCCGGCCAGGGCGAGCACCTGAGCGGTGACGGCTCCCGGTGTCTTCTCCGTGTCGAGGTCGCCGTCGAAATCACAGACCAATCGGAAGGCCAACTGCCACAACTGCGTTTCGGTCATTAGTCGCGCATTGGGTTCCATCGGCAATAGCAGTCCGTGCTCCCGCAACAAGGTTCCGGCGTAGGCGTGGTACGTGGCGATGACTGGATCCGCAGCATCTGCACTGACAGGAGGCAGGATCCCGCTGCCGGCCAGCCGGGCGAGCCGTGACCTGACGCGACGCAACAGTTGGCCGGCGGCCTTGCGGGTGAACGTCAACCCGAGCACCTGCCCCGGGGTCGCATATCCGTTGGCTACAAGCCAGACGACCCGGGCGGCCATCGTCTCGGTCTTACCCGCGCCCGCCCCGGCAATCACCACCATCGGTCCGGGCGGCGCCCCGATGACAGCGGCCTGCTCCTCAGTGGGCTCAAAAAGTCCTAGCGCCCTGGATAGTTCGACCGGCGAGTATGTGCTCACGACTGGCATACTGCCTGCCCTTCGGCCTGCGCGGGGCAGCAGGCCCGCAGCGGGCAGTGCCCGCACCCGTCGTTGACCCGCGCGACGAACACCGGCCCCTGGGTGTTGGCCGCGGCGGTGTGGATGGTCTCGCGCCAGGCGCCCTGGGCAGCGGGAGTCAGCGGATCCTGATGGCGCTGCGTGGCACCGTCATCGAGGTTGGATTTGGCGACATACACCAGCCGGCCACCACCCGGTTCACCCGCCGGTTCCCCGTCGATCAGCCCTGCGGCAGCGGCGACCTGGTAGGTGGCGAGCTGGGCGTGTTGCTGCGCATCGTCTTTGGTAGCGGGACTTTTTCCCGTCTTGATGTCAACGACGACGAGGCGGCCTTCAGCATCACGTTCAAGCCGATCGATGCGGCCCACCAGGCGCACCTGCGGGTAACCCAAATGCGTCAGCACTCCGTCGACGCCGATCTCTCGACCGACTTCGGTGAGTTCGCCGCGGGTCGTCGCACGCCAGGCGGCAAAGGCCTCAAGTAGCTCCTGGTGCCGACGTAGCTCGTTGCGCGCGTACCACTTCGACTCGAAGGGCATTGTTTCCCACGACTTATCGAGCTCCCGGCGCATCGTATCCGCATCTCCAGAGTGCTCACTGACGAGCGCGTGCACAAGCGTCCCGAGCGCCCGACGCGGATCCATGAGGTCGGTGCCACCATGTCGTTCCAGCAGCCAGCGCAGTGGGCAGGCGATGAGCGTCTCGATATTGGAGGGCGACAAACGGACCGGACCGTCCTCGGTGTGCCATAGCGGACCGCCACTGCTGACATCGGCTAGCCCGTACCAGGATTCGGGATCCGCACCGGGGATGCCTGCCTCCGCGAGCCGGGCCAGTTGTCGGGCGGCGGCGCGGCGACGGGTCGCGTTCACCATGCCTGTGGAGTCGGTGACGACGGCACGCAGCTCGCCGACGAGGTTCGCGGCGGTCAACGTCCGGGACTCCGCTGTCCCCGGCCGACGCTCGGGCATTACCCAATCCGGGTGCGCGAGCATGAGTTCGGTGAGGAAGCGGGAAGGCATCGCGGGCCCGCCGCCCATATCGGCGTTCTCATTGTCGACCGCGGTGATAAGCACTCGGCGACCTGCCCTGCCAATGGCTAGCAGCAGCAGACGGCGCTCCTCCGCGAGTGCCACAGCCGATCCATCGACATGCGCCGCTTGATCGATGCCCGCCAGCACATCCATCAGCTCCTGGGTACGCAGCACGCCTCCCCGCACCGCCGTGTTGGGCCATAGCCCCTCCTGCACACCGGGGATCGCGACCACCTCCCACTGGCGACCCACGGCAGCATGCGCACTGACGATGGCCACAGCGTTGGGCTCGACCCGTGTCACTCGCCGACCGGCGAGCGCCAGCGACCGGATGTGGTCGATCAATCCCGTCACACCGATGCCCGGTGTGCGCGCCACATGTTCGGATGCCAGGTCGAACAATGCGGAAACCGCATCGAGATCCCGGTCGGCCTGAGCGCCCAACGGACCCCCGCGTTGGGACAACCCGTCCCAGCGTCGCTGCAGACCTGACCTGCTCCACGCGGACCACAGCACGTCGAGAACGCTGGTGCCAGATGTGATGGCGTCACGAGCTGATGCGATCACCGCCCGCACGCGTCGCAGCGGAGCGGCCTGGATATCGGTAAGCGCCGCAACGTGCATGGAGTCAGCATCGACGAGAACCGCACGGAGCAGCTCACCGCTAGTTCTGTCGCCTCCTCGGGCCTCCTCGGAGCGCAGCAATTGGCGTCGTAAACGTCTCAGCGCCACCGGATCCACGCGCCCGATCGGGCCGGTCGCAAGGGCCGCTGCCTCCTCGTCGTTCACCCCACCCTGCGCGGCAGATACCGCCAGCAGCAGCGCGTGCACGACGGGCACGGCGGCCACGGGACCGTCATACGACTCGGCATGTACGGGAACGCCCGCGGATTGCAGAACACGGCGCAGGGCCGCGCCACTGCGCGGTACCGACCTGACGATGACCGCCATCTGAGACCACGGCACCCCGTCGATCAGATGGGATCGCCGCAGCAGGTCGACCACGAGCGATGCTTCCGCGGTTTCGGAGAGCGCGCCGGCGAGACGAACCGCGGCCGAGGAATGCTCCAGCCCCAGGATTTCACGCCCGGCGGAGCTCCCGGGCAGTCGTCGCGCCACCGCGTTCGCGAGTTCCGCGACCGGTCCAGCGCAGCGATACGAACGGCTGAGTTCGATTGTCGTGGCCTCCGATTGCAACAGCTGCGCGTCTGCGCCCCGGAATCCGAACACCGTTTGGTTGGGGTCACCCGCGAATGCCGACAACAAGGCACCCCCAGCGAGCAGCCGCACCAGCAGCGCGGCCTGTGGGTCAAGATGCTGGGAATCGTCGACGAGTAGAAGATCTATGCGATTACGTTCTGCGGCAAGAATTCCCGGATCGACGGCGAAGGATTCCAACACCAACCCGACGAGCTCTGCGGCGCCGAGTGCCGGCACCGTCGCCTGCGGAGCCGCCATCCCCACTGCGGACCGCAGCAGCATGACCTCCTCATATTGCCGTGCCAGGCCGGCGGCCGCGACCCACTCCGGACGGTTGTGTCGTCGTCCGATCGCTCGAAGTGCGGTGGCGTCCACGCCGCGCTCGGTGCAGCGCGCCATGAGATCCCGGACGCCGGTGGCGAAACCGGCCGTCGTCAATGCGGGTCGCAGCGAATCCGGCCATGCCCCGCTGTTATCTTCCGCATTGCCGCACAACAATTCCCGCACAATGCTGTCTTGCTCGGCCGCAGTGATCAATCGCGGCGGCGGATTGCCCTGACGGGCCGCGTGGGCGGCAAGCACGGCGAAGGCATACGAGTGCACGGTGCGAACCATGGGTTCACGGATGGCGATGTCGGCGCGGCGCTCGAACACCTCCGCCGAGATCCGGGTCCGCAGATCGGCACTTGCCCGAGCGGAACCGGTGAGCACGAGAACGGATTCCGGGCTCGTACCCGCCGCGATCCGCGCCGCCACAATGTCCACCAGCAGGCTCGTCTTCCCGGTCCCGCTACCGCCGACCACCACGAATCGGCCCTGCCGGGCCGGGTCCAGCAGATCCGCCGCGGCGCCATCCCAAGATCGCGGGGAGGCGCTCGGTGTCGGCATACGCAGATCACAGCATGTCGGTCCGACAAGTGGAGCTGACCTGGGTATCCATCAGGGGATAGTGCGAGGATGCTGCAGTGACGCCGTTGTTGAACGCCCACCGATACGGTCCCGATGAACCCGCGCGCCTGCTGGCACTGCATGGACTCACCGGACACGGCAAGCGCTGGGCGCCGCTGTTCGATGAACACCTGTCCGATGTGCCGACCCTGGCACCGGACCTGCTGGGGCACGGACACTCCCCCGCGCCCGCGCCGTGGTCGTTGGAGGCGCATGCCGACGCGGTGGCCGCCGTGCTCGACGAAACGGAGACCGGGCCCATCGTGGTGGTGGCGCATTCATTCGGCGGCGCCACGGCGCTGCACTTGGCGGCGCGCAGACCAGACCTCGTGAAGTCGCTCATACTCCTCGATCCGGCAATCGGACTGGACGGCGACTGGATGCGTCAGATCGCCGAGCAGATGGTGGCCTATCCGGACTACACCGACCGCGCCGAGGCGAAGTCGGACAAGGTCGCGGGTGCCTGGTCGGACGTACCGGATGAGGTCATCGAAACCGAGCTCGACGAGCACCTGATCCAATTGTCCAACCTTCGGTGGGGCTGGCGCATGAACCTGCCCGCCGTGGTCACCGCCTGGAGCGAGCTGGCGCGCGATATTGCCCTACCGGCCAACACCATTCGCGTCACGTTATTACGGGCCACCCGCACCTCACCACCGTATGTGACGACCCAGCTTCTCGACGCGCTCCAGGCCACACTCGGCGACCGATTCGAACTGATCGATATCGACTGCGATCACATGGTGTCCCAATCCCGACCTGCGGAGACCGCTGCCGCGATACGGTCACACCTGTAGTTAGGAAGACCATGGCTGCCGAAGAGCCGCGTGCACGAAGAGAGTCCAACCGCGTTTCCGAGGAACAGGTCGAACTGGTGCGCTCGCTGGTCGCATCCATCCCGACAGGGCGGGTGGCCACCTACGGTGACATCGCCGACGCGGCAGGGCTTTCCAGCGCGCGGATCGTGGGGTGGATCATGCGCACCGACTCTGCCGATCTGCCCTGGCATCGCGTCATCGGCGCGAGCGGTCGCCCAGCACCGCATATCCTGACGCGTCAGCTCGAACTACTGAGGGCCGAGGGCGTATTGGCGACGGACGGACGTATCGCGTTACGCGAAGTCCGCCACGGCTTCTAGCGCACCCGACACCACCGTGGCCGAGGTGAACCGTCGCACCACCAGATCTACGATCTCGGGATGTACACCCAACGGTCGTGCGACGCCATCGGCACCGCACCCATTGAGGCGCTCTTGAAACAGCCCATGTGCCAACAGGTATGACGCGATGAAGACGCGGCGGCCGGTCGCGCGCACATCCGCGACCACGTCGGCCACCCGCGGCTCTCCGGTAGCGATGTAACCCACCCGGACGGGTCCGGTGTGACGCGCCAACATACTTGCCGCGATATGAACCTCATGGCGGGCACGGGGATCCGAGGAACCCGCCGCGGCAAGCACCACCGCATCACCGCGGCGCCATCCGACCTGACGTAGCCGCTCTGCCATGACGCCGGCCAACACGGGATCCGGCCCCAACGCTTGGGTGACAGCCACGGCCGGATGTCCGCTCATTTCAATATGCTGCGGAATATCTTGCCGCACATGATATCCCGACGCCAAGAAGGCCGGAACCAACACTGCTGGACCTTCGATCGTCGAGAGCACTTCCGACGGCGTCGGGCCCAGCACGTCGACGAACGCGGTGCGTACCGAACCCACGCGCCGCGCCACCGCCTCCGCGAGGGCCGCAATATTCTCCACCCCGGCGGCCGACCGGGTTCCGTGTGCGACCAGAACGAGCTCATACCCGGATGAGCCGCTTGCGCGAAGACCATCAACCATGACATTCCCCAATCGTGGTCGGGTCGATTGCCAGCCGGTAACCCCGTTTGACGACTGTCTGAATCACTTTCGGTGTGCCGAGCGCGGACCGCAGACGGGTCATCGCCATCTCGACCGCATGGGTGTCATCTCCGCCTCCGGGCAGTGCTGCCAACAGGTCCTCGCGGGATACCACCTGGCCGGGGCGCACCATCAGCCGCTTCATCAACGCCATTCCCGCTGGGGAGATCTGCCGCGTCTCGCCGTCGACCGCGATCCCACGGCTGCGCACGCTGACGACGTGCCCGCCGGCGTGGAAACGTGGTGCACGCCTGGTCAGTTCGTCTGCCATGTGCCGGGCTAATGCGCCCAGCCGGGCCCGTTCGGGCTGCGTCGTCCGCACACCCAGGACCTCGAGCGGTGCGGCGGTCACCGGTCCGACACACAGCGGCGCCACCCTTCCCCGCAACGCGGACAGCAGCTCATCCAATCGGCCGGTTGCCTTGGCACGACCGAGCATTGACGCCACCGCAGGGGCGCTCGTGAAACTCATCCCGTCCAACTCGGCGTTAATGGCCATGGAGATCATGCGGTCCATTGGCCGCTGATCCTCTGGCGGCTCCCAGCGGTAAACCGGCACCCGGATCACCTGTGCACCAGCGATTGTCAGCGCCTCGCATAGATCAGCGATGGGTTCCCATTCGGTTGCGGCACCATGAAGCTGCACCGCGATACGCCGCCCCTCCACACCCTCTTCAAGCAGCCGATCCAAAACTTCCGCGGAGGACTCCGATGCGGGCGACCACTCTTCGCGCAGCCCCGCTTGGCGAATCGCCCCGGTGGCCTTGGGTCCGCGGGCGACCAGGCGCCCGGATTCGAGCGCCGATTTGAGACTGTCGGCCACGCCCCACTCATCGGCGGCCTCGATCCAGCCACGGAAGCCAATTCCGGTGGTGGCCACCGTGACATCTGGTGGGTTGGCGATGACAAGTTCGGTGGCGCGCTGCAGCTCGGCATCGTCGGCCAACGGGATGATTCGGATCGCTGCGGCGTGCACGACGGCGGCGCCGCGGCGCTCCAAGAGCGCGATCAATTCCTCTGACCGGCGGGCAGCCGTGACACCAATGGTGAACCCGTCGAGCCGACGATCCTGCTCGTTAGGCGGCAACCGCGTCCCGGTGTCGACTCCTGAGCATTCCGATTTCGACATTTCCATTGCTCACCCGCACCTCGAAGACTGGCAACCGGCGCGACGCATCATCGAGGCAACGCCCGTCTATTAACGAGAAGACCTGCTTGAGCAGCGGTGACGCCACAGTCGGCTCGCCGCCGCGATCACCGGTCAAACCACGCGACATGACGGCGGCCTGGCCGTATGGATCCATGTTACCGACCGCATACAAGTCACCACTTGGCAGCAGAAAAAGCGCGGCCTGCACATCGTCCGGCAATAGCACCGCCACACCGCGGCCCGGGGTGAGCGAATCCACCGCGCAGGCCGTCGACCACACGTACTGGTACCGCTTAAATCTGGGGCGAGCATCCAGGATCGTCATCTCCGGCCTTTCTTCTCGTTCTGTTGTGTCATGTCTACCGGCCTCGTGTTACCCGAGTATTACCAGCGCAGGCGCGTCATGTTGCCGGCTCGGCGGCCGGCCTGATTCCCGGCGTGCCCAGTAGCACCGGAACCTTTCGCGGGCCGGAATCGTCGAAGGCGATCGTCGAATCGACCTGGTCCGGTGCGTTGACGAAGGACACGAACCGACGGAGTTTGTCCTCATCGGCGAGTACAGCCGCCCATTCGTCGGCGTATCCCTCGACGTGGAGGGCCATAGCGGCTTCCAGTTCCTCGGCGATCCCGAGCGAGTCCTCGCATACCACCGCCCGGATGTGATCCAGGCCGCCCTCGATCGCTTCCTGCCAAGGGGCGGTGCGCTGGAGCCGGTCCGCGGTGCGGATATAGAACATCAGGTACCGGTCGATGTACTTGATCAGCGTTTCGGAATCCAGATCGCCGGCAAGCAATTTCGCGTGCACGGGAGTGGCGCCACCATTGCCCCCCACATACAGGTTCCATCCGTTCTCCGTGGCGATGACGCCGACGTCCTTACCGCGGGCTTCGGCGCATTCCCGTGCGCACCCGGATACACCCATCTTGAGCTTGTGCGGGGAACGCAGACCGCGGTAACGCAATTCGAGTTCGACGGCCATTCCCACCGAATCCTGGACCCCGTACCGGCACCAGGTCGAACCCACACAGCTCTTCACGGTTCGCAGCGACTTGCCATAGGCCTGCCCGGACTCCATGCCGGCATCGATGAGCCGTTTCCAGATCAGCGGTAGCTGCTCGACACGGGCACCGAACAGATCGATGCGCTGACCGCCGGTGATCTTGGTGTACAGCCCGAATTCCTGGGCCACCTCACCGATCACGATGAGCTTCTCCGGCGTCACCTCCCCACCGGGGAGCCGCGGCACCACCGAATAGGTGCCGTTCTTCTGCATATTGGCCAGGAAGTGGTCATTGGTGTCCTGCAGCGCTGCCTGCTCGCCCTCCAGGATGTGGTCGCTGGAGGTCGACGCCAGGATGGACGCCACAGTGGGTTTGCAGATATCGCAGCCGGTTCCGCTGCCATGCTTGGCGATCAGCTCCGAGAAGGTCCGGATACCCGTCACCTGCACCACCTGGAACAGCTCGGCACGCGACTGGGTGAAATGCTCACACAGCGCTTTGGACAGCTCGACGCCCTGCGCGGCAAGGATCTGCTTGAGCATGGGAATGCAGCTACCGCAGGATGTTCCGGCGCAGGTGGCCGCCTTGATGGCGGGCACATCGGTAGCACCATCGCAGATCGCACCGCAGATCGCACCCTTGGTGACCGCGTTGCACGAACAGATCTGTGCGTCATCCGGCAGCGCACCGACGCCGATCTCGGCGCCTGCCGGGGAGATCAGCGAGGCCGGGTCGGCCGGCAGTTCCCGGCCCAGCATGGGGCGCAGCGTCCCGTAGGCACTGGCATCTCCGACGAGGATGCCGCCCAACAGGGTTCGCGCATCGTCGGAGACCACAAGCTTGGCGTAGGTGCCCTTGGTGGCGTCGTTGAAGACGACTTCCAAAGCGCCGTCAGAGGTACCGTGCGCGTCACCGAAGCTGGCGACGTCGACGCCGAGCAGCTTAAGCTTGGTCGACAGGTCGGCGCCCGGGAACTCTGATTCGCCGCCGAGCAGCCGGTCGGCGACAATCTCCGCGGTGGTGTAGCCGGGGGCAACCAGCCCGTAGCAGCGGCCCTCGATCGCGGCCACCTCGCCGATCGCGTAGATGTGTAGATCGCTTGTCTGGCAACCAACGTCGGTGAAGATACCGCCGCGTTCGGCCAGTTCCAGCCCGCACTCACGGGCCAACTCGTCGCGGGGGCGGACGCCTGCCGAGAACACCAGCATCGCAGCGTCGATCGCCGAGCCGTCCGACAGCTGCACGGACAGCGATCCGTCCGCCGCCGTCTCGATGGCCAAGGTGGAGACGCTGGTGTGCACGGTCAGCCCCAGCTCGGTGACCAATCGGGTCAGCAGCGCGCCGCCGCCCTCGTCCACCTGCAGGTGCATAAGACGGGGGTTGAGTTCGACAACGTGGGGGGTCATACCCATGAGGCGCAACGCATTCGCGGCCTCCAAGCCCAGCAGGCCGCCACCGATCACAACACCTGCGGCGCCGGGCGCCTTGTCGGCTGCGGCCTTGATCGCGTCCAGGTCATCCATAGTGCGGTAGACGAAACAGCCCGGCGCGTCGCCTCCCGGCACCGGCGGCACGAACGGGTAGGACCCGGTCGCCATCACGAGCGCGTCGTACGGCAGCTCCATACCGGATTCGGTGGTAACAGTCTGGTTGGCGCGGTCGATGCTGACGACGCGGTCACCAAGGTGCAGCGCCACCATCGAATCCCCGGAATAGTCGTTTCCGGTGAGCGCCAGTGCCTCCCGTTCCCAGCCGTCGATGTACGAGGACAGCGCCACGCGGTCGTAGGCGGCGTCGGCCTCCTCACCGAGGACGGTGACCTGCCATTGGTCGGTGGCGTCCCGCTCGCGTAGCACCTGGACGAATCGGTGGCCGACCATGCCGTGACCGATCACGACAACATTCTTATTCATGACTTTCACACCGCCACTTGGTCTTTGGAATTGGACATGGCCGGAGCCGGCACACCCACCGGACGTCGCACATACGCGTACCAGGTGACTGCGGCGCAGACGACATAGAAGGCGAGGAACACCCAGAACGCCATGGTGGCCGACTTGGCAGCGCTGAGGTAGGAGGCACGCAACACCAGGTTGATGGCGACTCCGCCGAGGGCGCCGATCGCACCGGCCACACCGATCAACGCGCCCGACATGGTTCGCGACCACGTCTCGTCGTGCCCGGCGCTATGCGCCTTGGCGGCGAAGATCGACGGAATCATCTTGTACACCGAGCCATTGCCCAGTCCGGACACCACGAACAGGATGATGAAACCGATTACATACGCGGACATGATGGTTCCGGAGGGCGCCCCCGCCGCACGGTCATCGATCGTTCCCGCGGTCACCAAGATCCCTGCGCCGAAGATCATCGCGACGAATGCGTAGAGAGTGATTTTGCCGCCGCCGACGCGATCCGAGAGCCACCCGCCCACCGGCCGTGTAAGCGAGCCGAGCAGCGGTCCGATGAATGCGATCTGGGCCGCATGCAAAGACGCCTGCGCCGCCGCCTGGGCCGGAGTAAGGCCGCTGTGCGTCAGCCCGGCAAGGAAGTTCAACTGCAGCACCTGGCCGAACGCGAAGCTGAATCCGATGAACGACCCGAACGTGCCGATGTAGAGGAAGGCGATGATCCACGAATCCCGGTACTTCATCACGTCGATGAGCGAGCGGCCATCGGTCCGCTGGTTCGCCAGGTTGTCCATAAACAGCGCCGCACCAACTGCCGCGAAGGCGATCAGAACCAGGTAGATCGCTGCCACCCAGTGCGGCGACCGGTTCCCGGCTGTCGAGATGACGAGCAGGCCGATCACCTGGATTACCGGCACGCCGATGTTTCCGCCGCCGGCGTTGAGCCCGAGCGCCCAGCCCTTGAACCGTTGCGGGTAAAAGGCATTGATATTGGTCATCGATGAGGCGAAGTTACCGCCGCCGAATCCTGCGACCGCCGCCACGATCATGAAGGTGGTGTACGAGGTTTCGGGGTGACCCATGAAGTACAGCGTGAGCGCGGTCGGGATCGCCAGCACCAGAGCGCTGAAGATGGTCCAGTTGCGGCCGCCGAACCATGCGGTGGCGAAGGTGTAGGGCAGCCGCAGCACGGCTCCCACCAAAGTCGGCATGGCGACCAGGAAGAACTTTCCGGCCGCGTCGATGTGATAGACGTTCTGCGGCATAAACAGAACCATCACCGACCAGATGGACCACACGGAGAATCCGACGTGTTCGGCGACCACCGACCAGATCAGGTTGCGCCGCGCGACTTTCGCGCCACCGTTATCCCAGGCAGCGACGTCCTCGGGATCCCAGTTCTCAATCCAGCGTCCGCGCCGTGCAATTGGGGCTGTTGCCGTGTCATTCGCCATGCAAGCACGGTAGAAAAATGTTGTTGCGGCGGCGCTGCTGGCGATGACCGAACCATCACAACTCGCTCACACGAGTCTGTCATGTGACGGTGAGCAGACCGGCAACTCCCGGCGAATGCGTCACAATGACGTCGTAACGTGACGTGCGTTACAGCGTGAGTCGCACTAGCGCCGCGGTACGTGCCAGTCCTGGGAAGGACTCCGCCGACGAGCGCGGATGCAGCGCATGCACGGCCAACCGGAAGACCAACGCCCGTAACAACATCTGCGGCCACTCCGGCAGCGTCGCCCAGCGTTCGATGAGACCGTCGTCCGCGTCACCCCAGGACAGCGCGTCCACCACGGCGACACCGGCCGCCCATGACGCGGGCCGCCAATACGGCGTGATGTCGGTAATGCCGGGTGCGGCGGCACCTGCGAAAAGCACAGTGCCGTACAGGTCTCCGTGCACCAGCTGCGGCGGGCTCTTGGTTGGCCGACGCAGGCTCGCCAATTGGTTGATCAGGTCGATGGATCGCTGGCCGTCGGGCGAGCCGGGCGACACCCGGGCCGCCGAGGGCCAGGACTGCAGCGGCCGGTCTTCCCAGGCCGCGCGGTCGGCTGCGATGAATACGTCAACATCGGCCCACGGCGCCACCGGAGGCTGGGTGAGGAAACGGGGACGTTCCAGCTTGGATGTGGCCTCATGCAACCGCACCGACAGCGAGACGACCTCGTCGTGCCGAGGCTCGGGCGCACCGGCGACGAATGTGTCCGCACGCCAACCCGATACGACATAGCGCCCGTCGGTGGATCGAACGGGCCGGGCCAACCGCACTCCGTCGACGAACAGGGTGTCGCGCACCTTGGCCGACCAGGCTGCACGCGCATGGTCGGCTACCAGTGACAACACCACTTCACCGCAGCGCCAGCCGCCCTCCCATGTCGGGCCGAGCTGGACTGGTTTGACGCCGCTGAGCCCGTAAGTCGCGAGCACATGCTCAGGCGGGCGGTCCACAGTCACGCGGGATACGTTACCGCCTGCAATGAACTGGGTTGTGTTCGCTCGGTGTTCGTGTCGGTGGTCACAGATGGCACGTCGGCATATTTGGCTGTTGCTGTTGCCAATCGATCAGTACATGACCATGTCGGGGTCCACCTGCTTGGCCCACGCGGCGATACCACCCTGCAGGTGTACCGCGTCGGCGAAACCCGCCTTCTTGACGGCCACAAGCGCCTCTGCCGACCGGATCCCGGTCTTGCAGTACAGCACCGCCTGACGGTCCTGCGGCAGCTTGGCAAGCCCCACTCCGGACTCGAGGGTCGACTTGGGCACCAACTCGGCACCGTCGATGTGGACGATGTCCCATTCGACGGGTTCGCGCACATCGATGAGCGCCACCTTCTTGTCGGCATCCAGCAATTCCCGCAGCTCACGAGGGGTAATGGTGGAATCGGCGACCGCGGCGGAGGCCTCATCGCTGATCACGCCGCAGAAGGCGTCGTAATCGATGAGCTCGGTGATCTTAGGCGTGGCCGGATCCTTGCGGATCTTGATGGTGCGGTACGTCATATCGAGCGCGTCGTACACCATGAGCCGGCCGAGCAGCGTGTCACCGATTCCGGTGATCAGCTTGATCGCCTCGGTGCCCATCACCGAGGCGATGGAGGCGCACAGGATGCCCAACACACCGCCCTCCGCGCATGACGGCACCATCCCCGGAGGCGGCGGCTCGGGGTACAGATCGCGGTAGTTCAGGCCGAGCCCGTCGGGCGCGTCCTCCCAGAAGACCGACACCTGCCCCTCGAAGCGGTAAATGGAGCCCCACACATACGGCTTATGCGCGAGCACCGCGGCGTCGTTGACCAGATAGCGCGTCGCAAAGTTGTCGGTGCCGTCCACGATCAGGTCGTACTGCTTAAACAGATTGACCGCGTTGTCGGGGTCTAACCGCAGCTCATGCAGCCGCACCTCGACCAGCGGGTTGATCTCCAGGACCGAATCGCGCGCGCTTTGCGCCTTGGATCTGCCGATATCGGACTGGCCGTGAATGATCTGGCGCTGCAAGTTGGACTCGTCGACCACATCGAAATCGACAATGCCGATGGTGCCGACTCCGGCTGCTGCCAAGTAAAGGAGCGTCGGAGATCCGAGCCCACCGGCGCCGATGACCAGCACCTTGGCGTTCTTGAGACGTTTCTGCCCATCCACGCCGAGGTCGGGGATGATCAAATGCCGGCTATACCGGGCAACTTCTTCGCGGGTCAGATCCGCGGCGGGACTTACCAACGGCGGCAATGTGGGCACCGTGACTCCTGTGATTCGGGTTCCTCAGGGCTGGCTGAGAGGGCTATAGCTGCATCAACAGTATCGGGATGCCAACCCTTCCCGGAGTCAGGACTGCCCCTACGGAATCGGATAGGGCCAGGGATTGGTGCGGCAGCTCTTGCCGTCGGGCTTGATCGAATCCTCGTCGAATTTCGCCGCATCGTTGTTGTTGGTGCTGAACGTCTGCTGCATCATCACCGGCGCCAGCTGCTGGTCCTGCTCGCACGGTTCGTGAACCCGATAACCGATGGCATGTCCGACTTCGTGGTTGATGACGTACTGGCGATACGACGTGATGTCCCCCTGGAACGGGACGGCGCCGCGCACCCAACGCGCCTCATTGATGAACACGCGCCGATCACCGTTCTCGCCGTATCTCGGGTTATAGCAAGAGGCTTCGAGCTGAATCTCGTAACCGCACCCCTCGCGCACCGTCTCAGGGGAGGTCAACGAGATTCGGAAATCGGGTGTGCCCGAGTCGATCCGGACAAACCCGAACTGAGGGTTATGTGTCCAGCTCTTCTGGCTCGCCAACGTCTCGGTAACCATGCGCGCAAAGAGATCGTCACCGCCAAAACCCATGGTGTCGATGCCGTCCTCGACCTCGATGGTGTACGAGAACACCTTCGCGGCACCCGTCCCGATCTGCGGTGTCGTGCCCGGCACGATGTGCCAGGACTTGGCGCCCGCGTCGGTAAACGGCTCACCCGCCGGCAACACACCGATGGACAGACTCGCATCGAATTGGGTGAGCCCCTTGGGCGGGGCACCGATGATCGCGTCGCCAAGCGCCCCGATGGAGGGTGGATCGGCAACGGGTTCGTTGGGGCCGGTACCCGCATGTGCCTGTTCACGCTGCGTGACTGTCTGGTACCCGACGAAAACGGTCAACGCCACCAGCAGCGGGATGGCATATGCGCGCCATCCATAGGTGGAAATGAAGCGACCGAGCCAGGTCTGCTTGCGCCAGCGGTCGCGGTCGCGCCGGTCGGAGCGGATGCGCCCGCTTCCTTCGGCGAGCGGATCGCGTTGGGCGCGCAATGGCTCGTAGCGTTGGGAGGACTCCTGCACCGGAAGTCGACTCATGGTTTCTGGCATGGACCTACGATTATGCGCCCATTGATGCGGCTCGTAGGTCACGGAGCAAGAATGGCATAGCGACAGGCCATCACGCCTCGGGCACGCCGCCGGGTGTCAGGAGTACTGTCCGTAGTTCGGGTCCAAGCGGATTCAATTGGCCGCTTGAGATGGTGCAGGCGACCATTGGGGCGCGTGCGCGTAGAGGATAAGGACATGAGTGATCTTGCGAATGTGGCCGGCCGTCGAGGAAGGGTGAACTCGACGGTGGCGACGCAGGATTCGACTCAGGGAAACACACGTCGTGGCGCGCGACTGCCCCGCGATGAGCGTCGTGGCCAGCTGGTCGCTTCTGCCAGTGAGATATTCGTCGACCGCGGCTACCACGCCGCAGGCATGGACGAGATCGCCGACCGGGCCGGAGTGAGCAAACCTGTTCTGTACCAACACTTCCCAAGTAAGCTAGAGCTGTATCTGGCGGTCCTGCAGAAGCATGCCGAGAACCTGGTGTCCAGTGTGCGACAGGCTCTGCGCACCACCACCGACAACCGTCAGCGGTTGCGCGCCGCCGTGATGGCGTTCTTCGATTTCGTCGAGCACGACAGCCAGGGCTACCGGCTGATCTTCGAGAACGACCTCGTGGGCGTCCCGCAGGTCTCCGCACGCGTCGAGGGTGCCATCAGCGCCTGCACCGATGCGGTATTCGACCTGGTCAGCCACGATTCCGGCCTAGATCCGCACCATGCACGCATGGTGGCGGTCGGTCTGGTCGGCATCAGCCAGGTGAGCGCCCGCTACTGGCTGGACAACGAGAAGCCGATCTCCAAAGACGACGCGGTCAACGCCACGGTCGGATTCGCGTGGGGCGGGCTCTCACACGTTCCGCTGCAAGCGCTCGACTAACCGCTAAAGCCGACGCGGCGCGCGTCGGCAACACCGATCTCCACGTACGCGATCCTGGCGGCCGCGATCAGGTACTTCCGCCCCTTCACGTCGGTGAGGTTCAGCACATCAGATTCCTTGGACAGCGCCGCGGATACGACCTTCTCGACGTCAGCCGGGGCCTGATCACTAGAAATGACCAGCTCGCGCGGGCTATCTGTGACACCGATCTTTATCTCCACCAGGAAACCTTCCAAGGTCATTAAGCGTGTACTGCAGAGGTTAGCCCACGCGGTTTAGGCCGACACACCTCGTATGATCGCGGCCGCCCGTTAATCACAGCAGTAACATCAGTACCAGGTTTCACATTGAGAAGAGGCGCTGATCATGGTCGGTTATCGCGGAGATTCTCGGCAATCGAACGACTACGAGCCCTACGACGACCCGTATGACTCCCGGACGACCCCGCAGTACTCCGAGTACTCGGGGCTCGACGAGGACTTCGAGTACGGGCCTCCGGGTTCCAACGAGAACTGGAAATGGGTCGCGTCGATTGCCGCGGCAGTGCTGACGATCGCCGTGATCGCGACCGCTGTCGTGCTCAGTGGAGGCGACGACAAGCCGCCGGCCTCCGCCATCACCACGCCCGTGCCGTCACTGACGCCGGTGCCCACCACTCCCCCTCCGCCGCCATCCGCGACATCGGTGAAGCCGTCGACGACAACCGTGACGACCACTCCCGTTCAGGAAACGCCGAGCACGGTCCCGTCCACGGAGGCACCAGCACCCGAGCCGCCGCCGTCGAACCCGATGCTGCCGCCGGAAGGCCAGCGACCGATCACGCCCGCGGCGTTCGCGTACTACGTGACCGGTAACCAGACACCCGGTGATCTGCTCACGATCACCTATACCGACGGCAACGGTTCAACGCGGACCGTGCTCGGAGCCTCGCTGCCGTGGACGATGATCGTGACTCCGAGCCCCGGGATCGTGGGCGGCTCGATTACCGCAACGAGCTTCGCCAGCCAGATCAACTGCTCGATCAGCAATAGCGAGAACCAGATGCTTGCGGTGCAGAACGGCAACAGCATCATCGCCCGCTGCGCCAAGTAGTTCCCTAGCGGCTCGTTTCCACCGGTAAACGGGTATCTGCCTGCGGTTTCAAGATCTTTACAGAAAGATGGAACCAGACTGGAGGCGGGCACCGTCGTACCCCGGTGAGAGCAGAGTTCTAGCTAGTGGGAGGGACGACGTGGCGCCAAGACCACCACATCCGTTCAATTGGGGCGGCTTGTCGGAGGAAGACAAGAAGCGCTACCAGGGTATTGCCGCGGGGACGACCCATATGCAGGCAGAGGCCGGGCGCACCCAAGCGAAGGACCTCCTCGAGGCAAAGCACATCATCGATGAGATACGCGAAGACCTAGGTGACCTCACTGTAGGAAAAGGCTTCAACGACACACTTCCTACCGGCGGCGAAGTGACCGGTCATTACGTTACCGAACAGCGAACGGTCACCGCGGAACTACAGGCCGCAAGCCTTCTATACGAAACGATGGCTAACGAGTTCCTGGCAATGGAGTACGCCTACCTTCAAACAGAACAAGCGAACGCTCAAGGCCTCCAGAAATGGACGAAAGATGGCGCCGCTGTCACCGAGATAACCGTCTGATGCACCTGTACAAGTCGGCTATTGGTATCAGCGCCATCGCCATGGTCGCACTAAGCGCTGGATGTAACTCAGCGGTCGACGGGCAACCACTCTCGGCAATCTCGAAAACCACAGGATCGAACACCAGCAGCAGCGCGCCCACGGTCACGAACACGCTGCCCGGGCCGCATCCTCCGCCGAATCAGTTCACGGACGGCACTTCTTTCGATCCCTGCTTTGCCTATTCGTCCTCAGAGATTGAATCGTGGGGAGTATCCCCTTCCAATGTTGTCGACGTGGGAGCAGATAACGAATTGGTTCGTGGATGTCGGTGGAGGGGAGACGGTTGGAACGTATCGCAGCTAGTCGCCAACCGGACGGTCAGTGAATTTCTGGCCTATCCCGACGCAAAGTCGACAGAAATCGGCGGATTACAGGGCGCCGTTTACTGGAATCCGCCAGGCACCCGTGAACGGTGTGAAGTCGTACTGCCCTCTCAACGAGCGGTAGTGAGCACTGGAGTTCATGTCCTTGACTCAAAGGCTGAGCGAACGGTCCCCGATCTATGCCAAAAGGCCATTGACATCGCGGCACAAACCGCACCACGGCTACCAAGATAGGCGCAAGGGAGGAACCCATGGGTGATGACGGATGGCGGGGCAAGCGGCACCAGCCAATTCAAGACCAACTGAATCAGGTGAATCCAGAGACCGTTCAGGAAGCCGGGAAGAAATGGACCAATATCGGCGAAAAGATAGACTCAGCTAACCGATATCTCAAAGCGACCAGGGACAGGATGGATGACCCCGATTTCTGGACTGGAAAAGGCCCGGAGGCAGCGCAGGACAAACTTGACCGGGGCTACAAGGCCGCAGTGCCACCAGCAGATCTGGCAAAGAAAATCGGCGATGGCCTCGACGAGGATTCGAAGATCCTTCAAGGCGCTAAGGCAGTAGCCGCCAACAATCCTGAACCGCAGTATCCGCAAATACCCGGCAATCTACCGCCGATTGGACAATCAGCACTCGTCGCGCAGTATGAGGCAGATCGCCTGGCGAAACTCGCGAAGATCCAACACGAGGCACAGACTTTCTACACGGACGCGCTTATGCGAAAGCGGCCGAGCATGCTGGATCAGCTCGGCAGCATTGAGAAACCCCCACCTGGGTTTCCACCGTCTGGCGGACGAAGCGACGGAGCTGGAGGCGGCGACACCGGTGGAACCAACGGCTATCCGCAGAAGCCAGCGAGCCCCGGTGATACGAAACCCGCTTCCAATGAGGGCGCAGGGGCAGGTCAAGGCCAGGGCGGCAGCCAAGGTTCCGGCCAAGGTTCGGGTGCAGGTGGCGGCAACCCAGCCGGTGGAGGCACGGGTGGTGGTTCCGGCGCGGGTTCTGGCCTAGGTACTGACCCCAAAGGTGGCTCCGGCTACTCCCCCTACGGGGGTAACACCACTGCCGCCGGCTACAGCCCGACATCCGCCGCCGGTACAGGAACCGGAGCTGGCCCTGGCGCGCTTCGCGCCGGCGGTTTGCCGTCAGGTGCGGGCGCAGGAACTGGAGGCGCCGGCAGCGGCGCAGGCGGGACAAGTGGTCGCGGTGGCGGCTTCGGTATGGGCGGTATGGGCATGGCGCCCATGGGAGCTCACGGTGCCCGCGGCAAGGGTGAGGATGACGACGAGCACGAGCTCCCGAGCTACCTCGTCAACATGGACAACGGCAGCGAGCTGTTCGGCAACCTACCCAAGGCGTCGCCCGGCGTGATCGGCGACTGGTCCGAGCACGACGAGGCCGAAAAGCGCCGCGAGGAAGCCGAGATCCGTCGGTACAAGTCGATGGGTTGGAACGTCAAGTACCAGTAGGTCCCTACTACCCCAGGCCGAGCACACCCATCCGCTCGGTGTGCGCGCTCTGCAACCGCTCGAAGAACTCGTTCAGATTCCCGAGGCCGGCGTCACCGGACATCACCAGCTCGGCGAGCTCGTCGTGCCGAGCCAACACATGCTGTGCCTGCGTGATCGCCTCACCGAGCAGCCGACGGCCCCACAACGTGAGCCGATTGCGCTGCTGCGGGTTGTCCGTGACGGCCTCACGCACCTGTGCGATGACGAACTCCGAATGCCCCGTCGTACCCAGCACCGACTTGAGCACGGCCGCCGACTCACCCGGCAATGACGCGACCACCTCGCCGTAAAAGTCGGCAGCCAACGAGTCTCCGATATACGCCTTGACCATCGCCTCCAACCAGGTGTGCGGCAGGGTCAGCGAGTGGTAATTCTCCAACGTCTTGACATACGGATCCATGGCCTTGAGTACGTCAACTCCGTTGGCCTCCATGGCGTCTCGCAGCGTCTCGTAGTGACGCATCTGCGAGGCGGCCATGCTGGCGATCGCGATCTTGCTCGCCAGATCGGGAGCCATCTTGGCCTCGTCGGTCAACCGGTAGAAGGCCGCGACTTCGCCGTATGCGATCACCGCGAAAAGCTCATTGACACCGGGAGGATCGAGGTCCGCAGTCATGCCTGGAACTCTAGTCGGGCGCCCACGTGAGGACATCGATCCGCGCGGCAAACCACGGCGAATCGGAAAATCGCAGCTTGCCCGCTACCATGGAGAAGGAACGAACCCGCTGCCAGGGAGTTCTTCCACTGAAAATGTGCGTGCACGTGCCGCCGCTGGCCATGTCCAGCCGGGCCCGGCCCCGTCGAATCTGACTTACCGATCGTGCGCGCTGAGCGAAACACGAAAGGTACGTACAACTAACCATGAGCCATATCGAGCACACCTTTGCCCAACTCGGGGTCCGCGACGAGATCGTCCGGGCACTGCACGAGGTCGGCATCGAGCATCCGTTCGCTATCCAGGAACTCACCCTCCCCCTCGCCCTCGGCGGCGCAGACCTCATCGGCCAGGCCCGCACCGGTATGGGCAAGACCTACGCCTTCGGCGTCCCGCTGCTGCATCGCATCGCCACCGGTGTTGAGGACCGGCCGCTCAACGGCACGCCTCGAGGCCTGGTGGTGGTCCCGACCCGCGAGCTGTGCATCCAGGTCTACGAAGACTTGACCAAGGCATGCAAGTACCTGTCGGCCGGTGACCGCGACTTCACCGTCACCGCCATCTACGGCGGACGGCCCTACGAGTCACAGATCGAGGCACTGCGCGCCGGAGTCGATGTTGTCATCGGCACGCCGGGTCGTCTCCTGGACCTCGCTCAGCAGGGTCACCTGCAGCTGGGTGGTCTGGCCATGCTGGTGCTCGATGAGGCCGACGAGATGCTCGACCTGGGGTTCCTGCCCGATATCGAACGCATCCTCGCGCTGTGTCCCTCCGCCGAAGCGGGACGGCAGTCGATGCTGTTCTCGGCGACGATGCCCGACGCCATCATTACGCTGGCCCGTACCTTCATGAACCGGCCGACTCATATCCGCGCCGAGGACCCGCAGGCTTCCTCCGTGCATGACTCGACAGAACAGTTCGTGTACCGGGCACACGCCCTGGACAAGATCGAACTGGTCAGCAGAATCCTGCAGGCCGAGGGCCGAGGCGCCACCATGGTCTTCACCCGTACCAAGCGGACCGCGCAGAAGGTTTCCGACGAGCTCGCCGAGCGCGGCTTCGCCGCGGGCGCCGTGCATGGCGACCTTGGGCAGATCGCCCGCGAGAAGTCGCTCGCGTCCTTCCGTGCCGGCGAGATCGACGTGCTGGTCGCCACCGACGTCGCGGCGCGCGGTATCGACATCGACGACGTCACTCACGTCATCAACTACCAATGCCCCGAGGACGACAAGACCTACGTGCACCGCATCGGCCGCACCGGCCGCGCCGGACGCACCGGCATCGCGGTCACCCTCGTTGATTGGGACGATGTCGCACGCTGGAACCTGATCGACAAGACGCTGGGCCTCGGCGTACCCGATCCCGACGAAACCTATTCCACCTCAGCGCATTTGTTCACCGAGATGAACATCCCCGCCGGGGTAACCGGATCTGTCGGCACGAAGTTCGCAGGCGGACAGAAGCGCCGCGAACCCCGTGCCGAGCGTTCCGAGGGTTCCGAAAGCGACAAGCCCAAGCGCACCCGCGCGCCGCGTCGGCGTACACGCGCAGGCGAGCCCGCCGACGGCGCGGCCGCCGAAGCGCCCGCGGCGGTGGCCACCGCGGAAGGTGACCAACCTGCTCCTGCGCGGCGTCGTCGCCGGCGTCGACCGGCTGCGACCACCGCCTCGGCGTGATCGCACCGGAGCGGCGCACCCGGGCCGACATCATTGCCGCAGCGGTGATCGCTGTCGTGGTCGTCGTAACCGGTGCCACCATCTGGTGGACCAGTGATGCCCGCGCCACCGTGAGCCATCCCGCGGCGGGCGACGTCAAACGTCCGATGACTGCTACCCGGGTTCCCGACTCGGTCCGCGAACTGTGGTCCAGCGCGAGCGGGGCCACGAAGGCTCCAGTCATCGCAGGCGGTGCCGTTGTCAGCGCCGACGGGCACGATGTGGTGGGCCACGATCCGGTGACCGGAGCGCAGCTGTGGTCCTACGCGCGCGGCAATCTCGATCTCTGTGGTGCCATCGGGTTCATCGATGACGCGGTCGCCGTCTATCGGGACGCACGTGGATGCGGCCAGGTCACCATGATCGACGGACAGACCGGGCGCCGAGGCGCGTTGCGCAGCAGTGCAAATGATCCGAAGGTATCGCTGTCGACCGACGGCACCTACGTGCTGGCGCTCGGCAGTACCCGGCTCGAACTGTGGCGTTCGGACATGGTGCGCACCCTGGAGTACGGGCGAGTGGTCGCTCCCCTTACCCCCAACAGTCAGCCCCGCGTCGACTGCACGCTGAAATCGGGTGCCGTCGGGGCCAGCGTGCTCGCGGTACTGGAAACCTGCCCCCAGGACCCCACCTTGCGGCTGACGCTGCAGAAGCCGACACCAAAGGACAACGACAAGCCTGAGGAGCTCTACTCGGCGCCCTTGCCTGGGGTGGAACGCGGCTCCGCCGCCAGGGTGCTCGCGGTCGCGGACACCCGGTCAGCGGTGTACCTATCGGGAACCCACAACGAGCTCGTGGTGTTCGACGACCACGGGATGCGAGTCGGTGCGACGGCGCTGCCGAGTGCGGTGGTCCAGTCGAATGCAGCCGCGCAAGCCGGCGAGGTTGTGACCTGGTGGACGGGTAATCAGGTGCTGGTGCTGAGTGCCACCGATCTCGCCTACCGATTCGTGCTGCCCACCACCAGAAGGCCCCTGGGGCCGGGCACTGCAATGGCCGGTGAGCTGTTGGTCCCCGTCGAGGGTGGCATCGATGCCTACAACATGGCCACCGGAGAGTTCCGGAAGTTCATTGCGGTGCAACGGGATCCGGCCGACGAGAAGGGTCCTATCATCAGCGCCGTTGTCGGCAACACCGTCGTCGAACAGCGGGGCTCGCGCATCTTCGCGCTGGGGTAGTTCACCGCATTACGTAGGGCGGCCACCATGGATTTAGTAGACAACGCGAGTCTTCGCAAGGCAGTACGCGCATTCGCCGCCGAACCCGGGCAGCAGCGGGTCTACGACGTACTCCGTGCCTGCATGTACGGCGAGGTCCTCTTCGACATCACCGGATCGGACCCCCTTGTCCAGGGTTCCATTCCGTTCCCCACTGGTGCCCGGCTCCAGATCCGCGGAGGAACCGGACCCGACGGAGGCCGGGCACTATTCGTCTACACATGCAATGAAGAGATCGCTCGGCACCATCCCCCAGGTGCGAACTACCAGTCGCTCGTCCAGTCGGCCGCAAGCGCACTCGAACTGGCTCGGAGCCAGGGCGACCGTTGGCTATACATCGACCCGGCGGGCCCAACCTGCGCATTATCGGCCGAGGAAATCGATTTCGCCGTGCGGAATCCGCGCAATGACTCAATCAGGGACGCAGTCGAACTTGTCGCGCTAGGACAGGCCGACCGGCAATCGGTGTTAGACCTCCTTCGTCAGGAGGGCCCGATCCTGCTCGGCGCCGATGACCGCACAGTTCCGGGAACGGTCGCCACCCGTAGGACACAGCTCGCTGACGGTTCCCTCGCACTCGTCGCCTTCACCAGCGCTCCCGAGGTAATCGGGTACGTCCCGTCCGATGCAGTAGTCGCTGTGACGACGCAGAAGGTGCTGGAGGTCGTCATCCGAGACGGGTACGCAGGCCTGGTCATCAATCCGGCCGGACCATCGGTCTTCGTTCCGTCCGCGGAGATCGCAAGTATCTGACGACACCCCGATCGGGCTACGCCTCAGTCCACGGGCGGCGAGAAGGTCGGCATGGCCTTGCCGCTCTTCCAGTGCTTCACCAGGCTCTGCGCCAGCTCGCGATAGGCCAGCGCACCCTTGTTCTTACGGCCTGCCAGCACCGATGCACCCGACGCGCTCGCCTCCGCGAACCGCACGGTCCTCGGGATCGGCGGTGCCAACACCGGCAGCTCGTAGCGATCAGCCACGTCCAGCAGGACATCGCGACTATGGGTGGTCCGCGAGTCGTACAGCGTCGGCAGCGCACCGAGCAGCGTCAACCGCGGATTGGTGATCTGCTGGACATCGGTGACCGTCCGCAAGAATTGACCGACACCTCGGTGCGCCAGCGTCTCGCACTGCAGCGGCACCATCACCGAGTCAGCGGCCGTCAAGCCATTCAGGGTCAGCACACCCAGCGACGGCGGGCAGTCGATGATCACCACATCGAACTCATCCCCCAACGATTCGAGCGCCCGCTTCAGCGCGTACTCACGCCCGGCCCGCATCAACAGCATCGCCTCGGCACCGGCCAGGTCGATGTTCGCGGGCAGCAGCGTCAGATCCTCGCTGGTGGTGACCAGCGCCTCCTTGATATCGGCCTGTCCCAGCAGCACGTCGTGCACCGAGACCCCCAGCCGGTCCGGGTCCTGCCCCAGCGAGAACGTCAGGCAGCCCTGTGGATCCAGGTCGACCAGCAGAACCTTCTTGCCGGCCTGCGCCAAGGCCGCACCCAGCGACGCGACCGTCGTGGTTTTCGCTACCCCACCCTTTTGATTGGCTACCGCCAGCACCCGAGTCACGCCCACATACTGGCACGCCGAAGATGATCGCGACGGAAGTCGGTACGGCACAATCAAGCTGTGCCCACCCCCCAACACCGAATGTTGTTGCTACGCCATGGTGAAACTGAGTGGTCAAAAATCGGCAGACATACCGGGCGCACCAACCTGGACCTCACCGAAACCGGTCGCGCCCAGGCCGTGGCGGCACGCGAGGTGCTGGGCAATCTTGACCTGATTGATCCGCTGGTCCTGAGCAGTCCGCGCAGGCGCGCGATCCAGACAGCAGAGCTGGCAGGTCTCACGGTCGGCGCCATCGAAGAGGACCTCGCCGAATGGGACTACGGCGACTACGAGGGTCTGACGACCCCGCAGATCCGTGAGGACGACCCGGGCTGGTTGGTGTGGACACACGGCTGCCCTGGCGGCGAGTCGGTGGCTCAGGTCCAAGCCCGCGCCGATCGGGTGATCGCCACGATCGCCGCCGAGCTCGCCCAACGCGATGTGCTCCTGGTGGGCCATGGCCATTTCTCCCGCTCCCTCATGACCCGGTGGATCGATCTTCCGCTGGAAGAGGGCACCCGACTTGGTATGGCCACGGCCTCAGTCGCGGTGGGCGGGCACGAGCACGGTCAGCGCCAGGTGGCCGCACTCGGACTGACCAGCTACCGGCACCCGGTACCGTCAATCTGACATGACGGCCATCGGAATCCCCGCGCGCCCACATTTCGTGATGTCGCGGGCCGCCGACGCGCTGTACGCGTATGGCCACGAGACCGTCTACAACGACATCACCACCGCCGCAGAAGCGCTGCGCGCCGGACGTCATCAGATGCTGGTAGGCGCACTGCCCTTTGACACCTCGAAACCGGCAGCGCTGACGGTGCCGGTGACGGTTCGACGCGGACAGCCCCAAGAGTTCTACGGCACCATGCCGAATATCGTTGTAAAACAACAGATACCGGAACCCGCCGAGCATCTACGGCGCGTCACCGAGGCCATTGAGGTGCTCCGCGATACCAACGGCGGGCTGTCCAAGGTGGTTCTTGCGCGCGTACTCGAACTGCAGGCCGACGCTCCCGTGGACGCGTTGGTGCTGACACATCGGCTGATCCGAAACGACCCCGACGCCAACAGTTTTTGCGTGGACCTCTCCCCCGCGGGCGACCGATTTCGCGGCCGCACCTTGGTGGGCTGCAGTCCCGAGCTGTTGGTGGAACGCCGCGGAGACATGGTGATCTGTCACCCCTTCGCCGGTTCCGCCCCACGGTCCAAGGATCCGTCACTGGATCGGCGTACGGCCGAAGACCTTGCGGGCTCACACAAGGACCGGCACGAACATTCAGTGGTGATCGATCAGCTGCGCGAAGATCTTGCATCGTTGTGCGTCGACGTCCAGGTCCCACCGGAACCGACCCTCAGCAGTACCGCGGCACTCTGGCATCTCAGCACATCCATCAGCGCTAGATTGCGCCAAAGCTCCACCACAGCACTCGATTTGGCGTTGGCTTTGCACCCGACCCCAGCGGTATGCGGCACGCCCACCGAATCGGCGGCCGATCTGATCGCGCGCATTGAGGGCGAGCGCGGGTTCTACGCCGGCGCGGCCGGCTGGTGTGACAGTTCCGGGGACGGTCGATGGGTCGTCTCGATCCGTTGCGCCGAGCTTTCGGCCGACGAAACCTTCCTTCGCGCCTACGCCGGTGGCGGCCTGGTCGCCGAATCGGACCCGCAGGACGAACTATCGGAGACCACAGTCAAATTCCGGACCATACTGGCAGGGTTAGGAGCCGAGATTGAGTAGCACCCAGATTCGCCGCGCCACCGAGGCCGACGTCCAGGCCATCGTCGGGCTCATTGAAGACCTCGCGGAGTACGAGAAGGCGCGCGACGAATGCCTTATCACCGAAGAGCAGCTCCGAAAGGCGTTATTCGGTTCGACTCCAGCACTTTTCGCCCATGTCGCGGAGGTGGACGGAGTGGTCTGCGGCACCGCCGTCTGGTTTCTGAACTTCTCCACCTGGACCGGATACCACGGCATCTATCTTGAGGACCTGTACGTCAAACCAGAGCAGCGTGGCGCCGGGTTGGGCAAGGCGTTGTTATCGGCGCTGGCCGCCGAATGCGTGGCCAACGGCTACACGCGACTGGATTGGGCTGTGCTGGACTGGAACACACCGTCCATCAAGTTTTACGACTCGCTCGGCGCCAACCCGCAATCCGATTGGATCACCTACCGGCTGTCGGGGCCCGCACTGGCGGAGCTGGCCTCGGACCGCTGAGGTTATTCGGATTCGTCAGCGCCGATCTCGTCACCGGCGGCCCACATCTGGGCGGTGGGACTGAACAGCAGCGCTAGGGCGGCCACGGCGACGATCGCGATAGGCACGCCAAGTGCGGGTTGGTGCGACCCCACGGCCGCGTACCACGCGACGGGCAGTAGCAGCAGCTGCATCATCACGGCGATCCCTCTACCCCAACGTTTCCCTATGACGAGCGCAAGACCCCCCGCCAGTACCGCGGTGCCGAATATCGCAAACCAGGCCGCGGTGCCGTACCCATTGACCAGGTGCTGGTCCGCGCCGCTGGCCGCTCGCACCACCAGGAGCACCGCGATCACCAAGCCTACGGCGCCTTCACCGGCAACAATCATCCCTGCGCGGCGAACGGTGTTCGGAACGGCTGTGGTCACACGACAAGCCTAGGTGGGTCCAACCCGGCTAAGCTCATGCCCCGTGCGTGCGGTGCTCATAGTGAATCCCAATGCCACGTCGACGACGGCGGCCGGCCGTGACCTGCTGGCTCATGCGCTGGAAAGCCGTGTGCACCTACAGGTTCTGCACACAGATCACCGCGGCCACGCCAGTGAGCTGGCTCGCCGAGCCGCCGACGAGGGTGCGGCGGTCATCGTCGTGCACGGTGGCGACGGCACGGTCAGCGAGGTGGTGAACGGACTACTGGGACAGCCAGGGCACCCGGCGCCGGGTCCGCTGCCCGCCATCGCAGTGGTGCCGGGCGGATCAGCCAATGTGTTCGCCCGAACGCTGGGCATGTCCGCCGACCCCGTTCAGGCCACCAACCAAGTCGTCGATCTCCTGGACGAGCACCGCCGCGACCAGCGGCGATGGCGCCGAATCAGCCTTGGGCACTGCAGCGAGCGCTGGTTCATCTTCAACGCGGGTATGGGTCTGGACGGCGAGGTGGTCGCCGCAATGGAGGCCCACCGCAACAAGGGCAAGCAGGTCACAGCGGGGCGCTACGTGACGCGCGCGGTGCTGAGCTTCTTTCGCGCCGCACGACGCCAGCCGACGCTCACGGTTGAGCTGCCCGGCCACGAGCCCCAAGCGGGCGTCCATTTCGCCTTCATCAGCAATTCCAATCCGTGGACATATGCCAACGAGCGCGCCATCTGGACGAATCCGGGCACCGGTTTCGAGAGCGGTCTGGGCCTATTCGCGTCAAAGAGCATGAACGTGATGCCGAATCTGGGCCTGGTTCGGCACATGGTGGGCGCACCGCGCCCCGACCGTCCGGCGGCCCGGCACCTGCTGCGCGAAGACGACCTCCCGTGGGTGCGGGTGCGCTCGTCGGCGCCGATCGCCACGCAGGTCGACGGTGATTTCCTTGGTATGCGCAGCGACCTGACATTCACCGCCGTACCCGACGTTCTCGACGTGGTGGCCCCGGCAAAACCCGCCGACACGCCTTCCTGAGCCCGACTCGACGCGCAATAGTGTTGGGCGCCAGTCCGTTCCAGCCACAGCCGACTCACAGGCACAAGGCGATCCACGTCACATCGGGGCCGAATCAGGCGTACTACATTGCGTAGTCATGTCCCTCGAGGTCGTGACGTTACTCACGGGTAGCGGTTGACGACCTGGGAAAATAGGTGAATATCGCCAGATTCAAGGCGTAGATTGGATAAGTGTAGTACAAACGATTATGGAGTCCGCGGACACCACCCCTGAGTGAGATTGACCACGTGTTAACTCACGCTATTGACTTCTGCTGAGCTTGTGAAACGATCGGAAGCAACAGTGCAGAAACATTTGGTACGCACGCGTTAACAGCCGAAAAACATTCATCTCGTGCGCTTTGTGGCGCGCACGCAACAAGGGAGTGCACAACTATGGATTGGCGCCATAAGGCGGTCTGTCGCGACGAGGATCCTGAGCTGTTTTTCCCGGTAGGGAACAGTGGACCGGCCCTCGCGCAGATTGCTGACGCAAAGCTCGTCTGCAACCGCTGTCCGGTGACAACCGAATGTCTCACCTGGGCACTGGAATCCGGCCAAGACGCCGGCGTGTGGGGCGGCCTCAGCGAAGATGAACGTCGCGCTCTCAAGCGCCGCAACGCTCGCGCCCGCGCTCGTAGCTCCGTCTAACGCCGCAGCAATCAGAACCCGGCACACAAAATTTGGTGCCGGGTTCTTTGCTGCGCGGTGTCGAATTACGTGGGGCTGTCGCTAGGCCATCAAGCGGGCACGTCTACCCAGCGGAACGCGCAGCACCGCATTGGTTCCGCCCTCTGGATCGCTGCGCATATCCAGTGAACCGTCAATCTCCGCCGATACCAGTGTCCTGACGATCTGCAGACCTAAGCGGTCGGACGTCTCGACACTGAATCCGTCAGGCAGTCCCCGGCCGTCATCGTGTACGACAACATCAAGCCAGCGCGCCGATCGCTCGGCCCTGATAACCACCTGCCCGTGCGCACCCTCTTCGAAGGCATGCTCGATGGCGTTCTGAACCAACTCGGTGATCACCATGATCAACGGTGTCGCGCGGTCGGAGTCGAGCACCCCCAGCGCGCCCTCGCGGGATACACGCACCTTGGTGTCGACAGTGGCCACATCGGTCATAATCGGCATGATCCGGTCGATCACCTCGTCGAGGTTGACCTCCTCGTCCACCGACATCGACAACGCGTCATGCACCAGCGCGATGGACGACACTCGACGAACCGACTCGAAAAGCGCTTCGCGGGCTTCCTCGTTCTGTGTGCGCCGGGCCTGTAGCCGCAGCAGCGCCGCCACCGTCTGCAAGTTGTTCTTCACCCGGTGGTGGATCTCACGGATGGTCGCGTCCTTGGATAGCAGCGCCCGGTCGCGGCGCTTGACCTCGGTCACATCGCGGGTCAGTAGCAGCGCCCCCACCGATGCACCGCGCGCAATGAGTGGCAGCGTACGGATGAGCACCGCGGCACCGCGTGCGTCGACCTCCATGCGCATACTGGGGCCGCCCGCCAGCAGGTCGCGAAGATGCGCGGCCAGCTCCTGCCCTTCGAACGGGTCGGAGATCAACGGTTTGGTGACATCCATGAGGTTGTGACCCTGTAGGTCGCTGACCAGCCCCATGCGGTGATAGGCCGATAGCGCGTTGGGGCTCGCATAGCCGACCTCACCGGCGACATTGAGCCGGATGAAGCCGTCGCCCACGCGGGGGCTGGAGCGAGACATGGCCTGATCAGCCACGTTCGGGAAGGTGCCCTCGGTCAGCATCAGCAGCAGATCGACCGCGCACTCAAGATATGCGCGTTCAAGCGCGCCCTTTTTGAGCCGGGCCGCCACCGCGGTTTGATGTGTCAACACCGCCACAGTCCGGTCGCCGCAGCGCACCGGAACCGCCTGAACGTTGAGTTCGGAGGCCTGCTCGGTCAGATCCGAATCGCTTTCGCGCTCAATGGAACCCGATGCGAACGCAGCTTCCACCAGTGGAACGTCCGCGATTTTGGCAACGGTGCCGACGGCGTCGTTGTCGATAATCGTCGGCGCCGTATTGGGCCGACACTGGGCGACGCACACGAACGCGTCATCATCGCGGCGCACCCACATCAGGTAGTCGGCGAAGGAAAGGTCCGCGAGCAGCTGCCATTCGGCCACCACGGCATGCAGGTGATCGACAGCATCGCCGGGCAGCATGGTGTGTTCTGCCAGCAGGTCACCGAGAGTGGACATCCATACCCCTTACGCCGAGTAGTCCCCGCAAGCGAGGGACCCCAGCGGACGTTTCGCAATCCGACAGGAATGTAGGACTGAGCGTCTGCTCGCGAAACGAAAATCAGTCGTCGATGACAGCGATCAGGTGGCCGGCTTGAATCACATCGCCCACCGACACGCTCACGTCACTGATGGTCCCTGCCACCTCGGCCAGTACCGGGATCTCCATCTTCATGGATTCCAGCAGGACAATGGTGTCACCTTCGGCGATCTGATCACCCGTCTTGACGAGCACTTCCAGCACGCTGGCCACGATCTCGGCGTGTACTTCCTCGGCCATCTGCGCGCCACCTCGCTCTCGTCAACATCCAGTTACCGGTCCTCAGTATCGAACCACACGCACGGCATCCACGCGTTCAACCACCCTCACCGGCATGAGAGAATGGATACATACACCAGCGCGCGCCTAGCGCGGATGGACTGTTATCGGGGTTGACACCCCGGAACCCGATCGACATATCCGAAGGAGATTCCCATGGCCAAGCGTGGTCGCAAGAAGCGCAGCCGTAAGCACAACGCCGCTAACCACGGCAAGCGCCCCAACAGCTAAGAGTTGTCGGCCCGCTGCTGGATGACAGTAGTTTGGCTGATCTTGAATTTCAGACGCTCTCGTAGCCCGTCAGGTGCCTTATCTCCACCGCACTTGCGGGCTACGAGTGTTTTGATCTGCTCTTCGATGCCGTAGTGCTGCAGGCAACCCGGGCATTCTTCGAGGTGATGCCGCAGCCGCGCGCTGCTCTCAGCGCTGCATTCGCCGTCAAGGAGAGTCCAGACCTCCGCGATCACCTCGGCGCAACCTGATACTTCGCAGTTGCCCGTGTCCTTAAGCTCACCGTCGGTCATGCCCGGCCCTCCGCCAACTCATTCTTGCGCAGGAAGCCGCGATCCTTGGCCACTTCGGACAGCAATTCGCGCAGCTGCCGACGGCCACGGTGCAGCCGCGACATAACCGTGCCGATGGGGGTCTCCATGATCTCGGCGATCTCCTTGTAGGGGAAGCCTTCGACGTCCGCGTAGTACACGGCCATCCGGAATTCTTCCGGCAGCATATTCAACGCCGCCTTGATCTCGTCATCAGGCAGTCCATCAAGTGCCTCGATCTCCGCTGACCGCAGCCCCGTGGAGGTGTGCTCGGCGTTCGCAGCCAGCTGCCAATCGGTGATTTCCTCGGTCGGATACTCCGCCGGCTGGCGCTGCTTCTTGCGATAGATGTTGATGTAGGTATTCGTGAGAATCCGGTACAGCCACGCCTTGAGGTTCGTGCCCTCTTTGAAGGTCCCGAACCCGGCGTATGCCTTGACCATCGTCTCCTGCACCAGGTCCTCGGCATCCGCGGGATTTCTGGTCATCCGCAACGCGGCACCGTAGAGCTGGTCCAGCAGCGGCAACGCGTCACGTTCGAACCGTGCGGTCCGCTCAGCCTCGGTCTCGACGTGACCTGGCGGCTGGGTATCGCCAACGGACGTATCGGCAGGGTCCCTCATGCTGGTCACGGCGGTCCTTTCGGTAGCGACACCGACCATACGGATCGGCACCGACATCGGACGTTCGAGGCACGCCATTGTCACCTGCAATACCCCTTTCCGGGTTGAGGACCATAGTCTGCCCGTCTTTGCGGACAGACTTCTCAACACCGACGCATGCCGGGGTATTTCCCAACGTATCTCCACTGTCAACTGGAAAATCACTGGACCTAGTCGGATGCTCTTCGCGCAAACGGCTCGTCGTCGGGCATTACTGTCCAGTTCGTGGGTTCCAAGGCCGCCAAAGCTGCCACTCCAGCCGTCGCCGCGGTGATCGCCGCTGGTGTCGACTATGCGCTGCTGCCGTATGAACACCGTCCCGGCGAGAACGCGTTCGGTGACGAGGCGGTGCGCGCGCTTGCGGGCTCCGGTTTAGCTCCCGAGCAGGTCTTCAAAACGTTACTGATCTCACTGGATCGCGGGCCAGAGCTGGCGGTCGCGGTGATCCCGGTGCCTGCGACGCTGTCACTCAAGGCTGCCGCGGCCGCTCTCGGTCGGGGGAAGGCCACGATGGCTGATCCGGCAGCGGCCGAGCGCAGCTCGGGTTATGTGGTGGGCGGAATCTCGCCGCTCGGGCAACGCAAACCGTTGCCCACAGTCATCGATTCGTCGGCGCTGACATGGGATCGCATCCTGTGCAGCGCCGGGAAACGCGGTCTACAGATGGCGCTGGCACCCGCAGACCTGCTCCGGCTCGCCAACGCCGTGACGGCATCCATCACAGCAGGGTGATCTGCTCCCCCACCTGTTCCGTCGCGGTGCGATCAGCTGGGACAAGCAGCTCCGGACCATTGTTGGCGACGCTGTTAACCAGCGATGACACCTGCCGGATTCCGATGCCGGCTGCTTCGTCCGCGGCCTGCAGCAGATTCTGGTCCAGGTCCAGGTCCGGGTCCAGCCAGCGATCCCACAGCTGCGCACCGAGCATCAACGGCATCCGGTTGTGGATCTCTTGCAGCGGGCCGACGGCATCCGTGGTCACGATCGTGCAGCTCAGCAGTGGCGCCGCGTCCTTGGCTGGCTTCCACACCGACCACAGACCGGCCGCGAACAACTGCTTCCCGTCCCCTGCACTCATATAGAACGGTGTCTTGATGGTTTTGCGCGCCGCGAACTCGTCAGCACCCTTGCGCCACTCGTACCAGCCGTCCAGCGGGACGAGGCATCGCTTGGACCGCGCTGAGGTGCGGAATGTCGCCGCTGTAGCGAGGCTTTCCACCCGGGCATTGATGAGCGGCGCGCCCTTGGCTTCCGGACGGCCGTCCTCGCGCGCCTTGGCCCATGTCGGCACCAACCCCCAGCGCATGGCGCGAATGCGACGCGAGGGGACGTCCCCGGGCTCGCGGTGCCTTGCGACAACCGTGAGCACCGGATCGGTGGGCGCAACGTTGTAGTTCGGAATCCTCGGAAGCTGCAGTGAAGATGTCTCACTCGCGGTGCTTGTTTCGTCCACCGCGTCGATCTCACCGGCGAGCAGGGCCGGGTCGATCGTCACCGCGTACCGTCCGCACATATCGCCATGCTGCCACTCAGCAGGGGCCGGTGGGGTTACCGCAGGTACTCGTCCGGGACAATGGCGCTGTGACGAGCGGACACTGGCAGGCACCGACGATCGACGGTTCCGTCAACGCGACCATCACCATGCCCGGCTCCAAATCGCAGACCAATCGGGCGCTGGTACTCGCCGCGCTCGCCGCACGCGAGGGCGGCACATCCACGGTGTCCGGTGCTCTGCGCAGCCGCGATACGGATCTGATGATCGGCGCGGTCCGCGCCCTCGGGTATGACGTCAGCGGCGAAGGCACCGATCTGACGGTCTCACCCGGGTCCGGCGATGACGACGCGTCGACGGTTGACTGCGGTCTGGCCGGGACGGTACTTCGGTTCCTGCCATCGGTGGCAGCACTTCGCCATGCCCCCACGGTCTTTGACGGTGACGAACAGGCACGCTCCCGACCCATCGCTCCCCTGCTGGACGCACTGCGTTCGATCGGAGTCGGCATCGACGGACAGCACCTGCCGTTCACGGTGGCCGGCACCGGGCGGGTGCAGGGCGGCAAGGTCGGCGTCGACGCTTCGGGATCGTCCCAATTCGTTTCCGGCCTCCTGCTTTCCGGCGCCGCGTTCACCGACGGGTTGACGGCGGTCAACACTGCCGACGTACTGCCCTCGGGTCCGCACGTGGTGATGACGGTGACGATGCTGCGCGAGGCAGGTGTCTCCGTGGATGACTCCGCTCCGGGCCGCTGGCATATCGAACCGCAACCAATTCCGGCCCATAACTGGCTAATTGAGCCCGATCTGTCGAACGCGCTGGCCTTCATTGCACCGGCGTTGGCGACCGGCGGCAGCGTCCGGATCACCGGCTGGCCGCGACAATCCACCCAGCCCGCACGCCAGATCGAAGGTGTCGTCCGCCAGTTCGCTCACCGTGTCTCGCTGACGGATTCACATCTGGAGGTCATCGGGCGGACCGGTTACGACGGTGTCGATCTGGACCTCGCCGAGGTGGGTGAGCTGACGCCCACGGTGGCGGCGCTGGCCGCTCTGGCCAAGCCCGGGAGCATCTCCACGCTGCGTGGGATCGCACATCTGCGCGGGCACGAGACCGACCGGCTCAAGGCGCTCGCCCACGAAATCAATGCTCTCGGTGGGCAATGCGAGGAGACCGAGGACGGGCTGCGGATTGTCGCCACCGATCTGCACGGTGGGGTGTGGGGCTCCTACGCGGATCACCGCATGGCGACCGCCGGTGCACTCGTCGGCCTCAAGGTGCCGGGAATCTCCGTCGACGATATCGCCACGACCGGCAAGACACTGCCCGACTTCCCCGGAATGTGGGCCGACATGCTCGCCCAGGCTGAAGCTCTTCGCGCAAGCGGCACACCGGGACCGGGCGGTCACGCCTCTTGAGTCCCCGCGAGTACGACGAGTCCGACGCCCGCATTCGGCCGGGCAAACGCTCGCGGCCTCGCACCAAGAACCGCCCCGACCATGCCGACGCCGTACCTGCGATGGTGGTCACCGTCGATCGCGGCCGGTGGGGTTGTGTACTGCACGGCGACCCCGATCAACGGGTCACCGCCATGCGGGCGCGGGAGCTCGGTCGCACCCCGATCGTGGTGGGCGACACCGTAAGCCTGGTGGGCGATCTGTCCGGACGCACCGACGCACTGGCCCGGATTGTCCGGTTGGAAGAGCGGCGAACGGTGTTGCGCCGCACCGCTGATGATACCGATCCCTTCGAGCGGATCTTCGTGGCCAATGCCGACCAACTACTCATCGTGGTGGCGGTCGCCGATCCTCCGCCGCGCACCGGGCTGGTGGAGCGGACCCTCATCGCCGCCTACGCCGGAGGACTCACCCCGATCCTGGCGCTCACCAAAACCGATCTCGCCGACCCGGATTCGTTCGCCGCACAATTCGAAGATCTCAATCTGCAGGTCATCAAGACGGGACGTGATGCACCCGTCGAACCGGTCATGGAAATATTGACGGGTCGTCTCACCGCACTGCTCGGACATTCCGGGGTCGGTAAGTCCACATTGGTGAACCGCCTTGTCCCCGAGGCCCATCGGCCGACCGGCGAGGTGACGGGTGTCGGCAAGGGGCGTCACACGTCGACCCAATCGGTGGCACTGCCGCTGCATCCATCGGGCTGGGTCATCGACACCCCGGGTATCAGGTCGTTCGGTTTGGCCCATATTCAGCCGTCCGATGTGGTGGCCGCGTTCAGCGACCTCGCCGGGGCCATCGGCGACTGCCCGCGCGGCTGCCAGCACCTTGGCCCACCGGCAGATCCCGAATGCATGCTCGACGATTTGACGGGGGCGTCAGCGAAACGGGTAATAGCAGTTCGCCAGTTGCTTTCTGTGTTAACAACGTCCTAACTCTTGGTTGCGAGGCCCGTCTCGGATCGCGGGAACAGCACACGCCGATTAGCGTTGCCATCAGTGGCTGCGACGGAGACAGCCAATGAGGGTCAGGGGCTGACAGATGACGAGTTACTTCCGCAGAATCGCCAGCGTGGCAGCCATTTCCGCATGTGGTGTCGCCGCCTGGGCAACCATGTGGCTATCCGTCTCCGGCCTGGGATAGCCGCACCGCGACCAACGTAAAAGCCCCCGACGCACTTAAGCGTTCGGGGGCTTTTACGTTCTCTCATCACACCTTGACGGTGGGCCGAGTCTTTCTGCGTTCGCGCACCGCGGCGAAGGCAGACTTCAGCCCGCGTCGCTCGCGTGGCTCCAAATCGTCAAACATCTTGACGCTGCGGGTTTCCGGAGCGTTGTCGGCGGTGTATTTCAGGTACTTATCCGGCAATGACAGCTTGGCGATGGTCCGCCAGGCCTTGGCGTATTGCACCAGGAACGGGCCGGAGGTGTACGGCAGGTCGTACTTGTCGCATAGTTCACGCACTCGCACCGCCACCGTCGACAACCGGTTACTCGGCAGATCCGGGAACAGATGGTGCTCGATCTGATAGCACAGGTTGCCGCTCATGAACGCCATTCCTGGGCCGGCGTCAAAGTTGGCACTGCCCAACATCTGTCGCAGATACCACTGACCCTGCGTCTCGTTCTCCAGGTCCTGCTTGGTGAACTTCTCGGCACCATCCGGGAAGTGTCCGCAAAAGATGACGGCGTTGGACCAGATGTTCCGGATCACGTTGGCCAGCGCGTTGGCGGTGGCGGTCTTACGGAAACTGCCCGTCGGCGAGAGCGCACTGGCCGCGGGGTACAAGACGTAATCCTTGGCCACCTGCTTGCCTATCTTGGCCAGCACCTCTTCACGCTTGGCCGCGAACTCTCCCTTGTCGGCACGTCCCTGCGCCACCTTGCCCAGCTCCAAATGCTGTGCACCAACACCCCATTCGAACAGGAGCATCAGTAGCGTGTTGTACGCGAGGTTGCCCAGGTTGAATGGCGACCACTTCTTGTCGCGGGTGATGCGGAGCAGCCCGTAGCCCACATCGTCGTCCATGCCAAGCACATTCGTGTACTTGTGGTGGATGTAGTTATGGGTCTGCTTCCAGTGCGAGGACGGGTCCACCATGTCCCATTCCCAGTTGGAGGAATGGATTTCGGGATCGTTCATCCAGTCCCACTGGCCGTGCATGACGTTGTGACCGATCTCCATGTTCTCGACGATCTTGGCCACGCCGAGAGTCACTGCTCCTGCCCACCATGCGGACCGCTTCTTGCTCGCCGCCAGCAGCACTCGCCCGCTCAACTCAAGGGTTCGCTGCGCCGCGATGGTGCGACGGATATAGCGGCGGTCGACAGCTCCGAGCGATTCCTCGACATCACGACGGATCGCATCCAGTTCGTGGCCGAGAGCCTCGACATCGGCCTCCGTGAGGTGCGCGAATTCCTGGATATCCGAGATCGCCATCCTTGAGCTCCCTTCGCCCGTTCAGCCCTTACGATACCGTAACCTACGGTTCCGTAGGTTACTAGTCCGTAAACCTCAAACGTCGAGCACGCAATCGCCCGAAGCTGCGGAAATGCAGGTTTGAATACGTGTTCCGGGCTCATGCTCGGTGCCGTTGCGCAGGTCACGGACGTGCCCTTCCAGCAGCGGCACCACGCAGGTCTGGCAGATTCCCATCCGGCAGCCGAAGGGCATCTGCACCCCGGCCTCCTCACCCGCCTCCATCAACGACGTGGCCGCATCGGCGTCACGCTGCTTACCGCTGCGCGCGAAGGTCACCCGACCACCCTGGCCATGCGGTGCGGCGCGCGAGACCGCGAACCTCTCGAGGTGCAGCAGCTCGGCCACACCGGCATCGGTCCACACCCGCTGCGCATCATCGAGCATGCCTTCCGGTCCGCAAGCCCACGTCTGGCGTTGCGCCCAGTCGGGGACCTCGGAGGATAGCGATGAAAGATCCAGGCGTCCTTGGGTTTTCGTCGTCCGCAAGCGGTACTGATACGACGGATGCGCGTCCGACAATGCGGCGAGCTCACCTGCGAACATCACATCACCCTCGGTCGGCGCCGAATGCAGGTGCATCACATTGGGCAGCGGTAAATCCGCCGCGGCCGAGCGCCGCACCAATGTCCGCAGCATCGACATCACCGGGGTGACGCCACTGCCCGCAGTGAGAAACAAGATCGCGGGTGGCGCGGGGTCGTCCAGCACGAAGTTCCCCTGAGGGGCGGCCAGCCGGACGATCGCGCCCGGCTCCAGGCCGTTGACCAGGTGCGTGGAGAGGAATCCCTCAGGCATCGCCTTGACGGTGATGGTGATGGTGCGCCCCGAACCGCCGGCGTGCACGGGTGCCGATGTCAGTGAGTACGACCGCCAACGCCAACGGCCGTCGATAAGCACGCCGATGCCGACGTATTGACCGGGGTGATAGTCGAAGTGGAAGCCCCAGCCCGGCTTGATCTCCAGGGTCGCGGAGTCGCTCGTTTCCTTGTGCACGCTGACCACGCGCCCGCGCAATTCGCGAGCAGACCATAGCGGGTTGGCCAGGCTCAAGTAGTCATCCGGCAGCAGTGGCGTGGTGATGCGAGAAGCCAAGCCACGCAAGACGTTTACCGCAGCATGGCGTGACTTGGGCCCACCCGGAGCCGATGCGTCGAGCCAGGAGGCCAGTTTCACAGCCGATGACCTTCCATTGACGAAGGAGATGCCCAGCGAGGCGTAACCTACGCTACCGTAGGTTACTGGTCGGGAACAGGCCAATCGGCCAGGTCATGCCGCCTACAGCAGGTCGAGTAGGAACGGCAGTTCTTGGGTCGCGTACCAAGCCAAATCGTGGTCCTGGGCATCCCCGACCACCAGCTCGGCATCCTCATCGCCCAGATCCGCGGCATCGATCACCTCGGCCGCCCGCACCACATCCGGCTCGGCCTGTGACAGGTCGATATGCGCAGCCACCACCGCAGACATCGGCACCGCACCCGCCAGCCGGACCACGGCATCGTCCAGATCGGGACGCAGCTTCGCTTCCTCGGCATCCGCGACCAGCACCGCCCGGCGAGCCGGCAGCCCGTCGCCACCGTCCTCGTTGGCCAGTAGCCGCAGCGAGGCAAGCGCCGCCTCGCGCATCGCCACCTCGGACAGCTCGTCCTCGTCGCCCGCGGAGTAGGCCTCACGCAGCGCCGGTGTCACCGCGAAGGCGGTGCCGTTCACCGGCCACAGCTCGCCGTCAGTCACCAGTCCGCGCAGCATCGACAGCGTCACCGGGATATACACCTGCATTACTGTGCCGCCTCCAACAATTCGTCGAGCGCCTCGGTGATGAGCACCGGAATCATGTCGGCATCGGGCATCGCGTCCCGGTCTGCATTTATCCCGTGGTACACAACGCCGTTGTAGGAGGTGAGTCCGATCGACAACACCTGATTACGCAGCAGCGGTGGCACCGGATAAATCTCTGCCAGGCGCGCACCACCCAAGTACATCGGTACTTGCGGCCCAGGCACATTCGTGACCAGCAGGTTGAACAGCCGGTTCGGCAGTGTCGCCGCGACTCGGGCCGCCAACGCATGCAGAGTGGGCGGCACGAACCCCGACAGCGCCGCCATCTTTGGAACATCTACCAAACTGAATGCCGCAGAATGCGATTCGGTGGCATGCGCGATCTGCGATAGGCGCACCACAGCGTTGCCCTCACCGACCGGTAGGTCAACGAGGAACGGTGACACCTCGGTGGTCGCGGCCCCCTCCGCGACGACATCCAGATCGCCGTCCCGGAATACCGACATCGGCACCATCGCCCTGATCATCGAGGCGGGAGTAACGGGTTCCCCTCTGCTCAACAACCAATTGCGCAGTGCCCCAGCGACTACCGCCAGCACCACATCGTTGACATCACAATCGTATTTGGCACGCACCCGCCGGTAGTCGGCTAATTTTGTGGTCACCACGGTGAACCGCCGACTGCGCGATACGGGCTGGTTCAGCGGCCCACGCGGGGCGGTACCGCGAGCCGCGGTGCGCACCACCTTCACCATGCGCTCGCCCAACTCACCGATCTCCCCTGTCAGCGACGCGACGTCGGCGACCGTGCTGCGTACCGCCTCAAGTCGCGCACCGGGGCGCGCCAGCCATTCGGATACCGCACCGGCGATGAGCTCATTGGAACTCGGTTCATGCGCAGGAACCCAGATGTCTTCCTCGAACTCTGGCGTACGGGCAGTCCGGTCGAACATGACCTGCCCGAGTTCAGTTGCGGACTGGCCGTCCACCAACGCTTGATGCGTCTTCGTGTAGATAGCCAACCGGTTCTTGGACAATCCCTCCACCAGGTACATCTCCCACAGCGGCCGCGAGCGGTCCAACGGGCGAGATGTCAACCGGGCCACCAGATCTTGCAGCTGCCCGTCACTACCCGGGGACGGCAACGCCGACCGACGAATGTGGTAGGTGATATCGAAGTCGACATCGTCAAGCCAGACTGGTCGGGCCAGCCCAAACCCGATCTCCTTGACCTTCTGTCGGTATCGCGGAACTTGCGGAAGTCGACTCTCCACCAACGCGAGAAGCTCCTCATAGGTGAAGCCTCCGCGGGGCTTGCGAATGATCGCCAGCGAGCCGACGTGCATAGGGGTGGAGCTGTCCTCACTCGAGTAGAACGACGCGTCAACGGCGGACAACCTGCTGACCACTACCCGCGCCGCCTTCCCCTAGAAATTTCGCCACTTGTACCCAGCGGCGCAGCTGGGCCAACCCTACCCTGGCGCTCTCGACATCGGCTGTGCGATTATGTTCGGCAACGATCTGCCTCTCTCCAGCAGAGCAAATGTGGGGGCTCATTCACTGGGGAGGGAAATGTCTCATCGCTATGTCACCCGGGTTGTCGATTACGAACCGGCGCCGGTGCTGGCCAGCTTGCCTGCGGCCTGTCATTCGCTGCGGCCCGGAACGTTGCATCAATCGCGGACTCGGCCAGCGGGTATCGAGCGGCAAGCACATCTGCGCGAACAATCTCCGCCGCCGCAGGTGGTCGCGTTCGCGGACGCCGCACTACGCCGCGTTCTCGAAGTCATGGATCGGCGACGGCCCATGGTCCAACTGCGACCGCTGCTGGCCGACGGACCGCTCAGCGCGGTGATGGCACGTGCGGCCCGCACCCCCGCCACCACCGCCGCGCGGCTCAGCAAGATTCGAGTGCGCTGCTGCGGGGACGACGTGGCGGAGATCTTCGGGACGTTCCAGCGCAACGGACGCACCAAGGCATTCGCCGGACGGATCGAATCCGTCAAGGGCAGTTGGCTGGTCGTCGCCCTGCAACTCGGCTGACCCGGCCGCCGGTCATCCGACGCCTGCCTCCGGATGCCTTTGGCGCGCAAATGTCTTCATGAAGTGCGGAGCCCTGTCAGAATCTAATGACGTCGTCGAGCCAGTCGAACATTCGCTGATGGAATAGCAACAGGGCTCCCTCATGGCAGTGCTCACCGGCACCCTCGGCGGCAGTGAACTTCAGATAGGTCTTCGGGCACCGCAGGGCGTCGTAAAGCATCGACGGCTGCCCTCGGAAGAACTGATCGTTCTCCGCCTCACACACCAGCGTCGGGCAGGAGATCTGATGGGCGACATCGGTGAGGTCGTACTTGGCGACCGTGTCGACCAACGCCTGGGCCGTATCAACCCCGAACACCCACAAGGCATTCGACAGTACCCAACGCTGTGAGCTGGGCGCCTCCGCTCGATGGGCAATCAGATTGCGAACCGCCGCAATCCGCTCGCCACTGTCCAATCTGTGCTCGTTTTCAAGCACCTTGGGCATGCCCGCAGACAGCTTGAACACGCCGTCATATGCCACGCACGCCGCCAGTCGCGGCTCGAACGCCGCGGCCCGGGGAGCCAGATAACCGCCCATGCTCATCCCCAACAGCGCGACACGGTCGGGGTCGACTCCGCGAAGGCCGAGGGCGAAGTCCAGCACCGGAGTGACCACGGCCTCCCAGTCGTAACGGAACGTCGCCTTGTCAGCACGCAGCGCAGCGCCCTGCCCGGGCCCCTCGAAGATCAGACAGTTCCAGCCGTAGCGCCGCGCGGCCTCCCCGACCGCGAAGTACATTTCCTCGACCGTCGAATCAAACCCGCCATGCGCGAGCAACGTCGGCCCACGGTCGTCCCCGCTGACGTTGAGGTAGTAGCCCTCCAATTGAATTCCCTCGTAGGGGATTTGCACACGCTGCCATCGCTGCTGAATCTCGGGGGCGCTCCGGAACGTGTCGATTGCGCGTGCGGACGTGTCCGACACGCGAGGATCATTCGACGGGTCGTCGCGAAGAAAGAATTCAGCGGTCCGGTAGTAGTTGGACGCACGCAGGTAGGCAATGCTTGCGCTCACGGCGTGCCCGGCGGTCGCACACGCGTCTCCGATCCCTGCGATTCGGTCCGCGAGCGCGCGCCACTCCAGATACCAGGAGTCCCAGTCTCCGGCCGTGATTCGTTCTGCCGTCATGATCACTTCGCCGATATCAGCACCTCCGTACACGGCGTATCCGACCGTCCGAAGTGTCTCGAACGAGAACGACTCGTCAGAGTCAAAGATGAAGCGCATATCCACCCCTCTTCGTTATCGCAACGCATTGTTGCGATAATATGAGAGTTGCATGCCGCCATCACTAACGCAACTTATGGAGGCGATTAATGACGAATCGGCAGACCGTGCAGGGTCGACGAACGGGTGGGCGCAGTGCACGTGTCCGCGAGGCGATACTCGAGGCCGCGTTCGGTGAGCTGATCGACCGCGGGTATGCCGAGCTGACCGTGGAAGCCGTCGCCTCCCGCGCCGGCGTCAACAAGACCACCATCTACCGACGGTGGCCCACACTCGAAGACCTACTGGTGGATGCACTCACGACCTGGTCGCTGGAGGCCATCCCGGTCCCGGACACCGGCGGTATCGAATCGGACCTGCTCGCGACCGGCCGCGAACTGGCCGAGCTCCTCAACGATGGTGTCGGACGTCAGGTTGCCGCACTGGTTCTCACCGCCGGTCTCCGTTCCACCCCGCTTCGCGAAGCCACCCGACGCTACTTCGACCATCAGGCTGTCCGCGCAGTACCGGTCATCAGGCGGGCCATCGACCGGGGTGAGCTGCCGGCCGAGTGCGATGTCGACACGCTCCTCACCACGTTTCGCGCACCGCTCTTCTACCGCACGATCACGACAGGCGACCCCATTGACGATGACCTGATCGTCCACGCCACTCAGCTCACGCTGACCGCAGCGCGGGCCGGCCTACTGTCGACGTGACCCGTCAGGCCGCGAGTTCGGTGCATTTTCGGGCGCTCAGCGCACCCCTTTTGCACACAACCCCGCCCCTTTAGCGCTTGCGGCGCGACCGCGGCGGCTTGGAAGTACGGCCCGCATTACGCGACGCTTCCCGACGCTCGCGCCGAGTGCCGGCACCCGAGCTCGAGGCATCGCCGCCTTCGTGGCGCGACTGCGCCGAGCCGTCCTCTGCCGGACCCGAGTAAGTCAGCTCGGGCTCGGATTCCTCCAGCCCCTTCGCCCGCAGTGCGCGCGGCGCTTCCTCAGTGGCGACCGCACCACCCGCGGCTTGTGCTGCGGCAGAAGCGAACTCAGCCAAGCCTTCGGGTGCGGCCTGCGGCGCAACAGCTCCGTCGACAGGCTGCTGGACCTCGACGTTGATGTTGAATAGGAAGCCGACCGACTCCTCCTTGAGGCCGTCGAGCATGGCCCTGAACATGTCGTAGCCCTCACGCTGGTACTCGACCAGCGGATCGCGCTGCGCCATCGCCCGCAGGCCGATGCCCTCCTTGAGGTAGTCCATCTCGTACAGGTGCTCGCGCCACTTGCGGTCGATCACACTGAGCAGGATGTTGCGCTCCAGCTGGCGCATCGAGCCTTCACCGGCCAGCTCGTCAATCTCGGTTTCACGCGCGGCGTAGGCCTTCTTGGCGTCGTCAAGCAGAGCCGCCTTGAGATCCACCGGGCCCAGCTCATCGGCGTCACCGTACTTGTCGGAAGCGATCAGCTCTTCGGGAGTCACCCCCACCGGGTACAGCGTCTTGAGTGCGGTCCACAACGCGTCGAAGTCCCAGTCCTCGTGATAGCCCTCCGCGGTGGCGCCGTCGACGTAGGCAGCAATGGTGTCGGTGATCATCTCTCGGATCTGCGGCTGCAGATCCTCGCCATCGAGGATGCGGCGACGCTCGGCATAGATGACCTTGCGCTGCTGGTTCATCACCTCGTCGTACTTAAGGACATTCTTGCGGATCTCGAAGTTCTGCTGCTCGACCTGAGTCTGGGCGCTCTTGATGGCGCTGGTGACCATCTTGGCCTCGATCGGCACATCGTCCGGCACATTCATGCGCGTCAAAATCGTTTCCAGCGCAGCGCCATTGAAACGCTTCATCAACTCGTCGCCCAGCGATAGGTAGAAGCGGGACTCACCCGGGTCACCCTGACGGCCGGAACGACCGCGCAACTGGTTGTCGATACGGCGAGACTCGTGCCGCTCGGTGCCCAGCACGTACAGACCACCGGCCTCCTGGACCTCCTTGGCCTCGGTCTCGGCGGCGTCCTTGAACTTCTGCAGTGTCTCGTCCCAGGCATCCTGGTACTCGTCCGCGGTCTCCACCGGATCCAGGCCCTGCTCGCGAAGGTGCTTGTCCGCCAAGAAGTCCGGGTTACCGCCCAGCACGATGTCGGTACCGCGACCGGCCATGTTGGTGGCCACCGTGATGGCCCCCCGGCGCCCCGCCTCAGCGATGATGCCGGCTTCCTGCTCGTGGTACTTGGCGTTGAGCACGTTATGCGGGATGCGCCGCTTGGTGAACTGCCGCGAAAGGTATTCGGAGCGTTCAACACTCGTAGTACCGATGAGGACGGGCTGGCCTGCCTCGTACCGCTCGACCACATCGTCGACGACCGCGATGTACTTGGCTTCCTCGGTCTTGTAGATGAGATCGGATTGGTCCTTGCGGACCATCGGCCTGTTGGTCGGGATCGACACGACGCCGAGTTTGTAGATCTCGTGCAGCTCGGCCGCCTCGGTCTGGGCAGTACCGGTCATACCGGCGAGCTTGTCGTAGAGCCGGAAGTAGTTCTGCAGGGTGATGGTGGCCAGCGTCTGGTTCTCGGCCTTGATCTCCACCCGCTCCTTGGCCTCGATGGCCTGGTGCATGCCCTCGTTGTAGCGGCGGCCCAGCAACACGCGACCGGTGAACTCGTCGACGATCAGAACCTCGCCGTCGCGGACAATGTAATCCTTGTCGCGATTAAACAGCTCCTTGGCCTTGATCGCGTTGTTGAGGTAGCTCACCAACGGCGAGTTGGCCGCCTCATACAGGTTGTCGATGCCCAGCTGGTCCTCGACGAACTCCACCCCGACTTCGTGGATACCGATGGTGCGCTTGCGGATGTCCACCTCGTAATGGGTGTCCTTCTCCATGAGCGGGACAAGCCGCGCGAACTCGGGGTACCAGTTGGAGGCTCCGTCGGCCGGCCCGGAAATGATGAGCGGCGTACGGGCCTCATCGATGAGGATCGAGTCCACCTCGTCGACGATGGCGAATGCATGACCGCGCTGCACCAGCTCGTCGAGCGAGTGGGTCATGTTGTCACGCAGATAGTCGAAACCGAACTCGTTATTGGTGCCGTAGGTGATGTCGGCGTTGTAGGCCTCGCGTCGCTCCTGGGGGGTCATCTGCGACAAGATCACGTCGACGTTCAGGCCGAGGAAGCGGTGTACGCGGCCCATCCACTCCGAGTCACGTTTGGCCAGGTAGTCGTTGACCGTGACGACGTGCGTGCCCTTACCGGCCAGGGCATTCAGATACGCGGGAAGCACACACGTCAGCGTCTTGCCCTCACCGGTCTTCATCTCGGCGACATTCCCGGCGTGCAGCGCGGCACCACCCATGACCTGCACATCGAAGTGACGCTGGCTCAGCACCCGCCAGGAGGCCTCACGGGCAACGGCGAAAGCCTCGGGCATCAGGTCGTCGAGGGTTTCACCCTTTTCCAGGCGTCCCTTGAACTCGCCGGTCTTCCCTCGAAGCTCGTCATCGGACAGTTTTTCGACGTCATCCGACAGGGTGTTGACGTAATCGGCCATGCCCTTGAGACGCTTGACCATGCGACCTTCACCGAGGCGCAGCAACTTCGACAGCACGTCAATATCCCCTGTACTCGTTAGGACTTGCGCAATCCTTCAGTCTTCACGCAAGCGGCTCATCCGCCTTCAGCGAGTCCCATCGTAGGCGCACGTGCTGTCAGGGCTGGACCTGCCGCGATATCGAGACTGCGGTGGGAGTGCCCATTCCCTGGATTTCACGCTCTCAATGCAGTCTCGGTGACCAGGCAACAGTGCCTGGTCAGGATGCGAGAAGTCCCCGCACCGGTTGTGAGACCAGGTGCGGGGACTCTCGGCGCGGTGTCTGCGCGCCCTACTCCCCGAGGCGTATCAGGCCGTAGTCATACGCGTGTCTCCGGTACACCACGGAGGGGCACCCGGTGGATTCGTCGTGGAACAGGAAGAAGTCGTGACCAACCAGTTCCATCTCGTACAGCGCGTCGTCGACCGTCATCGGCTTGGCCGGGTGTTCCTTGGTCCGCACGACCTGACCCGGACCCTGTCCGTCGTCCTCGGCACCGTTATGACTGTGCGCGCCATCCACCGTGGTGGGTGGCGTGAAGGCGTCGGCCGGGAGAACCTTGGTGGCCTCGGCGAGGGATACCGGCGTCTTGTCGCCGTAGTGAACCTTGCGGCGGTCACGGCCTCGGCGCAGCCGGCTCTCCAACTTGGCGACGGCAGCTTCGAGGGCGCTGTGGAACGTGTCGGCACACGCCTCGCCCCGGACAACCGGTCCCCGGCCCCGCGCGGTGATCTCCACGCGCTGACAGACCTTCTTCTGGCGACGGTTGCGTTCATGTTCGAGTTCTACGTCAAAGAGGTAAAGGGTTTTGTCGTACCGTTCCAGACGGGACAGTTTGTCGTTCACAAAGATTCGGAAGTGATCCGGAATTTCTACGTTTCGCCCCTTGACCACGATATCGGCTTGGGCTGTCCGCTCCGCGTCCTCGAGTGCAACGGATGCCTTTGATGTGCTTGACAACTCATACCTCCCGTACTGAGAGTGCGCTCACGGCCAACATGCCCGATGGGTCAAAAATGTTGGTGCTGCGCATATTTGATGTTTACAGTACGCCGGAGTCGCCTGAAACGCTGAGACGGCAGCCCGCCGGCGCTGGGGTTGGTAACCACCTCCTCCGCCGATATGGGAAGCAGGCGTTCCGTGTTGGTGAGCGGTTTTGACCGCCCGAACGCGGAACGTTCATAGCTTGTTGGCCCCGACGGTAGTCCGTGTTCACGCACCTTGCCACCGATTCGCAAGAGTCGTTTCGAGATCGTCACACGGGCGATGAGCCGACCAGGCGAAGAGCATCGAACATCGGCTCAGGTACGCATCAGGAGTACGTGAGCGTGAGGACGGCCGCGACGCGAAAACCCGCCGTTCGCAACACTCGTACCGATTCTGCAGCGGTGGCACCGGTGGTCAGCACATCGTCGACCAGCACCAACTCTGTGTCCGGTCGCGGACCCCGACGCACGGCGATACGCCCCGTCACATTGCGTTGCCGAGCGGAGATTGACAGTCCTACCGAATCGCGCGCCCCCATCTTCATGCGTAGCAGCGGTACAGCGTGTACGCCGGGAATCTGGGCGGCGACAGCGGCGACCGCAGTCACCGGGTCTCCGCCGCGTCCACGCGCCGACGTCCATCGGGTGGGGGCCGGAACCAGCGTCACTGGACGCTCGACGAGGTGCCACCGCAGTAGTTGCCCCACTCCCCTGGCAAGCGCCGCGCCCAGAGGAACAATGAGGTCGCGGCGACCGCGATCCTTCATCGTCACGATCGCCTGCCGTCGGGGGCCGGCGTACCGGCCCAGCGACAGAACGGGAACACCCGGGTCCACCCGCGTGGTCACCACCACGGGTTCTGCGGAGAACGCATCGGCGCAGGCCTCGCACCATCGGGTCGATGGTGCCCCGCAACCACCGCAGGCCAGCGGCAGCACCAGGTCGAGCATGCGAGAAAGTCTGCACGCGGGGTCTGACACTCGCGCCTACAGCTTGCTGAACCGGGCTGGAGCGCAATTGCCCGGCCTAGAGCGCGGCGACCAACATTTCTATCTGGCCGCGGTTCAGCACCTCGACTGTCCCGTCGGGCAGCCCGAGAATGCGGTCGGTAGCAACGCCGTAGAGCCGCTGACGCAGCACCGCCGCATCGATCGCCTCCCCGCGCGCCCGCGCATCCGGCGCAGCGGTAATCCGCTGGACGGTGGTACCCATATTGGCCGCGAAGCCTTGGATCATGTCACCGACGCCTTCGGGATCGAATGTCTCGAACACCCCTTCGGCGACTCCCCGCTCGATGACCTCGGTGAGTACCGGCCGAAACTTGTCCTCCCAGATCGCCGAGATCCTGCGCAGCAACGGCTGGTTCTCCGGCCGCAGCATCGAGACCATCGCCGCGATGCTCTCTGGCGCGCCGAGCGCCATCTTGACCTCGTAGCTCGCGCGCAGCCCGGCGTTCAACCGCTCCAACGCACCCTTCCCCGGCTCTGTGAAGACCGGACCCAACGCCTCGAACGCCTGGTCCGCGCTGCGCTCCACAAGCGCCGCCACCAGGGCCTCCTTGGAGGAAAAGTAGTGGTAAAAAGCACCTTTCGAGATCCCAGAGGTAGCGATGAGATCGTTGAGGCTGACCTTTTCGTAACCGCGTTCCAGGAATAGGGACATCGCCAGATCGAGCAATTCGGTCCGACGCACCTCCGGATGCTTCACCACGCGCGGCATGGCTGATGTTCTTCGCACAAGCGGCTCATCACATCGGTATTGAATCAGTCGCCGGCCGCGGACTTCTTGATCCAGCCGACGTACGTCAGATACAGGCCGACGACGGCCATGAACAGGAAGAAGGCCCGCACCGGACCCACTGCGGGCATCGACGCGTCCACCCCCTTCTGCATCACGTGGGGGAATGCCAGCAGGACGAATCCTCGTAGCGCCAGAAACCAGCCGAACAGGGAGATGATCACCGGAGCGAGGCCTCTCCAAAACTGATGGAAGGCGATGATCATCAGCCCACAAAAGAGCAGCAGGGCACCGAACAGCCACGACCACATCGGGTCGTTGAAGAAGCTGTCACTGAGGAAGCCAGGACCGCCCACCCGACAAGCGATGATGGTGGTTACCGTGGCGACGAATGGACCGATGACCCGTGCGAACGCGCGTGTGCGCTGGACCGGGTCGATCGCGGTGGATGTAGTGGTCATGTCGTCGGCTCCTTCCGAATGGCCCAAATAGACCACTGGTCGGTATGTTAGACCGCTGGTCGGTAATGGCAAGATGCGTGCCGCAGAACGCCAACCGGCGGGCCGCTCCTGACTAGGCTCGAATGCATGGAGACCCGGACAGCACCCGCCGATGCCCAGCCCGTCCCCCATGCCTTGAGCTCGCACCTGCGTGTTGCGCTCGACGGGCGATTTGGTCCGATACGCGACGCCGCGCGCGAGTATCTGGACCGCGCCGACCTACTTCCCGATCCCTCGCTGACCCTCGAAGAGGCGCGTGCGCGATCGCTGCGGATCATGCGCGAGCTGGTACCACATGGCGTGCCACAGGCAGGGTTCCGAAAGGAACACGGCGGCACTGGCGACGTCGGGGCCGCGATCGTCGGCATCGAGATGCTCGGCTACGCGGACTTGTCGCTGATGGTCAAGGCGGGCGTGCAATGGGGCCTCTTTGGCGGAGCGATCGAAAACCTGGGTACCGCTTCACATCACGAGCAGTACGTGGTCCCGCTGATCAATCTCGATGTGCTCGGCTGTTTCGCCATGACCGAGACCGGGCATGGCTCCAACGTCCAGGCCTTGCAAACCGTCGCCACCTACGACAGCGAGAGCGGCGACTTCATTCTCAGCTCCGAGGGCGATCTCGCGCGTAAGGATTACATCGGCGGTGCCGCCGAGCACGCCGCCGTGGCCGCGGTTTTCGCGCAGCTCGTCACCGGTGGACCCGGCGAGGAGGCGACCGGCCGCGGAGTCCATTGCTTCGTGGTGCCGATCCGCGGCGCCGACGGCAACGACCTCCCCGGAGTAACCACCAGCGACTGTGGATACAAGGGCGGACTCGCCGGAGTCGACAACGGGCGCATCGTGTTCGACAACGTGCGGGTGCCGCGGGCCAACCTACTCAACAAATATGCGGATGTCGGCGCTGATGGCTCTTATAGCTCGCCCATCGAGAACGAGAACAAGCGGTTCTTCACCATGTTGGGCACGCTCATCCGCGGACGGGTCAGCGTCGCCGCTACCTCGGGCGCGGCGGCCCGCAAGGCGCTGACCATCGCGTCGCGGTATGCCCTGGTGCGTAAGCAGTTCGATACCCCGGACAGCACCGACGAGGTGATCATCGCCGATTACCTGGTGCATCAACGCAAGCTGCTGCCCCTGATCGCACGGTCATACGCGCTGGCGTTCGCGCAGAACGAGCTCACCGAAGAGCTGCACGAGGTACAGACCGCCAACGAAGTGGACGGCGACCGTCAACGTCAGCTGGAAAGCGCCGCAGCGGGTTTGAAGGCAATGACCAGCTGGCACGCCCAGCACGCCATCACCATCTGCCGCGAGGCGTGCGGCGGGGCCGGGTACCTCGACGCCAACCAGCTCACCATCCTGCGGCGTGATATCGACGTGTTCACCACCTTCGAGGGCGATAACACCGTGCTCACTCAGCTGGTGGCTAAGGAGCTGCTTTCGGCCTATGCCGAGGACGTACGCGGCCTCAACGCCGTTGGCTGGACTCGATTTATTGCCGGCATGGCCCGCGATGTCCTCCTGGAACGCTCCGCGGCACGGCAGGTCATCCAGACGATCCTGGACTCGTCCGACGAGGACGTCGAGGAGTCCGATCTCAGCAATCGCGGCACGCAGCTGCGCCTGCTGCGCAATCGCGAGGATCATCTGCTGCGGACCGCGGCAACCCGGATGCAACGCGCCCAATCCGACGATGACAACCCGGATGAGGACCCCTTCGAGGTCTTCAACTCGGCGCAGGACCACATCCTCAAGGTCGGATCCGCGCACACCGAGCGGGTGGTGCTGGAAGCGTTCATCGCGGCGATTGACAGCTGCGACAGCCGATCTGCACAAGAGCTGCTGGAGAAGCTGTGCGATCTGTTCGTCTACAGCGCGCTCGAAGCCGACCTGTCGTGGTTCCTCATGCACCGGCATGTGTCGACCGAACGGGCGAAGGCCATCCGGCGCGGTGTCAACCAGCTGTGCTCCGAGCTGAGGCCACATCTGCGGGAATTGGTGGATGCGTTCGGAATTCCCGAGGCGCTGCTCGCGACGGAGATGATCGCCGAGTAATCCTGACAGCTCGGCGCCTTCCGGTTACCCGGTGAGTACCGGAATCGTCTGGGGCAGCATGAGTGGACGCACCTCGATCCACCTCTCCTCCGGCGTGCCCAATCCCGTCAGCTGCAGCACGCCGCGCGCGTCCGCGATGTAGATATTGGCCGGCGATGCGACAACGGTCGACACGGGAGTAAGCAGATTCCGGTCGTCCAGATCGGAGTTCACGCCGTCGAGGTTCACGTTGGCCACCAGGTGTGATCCGTCGTTGCGGGCAACCGCGAGATCGTCACCAGTCCGCCAGGCCAGCGATACCGCCGACTTCCCCAGGCCAAAGCCGAGCCGACGCGGATGCACCAGGGCGTAGTCGCCGCTGTCGGTCTGCACAACACTGGCCAAAACCACCTGGCCGTCGATGATCATGGCGGCACGGGTTCCGTCTCGCGACAACGCCAGTTCGGTGATCTGCCCCTGAAAGCTCTGCGCCACCGCCGACGATTCGACAGGCAACACCGCCACCATGGCGGTGGTGGCCTCCTGGATGACGCGGACCACGCGGCCCCCGTCGATCACCACCCACACCGCGTCGTCGAGCGCCCAGGTCGGGCGAGTCAGTGCCTTGCCGCCGACCGCCTCGCTGCCATTGGCGCCATTCGCACCTACCCACAGCGACATTTGCGGATCGTCTCCGGCCTGCACCCGCACCACCGATGCCACCTGACGCCCGCTGCGCGACAGCGCCGCCGAAACCTGGTTCCCCACTTGGCCAAACGATCCACGCACCGGCACGGCCTCATCGCGGTCCACCGTCACCAGCGTTCCATTTAGCAACCCATAGAGGCCCACACCCGCGCCCTCAGACGCACCTGGGTCAGTGGACGCGACGTTCTGTGTGCTCCACCCCTGCGCCAGTTGATCATCGAGCGGGGCGCCGTTGACCTGCAGCACATACGGTCCGGCGATTCCCGCGCGAGAGAGCGTCCAAATCACCTGCGCCGCAAGGAATTGCCGGGTCCGCTGATCGGGCGTCAAATCACCTTCCAGCTCGACCCGCACACCGCCGTATCCGCGCCCCACGTCCACCCTGCTGCCGTCGGCACGCGTCACCGGGCCGCGTAGCCGCAGGCCGTTCAGGTGATTGCGCACCGCCCCCGCGAGCTCGGGCCGCGGACCGGACAAAAGCTTGTACACGAGCTCAGTGGCCAACAGGTCGGGGTCGGAGACCGCCACGTACCGCGGGTCGGGTACCACGGTGCGACCGGCCGGGTCGGCGAAGTAGACGGTGTACCGACGGTAGGTGGCCTGGAATTGCGCCCAGTCGAGCAACACTCCATTGGGCAGCGAGTCGATTCGCCACTCGCCGTTGGCCTTTGCCAACGTGAACTGAGGATCCTGGATATCACCCTGGGCGGTCTGGAAGACCCCGATATCGGACAGGGTGCCCAACTTATTGGCGCGTACGTTGATGGCCCACCGGTCGACACCACGTTGGTCGACGAACACCGGCGACTCGATGAGCACCGCGTCACCCGCGTCATCCCAAGCCCGCGAGGCGGATTCGGTGAGGAATTGGCGCGCTGCGCGGTGCCTGTTCGATGGGTCGGCGGTCGCCTTCAAGAACTCGCGCAATACCGTTTCGGGTTCCATACCCGGTGTGGGTGCGGGCACCCCCGGCGGCGCCGGGCGCTGCACCGTTCCGATGGCCTGCGGCGAGGACGATGATGGCACCCCTGCGCACGCGGTGAGTCCAAGCGCCGCCGCGGTCAGGATCGCCGCCACCTTCCGGCGCATCATGATGACTCTCCCACTGGCTCGACCGTGGCGCCGGAGGCACGCATCGGCGCGGTCTCTTGTTCTCCCGGCCGCTCTCCCGGGCGACCGGGGCGCGGAACCGGCCGGCGCACAGCGGAACTTGGACGGCTGGTGGGATTCAAGGGAAGGGGGCTCGTAGTCACTTTATGCCCGCGGACCAGCGGCACCGTCAGGCGGAACAACGCCCCCTTGCCCGGCTCGCCCCATGCCTCCAAACGTCCCTGATGCAGCCGGGCATCCTCGACGCTGATCGCCAGACCCAGTCCGGTGCCGCCGGAGTGACGTTTCCGCGACGGGTCGGCGCGCCAAAACCTGTTGAACACCAGCTTTTCCTCGCCGGGACGCAGACCAACCCCACGGTCCCGCACGGTGACGGCGACGCTGTCGATATCGGCGGCCATCTGGATGGTGACGGGTTTGTGCTCACTATGATCGATCGCATTGGCGACCAGGTTGCGCAGAATCCGTTCCACGCGACGAGGATCCACCTCGGCGATGATCTCGCTGTCGGGCATGTCGAGCTCCACCGTGGTGTCCAACTCGTCGGCCAGGTGCTTGACCGAAGCCACGACGGTCTTGACGGTGTCGCGCAGATCCACCTGCTCCACGGCGAGCTCGGCCACACCGGCATCGTGCCGCGAGATTTCCAGCAGGTCGCTCAACAACGATTCGAATCGATCGAGCTCATTGACCATCAACTCGGCGGAACGCTGCAACGACGGATCGAGCTCGTCCCGGTTGTCGTAGATGAGGTCGGCCGCCATCCGCACAGTGGTCAACGGCGTACGCAATTCGTGGCTGACGTCAGAGGTGAAGCGGCGCTGCAGATTTCCGAACTCTTCGAGTTGTGTGATCTCGCGCGAGAGGCTTTCGGCCATATCGTTGAAGGACACAGCCAGCCGGGCCATATCGTCGACACCGCGCACCGGCATGCGTTCAGAGAGATGCCCCTCGGCGAATCGCTCGGCGATCCGGGAGGCCGAACGCACCGGCAGCACCACCTGACGGGCGACCAGCAGCGCCACCGCGGCCAGGAGCACCAACAGCACCACACCGCCGGTGACGATGGTGCCGCGCACCAGCGAAATAGTGCTTTCCTCATTCGAGAGCGGGAAGACCAAGTACAGCTCGAGCGCGGTGACGTTCGACGTCGTCGGCGAGCCGATGACCAGAGCCTTCCCCGAGAAGCTCTCGGTATGCACGGTCGAGTACTGGTAACTGACCTGGCCGGCCTTGACGAAATCGCGCAGCGGGCCCGGGATCTGGTTGGCGGGTCCCGCCGAGGTGGCCGCGCGCGGCCCATCCCCGGGAACCATGAGGACCGCGTCGAACCCCCCGGCAACTCCGCCCTCGGAGCCCTTGGTGCGGTTCAGTAACTGGTTACGGGCCAGCTCCAGGCTGCTCTGCAGTGATCGGGTTTCCTCGCCGCCGACATCGTCGCTGACGATGACGCGCGCACGCTCGATCTCCTCCTTCGCAACCCGGGTCTTTGATTCCAGGATGCGGTCGGTGACCTGGCTGGTGAGCACGAATCCCAGGATCAGGATGACCAGGGACGACAGCGCCAAATTGGACACCACCACCCGCACCTGCAGGGAACGGCGCCAGGTGAACCCGACTGCCCGACTCAGCGCCTTCAGACCGCGTATCAGTGGTGCCGACCGCCGCTGAATGCGCCGCTTCGAGCTAAAGATCACGGGGGTCCGGCCTTATATCCCACTCCTCGAACGGTCAACACCACGGTCGGATTCTCCGGGTCCTTCTCGACCTTCGCCCGTAGACGCTGCACGTGGACGTTCACCAGCCGGGTATCGGCCGGGTGACGGTAACCCCACACCTGTTCGAGCAGCACATCTCGAGTAAACACCTGGCGCGGTTTGCGTGCCAGCGCCACCAGTAGGTCGAATTCCAGCGGAGTCAGTGAGATCTGCTCGCCCTCGCGCGTCACCTTGTGCGCGGGCACATCGATCTCGATACCCGCGATGTTCAGCAGCTCGGCGGGCTCGTCGTCGTTACGGCGCAACCGGGCGCGGATGCGGGCGACGAGCTCCTTCGGCTTGAACGGCTTCATGATGTAGTCGTCGGCGCCGGACTCCAGGCCCAGCACCACGTCAACGGTGTCGGTCTTGGCCGTCAGCATGATGATCGGCACACCGGAATCGGAGCGCAGCACCCGGCACACGTCGATACCGTTCATCCCCGGCAGCATGAGGTCCAGCAGAACCAGATCGGGACGTAGCTCCCGAACGGCGGTAAGTGCCTGCGTACCATCGCTCACCACCGCGGTCTCGAAGCCCTCCCCGCGCAACACGATGGTGAGCATCTCCGCCAATGACGCGTCATCGTCGACAACAAGGATCCTTTGCCTCATAGATCCCATCGTGTCACTAGATCGTGACAAAACCGGGGTACCAAAGGGGCGAGTTGCCGTTCTATTCGCGGATCCTCGCCACGAGTAGGTGTATCGGCGCAATCAGGCGAGCTGCTGGCGGATCTTGAATTTCTGGATCTTCCCGGTGGCGGTTCTGGGCAGGGAGTCGACGAACTCGACGCGCTTGGGGCACTTGTATCCGGCCAGACTCTCCCGACAGTGCGCGACGAGATCGGGTCCGGTCGGCGCGTCTGCCCCTGGGTTTGTCCCCCAGACCACGACCACCGCGGTGACCAGCTCGCCCCATTTCTCGTCGGGCACCCCGACAACGGCGGCCTCGCGCACACCAGGATGCGATATCAAGGCATCCTCCACCTCGATGGAGGACACGTTCTCTCCGCCGGTGATGATGACGTCCTTCTTGCGATCCGAGATGGTGAGGTATCCGTCGGCCATCGATCCGCGGTCACCGGTATGAAACCAATTGCCTGCCAATGCCTCCGTGGTGGCCTCCGGCTGGTCCCAATACCCGTCGAGGTTCGTGTTCGACTGGGTCAGCACCTCCCCGTCCTCCGCAATCGATACGCGGACACCGATCGCCGGAGCACCCGCACGGCCCAACATCCGAGCCTGCTGCTGCTCGTCGAGGTCGGCCCATTCGGACCGAAAGCGGTTGATGGCAATGAGCGGCGCGGTCTCGGTGAGCCCGTAGATCTGGATGAACTCCCAACCGAGTTCCGCACGCACCCTCGCGATGGTGCGCGTCGGAGGCGGCGCTCCCGCGACGATGATCCGGACCCGGCCCCTGCCGGGGACGGGCCCTTCCCAGCTCGCTGCCGCATCCAACACGGCGTCGACGACCGTTGGCGCCGCACACATCACGGTCACGCCATGCTCGTCGACACGTCGCAGAATCTCGTCACCGTCGATCTTCCGCAGCACGATATGCCGGCCGCCCATACCGGTGGCGGCATACGGCCAGCCCCAACCGTTGCAATGGAACATCGGCAACGTGTGCAGCAGCACATCGTCCTCGCGCAGAGTGGCGTGCAATCCGAATACGACGCCGTTGATCCAGATGTTGCGATGAGTGAGCTGAACACCCTTGGGGCGACTCGTGGTACCAGAGGTGTAATTCAGTGTCGCGGTAGATGATTCATCACACGACCACGGTCGCGGTTCGGCGGCATACGAATCGGCCGCCTCGCTCGTCGCTCCGAAGATCGCCGCATCGTCTTCTCCCAACACGAAGTTGTGAGTGGCACGCGCGGTGTCCAGCAGGTGACGCACCTCGGGGTCCACCAGGAGCACCGATGCACCCGAATGTTCGACGATGTACTCGATTTCGGCAGGAGCCAACCGAAAATTGATCGGCACCAGGATGCGCCCCCACCCGGACACCCCGAAGAAGGACGTGAGCAATCGGGCACTGTTATGCGAGACGATCGCCACCCGCTCTCCCGGCCCAACACCGAGGTCATCCAGTGCCGCGGCCTGCCCACGCGCACGCGCGGCGAGCTGCCGGTAGGTCAACCGCCCCCAGGACGGCGCCGGTTGAACCGGCTCGTCGACAACCCCCACACGGTCGGGGTACACAAGCTCGGCACGGTCCAGGAAATCACGCACGCTCAGGTCGAAGAACACGCACCAATCCTGCCGTCCCACGCGGGGTGTGGTGCCGATATCGACGAAGCGACAGGCCATCTTGCCGGTCGCAGGCAGACGGGTGTTTAATGAAGGCGCTTGTTCAGCAGTGGTTCATGTGCGCTTTGCGCCCGCGACTAGGAGGTGACGCGACTATGTCCGATAGTCAACCTCCGAGTATCCACAGCGCCTTCTAACGCAGACCCGGGTCGCGCTCGAAGGCGCTCTTGTTGCACCAATACAACGTGCACCTCGAAGCCACTGCGAAAGAACAGGACCCGTTATGAGCCATTGGGATGTCGTCATCCGTGTAGCCCTCGGATTTGGCCTGGGCTGCGCCATCGGGATCGAACGGCAGTGGCGCGCCAAGAACGCGGGCCTGCGCACCAACGCGCTGGTGTGCCTGGGCGCGACACTGTTCGTCATCATGGGCGCCTATAGCTTCCACGGCCCCGGTGCCGATCCCACACGTGTTGCGGCACAGATTGTTTCGGGCATCGGCTTCCTCGGCGCCGGAGTGATCATGAAACAGGGCGCCACCATCACCGGGCTGAACACCGCCGCCACCATGTGGGCGACCGCCGCGGTTGGGGCCTTGGCCGGCGGCGGGATGTACGACGTGGCGATCATCGGCACCGCGGCAATCGTGCTGGCCAACCTGCTATTACGCCCGCTGGGCCATCTACTCGACCGCAGCCCGACCACTGCCGGTCGCGAGGCCCGGCCCGCGGAATACCTCTTTGAGGTCACCACCACCGATGAGACCGAGGCACATATCCGGGCACTCACCGTGCAGGCCGTGAGCCGGCCGGAATTCGCGCTGCAATCCGTGCGGTCGTACGACGTCGAGGACGGCAAGCATGTGCGGGTGGTCGCGAAGCTGAGCACCGAAGAGCGCAACGACTCCCTGATGGAGTCCGCGGTAAGTCGGCTCAGCATGGAACCCGCTGTGTCGTCAGTGCGCTGGCACGTCGATCGCGAAGAAGAGGTTGAAGCCAGTGAATGGTAAGGAGACCCCATGATTTCGCTACGGAGAGGCGCCCTGAGACGGACGCCGTCACCCGAGGAGTTCATGGCGGTACACCGTGACTCCGATGAATACGACTCCGACCGCTCCGCATGCTCGGTGGAAGCCAGCGTCGTCAACAGTTCGGTGTACCGCGACGGGGTCAAGATCAGCACCACCAAAACCCTCGCCGACGCACTCGAGAGCTTGCCCGACGACTCGTCGATGGCATGGATTGGCATGTACCGGCCCAACGACGACCAATTACACGCGGCAGCAGACGAATTCGATCTGCATCCGTTGGCGGTGGAAGATGCCATCGACGCGCATCAGCGCCCGAAGCTCGAACGTTACGGCAACACGCTTTTCGTGGTGTTGCGCGCGGCACGCTATGTGGACCGCACCGAGCGCGTCGACTTCGGTGAACTACATGTGTTCTGCGGCAGTAACTTCATCCTCACAGTGCGGCATGCCGAATCCCCGGACCTGTCCGCGGTACGAGCTCGCATGGAGAGCCACCCCGAGCTGCTCCGGCTGGGGCCAGAGGCGGTGCTGTACGCCATCTGCGATGCCGTGGTGGACGGATACGCGCCCGTCATCGCCGGTCTGCAGAACGATATCGACGAGATCGAGACCGAGGTGTTCAGCGGCGATCCCAATGTTTCGCAACGTATCTACAAGCTGTCACGCGAGGTTATCGAGTTCCAGCGCGCCACCAAACCGCTGCTGGCGATGCTCAACAACCTCTCGACGGGCTTCTCCAAGTACAACTCGAACGAGGAGCTGCGCAGCTATCTGCGCGACGTCACCGACCACGCCACCATGGTGGTGGAGCGGGCCGACGGTTTCCGTCAGCTGTTGGACAATATCCTGACCGTCAACTCGACCCTGGTGACTCAGGAGCAGAACGTCCAGATGCGCAGGCTCGCCGAGACCGCTTACCAACAGAACGAGGAAATCAAGAAGGTGTCCGCGTGGGCGGCAATCCTGTTCGCCCCCACGCTGATCGGCACCGTGTACGGCATGAACTTCCAGAGCATGCCCGAGCTGGCTTGGAACTACGGGTATCCGCTCGCATTGGGACTGATGGTGCTGACATGTGTCAGCCTCTATGCGATATTCAAGGGACGCAACTGGCTGTAACCGCGCTCGCCCAGAGTGAAGCTATGGCGGGATTTCGACCGATTCCCCGCCGTGGTTTCACGCTCAGCGCAGCAGTGAGGCCGCCAGCGTCTCCGGGTCGCCGCCATCGGCGACCACCCACCGACCACCCCAGTTACGTTGTGCCAGATCGGCATACGCCGCAGACACCCGCGTCTGCAGGTCTCCATCGCGTTCGTAGGTGTCACGGGTGCGGTCACTCTCCTGCTGCTCACGCCGACGGGCACGCTGCTGGGCGAGCTCCGGCGAAACATTCAGGAAGACTTGCCAATCAGGACGGGGCAGGGCAAAACGCTCGAATTCCAGCTCATACACCCAGCGGGCCATATCGCCGCCGCCGTCCTGATGCAGCCGGGCCGCGCCGTACGCGGCATTCGAGGCCACCCAGCGATCCAGGATCACGAGGTCGTTCGTGCGCTCCAGCCCCGCGAGCTCTTCACGGCAATCGCGCCGGTCCAGCGCGAACAGCAGCCCCATCGCATATGCGGAGGACACCACATCACCGTGCCCGCCTTTGAGCGACTCGGCCGCCAGGTCGGCATGCACCGAGCGGCCATAGCGCGGGAAGGCCAGCGTCGCAACGGATAACCCCTGGGCATTCCAGCGCGCTATCAGCGCCTCGGTAAGAGTGCGCTTGCCCGCGCCGTCGACACCCTCGATCGCAATCAGCTGGCCCACGGCAGGTCAGCCTACGCAAAGGCCCCCCGCACCGGGGTGCAAGGGGCCTCTACGCAGATTAGCGGCGATCAGTAGCGGTAGTGCTCCGGCTTGTACGGGCCTTCCACGTCCACACCGATGTACTCGGCCTGGTCCTTGGTGAGCCGGGTCAGCGTGCCACCCAGCGCCTCCACGTGAATCTTGGCGACCTTCTCGTCGAGGTGCTTGGCCAGCCGGTAGACCTCGTTGTCGTACTCGTCGTTCTTGGTCCACAGCTCGATCTGCGCGATCACCTGGTTCGAGAAGCTGTTACTCATCACGAAGGACGGGTGTCCGGTCGCGTTGCCCAGGTTGAGCAGACGGCCCTCGGACAGCACGATGATCGACTTACCCGAGTCCCCGAACGTCCACTGGTCCACCTGCGGCTTGATGTTCAGCCGCGTAGCACCCGACTTCTCCAGGGCAGCCATGTCGATCTCGTTGTCGAAGTGGCCGATGTTGCCCAGGATCGCCTGGTCCTTCATGGCCTTCATGTGGTCGAGCAGGATGATGTCCTTGTTGCCGGTCGAGGTGACGACGATATCGGCATTCCCGATCGCCTGTTCGACGGTGACGACGTCAAACCCGTCCATCAGCGCCTGCAGCGCGTTGATCGGGTCGACCTCGGTGACCTGCACCCGGGCGCCCTGCCCGGCCAGGGACTCGGCGCAGCCCTTGCCGACGTCACCGTAACCACAGATCAGAATCTTCTTGCCACCGATCAGCACATCGGTGCCGCGGTTGATGCCGTCGACGAGCGAGTGCCGAGTGCCGTACTTGTTGTCGAACTTGCTCTTGGTCACCGAGTCGTTGACGTTGATGGCCGGGAACGACAGCTCGCCCGCCGCCGCGAACTGGTACAGGCGCAGCACGCCGGTGGTGGTCTCCTCGGTGACGCCCTGGACCGATCCGGCGATCTTTGTCCACTTGTCCTTGTCGGTTTCGAACCGCGCACGAATCAGGTTGAGGAACACCTTGTGCTCGGCCGAGTCATTCTCCTCCTCGGGCGGCACCACACCGGCCTTCTCGTACTGCGCGCCGCGCAGCACGAGCATGGTGGCGTCGCCGCCGTCGTCGAGAATCATGTTGGCGGGCTCGTTCGGCCACGTCAGCATCTGCTCGGCGGCCCACCAGTACTCCTCCAGGCTCTCGCCCTTCCAGGCGAACACCGGGGTGCCCTTCGGTTCTTCCTCAGTGCCATGCGGCCCGACAACCACTGCAGCCGCGGCGTGGTCCTGTGTGGAGAAGATGTTGCACGACGCCCAGCGGACCTCCGCGCCGAGAGACACCAGGGTCTCGATCAGCACCGCGGTCTGGATGGTCATATGCAGCGAGCCGGAGATGCGGGCGCCCTTGAGCGGCAGCACATCCGCATACTCGCGACGCAGCTCCATCAGGCCCGGCATCTCGTGTTCGGCCAGGCGGATCTCCTTGCGGCCGAACTCGGCCTCGGAAAGATCTGCCACCTTGTAATCAATGCCGTTGCGTACGTCGGCCACCAGCTCGGTCATCTTTTGTCTCTTCCGCCTCTAGTGAAGTATGTCAATCCCCTTGACTTACCGGGGTCCGTCACCAGGTTAGCGCGTACGAGCGGCCGATTGTTAGATCAGGTAGCGAGATTTGTGGATGCGCAGGTCACGAGTCGCGGGTCGCCGCATTGGCTTCCACAAACGGCGAGAGCAGCCGCGCCATATCGAGGGCAACGTCATGGTCGGACTCCGGCGGCATGGAGACGTAACTGATCGCCAGCCGCACGATCGACCGGGCGAGGATGGCCGCGTCCTCCGCGCTGGCGCGCACCCAGCTGTTCTTGAACGACTCGGTAAGCCGGGCGGAGGCCGGCAGCACGATCGTGGCGCTGTCGACCGTTACCAGGCGCATCAGTTCGGGCTTGGCTTCGCCGGTCAATAGCGAGACAACCATCGGATCGGCGGCGCTATCGGCGAAGAACGCGGCGAATCCCGCGTGCAGGGCGCCGTGAATGTCGCCGACATGGGCGTAGATCGCGTCATTGACGGCGCCGGCGAGCCGCATGGCCAATCGCAACGCATACCCCTGGGCCAACCCCTGTCGGGAGCCGAACTCGTTGTACAGCGTCTGACGGCTGACTCCCGCCCGGCGGGCCACATCGGACATGGTCACCGCCGACCAGTCCTGTTGCCGCAGAAGATCTCCGAGCGCATCGAGGACCGATTCGCGAAGCAGCGCCCGCGCGGCCTCGGCATACGGCACTCGCGGCGTCACACCGGGGAGCCTGGCAGGCGCGGTGTACTCGGTCAATGTCATGTCATGGTCTCGCGATCTCCACCATGGCGAAATCGGCCTTCGCGGCGCCGCAGTCGGGGCAGCTCCAGTCGTCGGGAATATCGTCCCAGCGAGTGCCCGGCCCAATGCCATCCTCCGGCCAGCCCAGTGCCTCGTCGTACTGGAATCCACACTGCATGCATTCGAACAGCTTGTAGTCGTCGTCGCTCATGAATCCGCTCCTTGTAGGGCTTCGAAATCCACCTTCTCGCGCACTCCACAATCAGGGCAGCACCAGTCGTCGGGAATCTCCGACCACGCCGTCCCCGCCGGGAACCCCTCTCGAGGGGCTCCCGCGCTCTCGTTGTACAGGTACTGACATACGGGGCAACGGTACTGCGACATGTCAGGCCGCCTCTTCCGTCACGCCGTACTTGGCCAGAATCTTTGTGCGCTTGCTCGGCTGGATGTTCACCTTGGTGATGTCGCCGTCGTAGTGCTCCAACACCCGCTGATCCATGATCTTGCGCCACAGCGGCGGGAAGTACGCCAGCGTCAGCATCGTCGCGTATCCGCTGGGCAGGTTCGGCGCGCCGTCCATGCTGCGCAGGGTCTGGTAGCGCCGCGTGGGGTTGGCGTGGTGATCGCTGTGCCGCTGCAGGTGGTACAGGAAGATATTGGTCACCAGATGGTCGGAGTTCCAGCTGTGCTTGGGCGTGCAGCGCTCGTACCGTCCACCGGCAACCTTCTGCCGCATCAGCCCATAGTGCTCCAGATAGTTCACCGTCTCCAGGAGAGTGAAGCCGAAGACTGCCTGGATGACCAGGTACGGAATGACCGCGGCGCCGAAGATCGCGATGGTGACACCAAACAGGACTGCCGACATCAGCCATGCGTTGACCACGTCGTTACTCGGGTGCAGTACGAACCGATTGAGCCGCTTCATGCGGGTGGCCTCAAGATTCCAGGAGGACTTCAGACTGCCCCAGACGCTGCGCGGCCAGAAGCCCCAGAACGTCTCGCCGAAGCGTGAACTGGCCGGATCCTCGGGAGTCGCGACGCGCACGTGATGTCCGCGGTTGTGCTCGATGTAGAAGTGGCCGTAGAAGGTCTGCGCCAGCGTGATCTTCGAGAGCCAGCGCTCCAACTCGTCCTTCTTATGCCCCATTTCGTGGGCGGTGTTGATGCCGATGCCGCCAAGCACACCAATCGAGAGCGCGATGCCCAGCTTGGAGATCCAGCTGATGCCATGGTCGAACCCGATCCAGCTCAGGTCGGTGGCAGCGAAGTAGTAGGCGCCCAGGAAGAAGCTCGCGTACTGGAATGGGATGAAGATGTAGGTGCAGTACCGGTAGTACTTGTCGTTCTCCAGCGCCTCCATCGCCTCATCGGGCGGGTTCTCGCCGTCGGGCCCGAAGCGCAGATCCAGCGCCGGCAAGATCACGTACAGCAGCGCGGGACCGATCCAGAAAAACAGTGGCGAGATCTGCTGCCAGCCGAGCTGGTTCATCACATAGACCAACCCTGTCGCGATGAAGATCGCGGTGGGCGGGATCATCCCGTAGAGCCACATGTAGCGCTTGCGGTCGCGCCACTGGACGGGCAGGTCATGGGCTGCTTCAAGGTTGGACGTCATCGTCACTGTCTCCTCGGTCGAAATCTGCGTGAGGTACATCACCGAACAAACTTGACGATAGGTGATACTTCGTCGCTTGTCTAGACAAATGAGTATGTTTTGTAAAGTGCCTGGTGGCGCGCGTCACTCATTGGTTGTCGATGCAGATTCGCCGAGAATGGGAGTTAGGGACAGCAGAGTCAGACTTTGTGTCCACAACGCCCACGGTCGGCGTTGTGGGAGGGCTACTGGTCGACGGCTACACGTAACCCGAGTACTGAGTGCCGACGGCTGTAGGCGAAGTAGACGACGACACCGATAGCCATCCACGCCAACGCGAACAGCCAGGTGCGCACAGCAAGGTTGAGCATCAACCATCCGCAGGCGAGGATCGCGATGATCGGCAGCCACGGCACACCCGGGGCCCGGAAGGCACGCGGCAGGTCAGGCCGGGACCGCCGCAACACGATGACGCCGGCCGAGACGAGCACGAAAGCAAACAACGTGCCGACGTTGACGATCTCCTCCAGACCTTCGATCGGGGTGAAGGCTGCGGCCAGCGCGACAAGGAAGCCGACGATCAGGGTGATCCGTGTCGGCGTACCGTGCGATCCGGTTCTCGCCAGCTCACGCGGTAAAAGTCCGTCCCTACACATTGCGAAGATGACCCGGATCTGCCCAAGCATCAGCACCATGACCACGGTGGTCAGCCCGGCCAGCGCACCGATGGCGATGACCTTGGCTGCCCAGTCGACGCCGTTCAGGTGGAAGGCCGTGGACAGATTCGGGTGCGAGTCGGCTGCTCGGAGGTCGCTGTACTTGACCATGCCGGAGAGCACCACGGTGACCGCGACATACAGGACGGTGACGATCACGAGCGACGCGATGATGCCGCGCGGCACATCCTTTTGCGGATTCCGGGTTTCCTCCGCGGTCGTGGCGACGACATCGAAACCGATGAATGCGAAGAACACGATCGAGGCGCCGGCCAGCACACCGAACCAGCCGTACTGACTTCCAGAACCGCCGGCAATGAATGAGAACAACGACTGATCCAGTCCGGTCCTGCTGGAACCACCGGCCTCCGGCGGCGGGATGAACGGCGTGTAGTTGGACGCCTTGATGAAAAAGGCACCGACGATGATCACCAGCAGCACCACCAGAACCTTGACGGTCGTGACGACGAGGGACACCCGTGAGGACAGCTTGGTGCCGAAAGCGAGAAGCACCGTCAACACGGAAACGATGAGCAACGCACCCCAGTCGACCTTGAGCGACCCGAGATGCACTGTGCTACTGGAGAACCCAAATACGGTGCTCAGATAACTCGACCAGCCCTTGGCGACAGTGGCCGCGCCAACCGAGAACTCCAGAATGAGATCCCAGCCCAGGATCCAGGCAGCGAACTCGCCGAATGTCGCATAGGAGAACGTATAGGCGCTACCGGCAACCGGGATGGTGGAGGCGAATTCGGCGTAGCACATCGCCGCCAGGCCGCACCCGAGCGCGGCCATGATGAATGACAGCGAGATCGCAGGCCCGGTGACATTGGCCGCCGTAGACGCGGTGACGGTGAAGATACCGGCACCGATGACCACCGAGACGCCGAAAACGGTGAGATCCCACCAGGTTAGGTCCCGACGGAGCTTGGTCTCCGGCTCGTCGGTATCCGCGATCGACTGTTCGACAGACTTCGTACGCCACAATCCGCTACCCGGCATTACGGCAGTCTCGCACAAGCCCCATGCTCACGACGGTTGATCACGCCGTCTAGCTAAGAATCGGCGGGCGAACGATCCAGATCGGGCTCAAGGTAGATCACCGTCGCGATCGGAACCGCCTCCCGCACCCGCTGCTCGGCACCGTCGATCGTGGCAGCGACCCGCGGCAGGTCCGCTTTCGGTGAAATCGCGATCTTCGCCGCGACCAGAAGCTCCTCCGGGCCCAGATACTGGGTACGGCAATGGATTACCCGATCAACGTGATCGGTGCCGGCCAGCGCGTCCAGGATCGCCCGCTCCTGCGCTGCGGTCGCGCCCTCGCCGATCAACAGACTCTTCATCTCGACCATCAGGACGATCGCGATGATGCCCAGCAGCACGCCGATCGCCATGGTGCCGATGCCGTCCCATATCGGGTCGCCGGTCGCGATCGTCATACCAACGCCGAACAGCGCGAACACCAACCCCAGCAGGGCACCCGTGTCCTCAAGCAGCACGACCGGGAGCTCAGGATTGCGTGAGTTGCGGATGAACTGCCACCAGCTGGCCTTGCCCTTCAGTGGCTTGGACTCCACGAACGCTGTGCGGAAGCTGTAGCCCTCCAGCCCTATCGCAAGGACCAGGATCACGATCGCGACGATAGGAGAAGAAAGATGCTCGGGGGCGTGCACCTTGTGATAGCCCTCGTACAGGGCAAAGACCGAACCGAGCGTGAACAACACCAGTGCGACCACAAAGGAGTAGAAGAATCGGCTGCGCCCATACCCGAACGGGTGCAGGCGATCTGCTTCCCTGCTCGCGGCACGCTGTCCATAGAGCAGCAGGCCCTGGTTCGAGGTGTCCGCCACCGAGTGCACGGACTCGGCGAGCATCGACGAACTCCCGGTAATCAGAAAGCCGGCGAACTTGGCCACCGCGATACCGGCATTGGCTGCCAGGGCCGCAATGATCGCCTTCTTACTACCGCCTGCCGACATCGTCTCTCCTTCTGTCCCCGACTCGTCTTGCCCCGGTAGATCGCTACGCGTCCGCGTCGACTGTCGCCAAGAACACCCGGGCAGCGGACTGCCCAGTCAGCGTGACACTTCCACCGTCGGCCGGCACCCACACCGACTGTCCGGCGCGCACCCTGAGGTCCGTCTCCGAACCGTCCAGCCTCACGCTGCCCTGGGTGCAGAGCAGTATCCGCGGCCCCTTGACCCCGACAGCCGTTCGCTCACCGTCCACGAGATCGAAACGGGACAACGCGAACTCCTTCGCAGGCGTGCGATACCGGGTTTCCGCACCGTCGGTGACCGTCTCGACGTGCAGATGCTTTTCCGCAGCAGGTGAAAAATCCAGCACTCGAAGCAGCTCGGGTACGTCGACGTGTTTCGGGGTCAGTCCGCCGCGCAAGACGTTGTCGGAGTTGGCCATGACCTCTACCGCAAGGCCACGCAGATATGCGTGCAGGTTTCCGGCAGGCAGATAGATCCCCTCCCCCGGTTCCAGCGTGAGCCGATTCAACAACAGGGATGCAAGCACTCCGGCATCAGCGGGATAACGCTCACCCAACTCCAGGAGGGTGCGCGCCTCGGCACGAAAGCGCACGTTGTCGGAGGACAGATAGCGCACCGCGCCGTCCAGCACCGCCGGCACCAACAGATCCAAGCTCGGCTGCGGAAGGGTTATCCAGGTGGTGAACAAGGCCCGGAGTCCGTCTGCGTCGGATTGGCCGTCCAGCAGATTCACATACGGCGTCAGCTCGTCGACATCCAGGGCATGAAACAGCGCCATGGTGTCGCCGGGGTCGCGGAAGCCGGCCAACGCCTCGAAACGGTCCAGCGCTACTACCAGTTCCGGCTTGTGATTGCGATCGCGGTAATTGCGCACCGGGGAGTTGAGCGGCACGCCGGCCGCCTCTTCGCGCGCGTACCCGTCGGCCGCCTGCTGCGCGCTGGGGTGCGCCTGCAACGACAGCGGCTCATCGGCGGCCAGCACCTTGAGCAGGAAGGGCAGCTGATCACCGAACTCTGCCACCGACGCCGAACCCAACTGCCCGGCCGGATCCGCGGCCACCACGTCGAGCAATGACTTTGCACCGCCGCCTGTTTCCAGGTACGCGGGATCGGCCGGATGCGCACCCAGCCAAAGCTCGGCTTCCGGATGCGGTGTAGGCGTTGGGCGTCCGGTGAACTCGGCGATGGCTGTTCGCGAACCCCAGGCGTACGTCCTGATCGCCCCCCTGAGTAGATTCACGGCCCGGATCTCCCCCCGCCAAGCCGGGCGTAGACCGAGGCCATTTCGAACCGTGTCGCGAGCATCATCAGCTGCGCCAGCTCCGATGGTCGTGCCGCCACCTCGCCGAGGTCGGTGGTGGCCACGAGCTCGGTGTCGTCGACACCCTCGATCCTCGCCGCGACAGCTTGGAAGTCCTTGTCGGTAGCAAGAGCCAATATCCGCGGCGGTCCGACGCCACGAGGACCATCGATGAACTCGTCGTGGAACAGCGAGGCACTACCAGAGCCCCTGCCCGACAAGGCATCCCGCATCGCAGCCAACGCCTGCGAAAGTCCACATGAGGTGACGGTGCGCTGGGTCAGCCGCAGCAGTGTGACCGCCGCATGTTGAGCAAGTGCCAGCGTGGCCGACCGATCTCCGCACAACACCACGGGACCACCGGCCAAGCGCGCGGCGATCGCCTTGGCGGCGTTGGTGAAGACCTCCCGCCCCACGGTGTTCCGGGAAACCTCGCCGTCCACCTCGTCGGCGATGGTCATGACATCGGGCGCAACGGACCTGTCCACCACGCCGAGCACGGCCGCACCTACCGCAAGATTGTGCGCAAGGCTAAACGTGTCCGGCACACGCAATCGGGGGGCCAACGAAATCGCACGACCGGCACCGGAATCCGCCAGCGGACCCTCATCAGGGGCGGCGATCACCACTCGAGCACCACGGCGAGTACCCACCGACACCGCCGCACTCAGGGCCGGGTCACCGGCGTCGTCACCGGCGACCACCATGACATCCAGCGGCCCCAACCACACCGGCGCCTGTGCGGCGGTCACGAACGGAAGGTTCACCGTGTCCGAAAGAGCGCCGGCCAGAATCGCTCCCGCTGTCGCGGCCGTACCCCGACCCGCAACCCACACGACGGTGCGCAATCGGTCTTCCGAGCGGAGGGAATCCAGGGCTCCCTCGGCGAGGGCGGTACCCACCGCACGCACCTGAGCGCCGGCCATGGACGCGGCCTCCAGCGAGCCATCCCGATCGGCCGCCAATAGCGCCTCGGCGTCATCCAGATCGATTGTGGCGTTCATCAGGTCGCGGCCTCAGTACGGCCGACCAGCTCGGTGACACGTGCGACCACGGCGGCCACATCTTCATCGGTGCGCGCCTCGACATTGAGGCGCAGCAGTGGCTCGGTGTTGGACGTGCGGAGGTTGAACCACGTTCCGGTACCGATATCGACGGTGACGCCATCCAGGTGGTCAATCGAAATGATCTGTGTGCCAAATGATTTCAGTACCTCGTCGACACAAGCCCTGGCATCCGAGACGCGGAAATTGATCTCACCGGAGGACGCGTACCGCTCGTAGTCCGCCATGAGGTCCGATAACAGCCGGTCCTGTTCACTGAGCGCCGCGAGCACGTGCAGGGCCGCCAGCATGCCCGAGTCGGCGCCCCAGAAGTCGCGGAAGTAATAGTGAGCGGAATGCTCACCACCGAAGATCGCGCCGGTCTCGGCCATCAGCGCCTTGATGTATGAGTGACCCACTCGGGACCGCACCGGCGTCCCGCCGTGCTCGATCACAAGCTCGGGCACCGCACGCGACGTGATCAGGTTATGGATCACGGTGCCGCCGATCTCCCGCTCCAGCTCTCGGCGCGCTACCAAAGCGGTTACCGCAGAGGGTGATACGGCGCGTCCGCGCTCATCGACCACGAAACACCGGTCGGCATCACCATCGAAGGCAAGTCCGATATCGGCACCTTCGGCGGTGACGAATGCCTGCAGATCACGCAGGTTCTCGGGATCGAGCGGATTGGCCTCGTGATTGGGGAAATTACCGTCCAGCTCGAAGTACAACGGCGCGAGCGTGATCGACGGAATGGCACCCAGCACTGCCGGCGTCGTGTGCCCGGCCATACCGTTGCCTGCGTCTACCGCCACCCGAAGCGGACGAGCCCCGCTCAACTGAACCAGTGACCGCAGGAAATCGCCGTACTCGGCGAGGACGTCCCGCTCGGCGACGGTGCCATTCGGACCGTCGTATGTCGGCACGCCGTTGATGAGCTCATCGCTAATGATGGACAAGCCGCTGTCCTTGCCCACCGGCTTAGCGCCCGCGCGGCACAATTTGATTCCGTTGTACGCGGCCGGATTATGACTGGCGGTAAACATGGCCCCCGGACAGTCCAACAACCCGGAAGCGAAATACAGCTGGTCGGTCGATGCGAGTCCGATCAGCACGACGTCGAGCCCCTGGGCGGTGACACCGTCGGTGAACGCCCGCGCCAAACCCGGCGACGAGTCGCGCATATCGCGCCCCACCACGATCCGCAGCGGACCGTCGGGGTCGGCGGACTCCGCCCTGACCAGCCGCGCGAACGCGGACCCCACGTCGAAGACAAAGGACTCGTCGATCTGCTCGCCCAATAGGCCACGGACGTCGTACGCCTTGATGACGGCGTGGACAGCGTCAGCGGACCGGGCCATGACGAAAGCTCTCCTATGGGTCTATTGAGAGTTGGTCTGTTGAGAGAAGGACGTTAGGTATCGCTGGCCAGCCTAGTGGTCGGCCCGCATCGAACGTGAACGTCCGGCGAGTGGTTAGAGAATGTCAGCAGACCGAGCCGAAGGTACCCAAGTCTCACTCGCAGGTCATGCTCGTTCGGACCAGCCTCACTCGACGGGATCAGGGAGAACCCGCAGGTGCCCACGGCGTCGCCCGACCGGAGCCGGATGCACGGGCCGAGACGCGGCGGGGGCCGCGTGGGTACCGACATCGAGCATCGGCTCACTAAAACCGGCGGCCGCCACCCGCCGGACGCCGCCTGTCGACTCCCGCACGGCGTCGGCCAGGGCCACCAGGTCGTCGTCCTCGGGATTCGACGGCATGGGGCCGCTGTAACGGACCAGCTCCCAGCCTCGGGGCGCGGTGATCCGGCTCGCGTGCTGCGCACACAGATCCCACGAATGCGGCTCACTGGACGTGGACAGCGGCCCGACCACGGCCGTCGAATCCGCGTAGACGAATGTCAATGTCGCCACGGCGAAACTCGGGCACCCGGGCCGACAGCAGCGACGGGGGGCTCTCACAAGCGTTGAGGCTATCGCGCGCAAACACGTTCCGACTCGCAGACACGCTGGTGTCAGCGGTGATGCGCCGCTTGCGCGAAGAACGTAAGCGTCGTGAGACCGGGCGGTGACCTGCCCGTTGCTATTCCCCAGTCTCAGCAGCCTCACCTTCCCCACGGATCGCGAATACCATTCGGGACATGTCACGTGATGGACGACGCGGTGGGTCCTCTGGAGGATCGAGCTCGCAGGGCTCTCGAAGGGGTCGCGAATTCCGCGGACCTCTCCTACCGCCCACCGTTCCCGGCTGGCGCTCACGTGCCGAGCGCTTCGATATGGCAGTCCTGGAGGCCTACGAACCGATCGAACGGGCGTGGCAGGCACGGCTGGAGGGTTTGGACGTCGCGGTCGACGAGATTCCACGCATCCAACCCAAGGATCCGGATTCGGTGCAATGGCCGCCGGAAGTGATCGCAGACGGGCCGATTCCGCTGGCAAGACTGATTCCGGCCGGTGTGGACACCCGGGGTAACACCACCCGGGCGCGGATTGTCCTATTCCGAAAGCCGATCGAATTGCGCGCGAAGAAATCTGGAGATTTGTCGGATCTCCTGCACGATCTACTGGTCGCGCAGGTTGCCACCCATCTGGGGGTGGAACCGTCGGTGATCGACCCAACCATCACCGACGAGGGCGATTAACTCACCCTGGGGCGAACACAGAACACCGAATCAGATGATGCCGCGCTTCAAGCGACGGCGCTCACGCTCGGACAACCCACCCCAAATGCCGAACCGCTCGTCATTGGCCAATGCGGACTCAAGGCACTCGTCCTTGACCTCGCAGCCCAGGCAGATGCGCTTGGCCTCACGAGTCGACCCACCCTTCTCAGGGAAGAACGCCTCGGGATCGGTCTGCGCGCAGAGCGCCTTCTCTTGCCACTGGTCGTCGGCGGCACCCAACACCGCGTCAAAATCGTTCTGTACCAACGTCAGATGCGGACGTGCGGGCGGTAAGCCCGTCGCACCCGTGCCAACGCCGGAACTCAGCTCGTCGTGTACACCAAATTCACTGTGTCCGAACAGCATCGTCCCGCCTCCTCACTGTTCCTGTCGCATCCGAATACAACTCGTATTGCCCGGTTTCGTGCCACAATCTTCACTTCCGGCCATTTCGATTCGAACATTTGATCGAATCCCGGTCTGCGCCTGAGACTTACAAACTCAGCCCGAGGAATGACACTGCTGTGATTACACACGTGTTCGCTGCCGGGGTCAAGCGAAGGACGAAAATTCATACCATCTTCCACCGACAAAAACGGCGTGGCGCCCTCATGGCGTGTCGCATCATTGCCGGCGCACTAGTCTCGGTCAACGTGAAAGTCACCGTCCTCGTCGGCGGCGTCGGCGGAGCGCGTTTCCTCCTCGGCGTCCAGCGCTTGCTCGGATCAGATTCCAGCAAGCATCAGATAAACGCCATCGTGAACATTGGCGACGACGCCTGGATGCACGGCGTCAGGATCTGCCCTGACCTGGACACCTGCATGTACACCCTCGGCGGGGGGGTCGACCCGGAGCGGGGTTGGGGGCACCGCGACGAGACCTGGAACGCCATGGAGGAGTTGGCCGCCTATGGCGCCCAGCCCGACTGGTTCTCGCTCGGCGACAGGGACCTGGCCACTCACCTCATACGCAGTCAAATGCTGCGAGCCGGTTACCCGCTATCAGCGGTCACCGAAGCGTTATGCAATCGATGGCAGCCCGGGGTCCGCCTGTTACCCGCCAGCGACGACCGGTGTGAGACCCACGTGGTGATCACCGACCCCGCCGACGGAGAGCAGCGCGCGATCCATTTCCAACAGTGGTGGGTGCAGCATCGGGCGCAGGTCCCCACACACAGCTTCGCGTTCGTCGGAGCGGACGAAGCAAAGGCCACCCCGAGCGTTGCCGAGGCCATCGCCGACGCCGATGTGGTCTTGCTGGCGCCGTCCAATCCGGTGGTCAGCATCGGGGCCATCTTGGCGGTGGGTGGAGTTCGCGGGGCGCTCCGCACAACCTCGGCTCCGGTGATCGGTTACTCGCCGATCGTGTCCGGGAAGCCGCTCCGCGGAATGGCCGACGATTGTTTGCGCGTGATCGGTGTCGAGGTGAGCTCACAGGGTGTCGGAGAACACTTCGGCGCCCGCGCGCAGACCGGCATCCTGGACGGCTGGCTGGTCGACGAGGGTGATGCAGCTCACATTGAGGGAGTTCAGGTACGGTCGGTTCCGCTGCTCATGACCGACCCGGACGCAACGGCGGCGATGGTGCGTGCGGGACTCGACCTGGCCGGAGTGAAACTATGAATTCACCTGCGGATTCCCCTGCACCCGAACATGGTTCGGCCAAGCCGATCGAAATCCTACCGGTCGCGGGTTTACCCGAATTCCGCCCCGGTGACGATGTGGCCGCGGCCATAGCCGCGGCGGCACCGTGGCTACGCGACGGTGATGTGGTGGTGATCACCAGCAAAATCATCTCCAAGGCCGAGGGCCGGATCGTCGCCGCACCCACCGATCCCGAGGCCCGAGACAGCCTGCGGCGCAAACTGATCGATTCCGAGTCGGTCCGCGTGTTAGCCCGCAAGGGCAAGACGCTGATCACCGAGAACACCATCGGCATCGTGCAGGCCGCCGCCGGAATCGACGCATCCAATGTGGACACGGCCGAACTCGTGTTGCTTCCCGTCGACCCCGACGGCAGCGCTGCGGCGGTCCGGGCGGCACTGTCACGGCAGCTGAGCGTGAACGTGGCGGTAGTGGTCACCGACACCATGGGGCGAGCCTGGCGCAACGGCCAGACCGATGCGGCCATCGGCTCCTCCGGCATATCCGTCCTCTACGCCTACGCCGGTGCAAAAGATAAGCACGGCAACGAGCTTCAGGTGACCGAGGTCGCCATAGCCGATGAGATTGCGGCTGCAGCCGATTTGGTCAAGGGCAAGCTCACCGACGTGCCGGTAGCGGTGGTGCGAGGACTTTCGGTGCCCGACGACGGCAGCGTCGCCCGCGATCTCTTGCGCTCGGGTCCGGACGACTTGTTCTGGCTCGGCACCGCCGAAGCCTTGGAGCAGGGCCGCCGCGACGCGGTACTGGTACGCCGCTCAGTCCGACAATTCACCGACACCGCAGTGGATCCCGACCTGCTACGCGAAGCCATCGGCGAGGCGCTGACCGCACCCGCTCCGCATCACACCCATCCGGTGCGATTCGTGTGGGTGCGGGATCTGACAATGCGGCACGCTCTCTTGGATGCCATGAAGCAGGCATGGGCCGGCGACCTCACCGGGGACGGCCGCACCCCCGAATCCGTGGACAAGCGGGTGGCACGCGGACAGATCCTCTATGACGCGCCGGAAGTCGTGATCCCGTTCCTGGTGCCCGACGGCGCCCACGACTATCCCGACGAGCGTCGCACCGGCGCGGAACGCACCATGTTCACCGTCGCAGTCGGCGCAGCGGTACAGGCACTGCTGGTGACGTTGGCCGCGCGAGGTGTGGGCAGCTGCTGGATTGGGTCCACCATCTTCGCGGGAGATGTCGTGCGCAGCCAACTGGGGCTAGAAGCGTCGTGGGAACCGATGGGAGCCATCGCGATTGGCTATCCGTCCGAGCCACTGGAACCACGCTCTCCCCTGCCACCCGGCCAGATGCTGGTGGAATTGTGACGAGCCACTCGGGCGAGGAACGTCGAGCATGAGCGGGCTACATGGGTCCACCATCGAATTGCTCTCCTCATGGGAGGCTCCGAATGAGGAACAGGACAGTCTGCGGCACGCCGTGCTGGCGTTTCTCGACGCCAATCCGGACGCCTGCCGTCGTCGCTGTGTCGCCGGCCATATCACCGCCTCGGCCCTGGTGGTCAGCGACGACGGATCGAAGGCGCTGCTGACTCTGCACCCTCGGGTGGGTAAGTGGCTCCAGCTCGGCGGCCACTGCGAGGAGGAGGACACCACCATCCAGGCCGCCGCCCTGCGGGAGGCCACCGAAGAGTCCGGCATCGGGGGCCTTCTCCTCGACCCGAATCTACTTGGGGTACATGTACATCCGATCACCTGCTCGCTGGGCGTGCCGACGCGCCACCTCGATCTGCAGTTCCTCGCGCACGCACCGGAGGGCGCGCAGATCACCGTCAGCGACGAATCACTCGACCTGCGTTGGTGGCCCATCGACCAGGTTCCGGACGACGATCCGTCGGTCGTCACGTTGTCGCAACGAGCCCGCGCCCGCCGCGTGTAACGCGGTGTCGGTCCCCGTTGCGCAGCAACGGTGCTAGACGTCCGAGGAGTACCGGATGCCGCCGTCTGGAATGGTGATTCCGGGCCACACCCGGGCGCCACGCAGCAGCTCGCAGCGCGCACCGATATCGGCACCGTCACCGATCACGCCGTCCCGCACCAATGCCCGCGGACCAATGCGTGCGCCGAACCCGATGATCGAACGTTCCACTACGGCACCCGCTTCGATGCGAGCACCGTCGAACACCACCGCACCGTCCAGCCGCGCCCCCGGACCGATCTCGGCACCCCGACCCACCACGGTGCCACCAATCACCACCGCGCCGGGCGCCACCGAGGCACCGTCGTGCACCAACGCCTCCCCGTGATGCTCAGGAATCGCCGGAGACGGCGCGATACCGCGGACCAGATCGGCCGAGCCGCGCACGAAGTCCTCGGGAGTTCCCATATCACGCCAATAGCTGGTGTCGACGAATCCGCACACCTTGGCACCGCCGCTCAGCAGTCCCGGAAAGACCTCCCGCTCAACCGAAACCGGTCTGCCCGAAGGAATCTGCTCGATCAGCTCGCGCCGGAACACGTAGCATCCGGCGTTGATCTGATCGGTGGGGGGATCCTCGGTCTTCTCCAGAAATGCGGTGACACGACCGTCGGAATCGGTAGGCACACAACCGAACGCACGCGGGTCGCCAACCCGCACCAAGTGCAACGTCAGGTCTGCATGGGTCTGTTCATGGTGCGCGAGGAGATGTTTCAGATCCAGGCCGGACAACACGTCGCCGTTGAAGACCAAGGTGGTGTCATGGCGCAGGTGCTCCAGCACGTTCCGGATGGCACCACCGGTACCCAACGGTTCCGTCTCGGTGACATATGTGATCGAGAGCCCGAGCTTGGACCCGTCACCGAATTCCGACTCGAAGACCTCGGCCTTGTAGGAAGTCCCGAGCACGACATGGTCGATACCCGCCGCCGCGACCCGCGACAGCACATGCGTCAGGAAGGGGAACCCGGCAATCGGCAGCATCGGCTTGGGCGCCGAGAGCGTCAGCGGGCGTAACCGGGTGCCCTGCCCTCCCACCAGGATGACGGCATCGGCTTTCATATGGTCAGACATATCACTCTCCTTGCTTCTGCTGGCGCCGATTGGCGCGGATCGCCGCGCGCACCACGACGGCCGATCGGGCCGCCAACGCACCCCGGATGCTCCAGCGCAACGGCGCCTGCCACCAGTGCGGATGCCGGTCCGCCTGGAAGATGTAGACACTGTCGTGGTGAGCGTTGAGGCTCCGCGCGGGATCACGTCCGGCTGCATGACCTTTTGCGTGCACCACCTCCGCGGCGGGCGCGTACACGTTCTGCCAGCCCGCACGTGCGAGCCGGTCCCCTAGATCGACGTCCTCCATGTACATGAAGTACCGCGTATCGAATCCGCCGATGGCATCGAAGGCCTTACGCCGGAGCAGCAGGCAAGATCCCGACAGCCATCCGACAACGCGCTCGGACGGTTCCAGCCGGTCCTGACGGTAGGCCGCGGTCCAGGGATTTGATGGCCACACCGAGCCCAGCAGCGCATGAAGGCCGCCTCCCATCAGGGTCGGCACCACCCGCGCGGAGGGATACACCGTGCCGTCGGGCTCACGAATCAGCGGGCCCAGCGCGCCAGCGGCCGGCCAACGCTGCGCAACCTCCAGCAGTGCGTCGAGGCTGCCCGGACCCCATTGCACATCGGGGTTGGCGATCACAATCCATTCGGCATCCGGATCGACCTGGGCGACCCCCAGGTTGGCGGCCTTCCCGTAGCCGACATTGCCCCCGGTGCGGAGCAGCTCGACATCGGACTCCGTGGAAGCGGCCTCGGGCGCTCCATCGACAGAGCCGTTATCGGCCAGGATCACCCGCAGTGGACGATTCGTGGCATGGCGCAGCGTCGTCAGGAAACGGTGCAGATGCTCGCCAGGCGAGTAGGTCACCGTCACCACGGCAAGCTGGTCAGTCACCGATGAGCCGCTTGCGCGAAGAGAATCAGTCACCGATGAGCCGCTTGCGCAGAGGATCCAGTCACGGTGCTAGAGGGTACCTATACATCGTTTGTGGCCAGCGCCTCAGCCAATGCGTCACGCCAATGCCGCAGCGGCGGCAGACCCAATTCGGCCCACTGGCTGCCGTCGAGCGCCGAGTACACCGGCCGCGGCGCGGGGCGCGGCATATCCGCGGAGAGGCAGGGTTGAACTCGTGCGCTGTCGGCTCCTACCAGCTCGAACACCGCCCTCGCCCAGTCGAACCGATTAACCACCCCACCCCCGGCCGCGTGCAGGAGTGGTGCGTCTACCGAAGAGGCAGCCAAGTCCAGGAGGGCATCGGCCAGATCTGCGGCATACGTCGGCGACCCGGTCTGGTCCGTCACCACCCGCACAGGCCCGTCCCCAGCGGCCAGTCGCCTCATGACGCCGACGAAATCGCCACCAACACCCGTGTAGACCCACGCCGTACGCACCACGTGAGCTGTTGGTAGGACAGCGTGGACAGCCTGCTCTCCGGCGAACTTGGTACGTGCGTACACACTATTGGGAGCCGTGGCGTCATCCGGGCGGTACGGGCGTGGGCTACCGTCACCGAACTCTCCACCGAACACGTAGTCGGTGGAGACATGGATCAACCTGGCGCCAACGTCACGACATGCCTGCGCCACCCTGGCGGCACCGTCGGCGTTCACCGCATACGCCCTGGCCTCGTCCGTTTCCGCGGCGTCCACGGCGGTGTAGGCGGCGCAGTTGACGACGGTATCCCCTGCAGCAACCACCCCGTCGGCCACATCGTCCCGGGTAATATCCCAATCAGACGATGTCAGCGCACGGATCGCAATGTCGCGAGACCTGGCACGGGCAATAAGGTGAGAGCCGAGTTGACCACCCGCTCCGGTGATGACGAGCACGCCCCGAGTCTGGCACGCCGGGGTTCGCTTCCAAAGGATGCACGGTCGGCCGACGTAGCCTTGACGAGGCTTGAGATGTTTTTGCCCGGTGAAGACCCGGGCCCGGAAAGGAACGAACCCACCGTGACGGAGACGCAGACAGAGACACCGCGTCCCCTGTGGCGGGGTATCGCGACTCTGGCCGCGGTCGCCGTCATGGTGGTCACCGGGGCAGCCTGGGGACAGATCGGCAACATCGATCCGACCATCGCCCGGTTCGATCTTCCTGGCCTGTTCGGTAATGCGGCCAGACCCGATGACGGCGCAATTGACATCCTGATGGTGGGCGTCGACAGCCGTAGCGATGCGCACGGCAATCCGCTCTCGCAGGACGAACTGGCGATGTTGCGCGCTGGTGATGAGACCGCCACGAACACCGACACCATCATTCTCATCCGCATCCCCAACAACGGAAAATCGGCAACTGCGATCTCCATCCCCCGCGACTCCTATGTCACCGTCCCGGACGGCAGCAAGGGAAAAATCAACGGCGTCTACGGCGAAGCCAAGGAGAACGATCGGCAGAAGCGCGTCGAATCCGGCGAGACGCTGGAGGCCGCTGAGCGCGAGTCAGTGGATGCGGGGCGTGCGGCGCTGACCCAGACCGTGGCCAAGCTGACCGGCGTGACCGTCGACCGCTACGCCGAGGTCAGCATGCTCGGGTTCGTACTGATGACCGACGCGCTTGGTGGAGTCGGCGTGTGTCTCAACGAGGCTGTCTACGAACCTATGTCGGGCGCCGACTTCCCCGCCGGCCCGCAGACACTCGATGGGCCGAATGCATTGAGCTTCGTGCGGCAACGCCACGACCTGCCCCGCGGCGACCTCGATCGAGTGGTCCGCCAGCAGGTGGTGATGTCGTCCTTGGCGCATTCGGCGCTCTCGGGAGGCACGTTGACCAATCCCACCACCTTGGGCAAGCTGCGCGATGCGATCACCCGCACCGTGGTGCTCAGCGAGGGCTGGAATGTCATGGACTTCATCCAGCAGCTGCAGAAGTTGTCCGGAGGGAACATCGCGTTCGCGACCATCCCGATCCTGCGCGAGGACGGTTGGACCGAGGACGGGACGCAAAGCGTCGTCAAGGTGGACGCCGACCAGGTACGCAACTGGGTGTCCGGCCTGCTGGATCAGCAGGCTGAGGGCAGGACCGAAGAGGCCACCTATTCCAAGGATCAAACGACTGCCGAGGTCGTCAATGAGACCGAGATCAACGGCCTGGCTGCCGCTGTTTCGGAACTGTTGGTAGGTAAGGGATTCACCGCCGGCAAGGTTGGTAACAACGACAGCGAGCACGCGGGCAGCAGCCAGGTCCAGGCCGCGAAACAAGACGACGTGGGCGCCAAGGCAGTGGGCGAGATACTGGGGTTGCAGGTCGTGCAGAAGCAGGGGCTCCCCGAACGCACCGTACGGGTGGTGCTGTCCAGCGATTACCACGGTCCCGGGTCTGGCCGCGACACCACACCGGCGTCCTCGTCGGAGACCGGATACACCGAGGAAGCGACGCCTCCACCTCCGCCGTCGCCCATCTTCACCGCGGCCAACGGCCCGCGCTGCGTCAACTGATGAACCTCACGTCATTGCTGCTGGGCGACTTGAATAGTCCGGCACCGCGGATCACTTACTACGACGACGCCACCGGCGAACGCATCGAGCTCTCGACGGTGACGCTCGCCAATTGGGCCGCCAAGACCGCCAACATGTTGCGCGACGAGTTCGGCGCGGGACCTGGGTCCACGGCCGCGGTGCGGCTGCCCGCGCATTGGCAGACCGCGGGTGTGCTCCTCGGAATCTGGTGGGCCGGTGCGGAAGTGGTGCTCGGCGGAGACAGCTCGGCCGACGTGGCGTTCTGCAGGCTCGGTGATGAGCCGGATGCCGATGAGGTGTGCGTACTGTCCCTCGACGCATTCGGGCGCCCGGTGCCCGACCTGCCACTGGGGTTGACCGACTATTCGACGGCAGTCCGGGTGCATGGGGACCGGTTCTCCCCCGCCGGCGCCGGGGCTGCACTAAACGGTCGCGGCGTCGACGAGATTGCTGCCGCCGCACGGGAAAGTGCCGCAGCACAGGGCATCACGGCCGAGGATCGGGTGCTGAGCTCGGGCCCTTGGGATTCCGGTGACGCGCTGATCGCCAATCTGCTGGCGGTGCTCATCCCCGGAGCGTCGCTGGTTCAGGTGGCCAACCCCGACCCTGCCGCGCAGGAACGAAGGGTTCTCTCCGAGAAGGTGACGAAGCCCCTCTAGGCGCCGAACGCGCTAGTACGCACACATTTCGCAAGTAGACCAGTGCGTAGTTGCGCGTTCGGCGGAAGAGATTAGGAAGACAGCAGCGCGCGGCTCATGACAACGCGCTGAATCTGGTTGGTGCCCTCGTAGATCTGGGTGATCTTCGCATCGCGCATCATGCGCTCCACCGGGAAGTCGGTGGTGTATCCGGCGCCGCCGAACAGCTGCACGGCATCGGTGGTGACCTCCATGGCCACATCGCTGGCGAAGCACTTCGATGCCGAGGAGATGAAGCCCAGGTTCTTCTCGCCGCGCTCGGCGCGGGCCGCGGCGGTGTACACCATCAGGCGCGCGGCCTCGACCTTCATCGCCATATCGGCCAGCATGAACTGCACACCTTGGAAATCGCTGATCGACTTGCCAAACTGCTTGCGGTCCTTGGTGTATGCGATCGCCTGATCCAGCGCACCTTGGGCGATGCCGAGCGCCTGGGCACCGATGGTCGGACGGGTGTGGTCCAGCGTCTGCAGCGCGGTCTTGAACCCGGTGCCCGGCTCGCCGATGATCCGGTCACCCGGGATGCGACAGTTCTCGAAGTACAGCTCGGCCGTCGGCGAACCCTTGATGCCGAGCTTGTGCTCCAGCGGACCTACGGTGAATCCCTCGTCGTCCTTGTGCACCATGAACGCCGAGATCCCGCTGGCCTTCTTATCGGGGTCGGTCACCGCCATGACGGTGTACCAGGACGACTTTCCGCCGTTGGTGATCCAGCACTTCGAACCGTTGATAACCCAATCGTCGCCGTCGGCCTTCGCGCGGGTGCGCATGGCGGCCGCGTCGCTACCGGCCTCGCGTTCGGACAGCGCGTACGAGGCCATGGCCTCACCGTTAGCGATCGACGGCAGCACCTGCCGCTTCAGCTCTTCGGAACCACTGAGAATCAGCCCCATGGTGCCCAGCTTGTTCACCGCGGGAATCAGCGACGAAGAAGCACAGACCCGCGCAACCTCTTCGATGACGATGCAGGCGGCGACACTGTCGGCACCCTGCCCGTCGTACTCCTCGGGAACGTGCACCGCGTTGAAGCCCGACGCGACCAGCGCGTCAAGCGCCTCCTGGGGGAAGCGCGGCTTCTCGTCGACGTCCTTGGCGTGCGGGGCGATCTCTTTCTCGGCCAATCCCCGGATCGCCGCACGCAGCTCGTCGTGCTCTTCAGCCAATTTGAACAGGTCAAACGACGGGTTCCCAGCCATCACGCCCTCCAGGGTCAATCAGAGTTAGTCGGCATTAACTGTACGGCAAGGTCAAATTTGGTCGCCCATCAGTCTGCGCCGCAGCGCCTCGTCTTTCTCCAGAACGGTTGCTTCCATGCTCGCCTGGAAGGCAACGACCTTCTCCCGCAGCGCGGTATCGGACACCCCGAGGATCCGTGCCGCCAGCAGCCCGGCGTTGCGGGCCCCGCCGATGGACACCGTCGCCACCGGCACACCAGCGGGCATCTGCACAATCGAGAGCAGCGAATCAAGGCCGTCCAGGCGCGCCAACGGCACCGGAACGCCGATCACCGGCAGCGGGGTGGCCGAGGCCACCATGCCGGGTAGATGTGCGGCACCGCCGGCCCCGGCGATGATCACGTCGAGACCGCGTTCTGCCGCCGACTGCGCATACTCCAGCATGCGCCCCGGCGTCCGGTGCGCCGAGACAACGCCCACTTCGAAAGGAATCTCGAACTCCGCCAAGGCATTCGCGGCATCCGACATCACCGACCAGTCGCTGTCGCTACCCATGATCAGGCCGACCCGTGCGCTCACCATCTCTAGTGCCCTTCCGTCCATCCGTCTGTCCACACCGCGTGCGATAACCAGTGCGCGGCCCGCTCGGCACGCTCCCGCACCTCGGCCACATACTGCGGATCTGCTAGTGAACCATCCACGCGGCCTTGAATATTCACATGCCCGAGCTTGCGGCCCGGGCGCTCGCCCTTGCCGTACAGGTGCACCTTTGCCTCCGGGATGCGACCCATCAAGTGGTGCATCCGTTCATCAAGTGACATCACGGGCGTCTCTTGCGCGCCAAGCACGTTGGCCATGACGGTCACGGGGGCAAGGGGTTCGGTGGAGCCGAGCGGGTAATCAAGCACCGCACGGAGGTGCTGTTCGAATTGCCCGGTCCGCGCACCGTCCATGCTCCAATGCCCGGAGTTGTGCGGTCGCATTGCCAATTCATTGACCAGTAGTCGGCCGTCCTTCGTTTCGAACAGCTCCACGGCGAGACACCCAGTCACACCGAGCTCGGTGGCGATCCGAAGCGCGAGCTGCTCGGCCTCCATCGCCCGCTCCTCGGGGAGCTCGGGTGCCGGCGCAACGACCACGGCGCAAATCCCATCCCGCTGAACGGTTTCCACCACGGGCCAGGCGGCACCCTGCCCAAATGGCGAACGGGCGACCATGGCCGACAGTTCACGCCGCATATCGACGCGCTCCTCGGCTAGTAGCTCTACACCGGCGGCCAGCTGCTCGGCGGCCACGGTGCGCGCCTCGTCGAGATCGTTGGTGATCCACACACCGCGGCCGTCATATCCGCCGCGTACCGCCTTCAACACAACCGAGCCGCCCGTTTCGGCCGCGAACCGCTCGACATCGGAAACGGTCAGGATCTCCGCGAAGGCCGGCACCGGAGCGCCAATGCTCTTGAGTTTGCGCCGCATGAACGTCTTGTCCTGCGCGTAGATGAGGGCGGACGGCGGTGGCTGCACGTTGACGCCCTCGCTCTGCAGGGTTGCAAGAAAATCGGTGGGTACGTGTTCGTGATCGAAGGTCAACACGGTGGCACCCTTGGCCGCGCGACGCAGGTCGTCCAGGTCGGTATGCGAACCGAGCACCACATCGGGGGTGACTTGAGCCGCCGGCTCATCGGCCGCGTGAGCCAGCACCCGCAGCGTCTGACCGAGTGCTATCGACGCCTGATGGGTCATACGGGCCAGCTGACCACCACCGATCATGGTGACCACGGGAGTTTCGGACACAGACATATGTTGTCATGCTGGCTGCGCGGCCCAGCGAGAACGGTCGGTCCCCGTCGCCATTGGCAGCCAGGATTCGACGATCAGATATACGCCCGTACCCAACGGGGTTCACGGACCGCTTCGCGCTGCCACACCATCTTCCGTACACTCGCCATTTGTGTCTTTCGCCGATGCCACCATCGCCCGGCTGCCCCGGTTCATCCGGCCTGTTGCCGAGCGGCACCACGAGCTGATCAAGTTCGGCATCGTCGGAGCCACCACGTTCATCATCGACTTCGGCATCTTCTACGGGCTCAAGCTCACGGTCCTGGAGTCCAAGCCCCTCACTGCGAAGATCATCTCCGGCATCATCGCCGTCATCGCCTCCTACATCCTCAACAGGGAGTGGAGTTTCCGGGACCGCGGCGGCCGTGAGCGGCATCACGAGGCGCTGCTGTTCTTCGCGGTCAGCGGTATAGGCGTGCTCATCGCCATGATTCCGCTGTGGGTGTCGAGTTACGTCTTCGAACTGCGCGTACCGAACGTCAGCCTGACGGTCGAGAACATCGCCGACTTCATCAGCGCATACATCATCGGCAACCTGCTCCAGATGGCCTTCCGGTTCTGGGCCTTCCGCCGCTGGGTGTTCCCCGACGAATTCGGACGGTCAGACGTCCCGGTGGCTCTGGTCGATACCGGCGACGCCCAGGGCGATATCGAAGAAGACGACAACGCCACCACGCTGCAGCCGGCTCCAGGACTGCCCAACGGGTCCGCAGTGCATTACGGCACCGAGGTCGGCCGCGGCCTATACGGCTCAGCGCATCATGTGGCGGGTGGCCGGTCCCGGCCACGACCGGTGGAGCGACTGTCGCCCTCCTCCGAACCGAGGGTGTCGAAGACCTCGTGATACAGCAGCGAGTGGACGTATTCCACTCGCGGTATCTCATGAAACTCCAACGGGTCCTGTGACGCCGATTCGATGATCAGCGTGCCGGTGCGCAGAATCCTGTCGATCAGGCCGTGCCGGAATTCGACGCTGTTGACACGCGCCAACGGGATGTCGATACCCGAGCGGCTCAACAATCCGTGGCGGAACATCACGCGGCGGTCGGTGATGACGAAGTGCGTGGTCAGCCAGTTCAGGAACGGCCATACGCTCAGCCAGCCGACCAGCACCAACCACACCACGCCGATGGCGATCATCACGACGTTCTTCGCGGTGGGCTGCCAATCGGTGTTATCGACCATCGCGGCGACGAAGGCCGCGGCACCCGTGGACAGGATCAGCACCAGCGCCGGCCCGATCAGTCGCTTCCAGTGCGGATGGCGGTGCAACACCACCTGCTCGTCATCGGCGAGTACGTTCTCCGGATACCCCACGTTGAGCGACTTTACTGGTCTTCTGACGTACGCAAATGCGTAATGTCGCCCGCCGTCACCGCGGTAACGGCACCGTCGGCGCCCTCGATCCGTAGTTGCCCGTTCTCGCCGAGCCCGACCGCGATGCCGACCAGTTCACGGTCGCCCGGCAGTTCGGCGCGCACCCGCGCTCCCAGGGTGACACTGCGGGAGCGGTAGTCCTCGAGCAGCTGCTGATCGACGCCCCGTGCGGCCCGCCAATGCTCGATGCGGCCGCCGAGCTCACGCAGGACCGCGCGGGCCAACTCGTTGCGGTCTGGATCAGCCCAGCCGAGGATCGCCAGCGACGTGGCATTGGGGTCGGGCAGCTCATGTTCGGTGAACGTCGCGTTGAGCCCAAGACCGACCACGATGGCCTGCTGAGGAGACGCGACCTCGGCGAGGATTCCGCACAACTTGCGCCCGTCGACGAGCACGTCGTTGGGCCATTTGAGTCCGGCCTGAACACCGGTCGCTTCCGCGACCGCGTCGACGATGGCGACTCCGGCAAGCAGTGGGACCAACCCCCATCGGTCCGAGGGCACGTCGCCGACGGCGATGCCTACCGACATCGACAACTGCGTGTATGCGGGTGCGCCCCAGTTTCGGCCGTGGCGCCCGCGCCCGGCGGTCTGGTGTTCGGCGAGCAGGACGACACCGTCGATGTCCTCCCCCGCCGCCGCGCGCGCCACCAGATCGGCGTTGGTGGAGCCCGTTTCGTCGACGATGTCGATTCGGCGCCACTGTCCGCCGGGGCTGTCGGTGAGGGTGAGTCTGTCCGAAGTCACGCACCCAGCCTAGGGCCCGAGCCGCGCAGTGTGGAGCGAACGTCCATGAGCGCACAGCTTTTATTCACGGCTTTAGTAGGTGCCAAAGTCGTTGCCCATACATGCCGGCGGATTCGTTGGTCAGCATCTCATCGTGTGTGCAGTCAATCGATTCGACGATCACCGTGCGGGAGGCATGCGGCGCCCAGGATTGCGACAGGAATAACCTGCGATCGGCCCGACTCCGCTCTGCCGAGAATATGGTCACGTCACCCTCAAACACACCTGGCCGGTGAATTCGGTATCGCGCTATGTTCTTATCGGCATTTTCAACGAGCAAGTCGAATACTTGTTTGGATTGAGCAAAATCGGATAGTCCTGATTCCCGAAGTAGCTCTGCTATCTGCTCGTTATTCTGCGACTCATACTTGTCGGACACCTCCGATATAACGGCGTCATCGATCACGGGTTGCGCATCGAGAAGGACGAGGCGTGAGATTACGCGTCCGCGCCGCTGAAGCTCGATGGCGACTTCGTGAGCGACCACCCCTCCGAAAGACCAGCCAAGAAGGTTGTAGGGCCCCGCAGGAAACGCCTCTTCAATCCTGTCTGCGTAGACCATCGCCATCTCGTGGATTGACGAAAGTTGTTCCGGTACTTGTTGAATTCCGATGATCGGGCAGTCCAGATAATTACCAAAAACGTGATATGGCCAGCTCATACCTCCCGCAGGATGAATGCAGAACAGCGGAACACCGGATCCTTCGTGCAAGGTCTGAACGGGAACTATTACCGGCACATGGCCGGCGGCCACTCTCAGCCGCTGACTCAAGCTTCTGACGGTGGGCGCCTCGAATACGACGGGCACCGGAAGATCGGTATCGAGCGCGGTGTTGATCGCGGCGACCAGGCGCATCGCTGAAATGCTGTCGCCACCAAGGTCGAAGAAGGAATCCTCGACCCCAACACGTTCGACACCAAGAACGCGGGCGTAGATACCCGCCAGGATCTCCTCCGTGGGGCCTTTCGGCGCGCGGTACTGACCGGTGATGTATTCGGGTGCCGGTAGGGCGCGAATGTCGAGCTTGCCGTTGACCGTCAACGGCAATGCCTCGAGGCCTACCACCGCAGCCGGGACCATATACGCCGGCAACCGTGCACCCAGTTGGGCGCGAACCTCTGCCGGATCCGCCGACCCGGTGACATAACCCACCAACCGCTTGCCCGCGGGTAGGTCTTCACGGGCGATCACGACCGCCTGCTCCACCCCGTCCAATTCTGCTAGCGCAGACTGGATTTCGCCGAGTTCGATGCGGTATCCCCGGATCTTGACCTGTTCATCGGCGCGGCCCATGTATTGCAGCTGCCCATCGGTGCGCCAGCGCACCACGTCTCCGGTGCGATACATCCGCGAGTCGGATTCCCCAAACGGGCACGCCACAAATCGCGATGCGGTCAACCCGGACCGATGCACGTACCCGGGCCCCACGCCGCGGCCCGCCACATACAACTCGCCGACAACGCCGGCCGGTACCGGCCGCAACCACCCATCCAGCACAAACAACGCCGTACCCGGCACCGGTGACCCGATGGGCACCACACCCGCCCCCGCGGCCAATCCCGCACTCACCGAGGCACATATCGTGGTCTCAGTGGGGCCGTAGGCATTGATCATCACCCGCCCCGGCGCCCATCGGTCTACCAAATCCGACGGGCAAGACTCCGCGCCGATCACCAACGCCACCGACTCCAGCCCCTCCGAAGAGAGCGCGCCCGCCGCCGACGGGGTCTGACAAAGTACGCCGACCTTTTCGGCTATCAGTAAGGCGTGGAAGTCTTCCGGCGAATGCACCACCGAGTCGGGCACCACCACCAGCCGCCCACCTCGCAGCAACGAACCCCAGATCTCCCACACCGAAAAGTCAAAGGAATACGAATGACTCTGCGACCAGACCCCCTCGTCCGGCAGACCAGCATCCAGCGACTCCAATAGCTGAGTCAGGTTATGATGAGTTATCGCAACACCTTTGGGGACTCCTGTAGTGCCTGAGGTATAGATCAAGTACGCAACATCATCCGGATCCGGCCACGGCAGCGGCGTGCCGGGTTGGATGTATACGGCGAGATCGTCGATATCGATAATCACCTTGTCCTGACCGTCCAGGTCATGACGGTCCAGCCGAGACCGGAGATCCAGCGAGGTGATCACCGCCACCGGCGCGGCATCGGCAAGCATGAACCCAATCCGCTCCGCCGGCAACGCCTGGTCGATGGGCAGATACGCCGCTCCGGTTTTCAGTACCGCCAACATCGCCGCGATCGCCTTAGCCGATCGCGACAGCAAAAGCGCCACAGTCTGCCCCGGGCCGACACCACGATCAATGAGCAAGTGTGCCAAACGATTCGACGCCCCATCGAGCTCACGGTAGGTCACCGATCGGCCCTCGAACGTCACCGCCACCGCATCCGGGATTCGGGCCACGTGCTGAGCGAATAGTCCCGGAACAGACATATGCGCACTCCCCGGCCGGGTCAACACCGCCCGGTTCCCAACCTCATCCAGACGAGCATGTTCAGCGTCATCGAGCAGATCCAGTGACGACAGCTGGCGTCCCGGGTCTGTGGTCATCACCTCTAGCGCTCGCTGCAGACGATCGATCACCGATTCGATGCTGTCCGAGTCGAGGACATCGGTGTCGTACTCGACTCGGAGTCTCAGCTCGCGCCCGGGCTGTGCTTGCACCGTCAATGGGTAATGGGTGGATTCCCGACTGATGACATCGGTGATGGCGAACTCCTGGTCGGCCAGCGCCACCCCGGTATCGGTCGGATAGTTCTCAAAGGCGAAGAGTGTGTCGAAGAGTTGATCGTGGCCGGTGACGCGATGGATCTCGTTGAGTATGAGGTGCTGGTGCTCCAATGTGCGGTTGTATGCACCCTGGAGCTGGGCCAGTAGGTCGCCGGTGGTTGTTGTCGCGGTGATATTGGCACGCACCGGCACCGTGTTGATCAACAGTCCGACCATCGATTCCGCGCCCGGCACCTCGGCCGGCCTACCGGAGACCGTGGTACCGAAGGCGATATCGCTCTGCCCGGTCAGCGAGGTCAGCACGAGCGCCCAGGCTGCCTGCAACACCGTGTTGACGGTCGTTCGAGACGAACGTGCCAGCGCGCCGACGGACTGGATGGTCTCGGCGGGTATCTCGAAAGATCGAACGCCCCGCGCGCCCCTTCCCAATCTGCGCTGCGGGTTCACCAGGGTGGGGGTGTCAAAGTCCGCGAACACCTCACCCCAGGCCGCCCGTGCGGCATCGACATCACGTGCGGCCAGCCAGGACACAAAGCTGCGGTAGGGCGCCGCCACGGGTAACCGCTGTCCGTAATAGCCGGCGAATATCTCACCCAGCAGGATCGGCATCGACCAACCATCGAGGACGATGTGATGGTTGGTGAGCACGAGCCGATGCCGGTCGGCTGCGATACGAATCAACGCGACCCTGAACGCCGGTTGGTCGGCGAGATCGCACACCGCGGCGCGCTCTGCCGCGCACACCTGTTGAACCTGCCCATCGATATCGGGGCCGATATCGCCGACGAGATCAACCAAGCGCCATGCCATTACAGGATCCGCCGGGATGATCTGCACCGGCTCGTCGAACTGGTCACAGAATCGGGCCACCAGATTGGGGTGGCGGGCGGTGACTGCCTGTATCGCGGTGCGCAGGCGACGCTGGTCGAGCGGACCGCTCAGCCCGATGTCCATCTGCACCGCGTACAGATCGCCGCTGCCCCGCACGGCGTTGGCGTGGAAGAGCAGCCCCTGCTGCAGGGGTGTCAACGGCAAAACGTCAGCGATTCGGTACCGCCGCGCGAGATCGTCGATCTGGTGCTGTCCGAGGCGGGCCGGTGCGATATCCGATGGCGTCAACCCGCCCCCGCCCGAGCGCACAAGCGTGCAGATACCGGCCAGCGCCTCGAACCACAACCGGCTCAGCCGCCGTACCTGACCTTCGTCGAGAACCGAAGGTGCCCATGTCCAGTCGACGTGTAGGTGCGGGCCGTCCTTGTTATCGATGGTGACCGCATTGATATCAAGAGAGTGCATCAGTGGCATCGGTATCGCCATGGCCGCATTGACGAACGATGCTCCGTCCCGGCATATCCGCCAGCCCTCGCCGGCCAAGTCGGTTCCCGATGTGCCCTGACGGCCAAAGTAGTTGAATCCGATCGTCGGGTCCGCTCCCTCCAGGTCGACGTCGGCGTTCAGATAGCGCAGCGCCCCGTAGGTCAGACCATCGGGGTGCGCGCGAAGCTGCTCCTTCGCGTCCTTGATCACCGCCCCGAGTGCTGCCTCACCCGCACCGACCTGCGTCCAATCCAGCCTGGAAACCAACAGCGACACTGGATATTTGGTGGTGAACCACCCCACGGTACGCGACAGATCAACAGCCTCACCCAGTTCTTCAGCGCGCCCATGCCCCTCGATATCGATGCCGATCGCGGCACCGTTGTTGCCAGAAAATTCCGCCACCGCCAAAGCCAAAGCAATCAACAGAATCTCTTGTATCCGAGCATGAAACGCTATGGGCACCTCAGCCAGAAGCGCCCGGGTCGTCTCGAGATCATCGAATGTGACCGACAAGCGACCGGCGTTGGCATAGGTATCGATAGCGGGTTGCCCCGCAGGGAATACCGCCGGCGTGGCCGCGACCCGTTGCCAAACCTTATTCTGGGCCACAACTTCCGGCGTACGTGCGTGCTCGCCGAGAAGCTCGGCCCAGCGCGCGAATGACATTCCACCCGCGGGCAACACCACCGGGCGCCCATCACGAAGCTGGGACCACGCGATGTTCAAGTCCTCCACCAGAATCAGCCAGGACACCGCATCGACGGCCAGGTGGTGGATGATCACCACCAGCTCACCGGTGGCCTCGATCCACAGCGCACTGAGCATCACACCGCGCTGCGGGTTCAACCGCGACCGCGCCTGTACCACCGCCTCTTCGGTCAACTCATCGACCGACTGTAGACAGTCGTGAGCATCCACCGAACCCACCTCGGGCACCGAGAGCGACGAGGCGGGTTCGTCACGGCCAACACGGAGCCGCAACATGGCATGACGATTCAACAAGGCCTGCAACACGATCGCCACGTCGGCAGCGCCAACCCCGGCCGGGGCCTGCACGACCATCGTCTGATTAAACTGATCCACCGGGCCGTTCACGCCCTGTAACCAATGCATGATCGGAGTCGCGTTCAGCTTCCCGACGCCCTCATCGATCGGCCTATCCGAACCGTCCGCGATCGCGACGACTCGAGCGAGCCGAGCGACGGTCTGTTCGACGAAGATGTCCCGCGGCCGACATGTCAAGCCGGCGGCGCGTGCTCGCGCGACCACCTGCATCGACAAGATGCTGTCCCCGCCGAGCTCGAAGAACGACTCGTCCGTGCTGACCTGTCCAAGCCCGAGGACCTGGGCGTAGATGCCGGCCAGGAGCTCCTCGACGGGGCTTTCCGGGGCGCGGTACTCGCCGACGCGGTACTCGGGAGCGGGCAGAGCTCGTTTGTCGAGCTTGCCGTTGGGAGTGAGTGGCAGGGCATCGAGCGCCACCACTGCGGCGGGAATCATGTAAATCGGCAGCCTCTCCGACAGGGCGGCGCGCGCCTCGTCCGAGCGCGCCGTTCCCGTGATGTAGCCGACAAGCCGTTTGTCACCTGGGCGGTCCTCGCGGGCGATCACCACCGCCGCCTCTACTCCGTCCAGATTCGCCAGGGCAGACTGGATTTCGCCGAGCTCGATGCGGTACCCGCGGATTTTGACCTGTTCGTCGGTGCGGCCCAGATAGTCCAGCTGCCCGTCCACGCGCCAGCGCACCAGATCCCCGGTGCGATACATGCGCATCCCGGCTCCGCCGAACGGGCACGCCACGAATCGCGAGGCCGTCAACCCGGCACGACGCCAATACCCGACTCCCACACCCGCCCCTGCCACATACAGCTCGCCGACCACTCCGGCCGGCGCCGGGCACAACGATCTGTCCAGCACGAACAACGCCGCACCTGGTACCGGCGACCCGATCGGCGCGCCATGGGCTCCCGCCGACTCCGCTTGCAGGGACGCGCTGACCGCCGCATAAATGGTGGCCTCTGTGGGCCCGTAGGCGTTGACCATCACCCGTCCCGGACCCCAGCGGTCCATAAGCTCCGCGGGACACGCCTCACCGGCGACTACCAAGGCCACCGACTCCAAGCCCTCGGTGGTGAGCATTCCCGCTGCGGAAGGGGTTTGACTCAAGACGCTGACCCGTTCAGCCACAAGTAGGGCGTGGAACTCCTCGGCCGAGCGTGCCACCTCCTCGGGCACCACCACCAGCCGCCCACCGTGCAACAGCGCGCCGAAGATCTCCGCCACCGACACGTCGAACGCCAACGAGTGCCACTGCGACCACACCCCAGTGTGGGGCAGCCGCACACTGGTCGATGCCAACAGCTGGGTCACATTCTGGTGAGTGACCGCAACGCCTTTGGGCACACCGGTGGTGCCCGAGGTGTAGATCAAATACGCGATGTCATCCGGCGCCGGTGCGGGTAGATCGGTGCAGGGCTGCATGCCCACGGCGGGATCGTCGACGTTCATGACCGCCACGCCATGGCCGTCGAGCCGGTCCGCCAGATCAGCATTGCTGAGCACCGCTACCGGCCCCGCATCCTCGAGCATGAATGCGATGCGGGAAGTTGGCAGCGCCGGGTCGATCGGCAAATACGACGCCCCTGTCTTCAGCACCGCGAGGATCGCCACGATGGCCTCGGCTGAACGCGGCAACATCAATGCCGCGCAACGTCCCGGGCCCGACCCGTGGCGAACAAGCCAGTGCGCCAATCGGTTCGATGCCTCGTCGAGCTGACGGTAGGTCATGGACCGGCCCTGGTGGGTCACGGCCACCGAAGACGGGGTGCGGGTCGCCTGTTCGGCAAAGAGCGCCGAGATGGACACCGAGATCGAGGGTTCGGCCAACACGGCCCGATTCCCGATCTCATCCAGCCGGGCGTGTTCAGATTCGTCGAGCAGATCCACCGAGGACAACACCCGCGTGGGATCTACTGTCAGGGCCATCAGTACCCGCTGCAGACGATCGGTGAGCAGCTGGATTCCAGCAGGGTCGAAGACATCGGTGCGATATTCCACCCTGCCGCCGATTCCGGCGGAATCGCCATCCTCACTCCACCGTTCGGATAGCGAGAATGTCAGATCCATCCGAGCCGACTGGGTGTCCGTCGGTAGCGGGGTGACCTGAACGTCTCCCAGAGAGAGCCCAGCAGCCGGATCGGCGGAGTTCCCCGGGAGATTCTGCCAGGCCAACATCACCTGAACCAGCGGATGATGACCGAGCGATCGGGTTGGGTTGAGCCGCTCCACCAGCAATTCGAAAGGCACATCTTGGTTCTCGAAGGCAGCCAGACTGCGCTGGCGCACCTGGGCAAGCAGCTCGACGAAGGTCGGGTCCCCGGCCATATCGACGCGGAGCACCAAGGTGTTGACGAAGAATCCGACCAGTTCGTCGAGCGCGGGATCACGCCGCCCGGCGATCGGAAAGCCCACCGCGACATCGTCACCGGTGCTGATCTTCGAAAGCAGCACTGCCAGAGCGGTCTGTATCACCATGAAGTTGGTCGCATTGTGGTCGCGAGCCACGCGAGCGACCCGTTGCTGCAGCTCGGCCGGCCAGCTGATCTCCACCGTGGCACCGCGCTGATCAGCCACGAGCGGGTAGGGCCGGTCGGTAGGCAGCTGTAACCGGTCGGGCATACCCGCCAGGGCCTCTTCCCAATAGGCAAGCTGCGCGGCCATCCGGCTGCCGCGGTCGTCGATCTCACCGAACTGAGCACGCTGCCACAAGGTGTAATCGACATACTGCACCGCCAGTGGCTCCCAGTCCGGGGCCTGTCCTACACACCGACCTGCGTACGCCACCCCGACATCGCGCACCAGCGGGGTGAACGACCAACCATCGGCCGCGATGTGGTGCACCACCGCCGCCAGCACATGTTCGTCCTCGGCGATACGGAAAAGCCGGGCCCGCAACGGAATCTCGGACTCCAGAGCAAACGCGTGGGAGGCCACCTTGCCGACCGCTTCACTCAGCCTGCTGGCAGACCACCCAGTGGCATCAACGGCCTCCCAACCGAAATCGGCACGATCGACCGGGATCACCACCTGTTGTGGCGTTCCGCCTGGCGCGGCGAACAAGGTACGCAGGCTCTCATGGCGGGCCACCACATCGGCGAGCGCAGTGCCCAACGCCTCCGAATCAAGAGGTCCATTCAGGCGCATCGCGGCCGCGATGTTGTAAACCGGTGAGGGCCCCTGCAACTGGTCGACAAGCCACAACCGATTCTGGGAGAACGACAACGGCACCACCGCGGGCCGCGGGCCGGCTACCAACGGTTCCAGACCGCCCGCGCCCTCACCGATCCGCGGCGCCAACTGGGCAACTGTGGGCGCCTCGAAAATCGTGCGGACCGGAAGATCGCCATCAAGGGCGGTGTTGACCGCCGCGATCAGGCGCATCGCCGAAATACTGTCGCCGCCAAGGTCGAAGAACGATTCGTCGACTCCAACACGCTGAACACCGAGTACGTGAGCGTAGATACCGGTAAGGATCTCCTCCGTCGGGCTGGTAGGGCCACGGTAGGCACCGGCGGTGTATTCGGGTGCCGGTAAGGCCCGCTTGTCGAGCTTGCCATTGGGTGTGAGCGGCAGTGCCTCCAGCACCACCACCGCCGCCGGCACCATATAGGCGGGCAGCCGCTCGGCCAGCAAGGCACGTACCGCGACCGGATCGGCCGACCCTGTCAGATAACCGACCAACCGTTTCTCGCCGGGACGGTCCTCCCGGACGATCACCTCCGCCGCCTCCACCCCATCCAACTCGGCTAGAGCGGATTGGATTTCACCCAGCTCGATGCGATACCCGCGGATCTTGACCTGCTCGTCGGCTCGGCCCACGTAGTGCAGCTGCCCATCGGTATCCCAGCGCACCAGATCTCCGGTGCGATACATCCGTTGTCCTGGCGCTCCCGCGCCGACGAACGGGCAGCCCACAAACCGCGACGCGGTAAGCGGGGCCCGACTCACGTATCCGACCCCGACACCGCGACCCGCCACATACAACTCGCCGATCACTCCGACCGACACCGGCCGCAACCAGCCGTCGAGCACGAACAACGACGCTCCAGGTACCGGGGAGCCGATCGGAGGAGTACCCGAGCCCGAATTCAAGGGCGCACTGATCGACGCAAATATCGTTGTCTCGGTGGGTCCGTAGCCGTTGACCATCGTCCGGCCGGCGGCCCACCGATCCACCAGCTCGGACGGAACGGGTTCCGCACCGACCACCAGCGCCACCGACTCCAACCCTTCCGGAGATAGCATCCGCACCGCCGAAGGAGTCTGGCTGACCACCGTGACCTTCTCGGCGACCAACAAGGCGTGGAAGTCCTTCGGAGAACGGGCCACCGACTCGGGCACCACCACCAGCCGCCCGCCGTGCAGCAGCGCACCCCAGATCTCCCACACCGAAAAGTCGAAGGCGTAGGAATGGACCTGCGCCCACACCTGGTGCGGCGCCAATTCCACGCCGACGGAAGCCGCGTCGAACATTCGAGTCACATTGTCGTGCGTGACTGCCATCCCCTTGGGGACACCCGTCGTGCCCGATGTGTAGATGATGTGCGCAAGATCGTCGGGCACCGGCTCCGTTGGCGCCATGCATGATTGGGTGCGTACAGCGGGATCCTCGATATCGACGACCGATAGGGTGCACCCGACGAACCGGTCTACCAGCTCCGCCGTAGTGATCACGGCGATCGGTCCAGCATCCTCCACCATGAACTCGACCCGGGCCGGCGGATGCCCAGGATCGATCGGCAGATACGCCGCCCCGGTCTTGAGCACGGCCAGGATCGCGACGATGGCCTCGGCCGAGCGGGGAAACAGCAGTGCGACACACTTTCCCGGACCGGCGCCGTGGCCCATCAGTAAGTGCGCCAACCGGTTTGCTTCCTCATCCAGCTCGCGGTAGGTCATGGACCGGTCCTGAAAGGTGATCGCGACCGCGTCCGGGATGCGGGCCACTTGCTCTCCGAACAGGGTTGGGATCGATACTCCGGTCGCCGACTTCGATAACACCGCTCGGTCGCCCCAACCGTCCAGCTGCGTGTGTTCGGCTTCGTCCAATACATCCATAGACGAGAATCGTCGTTCCGGGTCGGCGGTCATGGCCACCAGCGCCCGCTGGAAGCGCTCGACCAAGGTTTCAATGTGGTCCGGATCGAATACCTCGGTGTCGTATTCGACGCGGAGGCCGAGCTGCGGACCCGGCTGCGCTTGGAACGTCAGCGGATAGTGCGTGGATTCGCGGCTGCCGATATCGGTGATGTCCAGCTCGTGCTCGCCCGCCAGCGCGGCAGCGTCGATCGGATAGTTCTCGAAGGCGAACAGGGTGTCGAACAGCTTCTCCTGACCGGTAATACGGTGAATCTCGTTGAGCGCCAGGTGCTCATGCTCAAGTGTGTCGTTATGAGTGTTCTGCAACTGTGCCAACAGATCCGCAGTGGTGGTCGTCGCGGTGATATCGGCGCGCACCGGTACGGTGTTGATCATCAGACCAACCATCGATTCGGCGCCCGGCACCTCGGGAGGCCTACCCGAGACCGTGGTCCCGAACACGACATCATGCTGACCGGTCATCCAGCACAAGAGCTGCGCGAAAGCGGCCTGCAACACGACGTTGACGGTCGTGTGATACGAACGCGCGAGCTCACCGACAGCTCGCGAGAGCTCGGCAGACAACTGAACCAATTCGGCCCTTCGCGCTCCGAGCTTGACCCGATCCTGGGGACCTACCAGCGTCGGACTGTCAAAGCCGGCCAGCACCTGACGCCACGCCGCGCGCGCGCCGTCGCGATCCCTGGCGTCGAGCCAGGTGACAAAGCTGCGATAGGGCGCAGGCGGGGATAACCGTTGCCCGTAGTACCCGGCGAATATCTCCCCCAACAGGATTGGCAGTGACCAGCCGTCGAGGACGATGTGATGGTTGGTTAGCACGAGCCGATGCCGATCGGCTGCGGTGCGGATCAACGCCACTCTGAAGGCCGACCGGTTACCCAGATCGCACACCGCGGCGCGCTCGTCGGCGCACAACCGTTGAATCCTGTCATCGACATCGCCGTCGAGCTCGACGTATTCCCAGGGCACTGCGGGATCGGCCGGGATGACCTGAACCGGCTCGTCGAACTGATCGCAGAATCGTGCTACGAGATGCGGATGCCGGGTGATCATCGTCTGCACCGCATCGTGCAGGCGTCCGGCGTCAAGGGGACCGGTCAGGGTGAAATCCAGCTGTCCCGCATACAGATCATCGCTCCCCGCCGCGGTGTTGGCATGGAAGAGCAGGCCCTGCTGTACCGGGGTCAGCGCCAGTATGTCGGCAATGCGGTATCGCCCCGCAAGCTCGTCGATCTGTCGCTGACTCAGACGGGCCGGTGCGATATCCGATGGGGTCAATCCGCCCCCACCGGAGCGCACATGGGCGCAGATTCCGGTCAGGGCCTCGAACCATAGCCCGCTCAGCCGACCGATCTGTGCGCGACCGAGAACAGATGGCGCCCACGTCCAATTGGCGTGTAACCGCGGGCCTGTGTCGGTGTCGATGGTGACCGCGTTGAGTTCCACGGTGTGCAGCAGCGGCATGGATATCGCGGCCGCCGCAGTGGTGGCAGACCCGCCTTGCGGCCCGGGCCGCCACAGCTCCTCGGAGAGTTCTGCCGCGCGGCCCTGGCGTCCGAGATAGTTGAACCCGATCGTCGGGTCCGCGCCCTCCAGGTCGACGTCGGTGTTCAGGTAGCGCAGCAATCCATAGGTAAGCGGTTCTGGGAGCGCGCGAAGCTGCTCTTTGGCGTCCTTGATCACGGTGCCCAGTGCGGCCTGCCCGGAGACGATGTGTGCCCAGTCGAGACCGGAAACTGCAAGCGATACCGGATATTTGGTGGTGAACCACCCGACGGTGCGCGACAGGTCGACACCCGCGGCGAGTTCCTCCTGCCGCCCGTGGCCCTCAACGTCGATGCCCACCGCCGTGCCGGTTTCCACAAATTCCGCTGTGGCCAGCGCGAAAGCGATCAAGAGGATCTCGTGTATCCCGGCATGGAACGCCGCGGGCACCTCACCGAGCAGCATGCTGGTGGTCTCGGCGTCCAACTCGGCGGCGTGGTGCCCGGCGGTGACAAAGGTGTCCGTGCCGGGACGCACCGCAGGCAGCGCGGCCGGAGTGCTCGCCACCGCATTCCAGATACCCACTTGGTCAACGATTTCCGAACTGCTCGCCCGCTCGGTCAACAGCGAGGACCATTGAGCGAATGATGTGCCTGCGGCTGGCAATACCACCGGCTGGCCGGCGCGATGCCGCACCCACGCAATGTTCAGGTCCTCCAATAAGATCCGCCAGGACACCGCGTCTACCGCTAGATGGTGGATGATGACCACCAGCTGGCCGGTGGAGGCAACCCATAGCGCACTGAGCATCGCACCGGCCTGCGGGTTCAACCGCGAACGTGCCTGTACTACAGCATCATCGGATAGCTCGTCCACCGACTGCAAGCAGCCGCGAGCATCCACCGATCCCACCTCTGGCACCGTCAACGACCAGCCGTTCTCGCCAGGATCAACGCGCAGGCGCAACATGGCGTGCCGATTCAGCAAGGCCTGCAACACGATCAGCACATCGGCCGCACCGACCCCAGACGGAGCCTGCACCAGCATCGTCTGGTTGAACTCGTCGATCGGGCCCTCGGAGGCCCACAGCCAGTGCATGATCGGGGTGGCCCACACCGCGCCGACACCCTCATCGATCGGACCTACCGGCCCCTCTGCCACTTCGACCACGCGAGCCAACCGGGCGACGTTCTGTTCGACGAAGATGTCCCGCGGTCGACACGTCAGCCCGGCGGCGCGCGCTCGCGTCACCACCTGCATCGACGAAATGCTGTCCCCGCCAAGCTCGAAGAAGGACTCGTCGACGCTGACCCGTTCAAGCCCGAGGACCTGGGCGTAGATACCGGCCAAGATTTCCTCGACCGCGTTGCCCGGTGCGCGATAGCGGTCCACGTCGTGATAGTTCGGCGCGGGAAGGGCACGGATATCGAGCTTGCTATTGGCTGTCAACGGTAACGCCTCCAACGCCACCACCGCCGCCGGCACCATGTAGGCGGGCAGCAGGTCGGCCAGCGCGGCACGCGCTTCGGCCGGATCCGCGGTGCCGGTGATGTAGCCGACAAGGCGTCTGTCGCCCGGACGGTCTTCGCGGGCGATGACCACCGCTGTCTCTACCCCATCCAGTTCGCTGAGAGCAGACTGGATTTCACCCAGCTCGATGCGATGCCCACGAACCTTGACCTGCTCATCGGCACGGCCCAGATAGTCCAACTGTCCATCGGCGCGCCAGCGCACCAGATCCCCGGTCCGATACATCCGCTGTCCTGGCGCTCCTGTGCCGACGAACGGACAGGCCACGAACCGCGATGCGGTAAGACCACCGCGGCCGATATATCCGCAGCCCACTCCGGCGCCGGCCGCATACAGCTCACCGATCACCCCGACAGGCACCGACCGTAACGACCCGTCCAGCACAAACAATGCTGCGCTCCGGACCGGCGCACCGATCGGAACCACACCCGAGGACCCAGCTTTCAGCGGCGCACTAACCGTCACAGCTATCGTCGTCTCGCTGGGGCCGTAGGCATTGATCATCACCCGGCCCGGCGCCCACCGGTCCACCACCTCGGCCGGACATGCCTCACCGGCCACTATCAGCGATACCGACTCCAATCCCTCACACGAGAGCACCGACACGGCAGACGGGGTCTGAGTCAGCACAGTGACCTTTTCGGCAACCAGTAAGGCGTGGAACTGTTCCGGGGAATGTGTCAGCTCTTCGGGGACCACCACCAGTCGCCCACCACGTAACAGCGGGCAGAAGATCTCCCACGCCGAAATGTCGAACGCCAGCGAGTGACTCTGCGACCACACTTCCGCCGGCAGGAAGCCGAAATCCAGTGTCTCCATCAGCCGAGTCACGTTGCGGTGCGCAATGGCAACGCCTTTCGGTACGCCGGTGGTGCCCGATGTGTATATCAGGTAGGCGATATCATCGGGGTCCGGTACCGGTAGCGGACTGCTCAGCTCGGCACCCAGGGCGGGGTCGTGCACGTCGACGACCGCTGCCTTGTGGCCATAGATCCGGGCGGCCAGCTCGGCGGTGGTTACCGCGGCGACCGGAGCGGCATTCGTGAGCATGAACCCGATCCGATCATCCGGCAGCGCGGGGTCGATCGGCAGATACGCCGCACCGGTCTTTAGCACCGCGAACATCGCCACAATGGCCTCGGCCGAACGCGACAACAACAGCGCCACACACTGCCCCGACCCAACACCTCGACCAATCAGCACGTGTGCCAATCGATTCGATGCCTCATCGAGGTCGCGGTATGTCATGGACCGACCCCCAGAGGTCAGCGCCACCGCATTCGGAATGCGGGCTACCTGCGTGGCGAACAACTCCGGAACCGATACGGGTGCACCCAGCAGCTCCGTCAACACTGCCCGGTTCCCGATCGCGTCCAGGTGCGTGTGCTCGGCATCGTCGAGCACGTCCACCGACGACAACCGCCGGGCCGGCTCGGCGGTCATGTCCAGCAACACCCGTTGCAACCGTCCCACCAACGCCTCGATGGTTCGCGCGTCGAACACATCGGTACGGAACTCGACCGTCCCACCGATCCCGGCGGGATCACCGGCATCACTCCAGCGTTCGCCGAGCGATATCACCAAATCCATTCGTGCGGTGTGAGTATCGACTGGTAGCGGCGTGACGAGAACATCCCCCAGGGACAGCCCGGCCGCGGGATCATCGTGTCCGGCGAAGTTCTGCCAGGCCAACGTCACCTGCACCAGTGGGTGATGCGTCAGTGACCGGGTCGGGTTGAGCCGCTCCACCAACACCTCGAACGGCACGTCCTGATGCTCGAAAGCCGCCAGGCTCCGCCGCCGCACCTGCGTCAGTAGCTCGGTAAATGTCGGATCTCCCGCGACGTCAACCCGCAGCACCAAGGTGTTGACGAAGAACCCGACCAGTTCATCGAGCGTGGGATCGCGCCGGCCTGCGATCGGAAAACCCACCGCCACCTCGGGATTGGTTCCGATCTTCGACAACAGCACCGCCAGCGCGGCCTGCATCACCATGAAACTGGTCGCATTGTGCTCACGGGCCGCCCGAGCGACCTGCTGTTGCAACTCCGCCGACCAATCCACCTCGACCGTGGCACCACACTGATCCGCGACCAGCGGGTACGGCCGGTCGATGGGCAGCTGTAGACGCTCCGGCATTCCGGCCAGGGCATCCTGCCAGTAGGCCAGCTGGGCACCGATCGGGCTGGCGGCGTCGTCGAGATCTCCGAACTGCGCGCGCTGCCACAAGGTGTAGTCGACATATTGGACCGCCAACGGCGCCCAGCCAGGAGGGCAACCGACGCACCGGCTTGCATAGGCCGCCCCTAGATCACGAACCAGCGGGGTGATCGACATCCCGTCCGCGGCGATGTGATGCACCACGGCCACCAGCATGTGTTCGTCTTTGGCGATACGGAAAAGCTTCGCCCGCAGCGGTATCTCGTTTTCGAGATCGAAGGTATGGTGCGCCACAAGACCTATGGCCTCGCTGAGCCGGTCGGCCGCCCAGCCGCCGACATCGACAACACTCCAACCGAAGTCGACCAACTCAGCCGACACCACGACCTGCCGCGGTGTCCCCTCGGGTGCCGTGAAGAGGGTGCGCAGGCTCTCGTGCCGGGACACCACATCGGCAAGCGCCGTACCCAACGCATCGGCATCAAGAGGTCCATCCAGCCGCAACGTCACGGCCATGTTGTAGACCGGTGAGGGTCCGTTCAACTGATCCAGGAACCATAATCGGTTCTGCGCGAACGACAACGGCACCACCGCGGGCCGCTCCCACGACACCACCGGCTCCGGTCCCGCCACACCTTCACCGATCCGCGGAGCCAACTGCGCGACGGTGGGCGCTTCGAAAACGGTGCGGACCGCAAGACCAACGCCCAGGCAGTTGTTGATCGCGGCGATCAGACGCATTGCCGAAATACTGTCGCCACCAAGATCGAAGAACGAGTCGTCGACCCCGACGCGCTCGACGCCGAGAACCTGGGCGTAGATACCTGTGAGGATCTCCTCGGCGGGGCCTTCCGGCGGACGGTACTCGCCAGCGGTGTATTCGGGTGCCGGTAGGGCACGGGTGTCGAGTTTGCCGTTCGGTGTGCGCGGTAGCGCATCCAGCACCACTACCACGGCCGGAACCATATAGGCAGGCAGCCTCACCGCCAGCGCAGTACGCACCTCGGCCGGATCGGCCGTTCCGGTGATGTAGCCGACCAGTCTCCTGCCACCGGCCTGGTCCTCGCGGGCGATCACGACCGCGTTCTCGACGCCGTCCAAACCGGTGAGCGCGGACTGAATTTCACCGAGCTCGATGCGATACCCCCGGATCTTGACCTGCTCGTCGGCACGGCCCAGGTAGTCGAGCTGACCATCCGCACGCCAACGCACCAGGTCTCCGGTGCGATACATCCGATCGCCCAATTTTCCGAAGGGGCAGGCCACAAACCGCGACGTCGTCAGACCGGCGCGGCCGATATATCCCACCGCCACCCCGTGGCCGGCCACGTACAACTCGCCGACCACCCCGGCCGGTACCTGCCGCAGTGACTCGTCCAGCACCAGTAGTGCTGCCCCCGGCACCGGGAATCCGATAGGCGGGGCACCCGACTCCGCTATCAGGGGCGCGCTGATCGCCACACACATAGCCGTCTCGGTCGGACCGTAGGCATTGACCATCACCCGTCCCGGTGCCCACCGATCCACCACTTCCGTCGGGCAGGCTTCACCGGCCATCACCAGCGATACCGACTCCAACCCCTCCCGAGACAGCACCGCCGCCGCGGACGGCGTCTGCGTCAACACGCTGACCTCGTGAGCAACGAGCGCGGCGTGGAAGTCCTTCGGCGAGCGGGCCACCGGATCGGGCACCACCACCACCCGCCCACCACGGAGCAACGCACCAAAGATCTCCCACACCGAGGCGTCGAATGCCAACGAGTGACTGTGCGACCAGACCCCCGCCGACGGTAGGCCCGCACCCAGGTGTTCCAGCAGCTGCGTCACATTACGATGAGTAACTGCAACGCCTTTGGGTATACCGGTAGTGCCCGAGGTGTAGATCAGATAGGCAACGTCGGCGGCGTCCGGCGTCGGCAGCACTGTGCCGGGTTGACCGTCGATCTGGGGATCGTTGATATCGACAACCACCACGTCGTGTCCGTCCAGACGGTCGGCCAGGGCGGCGGTGCTGATCGCCGCCGTCGGTGCGGCGTCGGCGAGTATGAACCCGATCCGCTCCGTCGGCAATGCCGGGTCGATCGGCAGGTACGTCGCCCCGGTTTTCAGTACCCCGAGGATCGCGGCGATGGCCTCGGCCGAACGCGTCAACACCAGCGCCACCCGATCGCCGGGTCGGACTCCTTGACCGATAAGGAAGTGCGCCAATCGGTTCGAAGCCTCATCCAGCTCGCGATACGTCATCGCCCGGCCCTCACCCACCACTGCCGCCTCGCCCGGGGTGTGGGCCACCTGCACGGCGAACAATGCCGGGATCGACGGCAGCACGGGCACCGGTCGCGTCAGCGCCGTTCGGTTGCCCAGTCTGTCCAGCCGAACACGTTCGGCCTCGTCGAGCAGATCGACCGACGACAACCGGCGACCCGGGTCTGCGGTCATCGCCGCCAACACCCGCTGCAACCGTCCGATCAACGTCTCGATAGTCGGCACGTCGAACACGTCGGTGCGGAACTCCACGTGTCCGCCAATCCCAGCGGGATCACCGGCTCCGTTCCAGCGTTCCGCCAGCGCGAATACCACATCCATACGGGCCGAATGGGTCTCCAGCGGTACGGATGTAACCTCAAGGCCCTCCAACGCCAGACCGGCGGCCGGATCATTGTGCCCGGCGAAGTTCTGCCAGGCCAACATCGTCTGAACCAGCGGGTGATGGGTGAGGCTCCGGGCGGGGTTGAGGCGCTCCACCAGCACCTCGAACGGTACGTCCTGATGCTCAAAGGCCGCCAGACTGCGCGCCTGAACCCGGGCCAACAGTTCCGCGAAGGTGGGGTCTCCGGCCAGATCGACCCGCAACACCAGGGTGTTGACGAAGAAGCCCACCAGCTCATCGAGTGCGGGGTCTCGTCGCCCTGCAATCGGAAATCCCACTGCCACATCGTTGTTAGCGCCGATCTTCGAGAGCAGCACCGCGAGAGCGGCCTGCACCACCATGAAGCTGGTCGCATTGTGCTCGCGCGCTAGCCGCCGAACCTGCTGTTGCAACTCCGCCGGCCAGTCCACCGGCACCGTGGCACCGCGCTGATCGGCCACCGGCGGGTAGGGCCGATCGGTGGGCAGCTGCAGGCGCTCCGGCATTCCGGCTAGGGCGTCCTGCCAGTAGGACAGCTGCGCGCCGATGCGGCTGCCGGTATCGTCGAGATCGCCGAATTGCGCGCGCTGCCACAGGGTGTAGTCGGCGTACTGCACCGACAGCTCGGCCCATCCGGGCGCCTGTCCCGCACGCCTGCGGGCATAGGCAACACACAAATCGGCACTCAATGGAGCCAACGACAGGCCGTCCGCGGCGATATGATGCACCACGATCACCAGCACGTGTTCGTCCGGCCCTACGCCGAAAAGCATTGCACGTATCGGTATCTCGGTCGCCAGGTCAAAGGCGTAGAGGGTCGCGGCCTTGACGGCCTCGTCCAGTTGTCCTACCGGCCAGCCGGCGGCATCCACGAAGTCCCAACCGAAATCGGCCGGCTCCGCGGGAATCACAACCTGCTGCGGCATCCCCCCGCACACCGGAAACACGGTGCGCAGACTCTCGTGGCGGCTCACCACATCGGCGAGCGCCGCACCCAACGCGTCGGTATCCAGGTGCCCGCGCAGCCGCAGCGCCGCCGGCATGTTGTAAAGAGGTGAGGGCCCCTGCAGCTGATCGATGAACCACAACCGGTTCTGAGCGAACGACAACGGCATCGCGGCGGGCCGCTCCCCCGCCAACAACGGCTCCAGACCACCAACCCCCATACCGACGCGGGGTGCCAGCTGGGCAATCGTGGGCGCTTCGAAAACGGCGCGCACACCGAGATCAGCTTCCAGTGCAGAGTTGATCGTCGTGATCAATCGCATGGTCGACAGTGAGTCCCCACCCAGATCGAAGAACGAGTCGTCGATCCCCACGCTGTCGATACCAAGCACCTGCGCGTAGATGCCCGCCAAGATCTCCTCTGTTGGATTCGTTGGGGCGCGGTAGTGATCGACGTGTTGATAGTCCGGCGCCGGCAGGGCTCGGATATCAAGCTTTCCGTTGACGGTCACCGGTAGCGCCTCCAGTACCACCACCGCAGCCGGGACCATGTAGGCCGGAAGCCGATCGGCAAGCACGGCACGCGTCTTGGCCGGATCGGCCGACCCGGTGACATACCCCACCAGGCGCTTGTCGCCGGGTTCGTCTTCGCGGGCGATGACCGCTGCCTGCTCTACACCGTCCAAATCGGTAAGCGCAGACTGTATTTCACCAAGCTCAATGCGATAGCCGCGGATCTTCACCTGCTCATCGGCGCGACCGAGGTACCGCAGCTGCCCATCGGGACCCCAGCACACCAGGTCTCCGGTGCGATACATCCTTTGTCCTGGCACTCCCGCGGGACAAGCCACAAACCGCGATGCGGTCAGCGCCGAACGTTGCCAATAACCCGCACCCACCCCGGCACCCGCCAGATACAACTCACCGACCACCCCCGCGGGCATCGGATGCAACCACTCGTCGAGCACGAAGAAGGCCGCCCACGACACCGGTGAGCCGATCGGGGGGAACCCGGACCCCGCCTCCAGCGGCGCGCTCTTGCACGCCCACATCGTGGTTTCGGTAGGGCCGTACACGTTGACCATGACCCGACCGGGTGCCCACCGATCCACCAATTCCGGCGGGCAGGGCTCCGCGCCGATTACCAAGGCCACCGACTCCAGCCCCTCGGGTGAGAGCAGACCCACAGCGGACGGAGTCTGGGTCAGCACCGTCACGCGCTCATCGACCAATAGCGAGTGGAAGTCCGCCGGCGAGCGCGCCACCAAGTCCGGCACTACCACGAGCCGCCCGCCGTGCAGCAGCGCACCCCAGATCTCCCATACCGAGAAATCAAAGGCATAGGAGTGGAATTGCGTCCACACCTGGTGCGGCGCCAACTCCACGCCGATGTCCAGCGCGTCGAACAGCTGGACGACGTTGTACTGAGTAACCACAACACCTTTGGGGACGCCGGTGGTGCCAGAGGTGTAGATGATGTGGGCAAGGTCGTCTGGGGCCGGAGCCTGCGGCGCCATGATGGGCTGGGTTTCCCGAGCCGGGTCGTCGATATCGATGACGAGCACGTCGAACCCGTCCAGCTTGTCCGCCAGCGCCGCCGTGGTGACGGCGGCCCTCGGGGCGGCGTCGGTGAGCATGAATTCGATTCGAGCGGCGGGCAGTGCCGGGTCGATCGGCAGATACGCTGCCCCGGACTTGAGTACCGCCAGGATCGCCACGATGGGCTCGGCAGAACGCGGGAACAGCAACGCCACGAACTCACCCGGGCCGGCTCCACGACTAACCAGTAAGTGCGCCAATTGATTCGCGGACTCATCAAGCTCCCGGTAGGTCATAGACCTGCCGTCGAAGGTCACGGCCACCGCGTCAGGCGTGCGGGCCGCCTGGGCGGCGAACAGCTCCGCCACCGTCGCCGGTTTCGCCGGTCGCGTCAATACCTCCTCGTTGCCCCACCTGGCCAGCCGGGCGTGCTCGGCACCGTCGAGTAGATCCACCGAGGACAAACGCCGTTGCGGCTCGGCGGTGACCCCCGTCAACACGCGCCTCAGCCGTTCGATCAAAGCCTCGATAGTCTCCGCATCGAACACATCGGTACGGAATTCCGCCGTCACCGCAATGCCGGCGCGCTGACCGGCCTCGGTCCAGCGTTCGGCCAGAGACAACGCCAAATCCATGCGGGCGGTGTCGGTGTGTACCGGTATGGGTGTGACCTGTAGATCACCCAGGGTCATCGCGCCGAGCGGACTCTTGTTATGCCCGAAGAAGTTCTCCCAGCCCAACATCACCTGAATCAGCGGATGATGGCTCAGGCTCCGGGCAGGGTTGAGCCGATCCACCAGCAGTTCGAACGGCACATCCTGATGCTCGAAAGCTGCCAGACTGCGCTGCCGCACTTGAGCCAGCAGCTCGGCGAAGGTGGGGTCTCCGGTCACGTCGATCCGAAGGACCAGGGTGTTGACGAAGAACCCGATCAACTCGTCGAGCGCGGGGTCCGGGCGCCCGGCGATCGGAAATCCCACTGCTACATCGGAACTGGTGCCGATCTTGGAGAGCAGCGCGGCAAATGCGGCCTGGACCACCATGAAGCCAGTGGCGTTGTGTTCGCGGGCCACTCGAGAAATCTGCTGCTGCAGCTCGGCCGGCCAATCAACCGCCACCCGAGCACCACGGTGATCGGCGACCGACGGGTAGGGACGGTCGGTCGGCAGCTGCAGGCGCTCCGGCAGCCCCGCCAGGGTGTCCTGCCAGAAGTCCAGCTGTGTGGCAAGACGACTGTCGCCGTCGTCAGCATCACCCAGGTACGCACGCTGCCAGAGCGTGTAGTCGGCGTACTGCACCGACAAAGGCGCCCATTGGGGTACCTGGCGGTCGCAGCGACCGGCATAGGCCAGGCCCAGATCCCGTGCGAACGGAGTGAGCGACCAGCCGTCGGCAGCGATGTGATGCACCACCACAACCAGCACATGCTCATCGGTCGACACGGTAAAAAGCTCAGTGTGAAGCGGACTTTCACTCGCCAGTTCGAACGCGTACCGGGCCGCCGCGTCGATACCCGTACGCAGCCGGCCCTCCGACCAACCAGTGGCATCGACGACCTCGCATGCGAAGCCGGCCCGCTCCGTGGGAATCACCACCTGCCGAGGTGTCCCGTCGACCGCCGCGAACACCGTGCGCAGGCTTTCGTGGCGGGCCACGACATCGGCGAGCGCCGCGCCCAACGCGTCGGTATCCAGGTGCCCGCGCAGCCTCAATGCCACCGCGATGTTGTAGATCGGCGAAGGCCCCTGCAACTGGTCGATGAACCACAACCGGTTCTGAGCGAACGACAACGGGAGCGCCGCCGGCCGCGCCCCCGCCACCAACGGCTCGGGCCGAGGAGCATCCCCGCCGACGAGGCACGCCAGCTCGGCAACCGTAGGCGCCTCGAAGATGACCCTGACCCCGAGATCAGCGCCCAGGGTGGTGTTTACCAAAGAGATCAGACGCATCGCCGACAGCGAGTCGCCACCCAAATCGAAGAACGAATCGTCGACACCAACCCGCTCGAGCCCCAGCACCTGGGCGTAGATCCCGACGAGGATTTCCTCGACCGCACCAACCGGGGCTCGGTAGCGATCACCATCCCGGTACTCCGGCGCCGGCAGGGCCTTGCGGTCGAGCTTCCCCGAGGAGGTCAGCGGCAGTTCCTCAAGCGCCACAATGTAGGTCGGCACCATGTAGTCGGGTAGCCAAGCGCTCAATCGCTCGCGCACGCCGCCGATCTTGGTGTTGGTGCGCGGGTCATTGGCATGGCTGATGCGCTGCTGGGCCCAGACGGAGGGCTGGTAGAGATCGGTCAGCCGCGGGGCCGGAAGCCCGTCGTCTGCGATGAAAACCGCACTAAGACTGCCGAGCTGGGTGCCATAGGTCACCGCGACGTGATATCCGGCGGCCTCGCCGAGGCGATGCAGTTCTTCCGGATCGACGGCCTCGGGACCGGCGGCCGCTTGGGCCAGGGCGTCGACCACGGATAGCCCCGCCGCCAGTGCGGCCTCGACCCTGACATCGTCTATCTGTCCGGCACGGGGAATGTCGGTGACGCGGATGACGGCCGGACGTCGGGACACCAGCTCGTCACGCAGCCCGCGCAGGCTCGCACATCGGGCCCACGTCCAGGTGGACTCGGCGCTCACCGAACGTGCGGGCGTAGGAGTCTTGTGGATGACAACGTCATAGCGGTACCGGCTCAGTTCGTTGTCGGCCCATCCGCGCTTGACTCGGATGTCCAGCCCACCCACCGACGGGCAGGAATCCGCCCAGGTGGTGAAAAATTCTGGAGCCAAAAGCAATTCGGTCTCACCGCGCATCGCATGGCGGACTCGGCCGCGGATCTCGGCCGTATCAGCGCCGCCGGAGCGCCCCACCGCGATGGCGGTTTGGAAGGCACCTTGCAGGGCGTGATTGCGGATATCGCCGATGAATACCGCGCCGCCGGGGGCCAACAGATCCATCGCGGTGTCGATGACCTCGGCGAGATACCCCGCATTGGGGAAGTATTGGACAACAGAGTTGAGGACGATGGTGTCGAAGTGGCTGCGCGACAGTCCCTCCGTGACGTGTGCGGGCTGGGCCAGCAGCTCGACTCGATCACGCCACGAGACCTGTAGCTGCTCCAGTGAGCGTGCCAGATTGTCGATCGCCACCGCCGAAAAGTCGGTGGCCACATACTGATCGCACTGCGGAGCGATCTCCGATAGCAGCAATCCCGAACCCGCGCCTATCTCCAGCACACGTTTCGGTCGCAAGGACATGATCCGGTTCACTGTGGCGCAACGCCATTCGACCATCTCCTCGAGCGGGATCGGCTCGCCCGTGTAGCTGCTGTTCCAGCCTCGGAAGTCCATGCCGAAGCTGGACGCGATATCGGCGCCGTACAGGTCGTCGTATAGGTGTTTCCACTCCTCGACATCTCCGGCGTCGTGGTCGGCGACGGTTTGATCGAGAGTCACGTAGGCGACCAGGTGCGAGCCGGCGGCGCCGTCCTGCACGGTGACGGCGGCCTGGGTCACCTGCGGGCAGGCCAGCAGGGTGTTCTCGATCTCCCCCAATTCGATGCGCTGCCCACGCAGTTTGATCTGACCGTCGGCACGGCCCAAATACTCCAGGACTCCGTCGGGAGTCCACCGCACCAGGTCGCCGGTGCGATACATCCGCTGCCCGGCCACACCGAACAGACTCCCAAAAGGATTGGCCACGAACCGCTCCGCGGTCAGCTCAACTCGGCCCAGATAGCCATGTGCCAATGCAGGCCCACTCAGATACAGCTCGCCCACCACCCCTACCGGGACTGGATTGAGCCAGGCGTCGAGCACCAGTGCGCGCACCCCGGCAATCGGGGCGCCGATGCGGACCGGCTGCCCCGCCTTGAGCGGCGCGCAGGTGACCCAGATGGTGGTCTCGCTGGGGCCGTACCCGTTGAACATCCGCCGATCCGGCGCCCAGGCTTCCACCAGCTCCGGAAGACAAGCCTCCCCGACGGCGATCAGCGTGTGCAGCCCATCGAGCCGACCCCGATCCAGCGTCGAGAGCACCGTGGGGGTAAGTATCGCGGCGCTGACCTTCTGCCTGTGCAGCAAGGAAGTCAGCGCCTCCCCGGCATACACCTGCGGCGGGGCGATCACCAATGCCGCTCCCGACCCGGCCGCCAACAACAACTCACCGACTGACGCATCAAAGGTCGGCGAGGCCACCATGAGCACTCGCGCGTCCGCATCCAACTCGAACAGATCGCATTGGGCCGCCGCCCAACCCAGCAGACCCGAGTGACTGAGCGCCACCCCCTTGGGGACACCCGTCGAGCCGGACGTGAAGATCACATACGCGGTGTCCGCCGCCGTCAGCACCGACAGCCGATCCGCATCCGTGATCGGCTCCGCGGAATACCCGGACACCTCCAGACCGTCGATGCGCAGGACCGGGAGCGACCCGACGGCGGCGACATCGTCAGCGCCGCAGGTCAATACGCATACCGCTCCCGCGGCGTCCAGCACCGAGGCGATCCGCTCGACGGGATGGTCCAGGTCCACCGGCACGTACACACCACCGGCCTTGACCACTGCCCACCACGCGACAACCAGTTCGGCACACCGATCCATCGCCACGCCCACCGCATGCTCCGGGCCCACACCCATGTCGATCATCTTGCGCGCCAACCGATTTGAATACTCGTCGAGCTCACGATACGATATCGTTCGCACACCGTCGAGCACCGCCGGCGCATCCGGGTGGGCCGCTACCGCAGCGGCCAACAGCCGCGGCGTCACCCCGACCGGCGCCGCCGTAGCCGCACCGGACAACCCCGACAACACCCGATCACGCTCAGCGCGATCCAGCAGATCCACCGACGACAGCCGCCGGGTGGGATCCGGAGCCATCGCGACCAGTACCCGCTGCAATCTGTCGACGAGCGCCCCGATGCCGACGGCGTCGAACACGTCGGTGTCGTACTCGACGTGCAGGCCGAGTTCACGGCCGGGCAGGGCTTCCACCGTCAGCGGGTAGTGGTTGTACTCGCGGTTGGTGAACTCGGCTATCGCCAGCCCATCCGCGCCCAGCATCATGCCACTGTCGATGGGATAGTTCTCGTACACGAAAAGCGTGTCGAATAGTTGCTCGTGGCCGGCCACGCGGTGAATCTCGCTGAGCGCCAGGTGCTGATGCTCAAGTGTGTCGTTGTGGGCCTTCTGCAGCTGCGCAAGTAGGTCTGCGGTGGTCGTAGTGGCGGTGATGTTGGCGCGTACCGGAACCGTGTTGATCAACAGGCCCACCATCGATTCCGCGTTGGCCACCTCCAGCTGACCGACGCGCGACCGGGGGGTTCCGAAGACGACATCTTGTTGACCGGTCAACGAGGTCAGCACCATCGCCCAGGCGCCCTGCAGCACCGTGCTGAGGGTGGTGCGGCAGGAGCGCGCCAGTTCGCCGAGGGCTCGTGTGGTCTGCTCGGATACCCGGGACGTCTCAAATCCCCGCTGCCCCTGCCCCAACCGATTCTTGGGTCCGACCAGTGTGGGAGCTTCGAGTCCGCCCAACACCTCACCCCACGCCTCGCGAGCCGCCTCCAGATCCCGATCGGCCAACCAGGTGAGAAACGCGCGATACGACCCGGCCGCGGCCAGCCGCTGTCCGTAGTAGCTCGCGAAGATCTCCCGCAGGAGGATCGGCAGCGACCACCCGTCGAGCAGGATGTGGTGACTGGTCAGCACGAACCGATGTCGACACTCCTCGATACGGATTAACGCGGCCCGAAACGCGGATTGGCGCGCGAGGTCGCACACCGCGGCACGTTCGGCGCCACACACCTGCGCGATCAGCTCATCCGTTTCCGTGTCGCCGCCACCGAGATCGACATATCGCCACTGCACTGCGGGATGAGCCGGAATTACCTGCACCGGCTCCTCGAACTGTTGGCTGAACAGGGCCGCCAGGTGTGGGTGCCGACCGACGACGGTGCGCATCGCATCGTGTAGACGGTCGGGGTCCAGCGGGCCGGTCAGGGTGAAATCCAGCTGGACCGCGTACATATCGTCCCCGGCCTGCGCGGTGCCGGCGTGGAACAACAGCCCCCGCTGCAACGGGGTCAACGGCAAAATATCGGCTACGTCATATTTCCGTTGCAGCTCGTCGATCTGCAACTGGCTCAGCCGCGCGGGTGCAATATCGGACGGCGTCAGACCACCTCCACCGGACCGCACGTGAGTGCAGATTCCGGCCAGCGCCTCGAACCACAGCCTACTGAGCCGGGTGACCTGCGCCTCGTCGAGAATCGAGGTCGCCCAAGTCCATTCGGCATGCAAGCACGGGCCGGAGCCGGTGTCTATCGCGCCCGCATTGAGCTCGACGGTGTGCATCAACGGCATCGGTACCGCCTCGGCGGTGCCGATTGCCGACAGCCCATCATGATGGATTCGCCAGCCGTCGCCGAAGAATCCGGCCGCCGCCCCCAAACGTCCCAGGTAGTTGAAGGCGATCGACGGGTCGCCCCCCTCCAGATCGACATCGTCGTTGAGGTAGCGCAACAATCCATAGGTCAGCCCGTGCGGAAGCGCGCGAAGCTGCTCTTTGGCACCCTTGATCACCGCCCCGAGCGCCGCCTCACCCGCCACCACCTGCGCCCAGCACAATCCCGAAACAGATAGCGACACTGGATACTTGGTGGTGAACCAGCCGACGGTATGCGATAGGTCAAGGTCCGGGCTCAGTTCCTCGTGCCGCCCGTGGCCCTCGACGTCGATCCCGATCGCAGCATCACGGTCGCCCAGGAACTCCGCCCACGCCAACCCGAAGGCGATCAACAGGATGTCTTGCGCCCTGGTATGAAACGCCACCGGCACCTCGCCCAGAAGGATTCCGGTGGTCTCGGAATCCAGTTCCACCGACAAACGTCCAGCGGTGGCGTAGGTGTCCGCCCCGGGATCCGCCGCGGGCAATGCGGCAGGTGTCGCCGTCACCTCCCTCCAGGCGCCCACCTGCTTGACAACATCCGGCCGGCTCGCGTGCTCGGTCAACACCGATGCCCACCGGGCAAACGACGTCCCGGCGGCGGGTAGCACCACCGGCTGTCCCGAACGATGCTGCGCCCAGGCAATATTCAAGTCTTCCAACAAGATCAACCAGGACACCGCATCAACGGCAAGGTGGTGAATGATCAACACCAGCTGGCAGGGGGACTCGACCCACAGGGCGCTCAGCATCAGCCCGGCCGCCGGGTTCAACCGTGACCGCGCCTCCTGTAATGCCTTGTCGGACAGCTCGTCCACCGACCGCAGACGTCTACGGGCATCCACCGAGCCCACTTCCGGTACCTGCAGTGACCAGCCGCCTACCTCGTCGTGATCCACACGCAGCCGCAACATTGCATGACGATCCAGCAAGGCCTGCAACATGGTCACCACATCGACCTCGCCGACCCCGGCCGGAGCCTGCACCAGCACCGCCTGGTTGAACTCGTCGGTTGGTCCATCCACCGCTGCTAGCCAGCGCATGATGGGTACGGCCAGCACGGGCCCGATACCCTCGTCGATCACGTGAGCTCCGCTGTCGGTGACACTGGCCACTCTGGCCAGCCGCGCCACGGTCTGCTCCACGAAGATGTCTCGTGGGCGACACGTCAGACCCGCTGCCCGCGCCCGCGTCACCACCTGCACCGACAAGATGCTGTCGCCACCAAGCTCGAAGAAGGATTCGTCGACCCCCACTCGCTCGAGCCCGAGCACCTCGGCATAGATGCCCGCCAGGATCTCCTCGATCGCATCGCCCGGGGCGCGATACTCGCCCGCGCTGTATTCGGGTGTCGGCAGCGCACGTACATCAAGCTTGCCGTTGACGGTCATGGGCAGCGTTTCCAGCGCCACCACCATGGCCGGCACCATGTAGTCCGGTAGCCGTTTAACCAGCGCTCCGCGCGCCTCGGCGGGGTCCGCCGACCCGGTGATGTAGCCGACCAGCCGCTTGTTGCCCGGACGGTCCTCGCGAGCGATCACCACTGCCGCCTCCACGCCGTCCAACTCGGCGAGAGCGGATTGGATCTCACCCAGTTCGATGCGATACCCACGAACCTTGACCTGCTCATCGGCGCGACCGAGATAGTCCAGCTGTCCGTCGGCACGCCAACGCACCAGGTCCCCGGTGCGGTACATCCGATGACCCGGCCTCCCGAACGCGCAGGCCACGAATCGCGACGCGGTCAAGCCGACCCGACCCACGTAGCCGACCCCGACTCCGGCACCGGCCACATACAGCTCACCGATCACCCCGGCGGGTACCGGCCGCAGCCACTCGTCCAGCACGAACAATGCCGCCCGGGGTACCGGCGAGCCAATCGGAGGCGTACCTGACCCCGCATTCAGGGGCGCACTGATCGACGCACAGATCATCGTCTCGCTGGGACCGTACGCATTGACCATCACCCGCCCCGGTGCCCACCGATCCACCACATCCGGTGGGCAGGCCTCCGCACCAATCACCAACGCCGTCGAATCCAGCCCCAGCGGCGATAACGCCTGTACCGCCGAGGGAGTTTGACTCAGGACCGTGACCTTCTCGGCCACCAGCAAGGCGTGAAGATCCTCCGGTGCGCGGGTCACTTCTTCGGGAACCACCACGAGCCGCCCGCCACGCAGTAACGCGCCCCAGACCTCCCACACCGAAAAATCGAAAGAATAGGAGTGACTCTGCGACCACACCCCGGCGGGCGGCAGTATCAGATCCAACGATGCAAACAGCTGCGTCACGTTACGGTGAGTGATCGCAATACCTTTAGGCACACCGGTGGTACCGGAGGTATAGATCAGGTAGGCAAGATCGTCGGGGGTCGGCGCCGGGGGCGCCGTGCCGGCTTGGTTATCCACGGCAGGGTCGTCGACATCGACGAGTGGCAGCTCGAATCCAACGAACCGGTCGGCCAGATCTTTGGTGCTCACCACCGCGGTTGGACCGGCATCAGCGACCATAAATGCGATCCGCTCGGCCGGCAGTGCCGGGTCGATCGGCAGATATGCCGCCCCCGACTTGAGCACCGCCAGGATTGCCACGACCGCCTCTGGAGACCGCGGCAACATCAACGCCACATACCGCCCCGGTCCCACACCTTGGGCAATCAATAAGTGCGCCAACCGATTAGCCGATCCATCCAGTTCACGGTAGGTCAACGACCGGCCCTGGAAAGTCAGCGCCGTCGCATCCGGGGTGCGAGCCACCTGCGCGGAAAACAACTCCGGAACCGACATCGCGCCGGCCGCAGGTTCGGTCAGCACCGCGAGGTTACCGACCTCATCCAGGCGCGCGCGCTCGTCGGCGCCCAGCAGATCCATCGCCGACAGCCGCCGATCCGGATCGGCGGCCATTGTCACCAGCAGCCGCTCCAATCGAGCGACCAGATCCGCAGCATCAAAATTCGAAAAGGGCTGTCCGGCACCCACTGTGCTCAAGAAGTGCTCATCACCGAACCCAAGGAAGAACAGGCCAAAATGCCCCACCGGGCCGAAGGTCGTGTAGGTGGCGGTTGCCGGTACACCACCGAAGTCCAAGGTGAGTCTTGCCGGCACGAAATTGACGACTACCCGATTGGGCACCTGCCTCGGGCCACGAGAGTCGCTCTCGCCGATAACCGCGTTCACCGGAAAACGTTGATGCCGCAGTGCCTCCCGGGCCTTCCTGTCGACCTGATGGCAAAAATCGGCCACCGTAGCTTCCGGGCCCGCATTCAAGACCAGTGGCACCACACCGGCGAGCATGCCCGGACGGACCTTTGACGCCGGATCCACTCTTCGGCTTACCGGGAAGTCCAGTACTACCTCATCCGAACCGTCAGCACTCCATCCACGTACCAAGAGCGCGCACGCCGCGGTCAGCACGGATGATCTACGGACCCGTAGAGCCTTGGACAGCTCCTTGACCCGTCCGATTACGGCGGAGTCCAGTTGGACCGGGGCGGAGGGCGAATACGGATCCTGCTCGTCGGCGATCTGCGGCGGCCGATAACCCGTTTCATCCCCCGAGGGCAGGTTCCCGGCCCAATAGTCCCGGTCTTCCACGTAGTCGGTGGACGCCACGTAGTCCGCCTCGCCGGCGACGAAATCCTGTAGCGAGCCGAAGAAGGCGGGAGAAATAGCGATGCCCGCGGCGAGCGCGGAGTAGACAGCCGCAATCCGCCTTCCCACCAGGGCGATACCCAACCCATCGATGATGATGTGGTGGAGACACCCGAACCAGTAGTACTCATCGTCTCGTGTTCGGAACAACGCGAATTTGACCAGCGGGCCGGCGAGCGGCATCGGTGTCCGTTGGATCGACGCCGCCATGTCGCGAGCTTCCTGCGTCGGATCTCCCGATTCCCTCAGGTCATAGCAGGCCATATCGACATCGGGCTCATCAATGACCCTCTGGAAGACCTTGCCATCCACCTCGAAGATGCCGGCCCTCATCGATTCGGCCTCGCCCACCACGTGACGAATCGCCTGCTGGAGCAGGCCACTCTCGACCGCTCCCTCGATCCGTACCAGCACACCCAACTGCCACGCCGTATCGAAGCGCCCTGTTTGTAGCGCAAGCCATATATCCAGTTGTTCTCGCGTTAGCGGAAACGCCCGGTCATCGAGTTCCACTGAGACCTCCCAGCTTTACCGTGCCGCTCATGCCCAGGCGGTCTGCGCATCGCCGACCCTGCGCGCGCCGCCCTGCACCTGCCATCCCCGAACGGATGGAGCTTCGCCGATCGCCCTTCGTGTCTAGACAGCTAACTCGATAGCGCTACACGCGACCCGAATACAGTTGCAGCACTGCATGATTAATCGCTCCGGCAAACCAGAGCGCCAACCAGTCCACTTGCACTCAGTGTTGGATCTTGATGTCACATATGACGATCTAACAGCTGCTCGTTGTACCCCGCCAGAAATTTGCGAAACTTTCAGGCCAGATACAGGTAATTAGGGGCTCAGGATTCGTCGGCGAACGGCTACCGCACGCCCACGAATGGCCTCACATCGCATTCTCAGCGCGAGTGACTGTGTAGCGATCCGTGCCCAGAATTCCGTTCTCACATAAGAGATTCCCGAATCCCACGCGTGTCTCACTAGCCAGCTAAACAACGTCGACTGAGGGCACCGCCGAGCGCTCCCCGCGGACACGTTGCACCGTCTCTCTTCCTGCCCCAGGAGCAACACGGCAGTGTTTGCTAATCGGGTCACAGTCGACGCAGTCGTTTGCCCAATCGAGGTTGTCGCCATAGCTGACACGAACGTCGAATCGCGTCGTGTTTGTAGCTGAAAGCATCCGGCCCATCATTACCGAGCGGCGCCACCTGGCCGATCCGTACAGCGGATCCCATCGCCTGGCTACATCATGGGGACGACTTCCGAATAACTGTCTACTTGCCCGAGGGTCAGCGCGAAATTGTTGTGCAACGCAAGGATTCGTACCGCCCGAAAATGACGTGGCGATGACACTTGGCGGCACTTAATCCGGAGCGCCTCGGCCTCGCCCTACTGCACGACTGAGTGCGCGGCAGCCCGCTCGGCGAGATTTTCTTCGACCTCGTGCACCCACACCCCATGGGCGTGCGTGGTGTCCACCTCTATCTCGAACCGCTCCGTCATATCCGGGGTGACATCGGCCAGGTCCACATAGAACTGCTCATACCAGCGGCGGTGCTGGTAAACGGCGCCGTCCTCCTGGGTGAGCAACGGATTGTCGATTCGCGTCTTATTCTTCCAGATCTCGACGTCTTCCAGGAACCCGTCACCGAACGACATGGCCAGCGCCGCGGCCAGCTTCTTGGCGTTCTCCGGTGGCAGGTCGGGCATCTCCTGAATGGCAACGCCCCACTGCAGGACAAAGGAATCGTGCGTCACCGGGTAGTGGCAGTTGATGAGCGCCACTTCGACGGTGAATCCGGGGCCGAGATCGTTGTGGATCCAGTCGATCATGTACGCCGGCCCGAAGTAGGTGGCCTCGGACCGCACACCCGTTCCTTCCCAAAGCTTTTCGGGATCGGGGACGTAATCGGGCCGCGGCTTGGACTCCATGAACTGACTGGCCGTCTGCCCCTCGATGACGTTCTTGAAGTACGTCGGGTAGGCGTGGTGGATGTAGAAGAAGTGCGCCATGTCGACATTGTTGTCGACGATCTCGCGGCAGTGCGATCCTTCGATGAGAATCGAATTCCATTGCCATGACGACCATTTGCCCTCTCCGTAGCCGTCAATCGTCGGCGGCGCCAGCTCGGGCGGCGGCACCGTACCCTCCGGGTCGTGCCACACCAGCAGCTGTCCGTTCACCTCAAGGGTGGGCCAGCTGCGAGTGCGGGCCAATTTGGGGGTGCGCTTGGCATACGGCACCAGCTTGCACTTGCCGTCGCCACCCCAACGCCAGTCGTGGAACGGACAGGCCACGTTGCCGTCCTTGATGGTGCCCTGCGAGAGGTCACCGCCCATGTGCCGGCAATAGGCATCCAGAACGTGTAACGCCCGCGCGGCGTCGCTGTAGACCACGAGTTTGGTACCGAACGCTTCGATACCGTGCGGCTCCCCGTCACGAAACGACTCCGCCAATCCGAGACAGTGCCATCCCCTAGCAAACCGGTTCATCGCTGTGCCACTGTCGATTTCGCGGATCGCGTCGTCAGTCTGTATTGAATGATCTTCGCGCAAGCTGGGGGTACCTCCCACTTGTGGGGGCCTCATCGCGGGGGCCTCCCCTTCGGACCTGTCTCCAATACTGCGCGCTACAGCAGCCGGTGTCGCCCATATGCCCTGAATTGAGCATCGAGTGCATTTTTGTCCTGCGGCCGCATCCGTTCGAACACCGGATCGCCGCGTCCCTCCCACCGCAGCACCGCGTCCTCGCAGTGCCAACGCTGCTCCTTCAACTCGCGTTTGAGCACCTTGTTGGATCCCGTGACCGGCAGGCTCGCCGATACCCGCAAGAACCGCGGGATTCCCTTGCTCCCCAAGTCTTCCTGCGTCTTGAGAAACTCACTGAATCCCTCGGCGTCGAACTCGGCCGGATCGGCGACCTCGATGGCAGCCATCACACGATCGCCAGAACGAGGGTCTGGTACCGCGTAGACACCCGCCGCGATCACGGCGGGGTGGCGCCGCAGCACCCGTTCGATGGTCAGCGCCGAGGTGTTCTCGCCGTCGACCCGGATCCAGTCGCCGCGCCGGCCGGCGAAATAGATGAACCCGGCCGCATCGAGGTAGCCCAGGTCGCCGGTCCAGTACCACCCGTTGCGAATGCGGTCGGCGTCGGCATCGTCATTCTTGTAGTAGCCCTCAAAACCGCGCCGTCCCTGTTTGTCGACGATCTCGCCGACCGCCTCGTCGACATTGAGTACACGTCCATGCTCATCGAATACCGCCGCGGCACAGTCTTGTAACGTCTCCGGATCCACGATGGCCACGCCCTCGTGCGCCGGACGTCCCAGTGCGCCGGACGGCGTCTCGGGGTCGAGCGTGACCGCTCCCCCGCCCTCGCTGGATCCGTAGCCCTCGAACAGTTCCGCGCCGAACCGTCGTCGAAACTCAGACTGATCCTCCGGCGAAGCCTCGGTGCCGAATCCTCGCACCAGCTGGTTGTCGGCGTCATCGGGCTGCTCCGGGGTCGCCAACAGGTACCCGAGCGCCTTGCCGACGTAGGTGAAGAACGTCGCGCCGAAATACCTGACATCGGGCAGAAAACGCGATGCCGAGAAGGTGGGCGTCAGGCATACCGTGGCACCGTTGGCCAGTGCGGGAGCCCACAACGCCATCAGTGCGTTCCCGTGGAACAGCGGCATACAGCAGTAGTCGATATCGCGGCGGATATGCCCGAATTTCTCGGTGGCCAAGTGCGCGATCTGCGCCAGCCGTCCCTGGCTGCATTTCACCGCCTTGGAGGCGCCGGTCGTGCCGGAGGTGAACAGCAGCAGGAACAACGAATCGGCACCCACCCCAACGGAAACCGTCGCCGCGGTGCGGTTCTCGTCGAGCCGGGCGAGGTACTGGGGGCTGTCGATCACCAGAAACCGATCTTCGGCAAGGCCGAGATCGAGATGCTGGAGCCGGTCGAGGTGTTCGGTGTCGGTGACGATCAGCTGACAGTCGGTGTGACGAATCTCGGCCACCATCTCCGCTGCGCCGCGCGTGGGGTTGATACCGACGATGGTGGCCCCGGTCAGCGCGGCACCGCCCAGCCAGAAGACGAAGTCAGGAAGGTTCTCCAACAGCACGCCGATATGAAAGGGGCCCTCGACCCTCAGCTTCTGCGCGAGCGCGGCCCGTGCGGCGGATTCGCCGACGACCTCGTCCCAGGTCCAGTCGCGGTCCCGGGTGCGCAACCCTGGGTTGTTATCGCCGATCCGGTCGAGGAGCATCGTGGCGATATCGGCGCGCGGTGTGGAAGCGTCGGGCATATCGCCGATGATGCACCCATCAGGTGCCGGTACTCCTCGGGCACGAGCTTGGTGATGCTCTGCGCCACGGCGCCCGGATAGATCTGCTTGAGAAACCCGCGGTGACGACATCATGCTGGTCGAAATGGGACACGATCGTGAAGACAGAGTCAGCGCCCAGTCCGGGCTGTTTGTCCATCTCGTTCTATGTACTTCGATCCAGAACTTCTATTCGACAAAATTTCTGAGAACTCTCTAAGGCCCGTGCGCGTTCTGCCGGGTGGCGCGCGATAGCATCGGTGACCATGACCGAAGCCACGGCCACCACCGAGCCGGATATCCACACCACCGCGGGCAAGCTTGCCGATCTGCGTCGGCGTACCGAGGAAACACTGCATCCGGTTGGTGAGGTCGCCGTCGAGAAGATCCACGCCAAGGGCAAGCTGACCGCCCGCGAGCGCATCTCCGCGCTGCTCGACGAGGGCTCGTTTGTGGAGCTGGACGCGCTGGCCAAGCACCGCAGCACCAAATTCGGCCTGGAGTCCAAGCGGCCGCTCGGCGACGGTGTGGTCACCGGCTTCGGCACCATCGACGGCCGCGATGTCTGCATCTTCAGCCAGGACGTCTCGGTATTCGGCGGCAGCCTCGGTGAGGTGTACGGAGAGAAGATAGTCAAGGTGCAGCAGCTGGCCCTCAAGACCGGCCGCCCGCTGATCGGCATCAACGAGGGCGCTGGTGCCCGCATCCAGGAGGGTGTCGTCTCCCTCGGCCTGTACAGCCAGATCTTTCACAACAACATCATCGCCTCGGGCGTGATCCCGCAGATCTCGCTGATCATGGGGCCGGCCGCCGGTGGGCATGTGTACTCCCCCGCGCTAACCGACTTCATCGTCATGGTCGACCAGACCAGCCAGATGTTCATCACCGGGCCTGACGTCATCAAGACCGTCACCGGCGAAGACGTCACCATGGAGGAGCTTGGCGGCGCCCACACCCACGAGGCCAAGTCCGGTACCACGCACTACGTCGCCTCTGGCGAGCAGGATGCCTTCGACTACGTCCGCGACCTGCTGAGCTACCTGCCCTCGAACAACGCCTCCGAGCCGCCGCGCCATCCCGGCCCCGAACCGACCGACGGCGCCATTGAGGACCACCTCACCGAAGAAGACCTCGAGCTGGACACGCTGATCCCAGACTCCCCAAACCAGCCGTACGACATGCACGAGGTCATCACCCGCATCCTCGACGATGACGAGTTCCTCGAAGTGCAGGCCGGCTACGCGCAGAACATCGTCATCGGATTCGGACGCGTCGACGGCCGCAGCGTCGGCATCGTCGCCAACCAGCCCACCCAGTTCGCCGGCTGCCTAGACATCAACGCCTCGGAGAAAGCCGCGCGGTTCATCCGGACCTGCGACTGCTTCGGCATCCCGATCATCACCCTGGTGGATGTGCCCGGGTTTCTGCCCGGTACCGAGCAGGAGTACAACGGCATCATCCGCCGCGGCGCCAAGCTGCTGTACGCCTACGGCGAAGCCACCGTCCCGAAGATCACCGTCATCACCCGTAAGGCCTATGGCGGGGCGTATTGCGTGATGGGATCGAAGGACATGGGCGCCGATGTCAACGTCGCCTGGCCCACCGCGCAGATCGCCGTCATGGGCGCCTCGGGTGCGGTCGGGTTCGTGTACCGCTCCCAGCTGGGCGAGGCCGCCAAGAGCGGTGAGGATGTCGACGCCCTGCGCCTGCAGCTGCAGGCGGAGTACGAGGACACCCTGGTGAACCCGTACGTCGCCGCCGAGCGCGGATACGTCGACGCGGTCATCCCGCCGTCACATACCCGCGGTTACATCGTGACGGCACTGCGCCTGCTCGACCGCAAGATCGTGCGGCTCCCACCGAAGAAGCACGGAAACATCCCGCTATGAGTCAAGAGAGCGCGGAGGACCACGTGACTGACGAAGCCACAGAGATCATTTCCGCCGAACAGGGGCCCGGCACCGAGGACAAGGTCAAGGCCGCCGACATCGAGGTGGTCAGGGGCAACCCGGCCGATGCGGAGATCGCGGCCCTGGTCGCGGCGCTCAGTGCGCTGGCCTCCAAGGCCGAAGCCGAGAGTCTCACGACGCACAACCGCTGGGGCCAACCCGTCGACAAGCTGCGGTATAGCGCACACAGCTGGCAGCTGGTCACCCTGCTCCAGCGCACAAAGCTGGCCCGCTAGACGCTGTCTCGCTAGAGAATCGGAGACCGGCTGTGCCTGTTCTAGTTCTGGCGTCCGCATCGCCCGCCCGCGAACGGATCTTGGAGCAGGCCGGTCTCAACCCGGTCGTCATCGTGTCGCACGTCGACGAACATCTCGTCATGGCGACGCAGCCCTCGGGTATCGCACCGGCCCGCGCCGTCGAGGTGCTGGCCTCCGCCAAGGCCTTTGATGTCGCTTCCGGCCTTGCCGGCGAAGTCGCCTCCGATGCGGTGGTGCTGGGCTGCGATTCCATGCTCCTGCTCGACGGCTCGTTACAGGGCAAGCCGGGCACCGTCGAGGAGGCGCGCCGCCGCTGGGGGCTGATGGCCGGGCGTTCGGCCGAGCTGCTGACCGGGCACTGCCTGATACGGGTCATCGACGGTAAACCGGTCGCGCGAGTCAGTGAAACACGTTCGACTACAGTGCATTTCGGTAGCCCCTCGGCAGAGGACCTCGACGCGTATCTGGCCACCGGCGAGCCGCTGCAGGTGGCCGGTGCATTCACTCTCGACGGCCTGGGCAGCTGGTTCGTCGAGGGGATCGACGGCGATCCGTCGAATGTCATCGGCGTCAGTGCGCCCCTGGTCGGCCGGATGCTGAACAACCTTGGCGTGCCCGTGTCGTCGTTGTGGGTGCGGCACGAAAAACATCTGCCACCCAAGCCGTTCCACCCCGATACGCCCACCGTCACGCCGCTGCCCCCGCGCATGGTTCCCGCATTCGATTCACTTGTCATGATCGGGCCAACCCAGCAGCAGGTCTTCAAGGACGCCCACGGCAACCCGATCCCGCATATGCCGTCCGTCAATGCCAGCTTCCAAACCGTATGCAGTGATGACTCGTTCGATCTCGGGGTGCACACCAACCGGGGAGCCTGCCTCTGGACGGGCGATTACCTGAACACGGGAGACGGAATCCAGCTGATTCCGGTCGACCCCGCGGAGCCTTCGGTCGCCTTGGGTGGACGTTCCAAACCCCTTGCGCTGCCGTCGGATGCGCAGGACGGCGCCCGGCTGCTACCCACCGGATCGGCGGAATTGGCGCACCGGTCATTGTTGTTCGCCTCGTGCATTCCGTCTCCTGGATGCAGCACCTTCGTGTCGGCGAATACCACTGTGTATGACGTGAGCGAGCCGGGTAAAGCCTCGTACCGGCCGATGGGTGTCATGGTCGGTGTCTCACAACCGAGTGGTGTTTCGATGCCCGGCCGACGGATGCTGGTGGCCGGGAACATCGGAACCGGGCCCTGGGCACCCCGATTTGCTTGGCTCACACCGCCGATCGATAATCCGGCGTTCCTGGACTCGTCGGCGTGGGAGAAGATCGGACAGATCGACGGTGGTGGCGACCGCGAGAATCAGTTGTTCGCTCTACCCGCAGGCGGATTCGGACTGCTTGATTCCAACGGCGCCGGCGACGCGCACATCGGACTCAAACTGTTCCGAACTCCGCAGGAACTGGTCAGCGCACCGATGACGGTGCTGATCCGCAACGATCCGTCGGACCCTCGGCCCGATGATCCGTTCATCTCCAGGGATGCGCACAAGCTGCTACAGCCCTACGGACCACAAGTGGTCAATGTGACCATGAATGCCGACGGCACTCAGACTCTGCATTTCCTTGTGAGCCAATGGGTTACCGACCCCACCCGCGCGTACCGCACCATCCTCTACTCGATCGTGCTCACCCCGGAGTATCTGAGTATTTAACCCTCGCCGAATATTTCGGGGCGCGCTGCCAGAGCGCGCCAGTCCTCCGGCGTGCCTAGCAGTGCGAGCGCACTGCGCAGCATCGCCGCGCGCACGGCCGGACGGCCGGTACGCGGCGTCGAGAGGTACCGATAGCAGCCCGCCTGCATGCTGGCCAGCAGCACACCCAAGGTCTCCACCCCGGGTGCGGGCCTGCCGCTGGCGACCAGAGCCTGCCGCAGCACCTCGATGAGACGTTCTTCGTATGCTGCCCGCAGCTGACGCGCGGGTGAGGCCGGGTCGTGTTGTTCGATATGGAAGACAAGCCATGAGTCGCGGCCGCGTTCGGCCGTCTCGAGATACGCGTCAAGACCCGCACTCGCCTTCTCGATCAAATCGCCGCCGGCATTCACAACCGGCCCCCACTGCGTCAGCAGCTGTTGCTGGCTGTCCATCACCAAGGCCGTGATCACCTGCGCCACACCGTCGAAGAAGGCATAGAAGGTCGGTTTTGACAGTTCTGCGCGCTCGGCAATACGGGCGACCGTAGTGCCCCGGTAGCCGTGTTCGGCATAGACACCGCCGGCCGCGGCCAGGATACGTGCGCGTGTCCTGGCCCGCTGTTCGTCGGTCTGGGGCGGACGGCCCCTGGACCTCCGGGGATTGACAGCCATCGCTGCGCAGCCTACCTTTCATTTAATTTTACATCTGAGTAAGATTATTACAGCACTGGAGGCCGGGAAGGCATGACCGAGGTACACATCCCTACGCCCAACGGCGAGATCAGCGCCATTCTGGAGACACCCGCCGGTGCGGGCCCCTGGCCGGCGGTAGTGGTGCTCCATGACATCAGCGGATCCACCCCCGACCTGCGGCGCATCACCAAGAACGTGGCCGCGAACGGCTACGTTGCACTGGCGCCCAACCTGTATTCACGCGGCCGGATCCGCTGCATCACAAGAGTCTTGACCAATCTCGCCACCCGGCGCGGCAAGGCAGTCGAAGAGGTGCTGGCCGCCCGCGACTACGTGCGGGCACTGCCGTACACCACATCCGCGGTGGCAGTCGCGGGCTTCTGCATGGGCGGCGGTTTCGCCTTGATCACCGCAACAAAGGGATTCGAGGCTGCCGCACCCTTCTACGGCGCAATGCCCGGGCCATACGGGGACCATTTCGAGGAGTCCTGCCCCATCGTCGCGAGTCTGGGCACGCGGGACCCATTCGTGATCCGGGGTGAGCCCCGGTTGCGGAAGGCACTGGACGCTCACGGCATCCCGCACGACATCAAGAAATACAACGCGGGACACAGCTTCGCCAACCAACTGCCGATGCAGCCATTGATGCGCATCGCTGGATTCGGATACTCCCCCGAGGCGGAGGCAGACGCATGGCAGCGGGTCTATGCCTTCTTCGACGAACATCTTCGCAACGACAAAGAACAGCTGCAGGAGGCCGAATGATGACCACCGCGACATTGGACCGAATCCGCGATCTTGTCCGGCCAGACGCGTTGAGCGGCGGCGCGCATTCGGCGGCCGGATACCTGGATCTCCTTCCGCCACCTTCCGATCAACCCCAGCGCGGCGCCCAAATCGCCATGAACAATCCCTTGGTGGCCTCGATCTACCAAGGCCCGTGGCGCTGGAGCCAGACCGTCCTCTACACCGGCATCACTCCGTCGGCCGAACGACGCCGTGCTGCCGAAGCCTTGCAGCTCGGCCCATCGCACCGACTGCTGGACGTCGCCTGTGGTCCCGGGAACTTCACCAAATACTTAGGGCAACAACAGGGGCCAGACGGTCTGGCGATCGGCCTGGACTTCTCCGAACCCATGCTGCAACGCGCGGTCCGGACCAATGTGGCTGACGGAGTCGGCTACCTACGTGCGGATGCCCGCACGCTGCCGTTCGATGACGGGAGCTTTGATGCGGTGTGTTGTTTTGCCGCACTATATTTGGTGCCCGAACCCTTCAAGGTTCTCGACGCGATGATCCGGGTGCTGGCTCCGGGCGGCCGTATCGCGGTGATGACCAGCTGCACGCGTGGCCCCGTGCTGCTGCGGTCGGTGTCCGCCAAACTGGCAGCGCTGGGCGGCTTACACGGCTTTGATCGCTCGGACATCACCTCGGCGTTGCAGAATGCGGGATTCCAGGACATCGATCAGGAAGTCCGCGGCCTATCACAATTCGTGAGCGCCACGAAGAGTTAGACGAACGCGCTCAGCAGCAGAACCATCAAAAAACCGACGACCGAGATCACCGTTTCCATCACGGACCACGACTTGAGCGTCTGGCCCACAGTCATACCGAAATACTCCTTTACCAACCAGAACCCAGCGTCATTGACGTGGGAGAAGAAGAGCGATCCAGCGCCTATCGCAAGCACCAGCAGCGACACATGCGCGGTGGACATATCGACCGCGAGTGGGGAGACGATACCGGCGGCGGTGATGGTGGCGACGGTGGCCGACCCGGTGGCCAGTCGAATGAGCACGGCGATAAGCCAGCCGAGCAATAGCGCGGGGATCTGCCATTTCTCCGACCAGGCGCTTACGGCGTCCCCGACACCCACGTCGATGAGGGTCTGCTTGAATCCGCCTCCGGCACCGACGATGAAGACGATTCCCGCGATAGGGCCGAGTGACTTCTCGACGATTCCCGAGACACCCACGCGGTCAAGCCCCGAAGCCTTGCCCAGCGTCACCATCGCCACGAGCGTCGCCGCCAACAGCGCTACCAGCGGCGTGCCGGCCGTATCGAAAATCCTCTGCACCAACGATTTCGGATTATCGATCACCACATCGGAGAGGGCCTTCGCCAACATCAGTGCTACCGGAAGCAAGATCGTCGCCAGTACCGCGGCAACACTTGGAGCGGGTCCCGTGCGCTTGGCCTCGGGCGCCGTCGCGGTGGGAATCTCCAGTGGCCCCACCCAGCGTTCCGCCACCCGCGCATAGAGGGGCCCCGCCACGATCAAGGTGGGCACCGCCGCCAGGAGACCAAACGCCAGGGTGACACCCAGATCCGCCTGCAGTGCGTCCACCGCCACCAACGGACCCGGATGCGGCGGAACCAGTCCGTGCAACACAGACAGGCCCGCCAGCGCAGGGATTCCCACCCGCAGCAGTGGCACGTTTCCCCGACGCGCCACCAAGAGCACGATGGGAATCAGCAGCACAACACCCACTTCGAAGAACAAGGGCAACCCCAGCACCGCGGCGATCAACGCCACCGCCCACGGCAGCATGCGCGGACCGGAACGCCGCAGCACGGCATCGGCCACGATGTTGGCCCCGCCGGAATCGGCCAGCAGACGGCCGAGCATCGCTCCCAGACCGATGAGCAGTCCAACGCCGGCGATGGTCGAACCGAACCCTGTAACAAAGGATCCCAGCAGTTTGTCGAATGGAACGCTCGCGGTAGCGGCGAGAGCCCCCGATCCCAGCAGTAGCGCCAGGAACGGATGGATCTTGAGGCGGGTGATCAGCAGGATGATCACCCCGATGCTCAGCACCACCGCGGTGAGTAGTCGAAGATCGCTCGTGGTGTGCGGAATCTTCGACGCCGAGTCGGCAAGAAGCACGTTCATGTGCCGAGCTGCCTCAATGCCTCTGCTACCAGTTCGTCCGGCCCGGTGCCCACGTCCAGTACGGCTCCTCGCTCATCGGGTTGTAGCGGTTCGAGAATGTCGAACTGTGAGTCCAACAATGACGTTGGCATGAAATGTCCGGTGCGATGCGACATCCGGTCACCGATCAGAGTCCGATCCCCGGACAGGTGCACAAAGAAGGCATCGGGACACCCCGTACGAAGAACGTCGCGGTAACGGCGTTTGAGCGCCGAGCAGGTGACTACTCCACCGGTCCCCTCACGTCCCCGGTCTGACATCCATTCGGCAATCCGCTGTAGCCACGGCCATCGGTCTGTGTCTTCCAGTGGGATACCCGCCGACATCTTGGCGATGTTGGCCTCCGGGTGGAAGTCGTCCGCCTCCGCATAGGGCGCATCCAGCCTTTGCGCCAAGAGCCGCGCCACTGTGGTCTTACCGACCCCTGCAACACCCATCACCACAACAACAGGCCTCGCGCGTGTCACTGGACTCCTTTGGGCGCCTTCTGCGTCATGAAGCCGAACATGTATCCGGCTACGCGACGCATTTGGATCTCCTCGGCGCCTTCGGTGATGCGGTAGCGCCGGTGGTGGCGGTAGATGTGTTCGAAGGGCATGTGTCGTGAGTATCCCAGTCCGCCGTGGATCTGCATGGCGCGATCGGCCGCGTCGCAACACAGCCGGTTGGCGATGTAGTTACACATCGACACCTGCTCGGAGACCGAGAACGGGCCATAGGTGTCCATCGACCATGCGGTTTTATGGATCAGTGCGCGCAGCATCTCGCATTGAGTCTGCAGCTCGACGAGCGGAAACTGGATGGCCTGGTTCGACGCCAGTGGTTTCCCAAAGGGCTTGCGTTCCTTGGCATATTCGATCGACCGGTCGATGCAGTGCTGAGCGGCCCCGAGACTGGAGGCGGCCTGCCGAATCCGGTTCTCGTTGAAGAAGTGCTGCACAACACCCAGCCCGTGTCCCTCTCCACCGAATATCGCCGAGTCGGGAACCCGCACATCGGTCAACGAGATGTGGGCGTGGTCGGTGGGCATGTTGAACGTCCACAGGTATTCCTCGACCTTGAAGCCCGGGGCATCCGCGGGCACCAGGAATGCGGTGATGCCATGCCCGTCACCCGGTTCGCCGGAGCTGCGGGCGAAAATCAGGTCGGCGTTGGCAATGTGCACACCGGTGTTCCATGTCTTTTCGCCATTGATAACCCAGCCATCGCCGTCACGGATCGCACTGGTTTCCATATGGGTGGCATCGGAGCCGTGTTCAGGCTCGGTGATGCCGAATGCGAAGAACTTTGTGCCACTGGCGAGTCCCTCGACCCAGTCGGCCTTCTGCTCCGGGGAGCCGTACTCCAGCATGAGCAGCAGCCCCACGTTGTTGCCGACGATGGCGTGCTCGTTCTGCAGGTCGCAGTGCAGTCCGAGGCCACGCCGTGCCAGGTGCTCACGAATGACCGCCATACCCAGGTTGGACCCGTCACGTCCGCCGAATTCCGCAGGGAATGGGTATCGAAGGTGGCCTGCGGCGTCGGCTCGCCGACGGGCCTCGGCGAGCAGCGCCTCCCACTCGCCGTTGGGCAGACCACCACGGTCCCAGTCGGTTCGGGCATCCTCTCGTCGGTGATCGAAGAACCGCATGTTGTCATCGGCCTGTTCGAGCGGCACGATCTCGTGCTCGATGAACTCATCGAGCACGCCGAGATAATCGACGAGCTCTGGCGGGAGTTCAAAATTCATGGAGTCCATTCCCTGTCTATGGTTTGGTCAGCATCAACAAGTCCCACTCGATCTCGGGAATTCGGCGGCCACTGGCGGCCATCACGATGTCCCGCACGCTTCCGTCGAGGTAGGACGCTGTCTGCGCGGCAAGACCCACTCCCCACCACAGCGTGCCGAGCACCTTCCACCACTGGAACCGTTCGGAATCGAAAGTCCCGCCTTCGCCTTCGTACGCTCGCACGAATACGTCACGGCCCGCGAACCCGCCGAACTCCCGGTCGTCCACACCGAACCGCCACATGCGCAGCGCCGACCAGGCCACGTCACGCATGGGGTCACCAAAGCGAGTAGTGCCCTCCCAGTCCAGCACGGCGCGCAGCCCATCCTCGCCGACGATGATGTTGCCGTTGCGAATATCGGTGTGCACCAAGCACCGTCGAGCGGGCGGTCCCGGCATGCGCTCGGTCAGCCAGGACAGCGTGCGCTGGAACACCGGCCGATCCGGGAGTAGCCCCACCACGCCCTCGCGCATCTGCTCCAACATGGCGACCGCGGGCTCGGCCTCTGGATCGCCGGGAAGGTCGGGCGGCGCCATCGCCGGATCGATCCCGTGCAGCCGCCCCATTGCCGCACCGAGCTGGCCCGCCACCAGATCGTCGATCCCCTGGGACTGCACCAGCCGAAGCACCTTGCGCGGCACCGTCTCCCCCGCGATGCGTTCGGAGATCATGAAAGGCGCACCCACATACGACGACTCTGAACAGACACCACGGATCCGTGGAACCGGAACACCGTTGCTGCGCGCCAGCTCACGCACCCCGGCCTCACTGCTCACCGGGACCTGCTGCACCACAGCGGGCACAATCGTCGCCACCAGCTCGAGAGTCTCATCCCCGGAAGTGGCGTCCAGCAGCACATTCCGCCGTCGGGCCCCTGCGGAGACACCGACCACACCCGACACCTGAAACGGCTTGCCGAACTCGTCGTGCAGGTAACGGGTCAGCCCGTCGGCCAGGTCGGTCATGCCCCCTCCCACGCGTCGTAGCCGGGTTTAACCACTGCGAGCTCACCTCGAACCACCTCGACCAGGTCCTCCCAGGTGGGATCTGCGGTAGACGGCGCCGGAACGGTGGTCAGCTCGCGCTGCAGAATCCTGGCGATATTGGCACCGACACGGGCTCGGTGTACCGAGGATGAGGGCAGCTCGGATTGGAGACCATCGAGCAACTCGGCGAGCGCACCCGCCAGTTCCGCTGCGGTCGGAATGTAGGGCACCACCCGTTTGTACCTTCTGTGGTGCGTCCCTCGCGGGAATAGCGGAGAAACACCAGGAGTTGCTGTGGATCATGGCGAGACAGGTATCGATTCTGGACCTGGCGCGTGTTGCGCCGGACGAGACCGTGGCCGAGAGCTTCGCCGCTAGCGTCGAGATCGCACGGCACGCCGAAGCGCTGGGGTTTCACCGCGTCTGGTACGCCGAGCACCACAACATGCGGTCCATTGCCTCATCAGCGACGAGCGTGCTGATCGGGCACGTGGCCACCCAGACGTCGACCATCCGACTCGGCGCCGGCGGCATCATGCTGCCCAACCACTCGCCGCTGCAGATCGCCGAGCAGTTCGGCACCCTCGAGACCCTGCACCCGGGACGCATCGACCTCGGCCTCGGCCGCGCTCCGGGGACAGACCAAGTGACTCTCCGCGCATTGCGGCACTCCCCCGCCGACGCCGAGCACTTCCCACAGGACGTCATCGAGCTGCAGGCATATCTGGGTGAACAGAGTCGGGTCCCGGGTGTGACCGCAACCCCGGGGCACGGGACGCATGTGCCGCTCTACATCCTCGGCTCCTCGCTGTTCGGCGCGAAGCTGGCGGCCGTATTGGGCCTGCCCTACGGATTCGCTTCGCATTTCGCGCCGCCCGCCCTGCAGGATGCGATCGCGCTATACCGGCGAGAGTTCCAGCCGTCTGAGCAGTTGCAGGAGTCGTATGTCATCGCGGGGGTGAACGTGATTGCCGCGGACGATGACGCCACCGCGCAGGAGCAGCATCGCGCGGCACTGATAGAACGCGCCAAGCTTTTCCTGCATCGAGGCGGTGGCCCACGCCTCACCGATGACGAGGCGCTCGCCGCTCTCGAGTCCCCTGCTGGACAACAGATTCAGGCGATGACTAAGTACTTCGCCGTCGGGACACCCGACCATGTGGGCGCATACCTGGACAACTTCGCGCAGCTGGCCGACGCCGACGAGCTCATCGTGGTCCCCAACGCGCCCGACCGGAAACTGCAGCTGAGATCGTTGGAGATCGTGGCCGAGGCGAGTGGGCTGACACCGCCCGATTGAATTCACTTCTGTCACAGCCGTTTCAGGGTGCGTTGCCGGTGGGTGTGGTCAGTATTCGATATGAGTTCGATTGGAGTGTTGGGGGGCGGCCCGCCGCCGGATCGCTGACGCCGAGCAGCTGGCACCGCGGTGTGGGTTGACCAGTGAGGTGTTGGCGCCGCAACTGCCGAATGTGGCCGAGGCGTTTCGCCGCGGTGGTCGACCAGACCGGTGTCAGGTGGCCCCAAAATCGTTCTCGGCCACGCCGTGGGTAATGAGCTCACCGATGGTGTGCGCGTGCAGGTGGCGCGCAGATCGGTCCAACTCGCCGCGCAGAACTCGACCCATCGCGGGGATCAAGACACCGACCATCGCATCGGCGACGACGCCGGTGTCAAGGTCGGTCCGCAGAAAGCCTTGCTGCACACCTTGATTCAGATAGTTCGCGGTGACCGCGGCAAGTCCGCCCGACAGTTGTTGTACCGATTCCGGCTTGGCCGCTGGGGCTTCTCTGAGCAGAACGCGGATCAGTACTGGCTCGTCGGCCGCCACATCCAACAACCGTGCTGCGACGTCGCTGATCTGACGGGTGAACTCGGCAAGGCTGACCGCAGAGGCAGGGGCGTCCTCCCGCATGGCGTTGAGCATGCGGCGAATCGTGTGTTGCACGATCTCGTCCATCAATTCCGGTTTGCCCGCGAAGTAGCGGTACACCGTGCCCTGGCCGATCCGCAGATGCCCGGCGATGTCGGCCATCCGGGTGTTTGCGTATCCGCGTTGATCGAACACCTCGCAGGCACCGAGCAGGATCTCTTTGCGCCTGCGCTTCGTCAACTCGTCGTCGCGGCTGCCCACCCCGTTGGTCGAGGCAACGCTACGGACTCGGGGGCTCACAGCCTCGATCGTATGCCACGGGGATACGCGGCAGCCTGTAGTACATTGGCTGAATGAATAGTCAGTCCCCTCATGGGTCAGTGTTCTCGGCGCGGACCGCCGAACAAGTTCCGCTCGATCTGACCGGGCCCGGCACGCCGCTTTACACGATCCTCAGTGACGTCACCGTCGCGTATGCCGGCTTCCCTGCATTCATCTACCTGACCCTGAGCCCCGAAGGAGGCAAAGGCGTAGACGACCACGACCGCATCGCCAAGATCTCCGCACGCGAACAGGTGCGCCTTGAAGACATACTCATCCGCCTGATCGACACGCTGGACCTGACAATCGGCATCGTTTTCGCCGGCGACGAACGACCCGTCGTCGCCCAATCCTTACGTGAATTGCACCGACACATCGAGGGCCACCTGTCTAGCGGCCAGCGCTACCACGCCTGGGAACGCGACCTGTGGGCATGGTCCTGGGCCGGCATCATCAAACCGATCATGGACGTCCGCGAACAACTACGCGGATTCGAGTCCGAACAGTTCAAGCAGGACGCCTACACCGGCTTCTTACAGATCGGCGCCCTCATCGGCGTCAAAGGTCTACCGGACACCTACGACGAATTCACCGTCTACTGGGATCAAACTTGGCTGCCATACATCGACACAGAACATGCACAGGCGCCCCACTTCCTGCTGAAGCAGTCCCTCGACCCGTCACCACCCCGGCTCGCACCGTGGTTGCCGCGCGCGGTGTATCTGGCGTTGTCCTGGCCCGTGCGGCACTTCCTGCGAACCAGTCTGCTCATGATCATCCCGCCGGAAATCGAACGGGCGCTCGGCATCTCCCGATCCAGGCTGGACGAACTTTCGATACGGGCGCAACGCAGGTTTTGGCGAATTGTCCCGCCCGTCCTGACCAGTCGTGGAGGTGAAGCGTTCTTCTGGGCCCGCCTCAAATTCGGCAACCCGACCTGGCGCCATGGCCGCCACTACTCCCCGGAGTCGCTCGCCGAGTACCGCAACGACGTCAAAGCCGCACGCCAGAATAACCGCGCCGACCCACCACGCCCCTCAACACGCGGACTACCGCCGCGCCCTCAGTCCACGAGCTAAGGGAACCCCATCGGACCCGAAAATCTGCCAAGAACCTGACACGAGACATCGACGCCAGCGAGGAAGTCGGCGTAGATGCCACACTCTCCCATGCCGCACAGTCGATTTGGCGGCAAGCCATCGACGGACGCGGCGAGACCGTCACCAGTTACCGGCTGATACGCGGCGATTGATCGGGCCGCGCCGTGAGATACGCCCTCGACAACGCGAGAGCGATCACCACCACGACAACCAATACGTACACCGGCAGCAGGTGCTCGACATGCGTGTACCCGATGGCGAAATGAATGCCCAGGACCGGCACCGTGCCGAATGCGCACCCGATCAGCAGTGACCACCACACCCAGCGTTCGCCGCGGCGCCAGCCCCACAGACTGATCAGGAGCACCGCCAGCCCGGCACCCATCAACGCACCACCGAAGCCCGCGCGGTCATGTGCGATGAATGGCGGGAGGTGCTGATTGGCGGCGCGCAACGCCTCGGAGCTGGTACCAAGGAAATCGAGATCGGTCGGTACGAACACCGACGTCAGCCCGACAGTCGAGATCACCGCTCCGGCAACGAATAACCCGCCGCCGACGCCGATCATGAGCAGCTGCCCCCAAAGCGCGCGTCGCCGCTGCGCCTCAGGCCCCTCCACGACAGGCGGCCAATGCGGTGTCGAGGGTGCACGCCACACTGCGAGCAGCAGCATGGGAAACAGAATGATCACCACAAGTGTGTGCAGCGGTTCGAGGAATCCCGTCACGAGGAAATAGAAGTATGTCAGGAAGGAGACGAGTCCGGATATCAACAAGGCATTGCGGGCCCAGCGATGCCCTTCCCTGATCCCGCCCCAGGCGAGCCCAAAATACAGAACTCCGATGCCAATCATGTTGCCCGCCATGGTCAGTCGGTCATGCTGCAGAAACCCGACCAGGTGATGGTTCACACCACGCAAGTCGTCCACCGAAAGACCTAGGTAATCGCGGTCGTACCACAACAGCACCGGCCCCAACGCGATGGCGGCGGCCCCGATACCCGCGACGATCAGGCCGACCCCGACCAGCCCGCCCCATACCCACGCGGGCCATCCACGCGGATCGAACCCAATATCGTGCAACCTCTTTGGCGGCGATGTCGATGTCGCGGCCTCGATCACCCGGTTGAACCAGCCCGGTCCGGCGGCGATCAACACCGCAGGTGTGGCCAGCACCGTCGTCGACGGATCGGCCAACGCGCGCACTGCGGTGTCGATCTCGGGTTCAGTGAGCCGCACAGTGCCGCTATCAACAGACACGGACACCGCGTCGACAAGCGGTGCCACGGCAGCGGCGGCTTCGGGTGTGGCGGCTACGGCAATCACCCGGCACCGGCGATCAGCGGTCGCCTGCCGAATCGTGTCGATATCCGCGACGCCCACCGGACCGATCTCGATGACGCCGGCTCCCTGTACCGGCAACACCGCAACGGCCTCGCGCGCGATCGATGGCGGGACTGTCGCCCCGAACCGGCCCTTCCATTCCGGTGGAACCGGCGGATGGTCGAACACCCACGGAATCCAGCGCCGGCCGCCGACGCGTGTCACCACCGCCGCCAGTACCTTCATCGCCCACACCCGCGTCCGGCGTCCACCGAAAACCGACGACGCGATAGGGCTTAACGGGTGATATGTCCAGTCCGGCATTGGCGAATTCTCGCACCGCGACCAGCAACGCACCGCAGATCTGAACTCGGTATCCAACTCGGTGAGCCCCGCACTCGCGAACGCGACTAGGCTCCAACCGTGACCCTTCCGGCCGACCCCAGCCCCGAATTCGCCGCCTACGCCCACCCCGAACGCCTTGTCTCGCCGGACTGGCTTTCTGGGCACCTTGGCACACCCGGACTGTCCATCGTGGAGTCCGACGAGGATGTCCTGCTCTACGACATCGGGCACGTACCCGGCGCGGTGAAGATCGACTGGCACGTCGACCTGAACGATGGCACGGTCCGGGACTACATCAATGGCGAGCAGTTCGCGGAACTAATGAACCGCAAGGGAATCCGTCGCGAGGACACCGTCGTCATCTACGGCGACAAGTCCAACTGGTGGGCCGCCTACGCGCTCTGGGTTTTCACCCTGTTCGGTCACCCCGATGTGCGGCTCCTCGACGGCGGACGGGATCTGTGGATCTCCGAGGGCCGCGACACCACACTCGACGTCCCGGCCAAGTACATCGAGGGTTATCCCGTGGTGGACCGCAATGACGCCCCGATCCGCGCATACGCGGACGACGTGCTGGGGCACCTGGGACACGGCCCGCTGATCGACGTGCGCTCCCCGGCTGAATACACCGGCGAACGCACCCACATGCCCGACTACCCGGAAGAAGGCGCCCTGCGCGGCGGGCACATCCCCACCGCCGTCTCCATCCCGTGGGCCAAGGCCGCCGCAGACGACAGCAGGTTCCGTCGGCGCCCCGAACTCGACGCCATTTATGGCGACGTGATCGCCGAAGATGGCGACATCGTCGCTTACTGCCGGATCGGTGAGCGCTCCAGCCACACCTGGTTCGTCCTGACGTACCTGCTGGGTGTCGAGGGTGTCCGCAACTACGACGGGTCCTGGACCGAATGGGGCAACCGAGTCCGCACACCGATCGTCAAGGGCGACAAGCCCGGCGCGATTCCTCCGCTAAAACAGTGACCCTTCCCGCCGAACTCGCCGAGATCGTCGCCGACTTCAAGGCCGTCGACGGGCAGGACAAGCTGCGGCTGCTCTTGGAGTTCTCGGGCGAATTACCTGACCTACCATCGCATTTGGAGCAGGCAGCGATGGAGCCGGTGCCGGAGTGCCAGTCACCTCTGTTTCTGGACGTCGATTCCACCGACCGCTCCGGCGTCCGGTTGTATTTCAGCGCACCCGCCGAGGCTCCCACCACGCGTGGATTCGCCTCGATCCTGCATCAGGGGCTCGACGGGCAGTCCGCCGACGCGATCCTGGCGGTACCCGACGACTTCTATGCAGATCTTGGCCTGGCCGAGCTGATCAGCCCGCTGCGACTGCGGGGGATGTCGGCGATGTTGGCCCGGATCAAGCGGCGATTGGCCTAAACCTACTCACGAGTAGGCAAAAGACACGCCCGGCGCACCCCAACCCTGATGTGTGCTTCGCGCCACGGATGCATAAACTCATTGCCGAGAAACTTAAGAAAGCGCTAAAACCAGGAGGCTCCGTGCCCAATCACGCCAGCTCGAAGATCAGCAAGGTACTCGTCGCCAACCGCGGCGAGATTGCGGTTCGGGTGATCCGCGCGGCCAAAGACGCCGGACTGGGCAGCGTCGCGATCTACGCAGAACCCGATGCCGACGCCCCCCACGTACACCTGGCCGACGAAGCGTTCGGTATCGGCGGTAACACCGCCGCCGAGTCCTACCTGGACTTCGGAAAGGTCTTGGACGCGGCCGAGAAGTCCGGTGCTAACGCCATCCACCCCGGTTATGGCTTCTTGTCCGAGAACGCCGACTTCGCCCAGGCCGTCATCGACGCCGGGCTGATCTGGATCGGGCCCAGCCCCCAGTCCATCCGTGACCTCGGCGACAAGGTCACCGCGCGCCATATCGCCGCCAAGGCCCAGGCCCCGCTGGTGCCGGGCACCCCCGACCCGGTGAAGAACGCGGACGAGATCATTGCCTTCGCCAAGGAGCACGGTCTGCCGATCGCCATCAAGGCGGCATTCGGTGGCGGCGGCCGCGGCATGAAGGTCGCGCGGACCATGGAAGAGATCCCCGAGCTGTTCGAGTCGGCCACCCGTGAGGCCGTCGCCGCGTTCGGTCGCGGCGAGTGCTTCGTGGAGCGCTACCTGGACAAGCCGCGCCACGTCGAAGCGCAGGTCATCGCCGACCAGCACGGCAATGTCGTGGTCGCAGGCACCCGCGACTGCTCACTACAGCGCCGCTTCCAGAAGCTGGTCGAGGAGGCGCCGGCACCTTTCCTCACCGACGCCCAGCGCAAGGAGATCCACGAGTCCGCCAAGCGGATCTGCAAGGAGGCCGGCTACTACGGTGCCGGCACCGTCGAGTACCTGGTGGGCCAGGACGGCCTGATCTCGTTCCTCGAGGTCAACACCCGCCTGCAGGTGGAACACCCGGTCACCGAGGAGACCGCCGGCATCGACCTCGTGCTGGAGCAGTTCAAGATCGCCAACGGCGAGGCGCTGGAGTTCACCGAGGACCCGACACCGCGCGGCCACTCCATCGAGTTCCGCATCAACGGCGAGGACGCCGGCCGCAACTTCCTGCCGGCCCCCGGCCCCGTCAAGGTCTATGACACCCCGTCGGGCCCCGGTGTCCGGCTGGACTCGGGTGTGCGTGCGGGATCGGTCATCGGCGGCCAGTTCGACTCGATGCTGGCCAAGCTGATCGTCACCGGTCGCGACCGCAACGAGGCCCTGGCCCGCTCGCGCCGCGCGCTGGCCGAGTTCAACGTCGAAGGCCTTGCCACCGTCATCCCGTTCCACCGCGCGGTGGTCTCGGATCCGGCCTTCATCGGCGACGATGACGGCTTCACCGTGCACACCCGCTGGATCGAGACCGAGTGGGACAACACCGTCGAGCCGTTCACCGCTGAGGGCGTCGCCGAGGACGAGGAAGAGGCGCTGCCTCGCCAGAAGCTGGTTGTCGAGGTCGGCGGCCGTCGCCTTGAGGTGTCGCTGCCCGGTGATATCTCGCTGGGCGGGGGCGGTGGCGCCGCGAACGGTGTCGTGCGCAAGAAGCCCAAGCCGCGCAAGCGTGGCGGCCACGGCGGCAACGCCGCGACCGGCGACTCGGTCACCGCACCGATGCAGGGCACCGTCGTCAAGGTCGCCGTCGAGGAGGGCCAGGAGGTCGAGGCCGGCGAGCTGATCGTGGTGCTGGAGGCCATGAAGATGGAGAACCCCGTCACCGCGCACAAGGCCGGCACGATCACCGGGCTGAGCGTCGAGGCAGGTGCCGCCATCACCCAGGGCACCGTCATCGCGGAAATCAAGTAGGACTTTGTCGCCGAGCGTGAAGCTATGGCGGGATTCTCACCGAATTGCCGCCATGGTTTCACGCTCGACGTATTTCTAGAGCCATGGAACCCATCGAGATCAACGCGGGCGCGTGGTACTTGCGCGCCCTGCGCGCCGACGAACGAATGGACGACCGTTCGGCACTGACATCGCTGGGTGTCGACGACGCCGATTACGTCGCCGCACGTGCCGCAGATTGGGACTCCGATCGCCTGTACAGCTGGGCGGTCTGCGAACCCACCACCGCCGAGATGGTGGCCGAGGTGCGACTCGACCCCGTCACCCGGACCGTCGAATCACGGGCACGTCCCGACTATCCCGGCTCGCGAGACGCCGAGCAGGAAGCCGTGATGGCGGTGCGCCGCTTCGCCGACGCCATACTCGGCTGACCACGACGCGTGACGGAACGAAACCTCTTGACCTCGAGTGCACTTTAGGTACAACGATGGGGCACGTGAACACCCCACTGCGCCTCGCCGTGATCTGCGCCAGCACGCGTGAAGGTCGCTTCGGCCCCACCGTGGCGAATTGGATCGCGTCGAACGCCCGCAGCCACTCGGCATTCGACGTCGGCTACATCGATCTCGCGGAGTACCCTCTGCCCCTTCATCTTTCCAGGAATCCAGCGGCTGACGACGCCGCCCAGCTGGCCAAGGTGACGGCGCGATTGCGGATCGCCGACGCATTCCTCGTGGTCACTCCGGAGTACAACCACAGCTTCCCCGCTCCGCTGAAGAACTTGATCGACTGGCATCACAGTGAGTGGCAGGCCAAGCCGGTCGGATTCACGTCGTATGGCGGGATGTCGGGAGGGTTGCGCGCCATCGAGCAGCTACGCCTGGTGTTCGCCGAACTCCACGCCGTGACCACCCGGGATGTGGTGAGTTTCCACGGCGTATGGAGCCAGTTCGATGATGCCGGCCAGCTCACCGACAGCCGTGACGCGGAGACCGCGGCCAAGACGATGCTCGACGAGCTGGCGTGGTGGGCCGGCGCGCTACGGACGGCACGCGAGCACTCGCCCTATGGCTGGTAAGACAAAATTCGCGATACCGCCGCGACCGCCGCGTCGATCTCCGCAGCACTGACGATCAGCGGCGGGCGGAACCGCACGCTGTTCTTGCCGCTGGGCAGCAGGATTACGCGTTCCTCTGACCACAGGCGCTGCACCAGGCGATCGCGCTCCTCGGTAGTCGGCAGGCTGAACGCACACATCAACCCACGGCCGCGTACGTCGGCAACCTCGCCGTGTCGCAGCGCGAGGGTCTGCAGGCGGTCGAGCAGGTACTCGCCCATCCGTGTCGCGTTATCGAAAAGCCGCTCTGCCGCAATCACTTCCAGAATGCGGCGGGAGCGCACCATATCGACCAGATTGCCACCCCAGGTGGAATTGATACGCGAGCTGACGGCGAAGACATTGTCGGCCACCTCATCGACGCGGCCACCGGCCATGACTCCACAGACCTGCGTCTTCTTGCCGAAGGCCACGATGTCGGGTGTCACACCCAGCTGCTGGAAAGCCCAGGCCGTTCCGGTGAGTCCGCACCCGGTCTGCACCTCGTCGAAGATGAACAAGGCGTCGTTCTCGTGGCATAACGCACGCATGGCGTGGAAGAACTCGGGACGGAAGTGGTGATCGCCGCCCTCGCCCTGGATCGGCTCGGCGATGAAACATGCGATGTCGTGCGGGTTTTCGGCGAAAGCACGACGCGCCTGCGCCAGTGCGGCGGCCTCCAGCTCGTCGATATCGGCATCCGGGCGCAGGTACGGAGCGTCGATACGCGGCCAGTCGAACTTGGGGAACCGCGCCACCTTGTTGGGATCGGTGTTCGTCAGCGACATCGTGTATCCGCTGCGGCCGTGGAATGCCTCGCGCAGGTGTAACACCTGGGTACCCAATGCTGGGTCGATCCCATGGGCCTCGTTCCAGCGGCTCTTCCAGTCGAACGCAACCTTCAGCGCGTTCTCCACGGCCAGCGCGCCGCCGTCGACGAAGAACAGGTGTGGAAGCGCCGGGTCACCGAGCACACGCGCGAAAGTGTCGACGAACCGAGCCATCTCGACCGTGTAGATATCGGAATTGCTCGGCTTGTTGATGGCAGCCCGGGTAAGTTCGGCGCGGAATTCACTGTCATTGGCGAGCATCGGGTGATTCATACCCAGCGCCGACGAAGCAAAGAACGTGAACATGTCGAGATATGTGGTCCCGTCACGCGCATCCACCAGGTGTGCCCCACGAGAACGCTCGAGGTCGAGAACGAGGTCCATCCCGTCGGCCAGAATGCTGCGACCGAGCACCTCGTGCACCCGATCCGGTGTCACCGAATCCGCCCGGAGGGCGGCGCGAGTGCCGTCATCATCGGTCGTGGAACCAGAGAACATCAGTGCGGTCATGCACCCACACTAACGAAGTATTTACGAGTTTTCTACATCAGAACAAGAATTTTTACGGTACTAGCTGGCGACCATCGTAAAAAGTTTGTAAGATGATGGTGCTTCGCGTACGAACGTTGGCTGTGGTGCGGATCAGCTGCAGCAGCTCTTCGAGCGCACGCGGCGAGGGCACCCGCACCAAGAGGACATAGCTCTCCTCGCCCGCCACCGAGTAGCACGACTCGATGGCGGCGATGTGCTCAAGCCGTGCCGGAGCATCATCGGGTTGAGAAGGATCGAGAGGGGTGATGGCCACGAACGCCGATAGAAGCTGGCCCACCGACTCGGGGTTGACCCGTGCGGCGTACCCGGTCAACACACTGCGAGACTCCAGCCGCCGGACCCGGGTCTGCACCGCCGAGATCGACAGGCCGGCCTTGGCCGCCAGATGCGCGAGCGTCGCCCGGCCATCGCGAGCCAACTCGCGCACCAGAATTCGATCGACATCATCGAGCGGACGCTCGGGTACCTCCTGGGTCACCGGGGCAGAGTACCGCGACCAGGGACATCAGGGAACGGACTTGCGCAGGCCAATCACCTCAACTCTGGGACGAGCTCGATGACCGCGCTGATCCCGTGCTGGGAACTGCGGGCGCATTTCGCGGTGGCACTGTCGCGGATGTACGGCGCGGAAGTTCCCGCGTACAACACCCTGGTCGATGTGAGCACCGCAGTGAACCAGACTTACGCCACAACGCATCCGGACGCCGAACGGCTCGGATCGGTACAGCGCGTCACCGCCGAACGCCACGGCGCGATCCGAGTGGGCGGCCCACGGGAACTCGCCGCCGTTGCCGATCTATTCGAAGCGTTCGGGATGTATCCCGTCGACTTTTACGACCTGCGCGACGCCGCCTCCCCGGTGCCCGTGGTCTCGACCGCGTTCCGGCCGATCGACGAAGAAGAGTTGGCACTCAATCCGTTCCGCGTGTTCACCTCGATGCTGGCGACCGCCGATCGCAGGTTCTTCGACGCGGACTTGCGCACGCGCGTGCAGAACTTCGTCACGCAGCGAGAGCTGTTCGACCCGGCACTACTGGCACACGCGCGACTCATCAGCAGCGCGGGCGGAGCCACCCCGGCGCAGGCCGCGGACTTCATCAGCGCTGCGGTCAAGGCCTTCGCGCTGTCGACCGCACCCATCGACCGTGCTTGGTACGACGAGCTTTCCGCGGTCTCCCCCGTCGCGGCCGATATCGCCGGCGTGAGCGGCACGCATATCAATCACCTGACACCGCGCGTGCTCGATATCGACGATCTGTACCACCGGATGACGGCACGCGGTATCGCCATGATCGACGCGATCCAGGGACCACCTCGGTGGCGTGGACCCGACGTTCTGCTGCGGCAGACCTCATTCCGGGCACTGGCCGAGCCGCGACGATTCCGCATGCGCGACGGTTCCGTGGTCGGAGACACGCTGCGGGTCCGGTTTGGCGAGGTCGAGGCCAGAGGCATAGCCCTTACCCCCGCGGGCCGCACCCGCTACGACGACGCCATGGCCGCCATCGATACCACCGAGACAACTCCCGGACAGGCAGCGTCGATATGGTCCGACCACTTCCCTGACACCGAAACCGAATTGGCCGAGCAAGGGCTCGCCTACTTCCGCACCAGTACCGGTTCCGGAGGCGAGATCGTGCGCAGCCCCATCGTGTACGAAGACTTCCTGCCCCGGTCTGCCGCAGGGATCTTCCGGTCCAATCTCGATGGCGACGGATCGTACGGTGAGGGCACTGACTCTTCGATCGCCGACTACTCGATGGAATGGATGTCCGGTGCAATCGGCAGGGACATTCACGATCCGTATGCGCTATACGCCGCGATCGCTGCACAATCTGAACTCACGATAGGAGCCGACCGATGACCACCACAGTGCCAACAACCGAGGCCTCGACACCACCCCAGGTACTGCCCTCGGCCGACGAGCTGCGCGCACGCGCCCGGAACGCGCTGCGCTGGATCGGCGCTGATATAGAACTCAGTACGGAGGCGACGGCCGGTGACGGCGTCGCTGTCCGCACCCCCATCACCGGCGACACCCTCTTCACCCTCATTGCAAGCTCGAAGGATGACGTCGAGGAAGCCATTGCGGAAGCCGCACAAGCATTTTCACACTGGCGCACGACACCCGCGCCCGTGCGGGGCGCACTGGTGGCCCGCCTCGGTGAGCTATTGACCGAGCACAAGAAGGATCTCGCCGAACTGGTCACCATCGAGGCCGGAAAGATCGTCTCCGAGGCCCTCGGCGAGGTGCAGGAAATGATCGATATCTGCCAGTTCGCGGTCGGGTTGTCTCGACAGCTGTACGGCAAGACGATGGCATCGGAACGCCCGGGGCACCGCCTTATGGAGTCCTGGCACCCGCTGGGCGTCGTCGGTGTCATCTCGGCGTTCAACTTCCCGGTTGCCGTGTGGTCATGGAATACCGCGATCGCGCTGGTCTGCGGTGACACCGTGGTGTGGAAGCCTTCGGAGCTCACACCGCTGACTGCTGTTGCCTGCCAGGCACTTCTGGACCGTGCGGCCGCCGATGTAGGAGCACCCCCGGAGGTCAGCCGATTGATCCAGGGCGGCCGCGAGATTGGCGAACAACTCGTCGATGACCCGCGTATCGCGCTGGTGAGCGCCACCGGGTCGGTGCGCATGGGCCAGCAGGTGGGCCCGCGCGTCGCCGCCCGGTTCGGCCGGTCGCTGCTCGAGCTGGGTGGCAACAACGCGGCGATCGTCACCCCCTCGGCAGATCTGGATCTGGCGGTACGCGGCATCGTATTCTCCGCCGCAGGCACCGCGGGCCAGCGCTGTACCACCCTGCGGCGGTTGATCGTTCATCACTCGATCGCCGATACGCTGGTCGAGCGCATCGTGAGCGCCTACGGCCAGCTCACGGTCGGGGATCCGTTCGGCCAAGGCACCTTGGTGGGTCCGCTGATCAACGAGAAGTCCTATCGCGATATGCAGGACGCACTGGACGCGGCCCGTGCGCACGGCGGAACGGTCACCGGCGGCGAACGCCGGGAAGTCGGTGAGGGCTCCTCGGGTGGCTCCTGCAGTAATTCCTACTACGTCACCCCCGCCGTCGTCCGGATGCCAGAACAAGGAGAGGTCGTCCATCGGGAAACCTTCGCGCCGATCCTGTACGTGCTCACCTATGACACCCTCGACGAGGCTATCGCCTTGAACAATGCGGTCCCCCAGGGCCTTTCCTCGGCGATTTTCACTCTCGACGTGCGCGAGGCGGAGCGCTTTATGGCCGCCGACGGATCGGATTGTGGGATCGCGAACGTCAACATCGGCACCTCAGGGGCCGAAATCGGCGGGGCATTCGGCGGCGAGAAGGAGACAGGTGGCGGCCGCGAGTCCGGCTCGGACTCGTGGAAGGCGTACATGCGCCGTGCCACGAACACCGTCAACTACTCCACGGAACTGCCCTTAGCCCAAGGCGTTCACTTCGGCTAATCGGACGGGCTGATCAGCACCTACCAGGGGTGCGGCTGGAAGTCCTTCAGGAAACAGCCGTACAGATCGACGCCGCGCTCACCCTGAACTATTGGGTCATAGACCCGGGCAGCACCGTCCACGAGATCAAGCGGTGCCCGGAATCCCTCCTCCGCCAACCGCATCTTGCTGCTGTGCGGACGCTCATCGGTGATCCAGCCGGTATCGACCGCGGTTACCAAGATGCCCTCGGAAAACAGTTCACCCGCGCTGGTTCTGGTCAGCATGTTCAGCGCGGCCTTGGCCATATTGGTATGTGGATGCCCAGGCCCCTTGTAGCCGCGCGAGAAGTTGCCCTCCATCGCGGATACGTTCACCACGTACTTGCGGCGAGCGGTTGAGGCACGCAATGCGGGCCGAAGCCGAGACAGCAGAATGAATGGCGCAACGCTGTTGCACAGTTGCACCTCAAGCAGTTCCAGTGGATCAATCTGATCGACCGTCTGTACCCAACTGTTGGTATCGACGAGATCGGGCAGCAGTCCACCGGCGTCGACGGCCGTCCCATCGACAATCCGGTCCGGTGCCGCAGAGCCTGCGGTCAATGCCAACGACACCAGCGAGTGCGCGGCGGCCTCAGATCCTTCACCGAGCGCCAAGGTGTGCGGATGCAATTCACTGGAATCGCCCATCGTCGTAATCGGAAGACGCGCTGCAGCGCCACTGAGCGGAGCCTGTTCGGCATCAACCAAGGACATGTAGGAGCCGGGGCTCCGACGAACCGTCTGAGCGGCATTGTTGATCAGAATGTCCAACGGTCCCTGTGCGGCGATTTCATCGGCGAAGCGCGCAACCTGCGCAGGGTCGCGCAGGTCGATCCCGACAATGCTCAGCCGGTCGAGCCAGCCGTCAGCATCCGGCAGCTGCGCGAACCTGCGGGCCGCATCCCGCGGGAAACGGGTGGTAATGGTGAGACTCGCCCCGTCTCGCAACAACATCAAGGCGATATACATCCCGATCTTGGCGCGGCCCCCGGTCAATACGGCCCGGCGGCCGGTCAGGTCAGCATGCTGCTCGCGCCGGGATCTATTGGCGGGCGCGCAATCCGGACACAGTTGGTGATGGAAAGCATCGATCTCGGTGTATCTGACCTTGCAGATATAGCAATGCTGCGGGCGCCGCAGCGTCCCCATGGCGTCACCGGCGCGCAGCGGCAGCCCGGCCGTCTCGTCATCGATCCGGTCGGCCGAACCGGTGGCGGTCGCACCGATCACCGCGCGGTCGGCATCCAACTCCGCCTGGCGGGCCTGACGCCGGCGCTGTCTTTTGACGATCTTGAAGAGTTTTGCGACTCCGCGTTGCACAGCAATTGAATCGGGATGCTCCGGCGCAAGCTCGGCGGCCTGATCCAGGACACGCCCAAAGATGGCCATATCCGCGGGGTCGATGTGCTTAGCCACCGACGCAGTGTAGTTAGGCGATAACGACTTCTCGTAATGGCAGATCTGATGAAGCCCACCTGAGTCAAAACCAGTTAATTGACGGGTTAATCGATCGAGCTAACCGATCTCACCAAGAGCAACAGCACTGCCTAGTAAAATCGGCTAAATGACAGACGACTCCGATGCAGTCCGCCCAAGCGGCTCATCGCCTCGTCGTCGGCTCAGTCCCGAAGATCGGCGCGCCGAGCTCCTAGATTTTGGTACCCAGTTGTTCGGCGAACGGCACTACGACGACGTCCGCATGGATGAGGTAGCCGAACAGGCCGGTGTCTCACGGGCGCTGCTGTACCGCTACTTTCCCGACAAACGCGCGTTCTACACCGCGGTTATGCAGGCCGAGTACGACAGGCTCTACGACGCCACCATCTCACTGGACATGGACCCAACGCTCTCGGGTTTCGAGCGCCTCCGGCGCACTCTCTTGGTGTATCTGCACTATCAGGAGGAGCATCCGTATGCGCCGGTGACCGTCTTCCGCATGATCGATTCGGCCGATCCCACCGTCGCGGCCATCGAGCAGCAGGAATACGACAAGCAGACCGATCGCATCATGGCCGTTGTCGAACATGTCGCGGGCGATCAGCTGACCCCGGATCTTGTCACTATCTTGCGGGTGGTCATCCGGGCATGGCTGACGTTCAACCAGGAACTGGCTCGCCAACGTGCCATCAACCCGGATCTCGACGTCGACTGGCTCGCCGATACCTCCGCGCACGCCATGATCGATGCCGTGCGGCGGGTGCCGAACATCCCACAGACAGTGGTAGATCTCATGGGCGCTGATTAGTTGTCGGGCCTTGTTGGCACGATGACCTGATGAGCAGGGAGTCCAGCCCACTCGCCCGGTTCTCGGCGCCCACCCGGGAATGGTTCACCGAATCATTCCCGGGTCCTACTCAGGCGCAGTCCGGCGCATGGCAGTCCATCGCCAACGGTGACAACACACTCGTTGTCGCCCCCACCGGGTCGGGTAAGACCCTCGCGGCGTTTCTGTGGGCCATCGACACCCTGGTCGGCGCCGAGCCCGACCGCCGGGGGACCCGGGTCCTGTACGTCTCACCACTCAAAGCACTTGCCGTCGACGTCGAGCGGAATTTGCGCGCCCCTCTGGCTGGGATTGCCCGGACCGCCACACGGATGGGCCTGCTCGAGCCCTCGATCACCATCGGTGTGCGCTCGGGCGACACCCCCGCACAGCGCCGCCGCGCATTGATCTCATCTCCCCCGGACATCCTCATCACCACCCCCGAGTCGCTGTTCCTCATGCTCACCTCCGCCGCGCGCGAAACCCTCGATACGGTGCGGACTGTCATCGTCGACGAGGTTCACGCGGTAGCCGGTACGAAACGCGGTGCGCACCTCGCGCTCTCCCTCGAGCGACTGGACAGTCGACTTTCCCAACCGGCACAACGGATTGGCCTATCGGCGACGGTGAAACCAGCGGGCGAGGTCGCCCGCTTTCTCTCCGGTCGCGCCCCAGCCACCGTCGTATCACCCGCCAGTCCCAAGACGTTCGACCTGTCGGTCGTGGTGCCGGTTCCGGATATGAGTGCCCCGGACACCTATCCGGATCCAGAGGCCGCCAATGCAGGTACCAACACCATCTGGCCGCATGTCGAACAACGCATTGTCGACCTCATCGAGGCGCACCGATCGAGCATCGTCTTCGCCAATTCGCGCCGCCTCGCCGAGCGGCTCACCGCACGGTTCAACGAGATTCATGCCGAACGCCTCGGGGTGGACCTCACCCCGATACCCAATCCCGGAGTGCCCGGAGGGCCACCGGCACACATCATGGGCAGCGGGCAGACCTTTGGTGCCGCCCCTTTGCTGGCGCGCGCTCATCACGGCTCGGTGAGCAAGGAACAGCGCGCGGCCATCGAAGATGATCTGAAGACCGGACGTCTCAAATGCGTGGTGGCCACCAGCAGCCTGGAACTCGGAATCGACATGGGTGCCCTGGATCTGGTGGTCCAGGTGGAGGCGCCGCCATCGGTCGCCAGCGGACTGCAACGAATCGGCCGGGCAGGCCACCAAGTGGGTGAGGTATCCAGGGGCGTTCTCTTCCCGAAGCACCGGACCGATCTCCTGGGCTGTGCGGTCACGGTGCGGCGCATGCTCGATGGCGATATCGAGACTCTGCGGGTGCCCGCCAACCCGCTCGATATTCTCGCGCAACACACGGTGGCTGCCTGTGCATTGGATCCGTTGGACGTCGAGACGTGGTTCGACGTGGTCAGGCGCAGCGCCCCCTTCAGCTCCTTGCCGCGCAGTGCGTTTGACGCGGTCCTCGACCTGCTCAGTGGCAAGTATCCGTCCACCGACTTCGCCGAGCTGCGTCCACGTGTCGTGTACGACAGAGACGAAGGGACACTCACCGGACGGCCCGGAGCGCAACGGCTCGCGGTGACGTCCGGTGGCGCCATTCCCGACCGCGGCCTGTTCACGGTGTACATGTATGCCGGTGCGGAGGGCGAGAAGCCCTCACGGGTAGGCGAGCTCGACGAGGAGATGGTGTACGAGTCGCGGCCCGGCGACGTGATCTCGCTGGGTGCCACCAGCTGGCGGATCACCGAGATCACCCATGAACGGGTCATCGTGGTCCCGGCCTTCGGTCAACCCGGCAGGTTGCCCTTCTGGCGTGGCGACGCGGTGGGTCGGCCCGCCGAGCTGGGTATTGCGCTGGGACATCTCACAGGAGAACTGGCCGCAGCAGGTGACGCCGAGTTCGAGAAGCGTTGTTCTGCTATCGGATTCGACGACTTCGCGATGGGCAACCTGCGCACGCTGCTGAGCGACCAGCTGCAGTCGACCGGTGCTGTCCCCACCGACACCACGCTGATCGTCGAGAGATTCCGCGATGAGCTCGGCGACTGGCGCATCGTCTTGCATTCCCCCTACGGGCTGCGGGTCAACGGACCGCTGGCCCTCGCGGTCTCCGACCGGCTCCAGCAGCGCTACGGTATCGGCGAATCACCCACCGCCACCGATGACGGCATCGTCGTGCGCCTTCCCGATACCGATGACAACCCGCCCGGGGCAAGTCTTTTCGTCTTCGATGCCGCGGAGATCGAGGCGATCGTCACCCGGGAGGTCGGCGGATCGGCGCTGTTCGCCGCACGGTTTCGTGAATGCGCGGCTCGCGCCTTGCTGCTTCCCCGTCGAAATCCCGGCCGGCGGTCGCCGCTGTGGCAGCAGCGCCAGCGGGCAGCGCAGCTGCTGGATGTGGCGCGCAATCACCCCGACTTCCCCATAATCCTGGAGGCGTTACGCGAATGCCTGCAGGACGTGTACGACATCGGAACCCTGGTGCGGTTGATGTCCGGTATCGAGCAACGCCGAATCCGGATCGTAGAGGTGCAGACCGACACACCCTCCCCATTCGCGGCCGCTCAATTGTTCAGCTACGTCGGCGGATTCATGTACGACGAGGATCGGCCACTGGCGGAGCGGCGTGCCGCGGCACTCTCGTTGGACACGGGCCTGCTCGCGGAGCTCATGGGACGCGTGGAACTGCGAGAGCTGCTAGACCCGGCGGTCATCGACGCGACCGAGCGACAGCTCCAGCATCTCGCCGACGACCGGAAGGCGCGCGACGCCGAGGCCCTCGCCGATCTGTTCCGGCTCCTTGGCCCCCTGGCCGCAGCTGAGGTCACCGCACGCTGCGACGGCGCCGGAACCGACTGGCTGCGTGAACTTGTCACCGCGCGGCGAGTCGTCGAGAGCCGATACGGGGGGCATTCCTGGTGGGCCGCCGTCGAGGATGTGGCGCGGTTGCGCGACGCGCTCGGTGTTCCGGTACCTCCAGGTGTCCCCGCAGCCTTCACCGACGCGACCGCGGATCCGCTCGGTGAGCTGCTGGGCCGATTCGCCAGGACGCACGGTCCGTTCACCACCGGGCAGGCCGCCGAACGCTTCGGCATCGGAGTCCGTGTTGCCGCAGATGTGCTGGATCGTCTGGCCACCCGCGGCCAGCTGGTACGTGGTGAATTCACCGGCCAATTCAACTCACGCGCCACCGATTCCGAGCAGTGGTGTGATGCGGAGGTGCTGCGGGTCCTGCGCCGTCGATCGCTCGCCGCACTGCGCGCGCAGGTGGAGCCGGTCAGCACCGCCGCGTTCGCGCGGTTCCTACCCGACTGGCAGTATCTCGATGCCAGTCTGCGCGGGACCGACGGCGTCGCCACCGTCATCGATCAACTCGCCGGGGTACCGATTCCCGCATCCGCATGGGAGCCGCTGATACTGGCGCGCCGAGTGCGCGACTACTCCCCCCGGATGCTCGACGAGCTGCTGGCCGCCGGGGAAGCCGTGTGGTCGGGACATGGCTCGATCACCGCACAGGATGGGTGGATCGCGTTGCACCCGAGTGGGATTGCGCCGGCCACTCTCGCCGCTACGGACCCCGTTGTTCTCGACATGGCGCATCGAGCGATCCTGGACGGTCTCGCCGATGGCGGCGGATACTTCTTCCGCCAGTTCGGCGCGGAGGCATCGCGGGCAGCGTTGTGGGATCTGGTGTGGGCGGGGCTGGTAACGGGAGACACCTTCGCACCGGTGCGGGCGCTACTGGGTACCAGCACCAAGTCGAGGACCGCGCACCGTAATCGCCGAGCGCCGAGACTGCGCGCCTACACCCCCATCCCCACCGCACTGCCGGTCGATCCCGCTGTCGCAGGCAGGTGGTCGCTGCTCCCGGAAAGGCTCGCCGACGGCACCAAACGATCGCATATGCAGGCCGAACTTCTACTCGGCAGGTATGGCGTCGTGACCAAGGGCAGTGTCGTCGCCGAAGGAGTCGCGGGTGGGTTCGCCTGGTTGTACAAGGTGTTGTCGACGTTCGAGGACAATGGGCGTTGCCGCCGAGGCTATTTCATCGAATCGCTCGGAGGTGCGCAGTTCGCGTCTCCCGCGACCGTCGACAGGCTGCGTGAGTATCTCGACGCCGTCGACAACGCCCGCAAACCGTATCGGGCAGCAGTATTGGCGGCGACCGATCCGGCCAATCCGTATGGCGCCGCATTGGTGTGGCCGCGGACGGTTTCCGACTCCGGTCATCGGCCGGGACGGAAAGCGGGGGCACTCACAGCGCTTGTTGACGGAGATCTGGTTCTCTACATCGAACGTGGCGGCAAGTCGCTACTCAGTTTCGTGACCGACCCCACGATGCTGCATGCGGCGGCATTGGGCACGATGGAGTTAGTCCGCGAGGGTGGGCTCGATGGTCTGGTGATCGAAAGAGTAGATGGCAGATCGGTCTTCGACATTGGGCACTCACCCGTGATCGAGGCGTTGATCGAGGCCGGCTTCGCACGGACGCCACGAGGATTGAGGTTGCGCCGATGAGCGCTTGCACGAAGAGGAAACGGTACAAGTGAAGGTGACGCGGTTCGACCACATCGTGATCAACTGCAGCGACGTGGACACAACCGCGGCCTGGTATCAGCGCGTCCTCGGTATGTCTCGAGAAACGTTTGGGCCTGCGGCGCGTACAGCCTTGGTGTTCGGCAGGCAGAAGATCAACCTGCGGCCCGTAACGGCGACCCAGGACGAATGGTTCACCGGCCTGGCCGCCGCAGCGGGGTCCGATGACCTCTGTTTCGTGACCGATGCGTCGCCCTCGGAGGTCGTGGACCATCTCATCGCCTGCGGCATCGAGATCATCGAGGGACCGGTCACCAAGGTCGGTGCACTGGGCGAGATGACATCGCACTACTGCCGCGACCCTGATGGGAATCTCGTCGAGATCGCGGTATACCCATGACCAACAACCACTACCACCATCTCGCCTTCGGCCCGGATGCGATCGAGCGCCAGCGCACCAACGGCAGCTACGTGGCCTATGGCACGCACTTGGAACGCCCCGACGACGGCCCCGACGACCTGGGACCACGGGAGCTGCGGATGATCGCCGAGGCTACGCAGTTCTGCCTGGGCACCGTGACGCAGACGGGCTGGCCGTATCTCCAATACCGCAGCGGCCCTCCCGGATTCGTCCGGCATCTCGGCGGCAACACCTTGAGGTTCATCGACCTTCCCGGCAACAACCAGTTCGTGACACTCGGAAACCTCGCCGCCGATGACCGGTTGGCGATGTTCTTTGTCGACTACCCGCGCAAGCAGCGCCTCAAGGTGTTCGGCCGTGGCAGTGTGCATGACGGCGAACGCCGCGAGATCGAAGTGGCGGTGGAGGCATTCGACTGGAATTGCTCCCGCAGCATCATCCCCCGCTACGACCAGCAGTACATCTCAGAGCTCGGCAAGGCATATCAGGAACGGGCCGCGGCCAAGGAGGCCGAGCTCACCGCCGAAATCGAGAGGCTTAGAGCTCGAGTCGCCGAGCTAGAACAGAACAGCACCTAGCCCCATGACAGAGCTCCGCCCATCTGGCACGCGCGTCAGGGCCCGGATTCCGGGAGATCCGGCGTCTCCAGCAGCGCCGCGAGATATCCGCTCAAAACCGATCTGATCGAATCATCGATCGCTGTAGCCATACTCGTGCCAACTGCTTCTGTGGCAAGAGTCCGAAACCGGGTAAGGGTGTACGAAAGGCCGCTGAAATCGGCTTCGCCGGTCGCCAGAGTCTTGATATCAATCCGTGCTAGGTAGTGGTCCGCACCCGCCCGGACCAGAATCTCACTAACCTGTTGCAGCAATTCCGAGATTCGGGCATGCACATCCAGAATCTCCGGCATGTCGATTCCAAGCCCGCGTGCCTCGTTGAACGCATTAATCAGCTTGGGCCGTAACAGATTAACGCTCGAATCTTCGATCTGAACCAGGCCCAGGCGAGCCATCTCATCGAGATTGACCGCCCCTCCGGCAAATTCGACCGCCACCGAGCGGGGCACGGTTTCCGGTCTCTCGACGGCCCATTGCCCACCCACCAGTGCGGATTCAACGCCCAGAATGTCGGCAATGTTGCCGCCGCGCTCCCAGGCGTCGATCATCTCTTTGACGTGTGCGATCTTGTAACCGCGATCCAGCATCGAAACGATGAGTCGCAGGCGGGCCAGGTGGCTATCGTCGTAGATCGCGGATCGCCCGTCACGGCGGGGCGCATGCAGCAGTCCCCGTTCACGGTAAAGCCGCACGTTCCTGGTGGTGGTGCCGGCGAGACGAGCGAGATCGGCGATGTGGAATTTCTCTGTCGCCGATTCCGATGCCGACGGCCGCGCCTGCGAATCGAGCAGCTGCGAAACGATCGAATCAACGGCATCGCGGGACAGATTCCGGACGCGGCGCTGCGCCTTGCGAACGTTCACCAACACCGCAGAGATCGTGTCGGCCCGTTGCCGGGAGCTGGATCCCATCGGCTGGTTGCCAGTCGTCACCGCACTGCGGTCCGATATCGAGGCCACATCACACCTCAAACACTAATCGGTTCCATGGATGGGCAGGCATGACACCGCGCCGACGGCTAGTCCCCGGTCGTCGCATCGGCGAGGTCGCCACGAGCTCCGCTCTCCGCCGGGAGGAGCCGCTGAACCAATCCCAGCGCCCGCATCCACTGAACGGGGAGGTAGCGCTTGAGATACCACCCCAGGACGGCATCGGGCTGCGGCATCACATAGAGCTTGCCGCGGTCGTGGGCATCGAGGGTAAGCCGAGCCACTCGCTCGGGCGCAAAGCCGAACCATCCCATCAATTTCTGGCCGAACTGCAGGGTGGACACCGGGATTCGACCATCGGCGATCACATTGGTCTTGACCAGCGTCGGACACAGCACGGTGACGGTGACGTCGGTGCCGACAAACTCAGCCGCCATCGTCTCCGATAACGACATGACTCCCGCCTTGGAGACGTTGTACGCGGCCATCTGCGGAGCCGCGGCAAATCCGGCGGCCGATGCAACGTTGATGATTCCGCCACGGCCCGCATCGCGCAGGTTCCTGCCGAACAGTTCGCAGCCGTGTATGACACCGCCGAGGTTGATATCGAGTGTCCACTTCCAGTCATCGAGCCCGATATCGCCGACTGATCGACCGCCAATACCAACACCCGCGTTGTTGACGATCAGAGTGGGTGGACCATTGAAAATCAGCTCGGTATGCAGGGCAAGGTTTTCCATATCGGCACGCTTCCCGACGTCGCACTGTACGGAGTGGGCACGGCGGCCGTAGGTCTGTTCGATGGTTTGGACCGTTTGCTCCGCACGATCTTTGTCAATGTCGGCACAAACGACATCGCCACCGCGCGCGGCCAACTCCAGGGCGAATGCACGACCGATACCGCTGCCCGCGCCGGTGACAACGGCTTGCGCCCCGTACGAATTGCCCTGTGCGCGTCTGACACCGCGCAGCGTGCTCAATCCGAACATCCGACTGACCTGCCTTTCGTTATGTGATGCGGCGTGGTCGAAAACCACTGATTTGAAACGTGTTACGCGGAAAACCGCCTACAAGTCGGAGGATGCTCGCGCCTAGCGACGGCGGCATCGGCAAGAGGCCCTCGGCCGCCCTGTCGAACACCAGCATGGCCGCAAATATGCCACTAGTCAATGGTGCAATAACCGAACACTCTCAACACCTTGCCATTGACAAATGGCGTCCATAGTGGTGATGTGATCCTCGACATGATGTCGGTCGCCATGCTCCGCTGGCATATACGAAGGAGACAAGGCAGTAATGGATCTCAACACCACGCTGGCGAAGATCAAGGATCGGCAATGGGGACTCGCCGACATCGACTGGGACGCTCCAGGGGCAGAAACCATCGACGAAGCGTTCAAGCCCAAGCTCAAGGCGTTCATGGCCGACCTGGCCTGGATCGAGAACGTCGGCGCGCGTGGTTTCGCGGCGCTGGCCAGAAAGGCCGAGGACCCGACTCTCGCGGAGATCTACCGCTACTTCCACGCCGAGGAGCAACGGCATGCCAACGCCGAGCTGGCGTTGATGAAGCGCTGGGGGATGCTGGAGGAGGGCGAGTTGCCCGAGCCCAACGTCAACATTCGGCTCGCCATGGACTGGCTGGATCGGTATGCCGACGACATGCCCATGTCCACGCTCGGCACGGTGATCCCGATGCTGGAAGTCGCGCTCGACGGCGCCCTGCTCAAATTCCTGTTGGACGAGGTTCACGACCCGGTATGCAACCAGGTCTTCGAGAAGATCAACAACGATGAATCTCGGCACATTGCAGTGGGTTTCGAGGTCATCGACAGGCTCGGACATGCCCGGCTGCGTCGAATCCTGATCGAATTCGTGGGAACCGTCGCCTCGCCCGGCCTGATCATCGGTGCGCTGATGTACGTGCCGCTGCTGAACCGGATTCTTCGCGAAATGGTCGGCATGGGCTTTGAACCAGAGCGCCTCTACTCCGCGATGGACCGCTTCAAGACGCTGGGCGCGCGAGGTACACATACCAAGCGCATGCCGCTATTCCACGTGGTGAAGTGGCATTCGAACCTAGTCGTCAACAAGTGGTATCCGTATCAGATACTCGCCGATGTCATGGTCAAGGCCAGCGACTTCATCCCGACGCGACTGCTGCCGAAGGTACCGACCTGGTTCAGCGAAATCACCTATGCCCCAGTCAGCAAGGGCATCGAGCGCAGGGAAGCCGCATGACCGACCAGTTCGAGACTTCACACACCTACACCACTCTCGTTATCGGTGCGGGTTTCAGCGGCCTGGGAGCGTCGCACAAGCTCCTCGAGGCCGGCGTCGACGATATTCTGATCCTGGACCGGTCGGACCGGCTCGGCGGAACATGGCGCGACAACACGTATCCCGGTGCTGCAGTTGATATCCCCTCGATGCTGTATTCGTTCTCCTTCGCGCCCAACCCGCACTGGTCACGTGTCTTCGCACCCGCCGATGAGCTGCGCCAGCACATCGACCAGTTGGCGGACAGGTTCGGAGTGCGGCATCTGATCCGGTTCAACCAGGAAGTCACCGCACTCGATTTCGTCGAGCAAGAAGGAATCTGGCGTGTATCAACCAGTTCCGGTATCGAGTACCGTGCGCGGACCATCATCATGGCCACCGGTCCGTTGTCTGATTCCAGCTTGCCCACCATGCGAGGAATGGACACCTTCGAGGGCCACAAGATCCACAGCGCCAAGTGGGACCACGACTACGACATGCGCGGCAAGCATGTCGCCGTGATCGGAACCGGTGCCAGCGCCATCCAGATCATCCCCGAGTTGGTAAAGACCGCCGAGTCCGTGAAGGTGTTCCAGCGCACCGCGGGTTGGGTCATGCCCCGACTCAATGTGGCTGTGCCACCAGCGCTACGGCGACTGTATGCCGCCGTTCCGGCGACACAGCGTGCGTCAAGGGCCGCACTCTATTGGGGGCACGAGGTCGCGGCCCTCGGGCTGGTGTGGAACACCCCGATTACCACGCTCATTCAGAAGCTAGGGATTGCACATCTGCGGAGCGCCGTGCCGGATCCATGGTTGCGGCGTCAGCTCACCCCCAGTTTCCGCGCCGGCTGCAAGCGCATGCTGGTCTCCAGCGAGTACTACCCGGCCCTGCAGAAGGACAACTGCAAACTCATCACCTGGCCCATCGCCACCATCAGTCCAAAGGGACTCCGCACCAGCGAAGGAGTCGAGCACGAAGTCGACTGCATCGTCTTCGCCACCGGCTACGACGTGCATCTGGACGGACCGCCCTTCCCCGTAACCGGACTCGGTGGCCGCACGCTCAAGGACAAGTGGACGGGCCACGCCTACGGATACAAGAGCGCCCACACCTCAGGTTTCCCGAACCTGTTTCTCACCAACGGCCCCAACTCCGGCCCCGGCCACAACTCACTCCTCGTCTTTCTCGAAGCACAGATCGCCTACGCGGTTCAAGGAATCCGGACCGTCGTCGACCACGATCTCATCTACTTGGACGTCCGCGAGGAAGTCGAGCGGCGCTACAACATCGACATACAGAAGCGGCTCAAGCGGACAACATGGATGACCGGCTGCCAAAGCTGGTACCTGACCTCCGATGGCTTCAACGCCTCCATGTATCCGGGGTTCGCAACGCAATACCGCAAGCAAATGCGTGATTTCCAGCTGTCCGACTACCGCCTTGTCCCCGGAGCGTCCGGCACGCAGCGAGCCGTGGCAGATGCGGAATTAGCGGAAGCCTGAGGACGACTAGCCCGGGACAAACGACTCGAATCCGAGATCGCGCCCCGACTGATAGCGGATCTGCTTGCCAGACAAGGGGTCCCGAAATTCGATCGACCGTGCTAGCAGCGCCAGCGGGCGACTGAAATCGTCCTCGCCGACATCGACGATCGTGGGATAGAGGGGATCGTTGACGATGGGAATGCCGAGGCCGCTCATATGCAGCCGCAGCTGGTGCGTCTGTCCCGTGATTGGTGTCAGCCGGTATCTGCCCACCGCGCCCACCCGCTCGACCAGTTCGATATGCGTTTCGGCGTTCACCGGTCCCGGCTCCTCGAATGCCTGAAGGATACTGCGCCGCTTGATAATTCTGCTCCGCAGCGTCACCGGAAGGGTAACGTCGGGATCGACGGGTGCCAACGCCTCGTAGGTCTTGGACACCTGGCGTTGCGCGAACAACGATTGGTATGCGGAACGCGCCTCACGACGCACCGTAAACAGCAATACACCCGCGGTGAGCCGATCGAGCCGGTGTGCCGGTGACAGCTCAGGCAGGTCCAATGCCTTGCGCAGACGCACCAGTGCCGTCTCGGTGACATGCCGCCCGCGCGGCATCGTGGAGAGGAAGTGTGGCTTGTCGATCACCAAGACATTCTCGTCCCAGTGCAAGACGTCGATCGCGAACGGGACGGGAATCTCCACGGCCGCTTCGCGATACGTGTATACCGACGCCCGGGCGGGCAGGTGTGTATCGGCAGTGACCGGCACGCCTGCGGCATCGACGACTTCGCCCCGGCTCACCTTTTCGGCGGCGGCCGAACCGAATCTGGAAACCAGCTCGTCGACCACACACCCGCTCTCGCGCAGTCGGATTCGGACCGGCCCCAAGCCGTCCCGCACCGGTAGCGGTGGCTCAGGAGCCCTTCGCCTGGGGCTCATAACCGTGACTCACTTGGAGGGCGACAGCACGTCGGTCACCGGTTCGACGATGAACGAGCGCGCCTCGGGTGCGGCCACCCGCAGTGCATCCGCCGACGCGTCGTCGGGCTGGCGCTGCGATCGCACCTCGGCATCAACCCGCGCACGATAGGTATCCACCTCGCGGACAATGTCTTCCGCCGACCAGCCGAGCGTCGGACCCACCAGCTCGGCAACTTCCTGGGCACAGTCGACTCCACGGTGCGAGTATTCGATCGCAATCCGCATACGCCGCGCAAGGATGTCCTCCAAGTGCAGTGCACCCTCGGCCACCACCGCGTAGAGCGCCTCCACTCTCAGGTACATCGGGGCCTTGGCAATCGGCTGCAGCAGGCTGCGATCCGAACCCGCACAGGCCAGTACCTCACCGATCAGTGATCCGTACCGGTCCAGCAGGTGCCGCACCCGGTATGGATGCAGACCGTACGTCTCCCCCACATGCTCGGTCTGGTTGATCAGCGCGAAATAGCCGTCGGCGCCGAGCAGTGGCACCTTGGCGGTGATCGATGGCGCCACCCGGGCCGGCACGAATTCGCTTGCCATATCGATGGCATCGGACGCCATCACGCGATAAGTCGTGTACTTGCCGCCGGCGATGGCCACCAGACCTGGGGCCGCCACGGCAACGGCGTGCTCGCGGGAGAGCTTGGAAGTGTCGTCATCCTCACCGGCCAGCAGTGGCCGCAGCCCCGCGTACACCCCGTCAATATCGTTATGTGTCAACGATGTAGCCAACACCGTGTTGACCTTGTCGAGGATGTAGTCGATGTCCACCTTGGTGGCGGCCGGGTGCGCCAGATCGAGATTCCACTCGGTGTCGGTGGTCCCGATGATCCAATGGTTGCCCCACGGAATGACGAACAGCACCGATTTTTCTGTCCGCAGGATGATCGCCACCTCGCTGACAATCCTGTCTCGCGGTACCACGATGTGAACACCCTTGGATGCGGTCACCCGGAACCGGCCACGCGTACGCGACAACGCCTGGATCTCATCGGTCCATACCCCGGTGGCATTGACGACGACATGCCCGCGTACCTCGGTCTCGGCGCCGTTCTCGGTGTCCCGCACCACCACGCCGGTCACGCGATCACCCTCACGCAGCAGCGAGACCACCTGCGTCGAAGCCCTGACGACCGCCCCATAATGCGCGGCGGTGCGTGCCACATTCATGGTGTGACGAGCGTCGTCGACCACCGTGTCGTAGTAACGGATACCGCCGATGAGTGAGTTGCGCTTCAGCCCCGGCGCAAGCCGCAGGGCACCTGCGCGAGTGAGATGCTTTTGGGCGGGAACAGATTTCGCGCCACCCATCTGGTCATACAAGAAGATTCCGGCGGCGACGTAGGGACGCTCCCACCACCGATTGGTCAACGGGAACAAGAACGGAAGAGGTTTGACCAGATGCGGCGCCAGTGTCGTCAGCGACAGCTCCCGCTCGCGCAACGCCTCCTGCACCAAACCGAATTCGAGCTGTTCCAGATAACGCAGCCCGCCGTGGAACATTTTCGAGGACCGGCTCGACGTACCCGCAGCGAAATCACGCGCCTCAACCAACGCGACCTTCAGCCCGCGAGTGGCGGCATCGAGCGCCGATCCGGCGCCGACCACGCCGCCACCGACCACGATGACATCGAACTGCTCGGATCCGAGGCGCTCCCAGTTCAGCGAACGTGCCTGTGGTCCCAGGAACGTATAGGTAGGCCCCCTCGATCGCGACGGGTTGGTTGCGTCACTCACGATTACTTCCCTTCTACGCCTTCACAGGGTCTGGGAATCACTCCGGAACATCACGTTACCGGCCAGTAGCGATCTCGTCAGTGATGCACGCCGCTATGGCGTGTATCGCCGGAAGTCAGTCCAGGTCGTCGTGGGCAATCAACTGGCGCGCCGCTTCCGTCACCGAGCCCGACAGGGACGGGTACACCGAGAGCGTCTGCGCCAGATCGTTCACCGAGAGCAGGTTCTGCACCGCGATAGCGATGGGCAGGATCAACTCGGAGGCGTTCGCAGCGACCACGACACCGCCGATCACCACACCGGTGGCCGGGCGGCAGAAGATCTTCACAAAACCGCGTTTGAGGCCAGACATCTTGGCCCGCGGGTTGGTGTGCAGCGGCAGCATCACCGTGCGGGCAGGCACCTCACCGTTGTCGATGGCCGCCTGGGAGACCCCCACAGCGGCGATCTCCGGACGCGTAAAAACGGCGGCAGCAACAGTTTTCAGCCTGATCGGCTGCACCGCATCGCCAAGAGCGTGATACATCGCGATGCGGCCCTGCATCGCGGCCACCGAGGCCAGCGGCAGCAGGCCCGTACAGTCACCCGCGGCGTAGATGCCGGCCACCGATGTGCGGGACACCCGGTCGACGGTGAGGTAGCCGCCAGCGCCCAGCATGATTCCGACCCGTTCCAGGCCCAGGCCGGCGGTGTTCGGAACGGATCCCACCGTCATCAGCACATGGCTGCCGTCGACCACCCGTCCATCGGCCATCGCCACCCGGACGCCGGTATCGGTTCGGGTCACCGAATCGGCCCGGGCGTTCTTGACGAGCGTCACACCGCGCTCGGCCAGGGTGTCCTCCAGAACCAGGGCGGCATCCTCGTCCTCGTGCGGCAGCACCCGGTCCCGGCTGGCCACCACGGTCACCTGAACGCCCAGCTCGGTATATGCGTGCACGAACTCCGCGCCCGTCACACCCGAACCCACGACAATGAGGTGTTCGGGCAGCTCCTCCAGGTCGTAGAGCTGGCGCCAGGTGAGAATGCGTTCGCCGTCGGGCCGCGCATGGGCCAGCACACGCGGGCTGGCGCCCGTCGCGATGAGCACCACATCGGCCTCCAGGATGGTGCTGCTGCCGTCGGGCAGGCTGGCCTTGATCCGGTGGAATGCCATCCCGACCACGTGATCGACCAGCTCGGCGCGCCCGGCGATCAGCCGCACCCCGGCACTGCGCAGACGGTCGGCGATATCAGCCGACTGCTCGGAGGCGAGGCGCTTGACGCGGCTGTGGATCTGCGGCAGCGAGATCTTGGCGTGCTCCACATCGATGTCGAAACCCAGGTTCGGCGCGCGCCGCAGGTCGGTGCGCACACCGGTGGACGCGATGAACGTCTTGGACGGCACACAGTCGAAGAGCACACAGGCGCCGCCGATGCCGTCGGAATCGATCACCGTCACCTCGGTGGTGCTTCGCTCATGGGCCGCGGCAACGAGTGCCGCCTCGTACCCCGCTGGTCCTCCACCAATGATCACGATGCGCGTTGCCACGGCGTCAAACCTACAAGCACCGAACCGACCCGGCTTGCCATCGTTGGGGAACCCTGCCGCCATCCCTGCCGCCACCTGAGACACAGGACCACTAGGCTTGCCCCCGTGCCGCTCTACGCCGCCTACGGTTCCAACATGCACCCCGAGCAGATGTTGCAGCGGGCGCCGCACTCACCCATGGCCGGCACCGGCTGGCTGCACGGCTGGAGGCTGACCTTCGGCGGGGAGGATATCGGCTGGGAGGGCGCACTGGCCACGGTCGTGCAGGACCCACATTCGAAGGTATTCGTGGTCCTGTACGACATGACAGGGGCCGACGAGAACAACCTCGATCGCTGGGAAGGTTCAGAGCTCGGTATCCACACCAAGATTCGCTGCCGGATCGACCGCGAATCCTCCGATACCAACACCGACCCGGTGCTGGCCTGGCTTTACGTCGTCAACGCCTACGAGGGTGGACTACCGTCCGCCCGGTATCTTGGCGTGATGGCAGATGCAGCGGAAATCGCTGGAGCCCCAGAAACTTATGTGCACGGATTGCGCACCCGGGCGTCGCGCAATATCGGTCCCGGAACGGCCTGACTAGACCGCGCTTTGTTCCACAAGGTTGACCAACGTCCGCACGCCAACACCCAGCGCCCGTTCATCGATATCGAAATTGGGCTGGTGGATATCGAGCTGCGGGCCGGTTCCCGACCACACCCCCAGCCGCGCCATCGCGCCCGGCACCTCCTCCAGATACCAGGAGAAGTCCTCGCCGCCACCGGATTGAGTGGTCTCCGCGAGCGCGTCCAACCCGATGTCCTGGATCGCCCGCACGAAGATGTGCGTGGACTCGGGTTCGTTGATGACCGGAGGAACCCCGCGCCGATAGTTGAGGGTGTAATCGATGCGCAGCGGTGCCAGCAGTCCCTCGATCACATCGCGGACGGTGTCCTCCAGCGTGACCCATACGTCGCGGCTTCCGGTGCGCACCGTGCCGGCCAATGAGCCGATCTGAGGAATGGCATTGGCGGCCTGGCCTGCGTTGACGGCTCCCCACACCATGACGGTGCCTGCCCGCGGATCGATGCGGCGGCTCAGCACTCCCGGTAGGCCGGTGATGATGGTGCCGAGGCCGTACACCAGGTCGGCCGTCAGATGCGGTCGTGACGTGTGCCCGCCCGGGGAATGCAGCGTGACCTCGACGGTGTCCGCGGCCGAGGTGATCGCCCCAGCACGAATCGCCACCTTGCCCACCTCCAGTCGCGGATCACAGTGCAGGGCAAAGATTCTCGTAATACCGGCCATTGCCCCAGCGGCCACCACATCGATAGCGCCACCCGGCATGACCTCCTCAGCCGGCTGGAAAATCAGGCGCACCCCCGACGGCAGCGAGGGTGCCGAATTGAGGGCCATCGCCGCGCCCAGCAGGATCGCGGTGTGCGCATCGTGCCCGCACGCGTGCGCGACATTCGGCACCGTCGACGCATAGGAGGCGCCGGTGCGTTCCTGCATCGGCAAGGCGTCCATATCTGCGCGCAGCGCCACCCGCGGACCGTCTTCGGGCCCGAAGTCGCAGGTAATTCCGGTGCCACCGGGTAGCACCTTGGGGTTCAACCCGGCTTCGGCCAGCCGGGCGGCCACGTATTCGGTGGTGGCATGTTCTTGGCGCGCCAGCTCGGGATGCGCGTGGATGTGACGACGCCACCGGATCAGCGTCTCCGAGTTCTCCTCGAGCCAACGATCCGCTAGGGCGGTTAGCGATTCACTCATACCGCCACCGTCCTACGCGCCAGTCGCTCCAGCACTCGGGACCGCTCGGTCTCGTCCTCAGCCAGACGTATCACGGTGCGCGCCAACATCTTCGCTCCTTCGACCACCGCCCGATCGGCACCTGGTTCCTTCGCCGCCTTTTCGAAATCCGGTTGATGGATGACAGCCCCACCCGAGTCGATGCCGACGACCGGGTGGATACCGGGCAGCACTTGTGTCACATTGCCCATATCGGTGCTGCCCAAAGGCACCGCGGCTTCGAACTCCGCGGGCACCGGCGTGCGGCCCAGGGATTCCATTTCCTCACGGAACACCTGGACGAGCCAGGGATCCGGCGTCAACTCCAGATATGGGGGCGAAGATTCAGCGAGCTCGTGGCTGCATCCGGTCGCCATCGCGCCTGCGGCGAAACAGGCGTACACCTTCTGCTCCAGCTCGCGCAGGGAGACCGATTCGACGGCACGCATCGTGTACTGCATCGCGGCTCGACCCGGGATGATGTTGGCTGCCTCGCCACCCTCGGTGACGATGCCATGGATCAGCTGCCCGGGCGAAAGATGCTGGCGCAACAGGCCGATCGAGACCTGTGCGACGGTGACCGCGTCGGCGGCGTTGATTCCGAGGTGGGGTGCGACCGCGGCATGTGACTCTTTGCCGTGGTAGGTGACCATGACGTCGGTGAGCGCCAGCGACCGGGCGCCGGCGATATCGATCGGCCCGGGATGCAGCATCACCGCGGCCGCGATGTCATCAAAGGCGCCCGCCTTGAGCAGAAGTGCCTTGCCGCCGCCGAATTCCTCGGCAGGCGTGCCGATAACCACCACGGTGAGCCCGAGGGCATCGGCAACCTCGGCGAGCCCCAGCCCGGTACCGACCGCAGAGGCCGCGATGATGTTATGCCCGCAGGCGTGCCCGAGCCCGGGCAGCGCGTCGTACTCGGCGCAAACTCCGATGACCAGTGGGCCATCCCCGAAGGTGGCCCGGAATGCGGTGTCCATACCGCCCTGACCAGTGACGATCTCAAATCCGCGCTCAGCAAGCAGCCGCTGGGTTTTCAGGGCACTGCGAACCTCATGGAAGGCCAGCTCGGGTTCGGAGTGGATGTCATGCGATAACGCCACCAGATCGGTCGCCGCACCATCCACGACCGCGCAGGCAGCCTGGGCATGCGGGGCGGAGGCCGCTTCCGTGGTCAAGGGCATTAGATCAGTATCCCATCATGGTTAGGCTGCCTAGTTGTGACCGATGAGCCACTTGGGCGAAGAGGCGAAAACGCCGATGAGGGTCCGGACAACAAAGCATCTCTCGCGGCGGCGGCAATCGCGGCACGCACCGGCGTCGCATCCCACCGCGTGGCGGTGGTTCTCGGATCTGGCTGGGCACCTGCGGCTGAGGAACTGGGAATCCCCGCGACAACAATTGCGATGGCCGATCTACCTGGATTCAGTCCACCGAGCGCGGCCGGTCACGGCGGATCGGTGCTGTCCGTACCGATCGGCGGCCCCAGAGCCGGCACCGACCGGATGCTGGTACTGCTGGGCAGGATCCACGCCTACGAGGGTCACGACCTGCGCCATGTCGTCCATCCGATGCGCACTGCCTGCGCCGCGGGCGCACGGACGGTCGTGCTCACCAACGCGGCCGGAGGGCTACGCGAGGAGTACACGGTGGGTCAGCCGGTGCTTATCGGCGACCATCTCAACCTGACGGCCAGGTCGCCGTTGGTCGGTGCGCAGTTCGTCGACCTGGTCGACGCCTATTCGCCGCGATTGCGGGCACTGGCCCGGGAGGTCGACGACAGCCTTGCCGAAGGGGTGTACGCGGGTCTGCCCGGCCCGCATTACGAGACACCCGCGGAGATCCGCATGCTGCGCACGTTGGGCGCGGACCTGGTGGGCATGTCGACGGTGCACGAAACCATCGCGGCACGCGCGGCAGGGGCCGAGGTGCTTGGGGTGTCTCTGGTAACAAATCTCGCGGCGGGAATGACCGGGAAGTCCCTCAACCACGAAGAGGTGCTGGCCGCCGGGCGTGCGTCCGCGACGCGTATGGGTCAGCTGCTGAGCTCGGTGATTGGTCGACTATGACGGTTTCCGCGCAAACGATCCAGGAGTGGATCGACCACGATCCCGACCCCGAGACCGCAGCCGAGCTGCGCGCATGCTCCGCAGCGGAGCTCGCAGAACGATTCTCCGAGCCACTGGTGTTCGGTACAGCGGGCTTGCGCGGCACCGTCCGAGGCGGCCCGAACGGTATGAACCTGGCCGTCGTGGTGCGGACCACCTTTGCAGTGGCCAAGGTGCTCAAGAACCGGTGCCTGGGCGGCTCGACCGTGGTGGTGGGTCGCGATGCCCGGCACGGGTCCGACAAGTTTGCTCAGGGTGCGGCGGAAGTTCTTGCCGCCGAAGGGTTCAACGTCGTGCTGTTGCCCCGCCCGCTGCCGACGCCAGTGCTGGCGTTCGCGGTCCGCCACGTGGATGCGGCGGCCGGAATACAGATCACCGCATCTCACAACCCTCCGGCCGACAACGGCTACAAGGTGTATTGGTCGGGCGGGGCTCAGATCATCTCCCCCACTGATCGCGATATCGAATCAACGACGGCCGCTGCCCCTTTCGCCGATCAGATTCCCCGGAATCCGGTCACCCCCGCCGACGACTCACTGGTGGATGCCTATATCCAACGTGCCGCAACGGTGCGCCGAGGATCCGGCGCGGTCCGCGTCGCGCTCACCGCGCTGCACGGGGTCGGCGGGGCCACCGCGTTGGCTGCGCTGAATGCCGCTGGTATCACCGACATCCATGTAGTTGACAACCAGTTCCAGCCGGACCCCGATTTTCCCACCGTCGCGTTTCCGAACCCCGAAGAACCGGGAGCCTCCGACGCGGTGCTTGCACAGGCCGCCCAGGTCGACGCGGATCTGGCGATCGCGCTCGATCCGGATGCCGACCGGTGCGCCATCGGAATCCCCACCACGACAGGTTGGCGCATGCTTTCCGGGGATGAAACCGGTTGGCTGCTGGGTGATTACATCCTCTCGACGCAACCTCGTTCATCCACTCCGCCAGTGGTGGCCAGCACCGTTGTCTCCTCCCGCATGCTCGCCCGCATCGCAGCATCGCTTGGCGCACGCCATGTGGAAACCCTCACCGGATTCAAATGGCTGGTCCGGGCAGCGGATTTCGATCTGGTCTATGCGTACGAGGAAGCCATTGGGCATTGCGTGGATCCGGCCGCGGTGCGCGATAAGGACGGCATCTCCGCGGCGGTACTCGCCTGCGACCTAGTCACGCACCTGCGTGCCCTCGGCACGAGCATCGAGGAAAAGCTTGAGAATCTGGCGATCAGGCATGGCATCCACGTGACCGCGCAGGTGTCGCGGCGGATGAACTCGCTCGACGACATCACCGCGATGATGACCCGCCTCCGGGAGAACCTGCCCGCCGCACTGTCCGGGTTCCCCATCACCCCGGAGGATCTGCTGGAACGACGGGGCCAGGAGCGCACCGATGCGGTGATCCTCTCCGGCGAAATCGGCGGGTCGTCCATCCGGCTGGTGATCCGCCCATCGGGAACCGAGCCAAAGGTCAAGTGCTACATCGAGGTCCGTGAACCCGTCATCACGGACGCAACCGTCGCGCGGATCTGGGCCGGCGTCGTGGTCTCCGAGCTGGAGGCGTACGCCCGGAACATCTAGCTCGGCCCGATCATCTGGGCCCGAATTGGCGATCGCCCGCGTCACCCAATCCGGGAACGATGTACCCAGCCTCGTTGAGGCCCTCGTCGATCGTGGCCGTGAACAGTCGCGCGGACTCGATTCCCCCGGACTCGCCGTACCGCGCAACGCACTCCTGAACCGCCGCGACCCCCTGTGGTGCCGCGACCACGCACAGCATGGTGATGTCGGTGGCGCCTCGGGAGTGCAGCAGGTCGAGTGTGTAGACCATCGACCCGCCGGTGGCGAGCATCGGGTCCAGGACAAACACCGGCCGTGCCGACAAATCGGCCGGAAGAGATTCCAGGTATGGGGTGGGTTGCCATGTCTCTTCGTCGCGTGCCATCCCGACGAATCCGACCCGCGCCTCGGGAATGAGGGCGTGTGCCTGATCCACCATGCCCAACCCCGCCCGAAGAACCGGTACCAGCAACGGAGGATTGGCCAACCGATAACCGAGCGTCTCGGCCACCGGTGTGCGCACCGTGGAGGACTCGATCGGTGCCGCACGGGTGGCCTCATAGACAAGCATCAGCGTCAGATCCCGCAGCGCAGCGCGGAAAGCCGCGTTATCGGTGCCGATATCGCGAAGGGTGGTTAACCGGGCCGCCGCCAGCGGGTGCTCGACTACATGCACATGCATGGAGAGACCCTAGAACAGCAAGCATCGATCCCGACAACCTTGGATGTGACGGGCGTCACTCTCGACGCACCGCGCCTCTGTGCCCCAAAATCGTTCCTAGCAAAGCCGAGCAAGCTAGCCTGAACAGGCAATACTACGGGGTAGCCAGGTTGCCGAAAAAATCTTTCAAAAAGTTTGAGAAAGATGGAACCGATTCGCCACCACCCCCGTCGTATTCAGTTACAAGGCAAAAACTGCCCGAAACCGGGCAGGTAGCCGCCACCGATGAGATGGAGGGGACATGGCAGACGGACTAGCAGCTGACACAGACATTCTGCGTGGCGTTGGCGGGGTTCAGACGGGGATGGGCGGAACGCTCGCGGCGGTGGGCACCGCAGTCAGCATTTTCCCGGTCGCCGCACTGGCGCCGATCTTCGGTCCGATTGGCGCGCACTACCTGGGCGCGTTCGCCATGACCTCCGCCAAGCAAGGGATGGACGTCGGTCAGCTCGCAATGGGCGTCACCGAGTCCGGTGTCAGCACCAATCTGGCGAGCAACGGCTACGACGACGATGACGACAACGTCGGCCAGAACATCAGCGCCACCGTCGAGGGAATCGAGGCGTAACCATGGTTGAGACAAAGCCGTATTCGTCCGAGCACCTGTCGCAGGCGACGAATACCAACTACCCAAGCTTCGAGAACAACCCCTTCTCGGCCAATCTGATCGGCTCGGCCATGGACATGGCGGGCACGGTCGGTAACGGCCAGTTCAAGGAAGGCCAGGACCCCAGCAAGATGCTGGAGGGCGGCATGCAGGTCATGCAACAGGTCATGCAACAGGGCATGCAGGCGGGCAGCCAGCTCATCGGCTCCTTCGCCGGTGCGGCAGCTCAGGCTCTGGGGCAGTTCGCCGGCATGGCCGGCCAGGCGCTGAGCAGCATGGCCACCCGCAGCGGCTCCATGGGCGCCAATGTCGGACAGGCATCCGAGTCCACCACCCGGGCCGGCACCCTGATCACGGAGGCCCTGCAACAGTTCCAACACACCTCCGAGATGCTGACACCGCTGATTGGGCTTTTCCCTCCCGCTGCCGCTGAGCTCGCCCAAGCAGCAGCCGAGTGCACCACCAAGGTCTCGGCTTACACCGCGACGCTCGAGGGTGAGCTAGGCGGACAGGCCGGTGAACTGACAGGCATGGCGGGTGCCGACATGGGAAACCCCTCGACACCCGCGTCCGGAAGCGTCCAGCCCGCCATGTCGGCGATGCAGGGCGGTCTCCAGGCCGGAACCCAGGCACTGTCCGGTGCCGCCAGCGGCGTCACCCAGACCATGAGCTCGATGGGTCAAGGCCTCGGCCAGATTCCGCAGGCCCTCACCGGCCTGCTCGGTGGCGCCGGTGGAGGCAGCGGCGCAGGTAGCGCCCTGGGCGGTGCCAACATGAGCGGCATTGCCGCCGGCGCGCTCAACAATCCGTTCGGCGGTGGCGGCCATGCGTCCAGCACTGCCGGTGGTACCAGCAGCGGATTGGGTGGCGCCAACGCCAATGCGGCCAAGATGCTGCTCGACCCCCGCAGCATGGGTAAGGGTGCGCAGCTGTTCCTCCCGGATGGCAGCACCAGCCAGGCCCCGAACGCCTCCGCCGCCGAGGCGGTGCGCAAGGCGCTCAGCCAGGTGGGTGTGCCCTATGAGTGGGGTGGCACCAAGCCCGGTGTCGGCCTGGACTGCAGCGGCCTGACCCAGTGGGCGTACGGAGAGTCCGGCGTCAACATCCCCCGGCTCGCCCAGGAGCAGGGTGTCGGTATCCACGTCGACCAGGGCTCGGTCATGCCGGGCGACCTTGCGGTGTGGGATGGCCACGTCGCCATGATCATCGGCAACGGCATGATGGTCGAGGCCGGTGACCCGGTGCAGATCTCCCCGATCCGCACCACCAACGCCGGGCAGGGATTCCATGGATTCTTCCGACCCACTTCCTAGTTCGGGAGTGCCGCGGCCCGAGCCGCGTGCGAGCATCGACATGACAAATCGTGCTCGCACGCTGCGGGTCAAGGTATCCGAATTCGGTCTGCCGCTTGAGGTTCAGGTCGAACCTGACCTGCTCGGCCGCGGCGCGTCAGCACTGGCACGGGAAATCTTGAATCTGTGCCAACTCGGTGCCGCGCGCTGCGGAGCGGCCCGCCGCGAAGAACTCGCTGAAACCGGTATCCCGGACTACATCCTGGACAAGCTCGGTCTGGCGACGCCCGCCCAGGTCGCCGACCTCGAACTGCGCCAATCCGAAGAGCAGATGGAACGGAGATCCTGATGACGGAGCCAGACCTCACCTTCTTCAAGGCACTCGAACAGCAGTATCAGGAGACCATGACGAAGGCCCGCGCCGGCGGCCATATCCTCAACGGCGCGGTCGACGAGCTGAAAGATCTTCGCGGATGGGCACGTTCGGCGCAGGGCCATGTCGAGGCGGAAGCCAACGGCAACGGTGCGTTGACCAACCTGAAGCTTGACGACTCGGTCACCAAGCTGTCCCCGAGGCTCGTCGGGCAGATCGTTGTGGCTACCGCCGCAGCCGCCGCGGGTCAGGCATTCGATCACCGCGAACGGGTGTTCGCCCAACTGATGGTCGATATGAAGGACCCGCAGCCCTAGTCGAGCGACGAGGGCGCGATCTGTTCACCGCTGAGCGCGCTGAACACCCTGATGGCCTCCACCGGACATGATTCGGCTGCATCGATAACCACCGTGCCAGGCTCGACGAGCGTATTAATTGGCCGAGCCCCCGCAGATTCGAAAGAAAAGTGCTTGGGCGCCAAGGAAACACATTTTCCTGACCTGATACATGCCGACCGATCGACAACCATTCGCCATTTGGGATCATTCACCATTCGCCCTTTCGTCCCGGGCTGCAAGAGCAAGGTGTCCCGACGGCGTCTCGAATTACATCGGCTGTCCATGGTCGCCGTCACACCTACCGACCCCTCATAGATGCACCGGTAGGTGCTCGCGGCGACCAAAGATGGGCTTGTCTGCGGTCGAGCGGCCGCCGAACATAGCGCATCCACGCTGCGGGCACGGCCCGAAGACACAGGGTCCGTACTTAGCCCGCCGATCGCGGGAGCGAGCCAAAAAATATCGCTTCTGAGCTGCCCGCGCAACCTTTTCGGAATACTCGAACAATTGCGCGCCTAGCACTGTCGTTCAATTGCTACGGGTACCTCCGCTGATAACATTCGCAGGTGGCGCGCGAGTGGCTTCTCCTGGAAACCCTCGGCGACGAGCCAACAGTCATCGCAGCAGGAAATCAGTCGCGGAATATGGTTCCCCTCAGCGCATTCCTTCGCCGTAATCGAAATCTTGGTCTCATTCGCCGGGTGGTCGCCGCGGCAACACAGGCCAACAAGGCCGCCACGATCGGCCCACCCGATCTGGATGTGGTCATCGACGTCCGTCCGGTCGCCATGCCCGACGGTCGGGTACACGGGGTATGGCTGTGGGCGGGCTCTACACCCCCACCCACCGATCCTCCCGCCGAGGGCGGTGCGGTGGTCCTCAACGCCGATACCGGAGCGCTGTACATGAGCGACGGCGCCGCCCTGGCCATGGGAATGGCCCCTTCGGATCCACACGCGGAGATCAGCATGCCGCAGCTGTACCGCTACGTGGCGCCTAATCCCGGCGAGACGGATGTCCTGGGGCTTATCGTGACCGCCACCGAAGGCATGACCTACAGCGCCACCTGGCCGGGTGTCGACAGCGACGGAAATCCCACGCTGTGTCACTTCGCAAGCCGATTAGTTCTGGAACCCAACGACGAGGGCGTCCCCGAGCGTCTGGGGCGCGCGATCAACCTGCGTGTCGGCAGCCCGGCGCTACCCATTCCGCTACTCGAACAACAGGTCCTCGAGGCCACCGCCGAGCCGGGCGCGTATCGGGCGCTGGTCATGATCGCCTCGCGCAAATTGATCAAGTGGATCGATCCGCCTGCACCGGAATGGCATTGGGAGTTCGACCCGCAGGGCCGACCCAAGATTCATCCGGATGACGAGGCGAATCTGAACTTCATGATCGACAATGCCGTGTTCGGTACCACCGAAGCTGTCATCAGGTTCCGATGCCATGACGACAGCTGGGAATCGCTGCACTGCTCTACCCGAGTGGTCAGACTCAGCGAGGACGCGACCGTCGCACTCATCACCCACCGGCGTCGGCCCGCGGCCTGATGCTCTTCGTGTAAGCGGCCCATCGCAGTGCCGCGGCGGCGACACCCCGATCCGGGTCAGATTCGGGCCCCCGCGAGATCGCCCATAATTGCTAACATCCTGCGATGTCACGCGATTGGATGCTGCTAGAGACCCTTGGTGATGAGCCGACGGTCATAGCCATCGGATTGCAGGCCCGCAACATGACGCCGCTCGAGTCGGTGCTGGGCCGCAACCGGCACCGTCCACTGATCGAGGCGGCGATCACCGAATGTCGGCGTACGGGCGAACCAGCGGTGGCTGTTACCCCGGCACGGGACCGCATCGTGCGCGTGCATCCGATATCCATGGGGCAGGTAAACGTCCACGGCGTCCAGGTGTGGTTCGGCCCGGCAGACCTCGAACCGCCGCGACGGCCCATCGCCGGGGCATGCCTAGGTGATCTGGACACATCGGTCACGACGCTCACCGCCGAGTACTTCGATGTGATGGGTTTCGACCCGCACAACAGGTCCGAGAAACAAGCCATCGCCGAAGGTCTTGCCCCTGTGCTACCAAGTCCGCACAACGTCGAATTGATGGCGAATGTCGTGAACCCCGAACTTGAGGCGACTTTTTGCGGAACTTGTCTGGCCGCCGACTACCAAGGAAACGTCCTCCAAGTTCACTACGCCGGACGGGCATCCAAGGAAACCAATGCGGCAGGAGCCGTGGAGCGTATCAACAGAATCGTGTGCACGCGGGTGGAGAACACCCCCGCCGAGCCACAGGTGGGATTGGCGCAGCAGATCCTGGAGGCGGTCGCCGCCCCCGGAGTCCACCGGCTGCTCATCAATGTCGACACCTTCGCGGTCCTCAAATGGATCGACACGCCCTACCCCGACCTGGCATGGCGCTATGACCCCGATCGACCCGACAGCATCCATCCTGAGGACGCGGCCCTGGCGCACGCCATGCGAGAGCAGCTCCGAGCCGGATCAACCGCCGGCGTACTACGGGTGCGAGCCACGTCGGGTGGGTGGCTTCGAGTACATGCGTCCGCGACCAAATTCGCGTTGCGTGACAATGCTTTCGCGGCACTCGTCACTCTGACTGCCGCGCTGTCGGCGGACTCCGCGTAGTGAAACGCCGTGGCGCGGGCGGCTCGCGCGGCCACGCATACACCGGCTCGCGTGGTGGGTCTTTCCCTCAGCCCAACCGTTCTGGATAGGCTTGCCGCATGGCTGCTGACATCGTTCCCATCGAACTCGGCCTCACAGAAGGTGACGTGGTCACCCTGTGGGCCCCGCGGTGGCGCGACGCCGGAGACGAGTGGGAGGCGTTTCTCGGCAAGGACGACGATCTATTCGTGTTCGAGTCGGTCGCCGATCTGGTGGCCTTCGTGCGGACCGACAACGACAACGACCTCGTCGACCACCCCGCGTGGTCGGCATTGGGGTCGCTGTCGGCCGACGAGCTTGAGCCCGACGACGATAATCGCTTCGACCTGATCGGTGTGCCGGAGCTGGTTGCCGACAAGCCAAGTGAGGACGCCGTTGAGACGCTGCGCGCCACCCTGGCGATCGTGGCCTCTATCGGCGCCGTCTGCGAGCTGGCCCCCATCAACAAACTCATCAACGGCAACCCGGTGCTCACCACGCTGTCCGGCGGTGCCGAAAGCTTCACGGGGAAAGATGGATTGAAGCGGTGGAACCAGATCGGTGCCATCGTCGGCAAGTCGTGGGACGCGGTGGTCGACGCGATCGACGAGATCGCCGCAACACCGGATGTCGATGAGGAACTTTCCGCCGCCGCTGACGCCGAGCTGCTTGCCGCCGCCGAGAACGCCGTCGACAACGACGACCTCGAGGATGACGACGACCTGGAACTACTCGACGAGGAGTCCGATACGGACAGCGAGAGCGCCGAAAAGGACCCAGACGACCCCGACGACACTGATGACACCGAGGACGAGTCCGAAGACGAAGACGAGGAATCCGCAGACGACGACGTTGTGGAGGACGACGCAGTTCTCGGCGGCGACGAGGATTTCTGGCTGGCGGTCGGTATCGACCCGATCCAGATGATCACCAACTCGGGCACGTTCTACACACTGCGCTGCTATCTCAACGACGAGCCGATCTTCCTAGGGCGCAATGGCAGAATCAGTGTGTTCGGTTCCGAGCGGGCACTGGCCCGGTACCTTGCCGATGAACACGATCACGATCTGGCCGACCTGAGCACCTATGACGACATCCGCACCGCGGCCACCGACGGCTCGCTGCGGATCGATATCACCGATGACAACATCTACGTGTTCACCGGGCTCGCCGACGACCTGGAAGACGGTATCGACGAGGTGGACCGCGACCAGCTTGAGCTGGCCGTGGAACTCCTCACCGATGTCGCCGAATACTCCGAGGACGACAGCCTCGACACGGAACTGGACGGCGACACCTCACTGGGCAAGCTAGTCGGCCATCTGCTCGAACCGGATAAGCACGACGAGCCCAGCGGCCCATTCGCCGACGCAGCCGAGAGCTGGCGGACCCTGGAACGTGCCATGGAAGCGCGGCTCCGCCGCGAGTGACCGCCCCGGTCTTGGCGCGACTAACCGATTAGGACCGCATATCCGGGTTTGATGACGTCATCGATGATCGCCAGCCGTTCGTCGAACGGGATGAATGCGGATTTCATCGCGTTGATGGTGAACCGCTGAAGGTCGCTCCAGCCGTATCCGAATGCGTCGACAAGGCGCAGCATTTCGCGGCTCATCGAGGTATCGCTCATCAGCCGGTTGTCGGTGTTGACGGTCACCCGGAATCGCAGCCGCGCCAGCAGGTCGAAGGGATGATCGGCGATGCTGTCGACCGCACCCGTCTGCACGTTCGAGCTCGGGCACAGTTCCAGCGGCACCCGCTTGTCACGCAACAGCGATGACAGCCGGCCGAGGTGAGCCGATCCGTCGGGGGCGACCTCGATATCGTCGACGATGCGCACCCCGTGGCCGAGCCTATCGGCACCGCAGAAGGCAATCGCCTCGTGGATCGACGGTAGCCCGAATCCCTCACCGGCATGGATGGTGAACCTAGAGTTGGCATTCCGCATGTATTCGAAGGCGTCGAGGTGTCGACTCGGTGGATAGCCCGCCTCGGCTCCGGCGATATCGAACCCGACGGCACCGCGATCGCGGAACTTCACGGCGAGTTCGGCGATCTCGCGCGACCGGGCGGCATGCCGCATCGCGGTGACCAGCGTGCGCACCTTGATGCGCTTACCTGCCGCCAGCGCCTGCCGCTCCCCGTCGGCGAATCCGGCCAGCACGGCGTCCATGACGTCATCGAGCGTGAGACCCGCGTCGATATGAAGCTCCGGCGCGAAACGGATCTCGGCATACACCACGCCATCGGCCGCGAGGTCCTCGACGCACTCGGCCGCGACTCGGTGCAAGGCGGTCGCCGTCTGCATCACACCCACGGTGTGCGCGAAGGTCTCCAGGTACTGCTCCAAAGAGCCGCTATCGGCGGCGGTGCGGAACCACGAGGCCAAAGCACTCTCGTCCTCGGCAGGGAGGTTCTCGTACCCGGCCTCCCTGGCCAGATCAAGGACCGTGCGCGGGCGCAGCCCCCCGTCGAGATGGTCATGGAGAAGCGCTTTGGGAGCCTGGGTGATTGACACCAAATCGAGTTCGGCCGTCACACCGAAAGTCTATCGATGATGAGTGGCGCGGAGGTGGGTGCCGCACCGATGTCCCAACCACCGTCCAGAGCTTCGAGTGCGGCCGGCATGCGTTCGGCGGTGTCGGTGTACAGCGTGAACAGCGGTTCGCCTGCGATAACCGATTCGCCCGGACGTCGGTGAATACGCACCCCGGCACCGTGTTGCACAGTGTCGCCGGGACGGCTACGCCCGGCCCCGAGCCGCCACGCGGCGATCCCGACCGGCATCGCGTCGATCCGGTGCATGACACCACTGGACGGGGCGAGCACGGTCTCCTGGCACCGCCCGACCGGCAGCGGCACCGAAAGATCGCCACCTTGCGCACGGATCATCGCCCGGAACACATCCATCGCGGTGCCATCGGTCAAGGTCGTCACCGGGTCCTTGCCGTCGATGCCCGCGGCGGCGAGCATCTCGCGGGCGAGAGCAATGGTCAGCGCGATGACGTCATCGGGACCTCCCCCCGCCAGCACGTCCAACGACTCCTGCACTTCGATGGCGTTTCCCGCCGTGGCCCCCAGCGGCGTATCCATCGCGGTGAGCAAGGCGCTGGTGACGACCCCGTGTGCGGTACCCAGATCGACCATCGCCGAGGCCAATTGGCGCGCTTGCTGCTCAGACTTCATGAAAGCGCCCGCGCCCACCTTGACGTCCAGTACCAGCGCAGCCGTGCCCTCGGCGAGTTTCTTGCTCATGATCGACCCGGCGATAAGTGGTATCGATTCCACGGTGCCGGTGATATCCCTCAGCGCGTAGAGCTTTCGGTCGGCGGGCGCCAATGACGCTCCGGCTGCGCAGATCACCGCCCCGACTTCGGAAAGCTGGTGACGTATCTCGTCATTCGTGAGGTCGACGCGGATGCCCGCGATGGACTCAATCTTGTCGAGGGTGCCACCGGTATGCCCGAGGCCACGTCCGGAAAGCTGAGGAACCGCCGCTCCGCAGGCTGCGACGACGGCCACCAGCGGCAGGCTGATCTTGTCTCCTACCCCTCCCGTGGAGTGTTTGTCGACGGTCGGGCGGGTCAAGCCCGACAGATTCAGTCGCTCGCCGGAGGCGAGTATCGCGGCGGTCCACGCCGTCGTTTCGTCGGTGTTCATGCCGCGCAGGTAGATGGCCATCAGCAGGGCGGCCACCTGTTCCTCACCAATGTCGCCACGGGTGTACTCACCGATCAACCAGTCGATCGCTCCCGCACTCAGTTCACCGCCATCACGCTTGGTCGCGATGACGGACGGCATGTCAAAGATGTAGGCGCGCGATGAGTCGGCCATCAGATCCTCCCCCTGTCGAGGTCGTCGGGGCCGAAGGCCTCCGGGAGCAACTCGGCAAGACGTCGTGGCGCGTCGCCGTGATCGATGAGCAGGTCAGGGCCGCCGTGTTCGAGGAGCAGCTGACGGCACCGGCCGCAGGGCATCAGCGGCTCGCCGCGGGAATCGACACAGGACAGCGCCACCAACCGGCCCCCGCCGGTGGAGAACAGGGCGCAGACCACAGAACACTCCGCGCAGAGACCCAGCCCATATGAGACATTCTCCACATTGCAGCCGGCGATCACGCGACCGTCGTCGACTAGGGCAGCGGCCCCCACCGGGTACTTCGAATACGGCGCATACGCGTGCTTGGTAACCGCGTATGCCTTGTCCCGCAATTCATTCCAGTCAATCACCATGATCGAGAGACCTCCCTGTCGACCCTACGAGACGCACATCGGGCCATCATTTGCTCGTGCAAGGTTTACCTAACTTACTTTGGAGTACGGTGCATTTCGGCGCTTTTCGCGCTCACACGATTTCGGCGCCACATCGGAATGGGTTTACAGTTCCACTGACGGTTCGCCGACCACCGTTGGGCCAGCGGTTGCGCGTCATGGACGCCCCCATTTACCGCTCCGCTTGGCCCCAGTCCACCATTGGTGTTGGAGGCCCACGTGACGACTGCGACGCCCGAAACGGCCACATCTGGCCGCCAAGGTAATCGCCTCAAGCGATCGCTATACCGTGGTGATCCAGGAATGTGGTCCTGGGTCCTGCATCGCATTACCGGTGCCACGATTTTCTTCTTCCTCTTCGTTCACGTCTTGGATACCGCCCTCGTTCGGGTGAGCCCCGAGACGTACAACGCGGTGATCGAGACCTACAAGACCCCGCTCGTCGGCCTGATGGAACTCGGACTCGTAGCGGCGGTCTTGTATCACGCGCTGAACGGCGTCCGAGTCATCCTCGTCGATTTCTGGTCGAAGGGCCCGCGTTATCAGCGGCTCATGCTGTGGATCATCGGCGCTGTCTGGTTCGTGGTAATGGTTCCGGCGGCCGCCCGGCTGCTGATGCATATGGCGGAGCGATTCCTGTGACAACTCCTCAGACCGGCCCGAACGCGAGCACTCGCGCCAGCGGTCGCCCCGCTCCCGTGATGGAGCGCAACTACGACCGCCCTGCCGCGCTGGACAATCCGCGCGCACCACGGCGCGCATCGGGCATGCCCAATTTCGAGAAGTACGCGTGGATCTTCATGCGGTTGTCGGGCATCGTCCTGATCTTCCTGGCGCTGGGCCACCTATTCATCATGCTGATGTGGGACAACGGCGTGTACCGCCTCGACTTCAACTTCGTGGCGCAGCGCTGGGCAAGCCCGTTCTGGCAGACCTGGGACCTGACGATGCTGTGGCTCGCCCAACTGCACGGCGGTAACGGGATGCGCACGATCATCGCCGATTACACCCGTAAGGATTCGACCCGGTTCTGGCTCAATTGCCTGCTGGCGCTGTCGATCATCTTCACGGTGGTGCTCGGCACGTACGTCCTGCTGACCTTCAACCCGAATATCGGTTAGGGGCTCGTTTTATGCCTTCGGCAACTATCCAGGAACATCGGTACGACGTCGTCATCGTCGGTGCAGGCGGCGCAGGCATGCGCGCCGCCGTGGAGGCCGGACCTCGGGTTCGTACCGCGGTACTCACCAAGCTGTACCCGACGCGCAGCCACACCGGCGCCGCCCAGGGCGGCATGTGCGCCGCGCTGGCCAATGTCGAAGAAGACAACTGGGAGTGGCACACCTTCGACACCGTCAAGGGCGGCGACTATCTCGCCGACCAGGACGCCGTGGAGATCATGTGCAAGGAGGCCATCGACGCCGTCCTCGATCTCGAGAAGATGGGTATGCCGTTCAACCGGACACCCCAGGGCCGGATCGACCAGCGCCGCTTCGGCGGCCACACCCGCGACCACGGTAAGGCGCCGGTGCGCCGGGCCTGTTATGCCGCGGACCGTACCGGGCACATGATCCTGCAGACGCTGTACCAAAACTGCGTCAAGCACGATGTCGAGTTCTACAACGAGTTCTACGCGCTGGACGTCGTCCTCACCGAGACACCCAATGGCCCGGTGGCCACCGGCATCGTCGCCTACGAGCTCGCGACCGGTGACATCCACGTGTTCCACGCCAAGGCAATCGTTTTCGCCACCGGCGGCTCGGGACGCATGTACAAGACCACGTCCAACGCGCACACCCTGACCGGCGACGGCCTCGGTATCGTGTTCCGCAAGGGACTTCCGTTGGAAGACATGGAATTCCACCAGTTCCATCCGACAGGCCTTGCCGGCCTGGGCATCTTGATTTCCGAAGCCGTGCGCGGCGAGGGCGGTCGCCTGCTCAACGCCGACGGCGAGCGGTTCATGGAGCGCTACGCCCCCACCATCGTCGACCTGGCCCCCCGCGATATCGTCGCGCGGTCAATGGTTCTCGAGGTACTTGAGGGCCGCGGCGCCGGACCGAACAAAGACTACGTCTACATCGACGTGCGTCACCTCGGTGCCGAGGTGCTGGAAGCGAAGCTGCCGGATATCACCGAATTCGCCCGCACCTACCTGGGCGTCGACCCGGTCACCGAGCTGGTTCCGGTGTACCCCACCTGCCACTACGTGATGGGCGGTATCCCGACCAACATCACGGGACAGGTGTTGCGCGACAACGACAACATCGTCCCCGGCCTCTACGCGGCCGGTGAATGTGCGTGCGTCTCGGTGCACGGCGCCAACCGATTGGGCACCAACTCGCTGCTGGACATCAACGTGTTTGGGCGCCGGGCGGGTATCGCCGCGGCCGAATACGCCGAAGCCCACGACTTCATCGACCTGCCAGAGAACCCGGCGACGATGGTCACCGACTGGGTGGCCGATGTCCTGTCCGAGCACGGCGATGAGCGGGTGGCCGATATCCGCACCGAGCTGCAGCAGTCGATGGACAACAACGCCGCGGTGTTCCGCACCGAGGAGACCCTCAAGCAGGCGTTGCAGGATATCCACCGACTCAAGGAGCGGTACAGCCGAATCACGGTGCACGACAAGGGCAAGCGCTACAACAGCGATCTGCTTGAGGCGATCGAACTGGGCTTCCTGCTCGAACTCGCCGAGGTGACCGTGGTGGGCGCGCTGAACCGCAAGGAATCCCGCGGCGGACATGCCCGCGAGGACTACCCGAACCGCGACGACACCAACTACATGCGGCACACCATGGCGTACAAGCAGGGTGCCGAACTGCTCTCAGATATCCGGCTGGACTACAAGCCTGTGGTCCAGACCCGGTACGAGCCGATGGAACGGAAGTACTGAGATGACCGCGGTTATCGAGAAAGCCGAAGTAGGAGATCCACCGCTGCCGCCGGTCCCCGAGGGCGCCGTCATGGTCGAGCTCAAGATCCAGCGCTTCAATCCCGAGGATCCCGATGCCGCCGGCTGGCAGAGCTTCCGCGTGCCATGCCTGTCGACGGACCGGCTGCTGAACCTGCTGCTGTACGTGAAGGGCTACCTCGACGGCACGCTGACCTTCCGCCGGTCCTGCGCGCACGGCGTGTGCGGCTCGGATGCCATGCGGATCAACGGCGTCAACCGGCTGGCCTGCAAGGTACTGATGCGGGACCTGCTGCCCAAGAACTCCAAGAAGACGCTGACCATCACCATCGAGCCGATCCGCGGCCTTCCCGTGGAGAAGGACCTCGTGGTCAACATGGAACCGTTCTTCGACGCGTTCCGCGCGGTGAAGCCGTTCATGATCACCAGCGGCAATGCGCCGACGCGCGAATACATCCAGAGCCAAACCGACCGTGCGCGCTTCGATGACACCACCAAGTGCATCCTGTGCGCCTGCTGCACCACCAGCTGCCCGGTGTTCTGGAGCGATGGAAGCTACTTCGGTCCCGCGGCGATCGTCAACGCGCACCGGTTCATCTTCGACAGCCGCGATGAGGCCGCCGCCGAGCGTCTGGACATCCTCAACGACATCGACGGAGTGTGGCGCTGCCGCACCACCTTCAACTGCACCGACGCCTGCCCGCGCGGTATCGAGGTCACCAAGGCGATCCAAGAGGTCAAGCGCGCGCTGATGTTCGCGCGCTGACAGCTCTCCCCTTCCGGCCCCTCGCCGAGCGGGTGGTTGACGGTCTGTCACACATCTGTGGGCTGTCTCGTCATACGGGTATGACTGCAATACCTCGCAAGACAACACGTATCGATCCCATTGCCCCACAGAACGCATCACTGCTCACCCGCATCATGTACCGGGTGACCAAGCGGCGTTACGGCCAAGTGCCCGAGCCGTTTACCGTGATCGCCCACCACCGCAAGTTGATGGTCGCGGCCGCGATACACGAGCAGATGCTGAGCAGCGCATCCCGAGTCCTGCCGGCGAGCGTCCGTGAACTCGCGGTGTTCTGGACCGCCCGCATGGTGGGCTGCTCATGGTGCGTCGACTTCGGTTCCATGCTGCAGCGACTCGACGGTCTGAACGTTGAGCGCCTCAAGGCCATCGACGACTATGCGACCTCTCCCCTGTTCACCGACGATGAGCGCGCCGCCATCGCGTACGCCGACGCAATGACCGGCAATCCGCACGACATCACCGACGAGCAGGTCGAGGATCTACGGCGACGGTTCGGCGACGCCGGGGTGATCGAGCTGACGTACCAGATCGGCGTCGAGAACATGCGTGCCCGCACCTATGCGGCACTGGGAATCACCGAGCAGGGCTTCAACTCCGGTGACGCCTGCCGCGTCCCATGGGCAACTCCCCAAGACTCCCAGGACGCTTAGGCGCCACGTAGCGGTGTCCCGGCGAACTTGTCGGGATTGCACACATCCCATACCGCCAGCACCTTGCCGTCCTGCACCGTGTAACCGCTGACGCGGGGCAGGACGGGCTGGTAGTTCGGGTCGGTGTCAGTCGCCCGCAGGAACAAACCGAACTGGCCGTTGACCAGCGCGGGTTCGATGGCCTGTGTCATCTGCGGCCCATACCTCCGGTGTAACAAGGCAAGCATGAAACGGGCCACCTTATCGGGACCCCTGATAATCCGAGCGGTGGTCGGCGCCTTGCCGTCCGAATCGCCGGTCATCGTGACGTCGGGATGCAGCAGCCGCACAACCGCTTCCACGCTGCCCGACATGAGGGCCTCCAACAGCCTGCCCACCACCTCGTTGTGCTCGGCATCGGCCACCGGCTCCGGGGTTGCGGCCACGGTGCGTCGGCCGCGCGACGCCAACTGGCGCGCGGCTGCGTCGCTGACACCGAGAATCTCGGCAATCTGCTTGAACGGCACCGAAAATCCATCGTGCAGAACGAAGGCGACGCGCTGATCAGGCGCCAGACGGTCCAGCACCACCATGGCCGCAAAGCGTGCGTCCTCGCTGGCCACCAGCACGGCCAGCGGGTCATTACCGTCCAGGCCGGTAACCACCGGCTCCGGAAGCCATTCCCCCACATAGGTTTCCCTGCGATAAACGGCCGATCTCAGCCGGTCCAGGCCGAGCCGAGATACGACGGCGGTAAGCCAGGCCGGTAGGTCGTCGATCTCGTCGGGCGCGGCATGCCAGCGCAGCCACGCGTCCTGGACGATGTCCTCAGCATCGGCGACGCTGCCGGTGAGCCGATAGGCCACCGTCTGTAGGCGCGGGCGCAATTTCTCGAACTCCTCGGTGCGCTCCCGAACGTGACCTGCCACCAGATCAGCCTAGGCCTGCAATAGGGTGAACCCATGGCCAAGCCGTCCATCGACCCCGTCCGTTGGCAGCCGCCCGGAGTGCGGGCGTTAGCCCTCAATTCGCAGCCCCTGCCCCCGCTCACGGTGGTGCCGGTCCCCGGTCACGGCCCCGAGGATGTGGTGGCCGACGCGGCGGGAAACATCTGGACAGGTGTGGTGGACGGAAAGATTCTCCGCATCTCGCCGGACGGTGCCGAAGTCACGCATATCGCGACCACCGAGCATCCGCCCCTGGGTATGCACATCGCGCGGGACGGTCGCGTGTTGATCTGCAGCCGCGACAAGCTGCTGGCCCTCGACCCGGCTTCCGGAGATATCGAGCCACTTGTCACCAAGGTTGACGGACCACCACTCATCTTCTGCTCAAATGTCACCGAATCAGCCGACGGGACAATCTATTTCAGCGAGTCAACGGCACGCTTCCCCTTCGAGGAGTATCGCGCCGCCGCCATCGAGGGCCGGGGAACGGGCCGAGTGTTCCGGCGCGACACCGACGGCACGGTCACCACCATCGCGGACGGCCTGTACTTCACCAACGGTGTCACCTTGACAGCCGACGAGTCTCGATTGGTGTTCGCCGAGACCATCGGGCGCAGGTTGAGCACCATCGCGCTCGCCGGCGCACGGCAGGGTGAGATATCGCGGCTGGCAGAGGAATTGCCGTGCATGCCAGACAACATCAGCACCGGCGCCGACGGCCGCATTTGGGTCGCCATGGCTGGACCACGAAACGCGGCGCTTGAGAGACTGGTGCCCCAAGCACCGATCGTGCGAAAACTGATCTGGAAGCTGCCGGAGTCAATCCAGCCGACGATCGCGGCGGACGCCTGGGTCGTCGCGTTCCACCCCGAAACCGGCGCAGCGCTTGCGAACATCCGGGGCCGGGACACCAGGCTGCAAACCACGACCGGCGTCGTCGAATCAGGTGGCCGCCTCTGGATCGGGTGCATCGGCTCGTCCGCCGTCGGTCACATCAGTCTGGCCGATATCGCGCCATCCGCGCGCTGAGCCAGCAAGTCACATCCGACACAGGCGTAACATCCCCCAGTTCAGGGCGGTGTTCGCTTACTGTGGCAAAGCGATGACCACCAGGATTTCTGCGCCCGACCGCCGCCAGGCGCTGCGCACCGCCGCGACTCGTCTCGCTGCGACCGCCGCCGCCGGGCTGATTGTCGCCGCCGTCCCGCTGTGCACGCCGATCGCCACCGCCGAGCCTGGATTCACCCCACCGGACACCAGCGGTTGCCCCTACAAGGTCGTCACCCCACCGGCAGTCGACTCCTCCGAGGTCCCCAGGGCCGGCGGCGAGCCGCCCGCTCCTCTTGCGGTGCCCGCCAAGCCCATCGGCGGCGACCAGCTCGGGGGTTGCGATGTGGTGACCGCCGACGGGACCGGGCCGGTACCCAACGACATCTCCGCGGAATCCTGGCTCATCGCCGACCTGAACACCGGAAATGTGGTGGCCGCCAAGGACCCCCACGCCAGACACCGGCCCGCCAGCGTCATCAAGGTGCTGGTCGCCATGGAAGCCATTAACAACCTCAACCTCAACCAGGCGGTGGTGGGAACCCAGGACGACGCGAATAGCGAAGGCACCAAAATCGGCGTCGACGTGGGCGGCACCTACACGGTCCGGCAGCTGCTCACCGGTCTGCTGATGAACTCGGGCAACGACGCCGCACACGCGCTGGCGGTGCAGCTCGGCGGCATGGAAGACACCGTCGGCAAGCTGAACGACCTGGCACATAAGCTCGGCGCCCGGGATACCCGGGTGGCCACCCCATCCGGCCTCGACGGCCCCGGCATGAGCACCTCGGCCTATGACCTCGGCCTGTTCTACAAGTACGCGTTCGCCGACCCCACCTTCGCCGAATTGGTGTCGGCGCCGAAGGCGACCTTCCCGGGCCATCCCGCCAAACCCGGTGAGCCCGATGCCCATCCGGCGTACGAGATGACGAACGACAACAGGCTGCTCTACAACTACCCCGGCGCGCTCGGCGGCAAGACCGGATACACCGATGATGCACAACAGACCTTCGTCGGCGCGGCCGAACGTGACGGCCGCCGACTGGTGGTCACGATGCTGCGCGGTACGCGTCTACCAATCGCACCGTGGGAGCAGGCGGCCCATCTGCTCGACTACGGTTTCTCCACTCCCCGCGACACCTCGATCGGCAAGCTCGTCGACCCCGATCCGACGCTGTTGACCAAACCGCATGCCGATGACTCGGCCACCCCCCAGGCCGCCGGCCTCAGCGCCGACGCGGTGAACAGCGTCCCGGTCCGAGTGGGCGTGACAATCATCGGGGCGATGATCGTGTTCAGTCTCATCCTGGCGGCCAGGTCACTGAACCGCCGCGCCCAGGTCTAGTCGCGGCCGCGACCTAGCCACGAAATACCTAGCGCACCAAGTGCTCCGGCTCCCACTGCGGCGAGTACACCGAGTGTCGACGGCCGCGAACTCGTCTCCAAGCGGGTGGAGATGACCGCGGGCTCCGGAGGCGCAACCGGCGCCATCAGCATGGCGCCCTCGGAGGTCGCGGCCCACGCCGTGGCGTAGAGCAGCAGCCTCGCGGTGATGTAGGCGAACACCATGATGCCCAGAACCGGACCGAAGGTGGATCCCGCCGGGCCATGCATGATCACCCTGAGATAGATCGACGCCACCTGTTTGAACAGCTCGAAACCGATGGCAGCGATGAGGCCGGCGTGCACCGAGCTCGTAAAGGGCAACCGCTGACGCGGCAACCGAGCAATCATCCAGGTGAAGAGCGCCCAGGACACCACGATCGCCACCGTGAGGGTCGCGAGTTTGAGCAACGCGGCCGGCACCGAGACGTCGTGCAGCCCGACCCAGCCGAGTATCCGCATGATGGTCTTCTCATCACCGACGGCGGTCACCGCGATGGTGAGCGCGAGCGCCACGAACGTAGAGGACAACGCGGTGAGATCCGATAGCTTGCCCTTCACAAACCCCACCGATTCGTCGGGCTGCTCCCACATCGCGGTGAGCGCCTCGCGCACATTGGCCATCCAGCCCAGCCCCGCCCAGGCTGCGGTCGCCAGGCCGACAAGGCCCAGGCTGGTGCGCGAAGCAATCGCCGTGTCCATCAAGTTGATTAGCTGATTACCCACCTCGCCCGACACCGTCTCGCCGATTCGGGTACGTAGCTCCGCAATCGTTTCCGGCTGACGGGACAGCACAAATCCCGCAACCGCGAAGCCGACCATCATGAGTGGAAACAGGGCAAATACCGTGAAATACGTGATTCCGGCGGCGTAGAAATTGCCCTTGACGTCCTGGTAGCGCTCCTGCATGCGCATGATGTGGTCGAACCAGGGAAACCGCGCACGATAGCGGTCGAGAATTCCGGGCTTGTTGTCGTCGGCCACCAATTACCGCCTCTGCTATTCGCTACCTCGCAGGCCGGACAAACCCTATCCGGTCGTAGACCTCGGTGAGAGTTTTCTCTGCCAGCTCCCTGGCACGTTCGGCACCCGCGGCCAGGATGTCATCGAGCGCCGCGGTGTCGGTGAGCAGGTCGTTCACCCTGTTCCGCACCGGTGTGACGAATTCCACGAGCGCCTCGGCCGTGTCCTTCTTCAGATCTCCGTAACCGCGTCCGGCATAGCCATCGACAAGCGTGTCGATATCGGCGCCGGTGAGCGCCGACTGGATACTCAGCAGGTTCGAGACACCCGGCTTGTCCTCGCGGTCGAAACGAACCTCCCGATCACTGTCGGTCTGCGCCGATCGGATCTTCTTGGCGGACACCGCCGGATCGTCGAGCAGGTTGATCAGCCCCGTCGGAGCCGACGCCGACTTACTCATCTTCACCGTCGGGTCCTGCAGGTCGTAGATTCGCGCCGCATTCTTCGGCACAAACGTCTCTGGCAGCACGAACGTCTCGCCGTAGCGACTGTTGAACCGCTGTGCCACATCACGAGTCAGTTCGAGGTGCTGACGCTGATCGTCACCCACCGGAACAAGGTTGGTCTGATAGAGCAGGATGTCGGCAGCCATCAACACCGGATAGGTGAACAGCCCGACGGTGGTGGCATCGGTTCCCTGCTTGGCGGACTTGTCCTTGAACTGCGTCATCCGCGATGCCTCGCCGTAGCCGGTGAGACATCCCAGTACCCAAGCCAACTCGGTGTGTGCGGGCACGTGACTCTGCACAAAGATGACGCTCTCGGCCGAGTCGATGCCAAGCGCGATGTACTGCGCGACCACCGCGCGGGTCCGCCGCCGCAGTTCCTCGGGATCCTGCGCCACGGTGATCGCGTGCAGATCGACGACGCAGAACAGGGCTTCGTACTGGTGCTGCAGTCGGACCCACTGCTGCACCGCGCCCAACACATTTCCGAGGTGAAGAGAATCGGCGGTGGGCTGGATCCCGGAGAAGAGCCGAGCGGGGTCGGCTCCGGGGTTCGCGGTATCGGCAGTCATGGTGCGTCCATCCTGACACGACCGGTCAACGCGATTACCCGCCGATCGCCCGGCAGACCACCCACGGCTATGACGTGCGGTACTCGACCGTCACGGGTGCGTGATCAGACCAGCGCAACGCGTACAGGTCGGCCCGCTCGACCCTCGCCGAGTGCGCGCGCCGCCCGAGATCGGAAGTGGCAAGGTGATAGTCGATACGCCAGCCCGCGTCGTTGTCGAAGGCCTTACCCCGCCATGACCACCAGCTGTACGGCCCGTCGACATCCGGATGCAGTAGCCGGAAGCTGTCGACCCAACCGGCATCCAGCAGCGATCCGACCCAGGCCCGCTCCTCCGGCAGGAAACCGGCCTTCTTCTGATTCGCCTTCCACGCCTTGATATCTCGTTCGGTGTGCCCGATGTTCCAATCGCCGCAGATCACCGTGTCCCGTCCACTGGCAGCCAACGCGGCCATCCTGGTGCCGACGGCCGCCATGAAGCGCTCCTTCTCCTCCTGGCGCTCCGTACCGGCTTCTCCGGTGGGCAGGTAGATGCTCGCCACGATGAGATCGCCGATCTCGGCCTCCAGGTACCGGCCGGCCTCGTCGAACTCGCCGCCGTCGGCGTCCAACGTCGCCTTGGTGGAGGCGGCCGGGAGCCGGCTGAGGATTCCCACGCCGTTGCGTCCCTTCACAACCGACGGCGCACTCACCACATGCCACCCCGCAGCCAGGGCCGGGGCCAGCGCCTCGTGAAGCTGGTCCTCCTCAGCACGGACCTCCTGCAGGCACACGATGTCGGTGGTCGTCTGCTCGAGCCAGGGCAGCAGCCCCCGGTTCTCCGCGGAACGCTCCTTGACGGCGGCACGAATGCCATTGACGTTGATGGTGGTCACGGTGATCATCGGTCGCCGACGATAGCTCAGCGGTCTGACAGTGATGAGCCGCTGGGGCGAAGAACATGGGGCACTGTAAGTTGACGCAATACTCGGTAATGTCAACGCTGGCGTTGGCGCAATAGGAGGACCCCATGTTGGAAGCCGTCTTGTCGAAACCGTCGAGCAAGCGGGCGCCCATCGAGATGGGTGCGGGCGAGCCGGTCCTGCTGCTACACCCGTTCATGCTGTCCCAGTCCGTGTGGGAGACCGTGGCCGAGCAGCTCGTCGACGCCGGGTATGAGGTGTTCGCCCCCACATACCCCGGCCACAACGGCGGCGGCCCGATGCCCAAACTGCCACCGCTCTCCCAGCGGTCGGTCGACGTCTACCTGGACCAGATCGAACAGATCATGGACCAGAAGGGCTGGGAAACAGCACATCTGGTGGGCAATTCGCTTGGCGGCTGGATCGCTCTGGGCCTTGCACTGCGTGGCCGAGCCCGCAGCGTGACCGCGATTGCCCCCGCGGGCGGCTGGACCAAGTACTCGGCTCTCAAGGCAGAGATCACGGTGAAGTTCGCAGCGATGGCGCCTTGGTTGGCGTTCTCCCGCCTCCTCGGCCGCCGCGCAGCGGGCCTGCCGTTCGTGAAGCTCGCCACCGCCCGCGCCCTCTGCGGGGACACCGAGGCACTGAGCCTGCCGGATTACCACAGCATCTTCGAGGACATCACGCACTGCCCGGCGTACTTCGCGTCGTTGACGTCGATCCTCCCGGCTCCGGGCTTGGAGAATCTGCAGACCATCTCGGTGCCCGCGCAGCTCGTGCTGTGCGAGAAGGACGAGATCGTCCCGCCCGGCCGCTTCGGAAAACTCATCAGCCAAGGCCTGCCCGCGAACGCGCGCCGGATCACCCTCAAGGGCATGGGGCATGTGCCCATGCTCGAGGCGCCGGGTCAGGTCACCGAGGTGATCACCGACCTGATCGATCCGCTGGTCGCGGCCAAGCGCAGCGCGGCGTCCGACGCCGGGTAAGAACCCTTACGCCGAGCGTGAACCTGTGGCGGGTTTTCGGCTGAATCGCCGCCCAGGTTTCACACTCGGCACGTGGAACTAAGCCTCGACTGACGCCAAGACTTCATTGAAGGTCACGCTTGGGCGCATGACAGCGGAGATCTTCTCGGGGTCCGGCGAGTAGTAGCCGCCAATATCGACCGGGCTGCCCTGCACCGCCCCCAGCTCAGCAACGATCGCGTCCTCGTTCTCGACCAATCGTTTGGCCAGCGGCGCGAACAGTTCAGCCAGCTCCGCATCCTCGCCCTGCGCAGCGAGTTCGGCCGCCCAGTACAGGGCGAGATAGAACTGGCTGCCGCGGTTGTCGAGCTCACCGGCCTTGCGTGACGGACTCTTGTCGTTCTCCAGCAGCTTCCCGGTCGCGGCATCCAACGTGGTGGCCAGGATCTTGGCCCGCGGGTTCCCGGTCTTGATGCCCAGGTCCTCCAGGCTGACGGCCAGTGCCAGGAATTCGCCGAGCGAGTCCCACCGGAGGTGGTTCTCCTCGACCAGCTGGCTGACGTGCTTGGGCGCCGAACCACCCGCCCCGGTTTCGTACAACCCGCCGCCCGCCATCAGCGGCACGATGGACAGCATCTTGGCGCTGGTGCCCAGCTCCAGAATCGGGAACAGGTCGGTCAGGTAGTCGCGCAGGATATTGCCGGTCGCCGAGATGGTGTCGAGTCCACGGATCACCCGCTCCATCGTGTACCGAATCGCCCATACCTGCGGCATGACCTGGATCTCCAGGCCCTCGGTGTCGTGGTCCTTGAGGTAGGCCTTGACCTTCTTGCGCAGCTCGTTCTCGTGTGGCCGTTCGGTGTCGAGCCAGAACACCACCGTCATACCGGATTCCCGGGCGCGGGTGACGGCGAGCTTGACCCAGTCCTTGATGGCCGCGTCCGTGACGACCGGCATGCGCCAGATGTCACCGGCCTCGACGTTCTGGCTCAGCAGCACCTCGCCGGTCTCGATGTCGACGATATCGGCGACACCGGCCTCGGAGATCTCGAATGTCTTGTCGTGGCTGCCGTACTCCTCGGCCTTCTGCGCCATGAGACCGACGTTGGGAACGGTGCCCATGGTGGTGGGGTCGAACTGGCCGTGGGTCTTAACGAAGTTGATCATCTCCTGGTAGATCCGGGAGAAGGTGGACTCCGGATTCACGGCCTTGGTGTCCTTGAGCTTGCCGTCTGCGCCGTACATCTTTCCGCCGGCGCGAATCATCGCCGGCATCGAGGCGTCAACAATCACGTCGCTGGGCGAGTGGAAGTTCGAGATGCCCTTGGCCGAATCCACCATCGCCAGCTCGGGCCGGTGCTCATGGCAGGCGTGCAGGTCGCGGATGATCTCCTCGTGCTGCGATGCGGGCAGCGCCTCGATCTTGCTGTAGAGGTCGGAGATGCCGTTGTTGACGTTCACACCCAGCTCGTCGAACAGCGCCTGGTGCTTGGCGAAGGCCTCCTTGTAGAAGATCTTCACCGCGTGCCCGAAGACGATGGGATGGCTGACCCGCATCATGGTCGCCTTGACATGCAGGGAGAGCATGACGCCGGTTTTGTAGGCGTCCTCGATCTGCTCCTCGTAGAAGTCGCAGAGCGCCTTCTTACTCATGAACATGCTGTCGATGACATCGCCCTCGCCCAGCTTCACCTCGGGCTTGAGCACGACGGTCTCGCCGCCCGTGGTAGTCAGCACCATCTTCACCTTGCGGGCGCGGTCCAGGGTCAGCGACTTCTCACCGTGGTAGAAGTCGCCCTCCTTCATGGTCGCGACGTGGGTGCGTGACGCCTGCGACCACTCACCCATGCTGTGCGGGTGCTTGCGCGCGTACTCCTTCACCGCGCGCGGTGCGCGACGGTCCGAGTTGCCCTCACGCAGCACGGGGTTCACGGCACTGCCGAGACACTTGGTGTAGCGCGCCAGGATGGCCTTCTCTTCGTCGTTCTTCGGGTCCTCGGGATAGTCGGGCAGCTTGTAGCCCTTGCCCTGCAGTTCCTTGATGGCGGCCAGCAGCTGCGGCACCGATGCGCTGATATTCGGCAGCTTGATGATGTTCGTGTCCGGTAACTGCGTCAGCCGGCCCAGCTCGGCCAGGTTGTCCGGAACGCGCTGCTCTTCGGGGAGGAACTCACCGAACTCGGAGAGCAGGCGCGCTGCAACGGAGATATCGCTGGTTTGGACGTCGACACCGGCCGGTCCGGCGAAGGCCCGGATGATCGGCAAGAAGGAGTACGTCGCAAGCAGCGGCGCCTCGTCTGTCAGCGTGTAAATGATGGTCGGCTGCTGCGCACTCATGGTCGCTCCCGGCTTCGTTGGTCGGTCAGAATCTGAGGTACTCCGCGGGTCACGCGGTTGCCCTATTCAGTATCACGTCGCCTCCGAGCCTAGGCGGGCGGACGGCTCTGTGACGGCGCTCCCACTGCTGACCCGCATGTATCCCCGGCAGGGTCCTGCCCCGGCTTCAACTACCTGGTGGCAACCATTCGGTGAATTGCGATACGCTGCTTGTCGGTCATGAGTACCAGCGTCAAGCCCCGGCTCGCTGGTCGGCAACCCTCCAACCGCGGTGGGGTGCCCCGGGTGATGACCAGGTTGAGTAGCCGACTGGGTTCAAGGACAGTTGGCCACACGGCAAGCGCGGGTCCGATGGCGGGCCCCGAGAAGACAGGTTGGCCCGATGAAGTATTTGTCACCCGGGGGTGAATCCCTGCGTTCCTGTTGTCGGTGCTGTCACTGTCGCTGTTGTTCCCGACCCTGATCAGCCACACCCGACTACCCAGGAGAGTCCGATGACTGACATCGATCCCACCGCGCAGTGGGCGTTCGAAACCAAGCAGATCCACGCAGGCGCATCCGCCGACCCGGCGACCAATGCCCGAGCCCTGCCGATCTACCAGACCACGTCCTACGTCTTCAACGACACCGCGCACGCGGCGGCGCTGTTCGGCCTGTCCGAAGAGGGCAATATCTACACCCGCATCGGCAACCCGACGCAGGATGCCGTCGAGCAGCGCATCGCCGCCCTCGAGGGCGGTGTGGCAGCGCTGCTGCTGGCGTCCGGGCAGGCGGCCGCGACGCTGGCCATCCTCAACGTCGCGCAAGCCGGCGACAACATCGTGTCGAGCCCACGTCTCTATGGCGGCACCTACAACCTGCTGCACTACACGCTGCCGCGCCTCGGTATCTCGACCACCTTCGTCGAGGACCCCGATGACCTCGATGCCTGGCGCAGCGCCATCACCCCACAAACGAAGGCATTCTTCGGAGAGTCGATCTCCAACCCGCAGAACGACATTCTCGACATCCCGGGCATCTCGGCGATCGCACACTCCGAAGGCATCCCGCTCATCGTCGACAACACCGTTGCCACACCGTATTTGATTCAGCCGCTGGCCCACGGCGCCGACATCGTGGTCCACTCGGCCACCAAATACCTTGGTGGGCACGGTACTGCGATCGGCGGCGTGATCATCGACGGCGGCACGTTCGACTGGACGCAGGGCCGCCACCCGGGTTTCACCACCCCCGACCCGAGCTACCACGGGGTTGTCTTCGCCGACCTGGGTGCACCGGCATACGCACTCAAGGCGCGCGTGCAGCTGCTGCGCGACCTCGGTCCCGCCATCTCACCGTTCAACGCGTTCCTCATCGCGCAGGGCCTGGAGACGTTGAGCCTGCGTGTGCAACGCCACGTCGAGAACGCACAGCGGGTGGCCGATTACCTCGTCACCCAGCCCGAGGTAACCCGGGTCAATTACGCCGGGCTGCCCACCTCCCCTTGGCACGAACGTGCGAAAGCGCTGGCCCCCAAGGGCGCCGGTGCCGTGCTTGCCTTCGAGCTGGACGGCGGCAGCGTGAGTGCATCGGAGGCTGCGACCACATTCGTCGATTCACTCACCCTGCACAGCCATGTCGCCAACATCGGTGACGTGCGCTCACTCGTCATCCACCCCGCCACGACGACACACGCACAGCTCGCCCCCGCCGAACAGCTGGCCTCCGGCGTCACCCCGGGATTGGTCCGTTTGGCCGTCGGCATCGAGGGCATCGATGACATCCTGGCCGACCTGGACACCGGATTCGCCGCCGTACGACGACTCAAACAGCCCGCGGCGGTGGCATCATCGTGACCTTGACCGACGATCGTCGCGCAAGCGGCCCATCCGCCGGAGAGCAGCTTCCGGCGCCCAACGTCGCCCTCCCCCAGGGCGACGAAATCGCCTATGTACCAATAGGTTCGATCACGCTGGAAAGCGGTGCTGTCCTCGATGACGTGACCATCGCGGTGCAGAGCTGGGGAGAACTCTCCCCGCGTCGCGACAATGTCGTGTTCGTCTGCCACGCACTCACCGCCGACTCTCATGTGATCGGCTCCGCCGGTCCCGATCACCTCACCGGCGGGTGGTGGGAGGGAATCATCGGCCCGGGTGCGGCGATCGACACCGACCACTGGTGCGCGGTCGCCACCAATGTGCTGGGCGGCTGCCGCGGCACGACCGGTCCGACTTCCCTTGCCGCGGAAGGAAAACCCTGGGGTTCGCGATTCCCCGAGGTGTCGGTGCGCGATCAGGTGGATGCAGACGTCGCCGCACTCGCGCAGCTCGGCATCACCGAGGTAGCCGCTGTTGTCGGCGGTTCGATGGGCGGTGCACGCGCGCTGGAATGGGCTGTCATGCACCCGGATTCGGTGCGCGCAGCCCTGGTGCTGGCGGTCGGCGCGCGCGCCACCGGCGATCAGATCGGCACACAGAACACGCAGATCGCCGCCATTCAGGCCGATCCCGACTGGCAGGGCGGCGACTACCACGGCAGCGGACGCAGCCCCGAGAAGGGACTGAACCTGGCCAGGCGCATCGCACACCTGACCTACCGTGGCGAGGTCGAGCTGGACACCCGGTTCGGGAACGATCCGCAGGTCGGCCCGAACGGACCCGAGGATCCCTGGGCCGGCGGCCGATACGCGGTGCAGAGCTACCTCGAACATCAGGGCAACAAGTTCGTTCGGCGCTTTGACGCCGGCAGCTACGTCATCCTCACCGAAGCACTCAACAGGCACGACGTCGGCCGGAGCCGCGGCGGTGTCGAGAAGGCGCTACGCGACTGCCCGGTCCCGGTGGTCGTTGGTGGCATCACCTCCGACCGCCTGTACCCGCTGCGACTGCAGAAGGAATTAGCAGACCTGCTACCCGGTTGTACCGGCTTGCGGGTGGTCGAATCTGTGCACGGCCATGACGCGTTCCTCATCGAGTTCGCCGCGGTGAGTGAACTGGTACGGGAAACGCTCGCACTCGCCAAGGCAACACAGGCTTCGTGACGGGAACAGAAGGAGCGCGAATGCCGGACGCACAAGCACAGCGATCGCTTTCCTTCGGCTCGCAAGCCGTGGCCTACGAGCGAGGCCGCCCCTCGTACCCGCCCGAGGCAATCGACTGGCTGCTACCGGCGGGCACACGTGACGTCCTGGATCTGGGCGCCGGCACCGGCAAGCTCACCACCCGCCTGGTGGAGCGCGGGTTGAATGTGGTCGCGGTGGATCCGCTCGCGGAAATGCTTGAAGTACTGAGCCAGTCACTCCCCGACACCCCCGCGCTGCTGGGGACCGCCGAGGAGATTCCGCTGCCCGACAACAGCGTGGATACCGTGCTGGTGGCACAGGCCTGGCACTGGGTGGATCCGGAACGTGCGATCCCCGAAGTTGCCCGCGTGCTGCGACCCGGTGGACGGCTGGGACTGGTGTGGAACACCCGGGACGAACGCCTGGGCTGGGTGGCCGACCTCGGCAAGATCATCGGCAGTGAAGATGACCCGTTCAACCACGCAGTCAGCCTGCCCGCGCCGTTCACAGGGCAAGAACGCCACCAGGTCGAGTGGACGAGTTACCTTACCCCGCAAGCACTTCTGGACATGGTGGCCTCGCGTAGCTACTGCATTACCGCCCCCGAGGCCGCCCGGAAGAAGACGCTGCAGCAGGTTCGTGAGCTACTGACCACCCATCCGGCGCTCGCACAGTCGACGGGTCTGGCGTTGCCGTATGTCACCGTGAGCATCCGGGCGACCCTGGACCAGTAGTCGCTCCCGTAAGCGGGTGCCTCAATTCACAGAGACGAAGGCGCCCAGTGCCGCTACGGTGTACCCGTGCGTACGGATCACCGTCTCCTCGCAGCTCTCGTTGTCGCCACGCTCATGACCCCGGCGCTGGCCGGATGTGGATCATCACAAGACACCAAGGGCGAGCCTGAAACCACCTCCAGCAGCGCACCCGCCGAACGGCATACCCGGCAATTCATCCCCGAGTTGGGCATCTACGTGGCCCTTCCGCATGACTGGGTAGCCTTCGCCGACGGGGTCCACGACAACAAGGGGCTGACGACCTACCAGATCCGACCGAAGTGGGAGTCGACGGAATTCGCACAGTATGTGCGCATCCGCAAGCTGGCGCCTTCCGATGATGTTCCGCAGGTGAAGGGCTGGCTGGAATCGTCGAACGCCGACGCGGTGAGCGACTTCGTCAAGACCCGCAAACCGAAAGTCACTGCGGACAAACGAGACTCATGGGACGGCCCCGGCCTCCCCGGAGCCTCGGCCAGCCTGGAGCTGGAGAAACCTCCACCCGCCGAAGGCAAGCCACCGGTATCGGCGACACCGAAGATCTACGTTGCCTTCATCGGGCAGGGCGATCAGCGTTGGCAGATCGCCACGAGCAACACCAGCGGCCCCACCGGCGAGCCGTCCGAGCAGTTCTTCGGCCCGCAGGCCGATGCCATCGCACGCTCGGTGCAACTGCTCAAATAACGCCTATCCGGTGCCCAGCGGGTCGATCGTCAACGCCAAATACACCATCGCTGTCGCGACGGCGCCGAGGGCAGCGACGTCAAAGGTCTTGCCGCGCACCGCCAGCAGGCCCGCCGTGTCGTCGGCGAGCACCAGCCGCAGCGCCGCAGCGACTCCCACTCCGATTCCCACGACCAGCGCACCGCGCCGCCAACGGTCGGCGATTATCAATCCCAACGCCACCAGGAACACCGCCGACACCACCAGGATCGGCCACTGCGCGCGGGCGAAGCGTCGGATGGCATCAAGCATGGCTGCGAACACGTCACGAGTCGCCGTCACGGACGTTCCGCTCGCTCGATCACGTTGGTGAGCAAGAAGGCTCGGGTCAACGGCCCCACACCACCGGGATTCGGCGAGACGTATCCGGCGACATCCCAGACGTCCGACGCCACGTCCCCGGTCAGCTTGTCATCGACGCGGCTCACTCCCACATCGATCACGGAAGCACCCGGCTTGACCATATCGGCGGTCACCATATGGGGCACGCCGGCAGCGGCGACGATGATATCGGCCTGCCGCGTCAACGCACCCAGGTCACGAGTGCCGGTGTGACACAAAGTGACTGTCGCATTCTCCGAGCGCCGGGTGAGTAGCAGCCCCAGCGGACGGCCCACCGTGACGCCGCGGCCGATCACCACAACGTGCGCACCATCGAGCTTGACGTCGTAGCGACGCAGCAGATACACGATTCCGCGGGGCGTGCAGGGAAGCGGCGCTTCCTTACCGAGCACCAGCCGACCAAGGTTCGTCGGATGCAAACCATCGGCATCCTTGTCGGGGTCGATGCGCTCGAGCGCCTCGTTCTCATCGAGATGCTTGGGCAGCGGCAACTGCACGATGTATCCGGTGCAGTCAGGGTTGGCGTTCAGCTCATCGATGGTGGCGCACAGTGTCGCCTGGTCGATGTCGGCCGGCAGATCGCGGCGGATCGAGTTGATGCCCACCTTGGCGCAGTCGTTGTGCTTGCCCCGGACGTAGGCCTGCGAACCGGGGTCGTCCCCCACCAGGATCGTTCCCAGGCCCGGCGTCCTGCCCGCCGCCGTCAGCGCCGCGGCGCGAACGGCCAGCTCCACAAAGATCTCGTCGCGGGTGGCCTTGCCATCAAGTCGAGTTGCCGTTGCCGAAGTCACCGAGTCAGTATCCGCCACGTAATTCACCACGTGTCCCAGTGCAGGACGTCGGCGAGCGGCTGCCGCTTGGCGAGTCGGAAGTCGGTGCCGACGGTGTACGCGACCGGGAAGAGCCCGCCCTGGGTGACCCTGTCGAACGGGATGCCCAGGATGTCGGCGGTCCGCTTCTCGCCGTCGTCCATCAGGTGCAACGTCGTCCAGGCCGATCCCAACCCGCGGTTGCGTGCCGCGAGCATGAAGCTCCACACCGCAGGCAGCAGTGACCCCCACGTCGACGCCGCCCCGACCACGGGCAGATTGTCGAGACGACCCTCGATGCAGGGAATGAGGAACAGCGGCGACCGCTCGAAGTTCTCGGCGAGATAGCCGGCCGAATCCACCACCTTGTCGCGTCGCTCACCCCGGGTGTCACCCTCGCCGTACTCGGGGCCCTGGCCCGTGGCGTACTTGTTCCAGCCATCGCGGTAGATATCGGCGATGGCCTTCTTCTTGTCGGCATCCTCGACGACGACAAAGTGCCAGCCCTGATGGTTGGAGCCGGTCGGAGCCTGCATCGCGATGTTCAGACATTCCTCGATGACTGCACGTTCGACGGGCTTGTCGAAATCAAGGCGCTTGCGCACCGAGCGAGTAGTGGTCAGAACTTCGTCGGCTGACAGATTCAAGGAGGTCATAGGACGAACGTACAACCATCGGCCCCGTCGAAAAGTAGGAGTGCGCCTCCAGAATTCACGAATCGTCGTCGCGGCGTAATCTGCGCCACATGCCCATCGATGAACCGCTGGCGCAAGGCGTATCTGGCAGGGGAGCTCCCGACGTATTGGCGCCCACACGCCTCGGTCCCATCACGCTGCGCAACCGGACCATCAAGGCCGCGACATTCGAGGCCGCCACCCCTGATGCGGTGGTGACCGACGATCTCATCGAATACCACCGCAAGCCCGCACTGGGCGGCGTCGGCATGACGACCGTCGCCTACTGCGCTGTCTCCCCTGAAGGCCGCACCGAGTACGGCCAGGTCTGGATGCGCGAGGAGGCCGTCCCCGGGCTGCGGCGTCTCACCGACGCCATCCACGACACAGGCGCGGCCGTCTCCGCGCAGATCGGCCATGCCGGCCCGGTGGCCAACGCTCGGTCGAACGGGTCGCGGGCGCTCTCCCCCATCCGGTTCTTCAGTCCCCTGGGCATGAAGTTCGCCAAACGAGCAACCGCCTCCGATATCGATGGGGTAGTCGCGGCGCATGCCAATGCCGCCCGGCTCGCCGTCGAAGCGGGATTCGATGCCGTCGAAATCCATCTGGGACACGGCTACTTCATCAGTTCATTCCTCAGCCCGCTGTTCAACCGACGCCACGACGAATATGGCGGATCGCTATCCAACCGGGCGAAGATCGCGCGTGCCGCGGTTCAGGCGGTCCGCAAGTCTGTTGGCAATCGCATCGCCGTGACCGCGAAGATCACCATGACCGACGGGATTCGCGGCGGAATCAATGTCGAAGAATCGCTACAAACCGCCAAGTGGCTCCAAGAGGACGGCGGGCTCGACGCCTTGGAGCTGACGGCGGGCAGCTCACTGGTCAACCCGATGTATCTATTCCACGGAGAAGTACCGATCCGGGAACTCGGCAAGGCCTTCCCCAAGCCAATTGGGTGGGGAGTGCGTCTAGGGGGCAGGTCCTTTTTTCGGCACTACCCCTACCGGGACGCTTACCTGCTCGACGACGCCCGCAAGTTCCGCGCCGAACTGGACATGCCACTGATCCTGTTGGGCGGTATCACCGGCGGAGAGACGATGGACCTGGCCATGGCGGAGGGCTTCGAGTTCGTGGCCATGGGCCGCGCTTTGCTGGCCGACCCGGATCTGGTGAACCGGGTCGCGGCCGATCGTGCCACCCATTCGCGATGCACTCACTGCAATCAATGTATGGCCACGATTTTCAGCAGGACCCACTGTGTGCTCACCTAGCATCGGCTGTCATGACGACAGCGCCCGAACTTCGTAGGCCGGGAACTGCCGAGGCCGTCGTCAGCTGGCTGTTGTGGGTGTTGGTGAGCGCAACGGCGTGCGTTGTCGCGTTCGCCGCCATCTTCCCCGTCGGATTCAGCGGAGCCTTCCCCGAGCAGGCCGATGATGCCGGCAAGGTATTCGTCTGGTCGTTGCTGACGGTATTGACGTGCATGGTCGCGCCGGTAGCGATGGGCATCGGACACTGGCGTCGTTGGCACATTTGGTATTGGCCGGCGCTGTGCACTGCCTCGCTTGCCTGGACCTTGTTTCTGTTCCAGTCCCTGTGAGCCTCCGGCGCGGGAAGCCGGGCCACACGCCCCGACCCGATAGAGTCGGTAGCGATGACTGGTCGGGAAGCACCCACTCTCACCGTGGTATTCGATGGTGACGAACGAAAGTTCGCACCCGGGCACGACATTCAGATCGGCCGCGATATCCACGCCGATGTACGCATCACGCACCCACTGGTGTCGCGTATCCACCTGATAATTAGGTTTGTCGACGGCAAATGGATCGCCGAGGACCAACGCAGCCTCAACGGCATCTTCGCCAACGGTCGCCAGGTCGGTTGGGTCGAGGTACGCGATGACACCATCGTCAACCTCGGTGACCCGGGCGGCCCCCGGCTGACCTTCGCCCTCGGCGGTCTCGGCAGCGAAACCCAGCTGGGAATCGCTCCCCCGACGATGCGCGGCTACGCGTCGGGCCCGCAGCCGACCTCCCACACCGGCACGCAGCAGCACTACCCGACCGGCGGCTACCAGTCAGGTCCGCAGACCTACGGGCAGCCACCGAGTCAGCAGCATCCGTACGGAGCGCCACCTTCGAGCCCACAGACGTACGGAACCTCGGGGCCCACCCGACCGCGTCAGCAGTACCCGTCGGAACCCACCCCGGTGCCCGCCGCCTACGCCGGCGCTTCCCACGAACCAGTCGAGCCGTTCGGTACCCGCGCGATGCGTGTGCTCGGCATCGGTGGCGCACCGAAACCAAGCCCCGGCGCCGTCACCGTGGGTCGCGCACCCGATAACACCATCGTCGTCAACGACGTGCTGGCCTCGCGTCACCACGCCCTGCTGTTACCGACGGCCGGCGGGCTCGAGATCCAGGACCTGCACACCATCAACGGCACCTTCGTCAACGGTGTCCAGGTTGAGCAGGCGTCGGTGCGCGAAGGCGACACCGTCACCATCGGTAACGTCGACCTCGTCGTCCAGGACGGCACGCTCGTCAAACCGACGATGGCCACCCGGGTCGGCGGACTCGAGGTTCAGGGCATCGACTTCACCGTCGAAGGCGGCAAGAAGCTGCTCGACGACATCAGCTTCTCGGCCGCGCCCGGATCGCTCACCGCGGTCATCGGCCCCTCAGGTGCCGGTAAGTCGACGCTGGCCCGGCTGATCGTCGGCAACACCCAACCCACTGCGGGCAAGGTGTCCTTCGAAGGGCACGGTGTGCACGCCGAGTACGCCGTGATGCGAAACCGCATCGGCATGGTGCCGCAGGACGATGTGGTGCACCCCCAGCTCACCGTCAGCCAGGCGCTGCATTACGCCGCGGAGCTGCGGCTGCCGCCGGATACCACCAAGGAAGACCGCGAACAGGTGGTGTCCCGGGTTCTCGAGGAACTCGAGATGACCAAGCATGCCGAAACCCGCGTCGACAAGCTCTCGGGTGGACAACGCAAGCGCGCCTCGGTGGCCATGGAGCTGCTCACCGGCCCGTCACTGCTGATCCTCGACGAACCCACCTCCGGTCTGGATCCGGCGCTGGATCGCCAGGTGATGAGCCTGATGCGCCAGCTTGCCGACGCCGGCCGCGTGGTTGTGGTGGTGACGCATTCGCTGACCTACCTGAGCTACTGCGATCAGGTGCTGCTGCTGGCCCCCGGAGGCAAGACCGCCTACTGCGGTCCACCGCGCGGCATCGGCCAGGAGATGGGCACCACCGACTGGGCCGACATCTTCGCCAATGCCGCGGCCGACCCGGACGGCGTGCATCAGGCCTACCTGTCGCGGCACCCCGCCGCGAACAAACCCGCGACCGCTCCGGTGAAGCCTGGCGATCTGGGGAAGCCGCCCAAAACCAGCCTGCTGCGGCAGATCTCGACGGTGTCGCGTCGCCAAGGGCGGCTGATCCTCGCCGATCGCGGGTACTTCATCTTCCTGGCGCTGCTGCCGTTCGTTCTTGCCGGCCTGGTGTTGTCGGTACCCGGCAGCTCCGGTTTCAACGTCGCACTACCTGACAACCCCAACGAACCGGGACTGCTGCTGGCATTGACCAATCTGGGCGCGAGCTTCCTGGGCCTGGCGTTGACCATCCGCGACCTGATCGGCGAACGGGTGATCTTCCGGCGCGAGCAGGCGGTCGGCCTGTCGGCGACGGCGTATCTGCTCGCCAAAATCATCACCTACTGCGGTGCGGCCATTGTGCAGTCCGCGGTGATGACGGCGGTCATCGTGCTGGTACGCGGCGGCCCCACGCAGGGTGCGGTGCTGCTGGGCAGCGCCAACTTTGAGCTGTGGGTGGCCGTGGCCGCCACGGCATGTGCGGCCACCGTGCTGGGCCTGGTGCTGTCCTCGCTAGCCACCTCCGCCGAGCAGGTGATGCCGATGCTGGTGATCGCGACGATGACACAGATCGTATTCAGTGGCGGCCTCATCCCGGTGACGGGACGCGCAGGGCTGGAGCAGTTCTCGTTCCTGTTCCCGTCCCGCTGGGGATTTGCCGCGACCGCTGCGACCACCGACCTGCGCAAGCTGGTGCCGGTGGGTCCGCAGGACAGCCTGTGGGAGCACAACGCCTCGACATGGCTGTTCGATATGGGCATCCTGGCGCTTCTCGCCGTGGTGATGACGGCGTTCGTGCGGTGGCGGATCCGCCTCAAGGGCTAGTCCGTTTCACGTCAGGCCCCGTGCACATCCAGTCCGTGCCCGGCGGCATACGCGATGGCTTGTGGCAGATCGACCTTCGCGGCTAACAGGCTTGCGGTGGTCCACAGTGTCGGGTCGATCCGGGCACCCCGCAGGTCCGCGCCGTCCAGCTTGAGATTCTGCGTCCGAGCTCCCGTGAGGTCGGCGCCGTGCAGGTTCGCCTTACGCAGATCGGTGCCCACCAGGTTGGCCTCGCGGAACCGGCAGTCGGACAGATCCAGCTCACGGAGATCCAGCCCGCCGAGCGAGGCCAGGGTGAAGTCGCTTTCGGTGAACTTCGCCGGTCGCACCCTGCAGTCGGTGATCGACGAGCCGAGCAGGCTGCACTGCCGGAACTCCGAATGCCACATGGATGTCCGGCGAAAGGTGCAGTTCCGGAAGGCCGAACCGATATGTAACGACTCGGTGAGATTGGCTCCGCTGAAATCGCATTCGGTGAAAACCACACGCTCGGTGTGCAGTTCACGGAAGTCCTCGTCGAAGAACTTCTCACCCGTGAATTCCCGGTCAGTCCAGTGCTCGGCCATGACTGTCATCATGCCGGGCGGGTCCGACGGGTCGCCATGTCGCAAGATGATCAGGTGACGGCGCCGAATCCCGATTTCTACATGGCCTTGATGGCCGCGGTCAGCGGCGGCATCCTCCTATTCGCCGAGCCGGGGCGAAAGTTCCCGCCAGAAGTGGCTCTACTGGGCCGTCGCTCCTATAGCCGCCGTCATATGCACCGCGCTTGCAACCAAAAGCATTCCCCTGAGCCTCGTGGCCGGCTCCGCTGCGCTGTTCCTCGCCGCCGTGAACTATGTCCGGTACAAAATCTAAGGCGAGTTCGGCCTTCAGACGTTCACATCGAAACCCAGGTCGATATCGCAGGCGGCCTGACCGCCTCGGATTCCCCAGTTCTCTAGTGCGCTCTCCCTCAGCGTGATCGTGACGTGATCCGGTGGTATGCCCAGCACAGCAAGGCGTTTCACGATCTCGGCGTAGAGGTTTCGTTTTGCTTGCACAGACCGGCCCGCGAAGCAGTCGATGGAAACGAAGGTGTACAGCTCTGGCTGGGCCAGGCTTGGCGCGTGCGAGAACCGGTGGGGTTCATGCACGACGAGGCGCACATGCTTGTCCCCTTCCGGTATCTGAAAAGCAGTTACGAGCGCACCGTGGACTGCATCGATGATTGCCACCTCTTCGGCCTCGGTGTATAGCCGACGGACCTCGACAACTGAACTGGGCATGCCGTGGATCATCACACGAAGGAGGTACACGGCCAACGGATTTCCCGAACAGCCTCGATCCGCGCCATTGCAAGATCTGGTAGTGCCTTGACACGAAGGGCAGCCAGGCTTGGAGGCATCCGGGGCTCCGTTGACACGGCACTAGCGGCCTGTCAGACACCGGTCCGGGTCAGGTAGTGCCGCCAGCAGGCTGATGCAGTCCGAACCGTACGCCCTGGTCGTCCCTGCAGAATGCGAACCTGCCGAAGTCAGGCTCCTCAGGTCCGGGATCTTCGGCTTCACCACCGAGTTTGCGGACGGATAAGACTGCGGCCTGAATATCCGGGACTCCAAAAAATACGTCGATCCGGCGGTCCTCATCATCGTTGTGCAGCCCGCCTCGCACGCCTCCCGTTTCAAGCCAAGCCTGCCCAGTCGCACCCATTGCGTGTGGTTTCCAGCCGAAGAGCTCCAGGTAGAACTTCTGAGCGCGTACCGCATCGGGCACACCGATCTCGAAGTACGTCGGTTCACCAGTCATCGTGGGGGTTCCTCCTCGATTGGATTCATCTGATGGCGCCAACGCTAGGCCCGCAATCCACCCCCGTCTTGTACAAATGTTCACCGGCCACCGGGATCCCGCATCCCAGCAGGTCGTCGTGCCGTAATCGGGCCCATTCCCCCGGCGAACACCCAGCCAGCATCCGAAAGTCTCTATTGAAATGCGGCTGGTCGAAGTAGCCGCAAGCCAAGGCGATCGAGGAAAGCGATCGATGGCCCGGTGCGGCCAACAACGTCATTGCGCGACTGAAACGAAGCACACGTGCGGCCGCCTTGGGCGTCAGACCGACTTGGCTGCGGAAACGTTTCGCCAATCGAGCACGACTCCAACCGATCTCGGCCAGTATCTCCCCGATGACCGCGGTCCCACCGGTGCGATTCAGCCAATGCCAGACAAATTCGACCTCGGCGTCAGGCTCGGGTCCATCGGCCGCGGCGCGCATGAACATCGAATCGAGCAGGTCGAAACGGTGCGCCCAATCAGATTCAGCAGCAAGGCGTTCAGGCAAATATCGGCCGTTCTGCCCGAACAGATCTTCGAGACTCACCACGCGATTGCTCACTTCGTTCATCGCCAAGCCAGACATTCGATACAACCCGAGCGGCGTCAGCCGCACCTCAACGCAGTGCTGCGCACCCGCATGCAAGGTTGAGATCGGCCCCTGGCTCACACCCGCGCCAAATGATTGCCACATCCGCGGGGACGCATGATCCGCTACATCGGCAACGAGCAGCGGGTCATCAAGTTCGATGATGAGCACCGGCTCGACACTGGCAACCTCGCTGCGCTCGACAGGCCGGTAGGAACACTCGAGAAGTTCGGTATATCCGTGCGCGATACCGGAGAGCGTGGCATCAGCAGATGTAGTCACTGCCTGCCAGGCAGCTTCACCTGTCGCCCCACGCTCGTAGCTTGCCGGACTGCGCATGGTTCCATCCTGCGCCATATCGCGCCGTTAGGAATAGGGATACTGTCACCCGTGTTCCGCATCGTTTTCCATGAATCGAATATCACTCGCTGCTGAACACTTGAGTCCACCGCGCTGCCGATCTTCGACGTGGATTGAACGAAGACCCCGAAGCTTTCGCTTCTCTCCTCGGCGTACAGTGCGCTAATTGGGTTGGACTTGAGGAGGGAACCATGAAGGCTGTCCTGGTTGTACTGGCCGCGTTAATAAGCTGCGCCCCAGTGAGTTATGCCGATCCAGCCAAGTTCTCCAGCAACGCCGACCTTGGTACGTGGCTGGCGTCAAACGGGTTCAGTTGTGTGCTTGCCCTTGATTTTCAGCTGTGCTCGTACCAGGAAAGGGCACATTCGTGGCAGTTTCAGGTAGTCAATGCCGATACCACCGCCAAACGAAAGGGAAGCTGCGCCGCTGGTACGGCGTTAAGCCAAAGTCATCTCCAAGGCGACACTTGGGCACTCTTCTCCGGGAAGGGCGATGGGGCACTATCCGGAATGCTCGAAACACTAGAGGCCAAGGGCTTGACTGACGGGAATATCGTTACCGCATGCGCTTATAACTAGGCCGATTATGTTCAGAATCCTCTTCCACGAGCCCCGGATTGCCCCGAATACCGGGAATGCGATCCGGATGGTGGCGGGCACGGGGTGCGAACTCCATCTGGTGCAGCCGCTCTTCGACCTGTCAGAAGCAAAAGTGCGGCGTGCCGGTCTGGACTATCACGACATGGCGTCTGTGACAGTGCACGAGAGCCTTTCCGCAGCTTGGGATTCGCTGCGACCACAACGGGTGTACGCCTTCACCGCGCACGCGAACGTCGCCTACACCGATATCGCGTACCAGCCGGGCGATGTGCTGCTGTTCGGCCCCGAACCGACCGGCCTGGATCCCGAGATACTCACTGACCCGCATGTCACCGAGCGGGTGCGGATACCGCTGCTGCCGGGCCGCAGGTCGCTCAATTTGTCCAACGCGGCAGCGATCGCGGCGTACGAGGCCTGGCGCCAGCACGGTTTCACCGGAAGCGTCTAACGGAAGTCCCGCGAGGTGGACCGGATACGCAGATCCAGCGGCCGCAGCTGATCGGCCACCACGGTGATGGCGCCGCTGGCGTTTTGCACATGGCCGCGGATGACCAGCGCCTGCGCGGTCACCGCCAGCTTGCGATACCGCGCCCACAAGCCCACCGAGCACACCACGTTCACCATGCCCGTCTCGTCCTCGAGATTGATGAACGTCACCCCGGCCGCAGTGGCCGGACGCTGCCGGTGAGTGACCGCCCCCGCCACCAACACTCGCGCACCGTCAGGCACATCGAATAATCCGCTGGCCGGAACAACCCCCATCTCGTCGAGCCGCGGGCGCAGGAACTGGGTGGGGTACGCATCCGGAGTGACTCCCGTGGCCCACACGTCGGCTGCGGCCTGGGTCACCGCTCCCATCGCAGGAAGTTCGGGGATGCGCGAGGACACCCCGACCCCGGGCAACCGGTCTGGCCGCTGCGCCGCCGCAGCACCTGCCACCCACAGACCCTCCCGCCGCGACATACCAAAACAACCCAGCGCACCGGCGGTGGCCAGGGCCTCGACCTGCGGCGTGGTCAGCTGGATGCGCCCGGTCAGTTCAAGCAGAGAACCAAAGGGGCCGTTCGTATCCCGTTCATCGACGATGGCCTGCGCCAGATCAGTGCCGATATGACGAACCGCGCCCAGGCCTATCCGCACCTCGAGTCCCCGGTTCTCCAAAGTCGCGTAGGACAGGCTCGCACCGACGTCGGGACCATGGACGGTAACGCCGTGTCGGCGCGCATCGGCCACCAGGGACTGCGGAGAATAGAAGCCCATCGGCTGGGCGCGCAGCAGCGCCGCGCAGAACGCGGCCGGATGGTGCAGCTTGAACCACGACGAGTAGAAGACCAGCGAGGCAAAGCTCTGCGCATGACTTTCCGGAAATCCGAAATTAGCAAAGGCGTAAAGCTTTTCATAGATCCGATCGGCCTCACTGCCGGTGATGTCGTGCAGGCGCGCCATGCCTTCATAGAACCTGGCGCGCAGCCTCTCCATTCGCTCGGGTGAGCGTTTGGAGCCCATCGCGCGGCGCAGCTGATCGGATTCGGCGGGACTGAACCCGGCCACGTCAACGGCCAGCTGCATCAGCTGTTCCTGGAACAGCGGAACTCCTAGGGTTTTATCCAACGCGGCCGCCATAGAGGGATGGTCATGCTTCCACGTGCGAGGCTGACCACGTTGCCTCTCATTGTGCCGCTTGATATACGGGTGCACCGAGCCGCCCTGGATGGGGCCGGGCCGGATGAGCGCAACCTCCACCACCAGGTCGTAGAAGCACTGCGGTTTCAGCCGTGGCAGGGTAGCCATCTGCGCGCGCGATTCCACCTGAAACACCCCCACCGAGTCGGCGCGCGCCAACATCTCGTACACCGCCTGCTCCGATAGATCGATCTGGGCCAGGTCGACCTTGATGCCCTTATGATCGCGGACCAGGTCGATGCAGTAGTGCAGCGCCGAGAGCATGCCCAGACCCAGCAGATCGAACTTCACCAAACCCACTGCGGCGCAGTCATCTTTATCCCACTGCAACACGCTGCGGTTCTCCATGCGCGCCCATTCAACGGGCACCACGTCGGCCAGCGGCCTATCGCAGATCACCATGCCGCCCGAGTGGATACCCATATGTCGGGGGAAGTTCCGGATCTGCTGGGCCAGGTGAATCACCTGCGACGGAATACCGTCGGCCTCGGCGGCATCAGCCAGCCCACCCCAATGCCCGAGCTGCTTGCTCCATGCATCCTGCTGCCCTTGCGAATATCCGAGAGCTTTGGCCATGTCCCGCACCGCCATCCGGCCACGATAGGTGATGACATTGGCCACCTGAGCGGCATACTCCCGGCCGTACTTGTTGTATACGTACTGGATGGCCTGCTCGCGCAGATCGGATTCGATATCGATATCGATATCCGGAGGCCCATCCCTTGCCGCGGAAAGGAAGCGCTCAAAGAGCAGACCGTTGGCCACCGGATCGACGTTGGTGACACCGAGTGCGTAACAGACCGCCGAATTGGCAGCCGACCCGCGGCCCTGGCACAGAATCTTGCTGCGGCGGCAGAACTCCGTGATGTCGTGCACCACCAGGAAATACCCCGGGAAGTTGAGCTGCGCAATGATTCCCAGTTCCCGTTCGATCTGACCGTATGCCTTCTCCGCTGCCACCCTGGGGCCGTACCGGCGTGCGGCACCCTCCAGGGCAAGGTGCCGCAACCAGCTGTCCTCGGTATGCCCAGCCGGGACGCCGAACGGCGGTAGTTCGGGCGCAATGAGCTTCAGGTCGAAGGCACACGCCTCCCCCAGCTCGGCCGCTGCGGTCACCACCTGCGGGCAGTGTGAGAACAGCCGTGCCATCTCGTCCCCAGAACGCAGATGAGCTCCGCCCACTGGGTCCAGCCATCCCGCGGCATCATCGAGGCTCTTGCGTGCCCGTACGGCCGCCATCGACATGGCCAGCCGGCCGCTATCGGGTGTGGCGAAATGTGCTGCGGTAGTGGCGATCATTCCCGTACCGAACTTCGGCGCCAGCGCGGCGAGCACAGCATTGCGTTCGTCCTCGTCCGGGTGCCCGTGCCTGCCAAGCTCGACGCTGACCCGACTTGCTCCGAACCGGTCCACGAGACCGGCAAGCGCCTTCTCCGCGGCGGCCGGGCCACCATCGGCGAGCGCGCGCCGCACGTGCCCCTTGCGGCAACCTGTCAGGATGTGCCAGTGCCCTCCGGCCGCCTCGGTCAATGCGTCAAGGTTGTAGCGCGGCTTACCTTTCCGGTCCTTGGGCGTGCCGCCTGACAGATGCGCTGCGGCCATCTGCCGCGAGAGCCGCCGGTACCCTTCCTGCCCGCGGGCCAGTACCAGCAGATGTGTGGAGTCCTCGGTATTTCCCTGCCCACCAAGGGATAGTTCCGCACCGAACACCGTGGGCAGGCCAAGTTCTTTCGCCGCTTCCGCAAAACGGACCACACCGTAGAAACCGTCATGGTCGGTAAGCGCCAGCGCCTTCAGGTCCAGGCGCGCCGCCTCTTGCGCCATCTCCTCGGGAAGGCTGGCACCGTCGAGGAAGCTGAACGCCGAGTGCGCATGCAGTTCCGCATAGGGCATCCCCGAACGCCGGCGCTCACGAGTGGCCGGCTCATAGGGCGGGCGCTTGCGGCTCCAGGCCGGGCCATCTCCACCATCGCCCGGGGGCGCATGAGGACTCGGGCGCCCGTTGAGCACCCGCTCCATCTCCGCCCACGTCGGCGGGCCATGCGACCAGCCCATTCACACAGTGTATCGAACATATGTTCGCAACAATATTCAGGTGAGGATCTCGCGATCCGGGCCCTTGGACGGGTGCGGTAGCGCCCGCCCAAGGACGGCCGATCAGCCGGTTTTGGACGGGGTGAAGACGCCTCGGAAGCGGACCTTCCCCGAAACGAGCCGGTCGTATGCTTCGGTGGCTTGATCCAGGGAGTAGGTCTCGATGATGGGTGTGACCTTGCCCTTGGCGGCGTAGTCGAGTATCTCGCCAAGCCGCTGCTGGCCGCCATGTGTAGAGCCGATGACCTTCTGGCGCATCATGTGAAACGGCACAGCCCCAGATGAGATTTTGAACGGGTGGTTGAAGTCCAGGCCGCTTAGAGCCACCCTGCCGTCCGGGCGCAGACCGGCCATCGCCTCCTGGGCGGTGGCGAACGCATTCGTGGTCACCATCAGCACATCAGCCCCGCCGATGTCGAGCAGCTCCTGCCCGTTGGCCACCACATGATCAGCCCCCAGCTGCAAGGCAAGGTCGCGCTTGTCCGGGGAATGGGTGATCGCGATCGTCTCGAACCCGCTGGCCTTGGAAAGCTGCAGCGCGACATGGCCAAGACCACCGATACCGACCACTGCCACCCGCTCATGGGGCTGGGGCTCGACGTCCCGGAAGCTGCTCCACGTGGTGTAACCGGCGCACATGATCGGTGCGGCCAGCTCATAAGACAGCCCGTCGGGCAGCAGCACCGTGCCCTCGGCGGACAGCGCGATGTACTCGGCATGACCACCCTGGGCGGCAAAACCCGAGGTTCGCGGATTGACACACCGCACCGCGGTCTGCCCGGTCAACGGACGATTCTCGCGGCAATAGGCACACCGCCCACACGCCGACTGCACCCAAGTGGCGCCCACCCGGTCACCGACCTCGCGGGTGCGCACACCCGCGCCCACCTCAACGACCTCACCCACAATTTCATGGCCGGGGGTCTGGGGGTAAATATCGCCGCCAAAGCCCTGCGTGGCCCACGCATCGGTGTAACACATGCCAGAGGCATGCACCCTGACCAGCACCTGCCCCGGCTCCGCCGTCGGGGTGGGCACCTCCTGAACCTCCCACGGCCGATTGGCTCCAGTCATCACGATTGCCTTCATAAAAATCGACTCCTCAACTCGTCATCAACAATGCCCACGCCGTCCAACGGAGCTGCGTCACACGGCAACCAACAAATACTGGCTAACTGTCCAGATAGCCCGAACACTAGTGCAGGCAGTATCGCAAATCAATAACTAGATAGTTACCTCTCGCGATACGAGGTTCCGAAGTTAAATGAACGACGCGCTAGCACTCACTAAGTACTGCCAGATGGCACACAACCACCCTCGCGGCGAAGAATTAGTAACTGAATAGTTACCTTTAGGCTCAGGAATATGCCGCCTGACGCTTCTGCCACCAAGAAGCGCCTGCTCGACGCCGCATATGCTGAGTTTGCGGAGTACGGGCTCGCCGGGGCCCGCGTCGACCGGATAGGTGCCGCGGCCGGAGCCAACAAGCGGCTGCTCTACGTCTACTTCACCAACAAGGAAACACTCTTCGACATTGTCGTCGCACACTCCATCGAGCAGATGTCCGAGGCGGTTCCGTTCACCCCCGAAGACTTGCCCGGGTATGCAGGTGCGTTGTTCGACCACCTGGTGAAAAGCCCTCAGCATCTCCGCCTGGCGACCTGGGCACAGCTCGAACGTCTCGATGCCGGCCCCTCGGAGACGAATGCCTACGCGACCAAAATCAAGGCCATCGCGGACACCTATCCTTCGGATGGCGATCTGGAACCGGCCGACATCCTGGCGCTCACTCTCGGATTGACCACCGCCTGGCTTGGTGCCTCATCGGCACTACGCGCACAGTCAGCAGCCGAACCCTTCTCCCCTGAACGCCTAGCCCGCCATCGCGCCACACTCATAGCGGCCGTCGAAGCGCTCATCTCGACGCAGGACGATCCGCGGCGCTGAACCCACTATGGCCGCATCCGACGCTGAGTTTCTCGAATCCGTTACAGACGGTCTTGCCGCACTGTCCAATGTCGAAGCGGTGACGCTGGGTGGCTCCCGCGCGCAAGGCACGCAGCGACCGGACAGCGACTGGGACCTGGCGGTCTACTACCGCGGCGATTTCGACCCCGAGGAACTCCGCCGAATCGGCTGGGAGGGAGAGGTCTCCGAGCTCGGCGCTTGGGGCGGCGGCGTGTTCAACGGCGGCGCATGGCTCCGCATCGACGACCGCGACGTCGATGTGCACTACCGCAACCTGGCGGTCGTGGAGGAGCAACTGCACCATGCACAGCACGGCGAGTTCCATATCGAGCCGCTGATGTTCCACCTCGCGGGAATCCCCAGCTATCTGGCGGTAGGCGAACTCGCTCTCAACCGCGTGCTCCGAGGGACGTTACCCCGACCGGAATACCCTGCAGCACTTCGCGAATCGGCGTCTAAGACGTGGCAGGAACGCGCCGCACTGAACCTGATCTACGCAGAGAAGAACCATGCACCACACGGACGGGTGACCCAGACCGCTGGACTGCTCGCAGTCGCCGCCACGGAGTACGCCCACGCCGCACTCGCCACACGCGGCGAGTGGGTGACCAACGAGAAACGTCTACTCGACAGCGCGGGACTCTCGGCTGTACACACGATTCTCGCGGACCTCTCACCCGACCCGAACGCGCTCAGACAAGCCGTTCACGAGATCCGCGAGCTCGGCGAAAGCCGCATCTAACCGGCGATCTTCGCCCGGAACGGGCCACCCACACTGTTGAACAGCAGGTCCCCGTTAGGCAGACCCTCGATGAGCGCATAGGCGCCGTTGCCCAGATTCGACTGGCCAAATATGGTGCGATGCACTGTTTCTCCGGTCTTCCAATCCAAGCCGGTGACTTCCCAGCCGTCGGCCTTGGTATAGCCATTGAGGAACACGACGCCCGAGGAGGTCGACACCGCAGGCACCATCGAGGTAGACACCACGTCCCCCCTTGCCCACGCCGAGGCCCAGCGATGCCCCTTGGGGTCCCATTCGAACCGCTCCACACCCTGCGGAGCAGGTGATACCGGGCCGTTGGCGAGCACATCGACCAGCCGATCCGGGGAACCTCCGGCGCCGATGTTTTGCACCACGAAAGCCCCGTAGCCGGTAGCCACCACCGATTGCTCGCTCTGGATAAACTCCGGCAGCGGCTCCTTCAGGCCCGCGGTGACCTGAATCTGATCGGCGATCCGATTGGATTTGACGCCTGGCTTCTGCTGGAAACCCTCCGGAATCTTGTTCCGCCAGAAGGCAACCAGCTTCATTCTGTCGGCACCGTCGGTGATGACGACGAGCTCATCGGAGTCCTTGCCAAACCCCATCAGAGTCGGCGTGGATCCCGTGCCAATACCGAATTTCACCGCGGGGGGCTGCCGCCCGAAGTCGTAGGGAGACGACCACGCACCGTCAGCCTCGTCGGTCGACAGTTTCGAACCCGTCCAGACGACCTTGCGCATGAGCTTGTCCGAGGCCACATAGATGCCGTTTTTATCATCCACGGCAATCGAATTCGACACGGTCTCGTCATCGCCAAACCGGATCTGCTGAATCGGAGGAGCGTCGAGGCCGCGGTTGAGGACAGCGAGTGCCCGGTTGGACTGCACCAGCAGATGCCCGTCGTAGGTCATCGACACACCGACGATGCCCTCGGGAGCGCCGAGCGTCGTCATGCCTTTGCCCAGATAGGGTTTGAAGTCGTAGGTCTTCGCTACCTTGATGCCCGCGGCCGGATTGTCCTTGTTCTCCAGCCCGAACTTGAGGATCTCGGCGTTCTGCGTCACGTAGTACAGCTGGTTGTCCTTATCGACCGCGCCGTAGACGCCGTTGATGAGTCGCTGCCATGTCGCCCCTCCCCAGTGATCCCGAATCGCGGCCTCGATCTGCTCGACGCTGCTGAATTTCTGATTGAGCACCACATCGAGATCCTGGACCGAGATCGGCGGTACACCTGGGGTTTCCAGCGATGCCACCTCACGGAATCCACCATCGGAGACATCCACATAGCGGACACCCGATGACGAGCTCACCCACATGTACTGCGGCGAAGTGGAGGCCATCGTGATGATGTTGACCGGACCACCGGGCACGCGCGGCATCGCGGCGGGATCGATATGGAAGGTGCCCCGCGGGATGGGGTCGGCGAAGCTGTCGGTCTGCGCGGAGTCGATATGCGTGATGCCGTACTTCTCCGCCGAAAGATAGGGGTTGCGCGCAGGCCCGTCGACCTGACCGCCATTCGGTGCGGCACCCGGCCCGGAATGGTGTGCGGTCTCTTTGCCGCAGCCCGCCAGGACAAGCAGCGCGCAGCTGGCGATTGCCATTGCGCCCCGGATCCAACCCTGTTTCCGCTCCATCAGCCAGCTCCCATGTCTGAGCACAGTAAACAATCAGAATTATTGTCGGAGAACGTATTTAGTTGACGACAGTGCATCGATGCTAACACTTGTGAACTCGCGAAGGGCTTGGAACGACGTCACATCATTAATGGACGGAAGCCTCGTCAACTCCGGCGAATAACCACTCAACGACCTGCCGCGCGGTATCGGCATCAATCCCGACGATCCGCAGCTCGCCTTGATCCGCCCGCACCCGCACCGCCGCCAACCCAAAAACCCGTGACAACGGATCCTGACGCAGCTCCACCGTGCGCACCAGAGCCAGCGGGATAACCCACAATGACTTCTGCCACAACGTCTTCGATGCAACGTACGCCAGGTTGTCGTCCAGAACACCCCACCGATAGGTCCGGTAACGCTGCAGTGGCCGGAGCACCACCCACGCCACTGCACACGAAAGACACAGCAGTCCCAGCACGGCCACGAGATGCTCCATTGCGGTTGTCGCATGCGCGGGGAGGGCGGTCCCCGTCCACACCGCGGCGACCATGACGATCAGAGGTGTCGATGCCAGTGCATACTGGACGGCCCAGAGCACGGGCGCCGACCTGCTGGCACCGAATCCGGCCGGTGCCGCACGCTCTATTGGCGGAGCATCGATCATGACCCGTCCCCCATCGCCGGAGCGAACCGACGCATCCAGAACTGCCGAATCGTCACGGCGGCAAGGACAAACACCAGAATCGCAGTCGGCGACCACATGATCGTACGGTCGAGATCACCGAACGCATAGGCGATCAACCCCAGCGATACGAATGGGATGAGCACCGTCACCACCGCCCGCCACCGTCGGATAATCAGCAGCTCGACCACGGCCGAGATCACCACGATCACGAACGCGATGAACACCACCACGCCCACCATCTGCACGGTGGGGTCAAACGGGACGTAGTCGGCATAGTGGCGCGGCATCCCATCGGTAAGCGGGGTGTACGCGGTCCACCCGAAATCCCAGCCCTGCGGGCTCAGCCCTCGGTTCACCAGCACGGCTATCACGAACACCCACCAGGCAGCGTTGCCCGTGATGCGGGCAGCACTGAACACCTGGGAGTTCGACATTCCTGGAGTATCCCCTATGGCTAACTCGCCAGTGACGAACTTGTCACACATCGTTGACGAAATACCCGCAAACGGCAACGATTACTCCAAACGGGCCGATAGGCGGCCTAACAGTCTCAGGGGTAGCACGTGAAATACATCGTCACCGGCGGCACCGGCTTCATCGGACGACGGATTGTGACCCGCATCCTGGAGACCCAGCGCAATGCCGAAGTCGCCGTCCTGGTGCGGCGTGAATCCTTATCCCGGTTCGAAAAGCTCGCCGAACAATGGGACGACCGCGTGCGGCCGCTGGTGGGTGACCTCACCCAACCCGACCTCGGTCTGCCTACCGAAGGTGATCCGGTCACCGCCGATCACATCGTGCACTGTGCCGCGATCTACGACGTCACCGTGGACGACAAGGCGCAGCGTGCCGCGAACGTGGAGGGTACGCGGTCGGTCATCGCACTGGCCAAGCGTGCCGGCGCCACCTTGCACCACATCTCCTCCATTGCCGTGGCCGGAAGCTACGAAGGCGAGTTCACCGAAGACGACTTCGACGTCAACCAGGATCTGCCATCGCCGTACCACCAGACCAAGTTCGAGGCCGAACTGCTGGTGCGCTCGGAACCCGTTCTGCGCTACCGGATTTACCGTCCAGCCGTCGTGGTCGGCGATTCCAAGACCGGCGAGATGGACAAGATCGACGGGCCGTACTACTTCTTCGGGATACTGACAAAGCTGGCGCGGCTTCCCCGGTTCACCCCCATGCTGCTGCCGAAGGCCGGGCGCTCCAATATCGTCCCGGTCGACTACGTCGTCGATGCCACCGTCGAGCTGATGCACCAGGAGGGGCGTGACGGCCAGGCCTTCCACCTGACCAACCCGTCGGTGACCTATCTGCGCGATATCTACTCGGGAATCGCCTCCGCCGCGGGACTGCCTCCGGTGCGCGGGTCCCTTCCCCACTCCGTCGCCACACCGTTCCTGAAAGCCCGTGGCACACTGAAGGTCTGGCGCAACATGGTCGTCACTCAGCTCGGCATCCCACCCGAGGTCATCGACATCACCGAGATCATGCCCACCTTTGTCTCCGAGGTGACGCAGGAAGCCTTGCGCCCCAGCGGGATCACTGTCCCCGACTTCGGCAGCTATGCCGGCAAGCTGTACGAGTACTGGCGCAGGAACCTCGACCCCGAGCGGTACCGCCGCAATGACCCAGCAGGGCCGCTGGTTGGCCGGCATGTCATCATCACCGGCGCCTCCAGCGGCATCGGGCGCGCCGCGGCCATCTCGGTGGCGCAGCGCGGCGGCACCGTGTTCGCGGTGGCGCGTGATGTCGAGGCGCTGGATCGATTGGTCGCCGAGATTCGCGAGGACGGCGGCAAGGCGCACGCGTTCCCATGCGATCTCACCGACTACTCGGCGGTCGACGACACCGTCAAGAGCATCCTCGGCCAGTTCGGGCATGTCGACTACCTGGTGAACAACGCCGGCCGCTCGATCCGCCGATCAGCGGTGAACACCGTCGACCGATTCCATGACTACGAACGGGTCATGGCCATCAACTACTTTGGCGCCGTGCGGCTGGTGCTGGCGCTGCTTCCCCATTGGCGGGAAAGGAAATTCGGCCACGTCGTCAACGTGTCGACAGCCGGAGTGCAGACCCGCAACCCCAAGTACGCCTCATACATCCCCACCAAGGCTGCGCTGGACGCCTTCTCCGATGTTGTTGCGACCGAGACGGTGTCGGATCACATCACCTTCACCAACATCCATATGCCACTGGTAAAGACGCCGATGATCCAGCCATCCAACAAGCTGAACGTGGTGCCGGGGCTTACCCCAGAACACGCCGCCGCCATGGTGGTTCGCGGTCTCGTCGAAAAGCCGACGCGGATCGACCACCCGATGGGCACCTACGCAGATATCGGCCGGTACCTGACACCGAAGTTGACCCGGCGAATCATGCATCAGATGTATCTGGCGTATCCGGATTCCAAGGCTGCGCGCGGACTCGAACCCGTCGATGAGCGCCGCGACTTGTCGACGTCGCGGCGCCGCCCGAAGGCAGCCAAACGAGTCACTGCGGTGTCGAAAAAATTTCGTGTTCCGCGCCCCATCAAGCAGGCGGTGCGCTTGATCCCCGGAGTGCATTGGTGACCGATCCGGTCTGCCATACGACTTTATGAATCGCCGGCGCTCTACCGCTTGTCGAATCCTTGAGCCGAGCTAACTGACGGTAGGTTGACGTCCATGGTTCCCGTTTTTGCCGACGTCGATACCGGAGTCGATGACGCATTAGGTTTGATCTATCTCCTCGCTAGCGAGGATGTGGAGATCGTCGGTATCGCCTCTACTGCGGGCAATGTCTCGGTGGACCATGTTTGCGCGAACAATCTGGGCCTTCTCGAGTTATGCGGCGCCCCCCAGATTCCGGTGTCGAGGGGTGTGGCCGAGCCGTTGAGTGCGACACTGCGCACCGCGGAGGACACCCATGGCCCCACCGGGCTCGGGTATGCGGTGCTGCCGGAATCCACACGCACGCTCACCGATTACGACGCCGCCGAGGCATGGGTGAAGGCCGCGCACGCACACCCCGGCGAGCTGGTGGGTCTCGCGACCGGCCCGCTCACCAATCTGGCACTCGCCCTGCGCACCGAGCCCGAGTTGCCCAAACTTCTCAAACGACTCGTGATCATGGGTGGCTCCTTCGACTACCCGGGCAACACCACGCCGGTGGCGGAATGGAATGTCGTTGTGGATCCGGGTGCGACGGCAGAGGTGTACGCCGCCTGGGGAGCCGCTGACGTACAAGAGCTTCCGATCGTATGCGGCCTGAATCTCACCGAGACGATCGCCATGACACCAGAGCACCTGGTCAAGCTGGCCGAGTCGGCGGGCGCCACCACCACTGCCCTCTCGGTGCTCGACCTTCCGTCGAGCCGTTCATCGGCAAGCAACTCGCTGCTGCGGTTCATCGAAGACGCGGTGCGCTTCTATTTCGAATTCCACATGAAGCAGGACGAAGGCTTCTTAGCTCATATGCACGATCCGTTCGCCGCTGCGGTGGCACTGGATCCATCACTGGTGCAAACCCGTTCCGCGACCGTCGATGTGGAACTGACCGGCGATCTGACCCGTGCGATGACAATCGCCGACTGGAAGGGACAGTGGGGCCAGAAGCCCAATGCGCAGATCGCCGTGGAGACCGACCCCGCGGTGTTCTTTGAGCGATTCATCGAGCGAGTGAGTTTGTTCGCACGAAAATTTGATGGAGATACCTGACACTCGGCGAAAACGTCATTCGTACACACCCTCCACATACCAGCGTTGCCTGCGGAAATGCAGGAGCAGTGCCTGGCCGCCACCCTTGTCTTCGAGCAGCACCTGCGCCCTCGCCGCCACCGAAACGGAAGCCGGCTCCCGCTCCTCCCACCATCGCTCGTCGATCGGCCATGGCCCCGCCCACCAGCTCAGCTCCCAGCGGCCATTGCCCCGGCGAACCCTGGCCGGCTCCCCCGAGAACATTCCCCGCCCTGTCACCGTCACCGGCGTTCCGTCGATGTCCAACAACTCCACCGGCTCGTCGGATAGCACCGTCGGAGCCGGATCGGGCAACCTCCCGGGCCACGGAGCATCCGGATCGGCTCGCGGCCTCAATTCATCTCCTAAGGGCACCAAGGTAATTCGTTCGGACGGGCCACGCCCGCCGCTGACCACTCCCACCTGTACCGACTCCTCTCCCAATAAATCCTGAACTCGTGTCAGCGCGCGACGGGCCCGCTGGCGTTCCTCGGCGCCCACCGCTCCCCACAACGTCAACTGCAACGCCTCTGCAGCCACCACCTCGACCGGCTCCAGCCGCAGCATGGCCACCGGTCCATCCAGAGACCGGCGCCGGGCAAGCCAGCCGTCAAGCTGCCAGCGCACGCGGTCGGCGGTCGCCTCCTCGGTGAGCGGTTCGGCGCACCGCCACACCCGGGACAACTCCTGCCCATCCACCGTGACCGCGTGAATGGCCAACCGGGAGCAGGCCACTCCAGCCGAGGACAGCACCTCGTGCAGACTCACCGCCAGCGTCCGTCCCGCGAAAGCCGCCGCATCCACCCGATCGATCGGCGGATCGCACGGCAGCTCGACTCCCAGCTCAGCCGGTACCGAGTGCCCCGATGGAGGGCGCTGCGGTTCGGCTCGCGCATGGTGGTGTGCCCGTACCGCGTCATCGTCGAACCGCGAGGCGACGTCCGAACGCGCTAGCTCCGCGAACGCACCGATGGTTCGTATTCCCATACGCCACAACAGGTCTACCAAGTCTTCACGTTGCGGTTGACACAGGCTGGGTTCGGCGGCCATCTCCTTGATCGACAACGACGCCAGGAACTCCGCATCACCACCTGGCGGCACCAGTGCCGCATGCCGCGCGGCGTACACCGCGGTGGACATCTGATCGGCGATGCCAACCTGGCATTCCGCCCCGGCCACCGATACCGCATCGGCCAGCCGTTCCGCCGCGGCCTGCTCACTGCCGAAGTACCGGGCGGCGCCGGTCACCGGCAGCGCCATCAGCCCGGGGCGCAGGATCTCGGCCCCCGGCACCAGATCATCCACCGCGGTAATCATCGGCTCGAAGAACCGCGCATCCCGATCGGCATCGGCCACCGCGATATGCAGTTGCGGACAACGAGCTTGGGACTCTCGGCGCCGCATACCCCGTCGCACCCCGAGCGCCCGCGCGGCAGCAGTGCATGCCGTCACCCTGTTGGCCAGGGTCACTGCCACGGGTCTGGTGGCAGGAAGATCGGCCATCGCCGCAGCGGCCACCGCCGGCCAGTCCGGGCACCACATCGCCAGCACCCGTGGCGCTTTACGCTGCCTTTTATGCGAACCTGATCGCACCACGGCCGCCACACACCTCCCCGGCAGCCCTGGGCGCCCTGCGTCCCACTGACCGCACTGCCGTCCGCACCCCACGGATCCGGCCCAGACCGCAGGCGGAAATTCCGTCATAACCGGTTACCCGCGCCTGCAACCGCACCGCGGCGCCTTCCCAGTCCCCATCGGCGACCAGCAGCGTGCATCCGTTGCCGTGCGCCCGGGCCACTATCGCTCGCGCCGACGTCGAAGTCACCTTTCGCCCACCCAGACCCAGCACCACCAGATCCATCCCGTCCATGAGCACCGAGGCCACCTCCACGGCACTCAGGCCCGGGTGGGGAATCAACGCCAGGCGACTCAGGTCCGCCCCCCGCTCCACCGCCGCCAGCACACTCATATCCGGCATGCCCACGATCGCGGCGTACCCGCCCGCCGCAGTCACCGAAGCCACCACATCCAAGGGCAGCGATCGGGCCCCGCTGGCCACCGCAACCGTGCCGCGCCGCAACACGTGGCCTATCGATCCGGCCAGCACATCTGATACCGGCAGCAAAGATTGCGCGTCCGGCAGGACCTCGTGAAAACGCCCCGCCGACGACTGGTCCCCGCCAACCTTCCCCGATATCGCCGCCATCTGCTTCCGGAGCTTTTGTAGCTGGTCAGCACGGTTTACCAGCGCCTCCTCGGCGGCCGCCACTGCCGTCACAACCGCACCTCCAGACACACTCGACTAGAACATATGTTCGATGCCTGGAGTAAACACCCACCCCCCGACAACCGTCAAGGCGGGAGGTACGGGCTGCGCCCCATGCTGGCCCCATCCGCCGACACGCCGCATTGCGGCGGATTCGTGTCGCACATGTCCGCCACAAGGCGGCGTGTCGGCGGACCTAGTCGAGCTGGCGGGTATGCGCCCAGCGGGTCAGCGCGTTACGGTTGGATTGCTGCGTCTTGCGCAGCACATTGGAGGCATGCGTCTCCACCGTCTTCACCGAGATCACCAGATCCTCGGCGATCTCCCGGTAGGTGTATCCGCGGGCGAGGAGCCGCAGCACCTCAAGCTCACGTGGAGTCAACGAATCCAGCTCCGGATCCAGCGCCGGCTCAGGGATATTCGAGCGGCCCGTGAACGAATCAAGCACGAACCCGGCCAGCCGCGGACTGAACACCGCATCCCCGCCGGCCACCCGGCGCACCGCATCGGCCAGTTCGCGCCCCGAAATCGTCTTGGTGACATAGCCTCTGGCTCCAGCCCGGATCACCGCGATGACATCCTCGGCCGCATCAGACACGCTGAGCGCCAGAAAGACCGGCGATGAGCCGCTTGCGCGAAGAGAATCCGGCCCGGAGCCGCTTGTCCCGTTGATGACGGCAACTCCACCACCAGCTGGCATGTGCACATCCAGCAGCACCACATCCGGTGCAGTGGCCCTGATCCCGGCCACTGCCTCGGCGACCGAACCTGCCTCACCCACGATCTCGATATCCGATTCGCCGGACAGCTCCGCCCGCACCCCAGACCGGAACACACCGTGATCATCGACCAGAAATACCCGCAGCATCACGCTTCTTTCTCGTCGGCATCAAGGGTCCTGTACGGCAGGGTAATTCCCACCTCGGTGCCCTTGCCGATCTCCGATTTCACCTGCACCTGCCCACCCCGACGCATCACCCTGGCCTTGATGGAACGCACGATGCCCTGCCGGTCCGGAGATACCGCCTCGGGATCGAATCCCTTACCGCGATCCCGGATGAAAACACTGATCTGGCCGGGCTCCACCTCGGCATACAGGTTGATATCCGATTGCCCAGAGTGCTTGGCTGCGTTGACCAGTGCCTCGCGGGTTGCCCCGACCAGCGCCCGCCCGGTCTCCGGTTCCAGGGACAGATCGGCATCACCAACAATCACCGAACTGACCACCACGGTGTGGGCGTCCTCGACCTCCCCGGCCACGGCGCGCAGTTCTTGAGCCAATGACGAGTCGGAGGAATCCCCTGATGAGAACAGCCAACTGCGCAGTTCCCTCTCCTGGCTGCGGGCCAGCCGCAGCACCTCACCGGGATTATCGGTGCGCTTCTGGATCAACGCCAGCGTCTGGAGCACCGAATCATGCAGATGCGAGGCGATCTCGTCGCGCTCCTCTGTGCGGATACGCGCGGCACGCTCGGCACCGAGTGCGCGCCACAGCCGCAACCACAACGGCACCGTCAGCAGCACCGCGCCCACCAAGGTGGCCGCAATGGCCACCAACGAATCACGCAAGGAGGACAGGTCCACATTGCGTAAAACCACGACCGCGATCCCGCCGAAGACCAATGTCGCACCGGCGATCACCCGAACCCAGGTCAGCATCGACGGCCTGCCTGATGCTCCCAGCACCGCTGAACTTGGCCCCTGCGTATCGAATTCGCGCCACACCACGGCAAGCCCGACCGCAGCCAGCACCACCGGGAAGATCAATGATGACGTCGAACCGCTGACCGTCGACATCAAAATGACCAGCGCGGCAAAACTCAATAACAACAGCCCGGTCGCCCGCCTGCGGTCGGTCGCGCTCACCGCAGTGACGTCATCGCCCGGTGGCATCAGCATCCACAGCAACCCGTACGCCGCGACGCCCATACCGCTGGCCGCCCCCAACACCGCGAAGACAAGACGCACCCGAAACACCGGCACGCCGAGATGGTCTGCAATACCCCCGGCCACACCGGCGACCACCCGCCCACCGGTACGCCGGCGCAACGGCGGGGCGGCCGTCAGCCGATTCCCGTCCGCGAAGGCATTCCGAAACTTGGGGCTCACCCCTGCGATCCTGCCATGACCAGCTCCGCCCGCCATCGGGCTTATCCCTGAACCCTCGCCGCGCAAAGATCAGGGTGAATCCCGATGGCGGACATACGTGCGGCTCGGCAACTATTGCTGTCATGGACACCGATACGGACACCAAGCGGGCGCCGTCCTCCACGCTTGGGGACATGTGGCGAACCCGGCCCTTGCGACTACCGGGACACGGAAAGCTCGCCGGTGTGGCCGCGGGAATCGGATACCGCTACAACGTCGATCCGCTGTTGGTACGCGTAATTTTCGTGGTCACAACATTTTTCGGCGGCGCCGGTGCGGTGATGTACGTGGCGTGCTGGCTGCTGATGCCCACTGCCCGCTACACCACCCCATATCACGAGTCCAAGGTTAAGACGGTCTTCTGGATCATCGTCCTGTTGCTCGTCGGCGGGCCGTTCATCGACACCGACCGAGAGCCGTGGGGATTGGTCAGTGCCGCGGTCCTACTCGGCGGCTGGTATCTGCTCTATCAGCGCCAGACCGAGCCTCCGGCGGCCCCGAAAACCAACGCGGCCGGCTCCGCAGTGAGCGGTGCCGACCAGGCCACCGAGGATGACCAGACCGATAACGCCACAGCGGCGACCACACCGGCCGGCCTGAACGAGCCGCTGCTGGCGGCCCCACCCGCATGGGACCCGCTACGGGCGGCGCCCTTTGCCTGGGACCTACCCAATCCGGCTCCCCTGCCCGCACCGCCGGTCAAGCCCAAGTCCCGCGTGGCGAAGGTGACTATCGGCGCGGCAATCATCGTCAGCGCGATACTCGTGGCCATCGGGCTGTTGGGCGGCAGCTGGGTGACACCCGTGGTGGTGACGGCGGCGGCACTGGTTGTCGTAGGGGTCGGCATGCTGGTGGGTGCATGGCTCCGCAGCGGTTACTCCCTGCTCTTCCTGGCGATTCCACTGACCGGGTTCGTCATCGTGGCCTCCGCGGTGGGCCCACTGGAGGTGTCCCTCAACATCGGCGACCAAAGCTACCGCCCCACAGAGGCTTCCGACATACAGAGCGACTACGAGATCGGCGTGGGCACCATCACCCTTGACCTCACACAGATCAAGCTCACCGGCGACAAGACGGTGAACCTCCGTGCCGGGCTGGGCGACATCCAGGTGCTGGTTCCAGCGTCGATGAACGTACACAGCAAGTGCGAGGTGAACGTCGGCAGCTTCGACTGCCTACCCTCACCCACCAGCACCGGTCCGGTACTGACAATCAACTCCAAAATCAACATGGGAAGCATTGAGGTGCAACGTGTCTGAGAACATGAACGCCGCGGCAGACGCCGACAGCAACATCACGCCGGAAAACCGGGCGGAGTCCCTACCTGAAGTCACTGCCCACGAGAAGGTCAGGCCGTCCATTCTCCTGGCGCTGTCCGGTCTGGCCGCATTGATCGTCGGGGGTTGGGCACTGACCGGTCAGGATTTCGGCGAACTGGTGGTCAGCGACCTGCTCGGCTGGGTCGCGATCGCCATCGCCATCGCCATCGGCGTTGCGCTGGTGGCGGTTCCGGCCCGACAAAACCGCTAGCTTCGCGTCATTCCCATTCGATGGTGCCGGGCGGCTTGCTGGTGATATCCAGGACCACCCGATTCACCTCCGGCACCTCGTTGGTGATCCGGGTGGAAATCCGCTCCAGCACCTCGTAGGGCAGTCGCGTCCAGTCCGCCGTCATGGCGTCCTCACTGGACACCGGGCGCAACACGATGGGGTGCCCGTAGGTGCGGCCGTCGCCCTGCACTCCGACCGAGCGGACATCGGCCAAGAGCACCACCGGGCACTGCCAGATATTGCGGTCCTGGCCCGCGGCGGTAAGTTCCTCGCGCGCAATGGCATCGGCGCGACGCAGGGTATCCAGCCGGTCAGCAGTGACCTCGCCGACGATCCGGATTGCCAGCCCCGGCCCGGGGAAGGGTTGGCGGCCAACGATTTCCTCGGGCAGACCCAGTTCACGACCGACCGCGCGAACCTCATCCTTAAACAGCAGACGCAGCGGCTCCACGAGGGCGAAGCTCAGGTCCTCTGGCAGCCCGCCCACGTTGTGGTGGCTCTTGATATTGGCCGTACCGCTGCCTCCCCCGGACTCGACGACGTCCGGGTACAGCGTGCCCTGCACCAAAAAATCGATCCCATCCTCCGAGTTGCCAATCGCGTCGGAGACGGCGCCCTCGAACGCCCGGATGAATTCACGGCCAATGATTTTGCGTTTGGCCTCCGGGTCGCTGACACCGGCGAGCTCGCTCAGGAATGTCTCGGCGACATCGACAGTCACCAGCTTGGCGCCGGTTGCCGCGACGAAGTCGTGCTGCACCTGTGCCCGCTCGCCGCTGCGCAGCAGACCGTGGTCAACGAACACACAGGTAAGCCTGTCACCGATGGCGCGTTGCACCAGGGCTGCCGCCACCGCCGAGTCCACCCCACCGGACAGCCCGCACAATGCGCGTCCGTCACCGATCTGCGTGCGGACCTGCTCGACCAGCGACTCTGCGATATTGGCTGCCGTCCATGTGGATTCGATGCCCGCGAATTCATGCAGGAAGCGGCTGAGTACCTGTTGTCCATGTGGCGAGTGCAGCACCTCGGGGTGATACTGCACGCCGGCCAGCCGACGCGATCGATTCTCGAACGCCGCGACGGGGGCGCCCTCGCTGCTGGCGACGACGGTAAAACCTTGTGGCGCCTCTGTTACCGCGTCGCCGTGGCTCATCCAGACGGGCTGTAGCTCAGGCAGACCATCATGTAAGTCTCCACCCGAGACATTCAGCTCGGTGCGGCCGTACTCGCTGGTGCCGGTGTGTGCGACCGTGCCGCCAAGCACCTGCGCCATAGCCTGAAATCCGTAGCAGATACCGAAAACTGGAACATCTAAGTCGAATACGCCCGGATCGAGCTGAGGCGCCCCCACCTCGTAAACACTCGACGGGCCGCCGGACAGGATGATTGCCCGCGGGTCGCGTTCCTTGATCTCCTCGATGCTGGCCGAGTGCGCGATCACCTCCGAGAACACGCGTGCCTCGCGGACCCGCCGCGCAATCAGCTGCGCGTACTGCGCCCCGAAATCGATGACCAGAACCGGTCGGTCGCCATGCTGCTCCGTTTGCGCCACCGGCTTAGCTTAATGGTGCCGATAGGTGGCCCGACGAGCTGGGGGAACCGCCCACTTGCGGGGGAGAGCGCAGCGACCGGGTCTAACTAACTGACCTCACCGGTTCGATCGGAAGACGTCGCAACGCACCGGGTGCACCCACCGGGACCACGGGGTGCGCCGGCGGAACCGGCGACATCCGCTGGTATGCCAGCCCCTGCTGCGGACGCAGGTCGATCTCACCCTTGTTCGGCCACAACGACGCCGCCCGCTCGGCCTGTGCGGTGATGCTCAGCGACGGGTTGACACCCAGGTTCGCCGAGATCGCCGCCCCGTCCACGACGTACATGGTCGGGTAGCCGTACACCCGGTGATAGGGGTCGATGACGCCGTCCTCCGGGCTGGTCCCGATGACCGCACCGCCCAGGAAATGCGCGGTGAGCGGGATGTTGAACAGCTCGCCCCAGGTGCCGCCAGCCACACCGTCGATTTTGGCGGCAAGTCGCCTGGTGGCCTCGTTCCCGGCGGGAATCCAGGTGGGATTGGGTTCGCCGTGGCCCTGTTTGCTGTCCAAGCGCCGCCAGAACAGCGTCTTCTTGGTGAACGTGGTGATCGAGTTGTCCAGGTGCTGCATGACGAGAGCGATCACGGTCCGCTCGCTCCATTGCGTCACGTTGAGCATCCGCAGGGTGCCCCTGGGGTCAGCGCGGGCGGCCTCGATGAGCTGGCGCCATCGCGACTTCTCGCCGTCCCCGTCGGTCATCAGGGTCTGCAGCAGCCCCATCGCGTTGGACCCCTTGCCATACCGGACCGGCTCGACATGGGTATCGCTGGTGGGGTGGAACGAGGACGTGATGGCCACCCCGTGGGTGAGGTCCAGGTCGTCCTTGTATTCCAATCGCCCTGCGCCGACGATGGATTCGGAGTTGGTTCGCGTGAGCACGCCCAACCGATCCGAAAGCCTGGGCAGCAGGCCCTTGTCCTTCATCTTGAACAACAGGTTCTGCGTGCCCCAGGTACCCGCAGCGAGTACGACGTGCTTGGCGGTGTAGGTCTTGCGCTGCTTACGCAGCCAGCGGCCGGTGGCCTTGGTGGACACCTGCCACACGCCATCTGCGCCCTCTTCGACTGCGGTGACTGTCGTCAACGGAATGACCTGGGCACCAGAGGATTCAGCCAGCCCCAGATAGTTCTTGACGAGGGTGTTCTTGGCGCCGACCCGGCAACCGGTCATGCAGGAACCACACTCGGTGCAGCCCACCCGGTCGGGTCCGGCACCGCCGAAGTAGGGATCGGCCACCTTGACTCCGGGAGCCTTGGCGCCGTCGGGCCCGAAGTAGACACCCACCGGTGTGGCGACGAAGGTGTCGCCGGCACCCATATCGTCGGCGACCTCCTTGATGAGTCGATCCGCATCGGTGAAGGTGGGGTTCTTCACCACGCCAAGCATCCGCTGCGCCTGCTCGTAGTGCGGGGAGAGCTCAGCGCGCCAGTCGGTGATGCCCTTCCACTGCGGATCGCTGAAGAATGGCTCGGGCGGTACGTACAGCGTGTTGGCGTAGTTCAGCGAGCCACCGCCCACCCCGGCACCCGCCAGGATCATGCAGTTACTCAGCAGATGGATCCGCTGAATCCCGAAGCACTTGAACATCGGCGCCCACAGGAACTTGCGCAGATCCCACGATGTCTCGGCGAATTCCTCGTCCGAGAACCGACGACCCGCCTCCAGGACCCCTACGCGGTAACCCTTTTCGGTCAACCGCATGGCGGTGACGCTCCCGCCGAATCCGGATCCGACGATGAGGACGTCAAAGTCAGGTTCTGGCTGGACTGCTACCGGTGATGACATCGTTGGCCTACCTCCGCGTGGTCACGTTACCGACCAGTATGGAATACAACGAGGGGGGTTATGTAAATTAGGTCACCCTAAGTAGACACACGTCTAAGAGGTGACGGTCAGGCCGACCTTCTGGAACTCCTTGAGATCGCAGTATCCGGCCTTCGCCATCGAACGACGGAGGCCGCCAACGAGATTCAACGTACCGAACGGGTCGTCGGACGGCCCGTTGAGCACCTCACTCAGTGGTGGCCGCTCCCCCACCGCCACCTGCAGCAGCGCACCACGGGGCAGCGAGGGATGCGCGGCAGCATTGGGCCAGAACCACCCGTCACCCGCGGCCTCCCGCGCGGCCGCCAGCGGCGTGCCCAGCACGACGGCGTCGGCACCACAGGCGATGGACTTCGCAAGATCGCCCGAGGTGTGGATGTCGCCATCGGCCAACACGTGGACATACCGGCCGCCGGTCTCGTCGAGATACTCACGGCGGGCGGCGGCGGCGTCGGCGATGGCGGTGGCCATGGCCACGCTGATGCCCAGCACCTCTCCACTGGTTGTCGCACCCGCGGTCTGCCCGTACCCGACGATGACACCCGCGGCCCCGGTCCGCATCAGGTGTAAGGCCGTGCGGTGATCGATCACACCACCGGCGACAACCGGGATATCCAGTTCGGAGATAAAGGTTTTCAGGTTGAGAGGCTCGCCGTCGCGGGCCACCCGCTCGGCCGAGACGATGGTGCCGTGGATGACCAGCAGGTCGATACCGGCGGCGATCAGATGCGGGGTGAGCAGCTGCGCATTCTGCGGGCTCACTCTCACGGCGGTGGTCACGCCGGCCCCGTGAACCTCGGTGATGGCCGCCGCCAACAGCTCGGGATCGATTGGTGCCGAATGCAATTCCTGTAGCAGACGAATCGCGGCAGAAGGCTCCGGCTCCTTCTGGGCGATCTCGACCACCTCGGCGATGCGCGCCTCGACGTCGGCGTGCCGGCCCCACAATCCCTCACCGTTGATGACGCCGAGCCCGCCGGCCCTGCCGAGTTCGATTGCGAAGCGCGGCGATACCAGCGCGTCGGTCGGGTGCGCCACCACCGGAATCTCGAAACGATACGCATCGAGCTGCCACGCCGTCGACGCGTCCTGTGAGGAACGAGTGCGGCGCGACGGAACGATGTTCACATCATCGAGCTCGTAGGTGCGGCGAGCTGTTCTGCCCATGCCAATTTCGACGAGGTCACGCATCTTGACTCCCTTTGTCGTGCCGAATGCTCAACGCACGTAGTAGTTCGGCGCCTCGGCCGTCATGGTGATGTCGTGCGGATGGCTTTCCTTCAGCCCCGCCGCGGTGATCTGTACGAACTGAGCGCGCTGTAGCTCCTCGATGCTCGACGCCCCGGTGTACCCCATGGCCGCGCGCAGCCCGCCCGTCAGTTGGTGCATGACCGTCGACAAAGGACCACGGAACGGAACCCGGCCCTCGATGCCTTCGGGTACCAGCTTGTCCTCCGACAACACATCGTCCTGGAAGTAGCGGTCCTTCGAGTAGCTCTGCCCGGTGTTTCCCGCAGCACCGCGCCCCTGCATGGCACCCATCGACCCCATACCGCGGTAGCTCTTGAACTGCTTGCCGTTGACGAAGATCAGCTCGCCGGGCGACTCCGCGGTACCCGCCAGCAGTGACCCCAGCATGGTCGTGGACGCACCGGCCGCGAGCGCCTTGGCGATATCGCCCGAGTACTGCATGCCGCCGTCGGCGATGACGGGCACACCGGCGAGGTGGCAGACCGCAGACGCCTCGAGTATCGCGGTGATCTGTGGTGCGCCGACACCTGCCACCACGCGTGTGGTGCAGATGGAACCCGGTCCCACGCCGACCTTCACCGCGTCGGCGCCTGCTTCGATGAGCGCCGCAGCGCCCGACCGAGTGGCCACGTTGCCGCCGACCACGTCGACGCGCTCGCCCACCTCGGCCTTGAGCTTGCCAACCATGTCGAGCACCTTGCGGTTGTGTGCGTGCGCGGTGTCCACGATCAGCACGTCGACACCGGCATCCGCAAGAGCCATGGCCCGGGCCCATGCGTCGTCGCCCACACCGACGGCCGCACCGACCAGGAGCCGACCGTCACTGTCCTTGGTGGCGTTGGGATGCTGTTCGGTCTTCGCGAAGTCCTTGACCGTGATGAGACCGGTCAGGCGGCCCTGTCCGTCGACGATCGGCAGCTTCTCGATCTTGTGGCGCCGCAGCAGCCCCAGCGCGGCGTCGGCGGTCACACCCTGGCGCGCGGTGATCAGCGGTGGCTTGGTCATGACCTCGGCGACCGACTTGGACAAGTCTGCCTCGAACCGCATATCGCGGTTGGTGATGATGCCGACGAGCGAACCGGCCTTGTCGACCACGGGCAAGCCGGAGATCCGGAACCGGGCGCATAGGGCGTCGACCTCGGCCAGCGTGTTCTCCGGCGAGCAGGTCACCGGGTTGGTGACCATACCGGCCTCGGACCGCTTGACGGTCTCGACCTGGCCGGCCTGAGCCTCCAGCGAGAGATTGCGGTGCAGCACGCCCATGCCGCCGGCGCGCGCCATCGCGATGGCCATCCTGGCCTCGGTAACGGTGTCCATGGCCGAGCTGACCAGCGGGACGCTCAGTCTGATCCGCTTCGTCAGCTGCGATGAGGTGTCGGCGCCGCTCGGCAACACATCCGATGCCGCAGGCAGCAACAGCACATCGTCGAAGGTCAAACCGAGCATGGCGACCTTGTGCGGGTCGTCGCCGCCGGTGTGGACGGACCCTGCCGCAATGGTCATTCAAGCCTCCATGCCAGATAGCCGTCGTATTCATCCCAGGTGTGGAACGGGAAGGAGTAGATCCATCCTATCGGCTCGTCTCGGCTGCAATGTCCCGGACATATGCGCGGGCATGCCCCAGGTGAGCTGGCGCGCGAACCCGCGAATTGCGTACTCTAAGGGTGTGCGCGACCACTTTCCGCCGGGATTGCCACCAGACCCGTTCGCCGACGATCCCCACGATCCGTCGGCCGCGCTCGACGCTATCGAGCCGGGGCAACCGCTCGACCCGCAGGAGCGGATCGCGGTCGAGGAGGATCTTGCCGACCTCGCGGTCTATGAGGCGTTGCTGGCCCATAAGGGAATTCGCGGCCTCGTGGTGTGCTGTGACGAATGCCAGCAGGATCACTATCACGACTGGGACATGCTGCGCGCGAACCTGCTGCAGCTGCTCGTCGACGGAACCGTCCGCCCGCACGAGCCGGCCTTCGATCCCGAACCGGAAGCCTACGTGACCTGGGATTATTGCCGCGGATACGCAGATGCCTCACTCAACGAGGCGGCGACGGACCGCGACGGGTTCCGCTGATCCATTCGTTCTCGGCCTATTCGCCGGAGCTCGTACCCGATCCACTGCCCTGATTCGACGACCCGCCGCCCGGGTTGGCCGGTGCCACCGGCACCGACGTCATTACCGGCATGTGTCGCGACGGACCGTCAGAGCCAGAACCCGCGTTCCCGCCGCTGCCGGGGAAACCATGGATGTTCCCTGATCCTGGGTTGTTGGGTGCTTGATAGATCGGCACTTGGTTGTCGGGAGTGCGAGTAATCGGTGACGGCGCTTGGATCGTCGTCGGCGCAGTGATGGCGGGACTGTCGCCGATCCCCCGCTGGGTGGTGACGATGGTCACCCCCTCGGGAGTGGTCGGGACGGTTTGGACCGGCGCTGTAGACGGCGGCGTGGTGCCGATGGCGGATCCCGGCACCGAAGTGGATGTACCGGGCGTCGACGGTGCCGTTGACGTCTCCGTCGCGCTGGACGGTGTCGATGTCGCCGTCGATGTCGAGCTCGGGGGCGTCGACGTGGCCGACGAGGTGGTTGACGTAGACGTAGAACTTGTCGACGTTGATGTCGATGTCGTAGAACTTGTCGACGGGGAGTCGGAGGTACTCGTTGATGTCGAACTAGTCGTCTCCGTCGGCGACGAAGGCGTTGTCGTCGTCTCGGACGTGGTGGCGGTCGACGATGTCGTCGAGGTGGTCGAACTCGTGATGGGCGCAATCACCGGCGGCGACAGCATGATCCGCGGTGTCTCGGTCACCATCGCCGGCGGCACCGTCGCCTCCGGGTTCTTGGCATCGATCCTGACCTCGGCCTGCTGGACCCGGCTGGCCAACTCGGCCTTCTGTTGGGCATCGCCGACCTCGTTGACGCGCGCGGCGGCCACTCCGAGCTGCTGCTGCGCCCCCTCCCAATCTCCTTGGGAGATAAGCTTTTCCACCTGTGCGAGTTCGGTCTGTGCCGACAACACCACGGGATCGGTACGCACCGTCGGGCCGGTGCCGAACAGCGAACTTCGCAGCCCATACAGCGCGTCACCGGGATGCGATTGGTAAAGCGCCGCACCGAATCCGCCGAATAGCAGCGTCACGGCGGCAGCCGAACCCACCGTCGTGGCCAGGAGCCGCGAACGGCCACCACGGTCACGCAGTGCGTTACGGGCCTGCCCAAGTGTGGGTTTCGCCGGCATCGGCTCGCGCCCGACATCCTCACGCCACGCCGCCAGCATCATCGCCACGGCGTACTCATCGGAATCAGAGGTGGCCACCGGCAGATCGGCCGCAATGGCATCGATCATCCGGTTGGTGCGCCGCAGCGCCGCCAGGTCCTCCGGCCCCTCGTTGCCCGGCCCGCCCTGCCCACCGGGGAACCATCCGCGTCCGTCAGCCACGGTGATCACCTGCCCGGGTCATCTCGGCCTTGAGCTTTTGCAATGCCCTGTGCTGCGCCACCCGCACTGCGCCCGCACTACTGCCGACCGCATCGGCGGTCTCCTCCGCCGAGAGGCCGACGACAACGCGCAAGATCAAGATCTCGCGCTGCTTCTCCGGTAGCACTTCCAACAGGGCCTGCATCCGTCGCGCCGATTCGGAGTTCAACGCCTCCTGCTCGGGCCCCGCATTGCGGTCGAACTGCTCGGGAAGGGTCTCTGCCGGATCGGACTTGTCCCGGGACATCGCCCGGTGCGCATCGGCAACCTTGTGTGCGGCGATGCCGTACACAAACGCCAGGAACGGCCGTCCCTGATCCCGATAACGAGGCAGTGCTGCGATCACCGCGAGACACACCTCCTGCGCAACATCGTCGGCGGAGAGACCACTTCTTTCCGTCGTACCGACACGCGCGCGGCAATAACGCACCACGACGGGCCGGATGGCACCAAGTACCTCGGAAAGCGCGTCGCGATCGCCTTTGACGGCAGCAGCAACGACGTCGTCGAGCCCGCTCTCCGTACTTGTCATCGACTGCGCATTCCCCAGTGTTACGTGTGGTGCACCGTAGTGGTGCTGTTACCTAGGACAATAGCGTTGGACGCCACGGGGCAACGCATTTAGTCCACCACCTCAAGGCGCCAGCGCCCGCCTGCGCGCACTATCCCCGCGGCACATTCGCGGCGAACGGCAACGAGTTCCTCGAGACTGTGCCGGGCCCCCTCGAACGACGGCAGACCCGCCAACATCGCCGCCAGCGCCCAACGCAGCGGCACCAACCCATTCGTCGTCGCGGCCTGCAGCCCGCGCGCCGCGACCGCAGCAGACTCATCGAAATCCCCGGCGCTGCTGAGCGCCGCGGCGAGCACCATCGCGGTCTTGACCTGGTGTCTTACCGATGGAACATCCGCCGCGAGCTGTTCGGCAGTGCGGGCATACCGAAGCGATCGCGGGCCGTCGCCAGACACCATCGCCAGCTCGGCGTGCACCCAGGCCAGTCGCAGGGGCAGCCGCCACGGCCAACGAACGTCGCCCGGTGCGGACAGAGCCTCGGCCTGTTCCAGTAACGCGTGAGCGAGTGGGAATCGCGCCAGACCCAGCGCATCCGCCGCCAACCCGATGAGCGCATCGGACCGTGCTTCCGCATCCGTGCCCGCCACCGCCAGCGCTCGGCCGTCCAAACCGCGAGCCTGTGCATGCCACCCGAGCTGGCGCACGAGCGATGCGCGTGTGCTCTGCGCTAACGAGGCCAACCGGCCTGTCCGGCCACCCGGCGCCACCAGCGCGTCCAGCTCGGCATCAGCGGCCGCATACCGCCCCGCTCCCCCCAGCGCCACGGCGCGCAGCCAGGCATCCTCACCTGTCGAGGCAGGCGGAAGTGGCCAAGTAGCTGGAAGCGGCCCGAAGGCGGCAGCCGTCAGCACGGCCGGTGTGGAGGTTCGGAAAATGACCATGGGAGCGGTCACGGTACCAATTTCCCCCAATATGGAGTTAACAGTTGATGCAGCGGATGTTAAATCGACGTCAACGGGTGGCGTAAACAGTTACCCAACACAGCATTAAGTAAACGGAAAGCCCACGGCCAAAACCCGCTGACCACGCAGGTGAGCGACCGCCACATACCAGTCGTGAGCAAAGACGATGAACGTGATGTTAATTCTGGACCTCTTAGCGTGATGTTGCCATGATCATCGCCTATTGACTGGATTTCAGCCGCGCACCTACGTTGTGTACACCGCTTGTCATCGGCGACACGTCTGGTGCTACTTCACTCACGCGCAGGTCGACTGCGCGCGCAGCGAGAGGGTTAACCACATGCCGCAGCCACAGCAACTGCCTGGGCCCAACGCAGATATTTGGGATTGGCAGATGAAGGGCCTTTGCCGAGGAGTCGACTCCTCGGTGTTCTTCCATCCCGACGGTGAACGCGGCCGCGCTCGCGCCCAGCGCGAGATGAAGGCCAAGGAGATGTGCCGGGCATGCCCGGTGCTGGTGCAGTGCCGCGCACACGCGCTGGCCGTCGGCGAGCCCTACGGAATCTGGGGTGGACTCTCGGAGGCCGAGCGCGAACTGATTCTGCGTCGCGGGGTTCGCCGCACCGCCTAACACGTCAAACAAACGTCGGGCCCCCGCACCCAGATGGTGGCGGGGGCCCGACGTTTGCGGAACGACTGTTACGGGGTCGAGCCTGCCGACTCGGTGTTGACCGCCCAATTGAAGTAGATCTGCGATCCCTTGACGTCGGTTGCTATCACGGTGACTTCGATCGTCTGGCCCTCGGTGTCCACAACCTTGCACCGCTGCGTTGCGCCCTTCTCACCCTTCAGCGGCCCGTCACACGTGGCGCTGGTGATCTTGATACCGGTCTTGCTCTTGATTCCGTCCTTGAGCCCGTCCTGCAGCTTCGATGTGGACAGCTCGGAGGTCAGCCCCAGATCGAAGGCTCCCCCGCAGCCAGTGAGTAACAGCGCGGCGAGAACAACAGCCGACAGTCGAGAGATACAAGTACTCATGCACCTAAGTAAACCGTCGCAGAAACGAAAACACCCCCGGCCACTCGGGCCGGGGGTGTTTTCGTAGTACCGCCTAGTGGGCGTGACCGTGATGGCCGTGCCCGTGGTCGACTGCCCCGGCAGGTTTCTCCACAATCGCCGTCTCAGTCGTGAGGATCATCCGTGCCGCGGACGCCGCGTTGATGACGGCCGAGCGGGTCACCTTCACCGGGTCGATGACGCCATCGGCGATCAGGTCGCCGTACTCCAGCGTCGCGGCGTTGAAACCGTGCCCGGCATCGAGCTCGGCCACCTTGCTGACCACAACGGCTCCGTCCAACCCCGCATTGGTGGCGATCCAGAACAGGGGCGCGGAGAGCGCGGCCTCGAACACGTCGACACCCTTGGCCTCATCACCCTTGAGCTCGACACGCAAGCCGTCCAGCGCCGAACGGGCCTGCACCAGGGCGCTACCGCCGCCGGCGACGATGCCCTCCTCCACAGCCGCCTTGGCCGCCGAGACGGCGTCCTCCACGCGGTGCTTGCGCTCCTTGAGCGCGGTATCGGTGGCAGCGCCCACCTTGATCACAGCCACGCCGCCGGCCAGCTTGGCGAGCCGCTCCTGCAGCTTCTCGCGGTCCCAGTCCGAGTCGGTGGTTTCGATCTCCGCCTTCAGCTGCGCGACGCGCGCCTTGATGGCCTCCTCGGAGCCGCCGCCGTCGACGATGACCGTCTCGTCCTTGCTCACCACGACGCGGCGGGCAGTTCCGAGCACCTCGATACCCACCTCGCGCAGCGACAGGCCCACGTCGGGGTTGACCACCTGCGCGTTGGTGATGATCGCCAGGTCCTCCAGGAATGCCTTGCGGCGATCCCCGAAGAATGGCGCCTTGACCGCGACGGCCTTGAGGGTCTTGCGGATCGCGTTGACGACCAGGGTGGACAGCGGCTCGCCTTCCACATCCTCGGCCACGATCAGCAGCGGCTTACCCTCCTTGGCCACCAGCTCCAACAGCGGCAGCAGGTCCGGTAGCGAGCTGATCTTGTCGCGGTGCAGCAGCACCAGCGCGTCCTCCAGGATCGCCTTCTGCTCGTCGAAGTCGGTAACGAAGTACTGCGACAAGTAGCCCTTGTCGAACTGCACACCATCGGTGATGACGAGCTCGGTGTTGATGGTCGACGACTCTTCGACGCTGACCACGCCGTCCCTGCCGACCTGGGTCATGGCCCGGCCAACCAGCTCGCCGATCTCGGGGTCACGCGAGGAGACCGTGGCCACCTGCGCGATCGCGTGCTCGCCGGATACCGGGGCGGCCACGGTCAGCAGACGCTCCGACACCGCGTCGGCGGCACGGGCGATACCGGCCCCGAGCGCGATCGGGTTGGCACCGGCGGCCACGTTGCGCAGACCGGCATGTACCAGCGCCTGAGTCAACACCGTGGCGGTGGTGGTGCCGTCACCGGCGACGTCGTTGGTCTTGGTGGCCACCGATTTGACCAGCTGAGCGCCCAGGTTCTCGAACGGGTCTTCCAGGTCGATATCGCGGGCGATGGTGACGCCGTCGTTGGTCACGACAGGACCGCCGAACGCCTTGGCCAGCACCACGTGCCGTCCGCGGGGACCGAGCGTGACCTTGACCGCGTCGGACAGCTTGTCGACCCCGGCTTCCAGGGCGCGGCGCGCGGTCTCGTTGAATTCGATCAGCTTGCTCATGTGTTCTCTCTATTCAGCGTCGAGAAGGCACTCGGGTACAGATTCCGGGTTCTCGCGGAAAGGAATGGGGGCCGAACGCATGCCGCCCCGGAAATCGCCTGCGGTGCAGGTGGTTTCCGGGGCGGTCACACAGTGCTACTTGCTAACGACAGCCAGTACGTCGCGAGCCGACAGGATCAGGTACTCCTCGCCGTTGTACTTGATCTCGGTGCCGCCGTACTTGCTGTAAATGACGACGTCGCCCTCGGACACGTCCAGGGGGATCCGCTTCTCGCCATCCTCATCCCAGCGGCCGGGGCCAACTGCGACGACGGTGCCTTCTTGCGGCTTCTCCTTGGCGGTGTCCGGGATGACCAGACCGGAAGCGGTCGTGGTCTCGGCCTCATTGGCCTGCACGAGGATCTTGTCCTCGAGTGGCTTGATGTTCACGGCCACAATGATCCCTTTCGCTCTCAGGGTGGCTCGGTGGGCCTGATGCCCACGAGCCTGGATTGTCAATAGATGTTTCGGCAGCCGGATGAATGCCGAGTCGTCGTCGCGGGTGCCGACACGACGTCAACCGATCGCCATCTAGCACTCTATACATGAGAGTGCTAGTGCTCAAGGCTGGGCTGTTCCTTACCGCCCAGAGTCCCCGGACCGATGAGCAGATGGGTGATGGCGAGTCGATCGCCGATGCTCAACTCCCCCTGCTGCGCGCCGCGCGAGACGCTCATCGCACCTGCCCTTTCACGACGGGAAGTCCGGGGTCCGCGGCGGCCTGCAGCGAGGACGGTTCCGCGCCCGCAGCCACCAGATGCGCCGCGAAGGAGGCGATCATGGCGCCATTGTCGGTACACAACCGCAGCGGCGGTACCCGGAGCGTCACACCGACGTCGGCGCACCGCTGCTCGGCGAGTTCACGCACCCGCGAGTTGGCGGCCACCCCGCCTGCAATCAGCAGTGTCGACACCCCTAGATCCGTCGCCGCCCGCACCGCCTTCATGGTCAGCACATCGGCCACCGACTCCTGAAAGCCGGCGGCCACGTCTGCAGGGACGAAATCGGAGTCTTCGCGGTGTTTTTCCACGTAGCGTGCGACTGCCGTCTTGAGCCCGGAGAAGCTGAAGCTGTGCCTGTCGTCGCGCGGCCCCGTCATACCACGCGGAAACTGAACCGCCGACGAATCACCTTCTCGCGCAAGATCGTCAAGCACCTTGCCGCCCGGGTATCCCAGCCCGAGCAGCCGGGCCACCTTGTCGTAGGCCTCACCGGCCGCATCGTCGACCGTGGCACCCAGTTCCTCGATGGGCTCGGCCAGCGACCGTACGTGCAAGAGACTGGTATGCCCGCCCGAGACCAGGAGCGCCACGCATTCGGGTAACGGCCCGTTCTCGTAGACGTCGGCGGCAATATGCCCGCCCAGATGGTTCACGCCGTAAAACGGCACCCCCCAGGCCAGCGCCAGTCCCTTGGCGGCCGAGACCCCGACGAGGAGCGCACCGGCCAGCCCCGGCCCAATCGTCGCAGCGATCACGTCGGGCTTCTGCACACCGGCGATGTCCAGTGCACGCCGTGCAGTGACGCCGAGAGCCTCCAGATGGGCGCGCGACGCGATCTCGGGAACCACCCCGCCGAAACGTGCATGCTCGTCGACGCTGGACGCCACCTCATCGGCCAACAGCACCACAGATCCGTCGGGGGTCAGCTCGGCGATACCCACTCCGGTTTCGTCGCAGGAGCTTTCGATGGCGAGGATGACTGTCATGACGGGTTCAGCCTAAGCGACCAGGGCGTTTCATGGTGAAGGCGTCGGCTCCGCTACCCGGGTAGTACCGCTTGCGCACGCCGACGGTCTCGAATCCGGTACCGCGGTAGAGAGCAATCGCCGCCTCATTGTCGGTGCGCACCTCCAGGAAAATCGGCCCCGGGTCTTGGTCGGCATGCGCGAGCAACCCGTCCAGCAGCCGCTGCCCGATACCCCGTTTCTGGTACGCGGGATCGACACCGATGGTGTGAATCTCGTACTCCGGTTCGTGATGCCCTAACCGGGAGATGCCGCCGTACCCCACGAGGGTGCGTCCGTCCCTGGCCGCTAGATAGTGAAGGTGCGAGGACTCAAGCTCGGCACGAAAGGCTGACTCCGGCCACGGGTCGTCGCCCACGAACAGGATCGCCTCAAGCTCGGCGCAGCGGCGGATATCGCGCCGACGAAGTGGCCCGAGCTCGATCGTCATCGACGGGGTTCTTGGGCATCGGGGCGACGCAGGTACAGCGGGGTCAATGCCCCCGGCGGTTGGCCCCAATCGGCCGCGAGCACCAGCCGGGACGGCGACGGGTACCGACGGTCGAGTACCGGGAGGTCGAAAAGCGTTGTGTGGTCTGGCGATCCGGCCACCTGGGCGTAGCTCTGCCATGGCACGTCTGCGGGGGCGTTGACCGCGGGGCCGCTGATACGCGTTCCGTCCCGGTATCCGGCCCAGTACACCTCGCGTCGGCGCGCGTCGGTGACGACGAGGACGCTGCCGACGGTGCCATAGCCGATGGCATCGAGAGTGCAGACCGAATACACCGGGATGTCCAGTGCCAGGCCCATCGCCGATGCGGTCGCCATACCCACGCGCAGTCCCGTGAACGGGCCCGGGCCGCAGCCCACCACGATGGCACCGAGATCACTGACCGGGACGCCCGCGTCGGCGCACGCTGCCCCGATGTTCGGCGTGAGGGCCTCCGCATGCCCCCTGGCGCCCATGGTGATTCGCTCGGACAGGGTCTGCACCGACCCATCCGGTGAGCGTCTGACAAGCCCCGCCGTGATGGCGGGGGTAGCCGTGTCCACGGCGAGTATCACGCTCATAGCTCACGGCTCCAATGCCAGGTCGCGGTGCGCTCATCGGAGTCGATCGCACGTTCCAGCCGGATGTCCAGATGGTGTTCCGACAGCCGCTCGGCGAGTCCCTCGCCCCATTCGACGACCACCACCGAATCGTCCAAATCGGTATCCAGGTCCAACGAGTCGAGCTCTCCGATCAGGTCGGTACTTTGGTGTTGCAGCAGCCGGTAGACATCCACGTGCACCAACGCCGGAGCACCCACCCGCCGTGCCTCATGGACCCTAGCCAGCACATACGACGGTGAGGTGATGGGACCTTCGACATCCAGACCCTGAGCGATCCCCTTGGTCAACGCGGTCTTGCCGGCGCCGAGAGGCCCGCTCAACACGATCACATCGCCCGCGACGAGATCACGTCCGATCCGCACCCCGAAATCAAGCGTGTCCTGCAGCGTCGGCAGCGCGACGGTCCCCGACTCATCGATCACAGCCCGGTCCTATCACGCAGACGCTGCTTGATAGCGGAAAAGAGTGTCGGCGTTGAACGCATGACAAGCCGGTCAATACCGTCGTTGACGATTCCCGGATGCTCCAGCTGCACCAGATGCCCAGACTCGCTTACCAGGATCAACTCGTTATGCCCGTTTGGTCCCAATTGCGCTGCCATGGACTCCGATTCAGTCTGCGGAGTGAGCATGTCAGTGTCCCCGCACACCACCAAACTGGGCAACGGCGCAATAGTCGGCAGCGCCGCGGTCTCGTCGTGCTGCTCCAGAGCCCGCAGGAAATCCACGATGGTGGTGACCGGAGTCTGATGGATCATCCGTTCACTGAACTTCACCAGTGTGGGGCTTACCCGCCGGCCTCCGTACGACGCGGCCTGCAGCACCGGGCCGACGAGTGATTTGACGGCGCCGCGACCGTGGTGGGCGGGACGAGGCGCGTAATGCACGGCCGTCCGCAGGACGCGCAGCGCCGGATTGCGCAGACCTTCGCCGATCGCGGTCTGCGAAAGACCTTCGGCCGCACTGGCGATCAAGCCAACGCCGACAATCTTGCGGCCATATTGCTCGGGGTGGCGTCCGGCGTGCGCAAGAATGGTCATACCGCCCATCGAGTGCCCCACCAAGACCGCGTTACCCCGGGGCACCAGCAGACGTAACACGGATTCGAGATCGTCGCCGAGCTGGCTGATGGTGCAGGACTCCGGGGCAGGAAGGCCCGAACGCCCGTGTCCGCGTTGGTCATAGAAGACCATGCGGACCTTATCGCCCCAGCGGCTCGCAAGTTCGCGACGCTGGAAATGAAACGACGCCATCTGCAGACAGAAGCCGTGCACGAACACGACGGTCAGCGGCGCGTTCGCCGGGCCCACCTCGCGGACCGCCAGCGGCACACCGTCATCGGTCATCACGATGCTGCCGCGATCGGTCTCCAGAAGGTCGAAGTTCTCGCTGCGATAGGGGTCATCGAACTTACGTCTGCCGATCGAGCGCGCAGTGCCGACACCGGCCACCGCGACCACGGCGCCAAGCCCCGTGACGCCTGCCAGCCAGGCGTTCGACTTATTGCTCAACGGTCCCGGAATCCCGATACGTCCGCACGATCCTGCCCCGCGGGCCGGTGACCACTTCGTAGGCGATGGTGTCGAGCAGTTCCGCCCAATCCTGCGCGGTGGGCTCTCCCGCAGCACCCGGCCCGAACAGCGTCGCGACATCGCCGGGCTTCACCCCGGCCTCGTTGTCACCTACGTCGACCACGAACTGGTCCATGCAGACGCGCCCCACATTCGGGTAACGACGCCCACCGATCGCCACCTCAAAACGGTTACCCAACCCGCGGGTCACACCGTCCGCGTACCCGATCCCGACAAGTGCCGCGTTGGTGTCATGCGGAGCCGTCCACACGTGGCCGTACGACACGCCTTCGCCGGCCCGCACCGGCTTCACCGAGGACACCGCACAGGTCACAGACATCGCCGGGATCAGGTCGGTATCCACCTCGCCTGGCATCGGGTTGATGCCGTACACCGCAATACCGGGGCGCACCATGTCATATCGGACATCGGGCCGGGTCAATGTGGCCGCCGAATTCGACAGGTGCGCCAGCTCGTAACGCACACCAAGGCTGCGGGCCAGCTCAAGCGCCTCGTCGAACCGGCGGATCTGCATGTCGATGGTGGGATTACCGGGCTGATCGGCATATGCAAAATGAGACATGATGCCGCGCACCCGAATTGACTGCTCGGACTGCGCCTTCGCCAACGCCTCGAAGAGGTCACGGGTGTACTCGGCGGGTACCCCATTGCGATTGAGCCCGGTGTCCACCTTGACGGTCGTTATCGCCTGGCGTCCCGTGGACTGCGCCGCCTCGATCAGCTCACTCAGCTGGTCGAGCGAGGACACCGCGATCTCGATGTCAGCCGTGAGCGCGGCGGCGTAGTCGGCGCCAGGCGCGTGCAACCAGGCGAGCAGTGGCGCATCGATACCCCCGGCCCGAACCTGCAGTGCCTCGCTGATGGTGGCGACACCCAGCTCGTCGGCTCCAGAGGCGACCGCGGCGCGTGCGACCTGTACGGCCCCGTGCCCGTAACCGTCGGCCTTGACGACCACCATGAGCCGAGCCGAGCCCGCGTGCTCACGAAGCAGCCGGACATTGTGTGCGATAGCGCCGAGGTCGACGACGGCCTGCGCCGTGGTCTCCCCCGTGTTCGGCGGGAGACCGGCTGCAGGCGCTGTGGTCTTCGGAATTGTCGTCACCGCCCATATTGTCCCACCACCCGCTAGTGAGCGAACGGCTGCACCGCGTCGAAGTGACCCTTCGGTTTCAGCTCGTCAAGACCCTTCAGCACGGTGACGAGGTCGTCGCGCAGCGCCCGGGCCAGGTCCGCCGAGAAGCCCTCGCGCACCACCACCCTCAGCACCGCGATATCGGTGACGTCAGCGGGCATGGTGTACGCCGGCACCTGCCAGCCGAAGGCCCGCAGCGAATGCGAGATGTCGAACTCGGTGTACGGACGTTTACCCTTCAGCCGGAACGACACCACCGGGATCTGCGAACCGTCCGTGATCACCTCGAAGTGCTCGCTCATGCGTAGTTCGTCGCCTAACCAGCGGGCGGTCTCCGACAGACAGCGCATCACCTGTGTGTATCCACCCCGGCCCAACCTCAGGAAGTTGTAGTACTGCCCCACCACCTGGTTACCCGCCCGGGAGAAGTTCAAGGTGAACGTCGGCATGTCACCGCCCAGGTAGTTGACCCGGAACACCAGGTCTTCGGGCAGATGCTCCTTGCTGCGCCACACCACGAAGCCGATCCCGGGGTAGGTCAGGCCGTACTTGTGCCCGCTGACATTGATGGACACCACCCGGGGCAGCCGGAAGTCCCAGCGCACGTTCGGGTGCAGGAACGGCACCACAAAACCTCCACTGGCCGCATCAACGTGCACCGGGACATCGGGCTTGCCGGGTGTGGTCGCCAATTTGTCCAGCGCCGCGCAGATCTCGGCGATCGGCTCCAGCTCACCGGTGAACGTGGTGCCCAGGATGCCGACGACCCCGATGGTGTCCTCATCCACCGCGTCGAGAACCTGCTCGGGGGTGATGACATACCGGCCCTCTGCCATCGGCAGGTATCGCGGCTCGACATCGAAGTACCGGCAGAACTTCTCCCACACCACCTGCACGTTGGAACCCATCACCAGGTTCGGCGTGCGCCGCTTCCAGCCGTCACCCACCTTGGCGCGCCAGCGCCATTTGAGAGCCAGCCCGGCGAGCATCACCGCCTCACTCGATCCGATGGTCGACACCCCGACCGCCGATGACGGGTCCTCAGCGGACAGATCGTCGGCGTGGAACAGATCTGCCACCATCGCAACACATCGCGACTCGATCGCGGCGGTCGCCGGATACTCGTCCTTGTCGATCATGTTCTTGTCGAACGTCTCGGCCATCAGCTTCTCGGCCTCGGGGTCCATCCAGGTGGTCACGAAGGTGGCCAGGTTCAACCGCGAACTGCCATCGAGCATCAGCTCGTCGTGAATGAACCGATAGGCGGCCTGCGGGTCCATCGGCTCGTCGGGGAGGCGCAAGGCCGGAATGGGCGCCCTCGACAACCTGCCGGTGTAGGCCGGACTGAACGACGAGGCATGTACCTTTCCGGCGTGCGCCGAAAGATGGAACTGATCGCTGGGGTTCGACATACCCCAATTCTCACCTTATTTCGGCGACCGCCCACCGCAGATGGCCAAGAAGGCGGGAAGCCGAAATCGGGGCGTCACTCGGACCCGGATCTGCCGCGGCGGCAGAGGCCGCGCGGGCATGCACATACGCGCCCATCGCAGCGGCCTTGTCCGCGGGAATCCCAGCGGCCAGCAGCGCACCGATCACACCCGCCAGCACATCGCCCGAACCTGCTGTCGCGGCCCACGATCCGTGCGCCCGGTTCACATACGCCGTCCCATCGGGCTGGGCGATGACGGTGACGTTGCCCTTGAGCAGCACCGTGGAGTTGAGTCGCGCGGCCAGCGACCGCGCGGCACCTATCCGGTCGAGGCCGGGCGGCGTGCCTGCCAGTCGTGCAAATTCACCGGCGTGTGGGGTCAGTATCGTCGCTGCTTTGCGTGCGGCGACGAGATCGGCCAGGTCCGCGTGCTCTGCGAGGATCGTCAGGGCGTCCGCATCAACGAGCACGGGTAGCTCGCTCGAGAGCACCCGCCGCAGGGTCCGCGCCCCACGCTCGCCCGTCCCGTATCCGGGACCGATCACCCAGGCCTGCACCCGACCTGCGGCCTCCTCGGTCTGTGTGGCAATCGCTTCCGGCCAATGCGAAACCACCTCGGCGGCAGCCGTTCCGGCGTACCGGACCATCCCGGACGTCGCAGCGACGGCGGCGCCGGTGCACAGGATCGCCGCCCCGGGGTAGGTGCTCGATCCCGCCAGCACACCCGTGACGCCCTGCGTGTACTTGTCGTCGGCCGGTCCGGGAACGGGCCATGCGACCGCCACATCATCGGCATCGAGTTCCCGGATCTCCGATACGGGCAAATCCAGCCCGATGTCGATCAACCTGACGTCGCCGCAATCACCAAGAACATGAACGGGTTTGTAGGCGCCGAACGTCACCGTGACGTCGGCTCGAAAGGCCGGGCCATCAACCGCCCCGGTGTGTACGTCGACGCCGCTGGGGATGTCCACCGCAATCACCGGAAGACCCTGGGCAGTGATCTGTTCGGCGATCTCGGCGGCCCCCGGCCGCAGCGGACCGGTGCCCGAGATTCCCACGACGCCGTCGACGACGAGGTCGGTGTCGTTGGGCACCGCGGACACCACCCGACCGCCGGCCTTACGGAACGCCGTCAGACCGGCGCGGTGGGCCCGATCTGGATTCAGCAGCACGGCATTGACGGACACCCCACGCCGACGCAAGAATGTCAACGCCCACAAGGCGTCTCCCCCGTTGTCTCCGGAACCCACGATCGCACAGACGCTCCGCCCGGCCACGACACCTGATCGCCGCGACAACTCACCCACGACGACGGTGGCCAGTCCGTATGCCGCGCGCCGCATCAACGCGCCCTCGGGCAAGGAAGCCAGCAGCGGCGCCTCGGCCTCCCGGATCTGGTCGGCGCTGTAGTAGTACCTCATGAACTGCGAACTCCCCTCGCTCCCTCGTCTATGTCATCGAGGAACTGGTGGGTGAGATCGGAAATCCGCTCCGGGAATTCGCCGTTGAGTGCGTGCGATGCATCGCTCCACATCTCGACCCGGGCGTGCGGCAGTAGCTTTCGCGCCCGCGCAGCGGCCCGCTCGGGGCGATGGACGATGCTGCGCCCCGCGATCACCGCGAGTACCGGCACCTGTAACCCCCGCAGCTGCTCATCATCGAACGGACGGGGCGTCGGTAGATACATCGCGAAATCCCGCATACCGGAGGAGATCAGCGCAGCCTCGGGTATGGATTCATCGACCGGCACGCCACCCGATATCCAGCTCAACAAGCGATTCCGGATCCACTGCGGCATGCCCGGAATGATTGAGCCGAGCGATACCACGATCATCTTCCACGTGACCGGCGCGAACGTCATCGCCGGATCAAGCAGGGTCAGCGAAGCGAGTCGATTCGGGTAGCGGACGGCGTGATTCACGGCATTCCAACCACCGATCGACAAGCCGAGCATATGCACCCGATCGAGCTCGAGTCCGTCGAGTGCGTCCTCAAGCCAATCGGCCTGATCCGCGGCACCGCCGATCGCCTTGTGCTGCACGCTCATCCCGGCCTCCCCAAGCAGGTCCAGGGTATAGACGGTACGCCGCGGGATCAGTGAGGCCAGGTTGGCGCGCCACATGGGAGTGGATGCGTTCCGGCCGGGAAGCAGGACCAATGGGGTACCAGACGCTGAGCCAAATCTGTACGCCCGCACGATCCCGAGCCGCGTGTCAACGTCCACGCTGGAGATCACCGCGGGCAGTTCTTCCATTCCGCGCAGATATGCCCCCACAAACCTGCCGAATGCCTCCGCGTCGATAAAATGGCCCAGTTTCTCAGCAGCCCAACGTTTTCCGACGCGATGTTCAGGGACCGCGACGCTCGCCACAGCGAAACGCTATTCGACGGTTACCGATTTGGCCAGGTTTCGCGGCTTATCCACGTCATACCCACGGGCCTGCGCCACCGCCGCGGCAAAGACCTGCATCGGAATCGTGGACAGCAGCGGTTGGTACAACGTCGACACAGCCGGAATCTCGATGAGATGGTCCGCATACGGCCGAATTGTCTCGTCACCCTCTTCGGCGATGACGATCGTACGCGCCCCGCGGGCCTGAATCTCACGAATGTTGCTGAGCAGCTTCGAATGCAGCAGCCCCATGCCCTTGGGCGATGGCATCACCACGATGACCGGCAATCCCTCTTCGATCAGCGCGATCGGCCCGTGCTTGAGCTCACCGGCCGCGAAGCCCTCGGCATGCATGTACGCCAGTTCCTTGAGCTTGAGCGCACCTTCAAGCGCTACTGGGTACCCGACATGGCGCCCCAAGAACAGGATGCTGGAGGACTGCGCGTACTGCCGAGCAAGCTCAGCGACCGGATCCATCGCATCGATGACGCGCTGGATCAGCTCCGGCATGGCCTCCAGCTCGTGGTACTCACGAGCCACCTCGTCCGGGTACTTGGTCCCGCGAGCCTGCGCCAAGGCAAGGCCCACAATGTAATTGGCGGTGACCTGAGCGAGGAACGTCTTTGTCGCGGCCACACCGATCTCCGGCCCGGCACGCGTGTACAGCACCGCATCGCACTCACGGGGAATCTGCGAACCGTTGGTATTGCAGACGGCCAGCACCTTGGCCTTCTGCTCCTTGGCGTGTCGCACCGCCTCCAAGGTGTCCGCAGTCTCACCCGACTGCGAGATGGCGACGACAAGCGTGCTGCGATCCAAAACCGGATCACGGTAACGGAATTCGCTCGCGAGCTCGATTTCCACGGGCAGCCGCGTCCAGTGCTCGATGGCGTACTTGGCCAGCAGCCCCGAGTGGAATGCCGTACCGCAGGCCACCACAAACACCTTGTCGATATCGCGTAGCTCTTGATCGGAGAGCCGTTGCTCGTCGAGCACTATCCGACCGTGGTCGAAGTGCCCCAACAGGGTGTCGGATACCGCCGCCGGCTGTTCGGCGATCTCCTTGAGCATGAAGTACTCGTAACCGCCCTTTTCCGCGGCCGACAGATCCCAATCGATCTTGAATACCCGGGCATTGTGGGTATCGTCATTGCCTGCGAAGTCGGTGATGCGGTAGCCGTCCGCCGTGATGACAACAACCTGATCCTGCCCCAATTCGACAGCATCCCTGGTGTACTCGATGAACGCGGCGACATCGGACCCGAGAAACATCTCGCCGTCGCCGATGCCGACAACCAGCGGAGTTGACCGGCGGGCCGCCACAATCGTGCCCGGATCGTCCGCGTGGGAGAAGACGAGAGTGAAGTGCCCCTCCAGTCGTCGCACCACTGCCTGCACCGAAGCCACAAAGTCGCCGGCGGTGTCGCCGGATTCGTACTGATGCGCCACCAGGTGCACGGCCACTTCGGAATCGGTATCGCTGGCGAACTCGACGCCGGCGGCCTCCAACTCGGCGCGCAGCACCGTGAAGTTCTCAATGATTCCGTTGTGAACCACCGCCACCTTGCCGGAAGCGTCACGGTGCGGGTGGGCGTTGCGGTCAGTCGGCGCACCATGGGTGGCCCAGCGGGTGTGGCCCATCCCCGTCGTCGCGGCGAAGGATTCACCGGATTCCGCGATCGCCGACTCCAGGTTGGCCAGCCGGCCAGCTCGCCGCTGCACCAGAAGTCCACCGCTGCCATCGACCAGCGCGACCCCAGCGGAGTCGTAGCCCCGGTACTCGAGCCGACGCAGCGCCTCAAGGACGACACCAAGAGCGTCCCGGTGGCCGACGTACCCGACGATTCCGCACATAGCGCACCAGGGTAGTTCAGTTCCCGCCGCAGCCTGCAACGCGAACGATCGGCTACGGTCATGCCATGGCGAGTACCCGCACGCTATTCAAAGCCCTGACCCGCCGCGGTCCGCACAAGGTCCTGCGCGGGGATCTCGCATTTGCGGGCGTGACCGGTGTCGTCTACTCGCCGGAATCCGGGTTCAATCTGCCCGCTGTGGCGTTTGGGCACGACTGGCTGACCGGTACGGACAAGTATCGAGCGACCCTCGAACATCTCGCGTCCTGGGGAATCGTGGCGGCCGCCCCCGACACCGAAAAGGGGTTGATCCCGTCACATCTGAACCTGGCGGCCGACCTGAGCACAACCCTCGAGATCGTGACCCGGGTACGTCTTGGCGACGGCAAGATCAGCGTGCACCCCACCAAGCTCGCGCTCGCGGGTCACGGTCTGGGTGGCTCCGCGGCGGTCTTCGCGGCGACCCGACCTCCAGCGCTGGTGGACAAGAAGAATCGTCCGGTGAGCGCCAAGGCCGTTGTGGCTCTCTTTCCGAGCACGACCCGGCCGCCGGTGGAGAACAGCGTAGCGGCGCTGGCCATCCCCGGATTGGTCGTGACGAGCACCGACGACGTGCAGTCGCTGCGATCGAATGCCGCGGCTCTCGCGCAGGCGTGGCAGGGCGCCGAACTGCGGAACATTGCGAAGGCGAAGTCCGGCGGGTTACCCGAACACAGCTGGCTGCGTAGATTTATGGGCCTCGGCGGATCAAACCGCGCGACACAACGCAACACACGGGCCCTGCTGACCGGATATCTGTTGTTCCAGCTTGCGGGCGATAAGCGCTACCGCGACTTCGCGGATGCCACGGCCGAGTTGCCGAACACCTCATTGCCCGATGCCGCCGAGCTGGACGTCAGCGAAATCGATCGCGTGCAGTCGCTGCTGAGATAGCTAGCGTCTCCACCGCTGCCAGCGGTAGATATCGTCCTCTTCCATCCCGGATTCAGTGAGGTGGACCTGGGTGGGCATGCGCAGTTCATCAGCGGGTTTCACGATTCGTGACGGCCAAAATTCGTCGTCGGGGTCGTAATCTCCGCCGAAGCTGATCTGCGCGGGCCCCTGCTCGCGCGGCACCTCCCCGCCTGCGGCATCGGCCTCATCGCGCAGTTGGTCGAGTGAGCATTCAAAATCCGCGACGATCCCCGCGAGCGCATCGGTGATATCGATCATCGTCCGGCTTTCGGCAGTTCGTCCGCGGCGATCTCACAGGGCGTCTCCCCGGCGTCCGTCCCCGCGGCCTGAGGTTGCGCAGCCGGTGCGGGAGCCTGCGGCTCGACGTGCAGGGGCGCGGTGGGCTGCGGCGTCTGGACCGGAGGCGGCGTCACCGGCGCCATCGGACCTGCCTGCGGAGGCATCGCTCCCGGCGGGGTCATCCCAAGCGGTGTACCCGGAGTTGTCTGACCTGGGGCGGTCGGAGTGGCTTCCAGTCCACCAGCGCCCGCTAGCTGAATACCGGGAATCGACGCCGGCTTGCCGTCCGTCGCGAAGGTCCCTCCCGCATCTGAGCGGGCCTCTTGGATCGCCGCGTCCTTGGCCGCGGCCATCTTGGCGTCCGGATCCTTTTTGTCGGCGGCTTCGTCGACCTTGCCATCGAATTTGTCCTCGGGCTTGTCTTCCCCTGCTCCCGGCTCACCGCCCTGTCCCATCTGGTCGAACGGGATGTTGGACAGGCCCTCGGTGATCGCGCTGACGATCCCGCTCGCCATCTGACCTATGGACCCCATGGCGCCCGTCATGGCGCCGGTCAAACCACTGACGATCTGACTCGGGTCCATGCCCTGCTGTCCTTGCCCCTGTCCGGCGCCCTGCTGCTGCCCGCCGCTGGGCATCTGGCCGCTCTGGTTGCCCATCGCGGACGCCGGGGTAGCCGTGCCCTGCATCCCACCGGTTGCGGTGCCGGTGGCAGACCCGCCGTCCTTACCGCCGCCACCGGGCTGCTCGTCCCCGCCCTTGCCCTTGTCTTTGTCTTTGGGGTTTGTCTGCGGATTTGTCTGAGGATCGGTGCCCGAGTCGTACTCGGGTCCGAACTGACCGGGTGGCGTCTTGAACTCCTGAGGCAACTTCTGCTTCAGACCGTTGATCAAGGTGTCGTATGCCTCGCCGCCTTTGGACCATGCGGTCTTCATCGCGGGCAGCCACTTGCCCTCGATACTGTCCTTCACGTGCGGGCCGATCTTGGTCGCATTGGTTTCGTCTGCTGTCGCCCTATCGCCTGCACCGGTCTTGTAGGTCGCGACCGCGTTGTCGAACGCCGTACGGTCGGACACCAACCCGTCGACCATGGTCGACGCCTGCTTCTTCAGATCGACAATGTTCCACAAGGCATCACGCAGGCTGTCCAGTCCGGTCGACACCTTTCCGAATTCCTCAGTTACCTCATCGGCGGTGGAGTTGTGCGTCCTCAGAAACTGGTTGGCGGCCTCCGAACCTTTGCCTCCCCACATCCCCATGAGCTGCTGCAGCTGTCCGTGCTGACGTTCCGCTGCGGACTTCATGGTGGTGACCGCGCTCTTGAACAGCTCGAGGTCCGCGCCGAGCGTGTTCAGGTTCATGCCGGCGTCCATGTCGTACCAATCGAACAGCTGGCGCTCGTTGGCGGTGAGGTCCGGGTTGGTGATCGTGACGGGAGACTTGCCGTTCCCTCGGATCGCGGCGGTCGTGTAGTTCTGCGAGTTCGCGATCGCCTGGATCCCCTCGCTCCGGAGTGCCTCAATGTCGTACTTACCGGCCATCGGCTGCAGCCATCCTTGCCTTGTTCTTGGCCTCGAGATCGGCATACCGTTGCGCAGTCACACGAAGTTGTTCGGCGATCGCGGTGTTGGTGCGATGCCAATCCTCAAGATGAGTTACCACTTCTCGCAACCCGGCGCTGACCTGATCGCCCTTGGCTGTGTGCCACCGCCCGGCGGAAGCGCCGGCGAAGGATAAGCCGCGCAGCTGCTCGATGGCCTTTTGCAGCTCACCGGCCAAATTGTCGAACTCTCCGGCCACCCCCCGGACACCAGGGACATCGATCGAGGTTTCTCCCATATTGACTACGACGGGTATGTATCGATTCCGGTTCCATCTTTTTTCACCGATCTGGGGCTCGGAGCACCTTCCCGTTCAACCGCTTGGTCGAGTAGGGTCTCGGCATGCGCATTGGAACCACGCTGAGCTATGCCGGAGGATTCACCGAGGTCGTCGACGAACTCGCTGAGCTGGAGAAAGTCGGGCTCGACATCGCGTTCGTCGCCGAAGCCTACTCATACGACGCCGCGAGCCAACTCGGGTATCTCGCCGCCAAGACGTCGACCGTCAAGCTCGCGTCGGGCATCTTCCAGCTCTACACCCGCACACCCACCCTGCTGGCCATGACGGCAGCGGGCCTGGACTACGTCTCCAACGGCCGTTTCATCCTCGGCATCGGCGCCTCGGGGCCACAGGTCATCGAGGGATTCCACGGCGTGAAGTACGACGCTCCCCTGGGCCGCACCCGGGAGACCGTCGAGATCTGCCGCAAGGTGTGGCGCCGCGAGCGCCTGGAGTTCGAGGGCAAGTACTTCACGGTGCCGCTCCCGCCCGAGCAGGGCACCGGCCTCGGCAAGGCCTTGAAGCTGATCAATCACCCTGTGCGCGACCGCATTCCAGTACTCATCGCCGCGCTCGGCCCCAAGAACGTGGCACTCACCGCAGAGATCGCCGAAGGCTGGCAGCCCATCTTCTTCCTGCCCGAGAAGGCCAACGACGTCTGGGGTGCCGCCCTGGCCGAGGGCAAGGCCAAACGCGACCCGTCGCTCGGCGAGCTCGAGGTCTACGCCGGCCCGGCTCTCGCGATCGGCGATGACGTCGAGGCGTTGTACGGATTCGTCAAGCCGAGCCTCGCGCTGTACATCGGCGGCATGGGCGCCAAGGGCAAGAACTTCTATCACAACCTCGCGACCTCCTACGGGTTCGGCAAGGAAGCCGACCGCATCCAGGAGCTCTACCTGGCAGGCAAGAAGGCCGAGGCAACCGACGCGGTGCCCGACGAGCTGGTCAGAAACATCTCACTCATCGGACCGAAGAGCTTTGTCGCCGAACGGGTTGCAGCCTTCAAAGAGGCGGGTGTGACCACCCTCAATGTGGCACCACTCGCCGCCGACGCGGCAGGTCGAATCAAGCATGTCGAGGCATTGCGCGAGCTGCTCTGATTCGCCCTGCGTTCGCATGGCGTTAGGTGTGCGTTCGCCTAGCGCCCCGAAAGTAGTGGGATGACAGCCGTCCCGCGCCGCACCGTATTGCGCGCCGCCTTGCTGGGTCTCGCGATAGCCCCGGCAGCGGCGTGCGGACCGGCGTTGGTGTCGGCGCGCCCGCGGCTGACGCACGGAGCCGCAAGCGGGTTCCCGCGTACCGACGGCGCAGTGATCTGGGCCCGGTCGGATAGCCCCGCCACCATGATCGTCGAAACGGCTGCCACCGAACGCTTCTCGGATGCAAGGCGTTTCACCGGGCCACTGCTCACCCCGGAATCGGACGGGACCGGCCGGATGCGTCTCACCGGGCTGCCCGCCGGCTCTGAGGTGCACTACCGGGTGACGCTCGACTCGGACGGCACGCTTAGCGAGCCAGTCACCGGCCTCTTCCGGACGGCGCCCTCGTCCGCACGGGATGTCCGGTTGATCTGGTCTGGTGACGTCGCCGGGCAGGGATTCGGCATCAACCCCGATGTCGGCGGGATGAAGGTGTTCCGCACCATGGCGGACCGCGATCCGCACTTCTTCATCCACAGTGGGGACACCGTGTATGCGGATGGCCCGATTCAAGAGACGCTGACGTTGCCCGACGGGCGAATCTGGCGAAACCAGGTCTCGGAGTCAAAAAGCTCTGTCGCCCAGACACTCGACCAATATCGGGGCCAATACGCCTACAACCTCACCGACGACAACTATCGATACTTCAACGGGCACGTGCCGCAGCTCGTGCAATGGGATGACCACGAGGTGATCAACAACTGGTATCCCGGCGAGATCCTCGATAACGACAAGTACACGGAAAAGCGCGTCGACGTGCTCGCCGAGTACGGGCACCGGGCATTCCACGAATGGCAACCGCTCGAGGCCCGCGAAGCAGTGGACGGCCGCGTATACCAACGGGTTTCCTACGGCCCCCTGCTCGACGTGTTCATTCTCGACATGCGCAGCTACAAGGACCCCAACTCCCCCAACCGGCAGCCTTCGGGCGCCATCTTCGGTGAACGCCAGACCAGTTGGCTCATCGACGCCCTCGCGTCATCGACAGCCGTGTGGAAGGTCATCGCCAACGACCTGCCGCTGGCATTGGTGGTGCCAGACGGCAAGACGAACTTTGAAGCCGTCGCCAATGGCGACGACGGCCCGCCCCTGGGACGGGAAACCGAACTGGCGCATATCCTTTCGCATATCAAGGCCCGGCAGGTGCGCAATGTGGTGTGGCTGACCGCCGATGTCCACTACACAGCGGCACACGAGTACTCACCGGCACGGGCCAAGTTCACGGACTTCGAGCCGTTTTGGGAGTTCGTGTCCGGGCCGCTACACGCGGGTGCCGGCCAGGAGAAGCCGCTCGATGGGACATTCGGTCCGCGAGCCGATTTCGTGCACGCCGCGCCGGTAGATCAACAGTCACCGCTGGATGGCTACCAGCACTTCGGGCAGATCGACATCGATGGCGGCGGCAACCTGACCGTCACGCTATGCGATGCCGCGGGCACCGCGCTCTACACACGCGCCCTGGCACGCACTTAGACCGCGCCGACCACCTGCGCCACGCGCTCGGCAAGGCGCTGCGCAATGGACTGTTCACCGGCCTCCACCATGACGCGGACCAGCTGTTCGGTTCCAGAAGGACGCAACAGAATTCGACCATTGCCCGCGAGCTCGGACTCCACCTCCGCGACCGCGGCCAGTACCTGTGGAGCCCGCGCAACGGCCTGTTTGTCAGAAACCGGAACGTTGATGAGTGTCTGGGGCAGGCCCCGCATCGCGGAGGCCAGCTCGGCCAGCGACTGCCCGGTTTGAGCCATCCTGGACATGAGGCGCAGGCCCGTCACAATCCCGTCGCCGGTGGTGGCTAAGGAAGGCAGCACGATATGGCCGGATTGTTCACCACCCAAGGCGAATTGGCCTGCACGTAGCTCCTCCAACACGTAACGGTCGCCGACCGCCGTCACCTTGACGTCGATGCCCGCTGCGCGCATCGCGATATGAAGTCCCTGATTACTCATCACAGTCGTGACGAGTGTGTTGTCGGTGAGCTCTCCGGCCTCCGCCATCGCCTTCGCGAGCACAACCATGATGACGTCGCCGTCGATGACATTCCCGTCGGCATCCACCGCGAGGCATCTGTCGGCATCGCCGTCGTGCGCGAGGCCAAGATGGGCGTTGTGAGCCCTGACCGCAGCCTGCACCGGGCCCAGATGCGTTGAGCCGCAGCCGTCGTTGATATTCAGCCCATCAGGGTCGGCATTGATGTCGATAACGTGGGCGCCGGCCTCCCGGTATGCCAGCGGGGCCGCATCCGATGCCGCTCCGTGCGCGCAATCGACCACAACGGTCAGGCCGTCCAAGGAATGGATGTCGGCAGTGCCGACATGATGCAAGTACCGATCGAGGGCATCCGCGGCATCACGGACACGGCCGATTCCGGCACCCGTCGGACGTACTGCGGTCGTCTCGAGCTGCGCCTCAATGGCGGCCTCGGCGGAATCGTCGAGCTTGTGACCCCCTACGCCGAAAATCTTTATTCCGTTGTCGGGCATGGGATTATGAGAAGCAGAGATCATGACACCAAAGGCAGCGCCGTAGGCACCCGTCAGATACGCCACCGCCGGCGTGGGAAGCACCCCGACCCTAAGCACGTCGACACCCTCTGCAGCGATACCCGCGACGACCGCCGCTTCAAGCATCTCGCCACTGGCGCGCGGATCGCGGCCCACGATGGCGACGGCGCTCCTGTGTCCCAGAGACCGTGCCGCGGCGGCCCCGAGTGCCATCGCGAGCTCTGCCGTCAGATCGGCATTCGCGACACCCCGGACGCCGTCCGTGCCAAACAAACCCATGCGCCTAACCTCTCACACCCGACTGGCCCCAAAACGCGATTGCGCCGACACACATGTTGTGTGCCGGCGCAATACGCGGACGAACAGAATCGATCAGCGCTTCGAGTACTGAGGCGCCTTACGGGCCTTCTTGAGACCGTACTTCTTACGCTCGATCGCACGCGGGTCACGAGTGAGGAAGCCGGCCTTCTTCAGCACCGGACGGTCCTCGGGCTCCACGATGATGAGTGCCCGGGCGATGGCCAGACGCAGCGCGCCTGCCTGGCCCGAGGGGCCGCCACCAACCAGGTGGGCGAAGATATCCACGGTGTCGACGCGGTTCACCGAGACCAGCGGCGCCTTGATGAGCTGCTGGTGCACCTTGTTCGGGAAGTACTCCTCCAGGCTACGGCCATCCAGGAGGAACTTGCCGGTGCCGGGACTGAGGCGCACACGGACGACGGCTTCCTTGCGGCGACCGACGGTCTGGATGGGCTTGTCGATGACGACGGGACCGCGAGTCGGGGCCTTGACGACTGTTTCGTCGGCGGGCTCCTCGACAGTCACCTCGACGACCGCCTGGTCACCGGTCTCGACGGCATTTTCCGTGTTTGCAGTGTCGTCTGCGGGGGTCTGCTCTTCGGCGATATCGGTCACTGAGCCACCTGCTTAATCTCGAACGGGATCGGCTGCTGCGCGCCATGCGGGTGCTCAGGGCCGGCGTACACCTTGAGCTTGCGCTCGATCTGGTGGCCCAACTTGGTCTTGGGCAGCATGCCGATGATTGCCTTCTCCACCGTGCGAGTGGGGAACTTCTGCAGCTGCTCGCCGATGCTGCGCTTGCGCAGACCGCCCGGGAAACCCGAGTGACGGTAGGCGAACTTATCGGTGAGCTTCTTGCCGCTCAGGGCAATCTTCTCGGCGTTGATGATGACGACAAAATCGCCGCCATCGGCGTGGGGGGCATAGGTCGGCTTGTGCTTGCCGCGCAGCAGAATGGCTGCTTGGACGGCAAGACGGCCGAGTACTACGTCCGTGGCGTCGATGACATACCAGCTAGTGGTGATGTCACCCGCCTTGGGCGTGTAGGTAGGCACAATCTTTCCTTGTCTACTCGGGTGGATGCTCGGACGGTTTCCGCCGTTCGAGACGCTGGCCACGGCAAGCGGTGGAGGTTCATCTCGGCGACCAGTGGTGACCCGAGCCTCATGTACATGACGTACCGCACGCCAACGACGGAGCTTACCGGGATACGTCACCGCAGGTCAAAACGCGGCTGGGCGGCCCGCGTGGGATTATCGTGTTCGACGGCAGACGGGGAGGCTCAGGCGTGGAGATCCTGAAGAACACGTTCTTTCTGTATAGACGATGCTTCCTACAGTTGATCGCCATCTATCTCGTCGGATGGCTGGTCCGATACGGCATCGTTCAGCTTGCAGTCGCAGTGGCCGTCAAGCACGGCATGATCTGGGGAAACTTCCTTCTACCGCTGTCTCCGTTGACGATGCTGCTGACGTATCTGGGGATGTTCTGGGTGCTGCGGCCATACATACTTCCCGACGCAACCGATACCGGTGTCCAAGCATTTCTCAACACGGCGCTCGAAATACTTCTTCCCGCGTTCGCGATATTCGTGTTATGGAAGCTACATATGCATGATGCTTGGAGCTTTCAGCACCAAGCTTTGTTGCAGATAACTGAAGAGCATTTCGCCGAATCCTTTAACCGAAGCGACGAGCTCAACGCTATCGAGCGAGCCGAAGTAGGCCGGCTCATAAATCCTGGGGCGGACACCCTCATCCTCATCGTTGTGTTGTTACTCGCAATCCGAAAACTTCTCGTATACGTTTCTGATCGTCTACCGAGGTGGACAATCATTCCTCGACTCTATGTGGAATCTGCCTGGGTCTACATATTTTTTGTTGCATCAGCCGCGGTGATGTTCGGGTCGCCTAGATGGGTAAGCGAACGCAAGATTGTCGTCTGGTACCACGACCAGAAACAAGCCGTATTCGAACATCTCGGGCCAGTCGCGGATGCAGTCCGGTGGGTGACCGATCACACTGCCGGAGTAACTCAAGCGGTTCTAGCGCCTCTGTCTTGGTTCGTTATCGCAGGATTGGCGTATGCGCAGGCCAATAGATCTACTTGGACCAGCGCTTCCAGAGTGCTCCTCGGTCAAAGATACTTCGAACGGCTAAGGCAAGCAGCACAGAAACCGACGGCGGCGGTTCTGTCACGGTGGAATAGACTCCCTACCGTCGTCACATCACGCACCGATGAGATGCGTTCAGGGATTCTTGGGACATTCGACCACGTACGTGATGCGATACGGCTCGTGCTTCAAACCGGACCGATTCCTGTTGCGTTCTATATCGTGACATTTGCAATACTGGTCGTGCTGTACCCAACGGATGTATTTTTCGATCCGAAAATATCCGATGGGCTTTTTTGGCGCGAACTCATAGATCTGATTGGTCCTCACGAATACGCTTGGTGGACAAGTCGCGAATCAGCAATTCGTCTGTTTATTGCGGCAATCTTTGAACCCATTCGCATTTGCCTTGTCGCCGGAATGTACTGGTACTGCGTTCAGAAATCTGATCAATCAATCTCAAATCGAACCGTCGAAATCTTGCCAGAAGATTCCTTAAAAGATACATCCACACCCTCCAATTGAGCATCCGAGGGCACCATGGCAGCGAGAACAAATTGTCCACGATCACTATCCTGTGAACATCTTGTATCGTACCGCCCCTCTTCCAGCCAGGAGACGGTTGATGTCGAAAATTCTCCGTTTGCCCAACGGCGCGACTGCTGGTCAAACACACTCGCAATGCACGGCGGATATTCTTTTCGACTCCAGTGTGTGATGTCTCGACCATTGAGCGTGCGCTCAAACAAAAATACAGCTGGGCGCCCATTTATTGCGATAACCTCGCCGGGATCGCGCGGTAGATCCGGTACCTCTAACTCATGCATCCGCCAGGCGACTCCATACAGATCGATACTGTCACCGGAGGGAACAGTTACTGCCGGAATGTCATCGCGCGAAAATCGAGACACACTGGTCCGAATAACAGTTTGATAGAACACCCCAAGAACTACCAGAATCACAACAATCGCCAATACGTTGGACCATCTCAACCAGGTCTTCATTGGCGAACCTCTGATCCGTCTATCATGATAATCGGCTGGGAAATTACGTCACGATACGAAAGGGCTATATCCAATCGAGAATCCAGAGGCGGTGAATCCATAGTCAGCCCGCTCTCTACATCTCTAAAAGAGGTCATAATTGAAAAATCTAGCTTGTCCTTGACATCAGAGACCTCGAAGATCATGACAAATCTAAACAACAGTCCGGGCTGAAATGTGTCAGGCCTACCCAACGGATTACCAAAACTGGTGCGAGGCCCCGTCCGCGTATCACCCGATTGAAGATAGGCTCCAATACGAGATTCTCTCACTAAAGTTTCACAAGTTAGATCGACCACTATCCATTTACCTTTAGAGAAAAAATCAGATCGAACCGGAGATTGCCGAGTCCTACCGACGGACACATGGTCCGACATGTAGGTTGCGTGAACAGTCGCAGCGATATTTCTTCCCACAACCCTCTCGGCCAAACCTCCGTGGACAGGCAATGGCAGATAGGAGTCCGGACGGTTTGGCACAAGAGACCACAAAAAGATAGCCGCTAGCACCAGTAGAATTGCGACAAGTGTGCTAACTAGCTCCGAACGAATAAGGCGAATCATTCAGCACCTCGTGAGCGGTACCGTCAGCTGACCGCCCGTCATTCTTCGGGTGGTCATCCAGTCTTCCGTTGGAAGCATCACACTCTGTGTCTTCCCGAGGTCATAGACAACGAGGGTGATCCCGGTTGCACGATCCAACATTCTCGTCGGCACTTTCCAAATGACAAATGCGTCCATCTTCATCCGCGCCGCAATATCACTGATGGAATCGCCGATCCCTTCCGGAAACACACCCATGTACTCGGCCTCCGGCTCCATTGAAGCCAACTTGAACACGCGCGTTGAATCTTCGGAACCAAATGGAATGTCTTCGCCAACTGCATTTTGAATGGTGGCACGCAACACAACAACTGACTGACCATTTCTGGTCGCGTAAACGACGCCTGATGGAACCTTGTCTTCACCGCACCCAGCGACCAGCGCATGTGGAGTAATCTGCAGCGGGCCATTGGAGAAGTCCTGCTCAAGCGCGATGGACTGGAGCGGCTGTGCAGCAGCAAGACCGCCAAATGCGGCAGCGGTCGTGAGCACAGCGACTGTCACAGCCTGCCACAAATGCTTTAACTGAGCGCGCTCGAACTGGGCACGTATCCACCTAAGCGCGACTCTGAACACGCGATCCCCTGTCCACATAACTGGCGAGGCCGATGACAATCCCTGACGGGATAGTCTATTCGAACTGTCACTCACCCGCCGCCACGAGATCGCCCGGTGAGTTACCTGAGATCTTGAGTTCCTGTTTGTCGGGTGGCCATGCGACGAGCACAAAGCGGTGCCGTAAACCTCCAGAAAGAAAACTGTGGGACCTTGGTGGCTCTCCTCCACCAAGGCCCCACAGGGTCTTCAATCAACCGTCGGCGATTTAGCCGTGCCAGGCGCCTGCAGCGCTCTGGTCGGTGTGCTGCGCATCCTGGTTGCCCTGATCCACCTTCGAGTTCAGCTGAATCAGGATTTGGTGGAGATCCTCGGCGGACTGGTGCCAGGCCTTCTGGTACTCCTGGTACGCAGTAGCTTCCTGCCCTTCGGCCTGCTGAACCAAGGGCTGGATCTCGTGACGCAGCTCCTCAAGGCCAGCCTGGAACTTCTCGACCATTCCCTTGACGTCTGCAACGAGCGCGTCGATCTCGCCGTGGTTATAAGTAATCTGCATGGTCATTCCCTTCTGTGTGATGTCTTTAACAGCTATTGCTAGACGTTGAAGTTCGGAGCCTCGTCCATTTCCTGGATGCGGCGCTTGTTCGATTCCATCGTGTCCTGAATCCCGACCAGCACCTTCTGAATGTCGCCCATCTCCTGATCGAAGCGAGCCATCGCCTCGTCAAAGGCGTGTCGCGCCTGGCCCTGCCACGTGCTGGTGCCCACCGCTACGCGGTCCCGCAGTTGGTTCTGCAGTGCGGTGAACTCCTGGTACTTGCCATCAATCTTCTTAGCCGTGGTATCGAGCAACGCCAGGTCATTCTGGAAAACAGCCACTTCATATCCTCCCTTGTCCCCAGGCCCGGCCAGTCACGGGTGTGACTTCCGGTTTCTGGCCGGTTTGTCCTTACAACTAGATACGATGGCCCCACCGCCAGATCGGTTCCATCTTTTTCAAAGTTTTTTTCAGCAATCTTGCTAGTTACCCGAATCAACCGCTTGCGCAGTTCTAACTACCAGCTCACACGCCTGCTGAACATCAGCATAGCTATCCTTCTTAAACTGACAGCCAACGCCTATTCTTAGCGCGTCGTCCAGCAGGACTGTCCAGGCAATGTCGTGGCCCTCCCGAACCTCGGTGTAAGTGACCGCAGGTCGCCCCATCTTGCGGTCATCGGCCGTGAAGTCCGTGAATACGCCTGACGGTTCCTTCTCCATGGCAGCACGGAGGGTTTCGGCGGCCGAGGCCAAGGTCTCCGTCGACTTCACCCGCACCTGGGTCATATGGACCATCGCCTCGGGATCCTTGGGAGAGATCACTTCGACCCGGGCTGATCCCGCGCCACCTGCGGGTATGCGCCTTACCGCCCACTCAGCGGGCACCATGAACTGCACACGCCCCTCAACCAGCAGCGAGGTCGCCATCACGGGAGTCGGTGGTGACGGTTGCCGCCCACGTGTGGACGCCACGGTCAACACAACACCCGTCACCACAATCGCTGCCGCCAGGCCAATCGCGGCAGCAGGCCACCACCTCGGCAGTCGCGACGCAGATCTCGCGGGAGCCGCGGGCGTCCACTCGGGCGCTCTGCCAACAGCGGGCTCGTCGGTGGGCTCATCGGTGGAGGCCGACACACGGGGAGCTCGGTTGACGTCGCGGAACACCGAATCCTCGGCAACCTGCGATACCCCAGGAGTCAACCCGATCCGGTCGACTGCATCGACGATCGCCTCCCCCATCTCGTTGTCGGTCGAATCGACGACAATCGCAGCGACCCCGGGGCGTCCGTTACGGACTATGTCCTCCACGGCGCGCGCCACCGCGCGTGCGACATCGGCGACGCTTTTGGTCTCCCACGACCTCTCTTCGAGATGACAAACCGCCGATGCCGGCTCACCGGTGGAGCCGCGTCCCACAACGGCTACCGCGACCTCAGTCGGCGACACCTCTACCACCACAAACGCCCGCCCCGATAAATCAGCACGCACACCACGCTCGGCGAGCGCGAGAGCTCGCGGCCGCAATGTCAGCGTGGCCGCCATCATCCGCGCAGCACTCGATAGCAAGGTGAGCCGTCCGGGGCTCCAGGTCGTCGGGTGGATCAGCAGCATGGAATCGAGGCGGACCGGCGCATTCTGGTCGGTAAGCAATGACTCGAACAACGCCGCCCAGAGCGCACGGGATGGAACCACCCGGCCGGGCAACAGGGCCATATCGTCATCGAGTGCGGCGACGGCCGACCGAATGTCGGTATGCCCGGCGACTCGGATGCCGTCCTCGGTTCGCGCCCGTACGGCGGTTTCGGTGACTTCGATCGCTACCCGCGTCCCTACCTGCGGGTCGCGATCCAGAATCACTGCGGATCGCTCCACGCAACTTGGATCAGTTGTTGACCACCCGTGCGCATGACCAAGGTGCCGCGGCCCGGCGGCTGATCACTCGGCCGAACCGTGCCGAGCAGGGCACCCTCGTCCTTGTTGCCGCTCATCTGCAGGCCGATGCAGGAGAGGTCCTTCATGCGCGCCATCACCGGCTCGAACATCGCCCGGGACGCGCCGCTGGTGCGGCGTGCGATGACGACATGCAGGCCAATGTCTTTCGAGTGGGGCAGGTACTCCGCCAGCGGCAGCAGCGGGTTTCCACTCGCCAGGGCCACCAGGTCGTAGTCGTCGACCAATATGTAGATCTCGGGGCCCGACCACCAGGACCTGTCACGTAACTCCTGCTGTGTGACATCCGGTCCCGGCATACGCGACTTGAGGAGCTCGATGAGCACCGGTATCTCATCCACCAGCGTGTTACTCGACATCGCGTACTTGGCCAGGTGCTCGGTCTCGACGACGCCGAGCAAGGTGCGGCGGTAGTCGACGATGAACAGCTGTGCTTGCTGCGGTGTGGTGGTGCGGACGATTTCGCGGCAGATAGTGCGCAGCAGACCCGTCTTGCCGCACTCGCTGTCACCGAAGATCATCATGTGCGGTTGCTCGCCGAATTCAAGGAGCGTCGGAGACAACTCGGTCTCGTTGACACCGATAAGAATCCGCAGGTTCGGCTTGTCGTTGGGCGGCGCCTGCGGAACCAGCGCGGCGTAGTCGACCTTGTGCGGCAGCATCCGAACTTGCGGAGCTATCGCCGAGCTGCGCTGCCGCATGCTTGCCGCCGCAGCGCCGATCGCTTCACCAAGCTCCTGATTCGACGAAACGCTATCGACGCGCGGCAGTCCGATGAGCATGTGCCGACGGTCGCGGGTAATGCCGCGGCCGGGTCTGCCATCTGGAACGAGCTGTGCCAGCTTGCGGTCGAAGTCCGAGTCCAGTGGATCACCGAGGCGCAGCTCAACGCGGGTGCCGATCTGGTCCTTGAGCGCCGGTCGAATCTCGGCCCACCGGGATGCCGTAACCACCGTGTGCACACCAAAGCCAAGACCCTGTGCCGCGAGCGCGGTGACCTGCGGCTCAAGAGCCTCGAACTCCTGACGGACTGTGGACCATCCGTCGATGATGAAGAACACATCGCCAAATGGATCGCTCGCGAGCTGGGGATCGCCAGCGCCCTTTCGCCGCCGGTACTCAGCCATCGAGTCGATTCCGTAAGCACGGAAGGCATTCTCGCGTGATCTGACGATCGTCAGCATTTCGGCGAACGTCCGCCGGATCAGGTCGGATTCCAATCGGCTGGCCACCGAACCGACATGCGGGAGCTGCGCCAGCGAGGTGAGCGTGCCACCACCAAAGTCCAAGCAGTAGAACTGCACCTGAGCGGGACTGTGCGTCACCGCAAGAGAAGTCACCAGGGTGCGCACCGCCATCGACTTACCGGACTGGGGCGCGCCCACGATCGCAATGTTTCCCGCAGCAGCGGACAGGTCGATGATGTACGGGTCGCGCCGCTGCTCGTACGGCCGGTCCACGATTCCGATCGGGACGGTCAGGCTGCCGACGGCATCGAAACCAGCGCGACCATGACGAGGAATCAGGTCGCCGAGCGTCGGCGACTCATCCAGTGGCGGCAGCCACACCTCGTGTGCTGGATTGCCGTGCCGCTCAACGCGATCGAGAATCGTGTCGATTACTGACCTGGCGGCCCCTTCGGCGACGGCCGGAGAGTCGTCTTCGACGATATCCGTGGTCCGTGACTGCAACACCGCGGGTGCCGCGGTGAAAAGCCGTGGTGACGCAGCAGCCCCGGTGGTAACGGTTCGACGTGTCGGCCCATAGGGCACATACGGACCAGACACATACGAGGTCTGGAACCGTATCAGCTCACCCGAGTCATCTTTGAGGTAGCAGGAACCCGGGGTATTGGGCAGGTGGTAGGCATCCGGCACGCCAATGGCGGCACGAGACTCGTTGGCCGAGAATGTCTTCAGACACAGTCGGTAGGACAGGTGCGATTCCAGCCCGCGCAGGCGGCCCTCGTCGAGACGCTGCGAAGCAAGCAATAGGTGAACGTGCAACGATCGACCCAGTCGGCCGATCGCCACGAACAGCTCCGCGAAATCCGGGTGCTGGCTTAGCAATTCGGAGAACTCGTCGACGATAATGAAGAGCGCGGGCAACGGCGACAGCGACGCACCCGCGGCACGGGCGCGCTCGTACTCGGTGACATTAGCGAAGTTGCCCGCGGCGCGCAGCAACTCCTGGCGCCGGTTCATCTCACCAGCCAGCGCGTCCTTCATACGGGACACCAGATTTGCCTCTTCGGCGAGGTTGGTGATGATGGCCGCGACATGCTGTGCCCGGTCCAGGCCGAGGAACGTCGCACCACCCTTGAAGTCGACGAGCACCAGGTTCAGGGCATCCGGTGAGTGGGTGGCGATCATCCCGAGCGTCAGCGTCCGCAGGAACTCCGATTTGCCCGAACCGGTCGCGCCGATGCACAGGCCGTGCGGACCCATGCCATTCTCGGCGGCTTCCTTGATGTCCAGCTCCATGGGAGTGCCGTCCACGGCGATGCCGATGGGTACCCGCAACCTGTCGCGCCCGACGCGGTTGCGCCACACTACTTCCGGGTTGAGCAGACCAGGATCGCCTATCCCCACGATGTCAGACCAGCGGGTGCTGACTTCGGTCTGGATCTGGACCTCGTCGCCACTTCCGGTGAGCACCCGGTAGGGCGCCAAACGCCGGGCGCAAGCCATCGCCTCGGTGATGGTCAGATGATCGGGATGGGCGAAGACCTCCGACCCCACATTGCCTTTGGCGCCGAGTCCGCGTTCGGTCAGCTCCAGCTGCATACCGCGGCGGGCCGCGAGCGGGTCCACCCTGGTACCGATCTCGACGAGGGTCACCGAATCGATGCCGTGATCGATGATGAGGCGTTCGGAACCGATCAGCGTGCCACTGTCGACAACGATGAGAATCTGCGGCCGGTCGGGAGACGGCTGTGCGGTCCGCGAGAACCGCTCACGCTCGGTGATCAGCGATGCCAACGACTCCTCGACCTCACCCAGCGAGTGGTAGACCAGTCGGGATGTGCCCACACCGTCGAACGCAGTCGGATGCTGGGCGTGTGGAAGCCATTTGAGCCAGTCCCAGTGCGGCGCCGCATGCCGGTTGACCACTGCCGCGACCAGAAATTGGTCGGGCCCGTGGAACATTGCCAGCTGACAAATCATGGCGCGCAACATACCTCGCGCCACCTCGGGTGAGCCGTCGATGGTGACGGCCGCGAAACCTCTCAGGTTCAACGCGATTGGAAGCTCAGGCACCAGCGAGTGCGTCCGCACGAAACGGCGCAGCGCTACGGAGGCCACCGGCTCCAGTTCTTCGACCGGACCGATCTCCGGCGCCACCAGCTGGGCGGCGAGCCGCTGGTCCCCTACCCCGACGCGAACATGGCAGTAGTCGCTGTCGCCGGGACGCCGCTCCCACATGCGACGGCCCCCGGCCAACGTCCACAGGGCGGAGGGATCCGGGTTGTTCCAGAGCAGGGCCTTGCGCTGAGCGCCGCCGGTGTCGGTGACGTTCTTGCGCACCACCTCGAGATACCGCAAGTAATCCTTGCGGTCCTCGTTGATTTCGCTGGTCTTGGCTCCCTTGCCGCCGCTGTTGGACATCATGCTGACCATCGAGACCATCATCATGATCGGGAACATCATCATCATCGGGCTGCGCATCATCCCACTGCCCGCACCGCCGCCCAAGCTCCCCGAGGTAATGAAGAAGGCGACCATGCCCACCATCGCGACAACCATGACCACCGGCATGATCTTGGCGATGATCGGCGACGGCACCGGTCGCGGAATCTCCGGCGGTGGCTGCACATTGACCTCACCACCCGGCACCCGAGGCACCGCAAGCCGAGGTCGACGAATAAAGATTGTGGTGTTCACCCGACGCCCTCCGGTTCCCCCGCGTCACATCTCGTGGCAATCTGCCGTGTCCACGCTACCGTCCAGCCCACGGCGGGCTACAGGATAGGGCCGTTATATCCGGTGCCGCAACGAATTCGCAGACAAGATCGCCGGACCCGCTGGTAATACGATCGATGGCTGCCCGGTTGCGCCGAACCGCTGGCGGCGCTCAGCCGCGTTCGGCTAGTGTGCATGCGCAAAGATCAACGACCGTGGGGGCACAGAATGACACATGCGCAGTCGGGCGCCGAGCAACGTTCGGCGGTTCTCGAACTGTGCCGCGTTTCCATTCAGGCTGAGCGCACTCAGGTCGACTTGGCGCTGCCGACGAGTGTCCCGCTGGCCCTCTTGGTCGGTTCGATCGTCGACATCATCAACCAGCATGTCGGTGTCCCCGAGCTGACCAGCCCGGAGGACGCCGTCGAAACGCATTGGCGGTTGTCCCGGCCTGGTCAGCCACCACTGCAGATGTCCAGCACCCTTGGGGAGCTGGAGGTCCGCGATGGCGATCAACTGATTCTCACCCAGTCTGATGTCGCTGCACCGGATCCGCTGTTCGACGATGTCTTCCTCGCGGTGTCCACGTTCCGGACCGTGTCGGCACATCCATGGAGCCGGACGGCCGCCCGAATACTCGGCGCTTCGGTATGTGGGCTGGCCGCGTTACTCGGTGCGACCGCGCTATTACGCGCCGGCGCCACCAATCCTGGCTTGCTCCTTCCGATCATCGCGGTGGCGATCGCGCTTGTGGCAATCACCGCCGCGGTCTTTGCGAACAGGGTGTACGACGACCCGCTCGCCTCCGTGATGCTGAGCCATTGCGCTGTCGGCTTTTCGGCGGTGGCTGGAGCTCTCTTCGTACCCGGAAAGTACGGCGCTCCCCACGCGATGCTGGCGCTCATGGTGGCGATGGTCGTGTCCATCCTCGCCATGCGCGCAACCGGTACCGGCACAATGTCACTGATTGCGGTGGCTTCGGCATCACTTCTCGGGTTCGCCGCAGCGCTGGGTTACGTGCTGTTCGAACCCCCCATTTACGGCCTTGGGGCCGCGCTCGGCGCCGTGGGAATCTGCGCGGTGGCGCTGTCACCGCGCGTGGCGATGGTCCTCGCCCGGCTTCCCCTGCCCCCGGTACCCACACAGGGCGCACCATCTCGCCCGGAACATTCCACAGCTCCGATCGAAGCGATCGAGGGTCTCGACGGACTCGATACCGAGGGTGACGACGTCGAGGACGCGACGGCACTGCCACCGCTGCCCGACCTCCGCGAGAAGGCCCTCCGGGCGCACGCCGTGCTGACCGGATTGGTGTGTGGAACATCCGCTGTCACGGCAGTAGGCGCCGTGCTTGCGGTACTGACATTCTCCGGGGCGGGGACCCATCACCCCATCGGTGTGCACCGTTTCAGCGGTCTTGTGCTCGCGGGATTGATCTCGTTGGCGATGATGCTTCGAGCACGCTCGCATGCTGACCTCGCACAAACAGTGGCCATCAACCTGGGCGGCTTGGCCATTCCGGCAGCGGTATTCGCGTTCGTCGCCGTCGCCTACCCGACGGCCGCGGTGTTCACCACCGCATTGGCGGCGATCGCGGCCGGTTCAGCCATCGCACTTGGCTTCCTGGTGTCGGCACGTAAGTACTCACCCGTCTCGCGCCGAATGGTGGAGATCATCGAATACATTGCGTTGTCATTGATTGTTCCGGTAGCCGTGTGGGTGTGTGGCGTGTACAGCGCCGTGCGGGGATTGAACCTGCCATGAACCTCGGCGTGGCCCGCCGTACCGCCATCGCTGCAGCCGTTGTGATGTTGGCGATGTCATCGCAGTTGGCTACTGGTTCCGTGCATGTGCTCGCGACGGCTCACGCCTTTGCACCGCTCCCAGTCGACCCGAGCATGCTGCCCGGCCCGCGCCCTGCCGCCCCGATCGAGCCCACCGAGCAGAAGGAATTGTGCCGATTCCCCGGCATCGATCCCAAGCGTGACCTCAACAAGGTACCCACGCAACAGCGTGGACTGGACCTGCCGTTGGTCTGGCAGCTGTCGCGCGGCAGTGGCCAGACGGTCGCTGTGATCGACACCGGTGTCGCACGCAGTCCGCGGCTGCCACCGCTTATCCCTGGCGGCGACTACGTCTTCGAGGGCGGCAACGGGACTCAGGACTGCGATGCCCACGGCACCATCGTCGCCGGAATCATCGCGGCCGCACCGGATCCCACGGGGGCGAGCGCGTTCAGCGGCATCGCACCGGACGTCAGCCTCATCACCATTCGCCAATCCAGCGCGAAATTCGCCGTGAAAAACAAGGGCGGCGGAAACGACCGGGATGATCCCTCCAAGATCAGCGGCGTCGGAAATGTGGACACCCTGGCGATGGCGGTACGCACTGCCGCGGATCTCGGCGCGACGGTCATCAATATCTCCGAGGTGGCATGTGCCTCCGCCAAGCAGTTTCTGGATGACCGACCGCTGGGCGCCGCGCTGCAATACGCCGTGGACGTCAAGAACGTCGTGGTGGTCGTTGCCGCGGGGAATGTCGGCGACGGGCAGTGCAAGAACCAGAATCCGCCCCCGGATCCGGCCAGGCCCAACATCCCGGACTGGGATGCCGTCCTGGAGACGGTGAGTCCGGCCTGGTACAACGACCTCGTCCTCACGGTGGGCTCGATCGGCCCGGACGGGCAACCATCCAAGTTCAGCCTCGGCGGCCCCTGGGTCGACATCTCCGCTCCCGGCGAGGACATCATCTCGTTGGATCCCAACCGTGATGCGCTGACCAATGCCTACATGGGCGAGCAGGGTGCGGTGCCCATCCAGGGCACCAGCTTCTCCGCGCCGGTCGTCAGTGGCGTTGTCGCGCTGGTGCGTTCACGCTTCCCTCAGCTGAGTGCGCGTGAGGTGATGGACCGCATCAAGAACACCGCGCACCGGCCGCCCGGTGGCTGGGACCCGTATCTGGGCTTCGGCGTAGTGGACGCACTCGCCGCGGTCAGCGATGACCTCGCCACCACCAGTGATCTCGCGCGGGCCAACGCGGCCAAGAAGCTGCAGCTGCCTCCCGCACCTCCGCCTCCCGACCCACGACCGCGACACGTAGCCCTCATCGGAATTGCGGTATGCGCAGCATTTCTGGCTGCGGCACTGGCCATGCTGGCACCGGTTCGCAGACTCCGACAGGGCCGGAGCGACTCCCCCGACTAGCACTCTGTTAACGCGCGACTTACGACGGTGCTTGCGCCGATGTCGACGGGTTGATCGCCAAACCTGTCTTGTCGGGCGGCATTCCATCGTGCACGACGAGGGCGTCTTCCTTGCTCAGCCGCGGTCCGGGCGGCAGCAGCCCAACGATCGGCCACGGTGCGGCGACGGGTTCGACGGTGAGCCCCAGCGCTTTCGCAGCCTCGAGATTTCCGATACCGAAGCGCACACCGGTATCGAGAACGAGGTACAGAGATTCGGCGCGCCCGGTGTCTCCACCGAGACCGGTGGAGCGCACGAAAGCGCTTCGCGCGGGCGGAATGTAGGCCGTGTCGACGTTGGGGCCTTCCTTGTCTGCCTGCGCCAACACGACCGGCACCTGATCGGTCTTCAACGGCAGCGAATTCCCCAACAACAGTTTGGTGGCGGCATGCTCCTGCGTCTTTTCCTGACCAGGCTTCCAGCTGCTGCACAGCACCGACTTCTCCGGCACGTCGACAGTCTTACCCGCACGCTCCGGGAACGTCTGCACCGCAAGCAGATTGAGGCTGGGGTGCCCCGAAATCACGTCGGGCGCGACGGTAACTATGTCCTGCGCCCCCTGAGAATCGGAGAACCTGATGAGATCCGCGGTGACCTCATTGACACGTTGCACCCCGCTAGCGAGCACGACGTAATACTCGGCCGAATCCGCCCGGCTCATCTTAATGACCGATCCCACTCGAACTCCGGCGGTCGTGATGGGCGATGGCGCGCCAGCATCCGGGATGGGCGGCGGTGCGACGGCCGGCATCTCGGGAATGGCATTGAGCACAGACATCGAAATCGGTCGGGGCGTCACACCTTCCAGCCGCAGCGCACGGGTCACCGCGGGGTTCGTCAGGTCGACCGCCGCCCGCTTGCCGTCGTAGAGCAAGTACATCTGGCTGTTAACCGTCACCAGGGCGTACCTATCCTTCGGCATCTCCTGGTTACCGTTCTCCAGGGTCACCTTGCCCGCGATCACAGTGGTGGTGACAGTGGAGCTCGGTGGAGGCGTCGAGACATCGCAGACCGTCCAGATGGTGTCGTCCCCTGTTAAGGGACCCGGAATCGACGCCGGCGCACCGGGAATCCCGACCAGCGGACCGCGTCGCGCCTTGGCCAGTTCGGAATCCTTGACCGGCTTGGGGTTCTCGTTGTTCCCGGAGATCAACCGAGCCGATGCCAGATTGAGTGCGGGATGCAGCGTGTCCTGGATCCGGACATAGACCGCTCCGGTGTCCTTGGCCATGACAATGGGCTGGTCACCCAGCGGCATGTTAGGGCGAAAGAACGCCAAGATCGCGCAACCGGCAACCATCACAGTGGCCAGCGCAATACCGACCGTGAGCGAGCTCGACTGCGACCGCATCGGATCGTGAATCATTCGGACGTCACGGCGAACCAGTGCATGCTCCATGCGCCGCACCAGGAACCGGTACCCGCTGACCTGCAGCCGAGTGGTCGGTTGTCGCGCCATCGTCCCCCCTCCGTGAAACTCGGGTCTACGGCCTATTGATGACCGTCTCGGCCGACCCCGATCGTGTTAGATCCTACGTACCGGCCACACGGGCCTGCAGCCTATTGCAATACTGGGCAACCACGATAGGTTGCGGGTGGCAACCGCGGTGATCGAGTCGGGTCAAGCGTTGCGTTACGGCGGGACAGAAGGGGGAAATGTGACCTCGAGTGGGGCGGCTCCGACACAGGTACGTCGGGCCACGATGCCGATCCAGATCATGGTGGTTTCACAGCTGCTGATTCTCGGCGCAATCCTCGTTTCATTGCTGTTCGGCTGGCCGTGGTGGGCTGCGCTGTTGATAGCGATCGTGTCGTTGGCGCTTGTCCTCGGCCGATGGGGAGGCCAGACCGTCAGACATTGGGCCGTCACCGGTTTCAGGTATCTGACGGGCCGCACCTACCGAAGCTCGGGCAGTATCGCCGATACCCCGAGCAGCCAGGACAGTTGGACCGGAACCCGTTGGGAAAACGGCAAACTCATCACGGTGCTGGAAATCAGCGCAACCCAGCGCCATCCCTCGGTCATCACCCCGGATCACTGCGCGACCGACTCCCTCGTACCGCTTCGTGTGCTGCGGGAGTGCATGCAGCAGAACGATATCGAGCTCGAAAGCATCGACGTCATCAGCAACGGCCAGCGCACCGCGCAGGGCACGGTCTTGCGCGGTGGCTATGACCGGCTCGTGGGTCCCCTGCCTGCCGTTGCCATTCGCACCGTGTGGGTGGTGCTGCGGTTCGACCCCGGCGCCAATGTGGACGCGGTATTCCGTCGCGGAGGTGGGCGGCGCGGTGCGGAAAGATGCGCCGTTATCGCCACTGCACGCGTTCGACGGGCCTTGGCTGCGTCACACTGCAGCAGCACCATCCTGCAGGCCGGACAGATTCACCGAATCAGCGCCGAGATGCTCCGCCAATATGCGGGCGCGCCCATGCATGAGGAGTGGAGCGGACTCATGCTGATCGACTCGTACAACGTCGCCATGGGCATTGACCCGTGGTACATCACCGATGCCACGCTGACCGGATTGTGGGCCCGGCCAACGCTGGAGACCACGGTGACGGTACGAGTGCGCCCCGCCGCGAAAGGCCGCACATCGGTTGGCGCGCTGGTCCGGTGGGCCACCGACGAACAACTCCCGGTACGCCGTTCCACCGGAATGACCTCGCTCAACGGCAGCCAACGCGACGCGTTCTTCGCCGGACTTCCCGTGGGCGCCATCGGTTTGGAGTACCTGACACGCAGCATCGAGATGAGCAACGAGGAGCTCGACGGTATACATCTGCCGACATCCGGCTGCGGACAGTTGATTGGATCGGACATGTCGGGCCGGGCTATCGCGGCGCGGTTGTCCGGACTCGGTGTACATACCGTGGTCGTACGTGCCGAGCTCTACGTATGCCAGCAGGTGGTACTCCGATCGGTGGCGGTCGGTGCGCTCGCCGTCGTCTACACCGACCGACCACACATGTGGGATGTCATGGTGACCTCAATCGGTGACGCCAACCGCATCCAATTCGCCAGTGGCCCAGGATTTATCGACCCCCGATGCACTCTGGCGGTGGTGGACGGCATGCAGCCGACCGCGCTACCGAGCAACTGCACGGCCCTGCACATCATCAGCAGCGAGTACGACGCACTTCCGGCCCGGCCCGATGTCATCATCGACCAACCCAATGGGTACGGCGACCACATACTTCTCACCGCGGGCGCTGAAACCATCCAGGTCCGCCTGGTCACCGTGAGCGACGAGCTCGCCTACTTGGGCCGGCCGATACAGGCCTACGCGCAGTAACTTCGCGCCGGCGGCCGCTAGGGCTCGTCGCGCATGCGCTCCCGGTAGGCGGCGACATGCTGGCGGTTGCCACAGTTTCCGGTATCGCAGAACATCCGGGACCTGTTACGCGACAAGTCCACCAAGACGGCGTCGCAGTCCGGGGCGGCGCAGGTCTTCAGACGCCGCTGCTCCCCGGTGCGCATCAGGTCAGCGAACACCATGGCGGTCTCGGCACCGAGGCGGTCCGCCAGCGGCGCATCACTGGCAGCCATGTGCAAGTGCCAGTCGGGCTCTTCGACGTGCCGGGTGAGCCACGGCGAAGCGTGGGTATCGGCCAGCAGCGCGTTGACCTGCCGGACCACGTACTCCTCGTCGTTGATATGCGCCCAGATATCGCCCAACCGCATACGTAGCACCTTCACGGCGTGAAGCTCGGCCTCGTCGCCGTCACGCCTACCCGTCCAGCCGTACCGGTCGAGCAGCGGCGGTAACGCCACCAGATCCGTGAGCAGCTCCCGATCATTGCGCGCAGTGTTGATCAGTTCTGCGGCGGACCGTAGCCCCTGCTCTGTGTCATGAGTGAAAATCATTTGACACCTGACACCCTTCATGTCTATGGTCATGACCGTATTCAAGTTTACTCATGACACGTGGGAGGTGCGGTGAACGACAGGGCCACTTTCCGAACTGGGCTGGTCCTCGCCATAGCCTCGGCCGCCACCTTCGGGTTTTCCGGCCCCTTCGCCAAGTCACTCATGGCTGCCGGGTGGTCGCTGACGGCCGTGGTCACCGCACGCTTGGCCACCGGTGCCGCAGTCATGATCGTGGCTGCCTGCATACTGGCGCCAGGATGGTTCTCCGAGGCTCGTCGTCACGCCAAAGTCGTTGTGCTCTACGGCATCATTCCCGTCGCGGGCGCCCAGTTCTGCTACTTCGGCGCGGTCAGACACATGTCGGTGGGAGTCGCGATGCTCCTCGAGTTCCTGAGCCCCATCCTGGTAATCGCGTGGACATGGCTTTACACACGGCAGCGCCCGCGCACCCAGGTGCTCGCCGGGGCCACTCTTGCGCTGGCAGGAATGCTGTTGGTACTCAACATCTTCAGCGGCGCACGCGTAGAGCCCGCGGGTGTGCTGTGGGGACTGGGCGCGGCGGTATGCGCCGCGTACTACTTCATTTCGTCGCACCGCGCGGGCGGCAAGGCACAAGGGCTGCAACCCATCACGTTGACCACAAGCGGTCTGCTCGTCAGCACCATCGCCGTGAGCGGCTTCGCGCTCACCGGGCTTATGCCCACGACCTTCTCCGCACAGGACGTTCAGGTCGCCGGTTGGCATGCGCCGGTGTACGTACCCATCCTTGTGCTCGGGGTGGTCACCACGGCGATCGCCTACCTCACCGGTATCGCTGCCATTGCCCGGCTCAAGCCAAGTTATGCCTCGTTGATCGGCCTCACCGAAGTGCTGTGCGCGGTAATCGCGGGCTGGGTGCTGCTCGGCGAGACCATCGCACCCGTCCAGTATGTGGGCGCCGCAGTCATTCTCGCGGGACTCGTGCTCGCACATCAGGGCGGGGACAGACAATCGCACTCCGAATCCAATGCAGCGAAGAACACAGCATCGCGACCTGCAGGAATGAAATCACATGGCAACGACAGCGAATTATCCGTAATCTCAGCATGTGACGCTACAACCGAATCCACGCCCAGCCAGTAAGTTCCTCACCGCCGCCGCTCGCGCGGCGGTTGTTTCGGTTGCGGCCATCATGTTGACCACTGGTCTGGCGGCAATTCTCCCCGCCACCGCTTCGGCGGCATGTCCCAATGTCGAGGTGTCCTTCGCCCGCGGACGCAGCCAACCGCCCGGACTCGGCGACATCGGCGAGGCCTTCGTCGGCGCGCTGCGCAATCGTGTCAAGAACATCAATGTCTACGCGGTGCGCTATGACGCCAACACCGACGTGGGTGGCGGCGCCAACGACCTGAGCGCACACCTGCAGCAGACCGCCAACAACTGCCCCGACACCAAACTCGTCGTCGGCGGCTACTCGCTGGGTGCGGGCGTGGTCGACACCGCTCTGGGTTTTCAGGGCCCGGTATCGATCGGCGACTTCTTCAACTTCAGCAACCCGGTTCCACCGGAGGTGGGCGACCACATCCGTGCGATCGTCACGTTCGGCAATATCGTCAACCGCTTCGCCCCGATCCAGAATCTGGCCGGCGCGTATGGAGATCGGGTTCTTGACCTGTGCAATGACGGCGACCCCGTATGCATGGGTGGCGATAACGACAGCTGGAAGTCCCACACCTCATACCCGACGGCGCTGATCAACCAGGCTGCGGACTTCGCGGCAGCCAGAGTGAACTAGCCTCGCCGGGGTGACTGTTTCCCAGATCACCCACCGTCAGCTGTCGGTCAATGGAATCGACATGCATGTCGCCGAGCAGGGCGAAGGCCCGGCGGTCGTTCTATGCCACGGCTTTCCCGGACTCTGGTACACCTGGCGCCACCAACTGGCCGCACTCTCCGCGGCCGGATATCGGGCGATCGCACCGGATATGCGCGGATACGGACACACGACGGCGCCGCGGGACGCTACCGCCTATGACCGCGGCACCACCGTCAACGACCTCGTCGGCCTGTTGGACGCCCTGGATCTGCAGGACGCGGTGTTCTGCGGACACGATTTCGGGGCACATCTGGTGTGGGACATGCCTGCCTGGGCAGGGGATCGAGTCTCTGCCCTCATCCAGCTGTCGGTACCGCGCACCCGGCGCCTCCCGGTGAAACCCAGCGTCGGCTTCAAATATCTTGCGTCGCAGCACTTCACACACCTGGAGTACTTCCAAGAACCCGGAGTAGCGGAGGCTGAGCTCAACTCGCAGCCAAAGGCGTTCTTAGCCGCGCTATTCAACGCTCTCAGCGGCGCCAACCGTTATCTGGACTGCTGGGCCTTCCCCGCCTACGCGGACGGTAAGCGCAACGGTTATCTGGACGTATTGCCCGGCCCCCCTCCCCTGCCGTGGAATTGGCTTACCGACGCAGACCTGGACTACTACGCGAATGAATTCGCGCGGACAGGGTTCACCGGCGGACTCAATTGGTACCGAGCGGAGGACCAGGTGTGGGCCCAGAACGAGCACCTGCACGACGTGCCGATCAACGTGCCGGTGGCATTCATCGCCGGATCGGCCGACCCGGTCCTGGAAATGCTCGGCCGCGACCCGATGACCGCGATGGCCGATCTCGTTCCCGGCCTGAGGTCCGTCCTGATCGTCGAGGGTGCCGGCCACTTCGTCCAGATGGAGCAGCCGGGCGCGGTCAACGGCGCGATGATCGACTTCCTCGGAGCGCTCCTGCCCAGGTGACGAGGGCCATACCGCACCGATATGACAGGTAGGTTGACTTACCCGTAGCATTCGCGTGTGACGACGCACAATGCTGTTTGGCCTGCAATCTTGCACATCCGGCGGTGGGGATACCTGGTCGCCGCTCTGCTCATGTTCACCGGCGTGCTGACGGTGTCGAACCCGGGCACCGCAACCGCCGACCCTTGCGCCGCAGTTGATGTCTCCTTCGCCCGCGGCCGCGATGAGCCGCCGGGCCTCGGCCGTGTGGGGGATGCTTTCGTCGGAGCGCTGCAGAACAAGGTCGGCAGCTTGAGTGTCTATCCCGTGAACTACAGCGCCGGTCTGCTCTCCACCGGGGAAGGTGCCGACGACTTACGCGGCCACCTCAGCGAGATTGCGGCATCCTGCCCCAACACGAAACTCGTCATCGGCGGCTACTCGATGGGAGCGACTGTGGTCGACGATGTCGCCGACAGTCCACCACCGGGGATCAGAGGGGTCGCGACATTCGGGAACGTCGCGCGCCGCGAGGGGCAGATGTCCGGCCCCCTTGCTGGGCGATGGATCGACCAGTGCAACCCCGGCGACCCCGTCTGCGATAGTGGCGGGCGTTCCTGGACCGCACATCAGACCTACGAGCAGACCAACCTGCCCGCCCAGGCCGCGTCCTTCGTGGCAGGCAAGCTCTAAAAAAGAACAACGCGCGGCCGCGTCGCCCCGTAATATCAGGGCGTGACCACGCATCGGCGGGGCACGAGGGTCGGCGTGGTCCTAAGTTTTCTTGTCCCCTTGACGATCTTTGCGCTGTCAGGGGTGAATGTTGTTGGGCTCGTTCATGCGATCCCTACCGCTTCGGCGGATCCATGCTCGGATGTCGACGTCTCGTTTGCGCGCGGACGTAAGGAACCGGTCGGTCTGGGCCGGGTGGGCGACGAATTCGTGGATTCCCTGACACCACGCATCACTGCGACCGGAGCCACTATGAACGTCTACCCCGTCAACTATGACGCGGGGATCTTCTCGGCCGGCGGCGGGGCCAATGACCTGAGCAATCACCTGCAGTCGGTCGCGGCGAGCTGCCCACGAACCAAGTTCGTCATCGGCGGGTATTCGATGGGCGCCGAAGTGATCGACACGATCATCGGTGTCCCGAATGTCGGTCTCGGGTTCAGTCGTCCTCTGTCAGCGTCGGTAGGCGACCGTATCGTCGCCATCGCGACATTCGGAAACGCAACGCACCGAACCGGTGGACCATTAAGCGGCATTGCCGGCGTATACGGCTCGCGCGCAATCGATCTCTGCAACCAGGGAGATCCCATCTGCATGGCCGGACCAAATAACAGCTGGGACGCTCACACCTCGTACGAGCGCACCGGATTGCCCGCCGAGGCGGCAGCTTTCGTCGCATCGAAGCTCAACCGGCACGGCGAAAGCGAGCCCACCGAATAGGGGTTAGCCCGCACTAGTCGACCGCTGGCCTAACCCGTATGTCGCGGGTGATCAACACGCGTGCCGCCATCTGATTGTCCGGCGGATAGTCGACGCCGACCAGCGTCAGTCCGCGCGCCGGTGCGGCCGCGAAATCGCTTGAACGCCTTTCATTCTTCAGCAGGTCGGCACACCACTGCACCGATCGCCTGCCCTCCCCCACCGCCAGCACGGCACCCACCAGTGAACGCACCATTGACCAACAGAAAGCATCGGCGCTCACGCGTGCGGTCAGCCGAGGCCCGTCGGCCGCCCAATCGAATCGCTGCAACTCACGGATGGTCGTAGCGCCTTCACGGTGGCGGCAGAACGCCGCGAAATCGCGTAACCCCAACAGATTCCGCGACGCCTCGTTCATCGCATCCACGTTCAGCGGGTGGTGCCACCCGACGACATCATGCCGCTCCAGGGGCAGTACACCGAACAGCGCGGTGGAAAACCGGTATTCGTAATGGCGTCGCAGCGCGGAGAACCGGGCATCGAAATGTGCTGGGGCCCGCGAGATATCGAGCACCCGTACGTCATTGGGCAGAAACCGGGACAGCCGACGAATCAACAGATCAAATTCGAGGGCATCCGCAGGCCGGGATCTGCCGAGGATTCCCGGGAGCTGTGTCGCAGGGATATCGATATGCGCTACCTGTCCGGTCGCGTGCACTCCCGCGTCCGTGCGCCCGGCCGCATGCAGCGACACCGGCTCCCGCACGATAGTCGTGAAGGCCTCACCCAGCACGCCCGCCACGGTGCGCTGGCCTACTTGAGCCGCCCAACCCGCGAATCCGGTTCCGTCATAGGCGATATCGAGCCGTAAACGAACAAGCCCGCCATCAGAGATGGCGGGCTTGTTGTCAGATGTGACCAAGATCAGGCCTTCTTGTCTGCGTCCTCAACATCAGAAACCTCAGCCTCGGGAGCATCCGCCTCGTCAACCTCGGCCTCAGCCTCAGCCTCGGCAGCGGCATCGTCCGCGGTGTCGGTCTCGACCTCGACGACCTCTTCTACAGGAGCTTCCTCAGTCGCCTTCGCAGACCCAACCCGGCGAGCCCGGTCGGCCTCGGAGGTGACCGTCTTCTCCTTCACCAGCTCGATGATCGCCATGGGCGCGTTATCGCCCTTGCGGTTCTCGACCTTGATGATGCGGGTGTAGCCACCGTTGCGATCGGAGTAGAACGGACCGATCTCCGCGAAAAGGGCGTGCACGACGTCCTTGTCGCGGATCTTCTTGAGCACCTCGCGCCGGTTGTGCAGATCGCCCTTCTTGGCGTGGGTGATCAGCTTCTCGGCGTACGGCCGCAGCACGCGGGCCTTGGTCTCGGTGGTCTTGATCCGACCGTGCTCGAACAGTGCGGTGGCCAGGTTCGCCAGGAGCGCCTTCTGGTGCGAAGACGATCCACCGAGCCGGTGACCCTTTGTGGGCTTGGGCATTGCAACTATCTCCTATTCGGGGCCGGCCCCCGTATCAGGTAGGGCCGGGACGGATTGTGTTAGAGCTGTTCGGTTTCGGCGAAGTCCTGGTCGCCATCGAAGTCGTACGAGGCGCTGTCCGACCACGTGCCGGTGGCGACGTCGTATCCGGCGACCTCGGACGGATCAAAGCTGGTCGGGCTGTCCTTGAGAGACAGGCCAAGCTGATGCAGCTTGATCTTCACCTCGTCGATGGACTTCTGACCGAAGTTGCGGATGTCCAGCAGGTCCGACTCGGTGCGGGCGACCAGCTCGCCGACGGTGTGCACACCCTCGCGCTTGAGGCAGTTGTACGAACGGACGGTCAGGTCCAGGTCCTCGATGGGCAGCGCGAACGAGGCGATGTGGTCTGCCTCGGCCGGCGACGGCCCGATCTCAATACCCTCGGCCTCGACGTTGAGCTCGCGTGCCAGACCGAACAGCTCAACCAGCGTCTTACCGGCCGAGGCCAGCGCGTCACGCGGGGTGATCGAGTTCTTGGTCTCGACGTCCAGCACCAGCTTGTCGAAGTCGGTGCGCTGCTCGACGCGGGTGGCGTCCACCTGGTAGGTGACCTTCAGCACCGGCGAGTAGATGGAATCGACGGGGATACGACCGATCTCGGCACCCGAGGCCTTGTTCTGCACGGCCGGGACGTAGCCGCGACCACGCTCGACGACGAGCTCGATCTCCAGCTTGCCCTTGTCGTTCAGGGTCGCGATGTGCATGTCCGGGTTGTGCACGGTCACACCGGCGGGCGGCACGATGTCACCGGCGGTGACGGCGCCCGGTCCCTGCTTGCGCAGGTACATGGTGACGGGCTCGTCCTCTTCCGAGGACACGACCAGGCTCTTGAGATTCAGGATGATGTCGGTGACGTCTTCCTTCACCCCTGGAACGGTGGTGAACTCATGCAGCACACCGTCGATCCGGATGCTGGTGACGGCCGCGCCCGGGATGGACGACAGCAGGGTGCGCCGCAGCGAGTTGCCCAGGGTGTAGCCGAAACCCGGCTCCAGGGGCTCGATGACGAAGCGCGACCGGTTTTCGGCCAGCGTGTCCTCGGACAGGGTGGGTCGCTGAGAAATCAGCATGGTGTTTCTCTATCTCCTTCTCGGCACCCGCTATTTGATGCCGGTCAAGTGGGTCTGCAGCAGAATCGCTACAGACGATTACTTCGAGTAGAACTCGACGATCAGCTGCTCGGTGAGCGGCACGTCGATCTGGGCGCGCTCGGGCAGCTGGTGCACGAGGATGCGCTGGCGCTCGCCAACGACCTGCAGCCAGCCCGGGATGGGCCGGTCGCCCGCGGTCTCGCGTGCGACCTCGAACGGCAAGGTGTTCAGCGACTTTTCCTTGACGTCGATGATGTCGTACTGCGACACCCGGTAGCTAGGCACGTCCACCTTCACGTTGTTGACGGTGAAGTGGCCGTGGCTCACCAGCTGACGTGCCATCCGTCGGGTGCGGGCAAGGCCTGCCCGGTACACGACGTTGTCGAGGCGGGTTTCAAGGATCTGCAGCAGCTGCTCACCGGTCTTACCCGAGTGCCGGTTGGCCTCGGCGTAGTAGCGACGGAACTGCTTCTCCATCACGCCGTAGGTGAAGCGAGCCTTCTGCTTCTCCTGCAGCTGGGTGCGGTATTCGCTCTCCTTGACCCGCGCGCGACCATGCTGGCCGGGGGGGTAAGGACGCTTCTCGTACGCGCTGGAGCCACCGACGAGGTCGACGCCCAGACGACGGGACTTGCGAGTGACGGGTCCGGTATAACGAGCCATTTAGTTCAAGCCTCCCTTAGACCCGGCGCCGCTTGGGCGGACGGCAACCGTTGTGCGGCTGTGGAGTGACATCGGAAATCGCGCCCACCTCGAGGCCAGCGGCCTGCAGCGAGCGGATGGCGGTCTCGCGGCCGGAGCCGGGACCTTTGACGAACACGTCGACCTTCTTCACGCCGTGCTCCTGTGCCTTGCGAGCCGCGCTCTCGGCAGCCAGCTGTGCGGCGAACGGGGTTGACTTACGCGAACCCTTGAAGCCGACATGGCCGGAGGACGCCCAGGCGATCACGTTGCCCTGCGGGTCCGTGATCGAGACGATGGTGTTGTTGAAGGTGCTCTTGATATGCGCAGCGCCGAGCGGGATGTTCTTCTTTTCCCGACGACGGGTCTTCTGCGCCTTCTTGGGGCCGGAACCGGCGCCCTTCTTTGGTGGTGCCATTGCGGGTTACCTGGCCTTCTTCTTGCCGGCGATGGTGCGCTTGGGTCCCTTGCGGGTACGCGCATTGGTCTTGGTCCGCTGACCGCGCACTGGCAGGCCACGACGGTGGCGCAGGCCCTGGTAGCAGCCGATCTCAATCTTGCGGCGGATGTCGGCCTGGACCTCGCGGCGCAGGTCACCCTCCACCTTGAGAGAGGCTTCGATGTACTCGCGCAGCTGAGTCACCTGATCATCGGTCAGGTCCTTGCTGCGCTGCTCGGGGCTGATACCCGTGGCGGCCAGGATCTCCTTGGAACGGGTCCGGCCAACGCCATAGATATAGGTGAGCGCGATTTCCATACGCTTATCGCGCGGTAGGTCAACGCCTACTAAACGTGCCATGCGGCAGTTCCTCTTTCATTCAACGAAGGTCTGTTCCCAGTCCGCCCCCTCTAGGTTGGGGCCCCGGCCTTCGTTCCGGGGGTGTCTGACCAGCGATTCCGGTCAGTGGTTCTGGGAGGTCATCATTCAGTTGTTGCTGGCTGGCTGTTACGCCTAGCCCTGCCGCTGCTTGTGGCGGGGGTCCTGGCAGATCACCATGACGCGCCCGTGCCGGCGAATCACGCGGCACTTATCGCAGATCGGCTTGACGCTCGGGTTGACCTTCACGTTCTTCGATCCTGTCTCGCAGTTGTAGTTACTTGTACCGGTAAACGATCCGACCGCGGGACAGGTCGTAGGGAGACAACTCCACCACCACTCTGTCCTCGGGCAGGATGCGGATGTAGTGCTGCCGCATCTTGCCGCTGATGTGGGCGAGCACCTTGTGTCCGTTCTCCAGCTCAATGCGAAACATCGCATTGGGCAGGGGTTCGACCACCCGACCCTCGACCTCGATGGCTCCGTCTTTCTTAGCCATATCCTCCGCGATTCTTATTGCCTGCTCCGGCTATCGCCGGCATGACACGGCAAACCCTTACCGACCCTCGAAACGTGAGCCGGTGACAGGAAAATCCAGGACTGGGCACGCACATAGTCGGCACGTAAGCCGCACCGTTGGTCAAGGGTACTCGCGTAACGCCCCCAAGCCAAACTGGCCAAGAGTCCGGTCAGTATCCCCGAATGCCCTAGGACCAGGTGACTCCCGACCTGCTGATATGGGGAATCGCCGTGGGCCGCACCAGGCCGGCGGTCAGCCATGCCCCCGCGAGCCATATATGGGGTGCGGATTTGGCTGCGACGGTCCGCCTGGCACGCATCGAGACATCCGAACCGTCCAGGACTCGCTGGGCCCGAACGGACAGTATCCGGTTACGCACTCCCGACCGACGCCGCTCGCGAGCGCTGCGGTTGATCGCCAGCCAGGCCGCCGCAAGGTCACTGGGCTCACCCAACGCCTCCGCAATGGCATCCGCGGCAGCGACCGCGTCAGCCACACCCGAGTTCAGGCTGCGTCCACCCAGCGGCGCGAACTGGTGAGCGGCCTCGCCCGCGAGCAGCACCCGGCGGTTGACGTCGGTGTAGCTGGCGGCCACTCCTTGGACGGTCTGATGCACCTCGACCGACCTGATGTGGTCCGCATACCAGTCGTCACCGGTCAGCGCCGTGACCCAGGAGCGCACTTGTTCTGCGGTCGGTGCGGTCGCTTCGTCCTCAGGCAGGTACTGGACATCCAGGCGCAGCCCATCCGGGTACGGCAGGCGAATGGCGTGCCGCTCGCCGAGATCGGGGTGGTGGTACTGGATCTGCACGGGTAGATCCGCAGTGACGCCGTCAGCGTGTGGTTCGACGTCGATCACCACGCACGGCGGGGACGGCGGGCGATCCGACATGCCGATACCCAGTGCTTGGCGAATGGCCGACCTGGTGCCGTCGGCGGCAATGACGTAGCTGGCGCGCACCCGGTCGCCGCTTGCGAGGGTGAGCCGCGCTCCGGTGTGATCGGTGCTGATGTCAGTGACCGCGGCACCCGAGTGGTACTCAACACCCAGGTCCAGCGCCTCGGCCAATGTCTCGTCTTCAATTGCTTTCTGCGACAAGCTCATTCCCCAGGCCGCCGGATTCCACGGGCCGGGCATCCGCGATGGAGCGTACGAGGACATGACGAATACCGGTCGGCCCTGGTAGAAGGTCTGGACACCGTGAACCGCCAACGCCGACCCGCGCAGCCGGGCGCCGAGCTCGGGTGCCACCCGGTCATATCGCCGCAATGTCGAGTGCCCGACAAATGTGGCGCAGTTTCGGTGCCGCTGACGCTCTTTCGAGCCGGCAGCCTCGAGCACAACCACGTGAATTCCCCGGCGTGCCAATACCGCGGCAGCAAGCAAACCGACAGGTCCGCCGCCGACCACCACGACGGCGTCATCGGTGACGTCCCGGCGTGCGTCCGCTGATACCGCCGCAAGGTGAGGCACACCATGACGGTACCGCGCGGGGCAAATCGTGCGCCTACCGATATTTCGGTCCGTATATTGAGGCCACTACCTGGTGCGGCGCACGCCTGAGCAATTGAGCACGTAGCCAAGCAGGGCGGATTCGTGGTACGTAAGTCGGAAATGGCGCATAGCGCCGCTGGCATAACTACCTCGCCACCCGAGGCCTTGGCTTCCCCAGATCCGATGAGAATGCCCCAGATTCAGACTGATGGGTCAGCGCAGCGGACCGGAGGGCTCGCTCGTTCCGGCTCGAAGTAGTCGCCCACGGCGCTCCCCTGAGAACTGTCCGTCGCGGATCACTGGAGTCCCCTCAAGTAATACCCATTGCATACCGGCGGGCGGTGTTTCGGGATGACTGTAATTGCCGGCGTGGTCGATGACATCAGGGTCGAAAATGCATATATCAGCAGCGGCACCGCGCCCCAACCAGCCCCGATCTGAAAGTCCGAACTGTGAAGCAGATGCGGATGTCATCTTTCGCACAGCCTCGCCGAGAGACACGATCTCACGGTCACGGACGTAGGTGCCGAGGAAGCGAGGAAAGGTCCCGTATGTGCGTGGATGAACAAGACCCGTAGGGACATCGTTGTCTGAACCGATCGAGATGAGCGGGCTCCGCATGAGGGTTTCGACGTCGTCGGCCCGCATGACGTGCAGCACGGTGTCGGCCGCAGGGTCGGTGAGAAGCAGATCACACAGGGTGTCCCATGGGTCGCGATCACCTGTGATGTCGGCGAGGGTTCGACCGGCGACGGCAAGATCTGCATGTCGGGTGACAGTCAGGTCGTCGGGTCGGATCTCACGCCAAATTCCTGCTCCCACAAACTCGACAGGATCCTCAGCGATCCGGCGTAGCCGCAGCCGTTCCAGGGGATCGGCCAATCGTTCCCGAAGCCTGCTCTTGCCTCCTTCGGAGGCGAGCGTCGGGAGCACTGCTACGAGACCGGTACTGCAGGCCTCGTACGGGTACAGATCGCCGAGCACGTCCACCCCGGACAAGCGGGCCTGAGTGATGCGTTCGAGCAGGTGGGGCGCCGCCCCGTGCGCGGCGTATCCGGAGGCTTTGCAGTGCGATACCTGAAGCCGAATTCCAGCCGCCCGGGCAACAGCAATCGCCTCGTCGACGGCGTCGAGTAGCCCCTCCCCCTCGTTGCGCATGTGCGTTGCATAGCTCGCGCCCCAGCGGCGTGCGACCTGCGCGAGCGCAATGAGTTCGTCGCGCTCGGCGTAGGCGCCCGGCACGTACTCGAGTCCCGACGACCAGCCGACGGCGCCTGCAGCGAATGCTTCGTCGGCGAGCTCGCACATCCGCTCCAGCCCACCGGGTGGCAGCTTCCGTTCGAACCCTGCCACTGCGATGCGCAGCGTGTTGTGACCCACGAGCGCTGCGAGGTGGTTCGTCGTTCCGGCCACATCGACGGCATCGAGGTAGTCGACGAATCGAGGGAAGGAATGTCCCATCTCTGCCACCACCTCAGCGGCGTGATCCGAATGTGTTGGCGCGCAGGTGTATCCGCAGTTGCCGACGATCTCGGTCGTCACTCCCTGTAGCAACTTGAAGGGCTGCGGATCGGGCATGAACGGGACGGTGTCGGAATGCGTATGCGGGTCAACGAATCCTGGCGTCACCGCGAGACCGTCCGCGTCGATGCGTTCGCGGGTAGGGCCGAGGTCCGCGCCGATCGCCGCGACTCGACCGTCGGCGATGGCCACGTCGGCGGTGATGCCCGCTCCACCGAAGCCGTCATAGACCGTGCCGCCGAGAATGATCAGGTCATGCATGTGCTGCCACCTTCGAGTTAGCGATCGCCTCGCCGTCCTTCTCGCCGGCGGCGGTGCGGGCTGGTGTTGGCTGGCTGCTCACCACTTCCGAGCGGGCGGGGGCGGTGACGGTGAATCTGAACGTCGCCTTGAGGTCGGGCTGTTCCAACACCGCGAACATACGCCGTGAATCCGGCACTTCGAACTGGGAGTGCTTTCGCGCGCTCCGCCGCCTCGACTCGGGTCAGGTTCTCTCCGGGCATGTATGTCTCCTCGCTGTTTCCCGTTTTGCGCTCGACACGCCACCGGCCAATGGATCGGTCCCGGCTCGAACCGGGTAGCCGTCAGCTGCACTGCAGGTCGAATCTGGTCGGTCCGGAACCGAACTGGACAAGGTCGGTGGATCCCGCGCCGACGACTACCCGGCCCGATGCGCAGCTGCCGATCCACTGCCCCTCCCCAGAGATCACCGTCCCGCTCGCGGGCAGGGACGATCCGAACCTTCCGTTGATTACTTAGTTCGGAGGACAAGACCGCCTACCTGCCGACAGATCACTGCTCGACGGCATCGGCATCGCGGCAATCGCGATCTCGGCAGTGACATACCTGGTGCGGCGCGCGCCGCACCAGGTGAGCACGTAGCCAGCGGGGCGGATTCGTGGTACCTATGTCGGTAGTGGCGAACATTGCCGTCGGCAACGGGGAGGGGGTCGGGTGGACGGTCTGACGATCGGATATCTGGCGGCCTTCGCGGTCGGAGGCATCGCGGTGCTCTCAGCGCTGCTGCTCACCGATATCGGCCACGGCGACGGGATGCCGTTTCTGAGCCTGACCTCCCTTTCCGCAGCGCTCACCGGCGCAGGCGCCGGTGGATTCGTCGGCTCGGCGCTGCACATCTCGCCACTGCCGACGGCGATCGTCGCCGTGGTGTGCGCCGTTGCCCTGGTGTCGATCCTGCAACTTTTCCTGACATACCTGCGGGGCCAGCAAGCGAACTCACACTCCGGTCGTGCGTCCTATGTGGGCAGGCTCGGCACCGTAACCCTCGAAGTGCCCGCCGGAGATGGCTGGGGTGAGATCGCGTTCATCGATGCCGACGGCAACCGGGTGCATTCGCGAGCGATCAGCGATGAGCCTTCTGAACTGTCCAAGAACACTGCGGTCTACATCGCCGATGTCGACTCGGAATACCTGCACGTCGTCGCCATCCCCGAAGCGCCATCCGGCGCAACCACGAAGGACCTCATATGAGTTTGCTCGTTATCATCGTCATCATCGCGATCGCGGTACTGGTGCTATTCGTGGCCCTGCCGCTGATTTACGTCCGCAACTACATCAAGGTGCCGCCCAATGAGGTCGCCGTCTTCACGGGGCGCGGTCAGCCGAAGGTGGTGCGCGGTGGCGCCCGGTTCAAGATGCCCGGTATCGAGCGGGTGGACATCATGTCGCTCGAACCGTTCAACGTGAACATCAACCTGCAGAATGCGTTGTCCAACAATGGCGTTCCGGTCAACGTCGAGGCCGTGGGCCTGGTGCGAATCGGCTCTAACGACGAGGCCGTGCAGACCGCTGTCCAACGCTTCCTGACCGCGGATCTGAGCGAATTGCAGCGGCAGATCAATGAGATCCTGGCAGGCAGCCTGCGCGGCATCACAGCCACCATGACCGTCGAGGACCTGAACTCGAATCGTGATTCGCTGGCGCGCAGCGTGGTGGAGGAAGCAGGCGGTGACCTCTCCCGCATCGGTATGGAGGTCGATGTCCTCAAGATCGCGGGCATCTCCGACCGCAACGGGTATCTGGAGTCGCTGGGGCAGCGTCGTATCGCCGAGGTCCGCCGCGATGCGACGGTCGGCACGGCCCAAGCGGAACGGGACGCGCAGATTCAATCGGCACAGGCCCGGCAGGCCGGCTCCATCGCGCAGGCCGAGGCCGATACCGCGATCGCCTCCGCCAACCAGAAGCGCGACGTGGAGCTGGCACGGCTGCGCGCACAGACCGAAGCCGAGAACGCCCAGGCAGATCAGGCGGGCCCGTTGGCCCAGGCACGGGCCGAGAAGGACGTGGGTATTGCCCGCGAGCAGGCGGAGGCCGCGCGCGTGCAAGCCCGCACCGAGGTGGAGTTGCGACGCACCGAGCAGGCTCAGGCCGCGTTGCAGGCCGATGTCATCGCCCCGGCCGAAGCACGTCGTCAGGCCGATATCGCTATCGCGGAAGGCAGTCGACAGTCCACGATCCTGAAGGCGCAGGCCGATGCCGAGGCGGAACGGCAGAAGGGTTCCGCGGAGGCTGACGCCCGTAAGGCGGCCGCCGACGCATTCCGCGTGGAGCAGCAGGCCGCCGCCGACGGTGCCAAGGCCAAGCTCATCGCAGAAGCCGACGGCACCAGGGCCCAGCTGATCGCCGAGGCTGAGGGCACCAAGGCCAAGCTGCTGGCAGAGGCCGACGGAAAGAAGGAGGTCGCCGCGGCCCTCAACGCCTACACGCCGGAGGCCGCACGACTGCTGACCCTGCCGGACATCCTGGCGGCGGTGGTGCAGACAACCGAGGCCGCGGCAAAACCGCTCGGCGAGATCGAAAGGCTGTCCATCATCGGCGGCGCCGGTGATGCCCAGGACGCATTGGGCACCCTTCTCGGGGTTAGCCCGCAAGCGGTAGCGAAAGTGATTGAGAGTCTTAAGGTTTCAGGTATCGACCTACCCGAGCTTCTCAACCGCACTCAGCAGACCAAGGAACATTCGTCCACTCCTGCGGCACCGCTTGCCCGCTCCGACGGACGGGTAGAGGAATAGCGACACCACCGGTGAAGTTGGGACGCGATATGAGCGAATCGAACCTCAGCCGATTTGGAGTATGGAAGGGCGGTCCGGTCACACCGGAGCAGGCCAAGGCCATCGAGGATCTGGGCTACGGCTCAGTGTGGATCGGGGGTGTGTTCACCTCGGATTTGGCTTATGTGGAACCGCTAATCGAAGCGACCGAGCATCTCACGGTTGCCAGCGGCATCGTCAACATCTGGACCTCCCCTGTCGACGAGATAGCCGCTTCATTCCATCGCATCGAGGCGGCCTATCCCGGGCGATTCCTGCTCGGGGTTGGCGCTGGACATCCCGAAGCATCGGCCGAGTACCGCAAGCCGTACGACGCCCTGGTCGAGTACCTCGACGGGCTGGATGCGGCAGGCGTCCCCAAGGAGCGCCGGGCGCTGGCCGCATTGGGACCCAAGGTGCTGAAGCTGTCCGCGGATCGCACCGCCGGCGCACACCCCTATCTGACGACACCGGAACACACCCGACAGGCCCGAGAGGTCATCGGTCCAGATGCCCTGCTCATTCCCGAGCACAAGGTGGTGCTGAGCACCGACGCGGAGAGTGCACGTGCGATCGGCCGGAGCACCGTCGACTTCTATCTTCAGTTGAGCAATTACGTAAACAACTGGAAGAGACTCGGTTTCAGCGACGAGGATGTCACCTCACCGGGTAGCGACACATTCATCGACGCCGTGGTGGCGCACGGTACCGCCGAAGAAATCGCCGGTCAGCTGGGCAAGCACATCGACGCGGGCGCCGATCAGGTGCTGATTCAGGTCCTAGGCGATAAGGGATTGATCGACACGTTGACCTCACTGGCGGACGTGCTTCGGTAATCCCCCGTTAGGGTTACAGCATGCGGATGCTGGTCACCGGCGGCGCCGGTTTCATCGGAGCCAACTTTGTTCACACGACCGTCCGTGAACGCCCCGATGTCTCGGTTACGGTCCTCGACGCGCTCACGTATGCGGGTAGCCGTGAATCATTGGCGCCGGTGGCCGCGGCAGTCGACCTGGTGCAGGGCGATATCTGCGATGCCGAGACGGTGGATCGACTGGTCGCCAACAGCGATGTGGTGGTGCACTTCGCCGCCGAAACGCATAACGACAATTCACTCGCCGATCCGTCGCCGTTCTTGCACAGCAACATCATTGGTACCTACACGCTGCTGGAAGCGGTACGCCGCCATGATGTGCGGTTGCACCACATCTCCACCGATGAGGTATTCGGTGACCTTCAGCTCGACGATCCGAATCGGTTCACCGAGGACACCCCCTACAACCCGTCGAGCCCGTATTCGGCCTCCAAGGCCTCGGCCGATCTGTTGGTGCGTGCGTGGATGAGGTCGTTCGGAGTGCGCGCGACGATCTCCAACTGCTCCAACAACTACGGGCCGTATCAGCATGTGGAGAAGTTCATTCCTCGGCAGGTCACCAACATCCTCACGGGTCGTCGTCCTCGTCTCTACGGGGCGGGCGCCAATGTCCGGGACTGGATTCACGTCGACGACCACAACAGTGCGGTGTGGCGCATCATCGAGTCGGGAACCATCGGACGCACCTATCTCATTGGGGCGGACGGCGAACGAGACAACCTGTCGGTGCTGCGCACCATCCTGGAGCTCATGGGCCAAGCACCGGACGACTTCGACCATGTCACGGACCGCGCCGGTCATGATCTGCGCTACGCCATTGACCCGACACCGCTGCGCGATGAATTGGGTTGGCAACCAACGCATGGCGATTTCGCCGGTGGACTGACCGCAACCATCGCCTGGTACCGCGACAACGAGGATTGGTGGCGACCCATCAAGGATGGCGTTGAAGCTCAATACGCCGCACGGGGGCAGTGATATGCAAATCCGCGAACTCTCGGTACCGGGCGCCTTCGAGATCACCCCGGTGCAGCACCACGACGACCGCGGGGTGTTCCTCGAATGGTTCAAGGGGCCCGCGCTGGCCGAGGCCATCGGACATCCCTTCGACTTGCAACAAGCCAATTGCTCGGTGTCTGCAGCCGGGTCGTTGCGCGGCATACATTTCGCCGATGTGCCACCCGGACAAGCCAAATACGTCACGTGCCTCAGCGGGTCCGTCTATGACGTTGTGGTCGATATTCGCGTCGGTTCACCGACATTCGGCGCATGGGATGCGGTGCTGCTCGATACCAGTGACCGGCGTGCCATCTACATCCCAGAGGGAGCCGGCCACGCCTTCCTTGCCCTGGAAGACGGCTCCACAGTTGCCTACCTATGTTCGACCGGATACGCCCCGGGCCGCGAGCACGGTATCGACCCACTGGATCCAACAGTGGGTGTCAGGTGGCCCACGACCACTCCCGACGGCACCGAACTTTCGTTGCTTATTTCCGAAAAGGACAGGGCCGCACCATCATTGATGCAGGCAAGAGACTCGGGGTTGCTACCGCTGGCCGTCGATGTACAGACGTACCTGGACGGCCTCATCAACTGATCTGAGACTCACCGACATCTACCACGTGTTTGCTAAAGTCCCTACATGACGCAACCGCCTGCCGGGCCGCCACCCTCGGATCCCGGGTCGGAGTTTCCGCCGTACCCGACGCCGACGGGCCCTGGATATCCACCGGTCGGGCCACCGCCGGTGGGCGGATATCCACCCATTCCGCCGGCCGGCCCTGCCGGCGCCGTTCCCTACCCGCCGTACCCGCAGACCGACCCGGTGGGATACCCACCACCTGCCGGGTATCCACCGCCGGCCGCGCCGTACGGATATCCCGCGCCGGGGGCGTACCCCCCGATCGAGGCCGCACGGGGCACCAACGGATTTTCCATCGCAGCCCTGGTTTTCGGCATCCTTCCGATCTGCGCCGGCATCCTTGGCGTGATCTTCGGATTCGTCGGCCTGAACCAGATCAAACGAACCGGCCAGAACGGTCGCGGTCTGGCGATCGCGGGCATCGTGCTCGGATTCGTGTGGATCGCCGTCTGGGTTGTTGTTATCGCGGTGGGTGTCAGCAACCAGCCCAAACGCGACGAATCCGGGCATGTCACCCAGTCCGGCGATATGGACGTCACCAAGTTGCGTGTGGGCGACTGTGTCGCCGACATGGGCGACAAGGACTACTACACCACGACTAAGGCGATCCCGTGCTCACGGCCGCACAAGGCTGAGGTCTACGCACTGCTACCGCTGTCCGGAACTTCCGTTCCCTCGCAGTCGGAGCTGGATGACAAGGGCAATAAGGGCTGCAGCTCAGCCTTGGAGACTTACTCGCCCCATGCCTTCGAGGATGACGGGGTCGAGATCACCTACCTCTACCCGACCAAACGGTCCTGGGCCCAAGGTGACCGGTCGATCGCCTGCGTGGCTGTGTTCACCACCGACCGCACCCAATCCATCAAGGGAAACTAGGGGCGCTGGGCCTACGGGCGCAGTGTCAGGATGCGGGGGCCGTCCTCGGTGACGGCCACCGTGTGCTCCCAATGCGCGGACCGAGAACCGTCGGTGGTGACGACGGTCCAATCGTCGGCCAGCACCCGAGTCTGGGTGGTGCCGAGCGTGAGCATCGGCTCGATGGCAAGCACCGACCCCACCCCGAGGAGTGGCCCCTTCCCGGGGGCGCCCTCATTGGGCAGGAACGGGTCCAGGTGCATCGAACGGCCGATGCCGTGGCCGCCGTAACCGTCCACGATTCCGAATGCACGGTCGAATTGCTTCTCGGCGGCCCGGGTACCCAGCTCGATCGCGTGGGATACATCGGTGAGCCGGTTCCCCGGGATCATCGCCGCGATACCGGCTTCCATGGACAACCGAGTGGCGGTCGATAACGCTTCATCGACGGGTATGACGGTGCCCACCGCGAAGGTCCACGCGGAATCCCCGTGCCAGCCGTCCAGGATCGCCCCGCAATCAATGGAGACCAAGTCGCCGTCGACCAAAATGGCTGTCGCCGAAGGTATTCCGTGGACCACTTGGTCGTTGACCGACGAACAGATGGATGCCGGGAAACCGTGGTAGCCCAGAAATGACGGCACCGCGCCGGCATCCCGGATCACGGCCTCGGCAACCTGGTCCAGTTCCAGCGTCGAGACACCGGCCTTGGCGGCATCGCGGACGGCGACCAACGCGGCCCCCACGATGGCGCCCGCAGCAGCCATGGCATCGAGCTCATCGGTGGTGCGCTGCTCCACCGTCTTCTTGCGGCCGAACAGCCCCACTCGTGCTCCTACTACCGGCCCAGAGCCTGCGAGGTCCGTGCGAAGACCTCGTCGACCGTGCCGACGGCATCAATGGTCTGCAGCACGTCCTGGTAGTACTCCAGCAGCGGCGCGGTCTCGTCGCGGTACACGTTGAGGCGGTTGCGGATGATGCCTTCGGTGTCGTCGGCGCGGCCACGTCCTAGTAGTCGCTGCACGAGCTCTTCCACCGGCACCCGGAACTCCAGCACGGCGTCGATCTTGACTCCGCGGGCCTCTTCCATCGCGGCCAGCGCATCGGCCTGGTCCACGGTGCGCGGGAATCCGTCGAGGATGAATCCGTCTGCGGCATCGGGCTCGTCGAGACGCGCCTCAACCATCTTGTTGGTGACCTCGCTGGGCACCAGGTCCCCCGCGTCCAGGTACTGCTTGGCCTGAATCCCCAGCTCGGTGCCCTCGCTGATATTCGATCGGAACAGGTCGCCCGTGGAGATCTGCGGAATGCCGAACTTCTCCGAAATCAGTTGCGCCTGCGTACCTTTGCCTGCCCCTGGCGGGCCGAGTAACACCACTCTCACTTCAGGAACCCTTCGTAGTTACGCTGCATCAACTGGCTTTCGATCTGCTTCACAGTGTCGAGACCGACGCCGATCATGATCAGTACCGCCGTTCCACCGAACGGCAGGTTCTGCGGGCCGCCCGAGCTCCCGATCTGCAGGAACAGGTTCGGCAGGATCGCAATGATGCCCAGGTAGATCGATCCTGGCCAGGTGATGCGGTTGAGCACGTAGCGCAGGTAGTCGGCGGTCGCCCGACCGGGGCGGATACCGGGGATGAAGCCACCGAACTTGTTCATCTCGTCGGCACGCTCATCGGGGTTGAAGGTGATCGACACGTAGAAGAACGTGAAGAAGACGATGAGCGAGAAGTAGATCAAGACATACCAGTAGTTGCTGGGATCGGTCAGGTAGGTGCTGACGAATCGGTCCCACCAGCCGGTCTTATCCTGCTTGCCGCTGCGCACCAGCTGGGTGATGAGACCCGGGATGTACAGCAGCGAGGAGGCGAAGATCACCGGGATAACACCGGCCTGGTTGACCTTCAACGGCAGATAGGTGGAGGTGCCGCCATACATGCGGCGGCCCACCATGCGTTTGGCGTACTGGACGGGGATACGGCGCTGGCCCTGTTCGACGAACACCACACCGACCACGATGAGCAGTGCTGCCACGCACACCGCGGCGAAGGTGACACCACCGCGGCTGTCAAGGATGGTCTTGCCCTCCGCCGGAATCCGCGCGGCGATGCCGGCGAAGATCAGCAGCGACATACCGTTGCCGATTCCGCGCTCGGTGACCATCTCGCCGAGCCACATCACCAGGGTGGATCCGGCGGTCATGACCAGAACCATCACCGTCAGCGTGAAGATCGACTGGTCCGGGACAATCTCAGTCTTGCGATCACAGCCCTGCAGCAAGGTTCCGCTGGCACCAAGGGCGACGATCGAGGTGGACTGCAACAGTCCCAGCGCAACCGACAGATAGCGCGTGTACTGCGTCATCTTGGCCTGGCCGGACTGGCCTTCCTTGCGCAGCTGCTCGAACCGAGGAATGACCACGGTGAGCAGCTGGACGATGATGCTGGCGGTGATATACGGCATGACGCCGACCGCGAACACCGACAGCTGTAGCAGCGCGCCACCCGAGAACAGGTTGATCAGCGAGTAAATCTGTGCGGAGTCGCCACTACTCACCTGCTCGACGCAGTACTTGACGGCGGAGTAGTTCACACCGGGAGACGGGAGGGTCGCACCGATCCGATAAAGGATCACGACCCCGATGGTGAAGAGGATCTTCCGCCTCAGGTCAGCTGTCCTGAGAGCAGAGACAAAAGCGGAAAGCACACATCCTCCTGCGCATCCTGCAGCTCGCCACGTGATCTGCAAGATGAATCAGCTGGTGATCCCAGCGTTGGGTAACCGTTTCGGCGGCCGTCAGGGCACGCCCGGGCCGGATACGAGACTAACAGTTCGCTGCCACACCAGTCAGAAGACGGTGTCCTTCTGGTCGGCGATGACGGTGCCGTCGGAGCGGAGCAGCGGTCCGGTGCTGCCATCCGGGTTGGTCCGGCCGTCGGTTGCACACAGATACGGGTCCACACGCTGCGGATAGGGATCGATGAACATGGGATTGATCAGCCACTTGCCGTCGGCGTTGTCGTAGGCCCGGCACATGAGTTCGGTCTTGTCGCGATTGATCGCGAGGTGCGCCGCGGTGGCGTCGTCGACGAAGGTGACGTCGGTGGTCGAGTCCCCCGCCGCGAGGATCTGGCGCTTGTCGACGTCGAAGGGCTCGAATGCGGTGGGTCCCTGCACACCGAAGACAACCTGGTTGGCCCAGCAGCGTTTGCCATCCACGTAGGTGATGACGGTGTCAGCGCCATCGGGCTGTCCACCGCAGCCCCTGACGTGCGGGGTCTGCTTCCCGTTGGTGTCGTAGACGCTTCGCACGCCGATCACCTGGTTCGTCGGGATGCCGATCTCCGGCGACCACACCTTGGCTACGACCTCCGAGGACGCCGAGATCACCCAAGTGCGGACGCCGTGTGCCTGGAGGGTGCCGATGAGGTCCTTGATCTGTGGGTAGATCCGCACATACCCGGGCACAGTGGTAGTGCCGATGGTCTGTTCGGCACCGATCGGCGCATCCAGGTTCTCCCGCTTGGCCGCCTGCGCGAATTCGGTGACCTCCTCGGCGGTGTATCCAGTGGTCAGCGCGACTGTCCACACGTAGGCGCCGTTGCTCCAGCGCTGGTTGTATCCGCTGAACGCTTCCTGCTCGTCATGCGTCTTTCCTTCCCGCACGGCCAGGATCTCGTCGGCGCAGGCGACATTCGTGGAGGTGGGCAGCGGCCGTCCAGCGGGGGTTGCGGTGCCACACGCCTCACGCAGCGCAGTGGTCGCGGCCTCGGTGATGTGTCGGCTGGTGGCGTGCCAGTCGGCGGGCTGACGGATCTTGTCGTGCCGCAGCATCCACGCCAGGGTGGCATCGGAGATGTCGTTCTTGACCTCGGTGTTGTCCCAATCGAAGAGCGCGACCGCCTGTGTGGGCCGCTTCCACGTTCCGGTGCATGTGCTGTGGGCGTCGATGACGGCCTGCAGCCGTTCCCTGACATCGCCGTACCAGGGCAGCGCGGCATCCAGCTGACGGCATCCGGGTGCAGCGTGTGCGGCGGGGGCACTCCCGTTCCAGGCCGCTACCGACAGGACGACGACGGCGAGCCACCCGAATGCCTTCACCGGGGTGAAATTACCACCGCGCGTCCGTGATTCGGGGCCCGTCATCGACCGTTCACCGCCAGTTCCGGTTAGTTATCGGGGATCTCCGCAGCCCGCTACCAGATGTGTTCGCGCAGGCCACAGCGGCGGACGTGCGCAATCGCAGACTGCGGCGCACTATGGTCGGGGCACGCCTGCAGTGCCAACCCAATGACAACCACTAAGGATTCTCCGATGGCACGGACCGATGACGACAGCTGGGATCTGGCTTCGAGTGTGGGAGCGACCGCCACGATGGTGGCCGCGCAGCGTGCGCTGGCCAGCCATGTGCCCAACGCACTGATCAACGATCCCTATGCCGAACCGCTGGTACGCGCCGTCGGCATCGAGTACTTCACCCGATTGGCCTCAGGGGATTTCGATCCCGAGCAGCTGGCGGGGCTGGTACAGCTCGGCATCACCGCCGACGGCATGGCCAACGGGATGGCAAGCCGCACCAAGTACTACGACTCGGCATTTGAGTCCTCCACCGCCGCCGGGGTGCGCCAGGTCGTCATCCTCGCGTCCGGACTGGACACCCGCGCCTACCGTCTGAATTGGCCTGCGGGCACCACGGTGTACGAGCTCGACCAGCCGGAGGTGATCGCCTTCAAGACCAACACTCTGGCCGAGCTGGGAGCAACGCCCAGCACTGATCGACGGACCGTGGCGATCGATCTGCGCGACGACTGGCCAACCGCGTTGCAGGCGGCCGGTTTCGACCCCGGGCAGCCAACGGTGTGGTCGGCGGAGGGGCTGCTGATCTATCTGCCCCCGGAGGCGCAGGATCGGTTGTTCGCTTCGATCACCGAGCTAAGCGCGCCCGGCAGCCGCCTGGTCTGCGAGCAGGTCCCCGGTTTGGAAACCGCCGACTTCTCCAAGGCGCGGGAGCTCACCCGCCAATTCGCCGGGGACACATTGGACTTGGATATGGAGTCGCTGGTGTACGCCGGCGAGCGCCAAATGGCAGCGGACTGGCTCGCCGAACACGGCTGGACGGTGGTGACCGAGGAGAACGACGCGCTGTATGCCCGGCTCGGTCTGGAACCGCCGAACCCAATGCTGCGCACCATATTCCCTAACATCATTTACGTCGACGCCACGCTGGGCTAGCCCGCCGCGCGCGTACGGCCCCACTTCCACCAGGAGCGCCTCGGCGCCTCCGGCTCGTCGGTGTCGGCACCCTCGAACGGAACCCCTTTATAGACAGCGAGATACACGTCAATCGTGGTCACGATGACGATCATCAACACCGGGCCCAGCACAACTCCCCAGAATCCGAAGGCCGCGATACCCGAGAAGACCGCCAGGAGCATCAACGCGGGGTCCAAGCGTGCGCCACGCGGCACGAGGAAGGGGCGCAGCACATTGTCGATATTGGAGACCACCAGGATGTGCCATGCGATGACGAACAGTCCGCCGACGGGGTGGCCGAAGATGATCATGCCGATGCCGAACGGAATCGTCACGATGCCGCCCCCGAGCGGGATGATCGACAACGCGGTGAGCAGTATTGCGAAGAAGAAGAAACCCTGCCGGAAGCCTGCGACGTAGATCGACGCGGCACCTGCAACCCCCTGCGCCGTCGCAATCACGAACTGTCCCTTGACCGTTCCGCGTACCATCGCCCCGATCTTGTCGAGGTACAGGTCGGTGATCTCCTCCCCCAGCGGATTGAGCTGTCGCAGCAGGGTGAGCACCTTGTCCTGCTTGACCAAGAGCGACACGAACACGTACAGGAAGATGATGGATGCCGCGACCGCCGACGCGACGCTGCCGACGGCGCTCTGGAGCACCTGCAGCAGCCCTTGACCCACGTTCTCCGCCAAGGATGCGATCGACTGCCGCAGCGCATCCGGAGTCAACTGGACATGTACGAACGGAATTCGGGCCAATACGTCGTTGACCACCGCGAGCGCCTTCTGCCCGAGTGTGGTCATATCGGTGTCTCCCACCCAGTTCGAGACGCTCTCGACCATGCGGGTGATCTGAACGGTTGCAACGAAAACCAGCGCACCCACCGGCACCACAACCGATCCCAGCGCGGATAACAGTGTCAATGTTGCGGCGATGCCCGAGCCGAACCGCTGGCCCAGTCGTCGGTACAGCGGTGTGAACAGGTACGCGGCCACCGCTGCGACGACCATCAGGATGAAGTAGCCACGCAGAAAGTAGATGCCGAAGACGATGCCCAAACCGGTGAGGACAGCGAGCACACGCTTCTGAAATACGGTCAGTTCGGTGTTCACGCCAGACCCCTTCCGCGGGCAGCTGCACACGACACGTTAGTCGGTGCCGTCGCCGGCCCCGGCGAAATACGCGTGCGGCGCGACTAGAAGCGGTAGTCGCCCAACACCATCGCCTGGACACTGCCGACGGATCGCTGAGCGCGTTGCACCGTCTCCAGAGCCAGCTGCGCCACTCGACCCAGCATCGCATCGGTGAGGGCCGCAGCGGCAGGCTGGGACGAGGCCCGCTGCCGCAGCATGGAGGATAGCGGTGAGCTCGGGAAGTTCAGGATCCGAACCTCGTCGTCGGCGTCGATATCCGCGAGTTCCTTGGCCTTGGCCACCGCCTCGCGGAACCCGCCGAGCTCATCGACCAGACCGTGCTCCAGCGCATCCTTGCCCGTCCAGATCCGGCCCTGTGCAACCGCTTTCACGGCATCGACGGTGAGCTTTCGTCCATCGGCGACCCGCTGCACGAAGTCGTCGTAGTGCATATCGATCTCGGCCTCGACGAGATCGCGCTGCTCGTCGGTGAACGGTTCATTACTGGACCACGCGTCGGCATTGGCGTTGGTGCGCAAGGTGTCCGACGCGACACCGAGCTTCTCCTTAAGTCCTCGGGTGATAAATTTTCCGGTGATAACCCCGATGGACCCGGTGATGGTTCCCGGATTGGCGATGATCGCATCCGCACTCATGGCAACGTAGTAGCCGCCCGACCCGGCTACCGCTCCCATGGATACCACGACCGGCTTACCGGCCTCCCGTGCGCGGACCACTTCTCGCCAAATCGTTTCCGATCCGTTAACCGATCCGCCGGGGCTGTCCACGCGCAACACGATGGCGGCCACCGAATCGTCGGCGACGGCATCCCGCAGCGCGTCGGCGATCACATCGCCTCCGCTCGCCGGTCCCGGCGGAAAGAGCCTTGGTCCGCTGCGGCCGCTCGCGATCGCTCCCGTCAAGGAGACCACGCCGATGGTCGGCCGCGACGAACGACCGGGCAGGGATGGAAGGCTCGGCACCTGCGGGCGGGTGGCCCTGGCGTAGCGCGCCAGATAAAGCAGCGGGAGCTCGGTGTCCCCTTGTCCCCCAGTCAGTTCGCCGATGCGCGCATACGCCTCATCGCGGTAGCCGATACGGTCCACGAGCCCACCCGAGACCGCATCGGTGCGGCGCAGCGGCGCCCGGTCTGCCAGGACGTCCACATCGGCCGGATCGAGCTTGCGCGATGCCGCGACGCCGTCGCGAACCTGTTCGGACAGGCTCTCCAGCAGCCGCCCGTCGGCTTCCCGCTGCGCGTCGGTGTAGCCGTCCTCGGTGAAAAGATTTGCCGCCGACTTGTATTGACCACGAGCGAGGAATTGCGCCTGCACACCGGCCTTGTCCAGGGCACCGCGCAGGAAGGTACCGCTGGCCGCAAATCCGATGAGCCCCACGGTGCCGGAGGGCTGCATCCACACCTCACGGAACGCCGATGCCAGGTAGTAGGCGAGCGTGCCCGGATAGGTCTCCGACCATGCCAGGCTGGGTTTGACCGCACTGAACGCCTCGATGGCGGCCCGTAGCTCCTGCACGGCTCCGGCCGCGGCGGGTGGGATCTGCACACGCGCGATAAGACCGGCGACCCGCGGATCATCGATCGCGCGGTGGACGGCGGCGATGGTGTGCCGCAGCGACAGCGGCCTGCTCGCGCCCGAAAACACCAGACCCAGCGGATCGAAGTTGACGGTTTCCGGCGGCACCTCGAGCAGATCGAGTTCCAGAATGCAGTCCCGGGGCACACCCCGGTGACGTGCGGTGTCAACCTTGGCCAGGAGATCGCGGACGTCCGTGGGTGCGGTGAAGGCGAACATGCCTTGAGCGTACCCACGAATGCGGCGATACTCCCGGCTACAAATCCGCGCTGCTGAATCACGCGGCGCGTAGGGTCTGAGCCATTCGCTGGCGGAGGGGCAACGATGAGACGTGTACAGAAGGTGACGGCGCAGGTCGCTGCATTACTCGCGGTGACCATGGTGTCCGGGTGCATCGACACTTCCGGGTCACGAGATATGACACCGTCACAGTCGACATCGAGGACGGCAGCGGCGCCCGCCCGCAGCTATCCCGGGTTGTTCCCCGAGTACCGAGGCAAGTTCCACCCCAACCACACGGATCTGGGTGGGCGAAACAACGCAGAACTGGCAAGTCTGCTGCCGGTGGCCACCGACTTCCCCGCGCCCGGGCTGACCCGTCCCACCGATATCGCCTCCGACGACGGGTCCGGGCTCGGACTGCATGGCCAAACGGATGGTGAAACACGTCCGCCCGAATGCCTGTACACACCCTTCGGCAAGTCCTTTTCGAGGGCTCCCGACGGTTCGGACTGGAACCTGTACTACGCGGCCTCGACATTCCACGAGGCGGACCCCGCCGGCAATCACATCATCGTGACGGTCAACCGTGAGCGCGAGAGCACCGACGTGTTCGCGTCGACCACCGACTGGATCAAGAAGTGCGGCCAGTACGACAAGGCGTTTCCGACGTTCGCGAAGCCGGATGTGCGGAATCGGCATGTCACCGACACCTTCGCCCCCGGGCCGATCGTCGAGGGCGTACAGACCTACGTATACACCAGTGCGAGTACCGATCTGGACGACGCGTCAGCCGGTAAGGAGTCGTTGGGAGTGCGCGGTCAGCGCATTCTGCTCGCACGAGTGCGTTCGGTGGTGTTCGAGGTGGAAGGCACCGACCAGGTGGACGCCGGCCTGCTGGACCAGCTGATGGCCACCAGCATCGCCAACGCAAAGCATGCCCCGCCGCCCCCCGAGCAGAACGCCGGCCGGTTGGCCGGACTGACCGGCTGCGATACCGCTGCGCTTAAACCTGGGAATCCGCAGCCGGATCCGACGCTCGACTGCACAATCCGCACCTCTGATGGCAGCGGCGTGATCTTCGAGGTGCTGGGCACCCCCGCGGGGACCATCCGGGTGTTCAACGGCAACGGCGCTCAGCTGCAATCCATCCGCGTGCCCAACCCGATCTTTCAGCAGCGCCTGCCGTTACTACAGGATCTGGACCAGGACAAGCGCGAAGAGCTGCTGGTGGTCAGGGCGACCGGCGACCCAGCCGGTGACCTCATGGACGTGTGGCGACCGCGGCCGAATTCTGATCAATTCGATATGGCCGGAACAATATTCGGTGTCCCGCGATTCTGGATGACGTCCGATCGATTCATCGGAATCTTCTCGCGCAACGGCGCCGACGCCGGGGTGGCGGCCCTCTTCCGGTTCGTCGACAACAAACTGGCGGTGCTGGCGCTGCTGGACACCGAAAGACGAGTGGACAACAAGCCGCTCGATCCGAAGTGGCGTCTGAATGCCAACGTCAAATGCGCGATGAACTTATCCGATGACCCGCCGGGGGCACTCGGGTCGCGAATGGACGCGCTGCGCGCGGCGGGTGTCGACCCGGCGACGGCCGAGGAACATTTCTGCCTACAGCCGTGGGTGGCGGGGCTCTATCGCCAGGGCACACGGTGACGTGTGTTGACATGACGAAGTGGCGTACCGCAGCGCTTTTCGTCATGGGGTTAACCCTGACGGCATGCACCCACGGCGGTATCCAGCACACTGAAACGTCCACGAGCTCAGCGCCCAATCGACTGGACTCGCTGCCACTGTGTTCGTCGATCAAGCCGCAGGCCATCGAACCCGATCCGGATCCGGCGCTGCAGTGCGTGCTGCGATCCAAGGATTCGGCGAAGCTCACGTTAGAGGTGCTGGGCACACCCCCCACCACCATCAAGGTGTACGAACCCAATGGGACTGAGCGGCAGACCTTTACCGTTCCCGTCAACAAACCGGAACGAACGCCGCCTCTTCTTGCCGACCTCGACCAAGACGGCCGCGACGAGTTGGTGGTGGTCGACAACGTCGGCTCCGACGGCGACGTCCTGGATGTGTGGCGGGTGAACAAGGATTCGGGGAACTTCTCCCGAGCGGGACAGGTGTTCGGTTATCCCGAGTTCCGGATAACCGATGAGCGCTTCACCGCGTTCTATGCCAGTACCGGTGCCGGATCAGGAAGGGTTTCCCTCTACCGATTCGTCAATGACAAGGTGGTGGAGCTCGGTTCCCTCTTCGTGCAAGCGGCGGATTGGCCGGATCCCGCGGATCCCGCCCGCACCTGGTACACCAACGGAAACACGTTGTGCTCCTTCAATTACGACGACGATCCCCCGGGACAAGCCCAGAAAAGGAACCAGGCGTTGACGGAGGCCGGCATCGACCCACCGTCCGCACAGGACCGATTCTGCAAGCAATCCTGGGTCGCCGACATCTACAAGAAACGCTAGCCGGACGTGCCTGCCGCTCCACATGAGCGCCGAGCGTGAAGCGATGGCGACGAATCGGCCGATATCCCGCCATAGCTTCACGCTCGGCGAAACAGTAAGGGCGCCCACCCTGAGGTGGACGCCCTTGCTGATAAGTGGGTACTAGACCGCGTTGATCGATCCGCCTACGGCAGTGATCTTCTCGCGGGCCGCGTCGCTGAACTTGTTGGCGGTCACCGACACCTTGACCGTGAGGTCGCCGTTGCCGAGCACCTTAACCAGCTGGTTCTTGCGGACCGCACCCTTGTTCACCAGATCCTCGATGGTGACGTCGCCACCCTCGGGGAACAGCCGCTCGATATCGCGGACGTTCACCACCTGGTACTCGGTGCGGAAGCGGTTCTTGAAGCCCTTGAGCTTCGGCAGCCGCATGTGGATGGGCATCTGCCCACCCTCAAAGGTCGCCGGCACGTTCTTGCGTGCCTTGGTGCCCTTGGTGCCGCGGCCGGCGGTCTTACCCTTGGACCCCTCACCGCGACCGACGCGGGTGCGCTCGGTCTTGGAGCCGGGGGCTGGGCGCAGATGATGCAATTTGATAGTCATTTACTTCACGTCCTCGACGGTGACCAGGTGGCGAACCACCTGGAGCAGGCCGCGGGTCTGCGCGTTGTCCTCACGGACAACGGTCTGGCGAATCTTGCGCAGTCCCAGTGTCTTCAACGATTCGCGCTGGTTCCACCGGGTTCCGATGGTGCCGCGCACCTGGGTGATCAACAGATCAGCCATGGCTGCCTCCCTGTGCTGCTGCAGCTGCGAACTCGGCGCGGGCCCGGAGCATGCCGGCCGGTGCCACATCTTCGATGGGCAGACCGCGCCGGGCCGCAACCTCTTCGGGGCGCTGCAGTGCCTTGAGCGCCGCGACGGTTGCGTGGACCACGTTGATGGCGTTGTCGCTACCCAGCGACTTGGCCAGGATGTCGTGCACTCCAGCGCATTCCAACACTGCGCGGGCGGCGCCACCGGCGATCACACCGGTACCGGCGGAAGCCGGCCGCAGCATGACGACGCCAGCCGCATCCTCGCCCTGAACCGGGTGGACGATGGTGCCACCGATAAGCGGAACGCGGAAGAAGTTCTTGCGAGCCTCGTCCACACCCTTGGCGATGGCAGCCGGAACTTCCTTGGCCTTGCCGTAGCCAACGCCTACCAGGCCGTTGCCGTCGCCAACGATCACCAGTGCGGTGAAGCTGAACCGGCGACCACCCTTGACCACCTTGGAGACGCGGTTGATGGTGACGACGCGCTCGATATGGTTGCTCTTCTCGGCGTTATCGCGGCCACCACGACGGTCGTCACGGTTGTCACGACGTCCGCGGCCGCCGTCGCGACCGTCACTGGGGCCGCCTGCGGCGCCAGGAGCGCCAGTATTGCGCTGCGCCATCATGCATTCCTTCCGTTGAAAGTCTCGAACATCAGAACACCAGCCCGCTCTCGCGGGCGGCGTCGGCGAGTGCCGCGATCCGGCCACCGTAGGTGTAGCCGCCGCGGTCGAAGACCACGGTGTCCACACCGGCTGCCTTGGCACGCTCGGCGATCAGCTGACCGACCCGGGCGCTGCGCGCCTTCTTGTCGCCGTCCACCGCTTGCACGTCGGGCTCGACGGACGAAGCCGCGGCCAGGGTGGTCCCGGTGAGATCGTTGACCAGCTGCACATGAATGTGGCGGGCCGAACGGTTGACGACCAGACGCGGCCGCGCGTCCGTACCGGACACCTTCTTGCGCAGACGTGCGTGGCGGCGCAGACGCGAAGTGCGACGCGCCTCCGAAACACTCTTGCCGACGGGCTCGTGCTGCTTCGCTTCTGTCTTCGTTTGAGCCATGGTCACTTACCTGTCTTTCCGACCTTGCGGCGGATCTGCTCACCCTCGTAGCGAATGCCCTTGCCCTTATAGGGGTCGGGGCGACGCAGGCGGCGGATGTTGGCCGAGATCTGGCCAACCTTCTGCTTGTCGATTCCGCTGACCGAGAACTTGGTGGGGGTCTCGACCGCGAACGTGATGCCCTCGGGTGCCTCGATCAGCACGGGGTGGCTGTAACCGAGCGCGAACTCCAGGTTCGATCCCTTGGCGACGACGCGGTAACCCACGCCGAAGATCTCCATCTTGGTGGTGTAGCCCTGGGTCACACCGGTCACCAGGTTGGCGATCAGGGTGCGAGACAGGCCGTGTAGCGAGCGGTTGCGCCGCTCGTCATCCGGGCGGCTGACCACGATGGCGCCATCGTCATTGCGCGACACCGAGATCGGCTCGCTCACTGTCAGTTCGAGGGTGCCTTTGGAGCCCTTGACGGAGACGTTCTGGCCGTCGATGTTGACGTCCACTCCGGAAGGAATCAGCACCGGTTGCTTACCAATACGCGACATTTTTTAAGTCCTCCCCTACCAGACGAACGCGAGGACTTCGCCGCCCACGCCTTGTCGGGCTGCTTGGCGATCGGTGAGTAGACCAGTGGACGTGGAGATGATCGCCACGCCGAGGCCGCCGAGAACCTTGGGCAGACTGGTGGATTTTGCATACACACGCAGGCCGGGCTTCGACACGCGGCGCAGGCCGGCGATGCTGCGCTCACGGCTGGGGCCGTACTTGAGCGAGACAACCAGGCTCTTGCCCACGCGGGCGTCCTCGGTGCGGTAATCGGTGATGTAGCCCTCGCGCTTGAGGATCTCGGCGATATTGGCCTTGATCTTCGAGTGCGGCAGGGTCACCTCATCGTGGTATGCCGAGTTGGCATTGCGCAGACGTGTCAGAAAGTCTGCGATCGGATCAGTCATAGTCATGACAGAGTCCATCAACCTTTCTCGCTGCGGTTCCCATGCAGCATGCTCGTACCGGTTCCCGTAAGGGCCTGGTACATCGCACGGTGGGCCTACTGCGAAGTGATCTTCCGTATCTGACCGGGTTCGGTCAGGGGTCGTGCATCAGCAGTGCTGTCCCAACAAAACCAGCACATGCCGACCGGCCATAGGCGAAACACAGCCCGGGCAACCGGTTAAGTGTAGGTGACCTGGACCTACGGACCAAATCGGTGAGCGCGGCCCGCCGATGGTGGGTTCATCACCCGGTGGGTGTCAACGTGAACGGCAGCCAATAGGTGCCGGGACCGTCATCTGGACACCCCGGTGCGCCCACGGTGAACGTCCGTTCCCCCGCAAAGCTGCCATCGCCGTTGGGCACCAAGAAGTCGAACCTGGCAGCGGTCACCGGACGGCCGTCGCTGCAATGGAACGGATAGTCCGCGGCCGACTCCCACCGATCACCGTTCCACCGGTAGTCGAAGAGCGCCGGCGCATTGGGATTGTCCGCCAGCTCGGCCAGTCGCAGCCAATGCGCCACGCATCCCCGCGCACCGCAGGTGGTGGTGAAGCTCGCCGCCTGCGTCGAAGGGGCCGAGGCATCGGGTCTGCCCTCGAACGTCTGCCGAGAATGGTCCAGGTAGGTGTCATAGGTGCCGTACAGCGGCACCGGCTCTGGCCTGTCGGCGTGCGCCAAACCGGCACTGAACAATGACGCCACAGCCGCGAGTGCCAGCCCACCACACCTGCGCATATGTCACTGATAACACAGCGCGTGCACGACGGGACCCGAACGATCGAACGTGATCGTCAGATCACGCCGAGAGCGACCATCGCATCGGCAACCCTCGTATACCCGGCGAGGTTGGCGCCCGTCACGTAGTTCCCCGGGTCCCCGTAGTGATCCGCGGTTTCGACGCAGGTGGCGTGGATCGATTGCATGATCGATCGCAGGCGGGCCTCCGTCGCCTCGAAGGACCACGAGTCGCGGCTGGCGTTCTGTTGCATTTCCAGCGCGCTGGTCGCCACCCCACCGGCGTTCGACGCCTTGCCCGGCGCGTAGAGCACCCCTGATTCCTGGAAGTACTTCACCGCCTCGGGGGTGCACGGCATGTTGGCTCCCTCGGCGATGAGTTGCACGCCGTTCCCGATAAGCCGGCGGGCGTCCTTGCCGTCGAGTTCGTTCTGAGTGGCGCAGGGCAACGCGACCTGGCAGGGAACCTCCCAGAGGGTTCCGTCGGTGACCTGGCGTGCTCCCCCACCATGCGCCTCGACGTATTCGGAGAGCCGACCCCGCCGAACCTCCTTGATCTCCTTGAGGAGTTCGAGATTCAGTCCGCGTTCGTCGACGATGTAGCCGTCGCTATCCGAGCAGGCGATGACTTTCGCACCCAGCTGCTGGGCCTTCTCGACGGCATAGATCGCGACGTTCCCCGCGCCCGACACCACGACGGTCTTTCCGGACAGGGACTGCGCGCGCGTCGCCAGCATCTCCTGCGCGAAAAGCACAACGCCATATCCGGTGGCTTCGGTGCGCACCTGGGATCCGCCCCAGGGCAACCCTTTACCCGTCAGCACACCGGATTCGTAGCGATTGGTGATGCGCTTGTAGTGTCCGAAAAGATATCCGATCTCGCGCTGGCCCACCCCGATGTCACCGGCGGGGACATCGGTGTATTCACCGATATGTCGGTACAGCTCGGTCATGAATGACTGGCAGAACCGCATGATCTCGGCGTCGGAGCGGCCCTTGGGGTCGAAATCGGCTCCACCCTTGCCGCCACCAATCGGGAGCCCGGTAAGCGCGTTCTTGAACATCTGCTCGAAGCCGAGGAACTTCACGATCGACAGGTTCACGCTCGGGTGGAAGCGCAGACCGCCCTTGTACGGTCCCAGCGCGGAGTTGAACTCCACCCGGTAACCGCGATTGATCTCGACGGCGCCATCGTCCCTGATCCACGGAACGCGAAAGATGATCTGCCGCTCCGGCTCACAGATCCGCTCCAGGATCGACCAGCGGTCGTAGTCCGGCGTGTTGCCAACCAGAGGGCTGAGACTGGCCATGACCTCGAAGACAGCCTGCTGGAACTCCGCCTCTCCGGGGTTACGCGCGAGAACGGTCTCGAAACGCGGCTGGAAGACGGGATGCAGAGTCTCTGGCATACCTAATAGGGTGCACCACAGCACATTTGGCTAACGACGCGGCATCAAACCCCGAGGCTACGCAGCGGGAGCGGGAGCCAGCGCATTGCCCTTGATGATGTAGAACAACGTGCCCTGCTCGGTATCCGCCTTGATCAGACCGGGTCCGGCACTCTCCGGATGCCCGTCGACGACGCCGACGCGTGACAGCTTCGGGTTGCTACCCGCGGCGTGCCAGATCGCCCATTTCCCGTCCTTCACGCGCGCGTCGACCTGGACGAGCAGATCGTCACGCCCGTCCTGGTCGAGATCGCGCAACTCGACGGCAGCACCGCCGAGCCAGCCCTTGAAGGGTTCGGAGATCGTCTGCACAACCTTGCCGTCGCCACTGCGCACGGTGATGGTGGTTGTCTGCCCTTCGGGCTGCGGCGTGCTGGTCGTCTCGAAACGCAAGCCGTCACCGGATTGCAGCACCTCGGGGTCGGCACTCGCCACACCGGGAAGCGCCACGAGCGCCAGCGCCGCGAGCGCAGCGGCACCGGTTCTACGTACCCGTACCTTGGAGATTTCTCGTCGACCCTGCGAGACCTGCATCGGTTTGTCCATTCGTCATACTTTGCTCAGGCATGAATTCTTCGACGTCTCTCGCTACCTAACCCTCCAGATCAGCGAGTTTGTCGAGCCGCTGCCGATGTATCAGCAATGCGGTATCACAAAGGTATACCAGCCGTGCGGCCGCCGCTAACTCAACCATCTGGCGCGCGATGCGAAATCGTGCGCAACATCACCGTGAGACTTTGGAGACGGTATGGGCTGGATTAGCCGCAAGGGCGGTCGGCAATTCCGGCACTGAACAGCCAGGTTGCTCAATTCATAGCAAATAACTGTGACACGCGACCAGGAATCGATACCGGTGCGCGTCTCAGCGAAGACCAACTCTCCGGCACAGTATTGAAGGTTGCTGATCGCCATCGGGAACGCCGCCGGAGGATGGGCCCGAGTCGGCATTCGATGCCTAGTGGGCGGTCACGACCAGCGACACTCGTGATGTCCGCCGACTCATGAGCGGGCGTGCTCAGCGATGAGACGCGTGAACTCCGACTGCAGCCGTTGCGCTTCGCCCACGGTGATGTGCCCACCATCGCGGGCCACCCATCGTGATCCGTCATTGGTGCGACATACCCCGTCTGGACAGATCGTCGGACCCAGATCAACAGTGGACACTCCAAGAAGTCCATTGGCGGCACGCCGTTCGGCCAAGGTGGCGGTGTTCTGTTGCCGCTGAGTCTCCGCCAAACCTGTGCTGCGACCACAGCGGGAAGGCGACACCCAGACCTCGTACCCCGGACATTTGTAGAGGTCCCAGTTCACGAAATGCGGCAGGGTGTGCACGACGACGACCGGGACATGCGCCACCGCCAGCTTTTGCAGGACCGCGGCTATCCCCTGCTGCCACAACCGGCCCTTGCCGGCGTCATCTTCGGTCCATTCCTCGGCGTGCGGTAACCGGAACCGGACATGTTGATCGGCTAGGAAGTAATCGCTCGAGGCAGAGGCAATCACCACCAAACCGGGCCGAACATCCGCGAGTGCACGGAGCCAGCGCTCCACGAAATCGATACAGCCGGGCGGCGCAGGATCCAGGACGAGCTCGACGAACGGGCAGGCGGCGTTCGTCGCAAGGATCGTCGTCCGATTTTGCTGTGTGGCCGCCGGGATGAGCGCCTCGGCGAACTGACCGGCGTTGGAGTCACCGATGAGAACGACTGACCGTGCATTGACCTCTCCACCTTCGGGCCACAGGCAACGAAGGCGGGTCCTTTCCTCATCCGGCATGTTGCCGATGCATCCTCTGCCCACATCCAGATGGGCCGCTCGTTGCGCGCGAGCATCACGAATCTCCGGTGTGGCTATCTGCGCGGCACCGAATGTCACCGCCGAAACGATCACCGCCAATCCGACGGACACGGCCACCAGCCGCGACGCACGAAGATCAGCCAGTTTCCGCCCCGTCCGAATCGGGTCTTCGACATAGCGTTTCGACAACCACGCGGGTAGCAACGACAGCACGCCCGCGCAGGGCAACAGCCAGTGATATTCGGTGCTCAACACGTTGTTGGCGAAGACGATCACGGGCCAGTGCCAGAGGTACCAGCTGTAGGACAGATCCCCGATCCACTGCATCGGTACCGATGACAGCACCCAGCTGATTGGCTGCCGCGAGGATATTGATCCGGCGATGATCAACAGGCCCGAGCCCACTACTGGGATCAGTGCATTGAAACCCGGAAAGGGGTCCGCGGCGGTGATCGCCACGGCAGCCCAGGTGACACCGGCCGCACCAAGGACCGCTACCGGTAGCGCAGCCCGGCGACCCCATCTCTGTATCCGGCCTTCGCCCAGCGCGATCAGCGCGCCCATACCGAATTCCCATGCACGCGTGGGCGAGCTATAGAAAGAGAAAGCCGCATTGTGCGCATGGAACGGAAATCCATCGGTCGTCGTCAGGTGCATCGCGAGGAGGAACGAGAGGGCCGACAGCACAAGAAGTAGCGCGAACGTGACGCGACGCCGACTGGCCCGGCGCCGCGTTGCCACATATGCCGCCAACACCATCACACCCGGGAAAATGAGATAGAACTGCTCTTCGACGGCCAACGACCAGGTGTGCAGGAACGGGTTCATCGCTGCCGGCGCCGCGAAGTAACCCGAGGGTTCCAGAAACAGCACCGCGTTCGAAACGAACAACGCCGCCGCGGCGGCCGTTCGCGCCGCGACTTGCATTGATCCGAGCGGGCTTTGAACGACCGCCGTCACCGGCAGCACCACGACAATCAAGAGGGCGAGCGCAGGCAAGAGTCGCCGTACCCGGCGCGTGTAGAAGCGCCGGAGGTTGATGTTTCCGTCCTCGTCCGCCTCGCGCAGCAGCAGTCGCGTGATGACGAATCCGGAGATGACGAAGAAGACGTCGACACCGACAAATCCACCGGAAACAGGTAGACCGCAGTGGTACGCGACAACCAGGAGAACCGCTACCGCTCGCAGGCCTTGAATGTCCTGACGGCGGTCAATCACCGGCTGAGTCTAGATGACGGGCGTTCCCAGATATGTCGGGAGCGGTGGCTATCGCCAGAAACCGCACTGATGACTGTTGACGAAGCCCTCCATTGGCTTCGACATCGGTGGTGCCAGGCGCAGGAATGCTCCTCCGGGCACGTATCTGGGCCATTGTGGTTGACCCGCTATGTTGGGATTCCCGGTCTTCACGAACTGCGCCCAATACCTGATCATCTGCGTGGACAACGCTGCGGATTCCTGGCTCAACGGTCTGGACATATCGAAGAGATACCCCAACTCGGAACCATGCGAAGCGCCCAACGGCAGCGGTGCGTCCTGATACTGCGAATCTACCGGCGCGGCCGGGTCGGCAAATTCGTAGGCATACACCGGCCCGCTTCTCCCCAACGCCTCGGCCATGTCGAGTGTCGGGCACGCATAGCTGTTATCGGTGTCGATTGCGGCGAGCGCAGCAAGTACATTTCCGCCATAGTCGGATAGTGGGTATCGCCCTGCAAGTTCGGTTGCCTTGTCCCCGTACTTGCTTTCGAGCGCATGCCGGTATTCCTCGTCGCCGCGGGGCGCGGGTGTGTGCTGGTGCTGTTGGGCCTGAAACACCGTGGCCTCGTTGGCATTACTCCCGATAAGCACAGGGACGGCGGCGGTGAAGCCGCTGGTGAAAGCATCCAATGGCGGCACCGGAAGTTCTCGCGTCCCCGTTACCGGACTCACCGGTAGTCCTATGCCGCTGAATTGCGGAGAATCGCGCAATGCGTCAACCGATAGTGCCCGCAGACACCGGGCACTATCGGGCCCGACTGGGCATCCGACCTCTGCCATAAACGTCGCACTATCGCGGACGGCTCCCGAGACAGAGGCCTGAGCCTGGCATGGAGCACTCTCCAAGATCGCGGATCGAAACAATCCCGCGGCACTCGGTGCCGCCAATAGGTCGCACACCGACACCCCGCCCGCAGACTGGCCACCGACGGTTACCTGCCGGGGATCGCCTCCAAACTCGGCTATGTTGTCACGCACCCAACGCAGCGCGGCTTCCTGATCCAGGAGACCGTAGTTGCCGATCGCATCAGATAGGCCATGAGCCGCCAGAAATCCCAACGTCCCAAGCCGATAGTTGATGGTGACGACGACGATTCCACCCTGGGCAGCCAATTTTCGCGCGTCGTAGCCAAATCCGTTCCCGGCCACAAAGGCGCCGCCGTGTATCCACACCAGTACGGGCGCCTTCCCCTGGATATGCCGGGGCGTGGCGACGTTGAGGACCAGGCAGTCCTCGTTCTGTGTCAGGTCGCTTTCGGTGCCGGGCTGCGGGCATTCCACACCCGACCCCGTCGCATCACGGATACCCGTCCACGATGAGACAGGCCCCGGTTCTGCGAATCGCCGCGGGCCCACCGGCGGTGCGGCGTAAGGGATTGCCTTGAAGACACGTACCTCATCGTCAACGTGCCCGCGTACGGCTCCCGCACTGGTGTTGACGATCGTCGGGTCCACCGCCTTTGGGCTGCACGACACCGATGCGAGGACCACCAGCACAACCAACAACAGCCGGGTCATGTCACGCGCACCGAACATTCTGTGGCACGGGCGCAAGCGTAACGGCCATGGGGCTTCCGGACGGTGAGACGCCAATAGGCCGGGACTCTAAAGTCCCGGCCTATTGTGCAGAGGTTTACCAGCTGCTCTTGCGGATGCCGGGCAGCTCGCCGGCGTGTGCCATCTCCCGCAAGCAGATTCGGCACAGGCCGAACTTGCGGAACACGGCGTGCGGGCGTCCACACCGGTTGCACCGGGTGTACCCGCGCACCGCGAACTTGGGCTTCTTGTTGGCCTTATTGACCAGCGCAGTCTTCGCCATCTACTTCTTCGCTCCCTGCTCAAGTTCTTTGAAGGGGAAGCCGAGTTGCCGCAGCAGCGCCCGCCCCTCGTCGTCGTTGGTCGCCGAGGTGACGACGGTGATGTCCATGCCCCGCGGGCGGTCGATGGAGTCCACGTCGATCTCGTGGAACATCGACTGCTCGGTGAGACCGAAGGTGTAGTTGCCCTTGCCGTCGAACTGCTTGGGTGACAAGCCGCGGAAGTCACGGATACGCGGCAGCGCGATGGACACGAGACGGTCCAGGAACTCCCACATACGGTCGCCGCGCAGCGTGACGCGGGCACCGATCGGCATGCCCTCGCGCAGCTTGAACTGAGCGATGGACTTGCGGGCCTTGCGAATCTCCGGCTTCTGGCCGGTGATCAGGGCCAGGTCGGTGACGGCGCCGTTGATGAGCTTGGCGTCACGGGCAGCGTCGCCGACACCCATGTTGACGACGACCTTCAGGACGCCCGGGATCTGCATCACGTTGGCGTAGTTGAACTCGTCGTTCAGCGCGGTCTTGATCTCTTCGCGGTAGCGCGTCTTCAGACGGGGCTGAGCCTTCGAGGTGTTTGCTGTGTCTTCTACAGTGGTCATCAGATGTCCTTCCCGTTGCGGCGGGAGATGCGGACCTTTTTGCCGGTCTCTTCGTCGATGCGGTAGCCGATGCGGGTCGGCTTGCCGTCGGAGTCGATCACCATCACGTTCGATACGTGGATGGCGGCCTCCTGCGTGACGATGCCGCCGGACTGCGCACCGCGCTGGTTGGTGGATACGGCTGTGTGCTTCTTGATCCGGTTCACGCCCTCGACAAGGACCCGGTTGCGCTCGGGGTAGGCCGCGATGACCTTGCCCTTGGCACCCTTGTCCTTACCAGCGATGACGAGAACGCTGTCACCCTTGTGCACCTTCATTTACAGCACCTCCGGGGCGAGCGAAACGATCTTCATGAACTTCTTCTCGCGCAGCTCACGACCGACGGGCCCAAAGATACGGGTGCCACGCGGGTCATTGTCGGCCTTGATGATGACGGCGGCGTTCTCATCGAACTTGATGTAGCTGCCATCCGGGCGACGACGCTCTTTGACGGTGCGGACTATGACGGCCTTGACGACGTCACCACGCTTGACGGTGCCTCCGGGAATGGCGTCCTTGACGGTCGCCACAATGATGTCCCCGATTCCCGCATAGCGTCGCCCTGAGCCACCGAGCACGCGGATGCACAAGATTTCCTTGGCACCGGTGTTATCGGCGACCTTCAGCCGTGACTCCTGCTGAATCACTGGTCTCTCCTAATTGACCTGGATTTGGATGTGCGGCGGATACCGACCCGACGCACGCGGTCACGTTGCCTCAGGGCAAGCGCCATCCCCGGGTTTCACCTGGTGGGAATGCCTACCTGTCCTCGGGCGCCAAGCACCCACAAGACAACCGCCCTAGTGTAGGCGAACCTGCAGGTCGGATACAAATCCGACCATCGCGGGAGTCAGCGCGAGAACGCCGAGCCTTGCTCGCGGTCCAGGTAGGTCTCCGACTTGTTCTTGAGGAAGAACAGGTAGACCACCAATGAGATCGCGATGCACACCGTCACATATGCAATGAATAACGGCACCTGACCGTGCGCCTTCAGCGCCTGATAGATCAGCGGTGCCGTCCCGCCGAACACCGAGTTCGCGAGCGCATAGCCGACACCCACCCCCAGCGCCCGTACATGCGAGGGGAAGAGCTCGGACTTAACCAGTGCGTTAATCGACGTGTAGCCGGTCAAGACCACGTAGGCGCCGGCGACCAAGAGGAATGACGCGATCGGCGAATGCGTCTGGGGCAGATACGTGATGAGCACGTAGGTGTAGAAGAGCCCGCCGAATCCGAACCAGAGCAACAGCGGTTTGCGGCCAACCTTGTCGCTGATGATTCCGCCGATGGGCTGCAGCAGCATCAGGAAGATGAGCCCGAAGAGGTTGATCCAGGTGGCCGTCATCGCCTGGTCCTTGTAGGCGGCCTTGACGATCGCTGGGGCGTTGACGCTGTAGGTGTAGAACGCGAGGGTGCCACCCATAGTGATGAGGAAACACAGCAGCAGCGGTTTCCAGTACCGGGTGAGCAGCTCCCGCATCGATCCCGCGCTGTTGTCCTCACCGGACTCGATGGCGGCGAGCTGTTCGGCGCTCAGGGATTCGTCCATGGTGCGCCGCAACCAGTACACGACGATCGCGGCCACACCTCCGACGGCAAAGGCTATGCGCCAACCGAACTCGTGAACCTGCTCATTGTCGAAGACCGTCAGGATGATCAGCAGCGTGAGCTGGGCGAGCACATGACCACCCACCAGGGTCACGTATTGGAAGGACGAGAAGAACCCGCGTCGCTCACGCGTCGCGGCCTCGGACATGTAGGTGGCAGAAGTGCCGTACTCGCCACCTGTCGCGAATCCTTGAACGAGCCGGCACAGGATCAAAGCGATCGGCGCGGCCATCCCGATACTGGTACGCGATGGAACCAGCGCGATTGCCAGCGAGCAGGCCGCCATCAGCGAAACGCTGAACGTCAGAGCCGCGCGGCGGCCGTGCCGGTCGGCGAACCGGCCGAAGAACCACGATCCCAGCGGTCGGGTGATGAAAGTGACGGCGAAGATCGCGTAGACGTAGATCGTCGAGTTCTCATCGGCTTCGTCGAAGAACTGCTTCTCGAAGTACATCGCGAAGACGGTGTAGACGTAGACGTCGTACCACTCGACGAGATTGCCCGACGAACCCCTGATGGTGTTCCAGATGGCGCGACGGGTTTCGGCCCGACCCGAGGGCGTTGGCGCGCTAGCGGTCGAAACGGTCATGCACGCTTACTGATCACCGGCGGGACCCGGCGGCGGGCCGTGTCGGGCGGGGTCGAGCGCGGGTGCGCTCGACGTTGACGCGTTGGTGTCAGGAGCATCTGATGCGGGCATCATCCACGCCGGCGCCTTTCGCGTTGGCGTCGCGGCCGCGGGCTTTGGCGCGGAGGATGCGGGCGCCACCGCTGCAGACGGGGTGGACGATGGTGCAGCCGCGGATGAGGTTGCACTCTTGGACGTGGCCGAGTTGGAGGAGCTCGTGGCGCTGGTGCTGCTCGCGGCGGCCGCGCTGCTGCTGGCGGTGATGGCTGTCAACCGGTTGACGACGAAATCAGCAGCACGATCGGCCGATCCATCCGATTTGTACTGCATGTGCGGCCCCAGACCACCACCATTCGGATCGCAGATCCCGTCGCCGGGATTGCAGATGTCAATCACCTTGCTGCGCTGGGAATCCTTGATCGACAGCTCCAGACTCATCCCGTTGACCTGCCAATTCCTGGGATTTCCAATGAGCACGATCGCGGCGACCCGCTGCTCCAGATCGGTTGGCAATGGGTTGTTGAAGGTGAGCCCCGTCCCGTTGGTGCCCATCAACACGTCGACCACAGCAGCGCCCTGGGAGAACCCGCCGAGCACAAACTGCGTATTTGGACAGTTACGCGCCACCTCTTGGACGTGGAAGCTCATGTCATTGGCACCATCGCCGGCACGGACCCAGTCAAAACTGGCTGGGTAGTTGACGGCGTAGATGTCGACGAACTTGTTCGGCAGTCGGTCGGTCAGTTCGTCGGTAAAGGCCTTCCCCACGTCTCCAAGGCCCGGAGAATCGTTGGTACCGCGGGCGAAGGACACATCCACGTCGGGACAGCCGGCTGCGTTGGCCGTTGGCCAGTTGTCGCTATGAGTGGCGAGTATCGCGGCTACCGCCGCCGATAACGAGAAAATCGAAACCCCGACCGATCCACGCTTGACGTATCGGTTCATTCGTCCAGCGTAGTTCCCTGGCAGAGCTTCTTGGCGGTGTTGGAACTACTGGAAAATTGTCATCCGAGACCAGCGCTAGGCAAGGCCTCGGGCGCTCACCTTCTCGTGGCTGCGGCCCCTCGAATCCGTCGCCGCCCACTGAGCGGGCGCCGATGTAACGCAAAACTGAAACACGTTCTACTCTTGTCTCGTGGACGTGACATACGAGGGCACCAAGAAAGAACTGGCCACCAATGAAGGCGTGCTGCGCTATCACGAGGCCGGCGAGGGTGAGCCGCTGATCCTCCTGCACGGCTCCGGCCCCGGCGTGACCGGCTGGCGCAACTACCGCGGCAATCTCGCGGTTTTCGCCGAGCACTTCCACACCTACGTCTTGGAGTTCCCGGGCTTCGGCGTCAGCGACGCGGTGCAAGGGCACCCGGTCCTGACGGCGGGCGCCTCGGTCATCCGGTTCATGGACGGCCTCGGCATCGAATCGGCCGCCATCGTTGGAAACTCGATGGGCGGCGTCGTTGGTATCAACCTCGCGATCAAGCACCCCGATCGCATCGCCAAGCTCGTCACCATCGGCGGTGTCGGGCCGAACATCTTCAGCCCGAGCCCCAGCGAGGGCCTGCGGTTACTGCAGGAGTTCACCGATGGCCCGGACCGCGACAAGCTGGTCCGCTGGCTCAACTCCATGGTGTGGGACCCGGCCGTCGTCACCGAGGAGCTCATCGAGGAACGGTGGGAAGCCGCGATCAACCCCGACGCACATAAGACCGCGCAGCTGATGTACGGCTCCAAAGCCTTTGCAATGCAACAGAAGTTCCTCGCGAACGCCGACATCCCGCCGTACTGGGCGATGATGCACAAGATCAAATGCCCGACCCTGCTCACCTGGGGTCGCGATGACCGCGTCAGCCCGCCGGACATGGCGATCGTGCCGATGCGGCTCATCCCCAATGCCGAACTGCACATCTTCCCCAACAGCGGCCACTGGGTGATGATCGAGGCCAAGCAGGCCTTTGAGCAGACGGTCGTCGACTTCCTGCGCCGTTAAACACCTATTAAACTCAAAACGGACGTATCTGATACGTTCGTTTTATGATGCCGAAGCAGCGCAGGCTGCTGATCGCTGTCGCGAGCGTGATTGCGCTCGCCACCAGCGCCGGCATCTGGGTGATCGTCGCCAACGATTTCGCGATCCACGAAGAGCAGGTGATCGTCCCCGGCTCGGCAGAGCCGCTGCATGGGGTCCTCGCGCTGCCACCACAAGGCAAGGGCCCCTATGGCCTCGTCGTCTTCGTACACGGTGACGGACCGGCCGATGCCACCCGCGACTCGTTCTACCGCCCGATCTGGGAATCGCTCGCCAAGGCCGGATACGCGTCATTGGCATGGAACAAGCCGGGGATCGACGGTGCCCCCGGCAATTGGCTGAACCAGAGCATGCACGACCGCGCAACCGAGGCAGAGGCCGCGATCACGTGGGCCCGCGGACGCTCCGACATCGACCCGAAACGCATTGGCGCATGGGGTATCAGCCAGGGCGGCTGGGTTGTCCCCGAGCTGGCCGTGCGCCAGCCGGATATGCAGTTCGTCATCCTCGTCGGCGCCGCGGTCAACTGGCTGCGGCAGGGCGAGTACAACCTCGTGGCCGAGATGCGCAATCGCAACGCCTCCGCGGCCGATATCACCACTGCGCTGGATGAGCGCAAGGCAAAGCTGAAGCCGCTCTTCGCAGGTGCCACCTACGAGCAGTATCTGGCCTCGCACGCCGACGCCGAGCCGATGTCGGCGGACCGCTGGGAGTTCGTGAAGAAGAACTACCGAGCCGATATCAGCGAGACCCTGCCCAAGCTGCGGGTCCCCGTGCTTCTCGAGCTCGGTGAAGACGATCTCAACGTAGACGTACACGAGACCGAGCGCGTCTACCGGGCACTAGTACGCCCGGATCTATTGACGGTTCAGATGTATCCGCGTGCCTCGCACAGCCTTGCGAGAGCAAGCCTCGACAATGTCCACGGGATCCGCACCGTCCTGGTCGCCACCTTCGCGCCGCGCTCGCTATACGCACCCGGGTACCTGGATAACCTCCGACACTATGTTGAACAGACCGACAGCGGGAAGGTGAAGCTTGGATAGCGATCAGGACGACGCGGAGGTCACCACCCGCACTCTCGTCGAGAGCCTGATCCGCGAGGATGCCACCGTTGACGCCGGCGAGCTTTACGACGTGGCCAACGCGTTGGGCATGAGCGATCAGCAGGTTCGCCTCTGTATCAAAAGGCTGGCCGCCGAGGGACGGTTCACCCAAGACGGACGCGGGCGCAAGGCCATATTGCGCGCAACGGAACGGACCCGCACCGCCATCGAACCCGACCTGGAGTTCGTCCGGTTCATGTATGCCCAGGATCGCGGTGAGGCGCGGTGGGACGGCCGCTGGCATCTGGCGGCTTTCGGCATCCCGGAATCGATGAGGTCCGCCCGCGACACCATGCGCAATGCCATTGTGCGTCTCGGCGGAGCGCTGATTCAGGGCGGGCTATACGTTTCGGCCAACCCGTGGGAAGACCACATTCTGACTCTCGCAACCGAACTCGACGTGCGTGCGCACATCTCACTGCTGACGACTGAGGACCTGGCCGTAGGCGATAGCCGAACGGCACCCGATCTCGCCCGGCGCCTTTGGCCGCTGGACCGTATCGTCGATGGCCATCGACGGCTACTGGCCGCGGCGCAACGGCTCAAGCCGGCCATCCCAGGCGCGTCGCGCACCGAACACCTCAGAATCGCCATCACGCTCGCCGCCGAATTCACCCGAGCGATCGAACCTGACCCCCTGTTGCCGCCGGATCTCCTCCCCCAACCGTGGACCGGCACGGCCGCACGCGCCGCGGTGGCCGAATGCTGGGCCGACCTTTTGGAGGCCGAACCCGCGCAGCCGATTCGGCTATTTCGGTGGTATGCCGAGGTCGTCCAGGAAGTCACCCACCCGATCCATACCTCGTAATCGCTCAGCGCGGCCACTGATCCGAGCGCCACAGCCGCCATGTCGATACTGCGCCCAGCATCACGGCCAGGATCGTCAACGTGAACCAGAGCCATTGCCATGTCGCGGGCAGGGGGGTCAACACAATGAGCGCCACCAGGTATGCCGCCGCCGCGGCCCGCAGCCGGCGAACATCCTCTGTCCGGCGGTGAATCCCGTTGGTGGCCCGGCGCCACACCACGAGATTGAGTGCGAAGGACCCGGCCAGGAACGCCAGGCCCGTCAGTTGCACCCACTCCGGCTGTGCCTCGACCGCCACCGGGAGCGAAAAGGGCAGGGTCACAACAGCCAGTACCAAGGCAGACACCGCCTCGATTAAGACCAAGCGCCGTGCGGGCCGCAGCTGGCGAAGCTCACAGACCAGTCGCCCTCGATCCGGCAAGGCAACCTCCCTCGACTGCTCTACATTAACTATCTATTTGCATACGATCGTATGGTATTCGATAGATAAATGAGGAGTTTTGCGGGTTTACAACGAAAAAACGCGCCGCCCCTTTTCGGGTACGGCGCGCATTTCGCGTATCTGACTACTTGGCCTTCTCGAGAACCTCGACCAGCCGCCACCGCTTGGTGGCCGACAGCGGACGGGTCTCCATCAGCGAGACGCGGTCGCCGACACTGGCGTCACCGTTCTCGTCGTGGGCCTTGACCTTCGAGGTGGTGCGGATGATCTTGCCGTACAGCGCATGCCGGTGACGGGCTTCGAGTTCGACGACAATCGTCTTCTGCATCTTGTCCGACACCACGTAGCCGATGCGGGTCTTCCGACGTCCGCGCAGCTGCTCGGTGGCCGGGGTGTGCTTCGGTCCCGGTACAGTGCCGGCGTCCTTTGTCTTCTCGCTCACTTGCTGTCCTCGCTATCGGGTCCGGCGGCCAATCCCAGCTCACGCTCACGCATGACGGTGTAGATGCGCGCGATTTCCTGGCGTACCGCACGTAGCCGACGGTTGTTGGCGAGCTGACCGGTGGCCATCTGGAAGCGCAGGTTGAACAGCTCTTCCTTCGACTCACGCAGCTTGGTGATCAGCTCGTCCTCGGTGCTTTCCCGCAGTTCGCCAGCGGAAACTCCCACTGTCATCAGAACTGCTCCTCTCGTGTGATGATGCGTGCCTTGATCGGCAGCTTGTGGATCGCGCGCGTCAACGCCTGGCGCGCGGTCTCTTCGTTCGGGTAGCTCAACTCGAACAGCACACGACCGGGCTTAATGTTCGCAACCCACCATTCCGGCGAACCCTTACCGGAGCCCATGCGGGTTTCGGCGGGCTTCTTGGTCAGCGGACGATCGGGGAAGATGTTGATCCACACCTTGCCGCCACGCTTGATGTGCCGGTTGATGGCGATACGAGCGGACTCGATCTGCCGGTTCGTGACGTACGCGTGGCCCAGCGCCTGGATGCCGTAATCACCGAAAGCTACCGTGGTACCGCCGGAGGCGGTGCCCTTCTTCTTCGGGTGATGCTGCTTGCGGTGCTTGACCTTACGGGGAATCAACATGTTCAGTTCTCCGTGCTTGTCTCGGCCGCCGGAGCCGCAGCCTCGGCGACATTGGCGGAGGTATCCCCGCCTGATTCCACGGCGGCACGACCGGCTTCAGTGCTCGTCGCGGTGGTACCCGAGGCGCCACTGCGACGCGGACGGGCACCGGCCGGACGCTCACGGCGCGGACGGTCTCCGGCTGGCGCAGCAGCCGTGGCGGTGAGCTCACGCTTGCCACCAACGATGTCGCCCTTGTAGATCCATACCTTCACACCGATGCGGCCGAAGGTGGTCTTGGCCTCGTACAGGCCGTAGTCGATATCGGCACGCAGCGTGTGCAGCGGCACGCGACCCTCGCGGTAGAACTCCGAGCGGCTCATCTCAGCACCGCCGAGGCGGCCCGAGCACTGCACCCGGATGCCCTTGACGTTGGGCTGGCGCATGGCCGACTGAATTGCCTTGCGCATGGCGCGACGGAACGCGACACGGTTGCTCAGCTGCTCGGCCACACCCTGAGCCACCAGCTGCGCCTCAGCCTCGGGGTTCTTCACCTCGAGGATGTTCAGCTGCACCTGCTTCTTGGTCAGCTTCTCCAGGTCGGCGCGGATGCGGTCGGCTTCGGTGCCACGACGGCCGATGACGATGCCGGGACGCGCGGTGTGGATGTCGACGCGAACCCGGTCACGGGTGCGCTCAATCTCCACCTTGGCGATACCGGCACGCTCCAGCCCAGTGGCCAGCAGACGACGGATGGCCACGTCTTCCTTGACATAGTCCGCGTACTGCTTGTCGGCGTACCAGCGGGACTTCCAGTCGGTGGTGATACCGAGTCGGAAACCGTGCGGATTGATCTTCTGGCCCACTAGCGCGAGCCTCCCTTCGCATCAGTCTTGTCCGTCGCGGCGCCAGCGGCGCTCGACGCCGTCACTTTCGCCTCAGCGGTGGTCTTCTTGGCGGCAGCCTTCGAGCCCTCAGCCCGGCGGGTGCGAGAGGCGGCTGCCGACTTACCGGCCTTGCCGTCCTGCTTCGGCCGACTCTCCACCACCACAGTGATGTGGCTGGTGCGCTTGCGGATCCGGAAAGCACGACCCTGCGCGCGGGGACGGATGCGCTTGGCGGTCGGGCCCTCATCAGCGAAGATCGCCGACACCACAAGGGTGGACGGGTCAAGTCCGTCGTTGTTCTGCGCGTTGGCGGCAGCGCTGGCGATGACCTTGGCCACCGGCTCGCTGGCGGCCTGCGGCGCCCACCGCAGGATGTCGATGGCGACGGCCACAGGCTTACCGCGCACCAGGTCGATAACCCTGCGCGCCTTGGACGGCGAGACCCGCACGAAGCGGGCCACCGCCGTCGCCGAAGGAAATTCGGTAGTTGTCATCGCCGCTTGCTCTTTCGGTCGTCCTTGATGTGACCCTTGAAGGTCCGAGTCGCCGCGAACTCGCCCAGCTTGTGACCAACCATCGCCTCGGTGACGAAGACGGGCACGTGCTTACGCCCGTCGTGCACCGCGAAGGTGTGGCCGATGAAGTCGGGGATGATCGTCGAACGCCGCGACCAGGTCTTGATGACCTGCTTGGTGTTCTTCTCGTTCTGGACGTCGACCTTCTTGAGCAGATGGTCGTCGACGAACGGGCCCTTCTTGAGGCTGCGTGGCATCGCTGGCTACTCCTAGCGCTTGTTCTTGCCGGTGCGCCGGCGTCGGACGATGAGTTGATCGCTCGCCTTGTTGGGCTTGCGGGTGCGACCCTCGGGCTTACCCCACGGGCTAACTGGGTGGCGACCACCGGAGGTCTTACCCTCACCACCACCGTGCGGGTGGTCGACCGGGTTCATCACGACACCACGGACGGTGGGGCGCTTGCCCTTCCATCGCATACGGCCGGCTTTACCCCAGTTGATGTTGCCCTGTTCGGCGTTACCCACCTCGCCGACGGTTGCGCGGCAGCGCACGTCGACACGACGGATCTCACCGCTGGGCATACGCAAGGAGGCGTAGGCGCCTTCCTTGCCCAGCAGCTGGATGCCAGACCCCGCGGAGCGGGCGATCTTGGCTCCACCACCGGGACGCAGCTCGACGGCGTGGATCGTGGTACCCGTCGGGATGTTGCGCAGCGGCAGGTTGTTGCCCGGCTTGATGTCGGCGTTGGCGCCCGACTCCACCACATCGCCCTGCGAAAGCCCCACCGGCGCGATGATGTAACGCTTCTCGCCGTCCAGGAAGTGCAGCAGCGCGATGCGCGCGGTGCGGTTGGGGTCGTACTCGATGTGCGCGACCTTGGCGTTGACGCCGTCCTTGTCGTGGCGACGGAAGTCGATCAGCCGGTAGGCGCGCTTGTGGCCGCCGCCCTTGTGACGAGTGGTAATGCGGCCGTGCGCGTTACGGCCACCAGTGCCGTGCAGCGGACGGATCAGCGACTTCTCGGGAGTCGAGCGAGTGATCTCCGAGAAATCTGCAACACTCGAGCCGCGGCGACCCGGAGTCGTCGGCTTGTACTTGCGAATTCCCATGTCTTCTCTAAGTCCTCTACTCCCAGCGCTAGGCCGGGGCTCCAAACAGGTCGATCGGCTTGCTGCCCGGTGCCAGGGTGACGATGGCGCGCTTGGTGCTCTTGCGCTGTCCGAAACCGGTGCGGGTGCGCTTGCGCTTGCCCTGCCGGTTGGCGGTGTTCACCGAGGAAACCTTGACGCTGAAGATCTGCTCGATCGCGATCTTGATCTGCGTCTTGTTGGAGTCCGGGCGAACCACGAAGGTGTAAACGTTGTCTTCGATCAACGAATACGACTTCTCCGAGATCACCGGGGCCAGGATGATGTCGCGGGGGTCAGTGATGGTTGCCATCAGGCTGACACCTCCTCTTTCTTCTTGGCGGCCGCGCTGATAAAGCCATTGAGCGCCTCGACGCTGAACACCAGATCGTCGGCCTTGAGCACGTCGTAGGTGTTGAGCTGGTCGTAGGCCAGCACGTGCACATTCGGCAGGTTCCGGACACTCTTCACCGCGGCCAGATCGTCGCGGCCCAGCACCAGTAGCAGTTGCTTGCGGTCGCTGATCTCGGCCAGGAACGCCTTGGCGCTCTTGGTCGAGGGCTCCTGCCCGGCAACCAGTTCGGTGACGGCGTGGATGCGGCCGTTGCGGGCCCGGTCCGACAGCGCACCGCGCAGCGCGGCGGCGATCATCTTCTTGGGCGTCCGCTGGCTGTAGTCACGCGGCTGCGGGCCATGTACGACGCCACCACCGGTGAACTGCGGAGCACGGGTCGAGCCCTGACGGGCGCGGCCGGTTCCCTTCTGCCGGTACGGCTTCCTGCCACCACCGGACACCTCGCCACGACGCTTCGTGGAGTGCGTGCCCTGGCGGCCGGCCGCCAACTGAGCGGTCACCACCTGGTGCAGCAGTGAGATATTGGCTGGGGCGTCGAACAACTCGGCGGGCAGCTCGATGGAGCCGTCCGTCTTGCCACCCGGAGCCTTGACCGTGATTGTCAAAAGATTCTCAGACACTACTTCTCACCTCGCTTGACAGCGGTGCGGACCACAACCAGGCCACCCTTACGTCCGGGGATGGCACCCTTGATCAGCAGCACGCCATTTTCGGCATCCACCTTGTGCACCACCAGGTTCTGGGTGGTGACGCGATCACTACCCATACGTCCCGACATCCGGGTGCCCTTGAAGACACGGCCCGGGGTGGCGCAGCCACCGATCGAGCCGGGACGACGGTGCACAGCCTGCGCACCGTGGCTCGCGCCCTGACCGCTGAAGCCGTGACGCTTCATGGTTCCGGCGAAGCCCTTGCCCTTGGAGGTCCCGGTGATGTCGACATACGCGCCATCGCTGAAGATCTCGGCGGTCAGTTCCTGACCCACCTCGTACTCGGCGGCAGCAGCTTCGTCTTCGAGACGCAGCTCGGCCAGGTGGCGGCGCGGGTTGATCCCGGCGGCGCTGAACTGACCAGTGACCGGCTTGGTCACCTTGCGCGGGCTGATCTCACCGAACGCGAGCTGGATGGCGCTGTAGCCGTCCAGCTCCTGGGTGCGGATGCGGGTCACCACATTGGGTCCGGCCTTGACGACGGTCACCGGGACAACCCGGTTGTTTTCGTCGAAAACCTGTGTCATACCCAGCTTGGTGCCCAGAATTCCTTTTCTTGCCATGGTTTCTGGATCTCCTACTGAATATTCACGTCGACGCTGGCCGGCAGGTCGATGCGCATGAGCGCGTCAACCGTCTTGGGCGTCGGGTCAAGGATGTCGATGAGCCGCTTGTGGGTGCGCATCTCGAAGTGCTCGCGCGAGTCCTTGTACTTGTGCGGCGACCGGATAACGCAATACACGTTCTTCTCGGTCGGCAACGGCACAGGCCCAACGACACTCGCGCCGGTACGGGTGACCGTCTCAACAATCTTGCGCGCCGAAGCGTCAATGGCCTCATGGTCGTAGGCCTTGAGCCTGATGCGGATCTTCTGTCCCGCCACGCTTCCTACCTCTACTGTCACTGGGTCCGGAGCACGTTCTCACGCGCAACCCGATACCGCCGCTGTTTACCTGTCGTAGTTCACCGACCCCCGCGGTCGGGCGTGTCGCCCGCTCGCGCAGTCGTCCGCGTCGAAAATTCTCGTCGCGTGGACTGGGCCGAAGCGCCCGTAAGGACGCTAGTGGTTCGCCGCCTCCGTTAGCAGCGCACACTGGGGCGACCCAGGGCGCTGCAACCGGTTCACGGCAACCCGAACAGTATGCCTTATTCCCCCGCGTCCTCAAAATCCGGGCCGAATCCCGACTGTACCCACCCAGCGGCGGCAACCGAGAGCCCCTGACCTGCGGTTCCGAGGACGTCTGGAACGCTAGTACAGATCCCGTTGAGGAGGTTGTGACGTGCATTGGCAGAAAGCCGACGGAGGGCGTTCATTCCTGCGGGCCCTGCCCGTTCTAGCCGGCAGCGCCCCACCCTTTGACGTTGGCGATGCCCCCGCCGAACCGCTCCCCTTGTTCATCGAATGGATCGAACAGGCAGCGCAGGCCGGCGTACTGGAGCCGCATGCCATGACGATCTCGACGGTCGATGCCCAGGGTGCACCCCGCGCACGAGTGCTGATTTTGAAGGCCATCGACGAGAGCGGTTGGCATTTCGCGGCGAGTTCGGTGAGCCAAAAGGGACGTGACCTCTCCTCTCACCCCGCCGCCGCACTGACCTTCCATTGGCCGGCGCTCGTCCGGCAGGTACGGGTGGTGGGCCCGGTTGTCGACGACGGTGCGCAGGCGAGCGCCTTGGATTTCCTGGGCAGGCCGATCGGATCCCGGGCGATGGCACTGACGCTTCGGCAGAGCCAGCCTCTCGCGGATGCCGCGGAGATCGACGCCGAGATCGAGAAGGCGCACCGGAAGCTGGCGGACGATCCCGATCTCGTACCCGATGAATGGGTGTCGTACGCGGTGCAGCCGACGCAGATCGAGTTCTGGCAGGGCTCCCCCGACCGGAAACACCTGCGGCTCAGTTATCAGCGAGTTGACGACGACTGGGAGCGCATCCAGCTCTGGCCGTGAGACGGCCATGCCTGCCTCGACCCGGCGGCCGAGGCACCTGCGTACCTTACTTTCGAGTAAGGTACGCATTGTGAGTGCATCCCCGACCTACAAAATCTGGCAGCGTCTGCAGAACAAGCCCGGCGGCTCCGCCCTGTTCTCCGCCGCCATGATGGCCCGCGTTCCCTACTTCGCTTCGGTGGTGCCGCACGTGCACCGAATGGAACCGGGCTACTGCGAGGTGACCGCCCCCAAGTGGTACTTCGTCTACAACCACCTCAAGACGTTCCACGCGATCGCCGCGTGCAACCTGGCCGAGGTCGCGATGGGAATGCTGATGGAGGCCACCACCCCGTCCTCGCATCGCTGGATCCCCAAGGCGATGAACGTGCAGTACCTCGGCAAGGCCACCACCTCGCTGCGGGCGGTTGCCAAGCTGGAGGGCCTCGACTTCGCCTCGATCACCGAGGGCACCGACGTCGTCGTGCCGATCAGCATCACCGATCGCGACGGCAAGGAAGTGGTGAGGGCAGAGATCACCACCTGGGTCACGCCCGCCTAATCAGTTCCCGAGCAGTACGGCGGAAATTTCAGCCGTTAGGGACAAATCTATGGTGTGCCGCGCGCACACTCCGGCTATGGCCACCGCACTGTCCGAAATCGAAGACGCCGGCCGCCTTTTGGCCGACCCGACCGCCTACACCGACGAGTCTCGCCTACACGCCGCGATGACCCTGCTGCGCCGCGAACAACCCGTGGCGAGGGTCGTCGCCGACAACTATCGACCGTTCTGGGCGATCACCAAGCACGACGACATCATGGATGTCGAGCGTGACAATTCGCTCTGGGTCAATGAACCTCGTCCGCTACTCATGAACCTTGAGCAGGAGGCCGAGCTGGATAAGCAGGCGGCCATGGGAATCGAGCTCAAGACCCTGGTCCACATCGACGACCCCAAGCACCGCGTACTGCGCGCCATCGGCGCCGATTGGTTCCGGCCGAAGGCCATGCGGGACATGAAGATCCGGACCGATGAGCTGGCCACCAGGTACGTGAACAAACTGATGGACGCCGGCGGAACCTGCGATTTCGCACAGGACGTCGCGGTGCATTTCCCGCTGTACGTCATCATGTCGCTGCTCGGCATTCCCGAATCTGACTTCGACCGGATGCTCAAACTTACCCAAGAGCTGTTCGGCGGTGACGACACCGAATTCCAGCGCGGCACCACCCCGGAGGAGCAGCTCATGGCGCTGCTCGACTTCTTCGGGTACTTCAGCGGCCTCACCGCGTCCCGGCGCGAGAACCCCACCGACGACTTGGCCTCGACCATCGCGAACGCGAAGGTCGACGGCGAGCTGCTCAGTGATGTCGACACCGCGTCGTACTACACGATCATCGCCACCGCCGGACACGACACCACCAGTGCCACCATCGCGGGTGGACTCGAAGCGCTTCTTCAGCACCCGGACCAGCTCGCACGACTACGCGGGAACCCCGACCTCATGCCATTAGCAGTCGACGAGATGATCCGCTGGGTGACACCCGTCAAGGAATTCATGCGAACAGCGACCGCGGACACCGAGATTCGCGGCGTACCCATCGCCGAGGGGGAATCGGTGCTGCTGTCTTACCCGTCGGGCAACCGCGACGAGGACACCTTCACCGATCCGTTCACGTTCGACGTTGGACGAGATCCCAACAAACACCTGGCATTCGGGTTCGGGGTGCACTTCTGTTTGGGGGCCGCGCTGGCCCGGATGGAGGTCAACAGCTTCTTCTCGGCGCTACTCCCCCGGCTGGAGTCCATCGAGATCGACGGGGATATCGCACGGACGTCGACCATATTTGTCGGCGGTATCAAACACCTACCGATCCGGTACACGCTGCGCTAACCCCCGCGTGAGCAGACACCTATTGCACGCGAATCGCAGGTCGGCTGTGCACCATGCCGGGGATACCTCCCGCCTGCGGGGGCTGCTCGCCAGTTTTAGGTGAGTCGCGCGGAGCCGTCCGCGGCGACTTCGATTGACGCGCCGGCGATATCGGTGTTCACGATCTCCACGGCGGCGTCACGATCGTCAACCTTGGCGAAGGTGCGCGCCCCAGTGGGCGTGCGCACACTGACGAACGTCTGGAACGGCGATCCATCTCGCCCATAGTTGACGGTCCACGCTTCGACAGTTGCCGTGCCCGAATAGCCATCGGCCGCCTCGGTTGTGGGCTCTCCGTCTACCTCGGACTGCACGTCCTCGTACCTGAATCCAGTTGCAGGCGGCTCGGTTCCGTAGATTCCGAGTGCGTGCTTGGTCAGGTATCCACCGTTGGCCGTGATCAGTCCCCGTGTGCCGGGACGCTCACGCAGCCGTTCGGCCATGGTCGCGATGGCGTGGGTGACGTAGTTGCACCAAGGGCCGCCGGCGAAGGTAAGTCCGCCGGTCACCGTGAGCGGCCGGGCCGGGTCGTCGAGCGGTAGCCCCAGCTCGGTGGCCGCAACCTGCACCGCCGATGGGAAACAGGAGTAGATGTCGATCAGGTCGACGTCATCGGTTCCCAGTCCGGCGAGCTCGAACACACGCTTACCTGCGAGCCGAATGGCCGGCGACCGATGCAGCTCGTGACGTTCACTGAGCGCGAAGGTGTCGTTGGCGTGGCTGCCGGCAAGCGGAAATATCCAGCGGTCCTTGGGAATTCGTAGCCGTAACGCTGTTTCCAAAGAGGTCAGCAGCACGACCGCACCCTGCTCGACCATATTGTTGGAGTTCATCAGCTTGGTGTACGGCGAGCTGATCCACCGGTTATCGGGGCCGGGTGTGGCGATTTCCTCTGCGCTGTACGCATCATTGGACCAGGCGTGCGTGTTGTTCACCGCCACCGCATTGAATCGCTGCCACAGTCGGGAAATCGCGATCCGATGATCCGCGATCGATACACCGCTTGCGATGCGAATCGCCTGCTCGAAGAGCGGATAGACGTGGCCGGGAGAGATCAGACCGATCGTGGTCTCGGCGCCGCCCACTTGATCCATGCGACCACCGAGAATCGTTGGTTCCGCGATGGATTCGTCCTGCGCGGTCCACATCGGCTGCACACCGGTGGCCATCATCTTGTTGCGCGAACGCCACATCTCGGCACCACCGATGAGAACAACGTCGGCGTCTCCGGCCAGGATGTCGGCAGCTGCATGGCTTACCAAGAGCTGCGGCGAGTTGCCGCTGGGCCCGGTGTAGAAGGTCCGCTTGGGTGCTGCACCCAGACGCTCGCCCAGGAGCACACCCGGGTCGCGGTACTTCCACGAGAAGATGTTCGCGACCGACACCGTGTCGATTGCCGCAAGGAGATCTGTCGTCCCCGCGTCCTCGGCGGCCAGCCGGGCGGCTTGCTCCATGAGATCGATGGGCTCGGGGATCTCGGAGAACGGGGTGTCAGCGTCTGTCCGCTGATTGACCTGCCCGGTACCGACGAGGACCGGCGTGCGAGGGTCGATGGCCATCCGCCGATGGTAACCAACCGCCCGGTTGGCCCCGAAGGGTCACCCTGTTAGGTGGACAGGGCGGGCCCCGCCCCCTCGATCTGGTGGCCCGCGCCGGTCATGTCCTTGAGGTCGACGCCGGAGCGGCCGATCTGACGCGCCCCCGCCACCAGCGCGGCCACGACCTGGGCCGCTTGGTCATAACTCAAGCCCTCGGGAGGATGGATATTGGAAACGCAATTGCGTTGCGCATCAGTGCATCCGACCATGGGATTGTGCGTGAGGTAGATCCCGACGCTGTCGGCGACCGAAAGACCCGGGCGTTCCCCGATGAGCACCAGCAGGGTGTCGACGCCAAGTGCGGCGCCAATATGGTCGCCTAAAGCCACCCTCGCCTGAGTCGCGACGACGAGCGGCGCAATCGAGTACCCCCGGAGCCGCTGGTGCAGCGCCTGCAACAGCTGTACCCCGTGATCGTCGAGGGCTCGTGGCGACAACCCGTCGGCCAGCACAATTCCGATATCGGCACCGGACTCGGGGAGCACGTCGAGCGCGCCATCGGCGGGTGCGCGCCCCAGGTCCGGGCGGCGCAGGTATTCGGATCGATCGCCCGCCCGGCTGGTCACCAGCAGCGGCGTGCCCAATCCGAGTCCGTCGATCCGGCCGGCCAAAGCGCGGGCGTCCAGTGGCGTGTGTACGGCGTCGCGGGCCGCGGCGTGCGCGGTCCCGAACTCCAGAACTCTGGTCGTGGGCAGCGCATCACCACTTCGCCCCAATCCGATTCGCGACTGGGTAGATCGACGCAGCGTCTCCCAAATATCCCGTGCCGCACCATCGTTGGCGACATCGCTCATAACAGCGCCCGCAATGGCGAGTCGTTGACCGGGATTTCACGCAGCCCGCCATCGCGTTCCAGCATGCCCATGCGGTCGAGCCAGTCATTGAACTCCGGGGCCGGGCGCAGGCCGAAGGTGCGGCGCGCGAACAGCGCATCGTGGAAGGACAGGCTCTGATACCCGAGCATGACGTCATCGGCCCCGGGCACCGCGATGACGAAGGCGACACCGGCAGCCGTGAGCACGGTCAGCAGGACATCCATGTCATCGGAGTCGGCCTCGGCGTGATTGGTGTAGCAGACGTCGACCCCCATCGGAAGTCCCAGCAGCTTGCCGCAGAAGTGGTCTTCCAGTCCCGCCCGGATGATCTGCTTTCCGTCGTAAAGATATTCCGGCCCAATGAATCCCACAACGGTATTGACCAGGAGTGGTTCCACCTCGCGCGCGACCGCGTAGGCGCGAGCCTCCAGCGTCTGCTGGTCTACCGGAACGCCTCCCACGCCGATATGCGCTCCTGCCGACAACGCGGACCCCTGACCGGTTTCCAGATACATGACGTTGTTACCCACGGTGCCGCGGGCCAACGAACGTCCGGCCTCGTTCGCCTCGCGCAGCAGCGAGAGGTTGACCCCGAAGCTTTCGTTGGCGCCTTCGGTCCCGGCAATCGATTGGAATACCAAGTCCACCGGCAGATTTCGTTCGATGAGCTCCATGGTGGTGGTGACGTGCGCGAGCACACATGACTGCGTCGGGATATCAAATCGCAATCGGATGTCATCGATGAGACGCAGCAGGTCGGCCGCGGCATGCGGGGAATCGGTCGCAGGGTTAATGCCGATGACAGCGTCGCCGCACCCCAGCAGCAGGCCGTCCAGCGTGGCGGCGGCGATCCCGCGCGCGTCGTCGGTGGGATGGTTGGGCTGCAGCCGGGTCGCCAGCGTTCCCGGCAGGCCGATGGTGGTGCGGAAGGCGCTGGGATTACGCACCGCGGCGCCAACCGCGATGAGGTCCTGATTACGCATCAGCTTGCTGACCGCCGCCACCATCTCGGGAGTCAGCCCGGGAGACAAATCCTTGAGGGACTGCGCCCCATGGGGTTTGGTGATGGTCTCCAGTAGCCAATCACGAAAATCGCCGACGGTGAGATGTGAGATGACCGCGAATGCCTCGGCGTCATGACTGTCGATGATGAGCCGGGTGACCTCGTCGGTGTCGTACGGCACGATCTCTTCGGATAAGAACGTCGCCAAGGGCACCTCGGCGAGTACCCAGCGCGCGGCGGCCCGCTCGGCATCCGATTGCGCCGCGCATCCTGCGAGTTCATCACCGGATCGAGGCGGCGAGGCCTTCGCGAGAACTTCGGCGAGCGATCCGAACTGGTAGGTGACCGGCCCGGCGATGTGGCGAAAGGTGCTCATAATATGCCTATTTCACTTCTTTTTCGGCTTCTGCAAGCGCCGCGAACTCCTCGTCCGGGGAGTTCGCTACCAAATGATGACGGCTGTATAACCCAAAGTACGCCATAAACAGCAGGAACACACCGAACGTGGCGAACGCCGCGGTGGTATCAACGATGAATGTCGCCACCACGGCCGCACAGGCGATCACCAGGGCGAACCCGCTGGTGACGATGCCGCCCGGGGTGCGGTACGGGCGCTCCATCTCGGGCTCGCGGACACGCAGCACGATATGGCTCACCATCATCAGCACGTAACTCAGTGCCGCACCGAACACCGCCATGTTCAGCAACATCGCGCCTTTTCCGGTGAGCGACAACAGGAATCCGATAAATCCGGGGACGATGAGCGCTAGGAGCGGGGCCTTTCGACTGTTGGTGACGGATAGCCCGGTCGGCAGGTAACCGGCCCGCGACAGCGCGAAGGTCTGTCGGCTGTAGGCGTAGACGATGGAGAAGAAGCTGGCGATGAGCCCGGCCAACCCGATGTAGTTGACGGCCTTCGCGACCGTGGTCGTACCCAGTGCCTCGACTAGAGGATTGCCCGACTGGCCCATCGCCTCAGCTCCCCCGACCCCGGGCACCAAGAACAGCACGGTTGTTCCGGTGATCACGAGCACCAGCATGGCCATCACGATGCCGCGTGGAATGTTTCTGGCCGGGTCGCGGGCTTCTTCGGCGGCCAGCGGGACACCCTCGATGGCCAGGAACAACCAGATGGCGAACGGCACCGCCGCCCAGATACCCAGGTATCCATAGGGTAAGAATGCCGAAGCACCCGTGGCTGTTTCAGCGACCGGGATATTGGTCAAGTTGTGTATATCGAACTTGCCGACCGCCCCCACGGCGAAGGTGATGAGGCCGACCAACGCGATACCGGTGATGACGAACATGGTCTTGAGGGCCTCACCCGCACCGCTGAGGTGGATGCCGATGAAGATCGCGTACGCGGCGAGATAGATCCACCAGCCGTCCTTGAGCCCGAACAAGTGCAGCGACTCGACGTAGCTGCCGATGAATGTCGCGATCGCGGCCGGTGCAATGACGTACTCAATGAGAATCGCCGTCCCCGTGGCGAATCCACCCCAAGGCCCCAGCGCGCGCCGCGCGAAAGTATACCCGCCGCCCGCGGTCGGCAGCGCGGACGACATCTCCGCCATGCTGAGCACCATGGCGAGGTACATCGCCGCGATGATGACCGCCGCGATGGCCATCCCCCCGAATCCGCCCTTGCTCAGCCCGGTGTTCCAGCCCGCGTAGTCGCCGGAAATCACATAACTCACCCCGAGCCCGGCCAGTAGCACCCAGCCGGCGGTACCCGATTTCAGCGTGCGCCGGGCGAGATAGTCGGCACCTTCGAGGTGTGATTGGACACCCGCGTGCTCGTGCGGTGCGTCGACGGCTTCACTGGCATTCGCGCCTCTATCGGTGCTGGACATCGTCCAATTGTGCGTGCGATGGCCCGCACGCGTGCGGTAGACGGCAAGATTCGTGCGGACGTTACGACCACGCAACAAACTGGGCAGTTCGATGGCCAATCATCGCGATGGTGGCGGCTGGCCCACGGCTCGGAATGGTCGGCATGATCGAGCCGTCGATGACGAAGAGCCCGTCGATTCCCCTGACACGGCAGTATTTGTCGACGACCGCATGCGTGTCACCGTCATTACCCATCGGAGCGGTTCCGCACAGATGCTGCGAGGTGGACCACCGCGGACCACCGAACCGCCGTCCATACAGATCGGACACCAGGCGCACGCCGTCACGCAACCGATCCATATCGGCGGCCTCACTGTCATAACGCAAGTCGATGTACACCGGTGCCGCAGGGTCAGCCGAGCGCAGCTCAACGCGACCGCGGCACTGCGGCGTCATCAATGCGACGCCGATCTGCCGAGCGTCCGGCCCTTTCACCTTCACCCCTGCCATCGCGGCGAATCCGGTTGTATAAGGCCGTATCTCGATATCCGTCTGACGGTCGGTGTGCAGCACGGTGTCCAGGACGGGATAGCCCGGCTGCCCCTCATCCCCGGTGTCCAGTACCCATTCCGCGTGGTCCATCACACGGGTACCGACACCCGGCAGGTCGACAACGGGCTCAACCCCCACCGCGCGTAGGTCATCCGCCGGCCCGAGCCCGGAAAGCAACAGCAGCTTGGCGCTCTCAATCGCCCCCGCACTCAAAATGATTCGATCGGCGGTCAGTGTCCGCACCGAGTTCGCAACCGCCACCTGTACCCTGGTAGCGCGCCCGCCGTTACACAACACCCGAAGGACACGAGTACCGGAATACACCGCGAGGTTGGGACGCCAGCCCGCCCCCTCCAGATATGCGCGCGCGGGCCCGACGCGCACCCCGCTGTCGATGTTGAGCGGCACCAGTCCCACCCCGACGCCTGCGGCGCCGTTGAGGTCCGCCACCACCGGATACCCGAGCTTGGCGGCGAAGCCCATCAATTCTCTTCCGGCGCTGCTCTGTTCGTGCTTGCGCCCGATCGGAATGGGTCCCGACGACCCATGCAGCGGATCGTCACGGAAGTCGCGGTCGGTCTCCATCGCACGGAAGTGTTCACGCACATCTGCCCAGGACCATCCCGGCACCGACCATCCATCGAAGTCTGCGGGCCGACCCCGGACGAAGTAGCCACCGTTGATCGCACCGGAGCCACCGACCACGGATCCCCGCACCAACTCGGCCTGGTCGCCTGTGGATGTCAGCGTCGCCCAGTAATAGGTGGCGACCTCGCTACCCGGTCCGATCGGCAGCCGGTACCCGTCACGTATACCGGCCTCGTCCGCGGAGGACGGCGGGCCCGCCTCGACAAGCACTACCCGAAACGACGGATCCTCGGAAAGACACCCTGCCAGAATGGAACCCGCGCTCCCCGCGCCCACAATGAGCGCATCCGCGTGGATCGGCCTGCTCAGGGCCGTAGTTCCGGTCGGAGCGCGCCGAGATTGCGCTCCTGCACGATCCCGGTCCACAAACCAATCCCGTAGGCGATGTCGTCGAGGCGCTTCAGCAGTACGTACTCGATCAGACCGATCCGGTCATCGGGTGAGGCCGAGTTGTCGTTGCGCTTCATCCAATCGACTACGCCGTCGACAATGGCTGCCACGACGAGCACCTGCCGGCTGCGCCGTGACAGCGCTGCCGCTACCAACGCCAACGGCCAGTAATGACGGCACAGCGCGGACGCGATCTGCAACGCGGCGCCACCCACCCCCTGGGCAGCGACCCGAGCGACATCACGTGGCGGGGTGTCCACTCCTCTGAGCGTGCGCGCCACGCGTCCGGCCGCCAGTACCGCCATTCCCGCCGCGGCCAGATATCCCATTCCAGAACCCACCGCCGCAAGAATCCACACCAGCAGTGTCCACCGTGAGATGACCATCGGCGCCACCTTGTCAGGGTGACGCGTCGACAGCGGTGCGGCACTTCTTCCGTAGAATGCTTTGCGCGCGAACCATTCCCGAAGGGTAAGCCTGTGGTCATGCGCCACATGGGATACCGGTTCGTACCTAAGCCGAGAACCTGCCTCGATCAGCCGCCAGCAGAGGTCCACATCCTCGCCACATCGCAGCGACTCGTCGAATCCACCGATCCCATCGATCGCCGACCGACGGACCACGATGGCCGCACTGGGCACGTAGGACACCGGACCGTATGGCACGACCGGGGCCTCACGCAGTCCAAGATCCAGCGAGGATCTGACTGCTTCATATCGAGCAATAGCGTTGTCGCTCAGCACCAATCCCACGATGCGTGGGGCAACCAGGGCCACCGCCGGATCGCTGAAATGACCCAGCAGTCCCTCCAGCCAGCCGCGCCTGGGCACCACATCGGAATCGAGAAACGCGACGAAGTCCGTGGTCACCAGCTTCAGCCCGGTGTTGCGCGCGGCCGCCGGTCCCTGGCTGTCGGCATGGCGCACCACGCGCACGTCACAGTGCATCCCCTCGAGATCACTCTCCATGATCGGGATAGTGGAGCCGTCGTCGATGACGATGACGGACATTCCGCGCAATGCGCGCAGCAGCCTGCGCAACCCAAATCCATTGTTAAGGCATGGAATAACGACGGTCACATCACGGTAACCGGGCCCACCCGTGGGGCGGGGATGGGCGACTGTCGCGTCCAGCAGTGTCCGTGCGAGCTGGGCGCTGGTCGCATCTCGCACCTCAAGCCGTCCACCGGAAAGCAGAGTTCGCGCGGCAGGGGCCAACCGCAGCAGCCGAGTCGGGGAGCCACCTAGCAGCGCCGAGCCCTCATCGAGAACGCGAACCCGCCGGTCCACCTGAACCGCGAATCCGTCTGGCAGTCTGCCGTCCGGCACGAACACACCCTGCACGCCCCGCGTGTCTCCGTCGCTTGTGGTCATACCAGCCGCCCGTCGGCATCGGGCGCCCAGCGACGCACCGCGTCGGCGCATCCTCGGGTCATCGTGGTGAGCATCCGCGCGCCGTCCTGACTGTTGGCGGTCGTCGGATCGCCGAGTACGCCGATCGCACTCACCGCCGCCACTCCGCCTGCCCGCATCGGTGTCATCAACTCACGTAGCGGTGCGGAATTTCCGGCACACACTTTCTCGCGTCGCACCGATTCTGGTGAAATATGCAGCAGCAGAGACGTTTCCACGTGTCCGGCGTGAGCGTCGCCGCCCTCGACGGCACACGCCCACCATGCGATATCGCGACCTTCTGAACGCAGCAACCGCACCGCCGACACCGTCGCCTCAATATTGCCGCCATGACCGTTCACGAACACGATGCGCCGACACCACTGAGTGGCCGACCTCCCGTACTCGACGAGAACGTGGGTCAGCGCCGCGGTACCGATCGAGATTGTTCCAGCGAAGGATTGGTGTTCCCCACTGGCTCCGTACGTTATGGCCGGAGCGAGAACTGTTCGGGTGTCTCCGGCATCGGCCCTCAGCTCCCGGGCCGCACCGGTTGCCACGGCACCAGCAATCTGTGTGTCGGTATCCAACGGCAGGTGCGGCCCATGCTGTTCGGTTGAGCCGAGCGGAGTAAACAGGGTGATGGCCTCGTCTGCGAGCTCCCGAGAGGTGGCGGTGCTCAAGACAGTCGGGACAGCCACCCGCCGATGGTAGGCCGAATTCACCTCAAATGCATCCAAAGTTGGCGCACCCGAGCGAGGTCTTTACATCCTTGCTGGCCGTCGGCTTATGCGCTGGCGGCCACTTCGCCCCGATTGTCACGTCAGTCCCTGGCGCCACATCGCCACTGTCTCACTGCAGGAAACAGTGTGTTCAGTTCGCGGTGCGCTTAACTAGTGCCTTCCGAGGCCCCGGGCAAATCCCTGGGGGATCAGGAGGTCCTCTGGGGACAGTTCGTGTACAGACTTCTTAGCGAGGCCCATCAGCGCCGAGTCGATCCCGCCACGCATGATGTCGAGAACGTTCTCGACTCCGGCCTGACCGCCCGCCGCCAGACCCCACAGGTATGCCCGTCCGATCATCACCGCGCGGGCACCGAGGGCCAATGCCTTGACGACGTCGCTGCCCCGGCGAATGCCACCATCCAGCAGCACCTCGAGATCGTTTCCGACGGCCGCGGCGATGCCCGGCAGCGCGCGGATCGCCGCCGGGGTGCCATCGAGGTTGTTGCCGCCGTGGTTGGACACCGAGATTGCCGAAACACCGCAATCCACAGCACGTTTCGCATCGTCGACGCGCATGACGCCCTTGAGCATGAACGGACCGTCCCATTGCTCACGCATCCATCGGACGTCGTCCCACGTCGGCGCCGGAGTTCCCATCCACTGCCCATAGGCGTCGAAGAAGGGCGGGCCGGCTTCCCCGCGGGCCGCCTGGTTGGGCACCCGCAGGTCCGGGATGTTCATCTTCTTCCCGAACGACCACAGCCAGCCGGGCTTGGTGACAACTTCCGGCGCCAGTCGGATCATCGACCGCAGGTTCATCTTCTCAGGGATGGATGGGCTGCCCCAATCCCTTCCATGCGAGAAACTCCAGTCGAGTGTAGCTATAAGACCAACGGCACCAGCGTCTTTCGCGCGCTGAATGCGCTGAGCCACCTCGTCACGACCACCGAGCCAATAGATCTGGAAATGCGTCTTCGGGTTGGCGGCCACCACGTCCTCGATGGGCTTGCTCGCGAACGAGGACAGTCCCATTGCGGTTCCGCGCGCGGCGGCGGCACGCGCCACAGCGACCTCACCGTCGGGGTCGACTGCCTGCACCCCGGTGGGCGAGATCATCACAGGCAGTGAGATCTCTTGACCAAGAACAGTTGTCGAAAGTTCACGGTCCGGCTGGATGCCGACGACATGGGGCTCGAATCCGAGCTCACCGAACGCCTCCACATTGTCGCTGACGGTCAGCCCCTTCTCGCTGGCCGAGATCAGCGAGCTGTAGACGGACTTCGGCAGTCGTTTCTTGGCCCGTTGCTGGGCAATCGCGACCGTCTCGAACCAGGTGTTGCGGGCCATCTACCGTCCTGCTCGTAAGTTGGAAAGGGGGTTCTCATCGCACGCGCGCGAGGGTGGCCTCTGCGTCAAAGTCAGTGCAACAGGGCCGGCGGCCGGCCTACCCTTCTTCTTCGAATGCGAATGGTCGCCACTGGGTTTGGGCACCACGCGATCAGCGGCCAGCGCGGCCTCGCCATAGCCTTGAACGCATTCCGGATCGGGCCCGTCCATCGGGAGTCCGGTGAAGAACTTGGCCGCCATGCAGCCGCCTCGGCAGCTGTCGTAATGCCCGCAGCTGCCGCACGCGCCCGCCGACTGCGGCTCGCGCAGCTCGTTGAACAGCCGCGAGTGCTTCCACACCGCGTCGAATCCACTGTCGGACAACACATTTCCAGCAAGGAAGCGGTCGTGGATGGCGAAGGGGCAGGCGTACACGTCACCCACCGGATCGATCAGGCACACCACCCGACCAGCGCCGCACATGTTCAGGCCCGGCAGGCCACCCGAGCCGTCTCCGTATGCCGACAGGTGGAAGAAAGAATCGCCCGTGAGTACCCGATCCCCGTTGAGCACCAGCCAGTCGTACAGCTGGCGCTGCTGCGCCGCGGTCGGATGTAGCTCGTCCCACACATCGGCCCCACGGCCGGAGGGGCGGAGGCGCGTGATTCGGAGCGTGGCACCATATCTCGCGGCAAGCGCGGCGAACTCGTCGAGTTGGTCCACGTTATGTCGCGTGACCACCACCGAAATCTTGGCGTCCTTGAATCCGGCCGCAGCCAGGTTCTCCAGCGCCCGAACGGCCATGGCGAACGATCCCACACCACGTACCGCGTCATTGACCTCCGCGGTCGCGCCATCCAGCGAGATCTGCACGTCCACATAGTCGCTCGCGGCAAGACGCGCGGCGACTTCCTCGGTAATCCGCACGCCGTTGGTCGAGAACTTGACCCCCACGTGGTGCTCGGTCGCGTAATCGACGAGCTCCCAAAAGTCCGATCGCACAGTGGGCTCACCTCCACCGATGTTCACGTAGAACACTTGCATGCGTTCCAGCTCGTCGATGATGTCCTTGCACTGCTGCGTGGATAGCTCGCGCGGGTCGCGCTTGCCCGACGATGACAGGCAGTGCACACAGGACAGGTTGCAGGCGTAGGTCAGCTCCCAGGTGAGACAGATGGGCGCATCCAGTCCCTTTTCGAACTGGTCCACAAGTTTCGGAGCCGCAACGTCAGCGACATTCAGACGGGGCAGTGCCGGAGCGGTCGCGGATGAGCCGCTTACGCGAAGAGCAACGGTCATGGGGAGTCCTCTCGGGTCACGATCATCGTCGAATCCGCCAGCACGGTCAGGGCCCGTCGATACGTGGCGGCCTGGTCGTCGTCCACACCGGCTGCTCGCCAAGCGTTCTCAGCGCTGCTGTGGTCGGTGAGCGACTGCACGATCTGCAGCAGAGTGCGATTCTTCAGGAAGGACAGCTTGCGGGTGCCGAAGTGGTAGAGCAGCGCGCCGAACGGTTCCGGACGCAGCGACACCTGCGGGTGTAACTGCCAGGGTCGGGTCCAGTCGAAACCGGTGGGCGCCTCGTCAATCATGGCGCTCATTGAGGTGGGGCGTCTCAGTAGACGCCGCACATCCCGTCGATCGACACCTCTTCGACCAGCGATTCTTGCACCAGCTCGGTGGTTGATGAGCCGCTTGCGCGAAGAGCATCGGGGTCGGTGGTCTGTCCGGCGACAGTGGTGGGCTCGGCCATCTGTTCACTCCCTTGTGAGTTTCGACTGGGGCTTCCGATGAGCCGCTTGCGCGAAGAGCACCGAAGCAGTCACGATAATAATGGCATCGAGTGCAGAAAGGGAAGAGGGTGTCAGGAATATGGCGGAATTGGCGAAATGAACGCACAGGCGCCGCGCGTAGGCCGACGCCCTTCCACGACCCGGGAGGAGATCACCACGGTCGCCATGGCGTTGTTCGCAGAGCGCGGCTTCGACGAGGTGAGCGTCGACGACATCGCCGCGGCGGCCGGCATCGCCCGGCGCACGGTATTTCGTTACTACAGCTCCAAGAATGCGATTGTGTGGGGAGACTTCGACGCTCACCTCGCGGTGATGCGCGCGCTCCTGGAAGCGACTCCGGACACCTTGGACACCAGCACCGCCCTGCGCCGGGCGCTGTTGACCTTCAACAACTTTCCTGCCGACGAAACCCCGCGGCACCGCATGCGAATGCGACTGATTCTGGAAATCCCGGCATTGCAGGCATATTCGATGCTGATGTATACCGGCTGGCGCGATGTCATCGCACAGTTCGTGGCCCGGCGCGGCGGCATTGATCCCCACACACTCTTGCCTCAGACGGTTGCCTGGACACTGCTGGGTGTGGCACTCGCCGCCTACGAACAATGGCTCGCTGACGAATCGTCGGCGCTTACCGCACTACTCGGCAAGGGTTTCGATGCCGCGGAGGCGGGCCTGCGGGCCCTGGGTTAACCCGACGAAGAACTAGAGCACCTCGGCGATCGGTGTTCCCGCCGCGATCTTGGCCCGCATCTTCATCACCGGACCGGCCATCCCACAGCCCACGACCCCGGTGAGAACGCCGTCGCGCTCCAGATAGGCCAGGAACTTGCGGCCATCGTCGGAGATGATGTGCACGATGTCCGAGTCCCCGAGATGGCCGAGCGACTGAATCTTCACGTCGTACTGGTCACTCCAAAAGTACGGCACGGCAGCCGCATTCGCGGCGGGATCTTGACCGAGTAGCGCCGGCACGAGAGCCCGGACCTGTTCGGCGACATTGCTCCAGTGCTCCACACGGCTAGGACGCCCATCGGCATCCGCCCATGCGGCGACATCGCCCAGCGCCCAGACATGCGAGGCACTGGTGCGACCTACGGCATCGCACACCACACCGTTGTCCACCGCGACGCCCGACCCTTCCAGCCAATCGGTCGCGGGTCGGCTCCCGATACCCAGCACCACGAGATCCGCATCCAGCAGTGTCCCGTCCGACAGCGTGACGGACTGGACGTGCCCCTCCCCCGCCACGGCATCCACGCCGACGCCCACACGAACGTCGACACCTTCATTGCGGTGCAGCCTCGCGACCAGGTCGCCAAGCTGCTGACCAATCGCAGCCAATAGCGGGGCAGGTTGCGGTTCGACGAGAACCACGTCAACTCCGTTGGCCCGCAATGTAGATGCAACCTCACATCCGATGAATCCCGCTCCGACAACGACCGCCTGCCGTGCGTTCGCGGCATCGTCGCGCAGCGCGAAGCTGTCGTCGGCGGTGCGCAGTACGTGGATACCGTCCAGGTCGGGGAAGGCGGGAATGCGACGGGGAACGAGGCCGGTCGCGATGATCACCTCTCCGTACTCCAACGCGCTTCCGTCATCGAGGGTCACCGTCCGGGCGACCGGATCCAGCGAGACGACCTTTCCGCCGAGTCGTAGCTCAATCTGCTTTTCGTCGTAGAACTCTCGGGGCTTGAGAACCACCGCATCGATGGTCTTGTCCGCGTCACGCAAGACGTCCTTGGACAGCGGCGGACGGTCATAGGGCAGGTGGGACTCGCTACTCACTATGGTGATCGGCCCGGCGTACTCCGCGCGACGCAGCTGTTCGGCGGTTCGCGCCGCACCCAGCCCACCGCCAATGATCAGTACGCCTCGCTCCGCGTCGCTCCCGGTCGCTTCATTCACGGTCTCTTCATACACGACTGGACACACGAGTCGTCCAACCTCCTACCCCAGCCTCCTACCCCTGGACCTGCGCGCGGTCCACCAAGTTGGAGAGCACCACGATGCTCTCGGTGCGATCGATATCCCCGCTGGAACGGATGCGTTCCAGCGCCCGCTCGAGGTGCTGGATATCGCGTGCCAACACCCGCAGCATCGCATCGGAGGTTCCGGTCACCGTCGCGGCGCTCACCACCTCGGGTATGTCAATCCAGGCGCGCCGCAAGCTTTCCGGGGTAATGGTGCCCTGACAGTAGACCTGAACGTACGCCTCGGTGTTCCAACCGACGGCAGCGCGATCCACCACGGTGGTGAAGCCCTTGATCACCCCCGTGGCGACCAACCGGTCGACACGGCGCTTGACCGCTGGGGCCGAAAGGTTCACCTCCGCGCCTATCTCGGCGAATGTCGCTCGGGCATTACGCATCAACAACGTCACGATGCGCTCATCGGTGGCATCCAGCTCGGCCATTCACGCCCCTTCTCCGGCGATTCAATTCTTTTCTGCAATAGAATGCCAAATCCAACATCCAGACGCAATAAACCATGCTATTTAAAACAACGAATGGAGATTGATTGCAGGAATCGACTCTCATACGCTCAGCACATGACCGTTGTGCACGAGGGTGGACACCCGGCCGAATCGCCGACACACCAACCAGACAGAACACCGACGACACGTCACTACGTGATGGTGCCGCCGACGTACTACACCGTCGAGTACGCAATCAACCCCTGGATGGACGTGTCCAATCCCGTCGACCCGGTGCTCGCCACCGCCCAATGGGATGTGCTGCGCGCCACCTATGAAAGTCTTGGTCACACCGTAGACATCCTGTCCCCAGTCGCCGGCCTGCCGGACATGGTTTACGCAGCCAATGGCGGAATCGTGTTGCGGGGCAACGCTGTCGTGGCCCGATTCACGCACGCCGAACGCGCCGGAGAGTCCACCGCGCACGCCGAGTGGATGCGCAGGAACGGACTACGTCCCATGTACTCGCGTTACACCAACGAGGGCCAGGGCGACTTCCTACTGGTAGGCGACATCATGTTGGCGGGTACGGGTTTTCGCACCGATGTCAGGGCGCACGTCGAAGTCGCACGGATGCTCGACATTCCCGTCGTGACGCTGGAGCTCGTCGATCCGCGCTTCTATCACCTGGATACCGCACTGGCCGTACTGGATCCGCAGACCATCGCGTACTACCCATCGGCATTCAGTGAGGCTTCCCAGGCCAGGTTGCGGTTCATGTACCCCAACGCCATCATCGCCAGTTCCGCCGATGCCTATGTGCTCGGTATGAATGCGGTATCCGACGGTCGCCACGTCATGCTGCCCGCCGCGGCGACCGGATTCGCCGAGCAGCTCCGCGCCGCCGGATTCGAACCGGTCGGGATCGACCTTTCCGAACTACTCAAGGGCGGCGGATCGGTGAAATGCTGCACACTGGAGCTGCACTCGTGACCGTCACGGAACAGGCTCCCAGCATGTCATCTGATTCGTACAGAAGCTCCGAACTCATCGGACTGACCGACCAGTACGGCGCCCACAACTATGCGCCGCTACCGGTCGTCGCCGAACGTGCCGCGGGCGCATGGATCGAAGACGTGGAAGGCAAGCGGTACCTGGATTGTCTGGCCGCCTATTCGGCGGTGAACTTCGGACACGGGAACCCCGAGATCCTCGCGACCGCGCACGCACAGCTCGACAGAGTCACCCTGGTGAGCCGGGCATTCCATTCGGATCGTCTCGGCACGTTCTGCCGCGACCTCGCCCGGCTCTGCGGCAAGGGCATGGTGCTGCCGATGAACACCGGCGCCGAGGCCGTCGAGAGCGGGATCAAGGTCGCCCGCAAATGGGGCACCGACGTCAAGGGAGTGCCCGCGGGCCAGGCCAACATCGTGGTGGCACACAACAACTTCCATGGCCGCACCATCAGCATTGTGAGCTTCTCCTCGGACGAGACGGCACGTGGCGGGTTCGGTCCGTTCACGCCCGGGTTCCGCGGCGTCCCGTTTGGAGACATCGATGCGCTGGCCCGGGCTATCGACGACGACACCGTCGCCGTGCTCCTGGAGCCCATACAAGGCGAGGCCGGCATCGTCATTCCACCCCGCGATTACCTGCCGGCCGTCCGCGCACTGTGCACCGAGAGCAATGTTCTGTTCATCGCCGACGAGATCCAGTCCGGGCTCGCCCGCACCGGCCGGACATTTGCCTGCGACCACTGGAACGTGGTCCCGGACGTGTACCTGCTAGGCAAGGCGCTCGGCGGCGGTGTGGTACCCGTCTCGGCCGTGGTGGCCGATACCGACGTGCTCGGGGTGTTGCACCCCGGTGAACACGGCTCCACCTTTGGCGGAAATCCGTTGGCAGCGGCCATCGGTTCGACCGTCGTGGCAATCGTCGAGCGCGGTGAATTCCAGCGGCGATCGGCCGCGCTGGGAAGGCACCTACGTGCCCGTCTCGATGCCCTGATCGGGCACGGTGTCACCGAGGTGCGTTCGCTGGGATTGTGGGCCGGGGTAGACATCGATCCGAATCTGGCAACCGGAAGACAAATCAGTCTGCGCATGGCAGAGTGTGGCGTCTTAGTGAAGGACACGCATGGCGCGACTCTCCGGTTTGCACCACCCCTCGTCATCACCGAGGACGAAATCGATTGGGCGATAGACCAGTTCGCTGAAGCGCTGGCCAACGCCCGGTAGGTTTCGCCCGGCCCCAGGAGGCACTATGGCACCCTCGTCACCCAGCCTTGCCCAGCAGCTGCTGCGCCGCCGTCCTACGTCGGGGGCGCCCACTGCCCACGGCGCCGGCGGGCATCTGAGGCAGTCGATGGGAACTTTCCAGCTCACCATGATCGGCGTCGGCGCCACGGTGGGCACCGGCATCTTCTTCATCTTGGCCGAATCCGTGCCCAAGGCGGGCCCCGGGGTGATGGTCTCGTTCATGGTCGCGGGTCTCGCCGCGGGACTGGCCGCGCTCTGTTATGCCGAATTGGCCTCCGCGGTACCGGTATCGGGCTCCTCGTTCTCCTACGCGTACACCACCTTGGGCGAACTGGCGGCGATGGTCGTGGCCGCCTGCCTGCTGCTGGAGTACGGCGTGTCAGCGGCCGCGGTGGCGGTGGGCTGGAGCCAGTATCTCGACAAGCTTCTGGTCAACGTCTTCGGATCGCATCTGCCGCACGCGATCAGCGCCGCACCATGGGACAACGTGGACCCCGCGCTACCGCATGCCTGGCTCAACCTGCCTGCGGTGGTCCTGATCGTCATGTGCGCAATCCTGCTCATCCGCGGGACAAGTGAGTCCGCACTGGTGAACACCGTCATGGTGCTACTCAAACTCGCCGTCCTGACGGTGTTCGCGATCATCGCGTTCACCGCCTTTCAAGCGGGCAACTTCACCGACTTCGCACCGTTCGGCGTCAGCGGTATCGGCGCTGCGGCCGGCACGATCTTCTTCACCTATGTCGGGTTGGACACCGTGTCCACCGCGGGCGAGGAAGTGAAGGACCCGCAACGGACCATGCCGCGTGCGCTCATCGCCGCGCTCCTTATTGTCACCGTTTTCTATCTGGTGGTTGCCCTTGCGGCATTGGGCGCGCAGCCGTGGAGAGAGTTCGAAGGGCAGTCCGCCGGCCTGGCCCTGATTCTGGATAAAGTCACCGGAAGTACTTCTGCCAGTACATTCCTCGCGGCGGGCGCGGTCATTTCGATCTTCTCGATCACTCTGGTCTCGATGTACGGACAGACCCGCATTCTGTTCGCCATCGGCCGCGACGGCCTGCTGCCCTCGGTCTTCGCACAGGTCAACCCCCGCACGCTGACGCCGGTGAACAACACGATCATCGTCGCCGTCGTCGTGGGCCTGATGGCCGCCTTCGTACCGCTGAACAGCCTCGCAAACATGGTGTCGATCGGCACACTCACCGCGTTCATCGTCGTATCGATCGGCGTCATCATTCTGCGGGTCCGAGAACCCGAGCTACCGCGCGCCTTTCGGGTTCCGGGCTACCCGGTCACACCGGTCCTCTCTGTCATTGCCTGCGGTTACATTCTGTTCAGCCTGCCCTGGGTAACCTGGATTGCCTTCGGATCCTGGGTCACTGTGGTGCTGGCGTTCTATCTACTGTGGGGCCGTCACCACAGCGCGCTCAACGAACCACCCTCAGTGCCAAGCGTTTCTGCCGAGAAGGAACCGGTATGACCGTCGTCGTCGGATACCTCTCCGGCAAGGGCGGCAAGGGTGCGCTACACCTGGCCGTCGAATCCGCCCGTGTCCTGGAGACCTCGCTCACCGTCACCACCGTCGTGCCAAAGCCATGGTCCACATTGTCGAAAGCTAAAATCGACGCCGAGTACGCCCAATGGGCACAGAAGCTGTCGGACGACTCAAAGTCCGAAGCCGCCGCATATCTTGAAAAGATCAACGCCGGAATCGATGTCACGTTCCACAACGTGGCACACCGCTCGGTGTCGGGCGGGCTCCTCGAGGCCGTGGAGGCGTCCGACGCCGAGGTGCTCGTCGTCGGGTCCGCCTCAGAGGGGAGCCTCGGGCAGGTGGTCCTGGGCTCCACCGGTGACCGGCTGTTGCACTCCTCCCCCATCCCGCTAGCCATCAGTCCACGCGGCTACCGGGGCTCGAAGGAGGGCACCGTCAGCCGGGTGACCTGCGGGTACCCCGGCACGGCGGAGGCGGTTGACGTTGTGCACCAGGCTGTTCGGCTGACACAGCGTCTGCATGCACCGCTACGGGTCGCCACCTTCGCGGTGCGCGGCCGCACCATGCTGACCGCCGGGGTCGGCCCCGAGGCCGAGGATGCCGTCCTCGCAAGCTGGGTCACCCAGTCCGAGGAAGCGTTGGCGGAGCTGCGTCGCAAGGACATCGTGGGACCCGATGTCGAGTTGCGGGTGGTCACGGGCGACAGCTGGGATGACGCATTGGACAGTGCCGACTGGCTAGACGGCGAGTTGCTGGTCCTCGGCAGCCGGCCACACAGCACCGTCGCCCGCGCCTTCCTGGGTTCTCGCGCAACCAAAATCGTCAGGCACAGCCCGGTCCCCGTCGTGGTGATGCCGGGCTAGCCCTCGCGTCAGTACGTCAGGTGCCCCTTGTCCACCGGCACCTGCGCACCGGCCAGGGTGCCCGACGCATCGCTCGCCAGCCATAGCACCACATCGGAGATTTCGTCGGGTTCGAGCATCTTGTTGGGCGACAACGGCATTGGGGCAATACTCGGCAGGTAGTTGGGGTGCTCGGCGAGGATCTTCATCATGGAGTCGCCGGTGATCATCGGCGTGGTCACCCCGTACGGATGGATCGAGTTGACGCGGATGCCGTACTCGGCGAGTTCGATCGTCAACGACTTGGTGAGACCGGTCAGTCCGAATTTCGAGGCAACATAGGCGCCGTTACCCGGGGTGCCCTTGAGCCCCGACACCGAGCTCACGATCACGATCGAGCCCCCATTACCGGCCTCGATCATCGTCGGGACAACGGCTTTCACGGTCTTCCAGGTGCCGGTGAGGTTGGTGTCGATGACGTCTTCCCACTGCTGGTCGGGCATCTCCCACAACCGCGACCAGCTCAGCACTCCGGCATTGGCGATAAGGATGTCGATACGCCCGAACTGCGCGACAGCCTCCTCGACCACGCTCTGCAGGGCGGCGCCATTGCGGATATCAGCCTGCTCGGCGATGATCTTGCGCCCAGTCTCCTCGATGAGCCGGACGGTTTCCTTGAGGTCTTCGGGTGTCGCGGCCTCGTACGCCGCGTACTCCGACACGGGAGCACAGGCGTCGATCGCCACGATGTCCGCACCGGCCTGCGCCAGTCGCACGGCATGCTGACGTCCCTGCCCACGGGCCGCACCGGTTACGAAGGCCACTTTTCCAGCCAGGGGCTGCTCTGCCATGTCTGTTGCTCCTTTGCAATCGAAAACCAGGCTAGCAGCAGTTCTAGAACGTGTTCCAGTTCAATGACCGTTCAGCGGGTAATCAACCTAAAGGTCACCGAGAATCTCCGCACGTTTGGCGTTGTACTCGGGTTCGGACACCAGCGATGTCGCCTTCAACCGGTCCAGCTCGGCGAGCCGATCCGCGACAGAACTCTTGGCTTCTGCCGCCTGCCCGGCCCCCTCGGTCTTGCGCAGAATCGCGTCGATCTGTTGACGGACAACTGGATTCGACCGAACATCCACGACGCCGCCGACACCGATACCATTGGCCTTGAGGATCTTCATGATCTCGAACAACGGGCCGGCCTGGCCGGTGAGGTCATACTCACGGCCATATGCCGAACTGGTGAACTTGGCCGGCATCAGGCCGCTGAGCAAAGCGCTGCGCTGCCAATCGATCTGGAAGTTCTCGGTACCCGGCTCAACCAACACGACGAGCTTCCCCCGGGCGAGCGCGGGACCCTGCAGTACCGACACCCTGGTCCGCGTCTCGGCTCGGAACGGGCTGATCCCGTCACCGTGCACCTGCAACGTGAGCTTGATGACCGGTTGATCATTGACCCTCATCCCGGTCTCATTGGCCGCCACCACATCGGCCAGCGCAAGAATGCCGTTGGCCTCCAACAGCTTGCGGGTCTCCTCGGTTCTGGTGAATATCACCGTCAAAACGAACGCGATGACCACGATCGCGATGGTGATACCGACACCGCTATAAAGCATCCAGCTCACCATGGGGTCGTCGATGACGTAGTACATCACCCAGAAGATCGGCCCCACGATCCCACATAGCAACGAGAAGGCAAGGATCTTCAGGAACCGTGTGACCACGTTCATGGCGTACATCATCCATGACCATCAGGGTGTCTTGTGCGGGATCCGCCCGACCCCTAATATTGACAATGCATGTTGCCAAAGATGTCGACATCATCGCACGAGGAGGCCTTCCGATGCCCAAGCTCACCGTGGTCGACAAGCCACCGACAGGCGACCCGCACCCCTTCGACCACTACTTCCGGCCTGGAATGGAGCTGCGCCCAATTCCCGAGGGCAAGAACGAATTCGGATGGATCTGGCGCCACTGTCGACACTATTTGTTCGATCCATGGTTCGACGTGGAAGACGAGGTGACCCCGACACCGGCGACCCGCCTCTTCGACGATCACATGTGGCAGGGCGACGAACCGATGGACGCCGTCGTGGATCTGTTTCACGAGCTCGGACCGGGCGAAGCACGGGCACTGTTCGAACAGGCCGTCGAGCATGGCATTGACAGTCTGGACAACCCACCCGATGCGCTGCGCGCGCTCTTCGCGGAGGCCTACCGCGTGCCGGAATGGTGGAATCCCGCCAAGGCGGAACGGGGCCGGCTACGGGCACGGCAGGTGACGACGGCGACCACCGCCGTCATGGCAACCTTCGCAGTCTTCGACACCGTCATGAACTCGGATGTCTCGGCGGCCACCGGAGCCACCGGCCGGTTCCGCTATCAGAGTGCGCAACGCCTGGCCGAAACGAATCGGTTCTTCTCGATGATCTTCGATCGTGACGGATTGGTTCCCGGTTCCGAACAGATCAAGCTGACCATGCGGGTTCGGCTGGTGCACTCACTGGCTCGCCGCGGATTGCGCAGCGCCTGGGGCGAGGACAACTTCGCTCAGTACGGTGCCCCCATTTCGAACGCGTCTATGTGCGGATTCATCGAGGCGATGCTCGGCGCTCTGCTGGTCGACTACCGACTCGGAAGGCCTTGCACCCTCAGGGAAATCGATGACGTATGGCACTACCTGCTGCGGTGGGCGTTGATGTTCGGCGTCACCGAAGACCTGCTGCCGCGCACCGGTATCGACGCGATGCGCAATCTCGACTATCTCCTCGCACGCTCCGGCGACGCATCGCGTTGGCGCGTCGAGCTGATCGAGGCGCTCGCCACGGGAATGACGGGTGCACACACGGGTCCGATCCGACGTGTCTTCGCGGAGGTTCTCGCCGGCCCGGGTTCGATGCTCATGGGACCGGAGGCGATGGATGAGTTCTTCCAGGGCACAACCTTCGAAGGGGTAAACCACCGCATGTCGGGTCGGCTGTTCAGCGTGGCGGCGACGGCCAATGCCAACGCATCCGCGGTCCTGGATCGACTACCCGGCATCGGCCTGGTGCGCCGACAGCTGGTTGCCCTCAACCCCAATCCCAGTGCGGTGAACAATCTTTTGTCCGAGTTGATCGAGAAACGCGCCAAGGTGGCCTCGACCTACACGATGCACGACAACAACACCTCCGGGCACTCGTTCACTCGTTAGCGCCAACGCGCGGTCAACAGCCACTGCCCCACAACGAAAACGGCGCCCACCCCGAAGGGTGAGCGCCGTTTCCTTGGCGTCCTTTAGATCACTTGTGGATCTTGGTAACGCGACCGGCGCCGACGGTACGGCCACCTTCACGGATCGCGAAACGCAGGCCCTCGTCCATGGCCACCGGCTGGATCAGCTTGACGGAGATGTCGGTGTTGTCACCGGGCATAACCATCTCGGTGCCCTCAGGCAGTGTCACCACACCGGTCACGTCCGTGGTACGGAAGTAGAACTGCGGGCGGTAGTTGTTGAAGAACGGCGTGTGACGGCCGCCCTCGTCCTTGGACAGGATGTAGACGCTGCCGTCGAACTCGGTGTGCGGAGTGGTGGTGCCGGGCTTGACCACAACCTGGCCACGCTCGACGTCCTCACGCTTCACACCACGGACCAGCAGACCGACGTTGTCGCCGGCCTGGCCCTGATCGAGCAGCTTGCGGAACATCTCGACACCGGTGACGGTGGTCTTGGTGACGGTGTCCTTGATGCCGACGATCTCGACGTCCTCGTTCACGTTGATCACGCCACGCTCGACGCGACCGGTCACCACGGTGCCACGACCGGTGATGGTGAACACGTCCTCAACGGGCATCAGGAACGGCTTGTCGGTCTCACGAATCGGATCCGGGACCGACTCGTCAACCGCGTCCATCAGGTCGGCAACGGTCTTGCCCCACTCGGCGTCGCCCTCGAGCGCCTTGAGCGCCGAAACACGAATCACCGGAGCGTTGTCGCCGTCGAAGTCCTGGCTGCTCAGCAGCTCCCGGACCTCCAGCTCGACGAGCTCGAGGAGCTCCTCGTCGTCCACCATGTCGGACTTGTTCAGCGCGACGAGGATGTAGGGCACACCCACCTGGCGAGCAAGCAGCACGTGCTCGCGCGTCTGCGGCATCGGGCCGTCGGTCGCCGCGACCACCAGGATTGCGCCGTCCATCTGGGCGGCACCGGTGATCATGTTCTTGATGTAGTCAGCGTGGCCGGGGGCGTCGACGTGCGCGTAGTGACGCTTCTCGGTCTGGTACTCCACGTGCGAGATGTTGATCGTGATACCACGAGCCTTCTCTTCGGGAGCGTTGTCGATCTGGTCGAAGGCTGACGCCTCGTTCAGAGTCGGGTACTTATCGTGCAGCACCTTGGTGATCGCTGCGGTGAGAGTGGTCTTGCCGTGGTCAACGTGACCGATGGTCCCGATGTTGACGTGCGGCTTCGTCCGCTCGAACTTCGCCTTCGCCACTGTTGTGTCCTCCTGGACTTTCTGTTGTCTCTGAGACTTTCTCAGAGGCAAGGGGTTTTCATTTGCCTAGCGGACTCACTCGCGCAAGCCCGAATGGGTCGATAGCTTTCGCTACTCCCCAGTCGCCTTCGCGATGATCTCCTTCGACACGTTGGCCGGAACTTCGGCGTACGAGTCGAACACCATGGAGTAGTTGGCCCGGCCCTGAGTCTTCGACCGAAGGTCGCCGACATAACCGAACATTTCTGACAGCGGCACGTGCGCCCTCACGATACGGGCACCGCTGCGCTCCTCCATGGCCTGGATCTGACCACGGCGGGAGTTCAGGTCGCCGATCACGTCCCCCATGTAGTCCTCGGGGGTAATGACCTCGACGGCCATGATGGGCTCCAGGATGACGGGCTGTGCTTGTCCGGCAGCCTTTTTGAACGCCTGCGAGCCGGCAATCTTGAAGGCCATTTCCGAGGAGTCAACGTCATGGTAGGCGCCGTCGAGCAGCGTCAGTTTGACGTTCACCAGCGGATACCCGGCCAGGATGCCGTACTGCATGGCGTCTTGGGCGCCAGCATCCACCGACGGGATGTACTCGCGCGGCACGCGGCCACCGGTGACCTTGTTGACGAACTCGTAGGTGGCGCCGTCCTCGGCGTCCACCAACGGCTCCAGCGTAATCAGAACCTTGGCGAACTGGCCCGAGCCGCCGGTCTGCTTCTTGTGGGTGAACTCGACCTTCTCTACCGCGCGGCGGATGGTCTCGCGGTAGGCCACCTGCGGCTTGCCGACATTCGCCTCGACCTTGAACTCGCGGCGCATGCGGTCCACCAGGATGTCCAGGTGCAGCTCGCCCATGCCGCCGATGATGGTCTGGCCGGTCTCGTCATCCTGCTTGACCTTGAAGGTGGGGTCCTCTTCGGCAAGCTTCTGGATCGCGGTGCCCAGCTTTTCCTGGTCGCTCTTGGTCTTGGGCTCGATGGCCACCTGGATCACCGGATCCGGGAAGGTCATGGACTCCAGTACTACCTGGTTGCTTGGGTCGCACAAGGTGTCACCGGTGGTGGTGTCCTTGAGGCCGATGGCCGCGTAGATATGGCCGGCCGACGCGGTCTCCACAGGGTTTTCCTTGTTGGAGTGCATCTGGAATAGCTTGCCGAGGCGCTCCTTCTTGCCCTTGGTGGAGTTGATCACCTGGGCACCCGAATCAAGCTTGCCCGAGTACACCCGGATGTAGATGAGCTTGCCGAAGAACGGGTGGGTGGCCACCTTGAAGGCCAGCGCGCTGAACGGCTCGTCTGTCGACGGCTTACGCGTGACCAGCTCGTCCTCCTTACCGGGGACGTGGCCGGTGACCGACTCGACGTCCAACGGCGACGGCAGGTAGTCGATGACGGCGTCCAGCATCGGCTGCACACCCTTGTTCTTGAACGCGCTGCCACACAGCACCGGATATAGCTGCGAGGTCACCGTCAGCTTACGAATGGCGCCCTTGATCTCGTCGATCGTGAGCTCTTCGCCGCCAAAGTACTTCTCCAGCAGAACCTCATCGGTTTCGGCGACGGTCTCCAGCAGCTTGGCGCGGTACTCGTCGGCCTTGTCGGCGAGCTCGGCCGGGATCTCCACGGTCTCGTACTTCTCGCCGAGCTTGGTCTCACCGCGCCACACCTTGGCGTTCATTTCGACCAGATCGATGATGCCCTCGAAGTCACCCTCGGAGCCGATCGGCAGCTGGATGGGCAGCGCACGCGCACCGAGCCGGTCCTCAATGGTCTTGACGGTGAAGTAGAAGTCGGCGCCCAGCTTGTCCATCTTATTGACGAAACAGATACGCGGCACGTCGTACTTGTCGGCCTGACGCCACACCTGCTCGGACTGCGGCTCCACGCCCTCTTTGCCGTCAAACACCGCGACGGCGCCATCGAGTACGCGCAGACTGCGCTCCACCTCGACGGTGAAGTCGACGTGCCCGGGGGTGTCGATGATGTTGATCTGGTTGTCGTTCCAGAAGCAGGTGGTGGCGGCGGATGTAATGGTGATGCCGCGCTCTTGCTCCTGCTCCATCCAGTCCATGGTGGCCGCGCCGTCGTGGACCTCACCGATCTTGTAGCTGATGCCGGTGTAGAACAGGATGCGCTCGGTGGTGGTGGTCTTACCGGCATCGATATGCGCCATGATGCCGATATTGCGGACCTTGTTCAGGTCGGTCAGCACTTCCTGTGCCACAGAAGTTTCCGCTCTTTCGCTTCGAATGGGATGGACGAACTGGGCGGGCCTCGTGTTGGGTGAGGCCCGTCAGATCACCAGCGGTAGTGCGCGAACGCCCGGTTGGCCTCGGCCATCTTGTGGACATCCTCGCGGCGCTTCACCGCAGCGCCCAGACCATTGCTGGCGTCCAGGATCTCGTTGGCCAGCCGCTCGATCATGGTCTTTTCGCGACGCGCCCGCGAGAAGCTCACCAGCCAGCGCAACGCCAGCGTGGTGGAGCGATCGGGGCGGACCTCGACCGGCACCTGGTAGGTGGCGCCACCGACGCGGCGGCTACGCACCTCGAGGGCGGGCTTGACGTTGTCCATGGCGCGCTTCAGGGTGACAACCGGATCGGTGCCGGTCTTGTCACGGGCCTGCTCCAGAGCGCCGTACACGATGCGCTCGGCGATGGACTTCTTGCCATCGAGCAGCACCTTGTTGACCAGCTGGGTCACCAGCTGAGAACTGTAGACCGGGTCGTTGACCAGAGGGCGCGCCGGCGCGGGTCCCTTACGTGGCATTAGCTCTTCTCCTTCTTGGCGCCGTACTTGCTCCGGGCCTGCTTGCGACTCTTGACGCCCTGGGTGTCCAGGGACCCGCGGATGATCTTGTAGCGCACACCGGGGAGGTCCTTCACACGACCGCCACGCACCAGCACCATCGAGTGCTCCTGCAGGTTGTGACCCTCACCCGGGATGTAGGCGGTGACCTCGACCGCGCTGGTCAGCCGCACACGAGCCACCTTCCGCAGCGCCGAGTTCGGCTTCTTCGGGGTGGTGGTGTACACGCGGGTGCAGACACCACGGCGCTGCGGGCTGCCCTTCAGGGCCGCAGTCTTCACCTTGGCGACCTTGTCGCGGCGACCCTTGCGGACCAGCTGGTTGATGGTTGGCATGTACCGGCTTTCTCTTCCTTCGAGTTACTTCTAACTACCGTGTGGGGCTCTAGCGTCGCGAGCCCTCAAAAGGCCCTGTTGTCCTGCAGTTTCCGCCCGTATCGGTATCCCGAGGCCGGGCGTGTCGCACGCACCGCGGCCGCGAAGAAAAACTCCTTCACCCTCTGGGCATGCGAATTGACCTGGCGCCCTATCGACCCTCACCGAGTAACCCAGTGGTGGCCATTGGCCAGGCACAGCGCCCTACCATACCAGGGCTGATCACAGTGAGACAAACTCGCCTACCAGCGACAAAGCGCAGGTCATCGGCGACTCACTCAGGATCGAGCAACTTGCCTACTTACGCTCGGCGAGACCCGACGCAAAGCGGTGCACCATCTCCGTAAACGCCATATCAGGGTCCATCTCGAGACCCGCCATGAATCCGGTCATCTCCAGCATGACAAAGCCGTGCATCGCGGCCCACAGCTCGACTCCGGCATGGAAGGCGGTGTCTCCATTGAGCCCATAAATACCGATGACATCGATCGCGGGCTTGGCCAGCTCGCGTACGTCGATCACCGAGCGGTTCACATCGTTCAGGAACGGCATCCGGGTAAGCGCGGCATACCGGCCGGGGTGGTGGTGTGCATAACTGCGGTAGGCGCCGGCCATGGCCAGGATCGCGTCCTCGCCGGTGCGGCCGGAGCTCACGGTATGCAACATGCCGACAATCTCGGCCAGCACCCGGTCTCGCACCTCTTGGCGCAGGTCATCGAGGCTGTCCACGTGGTTGTAGAGCGAGGGCCCCTTGGTGCCGAGCTCGACGGCCAGCGCGTTGATCGTCAGCGCGTCCCAACCGGCCCGATCCAAGAAGGAAAGTGCGGCGTTAACGACGGTCTCACGGTTGAGCCGAGCTGCCCGCGCAGGGTTTCTGCGGTGCGCGGCTGCGGGCTCGGTCGTCACGTGTTGCCGCCTTCTGGAGTGAGTCGTTCTAGTTCGGTACTACCTGGTCCGGCCTCCGTGCACATGGCCTGCCATGACCCTATCGCTCCCACCGCCACCTTCGCGTTTGTCTGCCTATCGTGCTCGTCGTGGCGAGCCGTGGCTTATTCTCAACGGGTGACCGGGACGCTGAAATGACACACGTTCTAGTTTCCGTTGCGCAGCGACTGCTGATCGCGGTCCTTGTGACCGCGGGCATCGCCACATTGACGACCTCGTACACCGGTCATTCGGACCTGGCCGACAACATCCGGCTGGCCAAGAACGGTGACACCCACATCACTCAGTACGGGCTAGTCACCACCGTCGATTGCAGCGACTCGACGATTTTCGTGAACGGATCGCAGAACGTCATCACCGCCCTCGGCAGCTGCTACGCGATCTCGGTACAAGGATCGTCGAACACGATCATCGCCGACAACGTGGTCAACGACATCACCGTGTACGGCGTCAACCAGAAGGTGCTCTACAAGTCGGGCGATCCGGCCATCATCGACCGCGGGCGCGAGCTGGGCATGATGAATTTCATCGACCGCGTTCCTGGTTGACCCCATCCGGACACCCAAATCCCGGGAACAACTCCGGGACAATGAGCTCTATGTCCCGCAAACACATGGCCCTCGCCGTCGCCGCCCTCGCCGCCCTCGGACTGGCAGGCTGCGGCGTCATCAAACCGGGTTCAAGTAATCCGACACCCGGCACCTGGACTCCCCCGTCCAGCTCGACCTCGTCCAGCGCGAGCCCTCCCACGTCCGCCAAGGTCGACGTCGGAGACGAAACCGTCATCGGATACTTCGGCCAGACCACGACCGCCGCCTGCGAGGAGGGCAAGCGCCTGGACATCACCGGCGCCAACAACACGCTGACCATCACCGGCCCATGCGACAAGGTCACCGTCTCCGGCTTCTCGAACACTGTCACGTTCGACGAGCTCAAGACCGAAGTGACGGTCACCGGTTACGCGAACAAGCTCACCTACAAGACCGGCGAGCCGAAGGTCAACAACAACGGATCCAACAACACCGTCGAGAAGGTTTCCTAGAACCTTCCGCAGAGCGAACTACAGCACCGTTTGCACAATGTGTTCGACAAGCTGGCGGGCCGCGGCGCAACCGTCACCTGTCTTGCGGTACTGAACCCACCACGTCAACGACCCCGTTCCGGCGGGAACGGTCACACCGCATGCCGAACCACTGCTGGGTCCGGTGCTGGTGAATCCCTTGCGGCCGTTGATCGTAATGTCGGCGGTCTTCTGGCCCATCCCATCGGCCGCCTTGCGGTCGCGGTCGACATCACCGCCCTCGTAGTAGGCGTAGAGGAGGTCTATGAGATTTCCACCGTCATCGGCGGCGACCCAATAGCACAGTGCCCCAAAGAAATTCTGGTAAATCTGCGCGGCCTTGATGGTTTCGACGATGGTCTTCTCATCGAGCGGGCCGCATTGGCCGTTCCCAAATCCGTACGGGTCCAGCTTGTCGTTCTCGCCCCGCTCGTTGGAGCTCAGACTCTCGCCTGGGGCAATGGCGGTGCCGTCGACGGTGCGTGCGCAACCGGTCGGTCCCGCTAGAAGTAACGCGACAGCGGCAAGCGCGCCGACGATTCTTTTCATTGCTTTCCCACCCTGCTGAGCAGCGTGTCCATCAGGGTCTCGACGGCCTTGCACGGGTCATTCTTAACGGCCCCGGATTGCAGGGACCAATGCAGGAAGTCCGGTCCCGATCCCGCGGACAGCTCGCACAGCCCGGTGTTGCTCACCCGGTAACCCGGATAGGACTTGGTAGTCACCGATTCCACCGTATGCCCGAGGTTTCGGGCAACCGAGGCCTCCTTCTCCGCGGAGCTCCCCCGATACCAGTACAGCGAGACGGACGTGTCCCCGTTACCGGGACCGGTGGACCACCGGCAGCCCAGCAGGCTGTCCACATCACGCTTGAGTCCCGGATTACCCACCGCCGCAGTGACTTCCGCATCAGCCATGCCGCCGCAGTCACCGAGCTTGAAACCCTTGCCGGGACCGTTGCTCACCTCTGGCACCGTGGTCACCTGCACGTCGGGTGATCCGCCGCCGCCGTCGTCGTCACCACCGGAAGACGACCGCGGCGAGCATCCAGCCAACACCACGGCGGCAACAGCCAGGGCCATTACCGGGACAATCCGCACACTCACGGTGTCCACAGTACGTCCGCATCCCGCATGCCTCTCGTACGTCTCGGACATACTCGAGTGTGTCGGCGTCGGGCACCGCGCGTGTCAGACCCCGGCGCCGTGGCGCCCGGCACCTGCCGCAAACCGACCGGCACCCTCCAGCGCCTCGGCAGCGACCCGCTCGATACTGCCAAACTCGTTGTCCAGCGCCGCTTCCTCAGTCATCCCCCATTGCGCGAGGGCCGAATCGCGGTCGGCGCGCACGCACTGTTGCGGGAATGCCGCGATCTCCGCAGCCAGCGTTTCCGCCACCGCGCGAGCCTGGCCACGCGGCACCACCCGGTTGGCGAGCCCGATGTCCAGGGCCTCATTCGCCGCGACGGGGCGTCCGGTCAGGATGAGGTCCATGGCACGCGAGTGTCCGATCAGCCGTGGCAACCTGATCGTTCCACCATCGATGAGGGGCACGCCCCAACGCCGGCAGAACACCCCCAGCACAGCATCCTCCTCGACCACCCGAAGGTCGCACCACAGCGCGAGCTCAATACCACCCGCGACGGCATGACCCGATATCGCCGCGATCACCGGCTTGGACAGCCGTAGTCGGGACGGACCCATCGGGCCGGGGCCATGCGGGTGCAGTTCGTTTCCACGGTCGGTGCCCATGGCCTTGAGATCTGCTCCTGCACAAAATGTTCCGTTGTCACCCCACAGCACCGCCACGGACGCATCGGGGTCAGCATCGAATTCGGTGAACGCTTCGAACAACGCCGCAGCGGTCGGGCCGTCGACGGCGTTACGGGCGTGGGGTCGGTTGAGGATGATCGTCGTCACCGGACCCGTCTTCTCAACCCGAACGGCCGGATCGGCGTCCTCACTCATGGCCCTACCCATACGGAACCTCCTCCATTTCAGCGGGATCACGCAGTGTCACCAGCTCATCCTTGAATTCCCGATAACGGGAACGTATTTCGTCGGCAGGCCATTCTGGCGGCAACAACTCATCCGGCAGCACCGGGTCGGCCAGCAGATGCCGCACCATCGCGGCAGCCAAAACGAATCGCGCCGGAATCGTCCCGGCCTGATCCCACCACTTCAGCAGGTCTGTCGCATACAGCGACCATCCCGGCAGATCCCACAGCTGGGCCGCCAATGCTGCGGGGTCGTCGGTTCGGGTGTGCAGGACCCAAACGTGGTCGGCAACCGACGGCGGCAGCTCGATCTCCAGATTGTCTGGACGCAGCCACACGCCCTCTCTCAGTTCGCCGAACCGCCTTTGCCGCAGGGTGGTTCGCAGATCGTTGCGGTCACGCGCGTCGCGACCCACGCTGGTGACCACCAACTGTGTCCAGTCGCCATTCCAGGCGCGCCGATGCGGATCGCAGGCCTCGTCCTGTCGAAGCTGACGGGCCTGTAGGCGCTCGGCAAGCCGATACCCCGATTCAGTTCTCGTGACGTCTCCCGCGGACACCATCCGGGTCAGCGCCACCCGTACCGTCGTATCGCTGATTCCGAACAAGGTAGTCAATGCGCGGATCTCACGCACCGACAACTCTGCCGGGTGAGCACCCAGCAGGAGGCTCAGAATGACCGAGCGTGCCGTCATCGGGTGGTGGTCGACCGGGTTGCCCATATCTAAAGGTCGGTCATCGTCTTCAATGTGTCCATACCTGCCGAGCTTCGCGCAAGCGGCTCATCCATGGCCTAGTTGCCCGCCTTGACGGACGCCCGCTCCAGAATCGGCGACAGGTCCAATCCCGTTGGGAGAGTGCCAAATGCGCCGCCCCAGTTGCCGCCAAGCCGGGTCGCCAGGAACGCCTGCGCGACCGCCGGATGACCGTGACGGACCAGCAGCGCCCCTTGCAATGCGAGGCAGATGTCCTCGGCGACCTTGCGTGCGCGGTAGGCGACAGAGTCCAGATCTGTGAGCTGCGAATGCAGTCCGTTGATATGACGGTCCAGACGCTCATCCTGCCCCTGCGCGAGGGCGAGCTCCTTGAACAGCACCTCGACGCATTCTGGTTTGGTGGCCATGGCCCGCAACGTGTCCAGGGCGCTGACGTTCCCGGAGCCCTCCCAAATGCCCATCAGCGGAGCCTCGCGATACAGGCGCGGTAGGCCGGAATCCTCGACGTACCCGTTGCCGCCCAGACATTCCATGGCTTCACCCGCATGCGGCGTAGCACGCTTACACACCCAATACTTGCTGGCGGCCAACCCGATGCGACGCAACAAGGATTCCGTCTCGTCCCCGCGGGTGGCGCGGTCAGTTGCACCCGCCATCCGCATTGCCACCACGGTCGCGGCCTCGGCCTCGATCGCCAGGTCCGCGAGTACGTTGCGCATGAGCGGCTGATCGATAAGGTACTCGCCGAAGGCCTTGCGGTGCTGAGCATGATGCATGGCCAGCGCCACACCCGTACGCATGCTGGTGGCCGATCCGAGGGTGCAGTCCAAGCGCGTCATGTTCACCATCTCGATGATGGTCTTGACACCGCGCCCCTCCTCACCGACCAACCAGGCCGTGGCACCGTCGTACTCAACCTCCGATGATGCGTTGGAGTGGTTGCCGAGCTTGTCCTTCAAACGCTGCAACCGCATCCGGTTGCGGGTTCCGTCCGGGAGCACCCGCGGCAGGAAGAAGCATGACAACCCGCCGGGTGTCTGCGCCAGCACCAGGAACACATCGCACATCGGCGCCGAGGTAAACCACTTGTGCCCCACCACGGTGTAGCTGCCGTCGGCGTTCGGGGTCGCGGTGGTGGTACCCGCGCGCACATCCGAGCCGCCCTGCTTCTCGGTCATCGACATACCTGCCGTCAGCCCCGCCTTGGTGGTGGGAACTCTCAGCTCCGCGTCATATACGCGGCTGGACAGCAGCGGCTCGTAAACGGCCGCCAGCTCGGGGTTGGCCCGCAGCGCCGGCACCACCGCGTAGGTCATCGAGATCGGGCACATGTGGCCGGGATCGGCAGTCCATACCCCCGTCTTCGCGGCGCGCACCACATGGGCGCCCGGACGTTCGTCCGCCCACGGTGCCCCGTGCAATCCGTGTGCGACCGCCTCGCGCATGAGCTCGTGATAGGCCGGGTCGAACTCGATTTCGTCGACACGATGACCCCAACGGTCGTGGGTGTGCAGCACGGGGCGGTTCCGATTCGCAAGCTCCCCGGCGCGCTGCATGCGAGGGGTGCCGTTGAGCGCACCGACCTCGACAACCTCATCGACGCCCCACTGACCGCCTTCTCGAACAAGCGCTTCCATCAGCACGGGGCTGGTCGCCGCGTTGTAGTCGTACAGCGGTGGGACCTGATTGGTAACGACATGCGTATCGGCCATACGTCAGTGTTACATTTCTACGACAATCGCACAAGATCTGTTCGGATGGCCTTGCGCGAGCTCTTGGTGCGCTACAAAAGACGACGTGGAGAAAGTGATCTTTGTGCTGCGTCAACCGCCCGATGCCGCCACCGACGAGTGGGTGGAGCAGCTATGCACAGCCGTCGTCGACAAGATCCGGACAGTAGGGGTGCACGGCCTGAGCGTGTGTGTCCATGACGCCGCCGTACGAGCCGCGAGCTTGCGGCTGATGACCCTGGACCCGCCGTTCGTCGCCGCGGTCAGTGTGTGGGTTCAGCAGTCGTACGGCCCCGCGATACAGGAGATCGCGGCCGTTCTCACCGCAGCGTCTGCGGTCGCGCACGGATATCTCGTCACAGAGTCTGTGCCACTATCCTCCCCCGAGCCCGAACCCGGCTCGCGGTCAATGGGTTTCACCAATATCGCGCTGCTGCGCAGGCCCGCGGACATGCCATTCGACGCGTGGCGTCAACAATGGCAGGGCGTTCACACTCAGAACGCACTCGACCTGCAGTCGACGATCGGATACGAACAGAACCTTGTGGTCCGCGCCGTCACCGCCGATGCGCCCGTAATCTCGGCGATCGTCCTTGAACAGTTCCCCGCCTCGGCGCTCACCGATCCGCTGGCTTGGTACGGCGCCTCGGATCAACAGCAGCTGGGCGAGCGCGTGATGGCGATGCTCGAGAGCGTCAAAGCCTTTGGCGCTCATACCAATATCGATACCGTCGCGACCAGCAGACACGACATTATTCGGCCGTTCTAGATCGAGACCCTCCCCCTCCTCCGATTCCACCGGTTGACATACAACCAAATGGTTGTATATTGGGGGCGTGACCGGAGCAGATGAGGACAGGGCCGACGCCTTGTTCCATGCACTCTCCGACCGCACCCGACGCGACATCCTGCGGAGAGTGTTGGCCGGCGAACACTCGGTCTCGACACTTGCGGCGAACTACGACATGAGTTTCGCCGCGGTGCAAAAGCACGTCGCCGTGCTGGAAAGGGCCGGGCTGCTTAACAAGCGGCGTAACGGCCGCGAACAGCTGGCCAGCGGCGACGTAGTAGCAGTTCGCTCGGTCGGCGCCATGCTCTCCGAGCTGGAGCAGATCTGGCGCGGCAGAATCGCTCGCATCGATGAACTCATCGCATTCGAATCACCACAGGAGGACTGAATCATGCCCGTCACCAACGTTACTCACGATATCGACACCCGCACCATCACCATAGACGCCGAATTCGATGCACCGATCAGCCGGATCTGGCAGATCTACGCCGACCCCCGTCAGCTTGAAAAGGTTTGGGGACCACCAAGTTGCCCGTCGACTTTTGTCGACCACAACTTCAAGCCGGGTGGCCGGGTGAACTACTACATGACCGGAGCCGAAGGCGAACGGTACGCCGGATGGTGGGAGATTACGGCAGTCGACGAACCCAACAGCTTCGCGTTCAAGGATGGATTCTCCGACGAGAATTTGAACCCGGTGGACAACATGCCGGTTTCAGAGAACGTCTACACGTTCGTCGAGAAGGATGGCCGCACCCTGGCGACATACGTGAGCACATTTGAGACGGCAGAGGCGCTGCAAAAAGTGCTGGATATGGGTGTCATCGAAGGTGCTTCTTCGGCGATCAACCAGATCGACGAACTCGTCCGCTGCTAAGCGATGGGGCGCCCGCACCCCATACCGACGGTACGGGCGCCCCGTTACGCTCACTTTATGGTGGAGTACCGCGATCCCGGCACCATCACCTTCGATGCGATGATCGAGAAGCCCGAGGGCCCCGGCGCGTACGTCGAGTTCCCCTTTTCCGTGGTCGATACCTTCGGCGTCAAGGCCCGAGTACCAGTGCGGGTGGTATTCGACGGCTCGGTGACTTACACGGGATCCCTGGCACCGTACGGCGGTAAGCATCTTCTCGGGGTACGCAAGGACATTCAGGCACAGCTGGGCAAGGGGCCCGGAGACCGGGTGACCGTCGAGCTCCGTCTCGACGCGGACCGCAGCTAGGCGTCCTGCTTCTCTTGCTGCGCCGGCTCTCCGTGGTGCACGAAGTAACCGAGCACCACAATCACAAACCACACCAGACCTACCACGAGGGCGGTGCGACCGTCCTCTGTGAAGAACAAGAGCACCACCACGAGCGCCAGAAAGGCCAGCGCCAACAGATTCGTCACGGGCGCACCAGGCAGCCTGTAATCCGAGGCAGGCAGTTCTCCGGCGGCGACCCGCTTCCGATAAATCAGGTGGCACAACAGGATTGAACCCCACACGAAAATGATGCCGATGGTGGATACCGAAGTGATGTAGGCGAATGCCTTGTCCGGCGAAAGCCAGTTGACGAACACGCCGATACCCATTGTGAGCGTCGAGAAGCAGATGGCCAACAGCGGGACGTGACGTGAACTCAACGCCTGTAGACCCACGGGGGCGTCGCCGCGCTGCGCCAGGCTGCGCACCATCCGTCCTGTCGAATAGATGCCCGAGTTACAGGAGGAAAGCGCCGCGGTGAGCAAGATGAAGTTCACTATGTTCGCGGCCTGCGGAATGTTGAGGTACTCGAACACAGCGACGAAGGGACTCTCACCTTTGTGGTAATTCTGCCAACCCTGGATCGAGAGGATCACGATCAGCGCGCCTACGTAGAACAACCCGATGCGGAACGGCAATGTGTTAATCGCCTTGCGCAGCGTTACTTTAGGGTTCTCGGCCTCCCCCGCCGTGACTCCGACGAGCTCAACGCCGACATACGCGAACACCACGATCTGCAGGCTCAATAAGGCCTGGCTGAAGCCCGTCGGGAAGAACCCACCGTCGTTCCACAGGTTGGCAACGGCGGGGCCAGATTCAGGCCCCAGACCCGAAATGGGAAGCAGCACACCAATACCGATGATGATCATGCCTACGATCGCAGTCACCTTAATCATCGAGAACCAGAACTCGGCCTCACCGAAGATCTTCACCGATATCAAGTTGGCCGCGAACAGGATGAGAAGAACCGTCAAGGCGGTGACCCACTGCGGGACACCGGGCCACCAGCGTTGGATATATACGCCGGCGACGGTGATCTCGGCCATACAGGTTGTGGCCCACACCGCCCAGTACGTCCAGCCGTTCGCGAATCCGGCGAAGCGCCCCATGAATTCCTCGGCGTACTCCGAGATGCTGCCCGACACCGGCCGATAGACCAGCAGTTCACCGAGCGCACGCATGATCACGAAGATGGCGAGGCCCGCGACCAGGTAGGCCAAGATGAGCGCCGGTCCCGCCTTCTCGATCGCACCGCCCGCCCCGTAGAACAGGCCCGTACCGATGGCACCGCCGATCGCGATCATTTGCACCGTGCGGGCAGACAGTCCACGTGAATATCCGGCGTCGGGTGTCTCGGATTCGGAATTGGCAACGGTCATCGGAACATCATTACGTGAGTAGACACTTCTTGCACAGTAATCCCAGGACGGTCGTGCAATACGCGCCTGCTGAGAGGGCGTCGCCGGACAATCGAGTGGAATTGCGGGGCGACAGTAGGTAGTTATGCGCTACGCCGATATCGCTTGGCTCCATAGGTTTCTGGCGTGAGAAAATCATCATCCATCCGGCCCCATATGTTGCTGATGCTGATCGTTGCGTTCCCCTTCGCCATCATCGCCGGTCAGCTCAATCTCGATCCGTGCCGCTGGTGGGCCGTGTACAGCATCGCCGCGGCCGTAGCGACTCTGGCCCGCTCGCAATGCGCGTGGTCGGCAGGCCGGGGTTGGCGGTGAGCTATCCGTGGGCAATCTACTGGGCGGCCTTCGCACTGCTGACGGCCACTCAGGGTTTCTTCTATGCCGAGTTCCGACATCACTGCCCGGTGTTCGGCCCGCTGATCCCCGTCGACATGTTCCTTGAGTGGCTGATAGCCCCAACAGTGCTTGTCGACGTATTCCGACACATGCGCGCCCGCTCGCGGATAGAAAGAGAGGTATGAACACGAAGGCGTCATTCGATGTGATCGACGGTGCGGCAGTCCTTCTCAACGGAACGTTGACTGGACTGCTGTTCGCATTCTCCGCCGCGGTCATGCCGGCGCTCGGTCAGCAGACGGCGGCAGCGGGTGCCGCGACGATGCAGTCCATCAACCGGATGATCGTCAATCCCGTGTTCCTGGTGGTGTTCCTCGGGTCGGCGCTCTGCGCCGTTGCGGCGGGCGTGCTGGCCATGGCCGGGTCACACCGCTCGTGGTGGATTGTGGCCGGCGCGGCCATCTGTTTTGTGGGCACGTTCGTCGTCACCGTGGTGTTCAACATTCCGTTGAACGGACGGCTGGACATGGTCGATGTGAACAGCGTTGATGGACAGCAATTCTGGCGGCAATACCTGTCACAGTGGACAGCATGGAATCACCTGCGGGTGGCCTCCGGGATCGTTGGAACGGCTCTGCTGGTGACTGGTCTGGTGCGTCGGTAGCCCCAGCCCACCCACCCTTCCCCGCGAGCAGACGCTTAGTGCACACAAACTCCAGGACGGCTGTGCACTAAGCGTCTGCTCACCCAGCCTTTCGGGCAACGCTCAGGTGATGCCGGATACGCGCGACCAGGCCGATGGGATCGCGTCGCACATCCTCGACCGTGATCGGGACGATAGTCCAACCACATTCCTGCAACCGAGCGGTTCGCATCTTGTCACGCAGCATTCCTTCTCGACTCGCGTGCCATTCGATGCTGTCGTACTCCGCGGCAAGCCGTATATCAGGCCACGCGAAGTCGACTCGCCACAGCTCACCGCAACGATCAAAGATCTCAAACTGCAACTCGGGCAATGGAAGCCCACCGTCGATCATGACGAGACGAGATTCACTCTCCATCGCCGACTCGGCTCGTCCGTCGGCCAGCGGCAAGAGCTCACGGACCCTGACGATCCCCCGCCTGCCACGCTGGACATCCGCCGCGCGGGCGAGGTCAGCGACGCTGCACAGTCTGCTGCGCAACACCGCGTCGAGCACACCCAGCGCTCGGCCGCGTCGGATGGCGCGGGCGCACTCAATCGCGGTCCAGGGCGCAGTACTCATGAGACGTCCATCCAATTTGGACAACGGTGCGCCATCGCGTTGGTGGACAACCAGGTTAGGAGTCGGCCGTAGCCTCCGTCCCAGGTCGTAGACGTGCAATTCCTCGGGCCGCTCGGTATCGAATCCGTGCAGCGCGGCTGCTGTGAACATGCACGCGACTGCCTTCTCACCTATGAACAGATCCAAGGCCTTCAGCCGTACCGCTATACCAGGTTCCGGCGCCGTATAGACGCCACGATACTGGCGGATCACTTTGCGATTGGCTACCGCTTCGTCCAGACCACGCCTGCCGAGAACCTCCAGCAGCTGACTCCGCATCGCGACGCCACCGCCCATGGACAGCGCCCAGTCGAGACCCATCACACGAGCCTGCCCATGGACACGCCTGTTCGAAATACCCAATCGGGTTCTGTGGATAACACCATCGCGAGCAGACGCTTAGTGCACACGAATCCCAGGATGGTTGTGCACTAAGCGTCTGCTCGCGGGGAAAGGGTGAGGAACTGACGAAACGAAAAGGCCCCCGGGAAATCTCCCGGGGGCCTCTTCGTGCTTACGAACTAGCGGTAGTCGCTGTAGCCATAGTCGTCCAGCGGCACCGCAGCACCGGTGTTGCTGCCGAAGTCGGGGCTGTAGTACGCGTCCTCGTATGACGGGATCGTGTACGCGGCAGCCCGCGCCTCTTCGGTCGGCTGCACCGAGATGTTGCGGTAACGGTTGATACCGGTACCGGCCGGGATCAACTTACCGATGATGACGTTCTCCTTCAGACCATTCAGCCTGTCGCTGCGGCAGTTGATGGCCGCATCGGTCAGCACGCGAGTGGTCTCCTGGAAGGACGCCGCCGACAGCCACGAGTCGGTGGCCAGCGATGCCTTGGTGATACCCATCAGCACCGGACGGCCGGCCGCGGGCTCGTTGCCCTCGGCCACCACGCGACGGTTCGCGGCCTCGAACTCGCCACGCTCGGTGAGCGAGCCGGGCAGGAATTCCGTTGCGCCCGAGTCGATGACCGTCACACGACGCAGCATCTGGCGCACGATGACCTCGATGTGCTTGTCGTGGATCGACACACCCTGGCTGCGGTACACCTCCTGGACCTCGCTGACCAAGTGCACCTGCACCTGGCGCGGGCCCATCACACGGAGCACCTCGTGCGGGTCGGCCGCACCCTCCATGAGCTGCTGTCCAACCTCGACGTGGTCGCCGTCGGCCAGCGGACGCTCGGAGCCGTCCTCATGCTTGAAGACGCGCAGGCGCTGACGCTTGGAGAGCTTGTCGTAGATGACTTCCTCGCCACCGTCGTCCGGGATGACGGTGATCTTGTAGAAGCGCTCACCCTCTTCCAGACGCACTCGTCCGGTGACATCGGCAATTGGTGCCTTGCCCTTGGGAACTCGCGCCTCGAACAGCTCGGTGACACGCGGCAGACCACCGGTGATGTCGTCGCCGACGCCACCCTGGTGGAAGGTACGCATGGTCAGCTGGGTACCGGGCTCACCGATCGACTGCGCGGCCACGATGCCCGCCGCCTCGCCGATGTCGACGATCTTGCCGGTCGCCATCGAGCGGCCGTAGCACATCGCGCAGACCCCGGTGCCCGTGGTGCAGGTAAGCACCGACCGCACCTTGACCTGGGTGACACCCGCACTGAGCAGCTTCTCGATCGAGGGATCGCCCAGATCGTGTCCACGCTCCACCAGCACGTTGCCATCGGCATCCACCGCATCCGCGGCGAGAGTCCGTGCGTAGGCGGAGGTTTCGATATGCGCATCGCGGATCAGCGTGCCGTCGGCCTGCTTCTCGGCGATGGTCACATTGATGCCGCGCTCGGTGCCACAGTCCTGCTCGCGGACGATGACATCCTGCGAGACGTCAACCAGACGACGAGTCAGGTAACCCGAGTCCGCGGTACGAAGCGCGGTGTCCGCCAGACCCTTACGGGCGCCGTGCGTGTTGATGAAGTACTCCAGAACGGTCAGGCCCTCACGGAAGGAGGACTTGATCGGCCTCGGGATGTACTCACCCTTCGGGTTGGTCACCAGACCCTTCATGCCCGCCAGGTTGCGCACCTGGGTCATGTTGCCGGTCGCGCCGGACTTGGGCAGCAAGGTGATCGGGTTGTCTTCCGGGTAGTGCTCCTCCAGTGCCTTACCGACCTCGTCGGTGGCTTCCTGCCAGATCTTGACCAGCGCCTCGCGCCGCTCCTGGTGGTTCAAAGCACCACGCTGGTACTGCTTTTCGATCCGCTCCGCTTCCTTCTCGTAGCGGTCGAGGATCTCCGCCTTCTGCGGCGGCACCAGCACGTCGGCCATCGACACCGTGACGCCCGAACGCGTGGCCCAGTGGAAACCAGCGTCCTTGAGCTTGTCGACGGTCTGAGCGACCACGATCATCGGGAACCGCTCGGCGAGGTCGTTGATGATCGCCGACTGCACCTTCTTGTGCATCTGCTTGTTCACGAACGGGTACCCGTGAGGCAGCAGTTCGTTGAACAGCACGCGGCCCAGCGTGGTCTCGGCGATCCAGGCATCACCTGGGCGCCAACCGTTTTCGAATAGCTCAGCTTCGACTTCGGCCGGCGGGCGCTGCTGGGTGAGCCGCACCCGGATCGGTGCCCGCACGCTGAGCGCGCCACGATCCAAGGCCATGATGGCTTCGGCGGTCGAGCTGTAGACACCCGTCTCCGGCCGATCCTTGGCGGCCGGCGTACGCGCGCCGATGTCGCCTGGGATCTCGGTAGTCAGGAAGTACAGACCGGTCACCATGTCCAGACGCGGCATGGCCAACGGGCGGCCCGACGCGGGAGACAGGATGTTGTTCGAGGAGAGCATCAGGATGCGCGCCTCGGCCTGCGCCTCCGCGGACAGCGGCAGGTGCACGGCCATCTGGTCACCGTCGAAGTCGGCGTTGAACGCCTCACACACCAGCGGGTGCAGCTGAATTGCCTTGCCTTCCACCAGCTGCGGCTCGAAGGCCTGGATACCCAGGCGGTGCAGGGTTGGTGCACGGTTCAGCAGCACCGGGTGCTCGGCAATGACCTCTTCGAGGACATCCCACACCTGGGCACGCTGGCGCTCCACCATCCGCTTGGCGCTCTTGATGTTCTGCGCGTGGTTCAGATCGACCAAGCGCTTCATCACGAACGGCTTGAACAGCTCCAGAGCCATCAGCTTGGGCAGACCGCACTGGTGCAGCTTGAGCTGCGGACCGACCACGATGACCGAACGGCCCGAGTAGTCGACGCGCTTACCGAGCAGGTTCTGACGGAACCGGCCCTGCTTGCCCTTGAGCAGATCCGACAGCGACTTCAGCGGACGGTTACCCGGTCCGGTGACCGGACGTCCACGACGGCCGTTGTCGAACAGTGCGTCCACGGACTCTTGCAGCATCCGCTTCTCGTTGTTGACGATGATCTCGGGCGCACCCAGATCGATCAGTCGCTTGAGGCGGTTGTTGCGGTTGATGACACGGCGGTACAGGTCGTTCAGGTCGGAGGTCGCGAAGCGGCCACCGTCGAGCTGAACCATCGGGCGCAGCTCCGGTGGGATCACCGGCACCGCGTCGAGCACCATGCCACCCGGGGTGTTGGTGGAGTTCTGGAACGCCGCCACCACCTTGAGCCGCTTGAGTGCGCGAAGCTTCTTCTGCCCCTTGCCACTGCGGATGGTCTCGCGCAGGTTCTCGGCCTCGGCGGGGATATCGAAGTTCTGGATGAGCTTCTGTACGGCCTCGGCACCCATGGCACCGGTGAAGTACTCGCCGTAGCGGTCCACGATCTCGCGGTAGAGCAGCTCGTCGACGATCAGCTGCTGGACGGAGAGCTTGGTGAAGGTGGTCCAGATCTCGTCGAGCCGGTCCAGCTCACGCTGGGACCGATCGCGCAGCTGGCGCATCTCACGCTCACCACCGTCGCGCACCTTGCGGCGCACATCGGACTTGGCACCCTCGGCCTCCAGCTCGGCCAGGTCGGCCTCGAGCTTCTGGGCACGGGCCTCCAGGTCGGTATCACGCTGATCCGCGACGGCCTTCTTCTCGACCTCCATCTCGGCCTCGAGCGTCGAGAGCTCGTTGTGGCGCAGCTCGGTGTCGACCGCGGTGATGACGTAAGCGGCGAAGTAGATGATCTTTTCGAGATCCTTCGGCGCCAGGTCGAGCAGGTAACCGAGACGAGATGGCACGCCCTTGAAATACCAGATGTGCGTGACCGGAGCGGCCAGTTCGATATGGCCCATCCGCTCACGGCGCACCTTGGCACGAGTCACCTCGACGCCGCAGCGCTCGCAGATGATGCCCTTGAAGCGCACACGCTTGTACTTGCCGCAGTAGCACTCCCAGTCGCGAGTAGGTCCGAAGATCTTCTCGCAGAAGAGGCCGTCCTTCTCGGGCTTCAGCGTGCGGTAGTTGATGGTTTCCGGCTTCTTGACTTCGCCGAAGGACCAATTACGGATGTCATCCGCCGACGCGAGGCCGATACGAAGTTCATCGAAGAAGTTAACGTCGAGCACGTAAACTCCCTTTCCCCTTGCGGGATAGAAATCGGATTAGGCGAAGTCCTCAATGGACGCAGATTCGTTGCGGGACAGGTTGATTCCCAGGTTCGCGGCTGCCCGCTCCAGGTCCTCGTCGTCGCCATCGCGCATCTCGATGGCGGCACCGTCCTTGGACAGCACCTCCACGTTGAGGCACAGCGACTGGAGTTCCTTGAGCAGAACCTTGAACGACTCCGGGATACCCGGTTCGGGAATGTTCTCGCCCTTGACGATTGCCTCGTACACCTTGACCCGGCCGACGGTGTCGTCGGACTTGATGGTCAATAGCTCCTGCAGTGTGTACGCGGCGCCGTAGGCCTGCATGGCCCAGCACTCCATCTCGCCGAACCGCTGGCCACCGAACTGCGCCTTACCACCAAGCGGCTGCTGGGTGATCATCGAGTACGGGCCGGTCGAGCGTGCGTGGATCTTGTCGTCGACCAAGTGGTGCAGCTTCAGGATGTACATGTAGCCGACGGTTATCGGATACGGGAACGGCTCGCCGCTACGGCCGTCGAACAGCCGCGCCTTACCGTCACCGTCCACCATGACCTCGCCATCCCGGTTGGGCAGCGTCGAGGACAGCAGTCCGGTCAGCTCCTCCTCGCGGGCACCGTCGAACACCGGGGTGGCCGTGCGGGTATCAGCCGGGGCCGACAACATGTCCGCCGGCAGCTTCGACGCCCACTCGGGAATTCCGGCAGAGCCGCCCTTCTGAACATCCCAGCCGGTCTTGGCTACCCACCCCAGGTGGGTCTCCAGGATCTGGCCGATGTTCATACGACGCGGCACACCGTGTGTGTTCAGGATGACGTCGACCGGGGTCCCATCAGGCAGGAACGGCATGTCCTCCGCGGGCAAGATCTTGCCGATGACGCCCTTGTTGCCGTGGCGTCCGGCCAGCTTGTCACCGTCGGAGATCTTGCGCTTCTGCGCGACATAGACCCGGACCAGCTCGTTGACACCGGCAGGCAGATCGTCATCGTCATCACGCGAGAAGACGCGGATGCCGATGACCTTGCCGGACTCACCGTGCGGCACCTTCAGGGAGGTGTCACGGACCTCGCGGGCCTTCTCACCGAAGATGGCACGCAGCAGACGCTCCTCAGGGGTCAGCTCAGTCTCACCCTTCGGGGTGACCTTGCCGACGAGGATGTCGCCATCGCGGACCTCGGCACCGATGCGGATGATGCCGCGCTCGTCGAGATCGGCCAGCACCTCATCGGAGACGTTCGGGATATCCCGGGTGATCTCCTCGGCGCCCAGCTTGGTGTCGCGAGCATCGATCTCGTGCTCTTCGATGTGAATCGAAGTGAGCACATCCTCTTCCACCAGGCGGTTGGACAGGATGATGGCGTCCTCGTAGTTGTGGCCTTCCCACGGCATGATCGCCACGAGCAGGTTCTTACCGAGGGCCATCTCGCCGTTTTCGGTGCAAGGACCGTCGGCGAGAACCTGGCCGACCTCGACACGCTGACTTTCGTCCACGATCGGGCGCTGGTTGGCACAGGTGCCGTGGTTGGACCGCGCGAACTTGCGCAGCCGGTAGCTCTGGCGGCTGCCGTCGTCGGCCATCACGGTGATGTAGTCGGCGGACACCTCTTCGATGACACCGGCCTTCTCCGCGATGACAACGTCACCGGCGTCGATGGCGGCACGCAGCTCCATACCGGTACCGACCAGCGGGGCCTCGCTGCGTACCAGCGGAACCGCCTGGCGCTGCATGTTGGCACCCATCAGGGCACGGTTGGCATCGTCGTGCTCGAGGAACGGAATCATCGCGGTCGCGACGGACACCATCTGGCGCGGCGAGACGTCCATGTAATCGACATCAGTCGACGGGACGAACTCGACCTCGCCACCCTTGCGGCGCACCAGCACGCGGTCCTCAGTGAACCGGCCCGTGTCGTCGGTCGGCGAATTGGCCTGCGCCACGACGTGGCGGTCCTCTTCGTCGGCGGTCAAGTAGCGGATCTCATCGGTGACGACACCCTCGGAAACCTTGCGGTACGGGGTCTCGATGAAGCCGAACGGGTTGACCCGCGCGTACACCGACAGCGATCCGATAAGGCCGATGTTCGGGCCTTCCGGCGTCTCGATCGGGCACATGCGGCCGTAGTGCGAGGGGTGCACGTCACGGACGTCCAGGCCGGCACGGTCACGGGTCAGACCACCGGGGCCCAGCGCCGACAGGCGGCGCTTGTGGGTGAGGCCCGACAGCGGGTTGTTCTGGTCCATGAACTGCGACAGCTGGCTGGTGCCGAAGAATTCCTTGATCGCCGCCACGACAGGCCGGATGTTGATCAGGGTCTGCGGGGTGATCGCCTCGACGTCCTGAGTGGTCATGCGCTCACGCACGACACGTTCCATGCGCGACAGACCGACGCGGATCTGGTTCTGAATCAGCTCGCCGACGGTACGCAGACGACGGTTGCCGAAGTGGTCGATGTCATCGACCTCGACGGGAACCTCGAGACCGCCGGGGGCGGTCATCGCGGTCTGGCCCTCGTGCAGGCGCACCAGGTACTCGATGGTGGCGACGACGTCTTCCTCGTTGAGGGTGGTCGTGGTCACCAGAGCCGGGTTGGCACCGCCAAGGCCCAGCTTCTTGTTCACCTTGTAGCGACCCACGCGCGCGAGGTCGTAACGCTTCTCCTTGAAGAACAGGTTCTCCAGCAGGGCCTGCGCGGACTCCTTGGTCGGCGGCTCGCCCGGGCGCAGCTTGCGGTAGATGTCCAGCAGCGCCTCGTCGGGGCCGGCGATGTTGTCCTTCTCCAGGGTCCCCATCATGATCTCGGAGAACCCGAAGCGCTCGACGATCTGCTCGTTGGTCCAGCCGAGTGCCTTCAGCAGCACGGTGACGGGCTGGCGGCGCTTGCGGTCGATGCGGACGCCGACGGTGTCGCGCTTGTCAACGTCGAACTCGAGCCACGCGCCGCGACCCGGGATGACCTTGACGCTGTGCAGGGTCTTCTCGGTCGACTTGTCGATGTTCTCGTCGAAGTAGACGCCCGGCGAACGGACGAGCTGCGAGACGACAACACGCTCGGTGCCGTTGATGATGAAGGTGCCCATGTCGGTCATCATCGGGAAGTCACCCATGAAGACCGTCTGGCTCTTGATCTCGCCGGTGTTGTTGTTGATGAACTCCGCCGTGACGAACAGCGGGGCCGCGTACGTCATGTCCTTGTCTTTGCACTCGTCGACGGGTGCCTTGACCTCGTCGAAGCGCGGGTCGCTGAAGGACAGCGACATCGAGCCGGAGAAGTCCTCGATCGGCGAGAGTTCCGTGAGGATCTCCTCAAGGCCGCCGGTCGGGTTCACCTCACCACGGGCAGTCGCAACCTCACGCCAACGCGGCGCGCCAACCAACCATTCAAAGGAATCCGTCTGTACATCGAGCAGGCCGGGAACCTCAAGAGGTTCGCGCAGCTTGGCGAAGGAAAGTCGGCTAGGTGCCCCAGGAACGGAGTTAGTAGTTGCGTTATCGGTCTTAGTCTGGCGAGAGACTGCCAAGATCGGTCCTCCAGTGTTGCCGCGCATCTGCGATTTTTTGCGCCAGCAGACGACCAAACACACACACCCGATCGGTCACAACATGAACCAACGCCGTCGTGGCGGGGGAAGGTGGGCAGGAGGCAGCCAGCGCAACGTCTAACAATAGCGTACTATCGCGCAGCCTTCAACTGCCCGGTCAATTATGCGGATCAGCGCTGGCTGGCGCCTCGATGCCCACCTGGCTGCGTTCCGCATAAGTCCGTGCTGCCAAACAGAGTGACGCGTCGCACGCCGCCCGTCAAGAGATAGCGGCAGTATTTTCGGCGTTTCTTTTTTGCCCTTACATATACGCAGACTGCCGTGTCAGCCGGGCTTGACGGCCCCAAGCGTCTGACTGAGCCCGGAGACGTACTGCCGCTGGTCGGTTAACCCATGTCGGATGAGCACCCGGGGGAAGTGAGCACGATCGAACATGCGGAATGACATCGGCCGCGCGAACAGACGCTGACTGGAATGGGTGAACCTGGGGCCACGCAGGCACGAGGTGAGAATCGCGATCCGGCCACCCGGTTTCAGAACACGAATCATCTCGCCGACCACCGTGTCCGGATCCTCCATGAAGTACAGCGCTCCATAACAGGACACCGCGTCGAAGGTGTCGTCGGGAAACGGCAGCCGCACGCCGTCGGCACGGAGGAATCCGAGCTGACCCGCCTGCCCCTGGTGGGTGGGATTCGCAACCGCCTCGGCGAGCATGTTGGCGGCCGCATCCAGCCCGACTACCAATCCGTCCGCACCAACAGCCCGCACCGCCCGTCGCGCGGTGTTCCCGGGGCCACACGCGACATCGAGCACCCGGTCGCCGGGCTCGATCGCCAGCAGGTGCAGCGCCCGTTCGGTCTCCCTGGTCCCCGACTGCGCGGTCAGAACCGCGAAGGCGAATGACCGCCAGAACCTGTCGTACACCCAGCTGAAGACTGAGTTCTGCATCGTGTGCTGACCCAGGTGTAGACGGACATTCTGTGGACCCATGATGTCGAGATAGCCTTCGCCCGACGTCCGCACCGGGACAGTGAGCAGACCCTCGATCTGCTCCAGGGCGGTACCCGCAGGGGCATGGTCCTGTGCGCCCGTCATACGCGCTCCACCCTGACGGGCACCCCGTTGAGGCGCGCCATCCCTGCCAGCGCCTCCAGGTCCTCGGGCTCGCTTGACGTCAGCAGATTCACGTTGGCGCCTGGGTTCGCGTTCGCGGTCTGCCACGCACCCCCACGGTTGTGACCCCACCCGTGCGGCACCGCGATAACACCGGGAACGATGTCCTTGGTCGTCGCTGCGGGCAATTCGATCTCCCCATGCGGCGATTGGATTCGGATCCGGTCGTCCGTGGCAATTCCCAACCGATCGGCGTCGTCGACGTGCAGCTGGGCACGTTGCACCCGCGCACCGCGCATGAGCGTCGGCGAATTATGCATCCATGAATTCTCCGAGCGCATCTCCCGCATCCCGATCAACCGCATAGGGAATTCCGGATCGTTGTGTCGCTCGGCAAGGGACGCAATCTCTTTCGCTATCTCCTTGTGTTGCAATCGTATTCGACTACCGCGATAGACCACCGCTCGACGCAGGCCACCCGCCCGCACCATGGGTGCCACCACCTTGCCGTGCGGGTGCTGCTCAACCAGCTTCCGGAAGCTGACCCCACTTCGACGCAATCCGAACCAGTCGCCGCCCTCACCGAACCGGACGATCAGATCGATCAACGGCCGCGGGTTGAGCCGCGCACCGAACAACGTCAGCAGCGTGCGCAGGCCATGAACAGCTCCGAGCACCGGGGTCATGCGCCACAACCGCGCCATCAGATCGTCGATGATCTCCCATTCCTGTCGAGCGATCCCCGCCGGCGGCACCACAGCCTCGCTGGCCTGACGGAACGGTGTGGGCTGCATCGATGTGAACGGAATCGGGAAATCCTCACGCTCGTACATCGTCGTCGCCGGGAGGATGTAGTCGGCGTGGGCATTGGTCTCGTTGACATAGAGATCGATCGAGACCATGAGGTCGAGCTGCTTCAGCGCCCCTTCCAGCTCGTCTCCGTTGGGTACCGAGAGCACCGGATTGCCCGCACTCACGAACAGCCCGTGTACCTGCCCATTGCCCGGTGTGGTCATCTCCTTGGCCATTAGCGCTGCGGGTTCGGAGCCGAGCACGGAGGGGAAACCGCCAATCCGGGACCGCCGACGTCGGTAGATCGCGCCGAGTGCCGCACCGGCCACCTTCATCGCATACCGCTCCCCCGGGAAACCGAACGAACCGAATACCTGCCCACCGGGGGTGTCGGCGTTTCCGGCCACCAGGTTCACGACGTTGAGCAGGTAGCTCGTCAGCGTCCCGTTCTCGCCGAGGCAGATGCCGACGCGTCCGTACACCGCAGCACGACGAGTGGTGGCCAGATCGCGCGCCAGCTGTCGCACGGTTTCCGGATCGATGCCGGTGTGCGCCTCGGTGGACTCGGGAGTGAAGTCCCTGGCGATCGCTTCGAGCCAATCTATTCCATTGGCCTGCTTGATGATTCGATCACGATCCACCAAGCCCTCAGCGAACATCACCTGAATGAGGGACAGCAGCAGGAAGGCGTCACCGTCGGGCGTGATGCCCAACCATTCGAACTCCGATGCCGTCTCGGTCCGGCGCGGATCGATGACGAGAACCCTTCCCCCGCGCTTGACCACCTCCCGCATCCCGTCCTTGATCCGCGGCATCGATAACGCACTACCATGTGACACAACAGGATTCGCACCGATCACCACCAGTAAGTCGGTGCGCGGAATATCTGGGATGGGGAACACCACTGGCGATCCGTAGAGAAGCTGGCTGGCGACGAGCTGATTGTTGATGTCCTGTGATCCCGCCGTGAACAGGTGGAATCGGCGACCAATGCCGTTGGTCACCAGCTGAAGCCACATCACGTGCGAGTAGCTGAACGCGCCCGGATTTCCGAAGTACCAGGCCAGCCCACCCGATCCGTGGGCGCGGTGGATCGCACGTACCCGTGCCGCGATATCGGCCATCGCGGTTTCCCAATCCACCGGCTCGAACTCGCCGGAGGCGGTGCGTCGCAGCGGGGTGGTGACCCGATCGGGGTCGTTATGGACCTCGGCAAAGGCAATGCCCTTTTGGCACGCGAAGCCCGCGGACAGTGGATTCTCTTTGTCGGGGCGCAACGAGAGCAGCTTGCCGTCCTCGACTGTGGCGACCATGCCGCAGAGGGGTTCACAAATACGGCAATACGTGGACTTCGTTTCGACTGTCATAGTCGGCACCGCTTTCACGCACGTCAACAGGGCTGGACCCCATTCGATAACGTGCGTTCGCAAATATCAACCCCTGGTGTGCGCCTTACTGCCGCACGGGCGGGATCTGGCCCGTGGGGGTGTCGTCGTCGGCCGGGGTGTTGATGCGCTGGGTTGGCGCTTCGACATGCGGCGGCGCCAGCGTGGCGGTCGCCGCGGTACCGGACTCATCCGCGAAGGTGTGCACGGGGAACTGGTGAGTGCCGGCAAGGCTGTCCTGGATAGCGGCCTGCGCGCTCGGCGGCAGCGAGTGCATGAGCTCACGCACCCGTGCCTGGCGGCGACCGACGGCCGCCCGCTCCGGCATACCGGGAGTGGCGATGATCTGCGGCGGCACACCCTCGATCTCCTCGACGCCACCGTCGTGGTGTCCGGCGTCGACGAGGGCCTGCTCCTCGGCCATGGTGGCCTCGTCCTTTTCCTCGGACATACCGATCGGCCCAATGCGGCGACCGTTGAGGAACTGCCTGATCACCGGCTCGTCACTGGTCAGGAGCACCTCACGGGGGCCGAACATGACCAGTTGGCGGCGGTACAGCATGCCCATGTTGTCCGGGACTGTCCGGGCGATGTTGATGTTGTGCGTCACGATCAGGATCGTGGCGTCGATCTGCGCGTTGATGTCGATGAGCAGCTGGCTCAGGTATGCGGTACGCACCGGGTCCAGACCGGAGTCCGGCTCGTCGCAGAGGATGATCTGTGGGTCCAGCACCAGCGAGCGGGCCAGGCCTGCGCGCTTGCGCATACCGCCGGAGATCTCACCGGGGAACTTGGTCTCGTGGCCGGTCAGACCCACGACGTCAAGCTTCTGCATGACGATGTCGCGGATCTCGGATTCCTTCTTCTTGGTGTGCTCACGCAAGGGGAAGGCAGTGTTGTCGTACAGGTTCATCGAGCCGAACAGCGCGCCGTCCTGGAACATCACGCCGAACAGCTTGCGGATCTCGTACAGCTCCTTGGAGGAACACTCCATGATGTTGGTGCCGTCGACGTAGATGGCGCCCTGCTCCGGACGCAGCAGGCCGATCAGCGACTTCAGGAACACCGACTTACCGGTACCGGACGGCCCCAGCAGCACGCTGACCTCACCCGGCGGCAGGGACAGGCTGACGTTCTCCCAGATTCGTTGTGAACCAAAGGACTTCGTCAAACCCTCAACGGAGACTTCTGCACCCACCAGGCGATCCTTCCGCAACACGCACACTCCGCCACGAACCCGGCCAGGCTGTGGTTCGGATCACTTTAGCGCATGCCCAGGAGCTGCATCGCGTTTGTACCGAGACGGGACCATCGACTGGCTAACTGTGATAACCAGGCACTACGCGGTTAGTACCGATCGGTTTCCTGCTCATCCACGAGGTCATCCTCTAAGTCTTGCGCCGCCCGCTGGGCCTCCCAACGTCTTGTGATCACCGGGACCACGGTGAGCGCACCCAATCCCAGGATTGCGAAGACGATCGGTACCGCCGAGGTCCGTACCAGCTCCCCCACGCCCTCCGCTTCGCCCGAGATCACCTTCTCGACGAAGCCGCCGAGAACCCGGCCCGCGTAGAGAGCCGTCACCATCAGACCGGCGGCCGTGGCAAGCATCGACCGCGACACTCCCCCAAACGCCGCGTAAAGGACCCAGACGGTCACGGTGCCGAGTCCGGCGCCAAACAGGGCCAGCCCCGGCACCAGGGTCCACAGACTGTGCATCTCTCGTGACTGAGCGAGGTCCGTTGCCGGCTGCGCGAGCGCCTTGAAGATCACCAATCCCGCGATGAGTTCGATCGCACCGCATATCGGCACCACCCAGCCCGCTCCGCGATCCAGTAGTCGGCCGGTGACCGGCGCGAACGCGGCAGCCGTTATCCACAGCGCCAGTAGCGGGGTATTGGTCGATCCGCCATTGGCCATTATCCAATCGACCGACATCGATTGCATCGCGCTCAACGCAATGACGATTCCCAGGGCGAGGGCTCCGACGAAACCCACGACGAGCCCACGCCGTGAGATGAGGGCGCGTGGGACAAACCCCTGCGCATGCACCTGGCGGATCCAAAGCACGAGCCCGGCAAGGGCTACCAAACCCACCCCAGCGGCGGCCATCGCCGAGGGAGACGACGCCCTGATGGCCAGGAAGTAGATCACCCCGGAAATCCCGATCATCCAGAGCGCCGCACCGGGCAGATCGAACTGCTCGAACGTGCTGACGGGCTCGATCGACGGCCCCAGGATCGAGGCGAGGAAGACGAGGAGCGTCAGCACCAGCACGCCGCAGATCACCAGGCTCCACAGATCGAAGGGCACGACATCGGCCGCGGCCACCATGACGCCGTAAGCGCATGGAGTCATCGCCGCCCACAAACCGATCACCACCCCCCGCGGGGCATTGACCTCTTGCACGATGACGATGAGCGAAGCCACCGTTGCCAGCGCTAAGGCGGTATCGCTGCCCGCGTACAGCAGACCGGTAGGAGCCATCGATACCGGCAGTAGCGCACCCAGGGTGCTCGTCAGCGATAGCCCCGCCGCAACCGTCAGGAAGCTGGAGGGGCGCAGATAATTCGAGAGGCGTGCAATGAGAAGAAGTGGAGCGACCGCCAGCACAGTGCTCAGAGCGGTGCTCCACCCAGACCAATGCACAGCCTGCGGATCCCCGGCCATTCGGCTCGCCAGCGCGAGGTCCTGCACGCTACGTCCGAGCTCGGCCGACAACAGCACCGCGCACGCGATGAGAACGTTGCGTGCGATCCCGACCCGACTCATGCGCCCTCCCTTGACCACGTGACAGGCCACGTTTGGTCAGGCCACTGTACGAAGTGGGGTCGATGTTCGCGGGGTTTGGCCCGGTCCCATGACTTAAGGCTCTGTCGCGGTGGCGCGGCGTCGGCCGCGCGCCCATCGGATGGCCCGGAAGGTCAGCCATCCAAGTCCGACCAAAAGCACCAGCACCACAACGAACGCGAGAATCGGCACCGCCAAGGCCAGAATCGTCAGCACCAGCGAGGTGCCGTCCTCAGCGGTCGAAACCAGGGGATTGCCCACGCCTGCAGTGGTTCCGGTGACGAAGGGGCGCGCAACCGTCCGACCGGCGTGCACACTGCCCGCGGTGATGGCCCCGAGAATCGCCGCCACCGCCGGTGGCAGATTCGACGAGAGACTCGTTTCGGCCGTGAACAGAATGGCTCCCGATGCCGGCGCAATCAATGTCCCTACCGCGTGCAAGAAGGAGTCCAGGGCCGGAATCTTATCGCCGACGAGATCGAGTACGAAAACGATCCCGACGACAATGAGCGCCGGGGTGGAGGACAGCCAGCCGTACGACTGGCCGAGCTCGATCCAGCCGAATCGGTCGGCGGCACCTACCGCAAGTAACGGCAGCCAGGCGTTCAGTCCGGCAGCACCCGAAAGCCCGAATGCCCCGAGGATGGCACTGATAGCCGCGGTGATCTCCATGTCACAAGTGTGACGCCGTCACGAAGGTTTCAGTGACGATTTCCTGACACCGTCACACTCGTGAGTTGAGTTCGACGACGAGCGAAGTCCCACCTTCGAACCAGGCCCGATGCAGTTCGATGATCTTCCGCCGCGATGGCAACCCCTTGCGGTGAAACAGGTTTTCGGCATAGTCGAAGGGGTGTACGACACCGCAGAATCGCTCGCGGGCCGCCTCGTACACCGGGTCGGCGGGCGCGATCTGGCGGGCCTCACCGATGTACGTTCCGTCGGTGAGCCGCAGCCGCACCGCCGGGTTGGCCTGAATGTTCTTGACCCACAAGGTGTGCTGGCCGGTGATCGCGACCAGGTATGCCCTGTCCCCGTCGCGCACCGCCTTGATGTACGTGACGCGGGGACTACCGGACTTTCTTCCGATGGTGGTGAGTATGCCGACACCTCGAGGCACCCGGATCGCGAACCACGGTCGATGCACCGCATGCAGCACGCTGGCGAAACGGCGGCGTTCCGCCAGCGCCCCTCCTGTCGTGTCCAGACCGGGCATCCGCTCGAAGACGTACCGCCCGTCCGTGTAGCGCAAGGAATCCGGGATGGGGTCGTCCATGGTCTCAGCGGGGAGCCCAGTTGCCATGGAACCCTGCCGGAACCCGCTGCGGCAGATGCACTGTCGCCATCAGATCGAGAGTGCCCGCATCCAGGAGCAGTAGCTGCCCCTCATCGGATCGGCGGTCTACGGCGAATCCGATCAGCACACCGTCGTCTTCGGTGGCCGCCGCCGGATTCGGCACGAACGACACCTCCCCCAGCACGACGGCGGGGTCCAGTCGGCTCGAAAGGCTGGTTCCGGTCTCGTAGTCGTACTTGACGATGCTGGCTCCCGCCGCTTCCCCGGCGCTGAAGAAGTTCTCGACATCCGGCAGGTACCCGTAGCGGTGCTTCTTACCTGTCAGAGTCTCGTTGATCCGGGGGAATTCGAGGTGCCGGTCGTCCTTGCGCTCCATGTGCACCACACCCTTGGTGAGGTCGATCGTCCAGCGATCGAGCTGCCCCTTGGCGTCGCTGGGACCCAGCACGTCCTGGGAGAACATCGAGTCGTACCGCACCAGGTCGATCACGAGCACCTCGGAACCGTTGCGGGTTTCGGAGTACCCGTTGAGCGGGTGGAAGACGTAGCACGGGGCGATCTCGAACCAGCGCACGTCACCACTACCGCCCTCACGCGGCATCACGCCAATCCGGGCCGGGTACTTGGTATTCCAGGAATACGGGATGGACGGGGAATTGCCCGAGAACTGGCTGGCCTTGGCCGCGATGGGACCAGGAATCTTGACCTTGCCGATGATCGAATTCATGACGAGCTGGGCGGGCTTGCGCAGCAGCCGCGGCACCGGCACCGACTGGCTGATCATCGACATGTCCAGGGTGACCGGCAGATCATAGAAGACGACGTACTTCTCGGTGAGGGTGAAGTCGTGCATCATCGGCGCACCGTGTACTTGGATGTCAACGGTCCGGCGGGCACGGCCGTCGGTGCCGATCACGGAATACTGGATGGTGCTTCCACGCGTGAAAGAGTATGAGACGGCATGCATTTCGCCGGTGTCGGGATCGGTATGCGGATGTGCGGTGTATCCGCCCGGAAGGGTGCCGTCGAAATCGCAGGTGCCTACCGTGTCAAGGTCCTCGGTGAGTTCGTAGTTGGCGATACCGCCCTCGACCAGGGCGATCGTGCGCCCGGCGTGTTCCATCACGCTGGTGTTCGGTCCGATAACCCCCATACCGGCGCGAGTGCTGATGCCACTAGGACGCGGCTCGCCGAGCGCCTTGCTGACCGACGGAGTGCGGACCCAGCGATTGCGGTACCACTGCGCCTTGCCGTCGCGCAGCGACAGTCCGTGCACCATCGCGTCCCCACTGAAGAGGTGATAGGTGGCCGGATCGACCTCGGAAGCCGGGTTGGGACCGTTGCGCAGATACCTGCCGTCGAGATGATCGGGCAGGGTCCCGGTCACCTCAAGGTCGACGCTGTCCATTTCCCGCTCGACCGGTTCCCAGATTCCGGTCAGGTAGGGGCTCGTGACGGTAGTCGGTTGGGCGGTCGCGGTCATCGTTGTCCTCCAGGGCTGGGTGGCATAACACTGTTATTACGACGTTATGGTGAACCTACTCCCGTTGTGCGAACATGGCAAGACCATGAGCTCATCCGTGCCGAAAAATAGTCAAGAGAACGACCGGAACGCCGCCCGCAATCCCCGGGTCGACCTTGTCTCCGCAGCCGTACAGCTTCTGAACGAGCAGGGCCCCGATGCACTGCAGACGCGCAAGATCGCCGCTGCCGCCGGCACCTCCACCATGGCGGTCTACACATACTTCGGTGGTATCCGTGAGCTCATCGCCGAGGTAGCCGAGGAGGGGCTGCGACAGTTCTCCGGCGCACAGGCAGACGTACCCCAGACCGACGACCCCATCGCCGATTTCATGGTGACGGGCATGGCCTATCGGCAGTTCGCCATCGACTACCCACACATGTACCGACTGATGTTCGGCGTCACGAGCGCGCACGGTATCAACGCCCCCAGCCGCAACATGTTCAACACCGTGCACCTGACACCGCAGCACGCCAGCGCCACACAGCTCTATCGCAGTGTGCAACGCGCGATGGCCGCGGGCCGGATCGACGGCTCCCCCGACGACGCCGCAAAGGTCGCCGCGACCGCCGCCAAGTTCTGGACCATCATGCATGGGTTCGTCATGCTCGAGCTGGCCGGTTTCTGGGGTGAGGATGGCGTGGCGGTGGGCCCGGTGCTGGGCTCTATGACCACCGATCTGCTTATCGCACTGGGCGATAAGCCCGAACGGGTGAGCAGCTCGGCGGCCATCGCCGCGACCCGGCTTGCCGCGTCGACCTAAGGAGCCCAGGAGATTTCGTAACCGTCGCCTTCCTTCGGCAGCGGCACGGGAGATGGCGGCAGGACGGGCTGGGACAACGACTTCTTGTCATGCATGGCCGTCATGGCGCGGGCTGCCGTTGCGATAGGGGCGCGCATATCGAAAGCGAGACGCGCCATTAGCCGGCTGCGTAATTCGTCATCGGTCGGCGTCTTCGTTCGTGGTCCGACTGTGGGTACGGCCGGGGTCGGGGTGCGGCGACCGCGCCGAGTGCGAAGCACCATAAGGACGACCACGAAACCGGCCAACGCGACGAGTAGATAGGCGCTCATACAACCGAGTGTCCGGATTCCGATGGCTTCCCGCAGGGATCAAAACGAAACCGGCCCCGGAAATCCGAAGATTCCCGGGGCCGGTTCGCGGTACTGCGGACTACTTGACCGAGACGGTCGCGCCAGCGGCCTCGAGCTTGGCCTTGGCGTCGTCGGCGGCCTCCTTGGCCACCTTCTCCAGCAGCGGCTTGGGGGCCGCGTCAACCAGGTCCTTGGCTTCCTTCAGACCCAGGCCGGAAACGATCTCGCGCACAACCTTGATGACGCCGATCTTCTTGTCACCGGCGCTCTCCAGGATGACGTCGAACTCGCTCTGCTCTTCGGCGGCCTCGGCGGCCGGGGCAGCGCCACCGGCAGCGGCGACGGCGACCGGAGCGGCAGCGGTGACCTCGAAGACCTCTTCGAAGGTCTTGACGAACTCGGACAGCTCAAGCAGCGTCAGCTCCTTGAAAGCATCGATCAACTCTTCGGTGCTCAGCTTTGCCATAATGTTGGTTCCTTCCTTGATTTACAACAGGTTTGGTTGGTACTGGCTTGTCAGGCAGCCGATTCCTCGGCGGCCCTCTTCTCCTGCAGGGCGGCGGCCAGGCGTGCAACCTGAGACGCCGGGGCGTTGAACAGCCCGGCGGCCTTGGCCAGGTTGCCCTTCATAGCGCCGGCCAGCTTGGCCAGCAGCACCTCGCGCGATTCCAGATCGGCGATGCGCTCAACCTCGGCAACTGACAGAGCGCGGCCATCCATGTAGCCGCCCTTGATGATCAGAGCCTTGTTATCTTTCGCGAAGGTCTTGATGGCCTTCGCAGCGTCCACGGGCTCACCCTTGATGAACGCGATTGCCGTTGGGCCGCTGAACAATTCGTCCAGACCCTCCACACCGGCATCCGCAGCCGCACGCTTAACCAGCGTGTTCTTGGCCACGGAGTAGGTGGCGGAAGTACCGAGAGCGCGACGCAGGGTGCCCAGAGCGGACACCGACAAGCCGCGGTACTCGGTGATCACAGTGGCAGTCGAACCCTTGAACTGCTCAGTGATCTCGGCAACGGCGGAGACCTTTTCAGTCTTAGCCATGTATTGCCTCCTCATCTCGTTTCGGTCGTTCCACCTGGGACAGCCGACAAGAGAGGGGCCGAAATGATAAACGCCCCGACGCAGGATGCGGTCGGGGCGCGATAACCTACGGACTTCTCATCCAAAGGTCGAACCTCGTCCTCCTGCGTGGGCCGCCGAGAATCATCTCGGACCTTCAACCTCGCAAGAGGTGACCGACGGTCTTCGGTGGAGCTGCATCAGGCTACCGCAGGTCGGGTGCACAATCCAAAACCCTCTCCGGCGAACGTGTGCCCTATGCACGTAAGCCGCGCCGTTTGGGTGTGTATCCCCCACGCTCGACGCATCCTCAGGTCCTCGACGCATTCAGGTCGTAGTGGTAGCAAGGAGGACGTGCCTTCGCAGCCTGAGGCGCCATCCCCCACCCGGACCGGCGTCGCCCACAATGGCGATATCGAGCTCTTTTACGAGGACTTGGGTAAGCCTGAGAATCCCGCCGTCATCCTCGTGATGGGAGTGGCAGCACAGCTCCCGATGTGGCCGGACGGGTTCTGCCAGCGGCTCATCGACAGCGGTTACCGGGTGATTCGCTTCGATAACCGCGATTGCGGGCTGTCGACCAAACTGGACGGCCACCGAGCGCCGGGACCGATCTATCGCCGCGTGGTGCGCTACGCGTTCGGCATAGGCAGCGAGGTCCCGTACACGCTGGTCGATATGGCCGGGGACGTCCGCAGCCTCATGGATCATCTGGGCATCGAGCGGGCTCATATCGCGGGTGCCTCGATGGGCGGCATGATCACGCAGGTCTTCGCGGGCACCTTCCCCGAACGCGTCCATTCGGTCGGCATCATCTACTCGGCGACCGGGCGCCCGTTCTCCCGGCTGCCATCCTGGGAGTTGATCAGGACCGCCATGACTGCCCCGGGCAAGGACGCTACGGCCGCGGAATGGCTCGAATTCGAGATCAACAACGGCATCGTCTACAACGGGCCCGAAAACCTTCCCTCCCGCGAGCAGCTCCGTCGGCGCATCCTTGACCACAAGGCCCGCAGCGACTACCCGATCGGCACCGTGCGGCAGTTCGACGCCATCCTGGGCACCGGCAGCCTGCTGCGGTTCACCCGCGCCATCACCGCCCCGACGGTTGTTATCCACGGCCGCAACGACCCATTGGTGCCCTATCAGAACGGGCGAGTGGTGGCCAAGAACATCCGCCACTCGCGTTTCGCGCTCATCGACGGCATGGGGCACGATCTGCCGGAACCTGTCTGGGAACCCGTGACCAGAGAGTTGTTGGCAACTTTTGACAGCTGCGTACAGGACTGAGTAGGGCCGCGCGGGCCCGATGCGGCACACTTGCATTTCATGACTGCCCAAGGACGCGCGCGATGAGCCGCTCGCGTGAAGAGCATCAGCCCGGCCGGAGCGTAGGTGACGGCCGCGCACGTCAGGTGGCACCGCTAGGGCGCGTGGCGTTGCTCTCCGAGGCCGCACGTCTGGGCACCACCGGCTGGCAGGTCGCCCGTACCGCAGGACGTGTGCTGGGCAAGCTCACCAAAAAGGGCAGCTTCGAACAGAAAGTGATCGCCGAGCTTCCGCAGACGTTCTCCGATCTTGGTCCCACATACGTCAAGCTCGGACAGATCATCGCGTCCAGTCCGGGCGCGTTCGGAGAGTCTCTGTCTCGCGAATTCCGCGGGCTCCTGGACCGCGTTCCGCCCGCCGATCCCACGCAGGTCCGTGAGCTGATCATCGGCGAGCTCGGCTCGGAACCCGAGAAGCTGTTCGCCTCCTTCGACCCCGAGCCGTTCGCATCCGCGTCAATCGCCCAGGTGCATTACGCAACACTGCATTCCGGCGAGGATGTGGTAGTCAAGATCCAACGTCCGGGCATCCGTCGCCGGGTGGCAGCCGACCTGCAGATCCTGAAGCGCGGAGCGTCATTACTGGAGCTCGGCAAGGTCGGCCGGATGCTCTCGGCCCGCGACGTGGTAGACGATTTCTCCGGAAACCTTTCCGAGGAACTGGATTTCCTCGCCGAGGGCCAGGCCATGCAAACCTGGGTGGAGCACCTGCACACCTCGTCCCTCGGTAAGAACATCCGTGTGCCCGATGTGCACTGGCACTACACGACGTCCAAAGTGCTCACCATGGAGCGGGTGCACGGCATTCGGATCGATGACGCGCCGAACATTCGCAAGGCTGGATTCGACGGCACCGAACTGGTGAAGTCGCTGTTGTTCTCGGTGTTCGAATCCGGTCTGCGCCAAGGCTTGTTCCACGGCGATCTCCACGCAGGCAACCTGCTGGTGGACGAAGAGGGCCGGATCGTATTCCTGGACTTCGGCATCGTCGGCTTTATCGACCCGCGGACTCGTTGGCTGTTGCGCGAACTGATCCACGCGCTACTGGTCAAAAAGGATCATCGCGCCGCAGGCAAGATCGTGGTGCTGCTGGGCGCCGTCGGTAATCCCGGCGACGCCGATAAGGGCACCCAAGACATCCGGGCCTTCGCCACTCCACTCACGATGAAATCGCTTGACGACATGTCGTATTCGGACATCGGCAAGCAGCTGTCCACGCTCGCCGACCAGTATGACGTCAAGCTGCCGCGCGAGCTGGTGCTCATCGGTAAGCAATTCCTGTACGTGGAGCGATACATGAAACTGTTGGCGCCACGTTGGCAGATGATGGAGGACCCCGAGCTCAAGGGTTACTTCGGTAATTTCATCGTTGATATCAGCCGTGAGCACAACCGCGAGGGAGACATCTGAGATGACAGCCAACACCGCGAAGGTCGGCGATATCGAGCTGTGTTACGAGGAGTTCGGCAATCCGACCGATCCCGCGGTTCTGCTCATCATGGGCATCGGCGCGCAGATGGTGTTCTGGCGCAACGAGTTCTGCCAGCAGATCGCCGATCAGGGCTATCGGGTCATCCGATTCGACAACCGCGACTGCGGCCTTTCGACCAAACTGGACGGCGTGCGTGCCGGTGGCGGCTCGCTCCTTCCGAGTATGGCGAAATTCCTTGCCGGAGTGAAGATCACCGGAACTGCCTACACGTTGGTGGACATGGCGGGTGACGCGGCGGGACTACTCGACCATCTTGGTATCGAGCGCGCGCACATCGTGGGCGCCTCGATGGGCGGCATGATCGCGCAGGTTTTCGCCGCCGAGCATCCCGATCGGACCGAGACGGTCACCATCATCATGTCGAGCAACAATCAGGCATTCCTGCCGCCGCCCGGACCACGCCAGCTGATGGCACTGCTGAAAGCTCCGCCTGCCGACGCTACCCGCGAGGAGATCATCGCCAACAGCGTGCAGGTCGGCCGAACCATCGGCAGTCCGAAATACCGCCAACCCGAAGCGAAGTCGTACAAGCACGCGGCCGAGTACTACGACCGGAGCCACTACCCCAGGGGATTCGCCCGACAGTTCGCCGCCATCATGGGAACAGGCAGCCTGGCGCCATTCGACAACCGAATCACCTCCCCCGCGCTGGTTTTGCATGGCAAGGCAGACAAGCTGATGCGCCCTTCGGGTGCGCGCGCCATTGCCCGAGCCATCCCCGGAGCACGGCTGGCACTGATCGACGGGATGGGTCACGATCTGCCCGAGCTGCTGTGGAACCGGATAATTGCCAAGCTCACCGAGAATTTCGCCCTATCGGAGCCCGCAGCCGATACAACGGAATCCGAGGCCGCGGGCCGCTAATTAGCTCCCGTACGAAACGGTTTCGCAGCGGTCAGACGGCGCGTTAATTATCCGCGCAACCCTTGTCGCTGCTGCTCTGTTGTTCTAGCCTCAGCTCGGGACAACAGCCAGTACCAGCTTCAATCAATCACCCGCGCGCCGTTCGGGGCATCGCGCCATCGTCGTGGGAGGCCGCCCTATGTCCAAATTGACCCCAAAATTCTCCGATATACAGGCACATTACGACTTATCCGATGACTTCTTCGCGCTGTTTCTCGACCCCAGCAGGACGTACAGCTGCGCGTATTTCGAGCCCGAGAACCTGACGCTTGAGCAGGCCCAGCAGGCCAAGATCGATCTCGCTCTCGGAAAACTGAACCTTGAACCCGGAATGACCCTGCTGGACGTGGGATGCGGCTGGGGTTCCACCATGAAACGCGCTCTCGAGCACTACGACGTCAATGTCATCGGCCTGACGCTCAGCGAAAATCAATTCGCGTATGTCAACAAGGTCCTCGACTCCGCTGAAAGTTCGCGGACACACGAGGTCCGGTTGGCCGGGTGGGAAGAATTCGACGGCACCGTCGACCGAATAGTCAGTATTGGCGCCTTTGAGCATTTCGGCCACGAACGGTATGCCAGCTTCTTCGCGATGGCCCATCGGGCACTGCCGGACGACGGGAAGATGTTGTTACACACCATCGTCAGCTATCACCCTGACGAGTTGCGGCGCATGGGCGTTCCGGTGCTGATGTCGAGGATCTACTTCATGCACTTCATGCTCACCGAGATCTTTCCCGGCGGACGGCTACCTTCGGAATCGATGGTCGACGAGCACACTGACCGCGCCGGTTTCCAGGTAACCCGCCACCAGCGCCTGCAACTCCACTATGCGCGCACCCTGGACTGCTGGGCGGAGAACCTGGTCGCCCATAAGGATGAAGCGATCGCTCTTCAATCCCAAGAGGTTTACGACAGGTACATCAAGTACCTGACCGGGTGCGCCGACGCATTCCGCGAGCGCTGGATCGACGTCGTTCAGTTCACCTGCGAGAAGTAGGAATCGACGAGGTTCTGGACCGCACCGACTGCCAGACCCTTGTCGACCGGCACCAGCCCGATCCGGGTGCGGCGATCGAGGATGTCGTCGGCGTCGAGCGCGCCCTCATGGGTAAGCGCGAATTCAACCTGTTCCCTGGTGATGTCGACGTCGTGCACCAACGGGGTGCCGGCGGTACCCGGCCAGTCATCCACGACCGCCAGGTTCTGCGTCACACACTCCGAGGCCGCCAACGGCCGGCGCTCCAGCCCTGCATCGAGCGCATCCTGGGCCATCTTGCGGTAGGTGGTGAGCTTGCCACCCACCACACTGACGACACCCGAATCCGAAACCCGGACGGCATGCTTGCGAGAGAGGTCGGCCGTCGCCGAATCATCCCCGTCGAGCAGCGGCCGCAGACCCGCGAATCGTCCGACCACGTGTACTTCGGACAGCGGCGTCTGCAGCACCGTATTGACGGTATCGAGCAGGAATTGCTCTTCTGCTGCAGAGGGTTCCGCCACATCAGGCACCGGCCCAGGTGCCGGTTCATCGGTGAGCCCGAGGTACACCCGATCGTGGATGGCAGGCATTGCGAACACGAACCGGTTGATGGTCCCGGGCACCGGGACGGTGAGGGCGGCGGTCAGCCCGCCAAAGCTAGCGGCACGGAACACCAGGTGCGTACCGCGACTGGGGCGCAGCTTGATTTCACGATCAACCTGGCCTGCCCATACCCCGGCGGCATTGATGACCAAACCCGCCTGTACCGCAACGGTGTTGCCGGTCAGTTCGTCACGTAGCACCGCTCCGTCGCCGGTAACATCCTCCGCCGACACTCGGGTGAGGATGCGAGAACCCAGTCCGGCCGCCGTGCGGGCGATGGTCACCACCAGCCGTGCGTCGTCGATGAGCTGCCCGTCGAAGGCCATCAGTCCGCCGCGAAGTCCGTTGCGTCGCACCGTGGGGGCGCGCCTGATCACCTCTCCGGCATCGATCGCACGAGAACGCGGCAATACATCGACCGGGGTGTGCGCGAGCTTGCGCAGCCCATCCCCCGCGACGAAGCCGAGCCGTACCAGTGTTCGGCTGAAGACGCTCACCGAAGGATGCAATGGAACAACCTGCGCGAGCGGGTGAATGAGATGCGGAGCGGTACGGGTCATCAGGATATGACGCTCAACCGCGCTCTCCCTGGCGATGCCCACCTGACCCGAGGCGAGGTAGCGCAGTCCGCCGTGCACCAGCTTGGAGCTGAATCGGCTTGTACCGAAGGCTAAGTCGTGTTTTTCGACGAGCGTGACGCGCAGCCCGCGGCTCGCGGCGTCGAGCGCCACCCCCACGCCGGTGATCCCACCGCCGATGACGAGGACATCCACTGGTGCGCCACCCGCGAGGGCCGCGAGGTCAGCGCTGCGTCGCGCGCTGTTGAGCTGGGTTGTCATGGTGCTCCTTGCGGCTTGAGATATCCGTCGATGGCGGTAGCCAATTCGTTCAACAGCTCATCTGGCGAAAGGAGGTCGGCGACGATGCGCGCCGACTGGAGTACTGATTGGCCGATCAGCAGCACCATCGCCGCCATCTGCTCCGGGGCTCCGGCGCGAATCGACCCGTCTGCCTGCCCTTCGGCGATGAGCACCGCGGTCCAACCGATCAGGGCGCGCTGGCTGGTACCCAGCCGCTGCACGATGTAGGTCAGCAGGAGTTCGGGATCGGATCGCACGATCGCCGCGAATATCGAGTGCTCGCGCACCTGCGTGACCAGGCCGGTCACCGACTGCACCAGCCGGCCGCGCGCGTGCCCCTCCCCGGCCGCGGGGAGGATCGAGCCCATCTCCCGGGTCAGCAGCTCGGCGACCAGGGTGCGTACATCGGGCCAGCGCCGATACACCGATGGCCTGCTGACACCTGCCCGCTTGGCCACCTCGACCAGCGTGGTCCGTCGCACTCCGAATTCGGTGACACAGGACAGCGCGGCGTCGAGGATGCGTTCGGTGACCGGATCCGCCGAGGCCTCGGTGCCCGCGGCCAGCACAGCCGGAGCCGTCATGTCACCACTCCTCGCGAGCCAAAGAAATCTGCATTACAACTTGCCATTGTATGTAATACTGTAACGCATGATGGAGTGGGACGCCTGGGGCGTGGCCGAAAAACGACAGACTCTCTCACCTCAAGTGAAGACGCTGTTGGCGTCGGCACTGGGCATTCCCGAACGGGATCCCGTCAGCCGCGACGAATCCGCCGTCACGCTCTCCCCCAGCTCGCTCACCGGGGAACAGCTGACCGCGCTGCACGACCTGGTCGGCACGGAGAACGTGAGTACCGATCACGGCGCCCGGCTCCGACACGCAGGCGGCAAGAGCACCCCGGATCTACTGCGCCGACGCTCCACCGGAGTCCAGGACGCGCCAGATGCCATCGTCTACCCCGCGTCGCATGACGAGGTGTCTACGCTCCTCGCGCTCTGCGGCGAGCAGGTTATCGCGGTCGTACCGTTTGGCGGCGGCACCAGCGTGGTCGGCGGACTGGACCCGGAACGCGGCGGATTCACCGCGGTGATCGCCGTGGACCTGCGACGGATGTCCGGCCTGGTATCCCTCGACGAAGAGTCCGGAACTGCCGTGCTGCTACCCGGAACGACGGGCCCCGAGGCCGAGGAACTCCTCGCAGCCAAAGGTTTTTCGCTTGGGCATTTCCCACAGAGTTTCCGGTTCGCGAGCATCGGCGGGTTCGCCGCAACCCGTTCCTCCGGGCAGGCCTCCAGCGGCTACGGACGCTTCGACGCGATGGTGGATGCGGTCCGGATCGCCACCCCACGCGGCGATCTCAACCTGGGCCGGGCGCCCGCCTCGGCGGCCGGACCGGACCTGCGTCAACTCTTCCTGGGATCGGAAGGTGCGCTGGGCATCATCACCGAGGTGACGGTGCGGGTGCACCGGCTGCCCGAGGACACCTGGTACCAGGGTTGGTCCTTCCCCTCCTTCGACGCCGGCGCCCAGGCGCTACGCACCCTGGTCCAATCCGACGGCGCACCCACTGTGCTCCGGCTATCCGATGAAGCCGAAAGCGGGCTGAACCTCGCCCTGGCCAAGGACATTGGCGGGAAGAACCCCGCCGCCGGGGTGCTGGCGATCACCACCGTGGAAGGCACCCGGGGCCATGTCGAGGCCCGATCGGCGGAAGTGTCTGCCGTTCTCACCGCCGCGGGTGGCACTGCGCTCGGCGACGAGCCCGCCAAGGCGTGGGACCACGGACGCTTCGACGCACCGTATCTGCGTGACGCCCTCATCGACGCCGGTGCGGTGGTGGAGACGCTGGAGACCGCTACCTCCTGGCGGAACCTCACCAACCTGCGCACGGCCGTCACCACGGCACTGGCCGAAGCGCTTGGCGCCCAAGGCACCCCACCTCTGGTGTTGTGCCATATTTCGCACACCTACCGCACGGGTGCCTCGTTGTACTTCACCGTCGTGTGCGCGGCCGCCGAGGACCCGCTGACCCAGTGGGGCAAGGCGAAGAAGGCGGCAGGTGACGCCATCGTCGCTGCCGGTGCCACCATTACGCACCATCACGCCGTGGGACGCGATCACCAACCGTGGCTTGCCGACGAGGTCGGCGAGCTCGGCATCGAGATCCTGCAAGCGGTGAAGCGAACCGTCGATCCGCAGGGAATCCTCAACCCCGGCAATCTGATTCCGGTCAGCGAGTAGCGCCGATGACGCACGTTACCGTCCTGACGAATCCGGCCGCCGGCCATGCCGCCGCACAGGCCGCCGAGGCCGCCATCGCCCATTTGCGCAAGCGCGGGCTGACGGTGACCCACCACGCCGCGTCATCGGTATCGGAATCGCATGCGCTGGCACAGGAAGCCGCGCGCACGGGCGCTCGCGGGATCGTCGCCGCGGGCGGAGACGGTCTGGTGAGCATCGCGCTCCAGGCGGTGGCATCCACCCCGGTGGCCCTGGGCGTGATCCCTATCGGCACCGGCAACGACTGCGCGCGCATGCTGGACATCCCGCTGGGAGACCCGATTGCCGCCGCCGACGTGATTGCCACCGGCAATATCCGAGTGATCGACGCCGGACGCATCCAATACAACGGGAACACAACGTGGTTCGCCACCGTGGTGGCCTCCGGCTTCGACTCGTTGGTCAACGATCGCGCCAATCGGATGAGCTGGCCACGGGGCCGTCGCCGCTACGACATCGCCATGGCACTGGAGGCCGCGAAACTGCGGCCGCTGCCGTTCCGTATCGAGTTGGACGACCAGGTGATCGAGACCGATGTCACCCTCGTCGCGGTCGGGAACGGAACCTCGTATGGCGGTGGAATGCGCATCTGTCCCAACGCAGTTCTGGACGACGGGCTACTCGACGTGACGGTGGTGGCGGCCGGTGGACGGCTCCGCCTGCTGCGCCTGTCCCCCACCGTCTACAAGGGCACCCACGTCGACCTGCCCGAGGTCAGCACCTTCCGGTCACGGCAGGTGCGGCTGACCTCCACGGATATCACCGCCTATGCGGACGGCGAACCGGTGGCGCCGCTGCCGATCGATATCGATGTCGTTCCCGGCGCCCTGACCGTCTTCGCCTAACCGGCCTTGTCCGCGAACAGGAATGCGGAGTGCGGGGTCGCGTCTTCCAGATCCGCGGGGATGCCACGACCGTGACGCTTCAGCAGGGCGGTGGTGGGCTCGCTGGTCACCTGCCACCCGCGGTTGGCGAGGAACTCGCCGGCATCGGTGCGGTCCTCCAGGTACCAGAGATCGGCGACGCTAGGAATCTCCTCGTCCTGGAGTTTCTCCGCGGCACGTCGAAATGCCTGCCCACGTTTCCGTTGGCGCTCAAGAGTTTCCGGGTCGAAGAAGCCTTCTCCGAAGTTCTCCACCGCGATACGGCTGCCCGGTGCGCTGAGCGAATCAACGCGCTCGAATAGCAGGTCCTGTGCTGTGGGCGGCAGATACGGCAACAGCCCCTCGGCAATCCACGCCGAGGGCAGGGCGGGGTCGAATCCGTTGGCTGCTAGCGCGGCGGGCCAGTCGTCGCGCAAGTCCACCGCCACCGGGACGTAACGGACGCGGGTGGTGGCGCCCTGCGCGTCCAGAGTGTCCGCCTTGAAGGCCAGAACCTTGGGCAGGTCCAGCTCGAACAACAGTGCATCGGTGGGCCAGTCGAGTCGCCATCCGCGTGCATCGAGTCCGGCCGCCAGAATCACCGCCTGACGAATCCCGGCCTCCCCCGCAGCACCGAAGAAATCGTCAAAGAACTTGGTGCGGCATGCGATATACGACCGCATGGCGGCAATCCGTTCAACCAATCGAGGCTCGGCCTCCAGCAGAGCTGCGGGCGGCTCCCCGTCGAAGCGGTACATGTTCCACACCCCGTCACCGGCTGCCGAGAGAAAGTGCCCGGCGTACGGATCAGTGATCAGCGGATTCTCGCTGCGGGTTTCCGCGTCTCTGGCGCTGGCCACTCCCAACGCGGTGGTGCCGACACTTTCGGTGATTTCCCAGCTGTCTCCGTCGCTTCGCGCCATGAGTTCCTTTGTACGCCGGCCTCCATGGTGCGCCGACAGGACGGCCCCCATAGTTATCAGTGCAGACCCCTCAAACCGCACATCCCACCACTGCAAACCAGCGAGACCCGTCCGGAAGCGCCACGGAAAACGAGCTCGCACTATTTATAGAACAACACGATATATTTGTCTAGCAATTTCGAGGATCGAGACTCACAGTGACCGACCACATCGCCGCCGAGGCAGGACGTGGACGCGGGCGGCCAATCAAGGACGGTAAGACGTCCGCAGAAGTGCGTTCGCACTTGCTCGACGCGACCGAGCGTGTGTTGACCCGGGTTGGGGCCACCGCACTCAGCATGGGGGCCGTCGCCCGCGAGGCCGGTTACAGCCGTGGCGTCGTGTACCGATACTTCAACAATCGGGACGAGGTACTCGACGCCCTGATCGTGCGCAGAGCAACAACGAACATCGCGGAAACGGCTCCCCGGCTGATGGCGCTCGGCGATTGGTCCGAGATGGTCGTCGAGTCCATGGTCATCGTCGCGACCGAGACCACCCAGGACCCCCTGCTCCGCGCGCTCGCCGACCCGGACGGCACCCATAGCACCGCCGCGAGCCTGATTTTCGGCTCACCCGGGCTGTCACAGATGCTCACATCGCTGTACGAGTCGATGTTCAGCAGCGGTCTGGCGCCGCTGCGCGAGGGTCTCAGCGCCGGCGACGCCTCGCGTTACGTGCTGTCGGTGGTCATGAGTCTGCTGTCGAGTTCCATACCGGGCTGCGATGATCCCGATCAGGTGCGCCGTTATGTCCGGACCTTTGTGCTTCCCGCACTCATGGAAGCACCGCCGCCGCCCGAGCAGGTGTTCACATAATGGCCGAGGATGTCTGATTGGCGATGCGCGGTTCGTCAGACAAGTAGAGAGTGGATCGCAGAGTTCCGCTCACTGACACAGACGGAGGGCTCCACCATGTACTACCTCGCGCTGCTGATCGGCCCCGAGTGGGATCGCACACCCGAAGAGGGCGCCCAGGAGATGGCCGATTATCAGAACTTTCACGCCAAGGCGGCATCTGCGATCCGTGCGGGTGACGCCCTGTTCCCCGTCGCCGACGGTGTCCGGATCACCGGGGGGCCGGATACCGCCGTAGTCACCGACGGACCGTTCGTCGAGGGCGCCGAGGTCGCCGGCGGCTACTACGTACTGGAGGCCGAGAACCTCGACGATGCGCTGGCGCTGGCCCGAGACATCCCGGAGGCCAAGCATGGTGCGGTCGAGGTGTGGCCACTGGTCGACTGCTCACAGGAGTTCGGCGGGCAGGGCGCAATGAGTTGGCTCGCACTGCTTCTAGAGCCACGCGATCGCGCGTATCCGCCGGGTAGCCCCGAATGGGAAGCGGTGGCGGCACAGCACGGAGCGTTCGGCGAGAAGGCGGGCGGGCATATCAAGATCGCCGGACCGCTTCATCCCCCGTCGACGGCGACCACGGTCCGGCTGCGCGATGGCGAGACCCTTCTCACCGACGGCCCCTATATCGAGGGTGCCGAGATCGCGAACGGTTTCTACGTGCTGACCACCGACGACCGCGACAAGGCCATCGAGCTCGCATCGCAGATCCCCGCATCGGTCGTCCAGCTGCGCCAACTCACCGGCGTCTCGGGTCTCTAACCACCGGATGACGACCGAACTGGACGGCGTCTTCCGGCGGGAGTGGGGCGCCACCGTCGCTGCCATCGCCCGATGGTCAGGGGACCTCACCATCGCCGAGGACGCCGTCCAGGAAGCATGCACCGACGCACTGCGCACCTGGCCGCGCGACGGCGTACCCGACAATCCGGGCGGTTGGTTGTTGACGGCCGCACGGAACCGGGCACGTGATCGACTCCGGCGCGAGACTCTACGCCCGGGAAAGGAATTGGCGGCCATGCTTGACGACATCACCGCCCGGACGGACCTCTCCGACCCTCATTCGGTACGCGATGACGAGCTGCGGATGATGTTCACCTGTGCCCATCCCGCCCTCGAGAGAATGTCGCAGCTGGCCCTGACGCTGCGGTTGGTATCGGGCCTGACGGTCGCCGAGATCGCCCGGGCGCTGCTCCATAGCGAAGCCGCGATAGGCCAGCGAATCACCCGCGCCAAGGCCAAGATTCGCACGGCCAATATTCCGCTGCGGGTGCCGCCCACCGAGCTGTTACCCGAACGCATCCCGCATGTGCTCGGCTGCATCTACTCGGTGTTCACCGAGGGTTATTGGTCGACGGGCGGACCATCGGCCATTCGAGACGAGTTATGCGACGAGGGCGCGCGTCTCGCCGGCGAGCTGTGCAAGCTCATGCCACAGGAACGGGAAGCGAACGCACTCGCTGCACTTGTGCTGCTTCATGATTCGCGGCGCCTCGCCCGAATGGAAGCCGGCGGCGCATTGGTCCCCCTGGAGGAGCAGGACCGGGGCCGATGGGATCGCGACCGCATCGCCCGCGGGCTGAGCCAGTTGCGGCAGGCGGCAGGATCGACCGGCCCCTATCTACCGCAGGCGGTGATCGCCGCGCTGCACGCCACCGCCCCGTCCTGGGAAGAAACCGACTGGCATGCCATTTGCCTGGCCTACGACCGGCTCGCGACCATGACGGATTCACCTGTGGTGCTGGTGAACCGGGCGTTGGCCATCGGGCTGCGCGACACCTCCGACGCGGGACTGGCCGCATTGGAAAAGGTCGCCCACGATCCGCGGCTGGCGCGATCGAACCTGGCGGTCACCGTCCGTGCCGATCTGCTCCGACGCGCCGGACGCAACGCCGAGGCGGTCGAATGGTATCGAAAGGCACTGTCCACCAATGGTTCTGCCCCCGGCCGAGAGTTTCTGCGGCGTCGTATAACCGAATGTGAAAGCACGACCCGGAGCTAGACAGCGTCGAGGACGCTCTCCAACCAAAGGCCGATATCGCGGTGGACGCGATCCTTCTCCGGCTCGTTGAGAATCTCGTGACGCCCGCCCGCGTAGAACCGATACTCCAGACGCCGGTGACCCTCGGTCAAATAACGGGTGATGAGACTCTGAATCGTTTCGGTTCGCCCCCCGACCGGATCCTCGCTTCCCGCGATGACGAGGATCGGCAGCTCGGTCGGAATGCGGGATTCATTCTCTGGCTCCCACAATGAGTGGAATCCCTTGATCACCGAGTACGTCATCGCGTTGGAGAAAGGCTTGCCACACAAGGGATCCGACTGGAAGGCGCGGATCTCTTCGGGGTCGCAGGTCTGCCACTCGGACCCAGTGGACGTGGCACCGTCGGCCACAAAGGGTGCGTTCAACGCGGCCAGCATGGATCCCATGAATTCGCTCGGTGCCATCGCATTCGGACCTGTGGCGACGGCCTCGAGTTGCGCGATTGCCTGCCGGTAAGCCTCCTCGGTGAGGCCTGGCACCGCGCCGAGTGTGCCGCAGAGGACGGCCCCCGCCAGTAGGTCCCCGTGGTTCTGGATGTGGGACTGCGTCAGCGCCGAGCCCATGCTGTGCCCGAACGCGATCAGCGGAAGCACGGGATTCTCGGCACGCGCGATGTCGGCGAGCTGCTTGATATCAGCCGCCATATCGTCCCAGGCGGTGACTCCGAGCAGCCCCAATTTGTCAGGGCCGGCGGTCTGCCCGTGCCCGCGAAGGTCCAGTGCGTACACCACACAACCACGCGCCGCGAGGAACCGGGCCAGGCGGTCGTACCGGGCACTGTATTCGGCGATACCGTGCGTGATCTGGACCGCGGCCCGGCTGGCGACCCCACACGGCGGTTGCCACCTGCGGTAGTAGATCGCCATCCGGTCCACATCGGAGGTGAATACGGAAATCTCGGGGCCGCCAACGGGATTTGTGTCGGTCACGGGTCGATTCTCGTTCATGACAGTCCTTCCTAATGGGGCTTCGCCCCATGGTCCTTACGCGATTTCGGCGGCGCACCTGCGGGCGTAAATAGCCTAGCCTTCGGCCTCTTCGATCGCCGAGAAGGCGATATCCACCGCATACGCCGCATCGGATTCGGCCCGAACAGCACCTACGGCAGGGGTGCTGACCAGACCAGCCGGGTGCCCCCGGTGTCCAATGCCGACACCGTGAACGTGCCCCCCGACTCGGTGGCCCGATTCGCGAGCCCACTCAGCCCGCTGCGGGCGACCACATCTGGTATCCCGATGCCGTCGTCAACCACCTCGATGACCAGCTCATCGTCAACCGACACCGTCACCGACAGTTCCCTGGCCCGGGCGTGCCTGACCACATTGCTCACGGCCTCACGCACCACCGCCTCGGCATCGCCGGAAGTATTGGCGGGCAACACATCCAGTGGACCGCTCATGCGCACCGATACGCGCAGCCCCGTGTCCGCCGTGAGCTCGTTGATGGTGGAACGCAGCGCTGCGCGCAACGATTCGTCGTTGGTGTGCAGGTCGAATATCGCGGTCCGAATCTCTTGGATCACCTCGTGCAGCTGGTCAATATGGTCGGCGAGGCGGGCCGCAACCGTCGGTTCTACGGACCGACGATGAGTGCTCTGCATCGCCAGGCCGACGGCGAACAATCGTTGGATGACATGGTCGTGCAGGTCACGGGCGATGCGGTCGCGATCGGCCAGCACATCCAATTCATGTTTGGCCAGACGGACCTCGGCCTGTTCCAGTGCCAGCGCCGCCTGCCCCGCGAAGGAGGCGGCCATATCGAGCTGCTCCTCGTCGAAGGCCACCGCTCCCACCGCGCGCAGCAGGATCAACACACCTGCCGTCGACTCCCCTCCCCCGAGCGGGAGCACCAGTGCAGGCCCGAACGCCAGATCCGTCCCCTCAGCCAGGTCTACCGCGAGCCGGCCCACGTTTCTCGGCTCCTGATCAACGAAGGTACTCCCCGAGGTTGACCCATCGATGGGGATCACCTTGTCGCTCAACACTTCTGCACCCTCGCCGAGATAAACGGCTACTACCAGCTCGGCGATATCCTCATCCCCGACCGCGCCCACCGGCAACGCGATAAACGCAAAGTCGGCCTCCGCCAGCAATGCCGCATTGGCGGCCACCAGGTGCAACGCCTTACCCGGGTCCACGCCGGCGAGCAGTTCGGCGGTGATATCCGCGGTGGCACGCTGCCATTGCTCGCGACGGCGGGCGTGCTGGTAGAGGCGGGCGTTCTCGATCGCGATGCCGGCCGCACCCGCGAGCGCGCGTACCACCACCTCGTCATCCTCGGTGAATTCCTGCCCGTCGAGCTTCTCGGTCAGGTACAGCCGCCCGAACACCTCGCCGCGCACCTGCACGGGCACGCCCAGAAAGGTTCGCATCGGCGGGTGGTTCACCGGGAAGCCGACCGAGGCCACGTGTGCCGCGATATCGCGCAGCCGCAACGGCTTGGCCTCGTCGATCACCACTCCGAGCACACCGTGGCCGGTGGGCAGCGGCCCGATCAGGTCGCGGGTGGCCTCGTCGATACCCTCGTAGACGAACTCCGTGAGCTTCTCGTCCGATCCCACCACACCGAGTGCGCCATAGCGGGCGCTGACGAGCTCCGATGCCGCACAGACGATTTCCCGTAGTGTCGCATCAAGCTCTAGCCCCGAGCTGACGGCCATGACGGCATCGAGCAAGGCATCCATGCGCCCGCGGGTGCCGTCGACAATCTGCTCGATCCGGCCTTGCACCTCGGAGAGCAGGTCACGCAGCTGCAAGTGAGCAAGCTCGGCCGTCACCCGATTGGGTTGCGCACCAACGTCCTCGACCACCATTCAACTCTCGCATACCTTGACCTCGGGTGAATACCAGACCGTCAGCCGTGGAGTCCCTGGTTATCTCGCGCTAATTTGGTGGCCAGCACCGCGACCTGTGTTCGGCGTTCGAGGTCCAGTTTGGTGAGCAGACGCGAGACATAGTTCTTGACCGTCTTCTCCGCCAAGAACATTCGCTCGGCGATCTGGCGGTTCGTCAGACCCTCCCCGATCAGCTCCAACAGGGTGCGCTCCTGCGCGGTGAGCCCGGCCAGCGGCGATGGATTATCTGCAGCAGCGCGCAATTTGTTCATCAGAGCGGCGGCGGCCCGGTTGTCCAGCAGCGAGCGTCCCGCCCCGACGGTGCGGACCGCGGAGACCAGTTCCATTCCCTTGATGTCCTTGATGACATAACCCCCGGCCCCCGCCATGATCGCGTCGAGCATGGCGTGTTCGTCGGTGAACGAGGTGAGCATCAGACAGTTGAGATCCGGCAATTTGGACCGCAATTCCCGGCACAGCTCGACCCCGTTACCGTCGGGCAACCGGATGTCCAGCACCGCGATATCCGGTTGCAGTGCGGGGATACGCGCCATCGCCTCGGCGACCGAGGACGCCTGCCCGATCACCGAGAAGTCCTCTTCCTCTTCCAACAGGTCGGCCAGACCTCGGCGCACCACCTCGTGGTCGTCGACCAGGAACACCGTGATCATGTCCGTTTCCCTTCCACCTGCCGCATCCAGTGTGGCACCGGCGACGGAATCCAGCACCGGCATCGCTACAGTCCAACCGCGTACAGATCACCGATGTGCTTGTCGCTGTGCGATATCGCGTCCAGCAGGTGACTGGCCGGCACCGCGTTCAGAACGCAGCCGGAGGCGCTATTCGCCGGAACCCCGGGGCGCCTTCCGTCGAATAGCGCCGCAGCCCGTACCAGTGTTCCGACACTCACGCTGTCGTGGAATGGGATAGAGCGCACCGTCATGGCATTCCTTCCCGTCGTACCTCGTTGATTCCACGGTACGACGGGAAGGATGTTGGTGACTACGGTCTTTGGTCCCTACTCGCAGGGGATGCGGGTCGCCGGCATCACAACAGCAAAGCCCCCATTTCCGGCTCAATGCGAGCGGGAAATGGGGGCTTTTGCAACTAACGTTCGCGGACGCGACCGAGAAAGGTCAGGCCTCCAGGAAGTTCCGGGTCACGGCCGGGTCGACCAGGATGCCGGGGCCGGTCGTGGTGGTGACGACGATCTTCTTCAGGTAACGGCCCTTCGCCGAGGACGGCTTGGCACGCAGAACCTCATCGAGGACAGCACCGTAGTTCTCCGTCAACTTGTCGGCGTCGAACGAGGCCTTGCCGATGATCAGGTGAAGGTTGGAGTGCTTGTCGACGCGGAAGTTGATCTTGCCGCCCTTGATATCGGCGACAGCCTTGGCCACGTCGGGGGTCACGGTGCCGGTCTTGGGGTTCGGCATCAGACCGCGCGGACCCAGGACACGGGCGATGCGGCCGACCTTCGCCATCTGATCCGGGGTGGCGATGGCTGCGTCAAACTCCAGCCAGCCGCCCTGGATCTTCTCGATCAGGTCGTCGCTACCGACAACATCGGCACCGGCGGCGGCCGCCGCCTCAGCCTTCTCGCCCACTGCGAAGACGATGACGCGAGCGGTCTTACCGGTACCGTGCGGAAGGTTCACGGTGCCGCGGACCATCTGGTCAGCCTTGCGGGGGTCGACGCCGAGGCGCATAGCGACCTCGACAGTGGCGTCGTACTTCTTGGACGAGGTCTCCTTGGCCAGCTTTGCGGCGTCAAGAGGCGAGTACAGCTTCTCGCGGTCGATCTTCTCGGCGGCCTCACGGTACGCCTTGCTGTTCTTGCTCATGGGAATCCAATCAATTGTTGGGTCGTGGTTTGCGATGAACCTCTTGGGTCAAGAGCTTCAAACACTTCAGGCCGAAGCGGGCCTTACCACTGGTATTCGGGGTGCTATGCCGTATTACTCGACGGTGATGCCCATCGAACGCGCGGTGCCGGCAATGATCTTGGCGGCGGCGTCGATGTCGTTGGCGTTCAGGTCTTCCTTCTTGGTCTCTGCGATCTCGCGCACCTGATCCCAGGTCACCTTGGCGACCTTGGTCTTGTGCGGCTCACCGGAACCCTTGGGCACACCGGCGGCCTTCAGCAGCAGCCTGGCAGCGGGCGGGGTCTTGAGCGCGAAGGTGAAGGTGCGATCCTCGTAGACACTGATCTCCACGGGGATGACGTTGCCGCGCTGCGAATCGGTCGCGGCGTTGTACGCCTTGCAGAACTCCATGATGTTGACGCCGTGCTGACCGAGCGCGGGACCGACCGGCGGCGCAGGGTTGGCTTCGCCGGCCTTGATCTGAAGCTTGATCAGCCCGACGACCTTTTTCTTCTTCGGGGCCATTCGGGTTTTCCTAACTTTCCTTCCGTACCCGCACGTTTTCGCGCGGGGTCCGGACCGTCATACGGTCCGAAGTTTTGTCAGAGCTTTTCGACCTGGGTGAAGTTGAGCTCGACCGGGGTCTCGCGACCAAAGATCGACACCAGGACCTTGAGGCGCTGCTGCTCGGCGTTGACCTCGCTGATGCTGGCGGGCAGCGTTGCGAATGGACCGTCGGTGACGGTGACCGATTCGCCGACCTCGAAGTCGACCTCGATGACCGGCCGTTCCAGACCACCGGTCTCGGCAGCGGCACCGCCGGCGGCCTCGGCCGCACCGCCCTTGGCGGGTTTCTTGGCCGGATTCTGCGGGAGCAGGAACTTCACCACGTCGTCCAGCGACAGCGGCGACGGGCGCGAGGTAGCGCCGACAAATCCGGTGACGCCGGGGGTGTTGCGGACCGCACCCCAAGACTCGTCGTTGAGTTCCATCCGGACCAGGATGTAACCGGGCAGCACCTTGCGGTTGACCAGCTTGCGTTGGCCGTTCTTGATCTCGGTGACCTCCTCGGTGGGCACCTCGATCTGGAAGATGTAGTCGCCGACGTCCAGGTTCTGCACACGGGTCTGCAGGTTGGCCTTGACCTTGTTCTCATATCCGGCATACGAGTGAATGACGTACCACTCGCCCGGCTCACGGCGCAGCTGCGCCTTCAACGTGACGGCAGGGTCGGCGTCCTCGTCAACTTCCGCCTCAGCGCCCGGCTCTTCCGAAGACGACTCAGCCGGCTCGGGTGCAGTTACATCGGGTTCGGCGCTCTCGTCGATCACATCGACCGATGCAGCGGTGTCACCGGTGTCTTCTGGCTCGCTCGCAGCGTCGCCATCGAAGGTTGTCACCGTTCGTCCTCTCTCGTCTTTCGTTGTTCTAGTCGGCCCGGCATTACCCGAATACGAGCATGACCAGCCGGCCCAGGCCCAGGTCGATCGCGCCGATCAGGGCGACCATGAACACCAGGAAGACCAGCACCACCGAGGTGTAGCTGACCATCTGCTTGCGGTTCGGCCAGATGACCTTGCGCAGCTCGGCGACCACCTGCTTGAGGAACACCCAAAGCTGGACCAACGGGTTACGCGACGGCCCCGTCTTGTCTTTCTTGGCGGTTGGCTTCTTGGCCTTCTTCTTCACCTCACCGGTCTCGGAAGCACCTGATTCGGTGAGCTCCGTAGCCACGGTCGAAGCGTCAGCACGGCGGGTCCGCTTACCCGTCGGGCGAAGCGGTTTGGTCGAGGTGACGGCCCGGTCGCTGTCGACTCCGGACTCGTCTAGCTCGTCGCTCATTCCCTTCCGTACCTCTCTTACCTTTCGGTGAGTGATCTCGTCGTTCCCTAGTGCTTACCCCAGGGCTTTGCAGGGGTGACAGGACTTGAACCTGCAACCTGCGGTTTTGGAGACCGCTGCTCTGCCAGTTGAGCTACACCCCTAGTGGCTGGCGCGCCAACCTGGTGGCCGGGGCCTCACACAACACACGCGCCTCCCGAGTACCCGACAGGCGCGTTGTGATGGGAAAACCCCGAATCTTGAGTGTACCCCGAGGCCAGCCCCAGACTGAAATTGCCTCGGCCGCTCATGGGACGGGTGCTAGATGAGCTTGATATCGGCCATCCGGTCCGAATCCCGGCCCATCAAGGTGGTGAACGCCTCCATAACCAGCTCGCCGGCCTGGTTGCGGACGACGTTGCGGGTGGTCACGATGTCCACGCCGAAAGCTTCCTTGTGGGAGTCAACCTGGAAGTCGCAAGACAGCTCGTCGCCCTCCACGATGGGCTTGTGATAGACGAACTTCTGTTCGGAATGCACGATCTGCATGGTCTCCATGCCGACGTCATAGGTGCGGAAGAATTCCTTCTGCACCAGCAGCGCCATCACTGCTGGAAAGGCCAAGGGCGCGATGAGACCGCGGTGCCCGAGTTCGGCCGCCGCCTTCGGATCGTGGCTGGCCGGATCTACCGCTTTGACCGACTTCGCGAACTCTCGGATCTTCTCTCGGCCCACCACATAGGTCTGGGAGTACTGGTGCGTCATTCCGACGACATCGAGTTGAAGCGCCATGATTACGCCAGCGTCGCCGTCGCGACGGCGCGGCCGAAGATCTTCTTGCCGTTGGTGGTAGCGGTCAGCGCGAGGGTCACCGACTTAGTGTCCGCATCGATGGACTTCACCCGTCCGTTGAAGACGATCTCCGCACCGACACCGTCATTGGGAACAGTAACGAAGCTGGTAAACCGCACGTTGTACTCGGTCACCGCGGCCGGGTCGCCGATCCACTCGGTGACGTAGCCGCCGCCGAGGCCCATGGTGAGCATGCCGTGCGCAATGGCGCCGTCCTCGAGCCCCACCAGCTTGGCGGTCTCGTCATCCCAGTGGATCGGGTTGAGATCGCCGGAGACCCCGGCGTAATTCACGAGATCCTGCCGGGACAGCGGAATCGTCTTCTCCGGCAGCAGATCCCCAACATTGACCGAACTGAACTCACGCAATGCCATCAGTTGAACCCGCCTTCTTCTCCGTCGTCTGCAGTGCGCCCGGCAAGAGTCGTGAACATCTCCTGCACGAGCTCACCCTTGTCATTGGTGATGAGGCTCTTGGTCACGACGATGTCTGCGCCAAACGAGCGTCGGATCGAGTGCACATACACATCGCAATACAGCGTGTCACCGGCTTTAATCGGGCGCAGCATCCTGAGTTCCTGGTCAACCTGGACGATTTTCTCGTCCTTGAGCAAGATGTTTGCGTCCTCGAAGAAAGCTACCTGGGCGGTGTATCCGAAGATGCAAAGGAAGGTGGGCGCAGCGACCAGCGAATCGTAGCCGAGAGCCGAGGCACCGGCCTCGTGGTGATGAGCGGGATGCTCGCTCTTCACCGATTCGGCGTGCTCCCGAATCTTCTCCCGCTCAACCACGTAGTGGTCGGGATATCGGTAGTGCGTTCCGACGAGATCTTGCGATAAAGCCACGGCCGGAACCTACCTACTGATGTTGATCGATACCAAGTAAGGCTCACCTATTCGTGTCGCGGCGGGGCGGCACAGGCGCCTACTGCTAGCGCGATTCCTTGTGCGGCTGGTGCGACTTGCAGTTGGGGCAGAATTTCTTCAGCTCCAACCGGTCGGGGTCGTTGCGCCGGTTCTTCTTGGTGATGTAGTTACGGTGCTTGCATGTCTCGCAGGCCAAGGTGATCTTGGGCCGGACGTCTGTACTGGAGGCCACTGCAGTTGCCCTCTTTCACTGTCTCGTTGTATTGCGTAGTACGTGGTAGCGGTGGGGAGGCTCGATCTCCCGACCTCACGATTATGAGTCGTGCGCTCTAACCAGCTGAGCTACACCGCCCCGATAGGCACCTTCAGAACTTCGTGCCCGAAGGTCCGAGTGTCCACCGAGCCCCCTAACGGAATCGAACCGTTGACCTTTTCCTTACCATGGAAACGCTCTACCGACTGAGCTAAGGGGGCATAAAGCCCTCACGAGGGTACCCGCTGGTGTCGGCGGAACCAAAACGGCTTTACCTCGACTGACAGGGCACGGGGGCGTACAGCGCCCGCCGGCACAACTCCTCGACCTCGGCGGTCGACCGGTCCAGCGGCAGACGTGCATCGATCACATGAGCCTCGCTCCACCCGTTGAATTCGGTGCCCAGCGCGGCTGCGATATCGCCGGTGACGTCCGACACCCCATCATGACGGGCCGCCATCCGATGTTGCGCGGCGATCAGTGGCGCCATGCATAGGAACTCCACCACGGGCGCGCCGGCTTCGTAGGCGAGCTGGTGCGCACGCAGCCGGTGCCGCGCACCGCGCCACGTTCCGTCCAGGATGACGGTGTGGCCGCTTGCCAAACACAGCCGCGCACGCCGCAGCACGGCGTCGTACACGATGCCCACGTTCTCCGGCGAGTACAGCCCGGTGTCGAGCACGCCCTTCCCCCCGGATATCACACCCAGACGATGCAGCTGCTGGCGCACTTCATCGGTTGAAATAATTTGCGCGCCAATATCTTCCGAAACACGTTGAGCCAATGCGCTCTTACCCATCCCCGGTCCGCCGCCGACCAGGACCAGCCGTACCGTCGCCGATCCGAGATGGTCGAGCGCCATCCCCAGGTGCCGAGCGGCGCGTCCCGAGGCGGCGCGCTGCCCCTGTAAAAACCGTTGGCAGTCCACCTTGGCCCGGACCAGTGCGCGATAGGCGATGTAGAAGTGCCGCAACGGTTCCGGTGCGGGATCCACGGACAGCTCCACATAGCGGTCCATGAAATAGTCGCCGAGATCCCGACGCCCCAGGAACTCCAGATCCATGGCCAGGAAGGCCGCATCGTCGAGAGCGTCCACGTGCCGCAGCCGGTCGTCGAATTCCAGGCAGTCCAACAGCACCGGGCCGTTGGGTAGGCAGAAAATGTCACTGGCCAGCAGATCTCCATGCCCGTCGACGATCCTTCTGTCGGCCACGCGCTGCGCGAACAGCACCGCCCGCCCGGAAATGAACTGGGTCGCAAGCTTCCGAACCAGACGCACGTCGTCAGCCGGCAGCACCGTCCCCACGAACCTCTCCAGGGATGCGAGGGTGTCCTCCCACCGGTCGACCACGGCGTCGAGCGCACCGATCTCATCGATCGACGGACTGCGATCGGCCCGCTTGTGGAACGCCGCCAATACCTCCGCGATCTCGTCCAGCTGGGCCTTGGTGACCCGACTGGACTTGACCATCGCCGACAACCGCGCAGCGTCCGGGTAACGCCGCATCACCACGACCGGTTCACCCGGTCCACCGTCGGGATCTACCAGATGTGAGACGCCGACGTAGCTATCCCCGGAGATGCGGCTGTTGAGTGCCACCTCACGGGCACAAGCCCTTTCGCGGAGCTCCGGGGTGCTGAAGTCGAGGAGGTTCGTGACGACGGGCTTCTTGAGCTTGTACGCCCGCCCCCCGAGCAAAATGACGATACCCGTGTGGGTTTCGCGAATCTCCGCACCGACGGAAGTGGGGCCGGCGGTCGATCGTGATGAGCGCATGACTTCATCGTCGCCGTGCTCGCGATACAGACATCCGGCCATGTGCCCCTTGTTCGTGGGCCAGAAGTCACCAATCGGGCGCCTCCGCGTTCCCGCCGACGTACGCCGCTTCGACAGCACTGGGACTTCGGGCCCCTGGCCGGTGACCAAGTGCCCTGTCCACGCCCGAGTACGTAACCAAGAGTCGATATCACCACCAGCCGAGCGGAGTCCCCCATGCCCAAGACGATGGTCAATGTTGACGTCATCCAGACCGCAATCCAACTCGCATGCCGCGCACCGTCTTTGCATAACACGCAGCCGTGGCGCTGGATTGTCGAGGCCGGTGATCTGCACCTGCACCTCGATCGCACTCGGTGCGTTAAGCGGACTGACGGCGCGGGGCGTGAAGCGATCATCAGCTGCGGTGCAGCGCTGGACCATCTCAGGGTCGCGATGGCCTCGGCGGGCTGGATGGCGCGCGTGGAACGTATCCCGGACGCGGCGAACCCCGACCATCTCGCCACCGTCACCTTCTCCCCCAGAGCCGTTGTGGTGGCGGGCGATCGTCGACGCGCGGACGCGATTCTGCAGCGTCGCACCGACCGGTTGCCCTTCGGATCATCGCCGCACTGGTCACAGTTCGCCCGGATGCTGAACGCGGTGATCGCCGACAGAGCAGTGATCCTGGACGTGGTCGATGACGCCATACGGCCGAAACTGGCCGAGGCATCCGCGCTGAGCGACGCCCTACGCATCTACGACTCCGCCTATCAGACCGAACTCGATTGGTGGACAGCACCGTTCACATTGGTGGACGGCATTCCGCGCAGTGCACTGGTATCGGCGGCCGAGAGCGATCGTGTCGACATCGGCCGCACGTTCCCGGTCGTTACCGAACGCCCCCCGCGGTCCGGCCTACAGGAGGACAAGGCGAACGTGCTGGCACTGTCGACGGCCAGAGATACCCCGAAGAATCTCTTGCGTTGCGGCGAGCTGCTCTCGGAGGTACTGCTGGAGGCGACCCTTGCCGGCATGGCGACCTGCACCATCACGCACATGTTGGAGTTGACAGCCAGCCGCGAGGTCGTCGGCGCCGCTATCGGGAGGACGCACCCGCAGGCGCTGATCCGGGTGGGTCTGGCTCCGACATTCGGCCGTATCCCGCCGCCTACACCCCGCCGCCAGCTTGCCGACGTGTTCGAGATTCGCGGCTAGGGCACGGCCATGAGTGGTGTCCGTGTTCCCGAATCCGCGGTGGTGGTCGGTATCGATGGGTCGCGATCGGCGGTTCGGGCCGCATTGTGGGCGGTCGACGAGGCGCTGCACCACGGTGTGCCGTTGCGCCTGGTCCACGTGCAGTCCCCGCCGGAGTTCAGCGACGAGCCGACCACCGCGGGGACGGCGGTAAGGCATGCGTTCCGCGAGATCGGCTCCACACAGAAGCCGGTGAAGGTCGAGGCCGATATCCGGCGCGGACGCGTGGCGGACGTGCTGCTGGACGCCTCACGCGGTGCCCTCATGCTCTGTGTGGGCGCGATCGGCATCAGCGGAGCCGATACCCGGAGGGTCGGTTCCACCGCAGCAGAGGTTCTCCGATCGGTGCGCTGCCCGGTCGCGGTGATCCGTGACGACCACGCGGCGGCCGGCGTGACGCGGGCGGTGGTGGTGGAGGTCGACGAATCCCACGAGTCGGTGGCCTCGTTGGAACTGGCCGCTCACGAGGCGCGGCTGCGCGGCGCGCCGATGCGAGTCTTGTTACGTCATCGCCCGCTGACCGTGGCCGGACATCGGTTCGCCACCTTGGCGCATGGGGAACGTCAGGTGGCGGCCATACATTTGGAGCGGCGGCTGGCACCGGTGCGGGTGCGGCACGCCGATCTGGATATCCGTGCCATCGATCCGGTAGGAGGAACGCTCAACTATCTAGAGCGCCACGGGCATGCCGTGCAGTTGGTGGTCGTCGGGGCGGGGGACGCGGCACATATGCAGGAATTGTTCGGCCCCAATCGCTGCGGCGTGCTGGGCAGGACACACTGCTCGGTGCTTGTCGCCGCACGCCAACGGCTGCTGTAACGACAGCCATCATGTGAGCGCCGTTTGGGGTACCTCGCTACTCGCGCCATCGAGATCGTGTCGGATCAGGATTTGTTTAGTGCAGCGCCTTGCACAACGAAACCGGACCACACGTCCCCTTGCCGGGAGGAGTCGAAATGTTCACGCAAACGGCCGCACGCAGCGTCACTCCGGATGTCGATCTGCTCATCCTGGTCGAGCCCGGCCCTGCGCGCGACCTGCGCGAGCATCCAGGTGAAACAAATTCGGCTGCACCGATTTTCGAGGCCGTTCGGGTTGCCGGACGCACCGTCGCACCCCTGCACCCCAACGCGGCGGGCGTACCGCCAGAGCTTCGATCCATTTTCGTCGTCACCGCGCCCGCCGGACCCGAATTCGACGGGCTCGCCGAGCATCTGCGGGCGCTGCCGGGAGTGACGGCCACCTACCTGGAATCCAACGACATCCACCCGCAGTCAGCCGACGTCAGTTCATCTTCGATGAGACCTGACGCCCGCCCGGGCGGTATCGAACCGGCCTCGCGAGCCTTCGGCGCCTGCCCCACCCCGGTATCGATCAGCGGTCGGTGTGCGGCCGCGCCGACGGCATTCCACTGCGCCAGCAACGCTGCCGTCGGCGCGCTGGACGCGCGCAGACTAGCCGGCTGATACCGACGAAGAAGGGGCTGTGCGGCGCCGCACAGCCCCTTCTTTTCTGTGGAACCACTACTGGATACCCGCGTTCGGCGGCGCGATATGCACCCGCCCCTCCGGCTCCACGACGATTACACCCGGAATACCAACCAGCGCTGCGGCATTTGCGAACTCACCGGAAACCACTCCGATCTCACGATGTATTTGCATGCCCGCCATACCGGCGGCCCGCAATGCGGCCACCGTGCCCTCGAAATCGCGCTCTTCGATCGTCACGGTGACCCGCTGCGCCGTCACTGTGGGGCCTGCACAAGCCCGGCGCCGACGTCGACGGCCGGCACGTTGAGCGGTACCGCCTGCTGCAAAAGCACTGTCCACAACTGTCTGCCGGTGAGGCCGGTGGCCTCGCACCACAGTGCGGCGATGCCTGACACATGTGGCGTCGCCATACTGGTGCCACTGATCGAGTTGTAGCGCTTCGGCATCAGCCACGACGAGTACACATCGACACCTGGCCCGGCGAGGTCGATATGACCGGCGGCCTTAGTCTTGGTGCTCGAGCGCGCCGAGAACCAGCCCGGGTTCAAGGACGAATCCACCGCGGCGATCGCCATAATCGAGCGGCTGTTCGCGGGCACTCCGACAAAGCCGTACTCTCCGGCCCGCCGGTTCGCATTGTTTCCCGCCGCGGCGATGATCAGCGAGCCGCGGTCAAGCGCGCGCTGCCCCACCGTCTCGTAGGCAAGAGATATCTTGTCGACGTTGGCGCCCAAGGACATTGAGATGATGGCGCAGTTGTTGGCCACGGCCCAGTTGATACCGGCAAGTATGCCGCCATCGGAACCCGACCCGGAATTGCCCAGCACCTTGCCCACGAAGATCTCGGCCTCGGTGGCGGCGCCGTAACGACGGCTGCCCCGTGGGGAACGCGGCCCACAGGAGGTCCCGACGCAGTGCGTTCCGTGCCCGTGCGCATCCTCGGCGGTTTCCCCGTCGACAAACGATTGCATGGTCACGTGACGCTTCTTGAAGTCCGGATGGGACGCGTCGAAACCGGTGTCCAGCACCGCTACCCGAACGCCACGACCGGTCTTTGAACTCGTGTTGGCCTTCGTTGCCTGCAGACCCCACGTCGATTTGTCGCTATCCGCATACGCGGCGGCGAGCTCATCGACAGTCGGCACGGTGGTGTCGGCTTGCAGCCGGGCGAAGAAGTCGGACACGCCATGTTGGTAACCGCTGAGGTACTCCGGAGAGGTCACCGTGAGCGCGTGGTGAATCAGCTCCGGTTCCACCGACAGCACCATGTCGCCCGCCTCGGCGGCGGCTTGAAGGGCCACGGTCTGCTCGGCATCGGAGTCGACGACTGCCAGACCGAGTTCGTCGAACACGGTGGCATCTGCCCCGGCAAGGGCGCTGATATCCATCGCTTGATTCTCAAAATCCCTGCTGTGCACGATATTCGACAGCCCTGCGACACTGGCAAGGGTGTTGGCGTGATTACCCCGCGCCTTCGCCGGCGCGAATACGACCACATGTCTTCCTGTGTAGATTTCCGAGTCGGTGTTAGTCATCTCTTGGTCCGCCCTTTCCTGACGTACGTGGCTGGAAGCCGAAGACGCCCCACGGAATACAGACGCGTTTAGTTCGGCTACCAGCGATCATCGGCAAGATCGCTCGGTATCGGATGAGTGGTCCACTACCTGTATTTGACAGCGTCCGGCCGAGGCTCGGCCGGACTGCAGGCGTGGCTTCCATCGCCCCCGCGAACGAAGTAGTCCGCTACTCGTGTGATGCCCGCCCGCCGCGCCTACGGTTCGAGAAGACCTGTCACCGGAGAGGACCAAATCATGACAACGCTTGAACGACAAACAATCCGACAGCCGTCGAGCACACCCACCGCCAAGGTGGCGGCAGGCGGGACGGCCGGCGCGATCTCGGTTGTCCTGGTATTCATCCTCGGCAAGTTCAACGTCGTAATACCCGGGGACGTCGGCTCGGCCATCACCGTCCTTTTCACCGTTGTATCCAGTTACCTGGTGCATGAACGCACCGTGCTCCGGCAGCCGGCATCTGAAGGCGCAGCGGAGGACTGAAGGCGCCACGGATCGTTACGCTGTGCCTATTCCTGCGGGTTGGCCAGATCGCTCCATACGATCTTGGCGAGCTGATCGCGGTCTGCCACATCGAGTTTGATACACGCACGGTAGATGTGGCCTTCGATGGTCCGCACCGACAGCGTGAGACGCTCGGCGATCTCGCGGTTGCACAGCCCCTCCCCGATGAGCGCCGCGATTTCCCGCTCCCGTGCGGTGACCGGAAGCGGGCGGGCGGCGGCCCGGATCGCGGGCGTGGCCGCGCCACCGCACTGACCGGCGATCCGCAGTGCGCGCGCGGCAGACTCGGCACTCTTGCACCTATCCCCGCCGCGGCTGCGCAGTGTCACCGCCTGCGCAGCGGCATCGGCCGCCGATAACAGCAGGCCCGCATTCTCGAAATCACCACTGACCATGTCCAATGCCGCGGCATCCGAAGTGCCGACAGCGACCGCGTGCCGCGCATATAGCCCCACCAACGGGCCGTGCACACGCGGGACAAGTGATTCAAGGCGGCGCCCCACAGTCCGGTCACCGAACCGTGCCGCATGGTGCAAGGCCTCGGCCTCCACCGCGTATTGACCAGCAGTGTGTGCAGCGTCGGCCGCACGTCGGGCGGCGTCTACCGCCGACCGATCTGCGCCGCGTGCCGCGGCGAGCCATGATTTTGCGATCAACAACTGCGGGTCGTGCAGCGCGACGAACTGCCCCGAGTGTTCCCCCGACTCGGTCAGCACGCGCTCGGCGTCTTCGACCTTGCCGAGTGCGGCATAGGCGCGTGCGAGCAACAGCCGCGCCGGAAGCTGCCACGGCAGTGGCTTCTCGGCGTTGAGCGCGGCCAGAGCCTGCTCGATAGACGATATCGCCGTCGGGAAGGCACCGCGGTGCACGGCCACCAGCCCGGCCATGATCCGTGCTATCGCCCACGCGAGAAACTGTCCAGCAGAAGAGAACTCGGTGTATTCGGCAACGCGACTGTCGGCCATCCGGAGCTGCCCGGTGTACACGAGCGCCAGCACATCGCAGTACCGCACCATGACCGCGATCATGCCGTCGGTGGACCGTTTCTGGGCGCGGCACCTCGCCGCAATCGGCTCGAATTCGTCACCGCGCCCAGCGACGGGCAACGCGAGCCCGATACCGAACGCCGCGAATTCCACTGCCTGCCGGGGAGCCTCCGGGTCCGACAGCACGAGAGTCGCGGCCGCCAGTCCCTCATCGAACCGGTTCTCATGGATGGCCAATGCCGCCCCCGTCGCATCGACGACCAGTTTCAGGGCAGGGTGCTGTACCCGTTCGCGCAGCAGAGCCATCAGCTCGTGTGCACGCCGGACATCACCCATCGACCAGAATGCAATGGAGACGAGCGGAAGACCCCAAAGAACAAGCGAGAGCTCGTCGAGCTGGTCCGGATCGAACTCCGCGAGTGTCTGCTCAGCCTCTTCGGGACGGCCCTGCCACAGCAGCGCGCGCGAAAGCACCTCGGCGGCGCGCAGCCCACCATCGCGTTCGACCGCACACCGCGCCAAGTGTTCCCCAACGGGCAGATTGGACAGGTACACGGCGTCCTTCGCGGCGGAAACCAGCAGGGCCGGGTCCGTGGTCTCGTCACTGTCGACCGACAGCTGCGCCAGCCGGATGCGTTTGGCGGCCGAGTCGATATCGCGGTCGCGGAGCACCCGCACAAGCTGACCCCGCAGCCGCCGCCCCGAGGCGGTGCCCACTCTGCGACGAACAACCTCACCCAACATCGGATGACTGAACCGCACATTGATCCGTCGACCGTCGCGTTCGACACGGACAAAACCCGCAATCTCCGCGCTATCCACCGCATCACCGCCGGCGATCTCACACAATGTGTCGATATCGAGCGGCTCGCACAGCGACAGTAACTTCAGCGCATTGAGCACGTCGCCGTCCAACTGCTCCAGACGATCCCCGATCAACGCGGCCAACCCCGACGGGACAACGGTGTTACCGCGCAGCTGCCACACCCCGTTGACAGCGGTAAGCGATCCGGCCTCGACAGCACCCTCCACCAGGTGCCGCAGGAACAGTGGATTTCCACCGGATGACTCCCACATCACGTCGGCGCTGAGCCCTTCAAGCGCACCGCCGAGCACCGATTCGACAAGTGCGACGCTTTGTCCCTTGGTGAACGGCTCGAGTTCGAACCGACGCAGGTAGTCGTCTTTCCACAATGCGGTGACCGCATCCGGAACGGGCTCGCCGCTACGCACGGTAGCGACCAACCGGCCGGCATGGTCAACGGCGATCTGATGCAGAAGTGTCGCGGACAGGTCGTCCAGGAGGTGCGCGTCGTCGATTCCGATGATCGGATGAGGGTTCGCGACAATGGATTCCCGTGCCGCGGCCATGAGCGCTGCCGGGTCACGCGACCCGGTCGTCTGTATCCAATGGGCGAACACACCCAGCGGAATGCTTCGCGATGACTCGGTGCATGCCACCCAGCGAACCTGGCATCCCAACGAGTCGGTGACCGTGTGCGCGAGGGTCGTCTTGCCGACCCCTGCGGAACCGACCAACACCACCCCGCACGAAGGACTGTCCGCGAGCGTCGATCGAACAGCCTCGAATTCGGTTGGGCGGTCGAGCAACTGCCAGCTACCCGACATGGAGAATGAGTCTAGATCGCGATGCCGGTTTGCGTGGGCCAGTCCGTAAGTCGACTTCGCGTACGTAGCGGGTTTGGTGATCGCACGTGTCATTGCAGCCATCTCAATCCGGTAGATCCTGGACCCCGGCGGGCTCCATCCGCGACACCCCGTTCTTCTCATGCCGAAAGTTGCTGGATGCCTCGTAAACCCGGAGTTTCAGCCGATTGATCGACCCGAGTGGTCGATGCGCCGCCAGGGCGCGCCACGAGTTGAAGGACAGCACGTCGTCACCGAATGCTCGCCGCTCGGCGCCATATGAATCTTGAACGGGGAAGACGATTTTGGCGATCCCCCGGTGCGGGGAGTCCGCCTCGGGCCACGCGACGGTGGCATCCTCGAGAGGCATGATCTTCGCGTCGGTGCACAGCTGCGCCCGCACCTCGTACTCAGCGCTGTTGTGCTGGAAGAACTCTGCGACCAGATTACGGAGCTCGTCGTCGGCGACGGGCTCCGGCAGCAGCACCCCTTCCAGGTCTCGCACGGATTTCGACAGGGGTACGTAACTGAGCTTGGCCACGTACTCTCCGTACCGCAACGGCGCCGAGGAGTAGAAGGTATCGCCGAGGATATGTGTGTTGGGACGCACGAACACCGCCACCGATTCCGGCAGTGAGAGTCCCACGCGTGGAAGAAATTTCGCCACACCGCCAAGAAGGTTGCTACCCAGCCTCAACGCGGTGTCCGGCAGGCGCGCTAGCAACCAGGCCGTCGGCATTCCCCGCCGAAGATATGCCTTCGCACCCGCGAAGAGGAACTCACGGTGGGTGACCAGAACGAAATCCTGGGTGGTGGCGTCGTCATCCGGGAGAGTGCGCGGGCCACTCACGCCCAGGACCTTGATGCCCAGGCCTCGCACGCCCCGGATCCGGTCACTGCGCAGTAGGCCGGAGGTGGTGGACAACCTGGAGATGACCGGGTATCTACCGGGCGTTGCGAATATGCCCTGACGTAGGTGCGGAGGTAAGTCCGGATAGACAGTCAGCTCACCGCGCAAGATGCCGTGGCTCTTCGCGTGCGCGTCGCGGACGGCATGCCGATATTTCCGGAAGGCCCGCTCGTTGTTCTTGTGCAACACCTTGATGATCTTGTCGATGACCTCCTCCTCGCCGGGAGGCACCGCGCCCATGTCATCGCTGTACCGGAGGTAGGTACGCGGCGTATCGAGCGATTCATCCGCTGTGCTCATCGCGGTCCAGCCCTCCCGAATAGGTGGTCTTGCCGTCGGAAACGATGGCTTTCTCAGTGTCGTGAATACCGGCGGTGCGCACATGAGTACGCGACTACTCAATCCTGCGCTGCGGCTGGGGCCGACGCAGGTGAAATGGCGAGACATTCCAGCCACTATCGACATCCGAATTTGACTGGATCGAGTAGCGCAATACTCATGTCGCAGCACGCTCGAATTTGTCAGCATTACCTCTATGGCGAAAATGCGCGGACCCGCCAAATCGGCGACCAGGCTGGCGTCGCGCCTCGCGACACGAATCGATCAGTCGATCGGATGGTCCCGGCTGCCCACGGCAGTCGGTATCGCAGTGCTCATCGGGCTGCGCGACGCATTACGTGCCGACAATCTGTTCGATACGGGGCGGGCGCCCGGCGGAGCACCGCCTCCGAACAGCCCGGATAACGCCAACTATCGCACCGCCCGGACGCTGGATGGCTCCTACAACAACCTCGACTACCCGCTGATGGGATCGGTGGGCAGCCGGTTCGGGCGTAACGCACCTCTTGCGCAGACCTTCCCCGAGCCCCCCGAGCAACTCCTCAACCCCAATCCGCGGCTTATCAGTCGCAGGCTGCTGACCCGTGACAAGTTCATTCCGGCGACGACGCTGAATGTGCTGGCCGCGGCCTGGATCCAGTTCGAGGTCCACGACTGGTTCAGCCATAACACCGCCGAGTCCGAGCCGTGGGTCGTGCCGCTCGACGAGGACGATCCGTGGCCACAGCGCCCCATGCAGATACGCCGCACAGCGCCCGACCCTTGCCCCGATTCATCAGGCCCCCCGACATTCGTCACCCAGGACACCCATTGGTGGGACGGATCGCAGGTTTACGGTGGGACCCGGGCCATCGCGAATGCCCTGCGCTCCGGGATCAAGGGCCAGCTGCGGCTCGACGAGCTCGGTCTGCCACCGGCGGATATCGAAGAGCTGGCCAGCACATCAGAGACAACTGTCAACTTCTGGGTTGGCTTGGCCATCCTGCATTCGCTGTTCATGCGGGAACACAACGCGATCTGCGAACAGCTGGCCGCCAGCCACCCGGAAATGTCCGATCAGGAGCTGTACGACAAGGCCCGCCTGGTCAACACCGCACTGATGGCGAAGATCCACACGATCGACTGGACCCCCGCGATAATCGGGCACCCCACCACGGTATTCGCGATGCACACGAACTGGTTCGGCATTCTCGGTGAGCGGCTAAGCAACTTATTTCGCCGCCAGCCCCATAATGCTCTCCTGCGCGGCATCCCCGGCTCCCCAACGAGTCTGCATGACGTGCCCTATTCGCTGACCGAGGAATTTGTCGCGGTGTACCGGATGCACCCGCTAATTCCCGACAGTTTTGTGCTCCGGTCGGCATCCGACGACTCCGTGATCGTCGAACACGAATTACCCGATCTGGCCGTGCAGCATGTTCGGACCCGGCTGCGTGAGACGCCAATGGAAAACATCATTTATTCGTTCGGCCGTGCCAATCCGGGCGCACTGACTCTGCATAATTTCCCGCGGCATCTCCAGCGTCTGGAGCGACCGGACGGATCGATTCTGGACCTCGCCGCCATCGACGTGCTTCGGGTCCGCGAGCGGGGTGTCCCCCGCTACAACCAGTTCCGACGGATGCTGCGTCTGCGGCCGGCGTCTTCCTTCACCGAACTCACCGATGACCCGGTGGTGGCCGGGGAACTCGCCGCGATCTACGGCGATGTGGAGCAGGTAGACCTGATGGTCGGGCTCTACGCGGAGCCCAAACCGAGGGGATTCGGGTTCAGCGACACAGCTTTCCGGATTTTCGTGCTGATGGCGTCCCGGCGACTGGAGAGCGACAGGTTCTTCACATCCGATTTCCGACCCGAGATCTACACCCCGGAAGGCATTGCGTGGGTCAGGGACAACTCGATGCGCTCGGTCCTACTCCGGCACTTCCCGTCCTTGAACTCCGCCCTGACCGGTGTCGCCAATCCCTTTGCGCCATGGACACCCGCATCGGCCAGCGGGCCGACCAAGTAGTCGAATACTCATGACCGACAAGGGCATATGGGTTCACAATCGACAGATGAGCACCAGCGGATTCACACTCATAGATGTGCGATGACCGGCCCCACGCCGCGCGGGCCCAAGCGCCCGTCGGTCATCAGCCCGATGGTGCTCGCCGATCCGCAGACGGCATCGCCGGCCGAGGCCAACGCACTGGTCACCGACGATGACGACCGCCGGATGGTGCTGGTCGAGCTTTTGGTTGGCGCAGGCATTGACCCCGACGATGTGCGGGAGCAGTTCCTGCACATGTTTCATCGGGTGCTGCACGACGAGCCACCGCCACCCAAACCCGTCGGCCGCCACTACGTGCGCTGCATGCTCACCCCCGACGAGATTCAGCGCCTGGTCCGCGGCGGCTCCAAATCCTCCGGCACTAAGAGTGCACAACAGGCGCTGCAGCTGATCCGGCGGGTGTGGCCCGACTTGGTGGTCGAGGCGCACCTGGACCGGTCGCTCACCACGATCAAGGCCGATGCCGCCGTCCGCACCTATGGCTCCGGCGGTACCGGCGTCGTCTGGGCCGTGCTGGATTCCGGAATCGACGCCGACCACCCGCATTTCGCCGCTAACGGCACCCTTACCGCGGACTCCGTGAAGTCCCTGCACCGGGACTTCACCCTGTCCCCAGGAGCCTCGAAGGGCCCGCTCGTCGACGTCTACGGGCATGGCACCCATGTCGCCGGCATCATCGCGGGCCAATCTCCCGCAGACCCGAAGCTCGTCCGGATCGCATCCACCCAACCGACTGCCGAGGGGCTACCGGAATGGGTTCCGCGGATGCTGCCACAGGGTTCACGTTTGTCCGGGGTAGCACCACATGCCAACCTGGTGAGCCTCAAGGTTCTCGACGACGATGGCAAGACGCTGTCGAGCGTGCTCATCGATGCCCTGAACTACGTGCGTGAGATGAACAGCTACGGCAACGACCTACAGATTCACGGTGTGAATCTGTCTCTCGGATGCGGCTGGATGCCAAGAGATTACGCGGCCGGTCAAAGCCCGCTGTGCCGCGAGCTCGACCTGCTCACCGGAGCGGGTGTGGTGTGTGTCGTCAGTGCGGGAAATCTGGGCGCAGGTACCGCGGCTGCCGGTGTAGGCGCCGCGATCATGGGGGCGACTGCCGATGTCTACGGGCAGCTGTCCACCATCACCGACCCTGGCAATGCCGCCACCGCCATCACCGTGGGTTCGGTCCATCGGTACCGGCCGCACACCAGCGGTGTCACCTTCGACTCCTCCAAGGGGCCCACTCTCGACGGCCGGCGCAAACCCGATCTGGTGGCCCCCGGCGAGCGAATCACCTCTGCGGCAACCGGTCTCATAGCCGAGGGCATTGACCTTTTGAAGGACGACGGAACCGAGGGAGCAGCCAACTACATCGAGGACAGCGGAACCTCGATGGCCGCCGCGCACGTTTCGGGCGCGATCGCCGCATTCCTGTCGGCCCGCACCGAGTTCGTGGGTAAACCGCACGAGGTCAAGGAGATCTTCCTGAAGTCGGCCGTCGACTTGGGGCGCCACGAGTTCTTCCAGGGCGCCGGGCTCGTCGACCTGATGCGCGCACTATCCAACACCTAGCGACGAGTGAGGCCATCATGACAACAACGGTGACAATTGGCGGATTACCCTACTATGAACCGGATTTCAACGCCGACGGTTCCCTGAACGACGCCACCGGCGACGGCGATGGCGGCCTGGCGGCTGCGGTAGCGGCCGGCGGCATCACCGAACTGTTCGTGATGTCGCACGGTTGGAACAACAGCGTGGATTCGGCACGCAAGCTGTACGCCGCGATGTTCTCGCTGATCGCCGACCAGCTTGGCGACCACAAGGCCGGTGTCGCCGTGGTAGGGATCAACTGGCCATCGGTGCTGTTGCCCGACGATGATCCGGACACCGCGCCTCCTGTCCCTTCGACGGGTGCACAGCTGGCGGCGGCACTGGCTCCTCGCTTTCCCGGCCAGGCAGAACAGCTCAAGACGATGGGTGAGCTGCTCGACCAGAAACCGCAGCAGCCGGGCAAGCTCATCGAGTTCCACAAATTGGCCTCTGGTCTGGTCACCACCAAGCCGCAGTCGGAGGAGGACAGCGGAGAGTCCGCCATCGCGGACGGCGACGCCATCGCCGTGTTCGGGCATGCCGCAGCCATGGCACCGAAATCCACGAGTGCAGCCCAGGGGCTGGGTAATCCGTTCGCCGCCCTGTGGTCCGGCGCGCGCGAGATATTGCGCACGATGAGCTACTACGAAATGAAGAACCGCGCCGGTGTCGTCGGTGAGCGCGGCCTCGGTCCGCTGCTGGCCGCGTTGTCCGGGCCTGACGGCGCTCCACGTATTCACCTCATCGGCCACAGTTTTGGCGCGCGGTTGGTCTCCTACGCACTGGCGGGGCTACCGAAGACGGGAACCAGCCCGGTCAAGTCGCTCACCCTGATCCAGGGAGCCTTCTCGCACTTCACCTTCAACCGCGCACTGCCATTCGATGCGAGCCGCGGCGGCGGCCTCGCCGGGCTCGAGGAGCGAGTGGACGGGCCTCTGCTCGCCACGTACACCGCAGCCGACCGGGCGGTCGGATGGTGGTATCCGGCGGCCAGCATGCTTGCCCGGCAGGACAGCCAATCCGTGGAGGATCTCGGATTTCGCTGGGGTGCAATGGGTCACGACGGGTACCAGCAGAACCCTGCCGCCGCGGCACTTCCGTTGACGGAGGCCGGGAAACCCTACGATTTCCAGCGAGGGCACTTCTACCGGCTCGATGCCAACAAGGTCATCGACGATGCCAGCCAATCCGAATTCAGCGGGGCACATAGCGATATCAAGCACCCCGAGGTGGCCTGGGCGATCGTCTCCGCTGCTCGCGCCACCTGATCGACGGCGGTCCCCACGCGCCCTCTGCCACGAGCACAACCGGGCTTACAGGTAGCACCCGGCTAGACCGACATAGCACTTCCGTGCGGGCATTTAGTCACGAAAACCGTTCCTCCAGTGTGGAATCGAGTACCGCACTACCCGCGAGGCAACCTGGGTATCTGGACCACGATGAGCACGTCATAGCTCGACATGCACTCAACGCGCAGGGAGAAAACCATGGCCACCGCAGTCAAGTCAACGAATCACAAACCGTCCGAGACCGAGTACGAGATGACAGGTGCCGCCGGTGCGGCCGCCGTCACCGAACACGAATTGCCTTCGGCGCAAGCGGGTAACGCCGATACCGAGACCACCAACGCCGCCCCGCAAGCACATGGCGAATCGACGGTCAGCGAGCTGGGATCCGTCGACGGATTGACCACCGACGAGTCCGAGCTCGCTCCGCTCGACGCCATCCTCGGTAGTTTTCCCGAGTTGGCCAACAGTGCCGAGGTCATCATCGGCACCGATGATCGCGTTCGGGTCGGCAACACCACGACGTTTCCGTGGCGCGCGATATGCCACCTGATCATCACCTCCGCCAACAACCGCACCTATGTCGGGACGGGCTGGCTGATCGCACCCCGCACCGTCATGACGGCCGGACACTGCGTCTACATGCATGCCGATGGCGGATGGGTGCGCTCGATCCAGGTGATCCCCGGGCGCAATTCCGGTGTCCGTCCGTTCGGTACCCATGTCGGCACAACATTCCGCAGCGTCACCGGTTGGACCCAGAACCAGAACCGCGACAACGACTACGGCGCGATCATCCTGCCGTCGTCGTCGCGTCCGGGTGATCAGACGGGCTACTTCGGTTTCGCAACCCGCAACGACGACTTCCTGAAGGCCGCAGCGCTGAACCTGTCCGGGTACCCCGGAGAGAAGAACGGCGAGCAGTGGTTCATGGCGCAACGCGCCAAGGCAGTCTCCGATCGTGTCATCACCTACAACATCGACTCCACGGGCGGCCAGAGCGGCTCACCGGTATGGGTGCTGGAGAACGGAAACCGCTATGGAGTCGGTGTTCACACCAATGGCGCCAACTCGGGCAACTCGGCCACCCGTATCAACAGTGCCGTCTTCAACAACATGTCGACCTGGAAGAGTAACGGTATGTGACAAGGCATTTCAGGTAATCCGAGAACACGGACACTGGAGGATACGTGGTCGGTATCTCATTCCGTGACCCCGCCGGGCGTCCGATGGCCGGTGCTGTGATCAGCATCGCCGCGGCGCCCGGCGAGGTCCACGATATTGCCATGGTCGCCGATGACTGGGGCGAGATAGTGATCTCCGCGCCACTGGCCGGTGACTATCGATTCCTTGTGTCGCACACGGGGAAGACCTTCCATGCCACAGCCCACATCGCCGCGGGGCAAGAGCAGCTGACGGTGACCGCCGACTAGCCACCCGTGAAGATCAGCGCGATGTCCTGCTCGGCGTGGCGCGAGTGGCCGGATAACAACCGTGCAGACCGTTGATGAGGCGATGCGCCTCATCAAGGTCCTTGTGCATAGCCCGCAAGCGCCGATGATGTCGGGGCGCGGCGGGATTCGCATCGCGGTGGATCCGCCGTTCGGTCTTGGCGATCTGTTCCGATACGCGGTCTACATGCTCATGCAGGGACAGCAACAGGGCCCGAGCCTGCGCAACCGCTGCGTCTTCAGCCATGCGGGCATGGTCGCACCATTTTCTCCGCTGTTCGCGACGGCGCCGGGCCGATCGGGAAATGAGCCACAACAGCCGTAGTGCCTCTCTGGCAGACCGCTTGCCCAACCGTTGACTTCGTAATAGTTTCGATATAGTTTTCGTAATAGTTTCGTAGGAGAAGAGAGGGGGCTTTGAATGGCACGCTTCTTCCGTCATGGCGAGCTACCGCTCATACTTCTGGCACTGCTGGCACAGCGGCCCATGCATGGATATGAGCTGATGTCCGAACTATCGCGGCTCTTCGAGGCCGGCGGGTACCAGCCGTCACCCGGCGCTGTCTATCCCGCCGTCGAAGCGTTGGCCGCGGAAGGCCTTTTGACCGGCCAGACACGCGAGGGGCGGACGGTCTATCGCGCGTCTGCAGAGGGCGAACGAGCGCTGACCAGTCGAGCCGATGTGCTGGCGGCCGTGGAGCTGCGCACCGGCGCACGCTTCGGCCGCGGCGATTCGTTCGAGAAGATCCTCGCTCGATTCACTGCGCGGATCATGCCGTCGGCGGGCCGTGTCGATCCCGTGGCGATGGAGGCGATCCTCGATCGGGCCGCCACCGAGATCACAGAACTAGCCCGAGTTCAAGACCGCAGGAGAGGAGCCAAGAAGTGAGCGGTGATGCCTTTGAACGAGCGGTGGAACGCGCGGAACGACGAGCCGAGGACGAGCAGCGCAGGCTCGATCGAAAACGCCGTGACTGGATCCGGCAGGTGAATCGAGCAGCGTTCCAGATCCACGCCGGCACCTACGTCGCCGTGCAGATCCTCCTGGTCGCGATTTGGGCGCTCACCTGGCGATTCGACCACGGCACCGCCTACCCCTGGTTCGTCTACCCGCTACTGGGCTGGGGAATTGGCCTCATCGCGCACTACATCGTCGCCAGCACTATTTGGCGTCAACGCCCCGAGGAACAACCCCCCGCCGAGCCCTGGCCCACAGGGGTCACAGACCGGGACACCCACGCAACACCCACCGAGGAGCCGCAATGAACACCGCCATTGGTGATAGCACCAGGCCCATCACGACGAGGCGCATCAAGTTCCGCTATCCGACTGGTTCGTTGAATCGCCACTACGTGCAGGGCGACCTTGTGATGAGCCACCTCATCGCGATGCTGTCCGCGGTGTTTCCTGAGGGTGAGGACTACTTCATCCGCTCCGTCAAGCACTTCTCCGGCGAGATCACCGATCCGGTACTGAAGAAACAGGTGGCCGGGTTCATCGGTCAGGAGGTGACGCATGGGCGTGAGCACCGCGAACTCAACGACCGCCTGCAGCAGATGGGCTACCCGACCGCCCTCGTCGACCGGATGACCAGGCGAGGGATGAATCTCTACACCCGATACCTGTCGCCTCGCTTCAACCTTGCGATGACGGCAGCGCTAGAGCACTACACCGCGACGCTCGCCGAGACGCTGCTGACCGATCAGCGCGCCCAAGACCTGTTGGGCGACAGCGAGGTCCGGTCGATGCTGCTGTGGCATGCGCTGGAGGAGTCCGAGCATCGTGCCGTCGCATTCGATGTCTATCGGATGGTCGGAGGCACCGAACGTATGCGCGCGTGGGCAATGCGGCTGATCACGACCGTGTTCATCTGCGGGACGTTCCTCGACACCATGATGTCCCTGGGCCTCGACAGGGCGGCCTACCACCCCGTCAGGTTATTCAAAAGCATTGCCGAGTTACGACATTCACCATTTGCGAGCCGGGCCATGCTTGACCGCATCAGGGCCTACAACCGCCCCGGTTTCCATCCGGACGAATTCGATAACACCGACCTGGTGGAGCGCTGGAACACCCAACTGTTCGGTGAGCAAGGCCAGCTGGCCGGCCATCTGCGCTGAGCGGCCACCCCAATAGGAGATTCGGGGCCGCTGGCTGTGGCCGGTGGGGCCTTGCAGGTCTACCCGGCGGGTTGGGTCGTCGGCATGCACGCAGCAGACCTACGTGCACTCACAGCCCCATGCTCGGCCGCAGCGCCTCTCCCGGTGGCAATCCGAACCCCAAAACGACGTCAGGCCCCCTCGAAAGGGGGCCTGACCGCTGTGGCGGGTACAGGATTCGAACCTGTGTAGGCGTAAGCCGACGGATTTACAGTCCGCTCCCATTGGCCGCTCGGGCAACCCGCCGTGCTGGTCAGAGCTGGTTTTTCTCTCTGCAGAGCATTCCCACTGTAGCCTACGTTGTAGCCTACCGACTTCGACCGTGCGCGAGAGACGGTATCAGATCTCGCGACACCCAATTAACCACCGCTGGCGTCCGCTCACGTCCGCCATCGTCCGCCTGGGTGCGTTATGGTCACACCGGAAAGCACTTCGGGGAGGTTGCCATGACGGGGGCATTCAGCGCCCAGACCAGCGAGATGCTCGCAGCATCGGACCTTGCTGCCGATGCCGCGAACGACCTCAAGGGCGAGCTGGAGCGGCTAACTCAGGTGTGGGAAGACCTCTCGGGCACATGGGACGGTCGCGCAGCCAGCGCCTTCCGTCCTGAATGGGATGAATGGACCGCGGGTGCCACGAAGGTCATCGAGGCATTGAGCGGCGCCGCCAAGCTGCTGGCTCAGGACGCCTACACGTTCACCGATGTGGACACCGGCAGCGGCCAGAACATATCGGGGGTGTGATGGAAGCCGAGGAACACCGCTACCGCGTGGACCTGGACGCGCTGGAACACTTCGCCGACCAGCTCGCCGCGTTCGACCGGGCTGCTGAGAAACGCGCTGGCGAGGTAGACAAGCGGATCCGCGACCTGCACACCGTCTGGACTGGCGTAGACGCGACCGCGCAGGCCGCATACCACCAGGAATGGCTGGAGGGCATCGCGCAGATGCGCAAAGTCCAAGAACAACTCGAGGATGGCGCGCGCAAGTCGCACTTCCAGTACAACCAGGCGATCGAGCACAACCGCAAGATGTGGCCCCCGGCGTGACGATCATTTTCGATATCGGAGTCGTCAAGGACGCCGCTTCCAAGTTCGGGAACATGGGCGGCCTGTTCAAGGGGAAGGTCAACAGCGCCGGCGAAAGGCTCGCCGACTCGGGTGGCATGGCCGGAACCGACTCGGCCGGGCAGAAGTTCGCCAAGGAGTATGACGCCCTCGCAAAGGAAGCGCTCGCGCTGGGAGCCACCACGGTCAACGCCATCTTGAAGGCGGCCGATCTGCTCGATGCAACTGCGCACAACCACGGCGCCGCCGATTCACCAACAGTGGTGCCCGACAAGTACAAGCACCTGTTTCCGCCGGGTTGGACGCCGCCACCGCAGAACAGATCGCCTATGCAGACGCCGACGGCGCCGGCCTCGCTCGGCGCCAAGGCCGCCCCAAGTTGGTGGGAGACCATCAAGGACCATGTCGAGGGCGCGGCGTGGCCCAACGGTGATCCGGAAAAACTGCGAAACGCGTCGAACACCTGGAACACACTGGCCAACGAGATCAGCGACCTTGCATTCCAAGTCGACGCCCCCGGATACGGTCAGGCACCCGGTGACGGACCTATGGGCCAAGTCGGTTCGCAAGTCTCCCCCGAGATCCCGGACGTGATGGCCAACCTAGCCAAGGCCCGCGACGGTCTGGACGACACCGTCTCCGCATTCCACGCCGCGGGAATGGCGTGCGTCAATTACGCGCGCGATATCGACGACGTGCACAACAGGATCTCCAACGAGATCATCCTGCTTGCCGCCACCGTCGCGGCCACTGAGTTCACCGCCGCGATCCTGATACCGCTGACCGTGGGCGCCAGTGAAGCGGTCTCCAAGGTTGTCGACCTAACACGGCTCGAGGAAGCCGGGCGCAAGATCGCCCTGATGATCCGCGAGTTCATCGCCGCCGCCGAGATGTCGACGATGCCCGCCATAAGCGCCTCGGCACAGGCAGTCACAGCTGCCGCCCGCGTGGCACCCCTTGCGAGCGCAAACATTTCACTGCTGGCAGCCGAGGAAGCGGGGCTGCTCAGCGGTGAAGTAGCCGGAAATCTGAACACGCTCTACCCGCGAGTTGAATTGCGTGTAGGGACAAAACGCGCCATCGAGAATGCCACCCAGAAGACCGCTGACGGCAAGTACTTCGTCGTCAAGTCGGACGATTCGGTGCGTGTCCTGGCGGATCGCACAGGCACCTACGGATCAGACATTCTCAGCCTCCCCAAGACAGCTGATGGTAAGTATTTCATCGACGGCAACGGACTAAAATATCCTGTCGACTCCAAGTACGACATTGGACACGTAAAATTCCAGGAGTTCTGGCGGCTCCAGCAAGAGGCACAGGCAGGCAATTGGAGCCGCCAACGGTGGCTCGATGAGATGAACAACCCAAAGCTCTATGAGATCCAGGATATTCCGGGCAACCGCAGCCACCGATACGAGGCGACACCATGAGCGGAGCAGCCATGAAGAACCCCCACAATCGAGACCGCGCCGGTCGCACACCGTTGCATTACGCGGTGATCGATGGACCCGACGGATCGGCTAATGACTGGAAGCTAACCAACCCCGCCGAGCGGGAAGCGGCCCGAAAACGTAGCACCGACTACCGTTTCGACAACGCTTACCAACTCATTGCAAACGGTGCCGACGTCAACGCCAGAGACAATGAGGACTGGACTCCCCTGCATGCGGCTGCACGTGAGGACAGCCCGGAAGTGGTTAAGCTTCTGCTTGATTCAGGCGCCGATATCAACGCGATCAACGGGCGAGGACAAACCCCTATTCGGATTGCAGCGGCTAACACGAAATCCTCGGGAACTGGTGTCCTCCAACTCCTTCGGGAACGTGGCGCCGATCCATTCCTCAAAGGCGAGGGGAGCGCCAGCGCCATTGAATACCTGAAAATGGTCGAAAAGGATCCGCAGGTCGACGCAATTTTCGCCGATCTACTCTGATCGTGGACCCGTCACACTTCGCACCATGGGCACGAAGCCGCCAGTCTCGCAATGTCGAGCTTGACCGGCTCGCCCTACCGTCGGGGCGGCTGGCCGTACGGGATGTCCACTACCTGGATGGTCCATGGGTAGAGCTGACCGTGCCGCCCGGCGAACACCGCGTGTGGTCCACAGAGCTCGACATCCGCTCAGCAGTCAACGGCGGTGACTCCCTGTTCCGGCCCGCATACCTGTCGGTCCAGTTGTCGGACGCGACTCCTAGCCGCGTCAGTGTTGCGGATGACCTGTGCCACAAGGCTTCTGATCCATCAGGTAGCGCGACCGTTGACGTGGATCTAGGAATGGTCTTGCTGAACGACGCCGACTCTGTCTCGGTAGGCGACATGGAAGCCCTCGACGAAAGCTGGGAGCAGGCATGGGAAAACAGCGAGGATTATGCCGAGATCTACACCGCTGGCGGCGCCAAGGTCATCACCTGCAAGACGGTGGTTGAGAGGACTCGCTGCCCAATCGTGGCGAGTTACGACGCCTCAAACCAACCCGTTGCGATCCATATCGACTTCGGTGTGCTCGGCGCTGCTCAAGCATCGCTGCGCACCTCGCCGAGTCGTGTGCAGCGATGGGGCGCCGTCGCTGGGCGGACGTTTCCCTGGTTGTTCCGTCAGCGATAGAAACACCGAGGCCTTCAGCGAAGATCGGCTGGTGCGGCAGTCCATGCACCCGAGCACCGACAACGCTCCCAGGATTGTCCCTATTCGCGGGTAAAATCTGGATCGCGAGCAATCGCTGATCAAAGTCAGACAACAGTAGGGGGAGACATGCCAGATCCAAACAGGCTAGATATGGCCATCGGTGCGCTCAATGGCATCAAGCCGGATGAGCTGAGCCCAGCGGAAGTCATTCAGTACGCAAACGCGGTTGCCAATATCGAGATCGCCAAAGTTGCAACGGGACTCGCGCCATATCTCGCGAAATCCAGCGAGGCAAAGACGGGTCTGCTCGCGAAGATCGCGACGGCGTTCGCAGTGTTCAACGACACGTACGAATGGGACTACCGGAAGCGGCACGGCGAGTCCGTATCCGACACCACGAGCAGGTCTCGCGAGCCGCGGGATGTTGCAAAGCAGGTTGACCGGCTCCTGTAAACACCGAAAGTGCCCCCATCCTGGGGGAAGTTCAGGATGGGGGCGCTTGGCCGGTCGCGCGGATTACGGGTGCTCGAGATCTTCGGCGAGATCGGCTGGCGCATCCGGCAGTTTCTCGCCGGGCAACTTCGATGCCACCCAGTCGGCGATCTCCCGGATGTATCCGATTGCCACGCGGTAGCGACCGGCGTTGACCTTGGAGCGTTCCTCAGATTCGGCAACGCGCTTGGTCAGATCCACAATTTCCCCGGCTTGCCGTTCCAGCTCCTTCTCGATGCGCTCTCCGTAGGCCGACCAGTCGGCGGTGTTGGCTTGCTTCGTGCTGATGTGGTGCGAGATCAACGCCGCGGCGATGATGCCGATCAGGGACAGGATCGGCGCGTCGATTGCGGCGATGGTCGTCCAGTTCACTGCGCCATGCCAGTCGGCTCGGAGCCCTTGAGCTTGAATGCGCCTACGACTGACTTCGTCACCGACGCGGTCCCCTCATTGCCCAGCTTGAGCGAGGCCAGCGAGAACAGCAGGGAGACAACGGTTGTTCCGGCCCCGACATCGAGACCGTGCGCCCAGTTGATCTGCGATGCGGCCACGGTGACCTGACCGGACACGGCATAGACTGCCGCACCGAGCAGCCCGGCGCCGACGATGAAACCGCCGGCGAATGTCTTGACCGCCCGCTCTGCGGCATCGACCGCCGCGTTCTTGATCGCCGGGGTGATCGTGATGGTCATGGCTCCTCATTTCTGTGTTGAAAACCGGAATATGTGCAGGTCAATCCGATTGCTGGTATAGAAACTGGTATGAATTCCGCAAGTTATGCGGCCATGCGAGCGGGGGTTAGATCCGCGATCTCGTGCAGGAACGCCGTGGCGTCCGGAATCAGATTCGAGTACCCGTCGATCTCGCCCGCGTAGGAAATATGCGGCGCGGTTGGCCCACCGGGTGCCGCCAGGAACGCAATGCCATCCCCCGCCGCCTCGATGGCCGCAATGGGCGCGCTGACTGCGTCCTTGACCGCATAGGCCAAGCCGTCGATGACGTTCGTGGTCAACAGCCCAATGTTGTTGAGCTGCACCTGTGTTGCGATGTTGTATACGTCGGTCATGATCTGACCGACGGCACCCGAGGGAACCACGCCGTACATGTCGTCCGCGGCGTCGCCGTTGGCCTTGGAGTGCACATAGTCGGCCCACACGACCTTGCCGCCGATGGTCGGCAGACTGGACATGTTCACGTTCGCGATACCTCGGTTATTGCCAGGATTGGCGATAGACGGTGCGTGGAATCCCGCACCGCGGCATGGGGGTCCGAACGTGATGCCGCCGATGAAGTTCGGCAGGTAGTGCGACAGGCTGCCGCCCATGAGCGCCATGGCGACGCGTGCCGCCGCCTCGGCACCCTGGCTGTAGCCGATGAGTGAGAAGGTCTGGTGCGGGTTGGCTGCGAGCCACTGCGACACCCAGTTGAACGCCCACTGCACCGACTGCGCGTACGACATCGATGATGCGCCTCCCCCGATCGGCCCGAAACTCGCCGGGTACGGGACGACGACCTCGGCGACATCGTCGGGCAGTGCGCCGGCCACCATCGAGGGGTACTGGACCAGTCCCTCGCCCCACGTGCCGTTGAAGGTCAGCGCGGCGTGCCGAACGTGGGTGGTGCCGTCGAGCTTGCAGGCGATGTCAGCCCAGGTGGTCACGAGCCGACGCCGAGCTTGACTGCAACCAGGTACAGCAGCTCGCCCAGGTCGTAGTACTTGCCGTTGAGCTCCCACCGTCCGGTGAGCACGTCAGCCTGCGTCTTGACCTGATCGAATACCGAGGTGGAGCGGTTCGGACCCTCGGCGTCGGGGCCTGCGGTACCGGGTGCGGCCGGATCTGTGTTCGAGGCAACGTCGCCGAGCTCGCGGACGCGCAGCAGGTCGACCACACGGTATGACTCGGGTTGGCCGTCTTGGATGCCGTCGAGGGCGTCGGCGATGGACTGGGGGCTGGCGTTGGCGTTGGGGTTGGGCACGGTTCCTCCTGTGGTTGGGGTGGGGTTGGACGGTTCCGGAGTGGAAGTGGCCGGGGGTGTTGCGGGAGCCGAGGCGCCCAAGATGGCGGCCAGCTGTTCGGGTGTGCCGCGGAACGCGTTGGCGTCGAGCGACTTCCCGGCCACCTGCGCCTTGTCGGTGAACTGCCACATGACGGGCTGCGCGCCGCCGTAGGGCTGCCATCCGGCGCCGTCGTCGCCGGGGTACAGCGCCGAGGCGTACCCGGTTCCGCTCACATAGTTGGATGCGATGAGGCCGGGCACCTGCGACAGGTCCGGGCTGCCGATCTGTTCCCAGTACCAGTGCGGGATGTAGGACAGGGCGATGTTGACACCGGCCGCGTTGAACGCGTTGACCACTGCCCAGAAGTTTGCGATGTCACCGGAGTTCGCCTCAACGTCGAGCATGGCGTTCGTGCCGCCACCGTTGTTCACGAACTTGGCCGCCTGCGCGGCCGGGCCGTCTGTGGTGACGTAGTGGTAGCCGATGAACGGCAGACCGAGGGCCTTGCAGGCGTCTCGTGTTGCGGGCCAATAGGTATCGGCGAAGTAGCTGCCCTCGGACACCTTGGCGAACACGAACACGAACCCTTCGCGCTGCACCTCGGCGACATCGACAGTGCCGTTGTTGTTAGAAATATCCGGTCCGTACAAAGTCATGGATCATCCCTTTCGTCAGATTGTCTTGGTCAGTCGTCGTTCTTGTGACGTTCGTTGAATCTCGGTTCCTCCCAGAGGATTACCGCGTACTCGACAGTCCAGATGACACCGACCATGGCCAGCCCTACTGCGACGCCGAGCATGAATGTCATAGGTGCGGCCAGTTCGGCAGATGCTTGCGCAGGTCATCTAGTGCGCGTTTCTTGACGTGCTCATAGAGCAGGTCGGCCACGTAGATGATGGCCGACTCAGCAAAGGCGCGTAGATGATTCACCAGCGCCCCTCACTCTTGGAGTCGAACTCTTCGGCGTAGGACGAGATCCGGTCGGACAGCTCCCATCCGAGGCGGAAGGCGACCAACGCGACGGCGAGATAGAACAGCCCGTACCGAGCGAGTTGGGCGATCACGGGAGTTCGGCCAGCCCGTGCGGGCACAGCGTCGAATACCCGGTTCCGGGCAGTGCCGCCAACGCCTGATCACACAGGGCGGTGATCGCCGTGGGCCGGTCGGTGGCGCTCACGTCGGGCACTCCGTCGGCGTGCACGGTCCATGGGCTGGTTTCGTCGGGCCGTTCGGCAGTGACCAGCACTGCGCCATCTGGGGAGTTGAAGAGCTGCATACGGTTGGTGCCGAACCCGACGATTTGGTGATCTGTCTGAACATCCATGTGTGGCTTTACCTTTCGCTATGCGGTGTTGGATGGGGTGACGACTATGGAGGCGCCTGCGCCCGAGACGATGACGTTGCCGCCGGTGAATGGGTTTGACCCGACGAACGTGCCCGAGGTGGACGCCGACCAGATACCGCCCTCGGTGTAGGTGGCCGCGGCACACGGGACGGTGACCCCCGAGCCGTTGTTGACCCCGGTGCTGCCAGCTGTCCAGGTGGTCAGCTGGCGCCCGTAGCCGCCGCCGCTGGCCTCATTGGCACCAGTGGTGCCGCCACCGGTGCTGGTGTGCAGGCTGATATAGGCCCCAAGCGCCGCGATGGCGTTGGATGCCGCTTGATGTGTCGGGTTCGGTATTCCCATGTGTTCGTTGTCCTTTCGTATTATTGGTATGCGCGAACAAAGGCGCCGCCGGGCGCGGCGGTGCCGCCTGTGTTGCCAGAGAAGGCGCCGCCGTTGCCGCCGCCGCCACCGCCGCCCGGTGTGTTGCCGGTGCCGCTGGCGGTCGGTTGGGTCGCGCCGCCGGTATAGGGCTGACCGTTGAAGCTCTGGTTACCCGGCGACTGGCCGGTCTGGGTGGTTCCGAACTGGTCTGCGGTACCACCCACCGCGGACAGGCCAGCGGTCCAGCTCGTCCCGGCCGCGGTGACGGTGCCACCGTTGCCGCCTTTGTTTCCGCTCGTGCCACCGGCCGCGGCTGCCGGGATGATGATGGTGAGCGTCGTTGTAGTCCAAGGGATGTCGACGCCACGGACGATAGTGATGGTGGACCAAATGCCCGCGTTACCACCACCACCGGCTACAAAGCCGGCCCAGCCACCGCCGCCGCCCTTGCCGCCTCCGACGAGGACCACGTCGAGCTTGTTGCACCACCACGGGATCGGGTAGTTGTAGGTGCCCGCCGCGCTGTAGGGGGTGGTTGCCGGTGACATCGAGGGCCATGCCGCCGACATGCCGAGGGCTGGCGTCACGGCGACACCGAATGCTGCCGTTGACTTGCCCGTGCCCGCGAATCCCAACGCGGGGGTCAGACCGAGGTTGAGGGCCGCGGCGTATCTCTCGATCCCCGTGAACGCTAATCCGGGCGCTACAGCAAGATTCATGGTGCGCGCGTACTGCGCGGCCCCGGCGAATCCGAGTGCCGGGGTCACGCCCAGCGCGAACGCTCGCGCGTACTGCTCGGCACCGAGGAACGCGAACTGCGGTGCGATCGCTTGTGCGAACGATGCCGTTGACCGGCCTGCCGCCCCCATGCCGATCTGCGGCGCGATACCGAGAATGAATGCGGCAGTGGACTGTCCAGCGCCGACCATGGCGATCTGTGGCGTGAGCGCAAGCGCCACCGAACTCGACGAGCGCGATGCGCCGGCCATGCCCAGAGATGGTGCGACGGCGATTGCGAACTGCGCGAACCACTGCGCATACCCCGTCCACGCACCCCCTGATGTCGGCGCAGGTGCCGGTGGCGCCGCCCACCACTTACCGCCCGGCGCCGCGGGTGGCGTCGGGCTTGCAGACCAAGGCACTAGGTCAGCTCATATCCGAGTTCTGCGAGTACCCCGGAGTGGGTGTCGCAACTCGGTATTGTCGCCAGCGCGGTCATTCCGTTCGCTGGATTGCCGTCTGCGTCAATAACTACGGCATTCTCGTCGGCTAGGAATACGTCAGCATGTTGTGCCAGATGGGATTTCGCAACTGGCAAGTCGAGGCCCAAAATCTCGTTTAGCGTTCCCGCGCTGTCCAACGACTGCACGGTGACGAGCACGTACCAGACCCGCTCACCATCGGTGCACTTGTAGTGATTGGTGATTGGGCAGAACTGTCGCAGATTCTCGACGACAAGTGTTGCAGTCAAAGCCATTTCAAGCCCCTATCGGTAGTAGGCGAACACGACACCGGCTCCGCCCGGCCCGCCGGTTCCCTTGCTGGCTCCGCTGATACCGGCTGATGCGCCACCCCCACCGCCGCCACCGGATCCGGGGAATCCGCCTGCACCGCCATTTCCGGCTACTGCACCCACGTCTCCGTACTTGCCACCGCCGCCACCACCGCCACCACCACCGCATTTGGTGAGTGCCCCCGCCGACACGCTCCCGCCCGCGGAACCGGCGTTGCCGGGAGAACCCCCGCCACCACCTGCCGCGATGGCGGAACCTGTTCCCGCAGTGCCCGAGTCCTGATGCTTGGTGGCGTTCACATTGGCCGCGGCGCCGCCATTGCCTCCGTTGCCGGGCGTAGACGAGGTGGCGGTATATCCGAACTGTGATGCGATGCCGCCGGCCGTCCCCGAGATAGCCGAGGCGTAGGACCCGAACGAAGTGGTAGGTGAAGAGGGCGAGCCGATCGTTACTGAGACTGTTGACGACACCGAGGCAGGGTCGAGCACTTGGGCGACGTATCCGCCCCCGATGCCAGCTGCACCGCCCGCCTGTTCAGCCCCACTATTGCCCTGCGTGCCGTCGGAGCCGTTCTTTCCCGCCGCGACGCAAATGACAACCAGCTCGGAAATGCCCGAGGGTTTCGTCCACGTCGTAGACGAGGTGATGGTGTCCACGGTGTAGCCGTTCTGCACGGCAGTCTTGATCGCCGCGATCGTCGACTGAACCTCGGCGGGTGTGCCCGCGGCCGACGATCCGCCAAACCACGTGTTGTAGATGTTCTGGAACCCCGCGGTGAGGTTGTTCACGGCTGCCGTCAGATCAGTCGACATCCCCGTTGTGATATTCGGGATTGCGGCCGCCTGCACCTTGGACCCAATAGCGCTGGAACCGAACAGGTTTGTGAGTAAACTCCCCCATTTTCCTGCGTTACCAAAGAAGTTCGCGAACCCCGATGCGATGGCCGTTACCGGATTGCCGGAAGTCGATCCCGACGTGAATCCATTGATGATCTGATCTACGGCGGATTGAAAGTCTTGCGCCAGCGTGTTTCCGAGGGTCAAACCTTGAGCCAAGCTCAGTGGAAGCAGATTGGTGGCGTGCGCCGACACGTTCGAGCAGCGCACGATGCCCGCGGTCGCATCCTGGGTGAGCACCATCGTCACCGCGGCCCAGGTGACTCCCGTCGAGGGAACCGTCCAGCTGCCCGAGAGTGACGTTCCGGGCCAGGGCGACTGGTTGGCGCCCGCTGGCGTTAACGAGGCGATATCGACGCGGGTCAGCGGGGTCGTCTTATCCGCGTACGGGGTGACGGCCAGCCGAATCGGGGTGGTGCCGGCGCCGAATGTGAGCCCTGACCATGCCGGGAACATGCTCATCGTGATCACCTGATTGGGCGCCACCTGGAACAGGTCCGAGAGCTCGACTTGCAACGTCCCATTGGCCGTCGTCTTCACGCTGAATCCCGAGACTGCGCCCGCCTGCGTGCCGTCCCACGTGAACGGTCCACCGCTGACACTGGCCGCGTTCGGGAAGTTCCCCGCGGGCACGAGCTCTTGGGCGACGTTGCCGATCATCGATATCGACGTGATGCCCTTGAACGCGTTCTGCGCAGCGTTCTCGATCGCGCTCACCACGTCGCCTATCGCGGTGCCGCCTAAACCGGTGATGAGCGAGTTGAGCTGATTGAGTGCGGTGCTGATGTTGGTGCCCGTGGATGTGGCCCACGAACTGAGCAGGCCGAACGCGTTGGCGCCCGCCGGGAAGAACCCCGCGACAGCCTGGTACACCACCTGCAGCACCATTTGGATGAGCTCTTTGCGCAGAGCTTCAATCTGGGCAGGGGTAAGGCCCGATGGGCTATTGCCGGGGTTACCGGAATGGATTCCCGGGGCCGGAGTGGTGAACGACGGCCAGTACGGCGCCGGGTTCGGGTCGGTCACGGAACCGGGTTCACCTTGAGCGTGAAGTAGCCCGCGCCCGTGGCGTATCCGCTTGTGGTGGCCGCCTGCTGTTCGGCGCGCAGGTAGATGTTCGCCGCAGTGCCAGCCGGGACCGCGCCGTAATACGAGCCCATCGCGCCAGCGGTCGACAACCCGGGCAACACCGCGCCGAACGCTGGCTTGACCGACGCGGTGTAGGACAAAGCCCCGAGCGTGCCAAGGCTGATACCGCACTGATCCCCCGATGTCGCGTTACCGACGCGCGCCACAAGGTTGACCTGGGAGGTGTTGTCGGCCGCCGTGATCGGGATCGGCGCGAACACCTCCGGCCACCAGGCATACGGGAGTGCCGGGACGGCAATCGCTGAAAGCGGGCGCCCCTGGCCCGCGCTGGCCGTGGTCGAAGCGACCGTGGTGGCGTAAACGCCGCCGACGCGTGGGTCCACGAACTGCACCTTGGAGTTGGGCGCATCGAACGCGATGATCGACTTGTTGGCCGGGGGTGTCCCCGGCATGGTGACGCCCTCAAGGTCCGAGGCCGCCAGGATTGCCATGATTCCGGCCGGTCCCTGCTGGCCGGCCGGAACTTGCAGGTTGTAGATGTAGACGCCGGGTGCGGGGTTGGTGACCGCCGGATTGGGCGACTGCAGCGTCGTGCCGTACGGGACGATCGTCGCGGTCATGGCGATCGTCGCGGGTGGCCCAGGTGGCCCCTCCTGCACCCCGGGGAAGTTGGCTTGCCCGCCGGTCGGACCCATGATGACCACGCCCATACCCGATGCGAGGTTGGTGCCGTTGACGAACTTCGTGGTGCCGTTGAATGATGCCGACCCGTCGCTATTCCACGTCCAGGTGTTCTGCCCCGAGCTCGCGTACTGGCCCATCACGTAGTACTGCAGCGTGTACCCGGTCGATGCGGACGGCGCCGATCCGGTCGAGAGCGTGAACCCCGTTGCGCTGGCCGTCGAGATGTAGGTCGCCAGCGTGGCCCCGGCCGCGCTCATGGCTTCAATGAACACCTGGGGCGCGGCCCCGTACGCGTTCGCGAACGCAACAGTGGCGAAAACACCAGCTGCAGGTGATGTTCCGGCGGTGACCGTGATGGTTCCCGAGAAGTCATTGCCGGATATCGTGGCCGAGGCTCCAGTACCGGCGCCCACGCCTACGGTGACAGATGTGGTCATATGCGTCCTATCAGTTGGCCATCGTGGCGATGTTCAATGCGTTCTCAAAACCGGACATCTTGCGCGCGATCTTGGTGATCGAGGCTTCCTCGTGCTTGCCGTCACCGACCACCACCTCGACCCTGTTACGGTCGGTGCGCGTATCGGTGATCGTGATGTTCGAGACGTAGTCGGCATACATCTTGTTGCGCCGCACCGTGATTGCTTGCGCATTCGGGAACAGGTCACGTCCAAGTTCATACGGGTACCCGTCCAAGAAGGACACGATGGCCGTCGGGTAACCCCTACTATCCCAACCGCCCGCAATCTCGGCGAAAAACGCGTCCAGAGTGAATGCGCTTGCGCCAGAGGGAAAGAACTTCTCAGGGAACCCATACGGGCCGACCTGTAGCCGCCGGTCGAAGTACTCCACGAGGCTGAACGCCAGGAACAGATCATCCAGGGCGCCGTCGAGTACGCCGTTCGGAATGCTCACGCCCGCAACGATTCCGATCGCATCGATCAGATACTCGAACGTGGCATTGAAAAAATCATCGAGCCACTTCGGGCTCTTGCCGCCCGTGACCACCTGCCAGCACAGCGGGTGATGGTGGGCGATGTCGTGCTCGATGATGCCGCCCTTGGGGTTATCGGCGTTGAACAGCACCCATGGGATGGTGTAGTTAACTCCAAGTGCGGGCGCTATCTCGACGCCCGGGGGTGCCCACGCCCCTTGCGGATTCAAGAACGGCGCCGTCACGCCGCCCAGTAGTGAGCCCTCAAGTTGAACGAGGTCGATCTCGGCGCCGTCCAAGAACGTGCCCGAGAATCCGGTGACGTTCGAGCGGTCCATGACCTTGACCACGATCGTGGCCACCTGCAATGGAATGAGGATGCCCTCGGGTTGCGGCTCCCCCGGCAGCCAGACGTTCACCTGCAGATCGAGGCCATTGTCCTTGAGCTGCTGTTGAATCAGCTTCCAGACGGTATCCATCCGGCCGTCGATCTCGATCCACGGCGAGGTGTCCAGTACCGGATTCGGCAGGATCACACATATCGGCGTGGTGACCGCCTGCATGAGGTCGTTGAGCGACAACTCGTGCTGCATGAGCAGTGTCCCGAGCCATGCCCGCATGTCGGGGTTGAGTGATCCGAGGTTGTTGACCAACTCCCAGATGCCGAGCTGTATCCGCAACGCCTGTTCGGCGATGAGCGTCGACATGACGGTGATGGCCGGGCCGATGCCCCACCATTCCCGGAACGGCACCTGCGCGATGATCGGCGCCCATGGGTCGGGCCATGCGAGGATCCGGTCAAGCCAGGTCCGATCGTGTACCAGTTCGCATTCGACCTGGTACACACCATCTTTGAGCTTGTCGTGCGCCACGTCGACACGGCCAGACCAGCGCAATGCGCCCTTGTCGTAGACGATCGGCACCGTGGTGGTTTCGCAGGACAGTGCCAGGTCGGCGAGCGGGTCTGATCCTTTGAGTACCATCGTGCCCGTGGGCAGCGACTCGCGCGGCCAGCCGAGCTTGATCTCGATGTAGTCGTTGAGTTCGCCGGCCGGGTTGTAAAACTTGTCGAAAATGCGCGTCAACGAGCGTGACGGCGGATTCTGTTCTATCGCAGCGGCAGCCGTCGCCGCCGTGACCGCGACCACCGGGTCAGGGCTGCTGATCGCTGCCTGCAACCACTGCTGCGTCTCGGTGGGCAGCGTGACGCGTGCCATCTAGTTGCCCTCAGACCAGCGTCGGCGCGGTGTCAGCGAGCAGATGATCTTGGATGCGCTCGTGCCGCCCGTGATTGAGCACGCGATGTGCTGCGTTTTCGCCCACGACGGGAGCGCCACACCCGGAACCGGCTTATCGAACCGGCCCTTGAGTAGCGAGTACATCGACCCCTGCGGTGGCAGGATCCCGAACAGCGACTCGAACCACGAGAGCAGTGGCGGGGTGTTCGAGTTGAACGCCAGCGAGAACAGCTGTGTCAATAGACGCTGCTCCAGCGACGGGAGTGCGCTCGTCGACTGTCCCGGAGACAGATCAACGACACCACGTAGCCGTTCCTCGGTGGTGACGAGCGCGATTTGACCGGCCAACAGTGGCCCGAAGGTGACCATGGTGGAGGATCCGGGACCGTTCGCGAAACTGAAAGTACCTGGGCCATAGCACAAGTAGCGCACCCAGCCGTCCTGGTCACCGATATTCGAGATCGGCAGAAAACCGCTACCGCCCGTACCGCCTGGCTGAAATACCGAGGTGGAGTCGATGGACTTCCAGAACGCATCATCGACACGCATGGCGTGTTGCAACGGTTGCTTGAGTGTTAGCCGAGGCGTCTTCTTAGTCTTGCCCTTCCACACCTTGAACAGCCGCGGATTGCAGAACCAATACCCGGTATCGAGGGTGAAATACTCCAGCGTCCCTTGCTTTTTCGGATCCCACGCGCCGACCCACTCGGCTACACACGCCGATAGACCTTGCGGGGTCGTGGCGTGCGCCTCCAGGTTAAAGTCGATCTCCATCGGATCGAATACCGTGTCCTGCCAGGTGATTCCGTCTTGATGGGCACCGGCAAGGTCTAGGTGCTTGAACGACGGCGACATGCCGTCTGGCCATTCCTTGCAGATCAGACCATCGGTGATACCGGGCCATGCGACAGCACCACCATGTAGGTAGAACTGCGATTGCCCCGCGCCGATACCGGTGGCGGTAGGCACCCCGCCGGGGCCGGTGTACCAGATGTTCGGCAACGTCGATTCGACCATTTGCTTTGCGCCATAAGGGAATACCTTCCCCTGCGGATAGGTGGTCATCGCGTGTTCAACGCATACTGTTGGGTCTGCCGGTTGATGTCACGTGCGACCGCCTCGCCATCGCCGTTGTGTACGTGCATCTGCTCGATGTTCACGCCGTTGGTGGGGCCTTGCTGCGCGTCGCCGTCGGGCTTGGGCTGTGGGTCATCCTTGGGCTTGGATTGCGGCTGCTGCGTCATGCCCGCGCTGTTCTTTGATGTTGGATGCGTTCCGGCCGCGGCTCCGGCCAAGCGCCCGATCCACGACTTCGACGGATCGCCGATTACCGAGTCGTTGAGCGCGAACGTCTCAAATAGCCCCTGGACGGCGATGCCGGCCAGGGATGCGCCGTACTTGGCCGCCCGGTTGGCCTCCTGCATGCCGACCTGTGCGCCCTCACCAGCACCAGGGGCGAGCGCGTTGATTGCCATCGCCCCGGCGCTCTCGGCCATACCCAGAGATCCGCCGCCGACATCGACGCCGCCGCTGCCACCCTCACTGCTCGATGCTGGACGGGACTGGTAACCGTCGCTGTTGTCGTCGGTGACCGGGCCGCCGTCGGCATACCCCTTCATTGATCCGTGTAGCCAGTTCTGCACCCCCTGAGGGCCGCCCATGGCGCCGACCTGATCAGAGGTGAGCACATACTCACCCGGGGCAACCGGCGCCAGCCGCGAATCCTTGCCCAACGGTCCCGGACCGGAGATCGGACCGGCCGCCAGCTTGCCCGCGATGCTGGACTGCTCGCGCTTGAGCTTGTCGACGTGCAGCTGTGCGTTATCGAGGGTCGAGCCCTTGGCCTTCGGGTTGGCCTTGACCTCCGCTAGATGCTCCTGCGCGATCTTGAGTTCCTTGGCCACGTCGTCCTGGCGCTGCTGCAGTTTCTCGACCGACTCGTTGGCCTTCTCCTGCTTCTCAGCGGCACGCAGGAGCGAATTCTGATAGCGGGTCATGGTGTTGCCGTTGCGTCCGCCACCGGAGCCACCGAGGCCCTGAGCCGCCATCTGGCCCATCGGGTTACCAAGAGCCTCTTGCAACAAGAACTCAGTCAGCGTCGAGGCCAGCGACGACCACATGCCACCACCCCCACCACCACCGATGCCGCCGATACCGCCAGCGGACCCGCCGCCAGCGCTCTTGCCGCCGCCCAGTGAGGCACCGCCGCCGCCACCAGCGCCACCAGAGGCGTTGGTAGAATCACCCTTTGACGGATCTTCACCCCCGCCAAGTGCAATCCACGCCCGACTGGAGAACCCGGCAGCACCAGCCGCACCGCCGCCATACTGGCCGTTACCGGCCTTGCCGCCCATCTCGATATTGACGTTGCCGCCGTGCGGATCAACGATCGTGCCCGCGGTATGACCGCCGCCCGGGCCGCCGTTGCGCCAGCCGATCCAGTACGCGGCAACCCCGGGTGGCGGGTCGCCCGTGTGGAACCCGCGGGCCGCCAACGCCTGCGCCTCGGACTGTGTCGTGAACCGGCCCGACGAACCCGTGAGGTAGTTGGCTAGAGCTGATTGCGTTCCGCTGCAATCGCTGTCGAACGATGCGGGGCCGCCCCAGGTGTATGTGTGCCCGGAAACGCCTTGCGCGTATGCCTTGAAGTCGTCCGCGCCGACCGCCCCGCCGCCCTCGTAGCCGCGGATAGCACTGCGCAGCGCGTGCACCGCGCCATGACCGCCGAGCTTGTCGACCTCGGGCGCGGTGAGCACATGCTCGCCGGGAGCGCCCCACATCAGCACTGAGTCCTTGCCCTTGGGTCCAGAGCCGTGGATCGGACCGCCATCGACATGTCCCGGAATCGTTTTTAGCGAGTTGCGGGCAGCCTGGTCGCCAGAGTCGGCACGCCGCTGCAGCTCGTTGATGGCATCCTGATTGCCCGACTGCGCCAACAACGCCAACGCCTGCTCGTTGACCATATCGCCACTGCTGCCAGGGTTTTGGTTAAACTCCTGAGTCTTCTGATTTCTGGCCTGCTGAGCGCCCTTGCTATCACCGAAATACTTCTTGTCAAGTTCGGCCTTCTGGTCGGGATGCTGCGCAAGCTCATCGCGGTACGCGGCGATCTTCGCGTCGTCGTCCCCGATCTTCTTGTTGACTGAATCCACCCCGGCGACAGCGGCAGTGACGGGTATCGCCACCTCGGGACCGGCGAGCCACGACGCGCCGGCCACGCTGTCCAGAGCGCCCCCGGTTGGGTCGTCGCCGATCTTGTCCAGTAGCGCTGGGGTCAGGACCATTCCCGCCAGTGAACCGATGCCCTTGAGCTTTCCCAGGATGCCGCTGAGCTTTCCGTCAGCGCGCTCCGCGGCCGCAATCACCTTGTCCTGAGACGCGGCCTCGGCCAACGACGCTTCCTCGACGGCTAGCGCACCCGCCCTTGCCGCCTCTGCGCGGCCGGTGCCCAACATCGTGTTGGCTTCCTGCGCCGAGGTGAGAACCCGCTTTTGGTCAGCCACTTGTGCATTCGCCGCGGCCATCGATTCGACCTTTTCGGTCGCCGCGGTCTCAGTCGCCGACGCCCCGATATCGAAAAAGTGTCGCTTGATCGCCTGCGCTGCATCGGAGCTGTACAGCTTCCAGCCCACCCACGCAAGGGATAGCTGTTCCATGGTGTCGATGAGTGCGTGCGCGATGTCCTTATGCTCAGACAGGAAATGGGCCGCGGTTCGCAGCCCATCGGCCAGTGCCTTGAGATCCGGGAGCAGCTGGTTGCCCATCTCGATACCGAGAGCGCCGAGGGATTCTTTGGTGTTCTTGACCTCGGCGTTGAACGTCTTCTGCGCCTCGGCGGCCCCGGGGATGTTGCCGTCGGGATCTGCGGCTTCCTTCATGAGCTTGTTAAGCTCTGCCATCGTGCCCGCGGCCCGCTCAGGGTCGCCGAACAATGCCTCGGCAACCGACTGTCCTGCAACGGTTCCCGTGATTCGCTTCATTGCCTCCGCGAAGTCCTCGATGGTCGATCGACCATTCTTGAACTGCTTGGAGAACTCATCAATGTGTCCGACGTCTTGCGTGAATCCCTGAATAAGCTTGGCCTGCTCTGGGTTTAGCCCCTTGAGTTCGCTGCGGAACTCCTTGAGGGTCATCGTCCCGTCGAGAACCTTCTCCGCCATTCCCTGCAATGCTGGCGGCATCTCACCAACGGCCCGCTTGGCGTTCTCCAAAGCTGTTGCGTTGTGAATGATGTCGTCGGTGGCGATCTGAGACTGCCCATGGAACTTCTCCAGAACCGTGTCGGAAAGGTACTGGATTGTGCCGATGTATCCTCGGCCACCCTCCTGAACGCTCTTGAGCTTCAACGAAACATCGTCTGCATCTATCCCGAACTTGCGCATCTCAGCTGCTGCCGGTGATTGAACATCCTTGAGAGAGTTCATCGAGTTGCGCAGGTTTTCGGTTGCCTGATCTGCGCTGGTACCGGTGCGCGTGTAGCGCGCGAGCGCGGCGTAAACATCCTCCAGCTGAATGTGGAACCCAGATGCGATGGGCTCCACCGAGTGCAGCGACCCCGAGAAAGCCTGCAGCGTAACGCCCGAATCACCAACCGCAACTTTGAGTTTCGTCGCAACATCGGCGGCCCTTTCGACCGGCGTGTTGTAGTCGTTCATCGAGATCGTCAGACCCTTGATGACTTCGTTTAGGTCCGCACCCTCGATCGCGGACAGCTGGCCGGCCACCTTCATCACGTTCAGCGCCGCCGCGCCGTCCCGGTATTTCTCCCCCATCTTCACCAGCTCGAAACTGGCCTTGGACATCTCGTTGGCGCTGTAGGTGTTGGTGCCCGCCAGCTTGAGGATGCCGTCCTGCAAGATCTTCACCTGGTCGGCCGACATGTCGGCAGCCGAGACGAGTTTTTGGCCCGACGCCTCGAAATCGCCTGCCGCCCTGACGCTGGTTGCCGCCACGATGCCCAGACCTGCGGTCGCCGCCAGGCCGAGGGAATTGAACGCCTTAGACAGCACTGCGGTAGAGCCGGCCGTGGTGGTCAGCGAGTTGTCCAGCTTGTCGTGTGCCGCCGAGGATGCCGCGGTCGCTTCGGCGTGCGACTTCGCCTCACGGGTTGCAATCGCCTCCGCGTCGGCCAGACGACCGACAGATGACGCCGCCTGCGACGAACCGGCCCCATACTTGGTGACCATCTCGTTGGCGCGCAGACGTGCCGCATACACCTCGTCGTAGGCGCGCTGCACCTGTCGAGCTGATTCCAGCTCTGTGGCAGCCGTTCTGGCCATCTCGGCACGCATGACGGCCTGCTGCTGCGCGAAACCGGACCCGTCGAACGCCGACAGCATCTTGCTGCCGAGCTTGGAGTACTCGTCGCTGATCTCCCGGCCGGTGCGCGAGAACAGCGCCTTGATCTCGGCCGACGCGGCGTATGCGGCCTTGTCCCAGTCGAACCCGATGGGGATCGCGACGCCCATGTGCTATCCCCTTCCGCTCGAATGTGTTGCGTGTAGCTCGGCTTCGTTTTGGTCGTAGGCGTCGTCCGTGACCGCTGCTGTGGTCTCGGCGACCTGGCTCTGTGCCGCCAGATCGAATGGCGAATACAGGCCGTTCATGTCCGGAAGTTCCTCGGTGGGGAACGCCTGAAAACGCTGCAGGACGGCCTCACGAACCAGTCGTGCTTGCCGGTACTCACTCGGAGTCCAATCCCGCACACCGTATTTCGCGCCAGCCCGATACCGCTTGTATTCAGACTCGTCGGGCAGACCGCCCGCCAGAACCAGGAATTCGCGCGAGCTCATGCGTCCCTGGTGCCAGTCAGCGATCGTGACGCCATGGCAATACCTTCGGAAATCGGACTCGATCTGCGTCGGGAACCGACGCCATATTGCTATGGCGTCAAAGACTTTTGGAGTCTTCTGCCCTCTTATCGGTGAGTCGCTTTTGCATCTCAGCCCAGAACAGGGACACATCGGATGGCCGACCATCACCCGCAACGAACAGGGTGAAGTCCTCGTCGCCGAGGATGGCGCGGGCAAGCCTGGCGTCGTAGTTCTCCAGACGCACCTTGTCCTTGCGGTGAGGCTCCTTGATTGCGCCCCGGCGCAACACCTTTCCGTCATCGCCCTCGACATCGGGGTATCGGTCCAGATCCTCCAACGACATCTGCAGTTCGTCGTACCGCTCCTGCTGGTCATAGGACAGCAGTGACGGGTTCGGGATGACGAACTGGCGACCAGCGACGGTCACCGTTCGCGATTGTGTGAAACCGAGGTATTCGGCGGCCTGCTTGCGCGCGTCCTCGATGGCTTCAGCGTTGCGTTCTTCTTGAGACATGTGGGGCTACTTTCGTTTTCTGTGGCTGCTGTGGCTGCTATGCCCCGTCCGGGTGGCCGGGCAGCCACATGCCAGCCACCCGGACGGGAGTAGAGCGCTTAACTCACGGCGGTGATCACGTTCGACCAGGCCGAGGTGCCGGTCCGGTTGTTCGATCCGGTGGCCGCGACCTGGAAGGCGTAGTTCGATCCCGCGGTCAGCGAGCCGACGGTCTCCTGGGTGTTGGCCCCGGCCACGGTCGGACCCGCGGTGACGGTGGCCGGTGCCGCCTGAATGGCGCCGGTATCCACATAACTGACGGTCGACCCGGACGACACCGCCTGTACGAGGGCGATCTCCTGACCCGAGACGGTGCCGCGGTAGAGGCGGTACCCGGTTGCGCCGGGCACCTGACCCCACGCCGCGGTGACCGAGCCGGTGGTACCGATCGCCACCGCGGAGAACTCCGCCGATGGCACGGTCTCACCCGCTGCCGTGATCGCCGACACCACGTAGAACGCGGTCTGCGCGGCCGGGAACACACCACCGGTGGTCGACGGGGTGGCCGAGACACCGGTAGGTGCCGACAGGGTGGCCGTGTTGGTGACCGGTGGTGTACCCGCGGTACCCGCGCCGCCCTGGTCGTTGAAGGTGCCAGCGGTCAGCCCCGACGCAATCAGGGTGTTCTCTGCGCCGGTCGTGCTACCCCGGTATAGATCCCATGTCACAGCGCCAGCGGGCAGCGTGAAGGCCACCACGTTGTAGTTCGAGCTGGACAGCGTGGCATTGCCGGTGGCGGTCGTGCCCTCCGCAGAGGTGACGGTGCCGTTGGCGGTGTGCGCCACGGCCTTGTAGAAGTAGTTCGTCGTACCCGCGGCACCCGAGGTGGTGACGGTCGGTGCCGACGGTGCGGGGATGGTGGCAGTGTTCACCAGTGCCGGGAGCGCCGCCGGGGTGATCTGGTTGACCGTGTAGGCCAGGGGCAGGTCGGTGGCAACCGGGGTGGAGAACAGCAGTGCGGCCAGCTTGCCCGCCTGCGCGGTCGCCGACAGTGCACCCGAGAACTTCGGAACGCCGCCGAGCCCGCGCCAGTCGGCGCCATCCTCAGACCAGATGTAGGGAAGGCCTGTATTCGGGTCGAGCAAGCTTTCGTATTCCAGCTCCCCGAGGACGGTGTCCTTGCGGTTGAGCTGGAATCCGCCCTTCTTCTTGACCGCGCCCCGGGGCAGCGTGACGGAGAACCGCTTGCCGTTGCCGTCCAAGCAGATCGCAATGATGACGCGCTCGACAATCGGAGCATCCGGGTCTGGCCCCATGGAGAACTGCGACTGACCGATCGGAACCACACCGTTCGGGTTGCTGTTGAGCGCCCGGTCCATGGTCAGGTACAGGCTGACCGGGTTGACCTCACGCGGGGTGAATGTGAGGCTGATGCCGTCCTTGTTGCTGTCCAGTCGGATCGGGTACAGCGTTTGCGCCGAGTCTGTTTCGTCGACCGCGTACATGGTGGTGCCCTTGACGCCGTCGCCCTTGAGGTGGCCCACCGAGTAGAAACCAAGGTTCGGACCAGGCGAGGTGATGAGCAGATCGGGGCGCAGCGCGCCGTCGGCCGCGAACGGGGTGAACACGCCATTCGGGTTGAGACCTGCCGACGGATCAGCGAGGCTGAACACGCTGCCGTCGAGATTGTGGTAGTCGCGCACCAGGATATTGGTGACGCGAGCCTTGATCGCAGCGAGCGGCTGCAAGGTCGGCTGAATGGTGCTCGCGTACGAAGCGCCAACGGGAGGCAGTGCCATAGCGGATTTCCTTCCTTGATGTAACCGCCGCACTGTGTGCGCGGGCAGCAAAAACCCCGCGACCAGGACAGTCGCGGGGCGGGGTAGATGAGCGAATTAGGTTTGAGTGAAACGGATGTCGATCGCGTAGCGGGCTACATACGCCTTGATGAGCGGATCTCGGAATTCATGAAAGGCCGGGGCCATATTCGGATCCACGGTGGCGCACGCCGGGCTCCCATCAGGCAGGGTGACCATGTCCCAGTCGTTCATCGACATGAGGGCGTGATCGGCGTCCCACGCCATGCGAAAGGCTGTCGCCCGGCCGTTGGCCGTAGCGCTGTCGGTGGCCAAGGATTCGACCTGTACCAACGCGTTCAACGTAATTCGGTCCGACTTGCCGCCTGGTAGATCGGTGATCTTGTAACAGGGCGCGTCACCGTCCGCGTACTCGGGGGTCACCAGCAGACCGAACGGCTTGAGCACCGCCATTACGTACCCTGACGGCGACTTCGGTTGTCCCCATTCCAGAGTCATGAGCCCTTGCGCTTTCGTGCGCCGTACTTGCCGCCCGCCTTGTCGCGCCGATTCTTGCGGAACAACTGCTCGACCTCGGGCCGGTTGGTGCTGTTCGTGATGATCGGAGGGTCTAGGCTTCCGAACTCTTGCATCGTCGCGGTGGCCGGCGCATACACCGGCATGTGCTTGGATCCGAATTCGATCTCGATCGCCTTATAGTCGTCGGACTCCACTAAGAGCTCGAGTTCGCCATCCTTGGTCAGGTGAACCTTTCCGGGCGTGATGCCGTCCCGGTACTCCCCCGGCTCGCCGCCGTACGGCGGGTCAGCGCGGCGCGGATCCTTGTCGCCGAATACTGGTGCGCGGTTTTTCCAGTCGTCGGCAACCTCATCGCCCGCACGCTTGAGCTCTCGATGAGCTTTGGCGTCACCTGCGATGCCCGACAGCAGCGCCCTGTCGGATACCCCCAAGTCTCGCAACGGATTTTTCATGGCTTACCCGGCTGCCATTCGCAGAAGATCCACACGTGATCTGGCTGTCCCTCGATGTCGTACTGCAGCGCGGGCAGGCCATGCACCTTGTAGTCGCGGCCAGACTCGTCGCCAGCAGGCCGCACCGGGCATAGGTAGTGCCTGTTGGCAATGGCGCGGCTATCCGGTGTCACCGGCAGGAACGCCCATGCCCGCTCGGTCGAGGTGATCACGTCGGACTGATGTTCCGAAATATGTTCAGCCTCAAACATGCATCCGTAGATCGTTGCGACGATCGTGCGCGCCTTGATCGGCTGATTCTGCTCGTCCAGCACGGGATTGCCGTGGCCGTCGAGCGCGGCACCGTAGTCGATGACTTGCAGGGTGTCGGCGCCGATATCAAACATCAGAAGTTGTCCATCGAGCCGAACCCACGCGGGTAGTCATACGAATCGTGCGAGTTCAAACCGGCTTCGGACGGCAACGCGAAATCGTCAACAAAGAACGATGACGCAGGCCCCGCGCGCATAGGAATTCCCAGCAATTGCCGGTGCTCATCGGTGAAATCCAGCGCTGTCGCCGGATTCTTGATGAACGTCCCGGATTGCACGCGGTGCCCGGTCATGTTGTGGAACGACGCCAACCCTCGATACTTGCCGAACGTCAGCGAGTTTGACACCACCTCGTAGGTGACGTACTTGGCTGCCGAATCATCGGGCGTGCCGGGAGTATTGGTCACTATCCAGTTGGCCGCAACCTGCAGCAGCAGCGGTACCACGTTCGTTTCAGCGGTACTCAAGGCGCGTGGGTACATACCTGCGAACTCGGTATCGGACAGGAATGGCGTGACCATTATCAGCCGTACAACTCCTGAAGTTCCTGCTTGTCCAGCGCGCCAGCCTCGGCCGGATCCGCGCCGCGTGACACCGCATAGGCAATCCAGTCTTCAACCGGCGCTACCTTCGCAGGGGGCTTCGTCGCGCCGCCCTGAGACGCATCCGCCTCTGCTACGGCCGATTCCGAGGGATCGACATCGACGGCGTTTGCTTCCCCGGCGTCGATCCGCTCGACAAGACCCTCACTCAGGAGGTGAGCCTCCTGCGCAGGTGTCAAGTGTGGAATAACCGACCCCGCATAGTGATAGCCGCCATGGGGCTTGACAATGACCAGCGGAGCCAGCACTCGGTAAGTCATGCGTCCACCCCTGTGATCTTCCAGGCCGCCGCCGATTCCTGAACGATCGGCACGACGATTCGGCGGGCGCGGATGCGCCAACCATCGATCTTGTCCTCGCGGATCGTCTTGACCTGCAGACGATTCGCGTCATCCGGACCACTCACGTAGCCGGGTGCGGGTACGGTCTCATCAACGAACGATCCGAGCACCGTGGAGTCCAGCAGCGTCGCCACACCCGTGGTCGGCAGGTTCGGGCTCGTAATGAAGGTGAACCCGCCGATCCGGCGCATGAACGTTGACGACAAGCCCTGTGCGACAGGGGTTGTCTCGGTACCCGGATACTCGCGTGGCAACAATTGCGCGAGCTTTTCGTCACTCACCACGTTCGCAAACGTGGTGAGGCTGCACAGCACCGTATCGGGCATGTAGCCCTGCTTCAGGTTCAAGATGTTCGCCAAGGCGCGCATCAGGTCTCGCAGGATGAGCGGTGCAGCACCCGTGCCCGCCCACGAGCTGATTGCGCTCGTGTTCTGGGTGACGGCCGACGCAACAGCCGACAGGGCCACCGAGTCGATCTGCTGCACATGAGAGTTCGCGAGCTTTCGGAATGCGCGATTGACGACGGGATACTTCTGGCGGCTGATCGCGAAATCGCTGATCTCGGCATCGTTGCCCCAGTTGACCGTGTTTGCGGTAAGTGCCGGTCCCGTGCCGATCGAAGTGACGGGATATTCGGACATCGGTGCAACGGGCTGCGGAGCACGATCGGCAAAGATCGACTCATTCTGTTCGTAGACCGCAGAACCCGACTCGGTGGGAATGTTGCCTGTCAGGATCTTGTCGGCGATGAACATCTGGTCAGTGACCGTGCGAAGCGCCCGCAGCACCAGCGGCGGGTTGTTCAGAAACCGGGAAATACTGAGGATGTCACCCGATAGCGTGGGAGCTACCGGAGGGAATTCAATGGGCATGAGTGCCTTAGCCTTTCGTTATTTTGAAAGCTGATTATCGGAAGAGGACGGTCACGAGGTTTCCGGCGGCGGTGGTCAGTGCCACGCCGACGACCTGGGCGTAGTTGGTTCCTGCTGCGAGGTCCGCAACCGCGCCTGCCGCAGCTGCGACGACGTTCGCGCCAGCGGTGATCGCGCCAGACGCGGCCAGGGTGTGCACGCCCACGGCCAGAACCGTCACCAACGTGCCACTAGCGGCATCGTGGGCCGCTGCGCCAACCCATGCGATGGTGGCCGCCGAGGTTGGCAGAACCGTGTTCGGTGCCGAGATATACACCAGCTGTCCAGCCGTAATGGCCGCGCCTGCAGTGAAATCTAGCCGTTCGGCCGGGAAGTAGTTCGGTGCGTAAATACCCATGGTCTAGTTGCCCTTTCCGAGCTCGTGGCCGGTGATCTTGGCGTAGGCGTGAGCCATTTCGGCGTCGAGGTGGTCCTCTTCGCTTCCGACTCCGTGGCCCATCTCGGCCACCGGGATCAGTCCGGCCGGCAGCTGCGCCAACGTGGCGCGGATACCAACCCGGTCGTGTTCCATCAACGCGAGCCAGTTGGACTTGTTGGCGGGGGTCAACTTTCCAACCGCAATGGCGCTGTCGAGCAGGCGCTCGTCATCGGCCTTAGCCTGGGCGGCACGCTCAACCTGCATCTGCGCAACAGCGGCGGTAGTCGACTCGTATTGCGCCTTATCGACCAGGCACACACCCAGTTTGGCTGCGGCGGCAGTGATCTGCTCGGTCGTCGGCTCCGGGGCAGCGGTCCCGGCGGGAACTTCGGCGATCCTCGCCTCGAATGCCGCCAAGATGGTCTCCTCGTCGGCACCGGCATCAAGACCGAGCTTATCCACGAGGCTTTCGCTAAGGGTGGCCATGATGGCCTCCTTTCCTTTCGTAACCTCAGCCTCGGACGGCAGAGGGGCTTGGGCGCGCGGCACGATCTGCGGCGCGGGTGCGGTTTCACGGCCGCGGTACTTGAAGTGGCGCAGTGATGCGGCTGCGCGGGCATGCGCAAAGGCGAGCTGGTCGCTCTTGGCTCCCTGAATGACCTCATCGGCGAGCCCTGCGGCCACCGCTTCGTCTGCGGTGTACCAAGTTTCGTCATTCATCCGGGCTTGCCACTCTTCGGCGGTGCCCCCAGCCTTTGCGGCATAGACCGTTGCAATATTTCCTGACATTGACCGCAGACCGTCCGCAACGCGTTGCAACTCGTCGGCGTTGCCAGAGGCAAAGTTCCACGCGTTGTGAATCATCAACTGCGCGTTTTGATTCATCACCACGTGATCGCCGCCCATCGCAATCACGCTTGCGATTGAGGCCGCAATACCGTCAACGACAACGGTTGTCGTGGCATCCAGGCCTCGAATCGCGTTGAGAATCGCGATGCCCTCGAACACCTCACCGCCATAGGAATTGATCCGCACGGTGACCGCGTCGGCCTTGATTGTGGCGATGTCGCGTACGAAATCGGCTGCGGTGACGCCGAACATCCCGATATCGTCGTAGATCATTACCTCGGCCGGGCCGTCATCCGGCGTAGCCAGGGCGTACCACGACTTTCGATTGCCCTGGTCGCCGGCATTCGGGATGCCCTGCGGATTGCGTTCTACCACAGTGTCAACGCTCCGTTCGGATCGATGGTTACTCGAGTTCGGCGCGGTGTGTGCTCACGCAGGATCCGAGCGTTACTCACGTTGGTCTCGGGAATGGGCGGCAGGGCCGTCTCGGGCGGGTCGGTTTCTGCTGGCGCTTCGGTGGTTTCAGCGTCCGGGTCAGAACTCGGCAGGCCGAGCGTCTGGCGCTCGAACGCCTCTAGGCGCGGGTCAGGGGTGAGTATGCCGGCCATTACCAGCATTCCCAACGCTGCGGCGGTGGCGTCCTGGCGCGAACCAATCTCGTCGCAAACCAGCAGCGGGGCCGGCTCATCAACCCCAAAGTTGAGGTCTACCAGGTCTTCTACGATGTGCGCCTGCGCGGTGTCGCGGATTGTGTCGGCCACAGTCTGCACGGATTGCGTGAACGTGTCGGCCTGAACACTCGCGAGTGCGTATGAGCCGCCCTTGTCGAGATTGAGGAAGTGCGCCAGCCCGGCAAGCGCCATCTGCTTATCGTGGTATTCGATGGCCAGCTGCATATCGGGCAAGTTGCCTGCGACACCAAGCAATTCGAGCTTAGCGCCGAACGGCAACCCGACCCCGGCGCTGTTCCCGCCGCGATACTGAGAGGCGAGTTGCTGATATTTCTCGATGGCCACTGGATCGATTGCTTCAGCCTCGCTCGACGTGGCCACTGGCACACCCATACCGTTGCGGCGTGCCGTAGCGGCCTGAATGCGGATCAACTCATCCTTGAGTAGCCAATGCTTATAGGCGGGCCGAAGTATTGAATTACCCACCCAGACACCAGGATCGGGGTCGCGTGTGTACACAACCAGCCGATTCACTGGGATCAGGTTGTCGAAGGCCCCGCCGCTATAGATGACGCCACCACCGCCGCCGACACTGCCCTCGGGATACTGCTGCACCCCGATCAGGCCGCCGTCGCGGGCCACATCCCAGTAGGCGATGGTCTGAGCAGGACGCGGGGCGAGCTTGCGCAGCATCATTTTGCCGTTGTCAGGCCGGTAAACCTGCTCGAATACGCTGTGCCCAAACACATTCATGAGCAGAGCGACACGAAGATGCTCGGACCATGAAAAGCGGTCCTTGGTGCGCTGTGTCGGGGCCTCAATGTCGTTGTCGCCGAGTATCGGCAACCCAAGATTGGTGGCAACGAACTGGGTTACCTCGTCGCTGGCGCCGTTCTGCGCGATCCGCCACGTGGTACGGCGAACCGGCAGTGCGATTGCCGCCAGAACCGACGCAATGCGGCCATCCTCGCGCGACATCCGGGTATATGTCCGAATCGAGTTGGGCCATAACAGCTCTGGCACCTGCTCGTAGGTATCCCATGCCGCCCATGCCGAGAGCAGACCCGAATACGGGTTCACAAAGCCGATTTCGCTTATCGGCGCGGCGGTTTTCGCCATGGAACCCTCCCTTCGGGTCAGAAAGCGGCCCCGAGGACATCGAGGGCGCCCGTCGAGTGGTGATCAGATGTGGATTCGGAAGCGAACGAGGGTCCGGCAGACCGTTTGGCCGGCGCGCCGTAGGTCAACAGCCCCCAATGCGCCAACGTCACCGCCGTCAGGTGTAGAACTGAGCCGCCGGGAGGCGCATCCCAGACGAATCGCTTGCCCGGAAGGTCCTTTTTGAGCGCCGGAAGCGCCGAACCGTCCAAAATCGGCTGCCCCGAGTGCGTCACCTGGCCATCGCCGAGCGCCGTCAGGAACCCATCGCACGCGATCGCCACTTCACCGGCATTCACCTGAGACGCTTCGATGCCCAGCTGCGCCAGGTGAGGCAGCAGTATGTTCGCCGGGCCGCGCGGATCAATGACCAGCGCAGACGGATCTGCGTCGGCCACAATCCGTACCAGCCGTTCGGCGATCACCGTGGGCCCACCGTGCCCGGACCAGCCGATCTCGACATGGCCGGTACCGGCCGCGGTCCACTGCGCACCACCGATCGACCACATGTTGCCCTCGCGATGCACCGCGAGCACCAGTGGATACGGGCTCTGCAGTGTCGGCGCGGCGTCGGCCTGATCGGTCCATACCTGCGTGCCGATCGGCCGCAACGCGGCGTCGGTCATCTCCGGCCAGTCCCCGATACCGAGACGTTCAACGTCGAAGATGTGCGGGGTGTGCTGCATCGCGCGCAGCTCGTCGGCGATGTACTCCAACGTGATACGGAATCCGACCGCGGGGTTGGCCTGCGCCTGTACATGCGGGTCCGAGCGTTTGGCGCCCTTCTCGGCCGACCACTCCATGAAGCACAACCGCGGCTCCGAGCCGGGAACCTTGCCGCCCTCGACGCCGCGGTGCCGGATGGCCGAGAAGATGAACCCGTGCGGGTGAATCTCCTGATCAACCGCCGAACCCGCGTACCAGATCTGCGGATTCGGACGTGCCGCCATCGTCGGCATCAGCGTGCCGATTGCTTCCGGCTTGATGATCATCGCCTCATCGAGGATCACGCAGTCACCAGAGAGGCCGCGGCCGCCAGCCTTGGTGCGCGACTGGAAGATGACGCGCCGGGCACGAGGATGGTCGTCGTCGGCCGGAAGCTCGAAGCCCTCCTGGCCGTGCGACCGACTCGGCTTGAACTGCTTGCCCGAATTGTGCAGGTGGTACTCGACGCGGCGCATGATCTCGATGGCCGTCTTGAACTCGTGCGCCGAATAGACGATCAGTTCTTCATCGAAGAGAAACAGGCCCGCCAGGATCCGGGCCTCGATGATCCCGGACTTGCCGTTCTGCCGAGGTACCGGCAAGCCGACCTCGAACGCTGCCCACCGGCCGTCTTCGCGCTCGCCGAGCGCGTGCTCGAGGACGTACTGCTGCCACGGGTCGAGCTCGAACCCCATCTCGTCGCAGAGCGCCACCGCGTCGGCGCCGGCGGAATAGACGACACCGGCCGGAAGGCACTCAATCCGAGGACGCTGCGCGCCCAGTACCGGCGCGTCGCTTACGTCGCTGCTCGGCAAGTTCATCGATCCTCGACTTCTTCGCTGGCGCCAGCGCGGCCAGCGCTGCAAGCACGTCGGTGAACTGTTTGGACAGTGCGGGGAGCGTCTTCGGGTCGTCGCATCCGTCGATCTCGGTTGCGAGGAGGTCGCGCAGAGCTGTCAAGCCCTGGACTTGGCCCTGTTTTACTGCCTCGGCCAGCGATAACTGGTCCATGGGTCACCACCGCCTCTGTTTGCTACGGGTGGTCAATACCGGCCGCTGAATGCTGATACCCCCGGAGAGGGGGGAAGCGGTGACCCACACGTCGCCGAGGAGTACCCCCTCCCCGTATAATTTTGGGGGTAGGGTGCCCTGTGTTTGCTAGCGCTCGCTCGTCGTCGCTTACGGTGCCCATCGCATGACGCGATCACCGATGGCGGGTTGTGTGTGGCCGTTGATCTTGAGGCCGGTCAGCGCGGGCCGTTCGGCGTCGCCTCGACCGTCGCCGCGCTCTGAGTTGCACCACGAATGCAGCAGCCGGTTCGCGCGTGTGCCGCCCAGGGATCGGGGTTGCTCATGGTCTGCGCCAAGGCCTTGCGCGGTGTGCATCGGTTCGCCGCACCACCAGCACGGCGTGCCTTCTATGTGGTCTCCGAGTAGGCGCTCCCGGTCCCTCCTGTGGGCCGCGCCTAGTCCGCGCTGGGTGGTCGTGCGGTAGTTGCGCTGGCCTGGTCGCGGCGAGGGCATCAGCGCGGTTGTGTGGGCGTGGCGCGGATGGTGATGCCCTGTTCGTCACGCGTGACCTTGAAGGCGAGCATGGCGAGCTCGGGGCGCTTGGCCAGCATTGTCGCGAACTGCTCGACGAACGCGAACGCCTGGCGCGTGGCCAGCAGACGACGAGTCCCCGTCAGTAGTTCCCTTGCCTGCTTGGGAATGATGATGGGGTTACTCATGTGGGCACCACGCGGCCGGGGTGGTCAGGGCCTCCAGGCTGGATGGATTCAGCCAGACTTGATGGTTTTCGTCGGCCGTAAACGTCAGCAGCACTTGCTTGCACGCGGCACAGCCGATGGTGACCGTCTTGTTGATCGGGTCAGCAGGCGCCGGGTCGGATGGGTGGCTGATGGTGTAGCCGTTGGACTCCAACAGATTGACGAACGCCTCGCCTGTGCGGTTGGCGATCGACTGCATGCGTTGCTTCTGATCATCCGGTAGTCCAAACATGCTGTGATGCATAAATCGCATGTCACCCTTGGGATGTGGCAGATTGCCGAGGTTATCGGCGAACAGCTTGGCGACATCAGGACGCGGCATCAGCGCATCGCCGCCCTGACCGCGGCGTTGGCGATCCGCAGACCCTCGGCAGTGGCATCGCCAGGAACGGCCGGATCAACACGGTTGGCGATCTTGCGCAGTGCGCGAGCGATGTTGTGCCTCATGGGTTTTTGTCTCCCTCTCGACGTGGCTCGAACGGGTGTAGGTCAAGCAGTGCGTCGATGTGACTCATGACGCGCAGTGCGCGGCCATAGTCGAGTTGGCGGATAGCGCGACGAAGGCTGATCCACGCGTTGGCAATCTGCTGATCAAGTTCGGACCAGGCCATCGCGTGCCCCTTGGTGGCGCTCCCGGTGGACTCGCCCTACCGACGTGGGCGTGCAGCGTTGTAGGCGGCGAGCACCGCCTCGGCGAACGCGGGTGCGTCATCGATGGGCAGCCGTGAAGGGATGTCCACGATGTTCAGCCGGTTGCCGCGGTCGTCTATGCGCACTTCCCCGTATGCCCATGCCTGGCCGGTGATCGGAACGCGGACCGTCTGGCTTCCGTACTCGTCGGTCTCGACGGGTGGCAGCTCGACGACTAAGCAGCGTTTGGTGTGGATCTTGGCGATGAGCTTCGCCGCGACGTGTGCGGCGATTTCGTCCTGGGTGTAGACCCTGGTCTCGGTCTGACCCTCGGCGCCGATCGTCGTATTGCGAGTCAGGCTAAAGAAGTTCGGCATCTGCTCGATGACCTCGCGAATGGCCCTCAAGGCGTCCATTGGCCAGTTTTACGCCGAGGGTCCGACATATGAGAAAACCCCGGCCAAATGAGCTGGTCGGGGATGTTCGGCAGACGCACCACTGCGACTAGCGATGAGCGTACCGCAGCGGTATGGGAAAAACACGTAGCCGCTGGTTGGGTGTGCCTCCCGATTCGCACCCGACCCTCACCGAGCACGCCGAGCGTCGGTGCGAGGCGGGGTAGTCGGCTACCGAATCGGCGGCACTTCGGGCTGGAACAGGTCAAAAGCGACCTCGGGTATTCCGCCTGGCAGAAATTTGTAGCCAGGCTGATGGTCCTTGCCGCTGACGTGCAGCCAGGAACCTTGTGGGTAAAACGACACCCGTTTGTCTTTCTCTACGAGTACGCCGAGCACACCGCCATGCATGAACAGGTACGCGTCCGCATCGGCATAGTGCTGGGTCTCTTCGGTCCACTCGCTCTTGACGAATTTCACGGTGAAGCTCATGGGATGAACGTATCGCATGCGGGATACAACCGCGGATGGCAGGATTCGATTATGGGAAAGGCATTCATCAGGGGGCATGGCCTACGCAAAGGTCATGTGATCATCTCCGAATTTGACCGGTTCGAGGCTGACGGTCGCCTCATTGCGGGAGGCCGACGTTTCCGAGTGGATCGAATATCTTGGTTTCCTGATCAGTCCCAAGCCCTGCACGTCACCGTAATCGCGGAAGACGCGCCGAAAGAGGTTGACGGCCCTCATTATTCCAATGCCGCCTTCCGGCGCCGGTATGACGTGGCGCAGCCGATAATGATCGAATACACGCCGTTTTCCGACGATGACCGCGCCGCACTGGCAGACGCTGAACGGGTACTCGCCGAATATGGCTACAGCAACGAGAGCGCCGATCTGAGGGGTCTCATCGGCCGCCATGGATCGTTAGCCCCCATTGAAGAACCCGAGCCTCAACCAGCCCCACCGTCGCCATTAGCCTGAATTGCATTGACTTTGGCCTCGCGCACGTTCTCGACTTTCCATCGCCGTTGACGCGCCTGCCGCAGGCTGAGCTTGATGCGCAAGCCCTTCGCCTCCGTCATGCTCGCCGCCGTTTCGTCTTGTCGTTGTGTGCGTGCATGACATCGAACAACCGATAGAACTTCGTGCCCGTGTCCGGATCCTGCCCACACGCCTTGACCCTGTCACCCTTGACCAGGTAGCGCAGCCGGTCACGATTCAGCCCCTTCGCCATTGGGCCAATCCGATTGGCGACCGCGGTGATGGTGTCCAGCGTGACGACGCTTCCGCCGGCCTCATTGACGCGTATGTGGTCGATCATGATCTCGTCGTCGGGTGGCAAGTCGACGTGCCGCCAGCACTCGGCGATCTTGGGCGACAGATCTTCGTACGCCTCATGGGCTCCCTCTGTAAGAGCAAGGGCCACCATGTTTTTGCGCAGCCAGCGCGCCAGCGTGAGCATGTCGTTCGACTCGCGGTAGTAAATGCACCGCTGTTCGCAGACCAGCCGCACCCACGTCGTCAGGGCGTTGTGCAGCTCGTCTGCCGCAGTCCACGCGCCGAGGTGCACTGGCGGTCGCGGTCCGGGCCGCTGCCGTTTTGGCCGGCCAAGGTTGGCCTTCTGGATGCGCGCCTGACGCGTGACGGTGACGGCGAGATCATCGACAAGGGCGGGGATCGTTGCGAGTTCGTCGCGCAGCTTCGCTTGATGGCGACGGTCAAGAAAGAAATCCATCGTCACTTCTCACCCTTTTTCGGTCGTCCTACCTTGCCCACTTCCCGTGGAACCAGCCCGGCTACAACACCTTCCGGGCGCAGACTTCCCGGTATCGACGTGACCCACGCGTGGCACGGCCTGAACTGTGGGCACTGGCGGCAGAGGTGCTGCGCCTGCGCGTGTCGCCGTTCGAGCTGGCGCGGTCCCTCATGGTCGCGGCGCTCGTCGAACAGCGCCGATTGACCCCTACAGAGCGCACCGGGCAGGCTTGGCGTGTCGAGCAGGGCAAGGAGTTTCTTCATCACGGCACGTCCCCCATCGCGTCATATGGGCTGCCCCAGCTCGGATCCCACTTGCCGCGGTTCCCGACCTGGCCGCGCAGCCGTTCCACCTCGGCCTCTAGCCGCTCCACTTCGGCGGCAAGCTGGACATGTAGTTCGTCTCCGTTACCCCACTCGTAGGCATAGCGGGCGCGGTCTACGAGTTCGCTCATCACGCCTCCGCTTTCGATTGCGCGTACGCGGCGTTGGTACGCGACGGGTGGAAGTCCTCGCGCTCAGTCCGGGTCGCCGAGTTCCAGCACGGCTTGCCGACTTCGGCCCTGCATGCCGGGTGCGGACACCTGACGGCGCGCTCTGGCCGCTGCTGAGCCGGATTGAGGCTGGGGCGACCGAACTCGCGCGGCGGGGCGTCTACGGCCTCTGAGAGCGCGCCAAGGCGCTCACGGGTACGGGCCTCGAATCCGGGGTCCAAATCACTCATCGCCAGCCGCCTTCGCGAGTGCGGCACGGGCCATCGCTGCGCCCTTGGCCGCCGTCTGGGTTCGGTCGACGTGATCGCAGACCTGGCCACCGCGGTACCCGTCCTCGTCGCACAACTCGCAGACGACGATCGTGGCGAGCTTGGCCTCCAGCGCGTCCTGCTGCTCGGCTTCGCGTTGTGCCCGTTGCTGTTCGCGGTTAGCCCGCTCGATGTCCTCGCGGCTGCGCCGGGCTGCCTCGCAGCCTCGGCATGGCTCGCTCGTGCCGTCGGGATGCTTCGGGCAATGAGTGGGTGGGGGGTCGTTGGGGTCGCTCGCGTCTACCAACGCAACATCCCTACCTACGTAAGTACTTGTTGGTAATGGTTTAGGTAATGGTTTAGGTAGTCCGGACACCTGGGAGGACTCCGGCCGGAGTCCCGTTGGTGTCCCACCGGGACAGGGCTGGGACACTTTGCGTTCCTCCTGATCAGACGGCCTGACTTTCCGCTCCCGCTGTTTCCGCTTCCGTTCCGCCTCTCCCGCACGGAAATCCAGAACTTGCGCTTTAGTGCGTTGCCACTTCGGCCAATTCCGAAACTGGACGCCGCTTTCTGCCGAATCCCATAGCTCGGCGACGATCAGAAGTTCCACGAGTTTGGGTGTTCCGCCGAACTCTTCGACCACCTCGGCGGGGATCAAGCCGTCGGTGAGTTCCTTGGCTGACCATGAGCCGGTGAGCGTCCACAGCCCGATCGCAGCCGTCCGGTAGCGGCGCGGAATCCGCATCACCGGTTTGCTATTGGCGAACCCGTCATCGACGTTGAACCACGGCATTACGCTGTCGCCTCCGATCGCGGGGTGTGGATATTGCAGACCGTGTTGAATAACGGCTGCAGCACGTAGATCCGGCGGTCCTCGGCGTCATAAGCGTCGGACCTGTCTGTGAAGTGCTCGATGACGATGTCGCCCACGATGGGCCACCACGCCTGCTGGCGTCTGTGCGCTGAGAGCCGTTGATAGAGGTGTCCTGTGACACCGACGTAGAGCGGCGGCACGATGCGTCGGTTGGCCTCGTACATGCTGTAGACGAACCAACCCTCGGCCTTGTCAAGGCGCCGCCAGGCGGCCGAGTCTTGGGCATGGACGACTAGCACGTCATCGGGGATCTCGATGGTGATCCGGCCTCGGCTCTTACGTGCCACAGTGGGCCTCCTGATTGGCGATTTCGAGCAGTACGTCTGCATGGCAGCTGATATCACCGAGGGAGCCGTTTCGGTTCACTCGGCGTGGTGGACACCAGCAAGCGAGGTCATGGCCAGCCAGCTCCCGGCAGATCTCATCCACGCTCGGGTAGTTCGGATAGCGACCGTTGAGTAGGTCCCACTCGAACGCCTTGGCGGCGAAGTAGCGCGCTGTCCCAATGTCCGCGTACGAGGGCCCACCGTTTCGATCCAGCGGTGAGCCGTGAACGCGGTACATCGTGCAGAACCGGCCGCGCTCGGGCGTGATCCGGATCGGGTTGCCCCATCGACTCGGCCGCGACACAACGATCGCCCCCTCTGGCTTGCGCCAGCCCTTGGTGCGCCGCAACTGGATCCGCTCGGGCATCAGATCACCACACCCACGAGTGCCGCATCGACCAGCACGAGCGCGGCTGTTGCAGCAAGCCGACGATCTCGCCCCAGCTGTAGCGGAGCGCCTGCCCGAAGGCGTGCCAAGACGACCACGTAGCGATCACGGTGAGCGGGAGCGCGAATGCAGCCCAGTTCATCAGTAGCACTCCCCTGCGTGAATCAGAAAGCAGCGCGTGCACGCGTCGGCTCGATCGCCGAGCACGTCCTCAGCGTCGCCGTGGCAGTCCTCGTGCCGGTACCCGTCGATGTGCCGTTCGATGAGATCGCCAATGCTGAAACGCTTTCCGCAGACTTGGCATGTACCCCAGTAGTTTGCCTCGAATGCCATCAGAACTCCATCGCGTCACGTAGTTCGGAGCATCCGCCGCGCTGGTCACATCCGAGCCGTCGCGCCTTGTCGGCGGGGGTCAGCTCGCCAAAGCAACGGCACATCACGAACTCGTCGTCTTCGTCTGGGTCGGCCATCAGAACACCCACCAGTCGCCGTCGTCCTCGACAACCACGACGACCCACCCGGTAAGTGCCAGCAGCACAAGGGCAATCAGGATCATCAGCCAGTGCCAGTCGATGAGAATCCAGGCGATCATCAGTGCGCCCCGACTTCAACCATGAGCGATTTGCGCAGGCACATAGCGGTGCCGTCGGTATCAATCCGGCCGTGGTTCCCCGCTGATGCATAGGCCAGCTGGTGGTCGCCCTCCAGTCGAACCCATATCCACGTGTCATCTTCACGGACCACAACACCCCGAATACGCCCCTTCCGGGAGTGCTGCCACGTACGGGAGGGCGGTTCGATCTCGGTCGATGGTTCTTGGCTCACCTTCTCCACCTCTCAGCGCATGACACGCAACGGATTTCGTCTCGGTACTTGGTGACTGGATCACCGGGTTGGTACTCCATGCCGCAACCGCCTGTGCAGGTGCCACGGACGATGCTCGTGAACGTGTAGACCGGCTCGGGAGTCTCGGATGGCGCGGGCGCGGGGGTGCTCACGGGTCGACCTCGAACAGTGCGTCCTGACCGTCGCCGGACGGCTCGCGGTCCTCGGCCTTCTTGGAGCGCTTGCCGGACATGGAATCGCGAACACCGGCCTTGGCGTTGGGCGCACCGCCGAGCGCCTGCCGGAGCGCTTCATAGTCGCTGTACCCACGTCCGGACATGTAGGCAGCGACGGCGTCGAGTACCGGCATACCCTCGGGTGTGCGCATGTTCAAGATGCCGGTCACGTTTTCCATCACGAACGTCTTGGGCCGGATCTCGCACACCAACCGCGCGAACTCGAACACCAGCGAGTTGCGCGGGTCCATCACGTCACGACGGCCAGCGATCGAGAATCCTTGGCAGGGCGGCCCCCCGAACACGCAATCCAGCTCGCCGACTTCCAGGCCGAGGTCGCCGAGGATGCGCTCGCCGGTCAGGTTCTTGACGTCGTACACATAGAAGTGCTCACAGCCGGCATCGTCGGGTCGGGTGGAGATCCAGCCGGAGCCAATGTGAGCGTCGAATGGCACTGCGTCCTTGCTCTTTGACTTCTTGGGTTGGGCGGCATTGGGGCCGAGTACCGGGTGGTCGGGGTCGATGTGAATCTTGACTCCTGGGCGGGCAAGGTTGGTCAGGTACGTCATGGAGGCAGGCACGTCGTGCTCGACGGCGGCAGCCACGTGCCACCCGGCCTGGTGGAAACCGCAGCTGAAACCGCCTGCGCCAGAGAACAGATCGAGACCCATGGGACGATCATTTCGTCGTTTACTGACATTGGGGGGCAGGAGCAGCCCAGCCGGGGACCACCGCCAGCCGTCGTCAATTGCGTGGTTGCGGATGGTTGCCGTAGGGGTCAGCATCCGCTCGCCTCTCCGATTCGTTGGTGGGTTGCATGGGGCCACGCGGCTTGCTGTGCGAGCTGGCAGTGATCGCAGTGGTCACGGATCTGCTCCGTCACAAATTCCTCTGCGCAACGCGCGCAATGGAGCGTGATGTGGATACCTCTGGTGGGGTGAGCACCCCGGCGTACCGCGGGGCTGCGAACGGTGATCACCGGGGCGCTCACGGCCTACTTCCCGAGGTTCGACGCGTAGATGGGCACTCCGAGCTCGTCGGCGACCTCTGTGGTCTTCTGCGTCCAGGCGTCGCGCACCAGGTGCTCGTAGGGCTGCGGGACCAGAGCGAGCCCCAGTTGCCCTTGGGAGATGTTCAGTCGTAGCCAGCACGTGATCTCAATGACTGGGTAGTCCTCGAATGGCCTCGCCGACAGGGTGATCTCGCGCGGAACTTCGAGTTGCCTCGTAGCGGTGCCGGCCTTGGCAGAGACTTCCTCGCTGTAGGTCAGATTCACGCTCCCGGTGGCGCGCTTGATATTCGACTCGAAAGATCCCTTGCTCGACGCACGGACGCTGTCGACAATCTCCACGATCTCGGCCGCGGGGTGGCTGGTGATCAGGTGGCCCGCCGACTCGATGAGGTCACCGAATTCGACCTGAGTGTGGAATCTGCCGTCTGCGGCCCTGAACAGGGTGTCCCAATCGGGGTCGCGCACGAACTTGAGTCGGAGCTGGTCGGCGCGGTTGGTGTAATCAATGGTGGCGTCGGACTCTAATTCGTCGTACACAACAGTGATTTCACCGACGTTGCGGTTTCCCCACACTGTGGACATGCCGTTCAACAACGGGCGCCGCTTAACCTCGGCCAGTAATGAGGCCGCGTCAGTCACGGTGCGTGGTGGGACGGTGCGTGGTGGGAACGCATGCGGCGCCTTGCTACGTACGTCGATGACCTCGGTTTGCAGGCCGCTATCACTGTTGGCGCTGACGAGGTAGACGGGGCCGTCCACGTCGGGGTCGTTGATCGGCTCGACGGTGTGATCAGGGAATGCAATAACGTTTTCGGACATAGCTTTTACTCCTTGGCGGTTGTTGGGTTACTTGTTTCCGTAGAACATTCCGGCGTTGTCGCGGGATAGGTTCCCTTCGCCGTCGTCAAACCAGATGGACTTGACCGATTCCTCGACCGGCTTGCCGTCAACGTCGATTTCGATTCCGACTGCGCCGGATTCGAGCGCTGTCACGGTCGCCTTGACCGTGATCGTTCCGCCCTTCTTGCCGGTCACGTGAGCGGCCTCGACGCATTGGGCTAAGAGTTTGGACGCCTTGAGCTGAGCGCGGCCCTTGTCATGAGCGGCCAGGACGACGATGAAGTCGGTGACCTCACCGGGACCGACCTCGGTACTCGCCTTGGCCTCGCTGGTTTCGTTGTCGGTTTCGTTGTCGGACATGGTTACTCATTCCTTTCTGGTGGGTGGGTTACTTCTCTGGACCGTCGAGGTTGTCAATCAACGTGCACGCCTCTGCCTTGGTCACGTCTTTGGTGCTGACGATCGGGCGTCCCAAGGCAGCCGAGATCCACGCCAGCGCAGCCGCCTTGTCTTCGAGCTCGTTCTCCCGCAGGAGTGCGTAGAGCTTGCGGGACTGAGCCGACGTGATCAGCTCGACCTCGGGCGCATCCGGCGACGGCTCGACGGGAGCTGTTTCAGTCACGGAGGCCACCGGTTCGGGCTGCTCGGTGGCCGATGCCTCGACCGCGGCCCGCAATCCCTTAATGCCCCGGTCGGCACGATCAGCACGGACCCGGACCGGCTGTTGCTCCATCTCCAATTCCTCACGCGAGTATGGGATACCGAGCAGGATGTCCGGGGCGATCTTGCGGCACACCTCCATGGCCGCCTTCGCGTACAACATCGCCTGCGGGTCGGTGGTGTACAGCGCGTTGGACGTGTACTTCGCCTTGGTCGCCCGTCCGATATCCCATGTGGACGTTTCCACTTGACCCGTGCGCGGATCAGTGGCGGTGACGGTCACGCTCGTGTCGGATGTTTCGAGCGTCTGCACGACGATGCCGTGCCGCTTGAGTAATGCGACCGCTGTGCGCGCGTAGATGGCGGGCTTGCCCTTGACAACGAAGATCTGTTGCAGTGATTGAATCGGGTTCAACCCGATCTCGGCGCCGAACAGGATTGCGGCACCGGCATTGCCGGGCTTGCCGCGATATGTCTCCGGTACCAGCTCGGTGTCGGCGAGCGCGTCGCCGAGCACCTTGGCGTTGTTCATGGCCTCGACGTGAGCGGCCAGCGCGCCGAGGGCATCGGCTGCCGATGGCCGGCGTGGCGGCAGGATCTCGATATCGGTATCGGTGGTGATTTCGACGGTCATGCGATAGTCCTTACTAGTCGGTGAGTTGTTCGAGGTTCTTGGTTGCGAGCACGAGCGCGACAGACCCACGCGCGGCCGGTCGCCGGTCGGCGATCTTTATGTCGTCGACCATGGCGTACTGGGATTGGCCCATGTGGTCGAGCAACCGAGTCTTAAGGCCGCGCAACCGCTCCTCGCTGGCCTTGTGATCGACATTGGCTGCCAAGATCTCGATCGCATCGTCGATATCGAGCTGAGCCTCATCGCCCTTGTCGATGTCCGGGTGCATTGCCCGAACGGTCTCGTACGTAGATATCGTGTTATCGAGTGCCGGTTTCTTCCCAGCAGCAAGCGATTCCATCCACTCGACACAACGCTGTATCACTATCTGCGCGATCTCGGCGTCCCATTCGACGTGATAGATCCGCGGCTTCCCGTACTGTGCCCAGCACACGAGATCGGCGGTCTCATGCCATCCGGTGATCAACATCTGCATGAGGATCTGAGCGGCATAGTCGCGTGGGATCTCCCCACTGCCGTCGTCCCCGAACTCCCCGAGATCACGCGCCGTTTTCACCTCGACGACGCGGCGTGTAGCACCGCGTGAGCCACGTAGGTCGATCGTCGCCAGGTTCGGAAACGGCAGATCGGGATTCGAGATCTGCACCTCACCCTGCGAGATACGCCAGCCTGGATTCTTGAACTTCCAGTACTCGCGGGCGGCCAACTCGCAGGCGTGGCCGTAGTCGAAATCGTCCTGGCGTGCTTTGGAGATCGGCGCGGGGACGATGATGCCGGCCATTTCGTGCCACAGGGTGTATTGCGATTTCCAGCGCGAAATGGTGTTCCCGTTCTGGTCCAGCAGGATTGACGGCACCTTGCTTGGGGTGATCACGCTCAGCCACTCGAGCGATCCGGGCTCGATCATCGACGTGACCTCAATTCTCTCTGCACCCGTTCGGCGACTGCACGTAGTTGGATCGCCGAGAACGGATGCGTCTTGTCGATCCGCTCGGCAATTTCCTTGAGCAGCAGCTCATCTGATCTAGAGGTGGGCAATGACAGGACGGTCATGCGGGCACCTTGATCTCTCCCGCGAGTTCCGCCTCTTTGATGCCAGCAGTGACCAGCAGCTCGAACGCGTTCCACGAGAAATGAACTGGGTCTTCCCCGTAGGTTCGGGAGATTTTCTGTAACAGCCGGGCGGCTTGGCGCATGTCGCCGATGGCCTCCCGATCAATGCGAGCTTTCTCGGCCTTGGATATCTGCCGCCACGTCATGCCTGCACCTCGACTCCAGCCAGGCGGCATACTGCGATGGCGTGCATGGTCAGCACGTGCACAAGCCAGCCGGTATCACCGTCGACCCAGAGACCTTGCGCCATCAGCAGAACGTCGCCGTGCGTGAGCACGAAATCGGTTCCCTGCGAGGACTGCCACCTGATCTTGTCGCAGCGGATCGCCTCTACTTGAGCGTCCAGAGTCTCGGCCACCAAGGGAACGTTGACCCGCGCGGGCGGTAGTGGAATCTGCATCACGCACCGCCCTTGAGCACGGCGCTGGATGCTTCCCGCGAGTCACGGTCGGTGAAGAAGTCGACGAGCGCATGCTCCGCCTCAATGCCGAACCCTGGCTCCCAGCCGGCCACTGGCAAGAGCGTCGACGGATCAAGCCCTGTCTTGATGGCGGCACCGATCCACGCGTCCACATGAGCGTCGATGATGTCGACCGGCTCGGCGCCCTTGTCGAGCAACTTGGTTGTGAGCCTGTCGGCTTGGGTGATCAAGTCCAGCTGCTCGCGCATTCCGATGACCGTCTCGGGATCGATGACGATCTGCATTACCTTGATCTCGTTCATCAGTCCAACCCCGATTCGGGGTGAGAGTTGCGCGCAATCTCGGCGAGGGCTTCGAACTGTCTCGCAAGTCGCTCCCGACGTACAGGTGACTTCGGCAACCAGAACGTGATGGCGCTGCGGTCGTCGTCTTCGGGAGGATGATGCAAACGATGTGAGCTGTGGAGGAACAAACGCACTGCGCTGTAAAGGATTCCGGTGTTCGAGTCCTGTTCAACGAGTTCGACGGTGGGCTCATCCCGAGAGTCGTCATCGTCTCCGAGTAGCAGCTCTTGGCTGTAGACGTTGATCCTCATGCAGTCACCCCGACCTGTGCGAACAGTGCGGAGACCACGATGGCCGGGACGGCGACGAACAGCAGCACCGCCGAGCGGTCGCGGTACCGGCCGCGACGGTGCACGCGGAGGTCAATGAGCGTCGCGGCGACGAACAGCGCCATGACGACAGCGAATTGGCCGTACCGATGCGCGGAGAGCGCCACCAACGCGTAGATCAGGGCGAGGAATGCGACGGTCCAGAATGCGTGTCGCACGATGGCGTCGGGAGTGGATATACGGTGGGACATGCCCGGCCTCCTTGTAGGCTGGTGTTGGAAGCGGTGCCGATGGAATGACTTGGCGGTTGGACCATCGGCACCGCCCTTCATATTTAGTTGTGGTAGAACGACTTTCAGCTCCAGGCGTAGTCGGCAAGTAGCCGTTGTATGCCTTTCGGCCTGACGCGCGGTTGCGGCGGATCGAGCACGCGCACGCCGGTTTTCGGGTGTTCGTGCGATTGCGGGAGCACCGACATGTATCCGGTTTCGATGGCTGACTGGAGCACCCGGTATCGGCCGTCCTCACCAGAGCGCCTGATCCATCCGCGGCGCTCCAGTTCCGCGAACAGACGCGTGGCACCGACCTCTATCCCGGCGCGGGTGAGCGCTTGGGCGGCGTCGCGCACCGACAGATCCCCGGCGGCGTCCAGCAGCTTGTCGGCGACCTCGGCCTTGGGCTCCAGCTCGGCCACACGTTCGGTCAATGCCTCGACGCGGCGCGCGGTGATGGACAGCGCCCGATGGATCAACTCGTCGTCGGTGAGCGGGACTGCCACCTCAGCCTCGCGCGCCTTGACCGCGAAATAGTGCTGCGCCGCGGAAACCTCCGATTTACGGGGGTCTCCGTTCATGGCGATCAGGTATGCGGCGAATCGGGTCACGAGGTAGTCGGTCTGCGGCCTGCCGTCACCCTTCTTACTGACGGCAGTAAAAAGGGTGCGCACGTTGAAGCCCTGGTTATGAGATGCGACCTTGGCACGCTCGATGACCTGCTCGAAGTTCTGCCATTTGTCGTACCCCATCTGATCCATGAGCCAGCGGGCCGACCAGCGATCCTCGCCACCTTGGGGGCACGGCCTGCGGCCAGTGTCGAATGACGAGACGACCGCGCTCATGACCTCGGCTCCGATGGGAGATCCGCCAAATAGCGCTGTAACTCTTCGATCGGATAGATCGGCTTGCGCCCGACGTACCTCGGGCAGATGCGGCCGGCATTCTTTTCGCGGTCGATGGTGTCTCGGGAGACGCCCAGGTAGGCAGCGGCATTGACACTATCGAGTGCCCCAACAGGGCGTGTCGACTCATTCATCGGACGCCGCCCGAGATTGTCCCGCTGACCGAAGCTCGCCGCTTCCGGCCACTGGTGATGGCGGGCCGACGCTTGACCTTGGTCATGGGTTCGACGACGAGCTGGTGCATGGGAACACCGAAGGTCTGGCACATGGCGTCGATCAGGGTCGGTGTGGCTCGCCCTTTCCAGTCTTTGTCGAAGGCTTCATACACGACAGAGCTGCTGACTTTGATCTCTCGGGAAAGTTGGGCGACTGTCTCAATTCCGTTGACAGCCAAGGTGTTTTGGACTCCCTGGGGGAGCCATTCGAGTCCGTAACTCACACTTGGAACACTAGCACTGACTTACGGAATTCCAGCATTATTTCCCGGAAAGTCACTCTTGTTGACGGGGCGTGTCCCGCGTTTCCGCACGTCAGCTCAATTGACGAGTTCCGGAAATCCGGGATATCATTCGGGCGTGCCGAGAACCGATCGCAGAGGGCGCGACCTCAAGACGTTCTTGCAAGCTGAGATTGTCGGGGCCGATGTCCGCGTGACCGAGGTCCATGAAGCCGCTGGACTCAGCCCATTTCAATATCGCGGAGACAACCGGACGACGGGTCGCAGGGACGCCGACGACTTCCCCAATGCAGAGGAACTGAGGCAGATCGCCGCCCACTTCCAGCTCGGCGACGATGGGTATATCAATTTGCAGGTTGAGTTCGGCATCATCGGACCACAACCAGGCTTCCCAGGATTCACCAGAGGTGCAGAGGATGGCCCAAAAGCGCAGAGCCGCACCATGACTAAAACGCGGTCACGTAAGAGCACGCCCGTTCATCGGGACACCTTCGACATTAAGACGACACCGGCTCCGTAACTCGATCCTTGGTCAGCCATGAGTGCGCCGCGATTGCTGCGAACCCGGCACCGCATGCGCAGGCCAGCGCCCATACGACCAGCGACGCCGCCGCGGTGTCTTGCATCGCTGCAGGCAGAAGCGCTGTCACCATGCGCGCGACGCATGCCAGCACCCCCGCGCCGGCCGACAGCATGTAGGCGACGCACAGTCCGCGGATCGATGGCTCCCGCCATATCGGTATCAGGGCGCAGATGCTGTACCCAAGCAGGTAGATCAGGGTGCCGCACGTGAGCCACCAATACACGCTGAGCGACCAATCGGTAGGAGTCCGAAAAAAGTCGGCACGATAGACCTGCACCCCATGCCCGGACGTGAACAGCGCCATCATGATTGGCAGGCTTATCGTCGCGGGAAGCTCGACGTGCAGCTTGAAACGGCGCATCAGCTGGTGTTGATCCAGGCGCAGGAGCATGTGATAGACGATCGCCGAGGCGGCCACGACGTAGAGATCGTGTGCAAACAAGTCTTCGAGGTTCCAGCAGCCGGTGAGCGCGTGCAGTCTGACACCTACCGTGCGCGAGGCCAGCGGCGACATTAGCAATACCGCAGCGCCCTGCAAAGCAATATTGAGCGTCGCAGCAACTTCCATCCGCCGCGTCCACGTCACCCGCCGTATCCACAGCGACCAGCAGATAGTGACGACCGTGAACGTGATGAGAGCAGCATGCATCGACAAACCTCCTGGCGGAGCGGACAAGCAAGGGCTGACGAAATCAGAAGTCAAGAACAACACAGGGTCCATGGCTAAGTGATCGCCAATTGCCCAGGTGCTCAATACCTCTCAGTCCCTCCCGTGAACAACTGGGGAACAACAGCAAATCACCGCGCCGTGTTGCTGGTCAAGGCCAAAAGTGTTTACGTTTCTTGCGTGTTCACGGGCAATGATCTTGGGTCATTCCTGCGTGCAGCGCGCGCCCGACGTGGTACAAGCCAACGGGAACTTGCGACCCTGACCGGCTACTCGGCATCGTGGATGCGACAGGTTGAGACCAACAGCCACACACCGCCAGCCACGGCACTCACAGCCATCGCGCACACGCTGGGACTATCGTCATGGGAAACGCACTACCTCTATGCACTCGGGGGCAAGATGACCGCAGAGACCGCGACGCCAATGCCAGACATGCGCAAATACCTGCAGGCCGTCAACCCCCACCCGGCCGCCTGGATGAGCGCAGCGTGGACCGTCGAAGAGGCGAACGACGAATTCATGCGGCTGTTCAAAGGCGTGTGGATCACGCCCAACCTGGTGCACTGGCACTACCACTCCACAAAGGCGCTCGACGTCATCCAGAACTGGGACGAAACATCCGAGTGGTGCGTCGGCCTGCTGCGATTCGGCCTGGCCACGGCACCGACCGACCTCGGTCTACAGTCGGTTGTTCGCAGCCTCATGCCGATCAAAGTGTTTAAGCGGCAATGGGATTCACAGATAATCCCGATCGACCCCGCAACACGCCCATGGGTACTGCGCGACCTCGACACCGAGGACATCGTCACGGTAGACATGCGGGCATGGCGATCCGCGATGCACGACGGCCTTCTGTTGTTCGGCGTGGTTATCGATCGCCAAGCCAGCTGATCACCGCATCACCGACCCGCGGGTCGAACGCGACCGTGATGGCCTGACGCTCGGTGGGCAGCTCGACGAACGCCACTGGGCCACCGAGATTTTCGGCAACCTCTTTCCCGAATTCAATGGGCACATAAAAGTCGCCATTGCCATGGACGATCAGCGTCGGGCAGGCAATGGCGTGGAGCTCGTCGACGAATCGTGGGCGCGTGGCCAGTGCCGTCGCGGCGGGACGGTAGTCGCGCCAAGCCGAAGCCTGCCAACGGTCGAGCAGGTCCGCAGCGTCCTCGGGTGTCCCAGTCGCGTATTCGGCCACCAGAAAGTACACCTCCGGGTCCGGGCCGAGCGTGCACCACACGTCCATCGACGCATCAAGTGCAGCGTTCTCGCTGATCGATGCCGCATCGGCGGTGGGTCCGATCAGAATCAGCCGCTCAACCCGATCGGGCGCGGCGAGCGCGGTGCGTAGCGCAACCACGGCGCCCTGCCCCTCACCGAGGAACGTGAAGCGTTCTACGCCAAGATGATCCATCAACCCGAGGACGTCTTGCGCCACATCGAGGTAGTCATAGGGCTGCTGGTCGTAGACGGTTTGGCCATGGCCGCGCAGGTCGAACGCGATCACTCTGCCCGGCAGGCGCCGGGTCAGCTTGTCCAACGAAACGACGTCCATCAGGGTCGCATGCGTCGCCAGGATTACAGGGCCGTCTCCCCCGCTATCGGTGTAATGGATCGATTGGCCATTGACCTCGATGTTCGGCACGCGCCAAGTCTGCCCCACTGGTCGCGTTCCGTGGTGCGAAATCGCGGTCGGCGCGCGCCGGCACGTCGCCGCAATCCCGAGCGGTAGTCCGTACCCAAGGCGTACATTCCCCTCACCACATGACCATGGGAGCGGGATACATGGCGGGAAAATCGAAAACGTCCAGTAGCCCAAAGTCAGAGGCGTTGCCTGGGCTCCGGGCGTGGTTCTGGAGCTCGATCGGCGTCGCAGTTGTCGCTGGCGGCGGGACAATTGGTCTCGTCACCGCCTCGCTGGTATGGGGATGGGTCGGGGATCGGGTGGGGTCGGTCCCGACTGCATTGGGTGCCATTGTCGTGGCGACTATGGCGTCTGCCGGCGCCGCGCGGACGCTTCAGGCACAGGGTGAACTCACCGAACGGAATCGGCGTGAAGATATCGAAGCCGCGCTGTGGAAGCGATACAACGAGGCAGCGGGGCAACTCGGGTCGGATCAGGGTTTCGCTGTTCGTCTTGCCGGTGTGAACGCGCTTGCTGGACTCGCTAGCGAGTGGATTCGACACCACGAACGCATGGCCCAGCTAGGCGAGATCGGCCGCGACAAACACGACGAGTGCGACACGATCGTCAGCATCCTCTGCGCACAGCTCAAGAAGACGAGCCACCTTGATCAAACCCTCACCAAGTCTCAACAGGAAGAGGAAGCGGCCGTCAACGATGCCATAATCAGCCGATTGCAGGTCGCGTGCCAACGCGGAGGGCCACACGGTAAAACAGGTGCGTGGGCAGGCAGGTTACGCCTCGACCTGCGTGGGGCCGATCTGTCCGAATCACTCTTGGCTGGAGTCGATTTCACCGGCGCCGTATTGAAGGATGCGAACCTATACAGCACCGAATTCAAAGGCGCGCTTCTCGACGCGGCGAACCTATCCCGCGCAGATGTACGACTTGCTGACTTCACTAAAGCGTCAATGCACAACACGATTGTCGACGGAACTGTCGCCGACAACAACACCACGTGGCCAGAAGGGTTCGTCGCGGAAATGGGCAGCGACAGGATCGCACGCATGGTGCCTCAAACGGCAACGATCGAAGTCGATTCTTCAGACTCTGATCGTTAGCCCAACAGCTCATTGAGGTTCGACAGCGCGGCGCGCTCAGCCTCGATATCCGAATGCACGTACCCCTCCTGCGCCTTCACTGTGGAGTGACCGGATATCGACATGCGCGTCTCCTGAGTGACGCGCGCATTGTTGAGCAGGGTGATAGAGGTGTGCCGTGTGGCGTGCATCGAGAGGTACCGCACCCCTGACGCGTCGATGAGTGCGCGCCAGGCGTTATCGGCATCGTGCGGCGAGATGGGGCGCCCGTCAGGGTGGTGCCACACCAACCCGTGAGGGTTCGGCCCCGTCATGTTGTCGACGTGCTGGCGCATCATCTTCCACACTGGCTCGGTCATGGGCGGGTTCCGACGCTTGGACTTAGGCCGGGTCCAGATCAAGCCCTCGGTGCAGTCGCGGTACTCGAACCCCGGCTTGATCTTCTTGGGCCGGTCTTGGAGCTGCCAGGTGATACGAAAGACGCCGTCCTCGATGTCGCAGCGGTCGAGCTCCATGCCGATCGCCTCACCTTGGCGCGCGGTGGTGAAGAACAGCATCACCCACATCGTGGCGAGCCGGTCACCGATCGCGAAAGCGGTGGTGATGATCTGCTTGGCCTCGTCAACGGTGAACGGGTCGACTTCCCCTGCGACGTGATCGGGCTTGTCGACCACATCGACAACGTTGCGCGCGAGGATGCCCTCTTTGACGGCGTCAGCCAGCGCCTTGCCGAGCACCTGATGCGCCTTCTGTGCGTTGCGGGTCGAGACCGGTCCTATCGCGGTGAGCATGGCCCGTACCTGCGCCGGGGTGAGCCGGTCCAGCCGCACATGTCCCAGGTGGGGCACCAGGTGAATTCGCACGACGGGCTCGTAGTAGGACTCCAGCGTGTTCGGGCGCACGCGTGGCCCCTGGATGGTTTCGAGCCAGTGAGTGACCCATTGCTCGACTGTGGTGTTGGTGGCCACCGGCACGCGGCCGGCCTCGACTAGACGGCGCAGTTCACGCAGCTTATTCATGGCCTTGCCGCGGTCCTTGGATGAGACCGTTTTTCGTTTGCGGAGCCCGTCTTGCGTGGGGATTTCCACGACGCCGATCCACATTCCGTCACCGCGTTTGTAGAGGCCGCCGTCACCGCGGGTTCTTCGCTGCATCAGCAAACTTTCTGAATCGGAACTGTAGCCTAAACTGTAGCCTACGCTGGCCTAGGAATACGTATGCATACTTCCGCTGGAATCTTGTTTTCGCAGGTAGTGCGCTTAACCTACTGGTCATGCTACCATTCGGACGGATTTACAGTCCGCTCCCATTGGCCGCTCGGGCAACCCGCCTTATCAGACGATGCAGGATACAACGATAGGGTCGTGCCAACGCAAACCGACTGGATACGGAACATACGAGGACCAGAAAGAGGGAGCAGCCATGGCGGATTCATCATTCGACATCGTGAGCAAGTTCGAACGTCAGGAGGTCGACAACGCGCTGAACCAGGCCGCCAAGGAGCTGGCCACCCGATTCGACTTCCGCGGCACCGATACCACCATCGAGTGGAAGGGTGACGAGGCCATCGAGCTGGTCAGCTCCACCGAGGAGCGCCTGAAGGCTGCCGTCGACGTCTTCAAAGAGAAGCTGATCCGCCGGGATATCAGCATGAAGACCTTCGACGCGGGCGACCCGCAGGCCAGCGGCAAGGTCTACCGGCTCACCGGAACCCTCAAGCAGGGCATCGATACCGAGAACGCCAAGAAGATCAACAAGCTCATCCGCGACGAGGGCCCCAAGGGTGTCAAGTCGCAGGTACAGGGCGAGGAAATCCGGGTCTCGAGCAAGAAGCGTGACGATCTGCAGGCCGTTCAGGCGCTGCTGAAGGGTTCCGACCTGGATATTGCCTTGCAGTTCGTGAACTACCGGTAAGACGATGGTCCGGTGATTTCCACAAGCCACCTGATCGGCTTCGTGATCGTTGCGTACGCCCTCATCGTGATTCCGGGCCCAAGCGTGCTGTTTTCCATCGGCCGTTCACTCAGCCTGGGCCGCCGCTCGGGCCTCATGAGCGTCCTCGGCAATACGGCGGGCACTGCGGTTTTCGTGGTGCTGGCGACGGCCGGGCTGGGCGCCCTGCTGACAGCCTCCTCATGGGCGCTGACAGCCGTGAAGCTAGCCGGTGCGGCATACCTGATCTACCTCGGTGTGCAGGCATTCCGGGACCGCAAGTCACTTATCGAGGCATTGAACGCAACCCAGCCCGCGGTAGGACGGCAGCGAGTCTTCCGACAGGGCTTCATCGTTGGCATGACCAACCCGAAGACTGCGCTGTTCTTCGCCGCCGTGCTGCCACAGTTCGCCGATCCGGCCGCGGGCTCGGTGCCGATGCAGATCTTCGTCTTCGGCATCGTGTTCGTTGCGATGGCTCTTGTCTCCGACAGTCTGTGGGCGCTGCTCGCCAGCACCGCGCGCAACTGGTTCGCCCGTTCACCCCGGCGCTTGGAGGCCGTGGGCGGCGCGGGAGGCCTCATGATCGTCGGCCTGGGCGCAGGTGTGGCGGTCTCGGGCGCCCGCTCTTAGCGGGCCCGCACGCAGGCAGTGCGCAGCTCGGCCAGCAGTCCACGGTCGGGTCGGTACGGGGTGTTGAAGCCCAACCGGTGCACCAGATCGCCGTAGCGCTCCTGCAATTCGCGCGCGCCCTGATCGGCATCGGTCACGGTGACGGCGGCGGCGTCGAGAAACTCGTCGTCGATCAAATTGGTCATGGCGTCCCATTCGCCTTGTTTGGAAAGCTCTTTCAGTTTTGGGCCAACCTCTCCCCTGCCGTGCAATTCCAGGATCGGCCAGTAGGCGGGTGTCGACCCATAGAAGGCCAGCTGTTTGCGTACCGCCGCACGTGCACGGGCCAGCTCGGCTTCATCGCACCCGATGACAACCATCGGCGAGTGATGGATGTGGATGTCGGCGAGCGTCTTTCCTGATTTCCCTGACTTCTCGAGACCCCGCCCCAGTGCCGGCAGCGTGACCTGCGCAAGGTACTCGGGCGTGCAGAACGGGTGGGACATGAATCCGTCGGCCACCTCACCGGCCACCTCGGTCATCTGGCCGCCCACACCGGCCAGCCAGATCGGTGGGGGGCCAAAGGCGCTCACCTCGGCCGGATCCGGCATGAACATCGGCGTCATAAGGGTGTTCTGGTAGAACTCGCCGCGATAGTCCAGACGTCCACGCTCCTGCCACGACTGCCAGATGGCGCGCACCGCGAGCACCATGTCCCGCATCCGCGCGGCGGGACTGCTCCACGGCATGCCGAACCGTCGGGTGATGTGCGGTTTGATCTGCGTGCCGAGCCCGAGGATGAATCGGCCACCCGAGTAGGCCTGCAGGTCCCAGCCAATATTGGCCAACAGCATTGGATTCCGCGCGAAGGCCACCGCAATCGATGTCCCGAGTGTCACCTCGCGGGTGTGCTCGGCGGCCAGCAGCAGTGGCAGAAACGGGTCGTGCGCACCCTCGAATGTCCAGATGCCTGCATATCCCGCCCCCTCGGCCTCGGCGGCTTCGGCAGCCATGGTGGACAACCCGGTCGTGAGCGTCACATCGATCAGCACCGCACCCATATTGCCGAAGTCCATATTCGAGACGCACGCGGCCCATACCCTGGCGAGCATGGCAGTACGTCGTGAACCGCAAGTGGTCGTTCTCGGTGGCGGATCGTGGGGCACCACGGTCGCCTCGATCGTGGCGCGGCGAACCCCTACCCTGCAGTGGGCCCGCTCGCCGGAGACTGTCGCCGATATCAATGAGCGCCACCGCAATTCGCGGTATCTCACCGACGAGGTGGAGCTGTCGGAAACTCTGCGCGCCACCTCTGATCTGCACGAGGCCATCGAGCAGGCCGATGTGGTGATCATGGGGGTTCCCTCGCACAGCTTCCGTGAGGTACTCGCGGAGATCGGGCAGTCACTGCGTCCCTGGGTGCCGATCGTCTCGCTGGTGAAGGGCCTCGAACAAGGTTCACGGATGCGGATGTCGCAGATCATCGAGGAAGTGCTGCCCGGGCATCCGGCAGGCATCCTTGCCGGGCCCAATATCGCCAAGGAGGTGGCCCGCGGATATGCGGCCGCCGGAGTTGTCGCGATGCCGGATCAGCGCCAGGCGGACCGGCTGGGCGAGCTTTTCCGCACTTCGCGTTTTCGGGTGTACAGCACCAACGACGTGGTGGGCGTGGAGATGGCGGGCGCGCTCAAGAACGTCTTCGCCATCGCCACCGGTATGGGTTATGCGATCGGGATCGGCGAGAACACCCGCGCCATGGTGATTGCGCGGGCACTGCGGGAGATGACGAAACTCGGTGTGGCCATGGGCGGTAACCCCGAGACATTCCCGGGCCTAGCGGGCCTGGGCGACCTCATCGTCACCTGTACAAGTGCCAGCAGCCGCAACCGACACGTGGGTGAGGAGATCGGCAAGGGCAAGACCATCGACGAGATCATCCAGGCGATGAACCAGGTTGCCGAGGGTGTGAAGGCATCATCGGTGGTGATGACCCTTGCCGATGAGTACGGCATCCAGATGCCGATCGCTCGCGAGGTCGACGGGGTGATCAACCACGGCTCCACGGTGGAGCAGGCCTACCGTGGCCTGATGGCAGCGACGCCGGGCCATGAGGTGCACGGCACCGGATTCTGATCAGGCCGGCAGGTACTCGGGCTTCACCACACCGCGCAGTGTGGACAGCGGTAACCGGCTCTCTATCGGCCCGTCCGCATAGGAAGCGACCTGGTAGGGCTCGAACCAGAACACCAGTTCATCGCCGTCGAGCGCGAAGTCCTGGAAGTTGCCCTCCTCCGGAGCCGTTCCGGTGTCCACGAATTCGGTTCCCACGCCGCGGAGCCGCGCGCGCAGGTCGGCACGGACCAGCGCGGAGATCTTGGGCAGCGCGGTGGCCGGGTCGATCAGCAGGGCACCGAAGCTGACAGCCTGTTTGGTGGTGCGGTCGAACACGAGGGTGCGGTACGCGAACCTCGGGTGGTATCCGCCCAATGCCTCGGTGACCGTGAACCTCACCCCGTCGGACGGATGCAGACCCTTGCCTTGATACGCGTCGAAGGTGACCTTGAGTGCCCATGGCTTGCCCTCGGGCGGAGCCCCGGCCCGCTCAAGGGACCCGCGGAAGTTCGCGCGGATATCGGCCACCATCGCGTCAACGGCCTTTTGCAGCTCAGGGAACGACGAATCCCACTGGACGGGGATGAGCAGGTGTTGGGTGGCCTGCGGAGTGACCTCGTCGATGACACAGCCCTCTTCGGCATCCCAGCGGCCGCCGTGTTTGGGGCAGGCGGACTGGGCGGCGGCAGCGTCGACCGTCGCGGTGGGGACGGCTGAGGAGGTGGGGGTGGCTAAGGAGGTGGATTCTTGGGCGGGAGCCGCTCTGGGCGCTTCTCCCTTGTCACAACCGACGAGAACGACACCGCACGCGACGGCCAACAACAGATACCAGAGACGCATGCAATCCAATCTATCCGGACGCCACTGGACGCTACGTGGTGTAAGAGCCGCCCGGTCCGACCACGAAACCGTTCTGCCAGCGGTTGTTGACGCAGGTCAGCGTTCCGCCACCGTCCAGACCGCAGCTGACCTCCCTATAGCTCAGCCGAGAACCTGGTGGCAGAGGTTTGAACGGCTCGCCACCGAAGCCGTAAATCGGCCGGTCGGTGCTGGCGAAACCGGGAGCGTTACTTCCGCTGACGAGGTTGGCCCCGTTGGGCGCACCGGGCAGCGCGCCACTGCAGCCGTAGCTGGCGTCGGCACGCTTGATCAGGCACGAGATCCCACCCGGAATGGTGAAACCGTATGCCGTGTCTGCCATCGTGCTGTATTCCGGCGGCGACACCGGGGTGAGCCCGTTGACGTTCGGAAGCCCGGACGGGTCAAGGGGATTCGGGGTGTCCGGGTCGGCGGATGCGGGTCCGGCGAAGGTCGCTCCGAGCACCACGGCGGCAACGGCGCTGGTCAGCGCGGCGGCAATAGGCAGGGTACGCATCCGGTGACCCTATCCAAGATCGCCGGCAATCTCGCGTCTACTGGTCAAAGACGATATCGACGCTGTCGGTGACCGGAATGGCCTGACAGGCGAGGGTAAGCCCGATCGCGAGATCCGCATCGACGAGAGTGTCGTTGCGGAGCATCCGCACCTCGCCCTGGCGCACCGTGCACGCACACGCGCTGCACGCGCCTTCGCGACATGAGTACGGTGCATCGATCCCCTGGGCCAGCAACACATCGAGCAGCGGGGTGTTCCTGGGCCACTCGACGGTCACGTGTGCCCCGTCGAGTTCCACGGTCGCCTGGGCCGCATCTCCGGCATCGCCCTGCGGCACCACGATGTCGGCGAACGGGTCGCCGGTCAGCGACTGGTAGAGCTCGACGTGAATGTGATTGGCGGGCATCCCGATCGCCGACAGCGCGCCGCGGGCCTCGTCCATGAAGGGCGCCGGACCGCAAATGTATGTGCTGTATCGGGTGTAGGCGGCGAAAAACTCCGCCATAGCCTCACGGTTGGGCAGACCACGTGCGGCCTCGATCCAGTGCACGACTCGCAGTCGGTCCGGGAACTCGACCATGATCTCGTTGATCTCGGCCCCGAAGATGACGCTCCCCTCGTCTCGGTTGGCGTAGAAGAGATAGACCGTTCCCGCCCCGCCGAGTAGCACCGACTTGGCTATGGACAGCATTGGGGTGATGCCGCTGCCCGCCGCAATCAGCAAGAAGTCGCCGTCGAGGGAGCGCGGGACGAAGACCCCAGAAGGGGTGAGCACGGTGATGTGGTCCCCGACGCCGACGTTGTCGCACAGCCAGTTCGACGCATATCCCCCGTCGGTGCGTTTGATGGTGACGACGAGATCATCATCGAGGTGAGGAGAGCTCGACAACGAGTAGCAGCGTGCGACCGAGCCCGTCTGTTCACTGGGGACTTTCAGCGTGAGGAACTGTCCCGGCCGGTAGCGGAAGACGCCGCTGAGCGCGTCCGGCACTTCGAAAACCAGGGAGACCGCATCTCCTGTCTCCCTAATGATCTCGACGACCTCCAGCGAGTGAACATGGGGATTGCTCGTCACGGTGCGCGTATCGGGTGCGGCAATGTCCGTCATCGACAGCCGCCTACAGCTCGATACCGAAACGGCCCGCAATCTTCTTGCCTATTCCGTACTTGCCGATTCCGTAGAACGGCGCCATCAGGTCCCCGTAACGCGGTCCGATGATGCGCGGTATGGCGTCGAAAACCCGGGCATCGGGGCCGATCAGGACACGTGGTCGGTTCTTCTCCACCCCGCGCAGGATGATCCGGGCCGCCGAGTCCGGGCGGGTGATCGCCGCGAGCTGGAACCCCTTTCGCACGGTCTCCCGGTCCACGCCTTCGGGGATACCGCGGGCGCTCGACGCGATGTTGGTCTTGATCCCGCCGGGGTGCACACAGGTAACGCCGACGGGGTACTTTGCCGCCCGGATCTCCTGACGCAGTGCTTCAGTGAAGCCGCGAACAGCGAATTTCGCTGCGTTGTAGGCACTTTGGGAGGGTATGCCCATAAATCCGAACACCGATGACACGTTGACGATATGACCGTCGCCCGACTCGATCAGATGCGGCAGGAAGGCCTTGGTGCCGTGTGCGACACCCCAGAAGTTGATATTCATCAACCAGTCGAAGTCATCCCATTCCATGTCCTTCACATCGGCCGAGAGCGCTACCCCGGCATTGTTGAACACCAGGTTGACCTGCCCGAACTCGTTCTTGACGTCGGCGGCGTGGGCGTAGACGGCAGCACGGTCGGCGACATCGAGGTGAAACGGGATGGCGGTCCCACCCGCCTTCTCGCAGCGCCCCGCGGTGTCCGCCACTGCGGCAGTGTCGATGTCGGAGAGCGCCAGCCGTGCGCCACGCTGCGCGAGCGCCAACGCCAGACTGCGGCCGATACCTGAACCGGCACCGGTGATCACCGCGACCTTGTTATCGAAGTCTTTCATCGTTTCTCGCTTCTGTTCGGCGGGGAGGGTGATCTAGGTTGCGGCCATACTCGGCGAGGTCTGGCGGGGACCGCCCACAAGGGGAACGGTCCTACGCACAGTCGGACGCACCGCACCCTCGAACTCGTACTCGGCGGGGTCGACTTTCCTTGTCTGAGACCAGTATTCGAAGGTAAATCCGGACCACAGCGTGCGGTTGTTGCCCTGTTCGTCCAAATACCAGCTCTTGCAGCCGCCGCTGTTCCATACCGACCCCTGTAACTTGCGCTGGACCTCGGCGTTGAAACGATCCTGGGCCTCACGGGTGGGCACCATCGCTTGGGCAGACGACTCGTCCACTTGTTTGATCGCCTCGGTGACGTAATGGATCTGCGATTCGATCATGAACACGATCGAGTTGTGGCCCAGACCGGTGTTGGGGCCCAGGAGAAAGAAGAGATTGGGCATGCCGGCGATGGTGATACCGCGATGGGCGTTGACGCCCTCTCTCGACCAGCGGTCGCCGAGGTCCTCACCGTTCTGGCCCTTCAGATCCAGGTACTTGTACGAGTCGGTGACGTGGAAGCCCGTGCCGAAGATGATGGCATCGACCTTCCGCTCTATCCCGTCGTTGGTGACGACCCCGTCCGCCGTCGCCCGCACGATGGACTCGGTGACCAGCTCCGTCTTGGGATTCTCGATGGCCTTGTAGTAGGTCGCCGACCCGAGGAGGCGTTTGCATCCAGCTCGATAGTCGGGAGTCACCTTCCGGCGTACCTCTGGATCGGAGATCTGGCTCTTGATGTACGCGCGGCCAAGGAGCTCAACACCTTTCAGCAAGGCCGGGCGCCGGTTCATCGCGTACGCACCGGCTTCCGCTCCGAAATACATGCCGCTACGGAACAGCGCGCGCAAACCCGGAATGGTCGCGAACGCCCGTTTGACCCCCGCGCTGAACTCGACGTTGGCGCGCGGCAATACCCACGGTGGGGTGCGCTGGAACAGTTTCAGCTCGCCGACGTCCCCGACGATCTCGGGGACGAACTGAATAGCACTGGCGCCCGTGCCGATCACAGCGACCTTCTTGCCGGTCAGGTCGAAGTCGTGGTTCCACTGCGCGGAATGAAAGACCGGCCCCTCGAAGCGCTCGAGGCCCTCGATCCCCGGGATGCTCGGGATATGCAGGGCGCCGACCCCGGAGATGAGGAACTGGCAGATGTACTCCTGCCCGCTGTCGGTGAACACATGCCAGCGGTATTCGTCCTCATCCCAGTACCCGCGGGTGACCCTCGTGTTGAAGGTGACGTGCCGGTAGAGATCGTATTTGGCGGCGACCTCCTTGAGATAGTCGAAGATCTCGGGCTGCCTGGAGAAGAGCTGTTCCCAGTTCGATCGCGGCTCGAACGAGAAGGAGTACAGGTGGGTAGGTACGTCACATGCCGCACCCGGGTAGGTGTTGTCACGCCACGTACCACCCATCTCGCCGGCCTTTTCGAGGATATGGAAGGGCACTCCCATCTTCTGCAACGCGATAGCGGCGCCGATACCCGAGAACCCTGTGCCGACGATCAACGCACGGGTACGAATGGGATCCGAAGAGCCGCTATCGACCACAGTGTCGGGCCGCTGCCTGTCGGGCGGCGTATCGGTAACAGTCATGTGGCGCAATCTCTTTCTGTTTCACAGGTGGACCCTTGACACGACTGAACTGGCTCATTGCCACCGGCAACGAGCCAGTTCAGCCGCGAAAACTCTTGATGGCGAAGCGGTTTAGTGTCGCCCCTACCGAGCCTTGATCTCGGCCAAGATGTCTTCCGGCATCGCCCGCGACATCCGCAACAGTCGGCCCGTGAATTTTCCGTCCAGGAAACCGATCTCGTGCATGAAGCGCATCAGCGGCTCCGCGACCCATGTCGCATTCTCGCGATACCGCGGTGATGTGAGGAAGGCAAGCGCGCCGCGGACGGGGTGGATACCCACCGACCGGTAGACCGTGGGATTGACGAGCACCGGGTAGATACCTACCACCGCGATGGCGAAAACCGCCCGGTGGAACGCATTGGAGATCGGCCCACGTTCCGCGATCTGCCGCACCAGTTCCTCGCGCGCATAGGTGATGTGCCGGGCTTCCTCCAGCACGTGGATCTTCATCAGCTGACGCGAATGCGGCTGTACCGTCTCGTCCATCATCGCCTCGCGCTGCGCCCGATCCAGCACCTCCTCGACCAGCAGGAGAACGCCGATCCCCGACGGCCCTAGCGGAGCCAGGCCGAGGAGCCGGATCACGCGCGTCGCGAACTTGGGATAGGTATAGGGCTTGACTCCCAGCTTGTTCACCAGACGGCCGAACATGGTGGAATGCCGAGCCTCCTCGCCGACCTCGGTCAGCGCATAGCGGCCGTGATCGGTCGCTCCCCCGTTCTGTTCGACGACCTGTCGCCACAGCATGGCGCTGAGCCCGGTCTCGACATATATGCCGAAGCTCAGTACGGAAGCAAACTCATGCCTGGTCAGCTCGACGCGCTGCTCCTGGGTGAGCTTGTCCCACAGTTTGGTGCCGTAGAGGGATATCCGGCGCGGGGTGGTCCAGTACAGCCCGGGAACGATCGGAGCGTCCCAGTCGATATCGACCTCGCCGTCGTATGCCCGGTCTGCGGCCGAACGCAGGAGCCGTTGAGCCGTCTTCTGCCGATCACCCACGGATTTGCCCCGTACCGACGAGGCACCCGCCTCGTGCAGAGCCGTCGGCTGGTCGATGGTCGTCATTGATCCCATCCTCCCGTTTTATTCAATACGATAAGTATCCGTTACTTTGAATACCATGAACTGAGTTTCGCCCTCGGGCCACGGTTTGTCAATCCCACCGAGGACCTTCAGAGAAGGTCGGCACTTCTGAGAATCGCCCTCGCAACAGCGGTTCTGAACATTCCCGCATCCTGAGCGACCTCGAAGTATCGCTGCAGCAGCACTTCGTTCCGCCGGCGGCTGTTTCCACTCCGCCGGGCCGCCCGGCGGCCGACTCGTGGCGCCATAGCCACGCTGCGGTACGCCTGCGGACGCACGATCAATGACGTCACCAACACCGTCAGCAGCGCGAGTGAGACGTCGGCCAAGGCCGGCGGCAGGTACCTACGAGCATCCACGGCGCGATACAGCTCATCCTCGGCGAACTCGAGCTGGCGACGGCTGACCAAGACGGAGATCTTCGCGACCTGCCGACCTACGGGCTCGACCAGCTCGTCGGCCTCGAGTTCACGCATGGACTGATGGATCAACCTGTTGAGCAGGAAGATGAATCCACGCCCTAGTGGGCCATGGGGAATCAGCGGCACCAGGAACCGCTGGAGGCGCTGCACGATCACCGGAGCGGGCTGAAATTCGAGACCCGTCTTGTTGATCAGCCGGCCCACCATGGTGGCGTTGCGGCTGATATCGCGAACACTCGCCAGCACAAAACGTGTGTAGTCATCTGTCAGGGTGTTGCCTTCGATGACGTCACGGAACATCATCGAGGCCAGCGCGCCCTGGGCATCCAGAACGAAACTCAGTAGGCTGACCAGTTCCTGGCGCGCCAACTCGCCTTGCCGTCCGGCCGAGAGCGCATCCCATTCCGGAGTGCCGTAGAGAGACACGTGATCTGCGGCCAACCAATGCATCCCGGAATCCAGCGGTGCGTCCCAGTCGATGTCCAGATCTGGGTCATAGTTGAGTTCGGCCGCCTCCAAGAGCAGGCGGCGGGCCGTATTGATCCGATCGCCGACCCGACGCCGCCGCGTGGGGAGCGCACCATCGACCGTGGTGGCCGGACTGAACTCATGGTTGGTGTAGTTGATGTCTTTGTAACTGCTGGAAGTCACGCCATCGCCTTCTGGTCAGCCAAGGTTTAGATATCTGTATCTCAAGGTATGAGGTACTATTTGTTACGCATATGCCAGCGAGTTTGTCGGGGAGATGTCCCGATTGTCAAGAGGTAGCGAAGGCCCGAGCCGGAACTACACCCTCACTGCATCCACGGCGACCCGAGGAGAGTCATGAGTCTTCCCCGACAAGACGAGACCAATAGCGTCTTCAACCACAGCCCCCATGACGATTCGGACTACATCGGCGAGGCCACGGTGACCGTTCGCGGTATCGAAATCCCCGTCGAACTGGAGCTGAAGGGGTACAGCGAGCCAATAGACGGCGTCTTCCGCTGGATAGGGCGTATCAGGCCGAACGATCAGCTCACCGCAATCATCGGTGACGAGACGCGCGTGAAGGCCACAATTCGCACCACCCACAGCGCCCGCGACGCTTTCATCGGCGATCCCGACCCATGGAACCGGTATCGGGTGATCGGGAAAAGCACCCCGCCATTCCACGTGCCCACCGATCTCGCGGAAGCCGAGGCGGAATAAGGGCTTTCGCCCTCACCGCCTCCGCGAGCGGATGAGTTCAACGAGCTCACGCTCGGCATCCCGCAGCGGTTCCACCGAGTGAGCGGCCTGCGCTTGCAGTAGCGCCCCCTCGATCGCGCTTACGATGAGAGATGCCAGACTTCTGGCCCCGACTGTTATGCCCGAGTCCCGCAGAGAACCCTCCAGCTGAGCACGCATCCCCAGGAACGCCTCGTGTGCCGCTTCCCGGATCTGCTCCTCCCCCGGCCCCGCCAGCGCCGCGGCGGCATGCGGGCAGCCGGTGTCGTAGCCATGGGATTCGAGCTGCTTGACCCACCACCGGGTGAACCGGGTGATGACGTATTCGACATCACCCCGTTCTCGCAAGGAATTGAAGAACCCAACCGATTGAGCGGAAGCCTCCCGCGTCGCCGCGGCGATGAGCTCGGCCTTCCCCTCCGGGAAGTGCTGGTAGATGGAGTTGCGTGCGGCTCCGCTGCGTTTAAGCAGGTCAGCAAGCCCCGTGGCGTGCACCCCGCGTTCGCGCATCATCTCGATCGCGCTGTCGATCAGCCGTTGCCGTGGGCCCGGTGTCACGTCAGCCTCCTCATTCGAAATGGACCGATTGATCCATTGCCTGCTACCGTCGTTATGGACCAATCAGTCTACGCGGAAGGGGCGGTATGACCACCGAAATCGAAAACCTGTCCGGGCTCGAACTGCTGCAGAGCATGGGAGGAACGCCAGAGGCGATGCCACCCATCTCCCGGCTGCTCGGAATGCAGCTGGAGGAAATCACCTTCGGCTCGGTGTCGTTCAGCGTGGTGACCCGGCCCGAATTCGCCAACCCGCTGGGCACTCTGCACGGCGGCATCTGCGCGACACTGCTCGACTCGGTGCTGGGCTGCGCCGTGCACTCCACGCTGGAGGCCGGAATCGGTTACGGGACACTCGAACTCAAGGTCAACTATGTCCGGACCGTCTCCACCGACGGCGAGCGGCTCATCGCGACGGGCACGGTCTTGCACCCGGGACGGCGGGTGGCGACCGCCGAGGGCAAGGTCGTCGACTCCCAGGGCCGGCTCGTCGCACACGGGACCACCACGGTGATGGTGTACCGCTGATGAGCCGCTTGCGCGAAGACTTCCTGCGGGCTTCGTCGGCCATCGAGGAAATGATCGCGGCCGTGCGTCCAGACCAGTGGGACGCCCCGACGCCATGTACCGAGTGGAATCTGCGCCAGTTGGTGAACCACCTCGTCGAGGTGAACTACGCGCTCGCCGAGCGCTTCGGCGGCAGCGCCCCCAGCGAGCCGGCGGCCGGGGATCCGCTGGCGGCCTATCGCGTATCAGCGCAGGTCCTTCAGGAGTCCCTGGCTCGACCGGGCGTACTCGACGCGAACTACCAAGGTCCGTTCGCCACCACAACCGGGGATAACCAGCTGCAGGTCCGGATGGCCGACCTGTTGACCCACGGCTGGGATCTGGCGCAGGCCACCGGCCGTACCGCTGATCTGCCAGTCGATCTCGTCGAAAACGCCGTGACATTTGTCGAGAAGCTCGCCGGGGCGTTCGCGCGGTCGGGAAAGTTCGGCACCCCGCAGCCCATCGTGGGCGATGCCCCTGCCATCGACCGGCTGGCGGCACTGACGGGGCGGCAGGTCGGCTAGCTGTCCGCCGAGCGTGCACCCATGGCGGAAATTCTGCCGATTTCTCGCCATAGCTTCACGCTCGGCGGAACCTCAGAATCGGGCCATATCCTCAAGGCGCGCAATGCGATCGGCCATCGGCGGGTGTGTGGAGAACAGCGACGCCATTCTGTCACCGGCCCGGAACGGGTTGGCGATCATCAGATGCGACTGGCTGGCCAGCTGCGGTTCCGGCGGCAATGGCGCGGCCTGTACTCCGCCGGAGATCTTGCGCAACGCCGAGGCCAGCGCCAGCGGGTCGCCGGTGAGCTCGGCACCGGACTTGTCGGCCTGGTACTCGCGCGAACGCGACACCGCCATCTTCACCACGGTGGCGGCGATCGGCCCCAGCATCGAAACCAGGAACAGGGCAAAGGGGTTCGGGCGGTTCTCGCCGCCGCCACCGAAGAAGTTCATGAACATCGCCATATTGGCCAGCCCCGAGATGACGGCCGCCAGCGTGCCCGCCACACTCGAGATCAGGATGTCGCGGTTGTAGACGTGCGAGAGCTCGTGGCCCAGCACCGCGCGCAGCTCACGCTCACTGAGCAGGTCGAGAATGCCGGTCGTGCAACAGACCGCCGCGTTACGCGGATTACGACCCGTCGCAAAGGCATTAGGCGCATTGGTGTCGCTGATGTAGAGCCGTGGCATCGGCTGGCGCGCGACGGTCGCCAGCTCCCGGACGATCCGGTACATGGCGGGCTGCTGCAGCTCTGTCACCGGCTGGGCGTGCATCGCACGCAACGCCAGGGTGTCGCTCTTGAAGTACGCGAACGCGTTCATGCCGACAGCGAACAGAACGGCCAGCAGCAAGATGGACTTGCTGTGGAATAGCGATCCGATGAACACGATCATCGCCGACATACCACCCAGGAGCAGCACTGTCTTTAGACCGTTGACGTGGCTCGGTCCTGCCGTCGACATGAGCTTCCCTTCCGTCTACTCGGGTTCACTCAAGCTAACGAAGCAGGGCGCGCTCGGGTTCCGGGCGCCTACCCGTGGCGACGGACGGTGTATTCGATGAGCACACCCAGCGCATCGCGGGCATCGCCCGGTGGCAGCTCCACCAGCTCGGCCTTGGCGCGGTCGGCATAGTCGATGACGACGGACTTGGCCTGTACGAGCCCATGGGAGGCGCGCAGCAGCGTCAACGCCTCCTCCACCTCGGCATCATCGGTGATAGGTGCTGCCAGCAGGGTACGCAGCCGGTCGGCGTCGGATCCGGTTTCGCGCAATGCGTAAAGCATGGGCAGGGTGTGCACACCCTCGCGCAGGTCGGTGCCGGGGGTCTTGCCCGACTCGTCGGTGAGGCTCTCGATATCGATGATGTCGTCGGAGATCTGGAAGGCGGTTCCGACGATCCCGCCGAGGCGGCTCATCCGTTCGATCTGCTCGTCATCGCAGCGGGACATCATCGCGCCGAACCGGCCGGTTGCGGCGATGAGCGAGCCGGTCTTCTCGTGGATCACCTTGAGGTAGTGCTCGGTTTCGTCGCCACCCTCGGGCACCCCGACGGTCTCCCGCATCTGACCGGTGACCAGCTCGGCGAAGGTCTCGGCGACGATCCGCACAGCCGCCGGACCCAGCTGGGACACCAGCCGTGACGCCGTGGCCAGCAGATAGTCCCCCGCGAGGATCGCCACGTTGTTACCCCACCGGGCATTGGCACTGGGAACTCCGCGGCGCTTCTGCGCCTCGTCCATGACGTCGTCGTGGTACAGCGTGGCCAGATGGATGAGCTCGCAAACCGCGCCGGCGAGGATCACCTCGTCATTGTCCGGATCCGGGCCGGTCTGCGCGGAAAGCACCGTGAACAGCGGGCGGAAGCGCTTACCGCCGGCATGGAAAAGGTGCAGCACAGACTCCGTCAACAGCGGGTCGGCCTGCCCCAGCTCGGTCACGATGAGGGATTCGATGGCGGCCAAATGGTCGCGCACCTTTGCGGCGAATACGGGATCACCGATATCAACTCCGGCCACCGTGGTCGAGTTACTCACCGGTCCAACATACTGGGAAGGTGCAAACGTCAGCGGACCTGGTCGTCGTCGGTGCCGGACCAGCCGGATCGGCGGCCGCGGCATGGGCGGCACGCTCCGGGCGTGAGGTGGTTCTGGTCGATTCGGCGGTGTTTCCCCGCGACAAGACCTGCGGTGACGGACTGACCCCGCGAGCCGTCGAACAACTTGAGTTACTCGGTCTCGGACCATGGCTCGACGAGCACATCCGATACCAAGGTCTGCGACTCCACGGATTTGGCGGCAACCTCGAAGTACCTTGGCCCGGACCGTCTTTCGGTGGCACCGGAAGCGCAGTACGCCGCACCGAGCTCGACGACAAGATCCGGCAGGTTGCAGTGGAGTCCGGTGCCAAGATGGCCGAATCCACCAAGGCCGTTGACGTGGAACGTGACTCGGCGGGCCGCGTCACCTCCATCCGCGTACTCGACAACAGCGGGCCCGGCGAGATCACTTGCAAGGCCGTCATCGTCGCCGACGGAGTGCGCTCCACGCTCGGGAAGGTTCTTGGGCGCGAATGGCACAAGGACACCGTGTATGCCGTCGCGGGGCGTGCCTACATCGACTCGGACCGCGGCGACGAGGAATGGATGACGTCGCATCTGGAGCTGCGCTCCCCCGAGGGTGCAGTCCTACCCGGGTACGGCTGGATCTTCCCGTTGGGCGGTGGGCAGATCAACATCGGCGTCGGCGCGCTCGCCACCTCGAAACGTCCCGCCGACGCGGCGTTACGGCCGCTCATCGACTACTACACCGAGCTGCGGCGCGAGGACTTCGGGCTCAGCGGGCGGCTGCAGTCCATCTCGTCGGCATTGCTGCCCATGGGCGGTGCGGTGTCCGGGGTGGCGGGCCCCAACTGGATGCTGATCGGCGACGCGGCGGCATGTGTCAATCCACTCAACGGCGAGGGCATCGACTACGGACTGGAGACCGGCCACCTGGCCGCCGAGGTGCTCGACGCCGATGACTACTCGCTGCTGTGGCCGGAGCTGTTGCGGGAACGCTACGGGCGATCGTTCTCGATCGCACGCCGACTGGGGGCGCTGCTGACCTTGCCGCGCTTCTTACCCACCATGGGGCCGGTCGGCATGCGCTCGCAGGTGATGATGCGAATCGCGGTGCGGCTCATGGGAAATTTGGTGACCGATGAGGACCACGACGTGATCGCACGCGCCTGGCGGGTGGCCGGCGGCGGCTCACGCCGTCTCGACGCGCGCCCGCCGTTTTCCTGACCTCACCAGCGAGCGGCTAAAGGGAAGCCACGTGCAGGGCGACGACGCCGCCAGTGAGGTTGCGCCACCGCACATTCGACCATCCGGCCGAGGTGATTTGCTGAGCCAGCGCCTCCTGATCGGGCCAAGCCCGGATCGACTCCGCCAGGTAGACATAGGCATCAGGATTACTGCTGACGGCCCGCGCCACTTCCGGCAGCGTCTTCATCAGGTACTCCATGTACAGCGTGCGGAAGGGCCGGTAGACGGGTGTCGAGAATTCGCATACCGCAAGGCGGCCACCGGGTTTGGTGACGCGGGCCATCTCTCGCAATCCTTCGACGTGATCGACGACATTGCGCAGCCCGAAGCTGATGGTCACCGCGTCAAACGAGTGATCCGCGAACGGTAACCGCGTCGCATCCCCGGCAACCTTCGGCACATTGCGATGCGCACCCGCCTTGAGCATGCCGACCGAGAAATCCGCCGCCACACACCATGCTCCGGATTGGGTGAGCTCGACCGTCGATACCGCTGTCCCGGCGGCAATATCGAGCACCTTGTCTCCGGGCTTGAGCTTCAGCGACTCGCGGGTGGCGCGGCGCCAGAAGCGATCCTGGCCGAAGGACAGCACGGTGTTGGTGATGTCGTACCGGCGGGCCACCCCGTCGAACATCGACGCGACCTCGTGCGGGTCCTTTTGCAGGGTGGCGCGGTTCATACCGTGACGGTACAGGGGAGTACATTTCGACACCGACCTGGCGTGACTGGCCCCGAGGATCGATGGTTACCGATCCCAGGTCGTCGAAACTACGATCTGCTGAAGTTGTGTATGCGGTATCCGTCGCGGAGGCTCATCAGCGCGGTGTGGAACAGTATGGCCGGCACGAAGATGGCCTTGAAGTCGCGCGCTTGGCCCACGATCGAACGTGGCTTGTGTTGCCGCGCATAACCATGGTTGAGGAAAAGCTGCTCGGGCTTTGCCTCGAAGAACTTGAACTCACTACCAAGGGCGCGTATCTGGTCGTGCTTCTTCCCTATGTATCTGTCGAAGAAGGTCTTGGTCATCAAGTCGCAGATCAACGTATGCCGGGGAAATCCCTCGGACAGCGTATCGAGCAGGCCGAGAATCTGCGCCTTATCGAGATACTGGAAGACACCCTCAATAACCACGACAGTTTCGGCTTGGCGGTCACACTGGCGCAATGCGGCCGCCAGCTCGCCAGCCTCGAAGTCAACCGCAATGCGTTGCAACGGATTTGGACAGAGACGGGCAGGTAGGCGATCGTTCTTATGCTCGATGATGGCGGGCTCATCGAACTCAAACCACCGCCCGCCTGCCAGCCTGTAGGCACGACTGTCGAAGCCCGCGCCGATATTGACGATTTGCAGGTCTTTGTTCTGCTTAATGTGTCTGCTGATCTCGTCCTGAACCATGCGCGCTCGCGCCACGTTGATAGCACTGCCACGAGCGCTACTGGCGAAGCGCTGCCAAATGGATCTGCCTTCGTCGGTCATGAAATCTTCGGCATAGGTGTCTGCGCAGATCGGGCCCCGCGACTTCGCATCTTCAGCGCGGATGCCGCAGCAGATGAAGGCTGTCTTGGATATGGCGTTCACGAGGCGTGATGGTAGTCGGCGTCGCCGCGATGCGGTTGGCACTAGAGGCAATCTGCCGCTCATTCATTCACGATCACGGCCGGGGTGTCATGACCATTGCGGCAGCGGAGCCAACACCATTGATTCGACGCGGATAGCGAAGGCGAAAAATTGGTACGCCCGTCCCGTCAGCGGACCGCTGATCTCCGACATATTGGAGGCTCGATATACGTCGGTTCGTACGACGTTATGCCGATTAGCGCAATTACCGAAATTCAAGGAAAACGGGTATGTAGTGCGCTAATCTTGCGGAATCACAGCAGCATCCAACGTCGGAGGTTGTCCCATGAACAAGATCATCATGGTTGGACAGGCCGTGTTGGCGGCGGGCTTTATCGCCGCTCCGGTCGCCGTAATGAACGCCGGGATAGCGTCGGCGCAGCCGACACCCGCCCCCGCGGATGTGTGCTTCAACGGACCGTACCCATCTCCCCCGCCCCCCTGGGGACCGGGAACCGTCGACGGCTGCGTCAACCCCGACAGTTGGTTCGACAACTGGGGCTGGCGGTACGGAGGCCGCGACTGGCGTGGCGAAGGCGGGCGTCTACCTGCCCCGGCCCCGAACTGGAAGTACGTCGGCCCTGGCTGCGAGTACTCAAGCAACCCGAACTGGCAGTACACAGGCCCGGACTGCCAGCGCGATAACCCCTAATCAGGGGGCAACCTCAGCGGCTAGGAGTAGGAGCCGCTGAGGGCGAATTCTGCTTCGTTCGTCAAGATGGTCGCCAAGGCCTGCGGATTCGACCAGTAGAAGTAGTGCCCGCCCTTCACGAGAATGCTCGTGAAATCCCCCTTCGTGTACGGAGCCCATCGGCGTGGCGGCGCGAACCTCGGCAGCACCTGGTCGTCCTTCGCACTCACCTCAGTGATCGCAGTCTTGATCCGGCGGCGCGAGATCGATTGCAGGCCAAGACTGAAATCGGTCACCGCATTGAGACGCGCCTGCTCCAGCAGCGACTCATCCGCTATCTTCTGCGGCGGCCAGGCGCCGCGCTGCTCGTCATTGGTGAGCCTCCAGAGCGCGTGTTGCTTCGGGTCGTGGCCCCGGGTCTTGGCGTAGACGGCGTCCATTCGCCAAAGGGACGGATGCCCACTCACCACCGGAACAAACCGGCCCACTGCGAAGTCGCGTGACTCCAATGCCTGGCACACCGCGTATCCGAACAATCCGCCGAAACTCTTCCCAGCGATGACCGGCCGACGGCAACCGAGTCCGATGACCGCCGACGCGCAGTCCTCCGCGAGCGCGCGCAGATTCTCCGGTGACGGCTCCTTCGACCGGGTGCTGCGCCCCGGCATCCGCCACACCCCGAAGTTCACCCCCGCCAGGAACGGGACAAGGTGTTGCTCGCCGGCGTGGTTGGCCCCCGCGCCGGGGAAAAACAGCACGGTGGGCAATGACGGCTGATAGGCCCTGGGCCACCACCAGCACTCAAGCGGAGACGGAACAGTCACTCAGATCCTCTATATCGCGTCGTGCTCGGGATCGCCGACCCCTTGAGCAATGAGTAGTGCGACTCGGGCACCGACCGCCTCGAGAGTGAGGTCCGGGGTGAACTGGAAGGCACTTATCTGGATGTTCAATTGTTTGCCAGCGCGGGCGGCGAACTCCACCGCCATGAGGGAGTCGATCCCCAGGTCGGCGATCGGCCCGGTGGGGTCGATGCTCTCCACGTCGACCTTGAGGACATTGGCGAGCTCCTTGGCCAGCTCTTTGGTGACCATCGGGCCGCGCTCCTCCTCCGGCAGCGCCAACACCGTCGCACGGAAGGCGGCCTGTTCGTTCGACACTGCGGCAGCTTCTGCGGATAGATGCGCGAAACGTGTGCTCTTGGCGGTCGAGGGCAGCGGAGTGCGCAGGACCCCCCAATCGACGCCCGCGATGGCGACATGCGGAAGCTGGAAACGGGAACACTCGTGCATGAGCGTCGCCCCGAGATCCATGTTGAGGCGGCGCAACCCGACCGAGTCGAGGAACTTCACGATGGCCTCTATCTCGGCCATGCCACCACCGCTCATCGCACCCCAGCTCACCGACAGGGCGGGCAGCCCGGCCGCGTGCCGCGACTGAGCGAGGCCGTCCAACATGCTGTTCGCCGCCGCATACGTCAGCTGCGGAACAATGCCGATGAGGCCACTGATGGAGGAGTACAGCACGAAGTGATCGAGTGGCACATTGTGCTCGCGCGTGGCCCTGTCGAGGTTCAGCGCACCGTCGACCTTCGGCCCGAAAACCTTGTACAGCGACTCCGCGCTGATATCCGCGACCACCTCGTCATGAGCCACCGCGGCGGCATGGAACACGCCGCGCAGTGGATGCCCTGAGGCTTCCACCTTCCCGATCAGATCCGAGACCTGGTCGTAGTCGCTGATATCGATCCGCTCTTCCCAGACGTCGACGTCGGCGGCCCGCAGCGCCTCGATCTGCGCCCGCGCTACCTCCGTCGTGGCGCCGCTGCGGCCCGCAAGGATGAGATGGGTCGCCCCGGCCCTGGCCAGCGAGCGCGCAGTGGCCAATCCGAATCCGCCGAATCCACCGCTGATGAGGTAGGAGTGGCCGGGACGCACCGGAGCCGGATCTGGCTTGCGGGGCAGCAGCTTGGGTGTCTGATCGCGCAGATCCAGCACGATCCGGCCCATGTGCGCCGCCCGGAACACCGCCTCGAACGCCCCCACGACCTCTTCGATCGGGAACCTCGTGAACGGGAGCGGGGTGAGCTTGCCCGAGGTGAGCATCTCGGTGCACTCGCGCCGGAGCTCGCGGAATGTTTCCGGACGCAACCGCAGCATGCGGTCCATGTCGATCGCGTGGAACGACAGGTTGCCGCTGAACGGCTTGAGATCCATCGCTCCGCCGAAGTAGATATCCGCCTTCCCGATTTCGATAATCCGGCAGAACTCTCCGGCGACCGCAAAGTTCTGGGCGATCATCTCGCCGGGCAGCGAGTTGTAGATGACGTCTACTCCACGTCCCTGCGTCACTCTCAGTATGTCGTCGACGAACCCGACCGACCGCGAGTCGAAGGCCGCGGCAGCGCCGAGCTCCAGCGCCGCACGCCGGCGCTCCTCGCTACCGGCCGTCGCGTACACGACCGCGCCCATGTTGACCGCGATCTGCACCGCGCCCATTCCCATGCCGCCCGCCGCGCCGTGGATAAGGACCGTCTCGCCGGGCTGCAGATCGGCGAGCTTGTAGAAGGCATAGCCCGCCGTGAAGAACGGGACACCGGAACCCACCGCGAGCGGATCGAAGTCCTCACGCTGGAGATGCTCTTCTTCTATCCGCTCCCAAGCCGCGCCACCGTCGAGGTCGAAGGTCAGGTAGCGGCGCAGGAGACCCCGCTCCGCGACCGCGATGCTTTCGCCGATCCGGAGCTCGTTGACCGCGGAGCCCACCCGCGTGACGACGCCGAAACCCTCCATACCGGGCTCCAGCTTGAAATATGTCTCGCCGAGCTCGCGCTCTGTCAGGATTCCGAGGACCTTCAGCGGGTCCTTGTAGTTGAGTCCGACGGTCTCGACGCGGACCTCCACTTGTCGAGGTCCCGGCTCGACGCGATCGCATGCTCGGAGCGCGATGTCCTTGAGCGTCCGCGTATCCGGGATCTGTACCTCGTAGGCCACCTCCGAATCCGTGGGCTCGAATGGTTCTTCCCATGGCGCGACGAGTTCGGACAGTGACCGGCGCATCCGCTGGGTCCACCGCTCCCCTGCGCGTACCGCGACTTCTTCCGCTCGATTCATCGCGCTGATCTCTGCGGCCACCTCGTCGGCCGTGACTGAATCAGGCAGGTCCACCAGAGACCATTTGGCGGGGTGCTGCTCGTTCGCCAACACACGGCGTGCCCCCACGAGCGCGGCCTGGTCGAGGACCAGGCCATGTTCTCTGAGCTGGTCGCCGGGCGCGAGGAAGGCTCGGTTGCTCACGACGACAACCTGCACGTCCGGATTCACGACGCCGCGCTCGGTCTCGGCCTCCAAGACCGTCCGCAATGCCTGCGCGACCGTGACAAGTTGGTGGAGGTTCTCAACCGAGGACTTCCCGGAGCCGACGGTCACCAGGACACGCAAGAACGTGTCTGTGTGCAACGCTGCCGCGAACGTCTCGGCGAGATCTGTTGCCTGCTCGGCTTCGGCGTTCAGGACTGCGGCACCGGCGCGGGCCGCGCGGCGGGCGCCCTCAGCGACAGCGGCAGATACATCCCCGATCTCGACGACCGCGTTCGCCGGATGGGCCGCGGACACCGAGGCAGCGGGCACAGGCGCGCGTTGTCCTTCTGGCCCCTCCGTTTCCTCCTCCAGAGGCTCCCAACGAGGCTCGTAGAAGTACTGATCAAGCTCGGCCAGCGGGTCAGATGCGGCTCCCACCGGTCGCAGCGTCACTCCGGTCATAGCCAGCGCGACTTCGCCATCCTGCGAAGCGAGATAGGCGTTCGCCCGCAGCGGCAGCGTGCTGGTGATCTCGACCACCGCGATCGGGTCCTCGGGAACCTCGCCGTACAGCCGCACCCTGTCGACCGAAGCCGGGATATGCGCCGTCGGAGGTATGTCCAGCTCCGGACGCGCTGCCAAGAGGACCGCGATGCACTGCAGGGCCGCGTCAGCGAGTGCGGGATGGACAGCGTGCCTGGGTGTGACCCCCGACTCGGACGCAATGTCGCCGGCGCTGCGGCTCAGCGGGCTCGCCAGCTGCGCCACGCAGCCGGCCGAGCCGATCCGCACGCTCTGGATTCGCTGAAAGGCGGGACCATAGGACAGTCCGACCGCGGCCAGCCCCTTATAGACGTCTACACCGTCGAAGATCCTGTCGTGCTCGGACCGTATCGGAACGTCGATCCGCAATGTCCCCAGATTCGCCTCGACCAGTCTGCCGTTGGCGTGCGCGGTCCACAGCTGGGTATGCGCGGAACGGCCGTTGAAGGTGAATCGCTTGGTGGGCTCGTCCACGGTGAGGCGAGTGATCGGCGCGTCGTGTTCGGCGACGACCAACGGCACCGCGAAGACAACCGAGTCCAGTCCGGCCTGGCCCCGGCCGGAGCGTTGCCGCACAGCGGACAATGCGGCATCGAGATATGCGGTTCCGGGCAGCACAACCGAACCGAGGACCGTGTGATCGGGCAGCCAGGGCAGGTTGGCGGCAGCCAGGGTGACCTCCCATTGCGGTGTCAGCCCCTCCGCCCGGTCGCCGAGAAGGGCGAAGCGATCCGCGTCCCCATAGCGCGCCCGCAGCGTGAGGGGGTCTTCCTCCCACAGTTCTTCTTGCGACCACGGGTACTTCGGCAGGTCCATATGCGGGATCAAGCCGTTCGCGTAGAGGTCCGCCTCACCAGGGGCGTCGATTGCGCCCAATGCGTACAAGTCGGTGACGGCCTGCAGCACCGACTGCTCGTCATCCTGATCGCGGTGCAGCGTCTGGACCGCGGCGGCGGAGACGCTGTGGCGCACAAAGCTTTCACGCATGTTCCCGAGAAGCACCGGGTGCGGCCCAAGCTCGAGAAACACCCGGTACCGATCTGCGATGAGCGTGTCCACTGTCTTCGCGAACAAGACGCTTTCGCGCACGTTCTTCAGCCAGTAGGCGGGATCCGCAAACGCCTCGCTGTCGATCTTCTCGCCGGTGACCGTCGAGTACAGCGGGATGTCCGTTGGGCGTGGAGCCAGCCCGGCCAGCGCAGTCGCGAGCTCATCAAGGATGGGGTCCATGAGCTGACTGTGATACGGAACCTCCACGTGCAGCATCCGGGCGAAGACCCCATCTTCGGCAAGCTCATCGTGCAGTATCTGCAGGGCCTTCGAGTCGCCGGACAGCGTCGTCGCCGATGCACTGTTGATCGCCGCAACACATACCGAGCCACCGAAACGTGCGATGCGGCGCAGGGCTTCCTCCGCGTCGAGACCGACCGCGAGCATGCCGCCGGACCCCGCTGTCTTTGCCTGCAGACGGGAGCGGTGAAATGAGACGGTGGCGGCGTCCCGTAGGGACAATGCGCCGCCCACATACGCTGCGGCGACCTCACCGACACTGTGTCCCATTACTGCCGTGGGCCGGATCCCGAACTGTTCGAGGTGCTTCGCGAGTGCCGCCTGGACCAGGAAGTTCGCCGGCTGGGCGATCTCGGTACGGCTGACTCGAGAGTCTCCCTCAGATCGCAGTAGCTCCGCGATCACCGACCAGCCCGAGACCTCCTGGAACACCGCGTCGATCTCGGCGGCGGCCTCGCGGAAGGCGCCGGGGCGCTCCAACAAACCGCGCGCCATCCCCCACCACTGCGGCCCCATGCCGCTGAAGACGAACACCGGATCGGAGATCCCCTCGACCAGGGCACGCGCCGGTGCCGCTTCGTCGCTCTCGGCATAGGAATTCAGCTGCGCAAGGAGGTCATCCCCGTCACGGTAGATGAAGCCCTTACGGAGGTAATGCTGCGCCCGGCGCCCGGTGACCGCGGTCTTCAGTCGTTGCACGTACTCATCGGAGACACCGGCCTCGTCTGAGACTGTGCCCGCTGTGCCCGCGGTGCCCTCTTCGGAGCGCAGGAGCTCGGCGTAACTCCCGGCGACCTCGTGCAGCGCGGCACCGCTGCGCGCGGAGACCGGGAAGATCCGGATGCTGTCACGGGCGGGAGCCGCGGCGGCTACGGGTGCGGGGGGCTCCTCGACGATGACGTGCGCGTTGGTCCCGCCGTAGCCGAAGCTGTTCACTGCGGCGTACGCCGGTGCACCCAAGCCGGGGTACTTTTCGACCTCTGTCGGGATCCGAATTTGGAGCTCATCGAATGGAATCGCAGGGTTCAGCTTGTCGAGAACGACCTGCGGCAAAATGGTCCGGCGCTGCACGGTGAGCGCGGCCTTGATCAGGCCCGCGACACCCGCCGCGGCCTCGGTGTGCCCGAAGTTGTTCTTCACCGAGCCGATCACCAGGGGCTCGGTACGGCCGGCCGCCTGACCGTACGAATGGCCCAACGCCTCCGCCTCCAGCGGATCTCCGACGCTCGTGCCCGTGCCGTGCGCCTCGATATATCCGACAAGGGCCGGGTCGATACCCGCCTCCCTGAGCACCCGATCCGCGAGCCGCTGCTGCGACACCGGATTCGGCACGGGCAGCGCTATCGTTCTGCCGTCCTGATTGACCCCGCTGCCGCGAATCACCGCATATATACGGTCACCATCGCGCTGCGCCTGCTCGAGGTTCTTGAGCACGACGATGCCAACGCCCTCACCCCGGCCGTAGCCATCGGCGGCAGCGTCGAACGACTTGCTACGGCCATCCGCGGCCAGAAATCTGCCCTTACACATGGTGATGAACGTTTCCGGCTGGAACATGACGTTCACCCCACCGGCGAGCGCCACGTCGCATTCGCCGCCCGCGACCGCCCGTACCGCGAGGTGCGTCGTGACGAGCGAGGAAGAGCACGCCGTGTCCACGGTCATGCTCGGCCCCCACAAGTCGAGCGCGTGGGCGATGCGGTTGGAGAGCAAAGTCTGGGACGCGCTGAAGGCGGCGAAGTTATTGATCTTCTCGAGGTTCCGGGCGAGCCCCCGGCTGATCATGTTGTCGTTCATGAAGCCGCCGATGAACGTCCCCACGTTGCCGCCCAACGCCTGCCCGGCGATGCCCGCATCGTCGAGCGCCTCCCAGGTGGTCTCGAGAAGAAGCCTCTGTTGTGGGTCCAGGACGGCAGCCTCGCGGTGTGAGATCCCGAAGAAGTCCGCGTCGAATCGGCGGAATCCCTGAGTGAGGAAGCTGCCCCGCCGCGTGTACATCCGGCCCGGAGTGTCGGGGTCGGGATCGTAATACTTGTCCGCGTCCCAGCGGTCCTTTGGAATATCGGCAACAGCGTCACCTTTGAGTAACGCGAATTCCCAGAAACTGTCCGCGTCGTCAATTCCCCCGGGAAATTTGCATCCGATACCGATGATAGCCACTGCGACCAATGCGCTGCCCTCTCCTCGTTAACGAACTATCTGGAGATTAATGGAACTTTCGCCGAAATAGGGAGACATTCGAACTCTTCTGGAATCATCTTGACCACTAAAGATGCCGTGCCTGTCGTCTAATTCCGTGGAGTTCGCACTGTACCCGTCTGATTGGCGATACGAAGGGTGTTTCAGATGACTTTCTCGCTCCTCTCGAAGGTAGCTCTATGAGGAAAGTCTGGGTGTACCTTGTTGTGCTGGCTGTGCTTACTGTCGCGGCCGCATTCATCCTCAAACTGCGCTGGAGCGAGATCCCGGACGAGGCGGTGGGGACCGTGAGCCGCCTCCCCGCGCTGGGCAGTCTCACCGAACGGACCATCCAGTACGAGGCCATCGGGCCGGATGGGACTCCGGCGACGGTGTCCTATCTTGACGACAACGGCCACAACCAGAACGTCGGCACGGTCCTGCCTTGGCAGGAGGCACTGCGCACCGTGGAGCCGTCCCTCGTGACCAGCATGGTCGTACAGTCCAATGCCTCCGGTGTCGGTTGCCGGATCACTGTCAACGGGCAGGTCCGCGACGAACAAGTCGCGACCGCCACCGGAGGCATCGCGAGCTGCAAGGTGCAGGTCGCATGACCCGGGACGAGGCCGAAGCAGACACCGGCCCGATAACGGCTCCCGGCACACCTGAGGCACGTGCCGGGTTCGCCGCCCGATCGCGAGCATTCGGTGGCCGAGTGCGCGGCGAGTTCACTGTGCCTTTCCGTCGGGAGACTTACGCTCGCGCCGAGCAGCGCAGGCCCCTGTACGCGAGGCTGTTGTACGGGCTCTCCATACCCATCGTTGTGCTGTGGGTGCTACTCGCGTGCGGGCTCAATGCCGCAGGCCCCCAGCTTGAGAAGGTGATCGAAGGGCACGCTTTGTCCTTCCTGCCCGACGAGGCCTCCTCGGTGCAGGCGCTCTCCAACATGGGCAAGTATTTCGGCAACGGCGGCACGAACAACTTCGTCGCGGTGCTGGCCGAGGGCGAGCATCCGTTCGGCGCGGAGATGCACAGCTATTACGCGCGCCTGATGGAGAAGTTCAAGGCGGACAAGAAGCACGTCATCACGACGATCGACCTGTGGTCCGACCCCTCATTCGCGCCGGCGTTCGAAAGCCAGGATCGGAAGGCCTCCTTCAGCTACCTCAACCTGGGCGGCAACATGGGCACCGCGTTGGCCATGGAATCCACTCAAGCCGTGCGCGACATCGTCAAGGCTTACCCGCCCCCCGCGGGAGTCAAGATCTACGTGACGGGTCCGTCCGCCGTCGTCAACGACGAACTGCTCGCCATCAACCGCTCGATCCTGCCGATCATCTTCGCGTGCGCCATCTGCATCACCATCATCATGTCTTTGACCTACCGCTCGCTGTTCACCGCTGCGATGCCGCTGCTCGTCGTGGCGGTCGCCTTGGTGACCGCCCGGCCGATAGTCGCCCTTCTCGGCCAGCACGAGATCATCGGTATCTCCATCTTCGCTTCGAGCTTGCTGGCCGGCATCGTCCTAGGCGCGGGGACGGACTACGGCATCTTCCTGCTCGGCAGATATCAGGAGGCCAGACGAGCGGGTGAGGACCCGACCACGGCGTATTACACCGCGCTGTTCAGCGTGCAACGCATCATCTTCGCCTCTGGACTGACCGTGGCGGGCGCGACCGCGTGCATGACGCTCACCAGACTCGCCGCCTTTTCCACCTCCGGTCTGCCGTGCACCATCGGCATCCTCACCGCTCTTGCCGCGGCGCTGACCCTCGGCCCCGCACTATTGGCGATCGGATGCAGGCTCGGACTCTACGAGCCGCGCGGAGAGCGAGCCGTCAGGCGCTGGAGGCGCATCGCCACCCACGTCGTCCGCTGGCCCGGCCCGGTGCTCGCCGGCAGCCTTGCCGTGCTCGCACTCGCGATTCTCGTCCTGCCGACGTACGTCATCAGCTATAACGAACGCGCGGCCCAACCGGCCAACACCGAGGCAAATCTGGGTCTCGATGCCGCGGATCGGCACCTGCCGCCGAATATGCTCAATCCGAACCTGCTCTTCGTCGAGTCCGATCACGACATGCGCAACTCAGCGGACTTGATCGCACTCGCGAAGCTGACGAGTTCCGTCTACTCCGTGGAGGGAGTCCAAGCGGTACAAGGTATTACGCGCCCGCTCATCTCGCCGCTGCCACAAGGAACCCTGACTTATCAAGGCGGATACATCGGCGAACGGATGGCGCAGATAGCCGAGATGGTCAGCACTCAGCTCAACGGCATCGCCAAGATCACCGGTGAGATCGATCAGCTCTCGGTCGGTGTCAAGGAGGTCCTCAACGATCTCCAGGTCGTCCAGCGCGCTGCCGAACTGCCCGGCGGCGGTGTGCAGGCCACCCGAAAACGCCTCGTCGAGCTATTGAAAATGGCGAAGGCGATGCATAGCCAGATAAAGCCGGTCGCCGCGGGCGGAATCGATGCAGCAGGACAGCTCGTCGACATGGTCCCCGACTGCAGGGAGGTGCTGCCCTGCAACGCGGCGCTTACCGGACTCACCGTTCTCGATGGACTCAACCAGGCCGGCGCACGCAAGTTCGAGGACATGGTGGACGCCTCCCAGGTCGCCACGCAGTCGTTGCCGAGATTGGTTAATCAGGTCCAGATGCTGGACGGTTTTCTCAACGACGCCAAGCAGACACTCGCTCCGATCCGCGGCATGGCCGATTCGCTACTGGTGCAGATGAACGAGGTGACGGCATTCCTGCGAGAGATTGCCGACACCTACATGAAGGGAGACCCCGGCGGGTACTTCTTCCTTCCGAGCCAGGCCTTCGAATCCCCGTTGTTCCAATCCGCGCTCTCCGTCTTCTTCTCTCCGGACGGCAAGATCACCCGAATGCTCGTCATGGGCGATGTGAACTCCTTCAGCCAAGAGAGCATGGACTACAGCGCAAAGATCATCCCCGCGGCCAAGTCGGCACTCAAGGGCACCTCGCTCGGCGGGAGCACGGTGAGCATCGGAGGAGCCGGGGGCACACTGCTCAATATCGCCGCCTTCGCCAAGGAGGACTTCCTCACCAGCGCCGTCGCGGCGTTCGCATTCGTGTTCTGCGTCGTGCTGCTTTTGTTGCGCAGCTTTGTCGCCGCGGTCGCCGTCGTCGGCACCGTTGGACTGTCTTTTCTTTCCGCGTGGGGACTCAGCGTCGCCATTTGGCAGTACGGCATCGGTCTGCCCTTGCACTGGGCTGTCGCACCGTGTTCCTTCATCTTTCTCGTCGCGGTCGGGGCCGATTACAACCTGCTGCTCGTCGCCCGGTTCAAAGAAGAGATCGGCGCCGGAATCAAAACCGGGATCGTCCGCGCCATGGTGGGCACCGGCAGCGTGGTCACCACGGCGGGCCTGATATTCGGTTTCACAATGTTCGCGTTGATCGCCGGCTACTCCAGCACCCTCGCGCAGATCGGCACCACCGTCGGCGTCGGGCTCCTGCTCGATACGCTCGTGGTCCGCTCGCTTGTCATCCCCTCCATCGCGACCCTCCTGGGCCGGTGGTTCTGGTGGCCCATCCGGGTCTCGAGCCGCCCCGCGCGGGAAGCAGGCAATGGCGCAGGATCGAACAAAGTATCGGCGTGACAACGCAACTTGCCGTTGTTTATCGTCGGCACAGGTCTCGGTGGCGGCGCGTCACGTCCTAAGCTTCAGGCCGTCATGATGCCGCGACCGAGCGTGGTGCCCGCCGCGGCGGCATAGTGCTCCAGCAGCTCATCGCAGATGGCAGGCCACGTGCGCGCCAACACTCCCCTGCGCGCGGCCGCCGAAAATCGGCTGCGGGTCGCGGGCTGCACCAGGTGATCCACCGCCATGCCCAGCCGCGCCTCGAAATCGGCTACCGGCAGCAGCATTCCGTTACGACCCGGGATCACGAGGTCGCGCGGCCCGCCGGCATCCGGCGCGATGGCGGGAACCCCGCTGGCCAGCGCCTCCTGCACTGCCTGGCAGAACGTCTCGTGCTCGCCCGGATGGATGAAGACATCGAGGCTGGCGTACGCCCGCGACAGTGCGGACCCGGACAGCTCACCGGTGAAAATCGCTGTGGGCATCAGCTTTTCGAGTGCGTCCCGCCCTACCCCACCGCCCACGATGACGAGCTGTAGGTCGTCGCGCTCGGCCAGTACCGCCAGTCGCTCCACATGCTTTTCGGGAGCAAGCCGCCCGACGAATCCGATAATCGGCTTGCCCTCTGGCGACCAGGAGCGGCGCAGATCCTCGTCACGCGCCGACGGTGCGAAGCGTTCGATGTCGACACCGCGAGACCACCGAAACACCCGCGGGACACCGTGCGCGGCAAGGTCTTCCATCGCCGAGGTGGACGGGGCCAAGGTGCGGTCGGCGCGTCCGTGTAGGTGCCTGGTCCAACGCCAGGCCGCGCGCGCGGCGAACCCGGCGCCATAGCTGTCGGCGAACCCGGCCACATCGGTCTGATAGACGGCGACCGTGGGGATATCGAGATGCTGCGCGGCGCGCAGGCCGCCGTATCCCAAGACGAACGGCGAGGCCAGGTGCACCACATCGGGGGCGAAATCGCGAAGAATACGCACCATCCGCGGCTGCGGCACTCCTAGCGGCAGGGTGCTCACCTTGGGGAACATGATCGCGGGAACCCGGTGGACGGGCACCCCGTCATGTTCAACGGCGGCGGGCGCCTGCCCGCGCGGGGTGTCGGGCGCGATGACGATGCCCTCATGCCCGGTGCGGCCGAGGTGCTCCAGCACCCGCAGCACCGAGTTGGAGACTCCGTTGACGTTCGGCAAGAACGACTCGGCGACGATCGCGATGCGCACGTGGACAGCATGTCAGCGTCACCTGGCAGTTAGGTTGCCCCCAGGCATACGTCGCGCAAATTTAAGCGTGAATAGGAGCCGGACCTCGGCGCTGGATCCAGGCGAGGCCTAACAGCGCCGCCCCGGCGACTGCCCACACCACGACGATGATGGACCCACCGGGGACAATCGACAGTGACGCGTTACGTCCTTGTACGCGAACCAAATCCGGGTTGGATTTGTCGTACTCGACATAGATGCGCATGCCCGGGCTGAGCTCCGACGGATAGAGCACTCCCAATTCCGGTCGGTACGTGACCCGTTCGGGTGTGACGAACTCGATCGTGGAACGGCGCGGCCCCGCGCTGAGCACCTCGGCCAGCGCGACGCCCATATCTCGTTCGATGGCCTTGTCGTTACGCCAGGCCCCCACGATGAGCAGCAGCGACTGCAGAGTCAGCAGTCCGGCCAGAACCCACACTCCGATCCGGACTCTCCTGATGACGCGGGAGCGCCGGTTCACAGGGCCGCCCTGATGGCGGCGTGTAGCTCGCGCAGGGTGGAACGGTCGGCCTTGACCTCCAGAACCCTGATGCCCCCGGCTGGTTCGTCCAATGCCGGGCCGAGCTCCTCAATCGAGATGGACCGCGAATCCACATGGTAGGCGCGGCAGAGGGCCGCGATATCCACGTCGTGCGGGGTGCCGAAGACACGCGAGGAGACGTCGCGAAATCGCGGGTCTCCCTGCTCCAGCAGCTCGAAGATGCCGCCGCCGTTGTCGTTTGAGACAACGATGGTCAGATCTTCCGGGTGCGGTTCGGTCGGGCCGATCAGCAGGCCCGAGCTGTCGTGCACAAAGGTGAGATCGCCGATCAATGCGATGGTGCGGCCACCCGGGTGCGCGAGCGCCGCACCGATGGCGGTGGATACCGTTCCGTCGATACCGGCCACTCCCCGATTCGAGCGCACGTGAACATCTTTGGCCCCCCAAGGGACGAGCGCGGCATCGCGCACCGGGTTGGATGCGCCGAGCACCAGTTGGTCGCCGTCGCGCAATGACCCGCAGACCCTGGCCGCCACGTGCAGACCCGTGGTCAGTGGATGGGTGTCCAGCTGCCCTTGCACCGCGTCGAGTGCCTTCTGGTGCGCATGCGCGCACCGTTGCAGCCATGCGGCATCCGGGTTACCGGATGTCACCGCCCGCGTCCCGGTGGCCAGCGAGTTGCCGGACACGTCGGGCCAGCGCGGGCCGGTGGTCAACGCGTACACCGGAATCCGGCTGTCCGCCAATATGGACGACACCTGCCGATGCAGGGTCGGGCGTCCCAGCATGATCACCTGTTGTGGGTGCAGCAGTGCGAGCGCCAGCGGATGCACCGGGTTATCGGGTTGCGGCGCAGTCGGTTCAGCCACCGTCGGCAACCTCGACAGATTGGGGTGCATGGCCGCACCGTGCCCCGCAATCACCACGGTATCGGGGGTCAGATCGATCTCGACGGGTTCGTCGAACGTCACCTCCGGGGTGTACGTCCACGGTCTCCCGCCGGGACGCCCGGCGGGAGCCGACCCCCCGTCACGGTCGGGCACGAGCGGTTCCCGCAGTGGGATATCGAATTGCACGGGGCCGGCATTTGCGGTGCGGGATCCCTTGGCTGCGGCCAAGACTCGACAGGTCGCAGAGCGCCAATGCGCGTTCTGCGCCTCGATCTTGTCCGAACCCTCCTCGGCCAGACCGATGCTGATCGCGGCGCGAACCTGAGTGCCGAAGTAGCCGAGCTGCTCCATGGTCTGGTTGGCGCCGGTGCCCAACAGTTCGTAGGGGCGGTTGGCGGACAACACGATCAGCGGAATGCGCGCGTAGTTGGACTCCACCACCGCGGGGCCCAGGTTGGCGACCGCGGTACCCGAGGTCATCGCGACCGGTACCGGCGCGCGGCTGGCGGCCGCCAGTCCGACGGCCAAGAAGCCTGCGGTGCGCTCGTCGATCCGCACGTGCAGCCGCAGCCGCCCGGCCTTGTCCGCGTCGTGCAATGCAAAGGCCAGCGGGGCATTGCGCGATCCGGGACACAGCACCACATCGCGGACGCCGCCGCGGATGAGCTCGTCGACGACGGCATGGGCCTGTGCGGTCGACGGATTCATGCCATCAGGGTGTCACACCGCCCGCGACGTGCTCGCAAAGAACTCGAGGATCACGCGGTTGACCTCGTCGGGGCGTTCGATGAAGCCCAGATGCCCGGCGTCGGCGATCTCGACGTACCGGCCACCGGGGATAGCGTCGGCTACTTCCTTGCCCAAGTAAGGCGGCAAGGTCATGTCATCGCTGAACCCGATCACCAGCGACGGAACGCTGATTCCCGCGTAGGCGCCGGGCCGGTCGGGGCCGGGCACGGCACTGCGCTGGTGGTCGATACCCCCCGAGGCAGGCTCAGGCCACAGGGTGAACATGTCGATCCAGTCCTTGATGGCGGCGTCGTTGTTGAGGGTCTTGGGCGAAAAGTTGGCCATCAATCGCATGGCCGCCTGGTACGACGCCGGTATCTCAACACCCGAGACGGAAAGTTCTAGTTCGGCCTTGCGGAAGAACGACCGCGTGAGATCTTCCCGGCCGCGGGTCCCCATGAATACCGCAGCGGTCACCAGGTCGGGACGGGTGAGCGTGAGCTCCTGTGCGATGAGCGCGCCCATCGAGAAGCCGACCAACCGGGCGGGGGCGGCACCGAGATGCTCGATGAGCGCCGCGGCGTCGGCCACCATGTCCTCCAGAGTGAAGCCATCCGCGCATTCGGTGGTCGGTGGTATCCCCCGGTTGTTGAAGGTGATGGTGCGATATCCCGCGGCGCGGAATGCCGGTACCTGATGCAGGTGCCAGCTGCGGCCCGCGCCACCTCGCCCGGAGATGAAGACGACCGGATCACCCGAGGCACCGAGCGCTAGGGGGCCACGCTCGTCGTAGCTGATCTGGACACCGTTGATATTCGCGAGAGGCACGCTGGTTGAACCTACCGGTTCAACAGCGGGTAGCAGTCGGCCACTCTCCTCAGCCACCAATCGCGCCGGTCGGCGGGCGCGGCGAGCGCGGCGAGCCGGGCCGGCTCAGGCGTGAACGATGCCACCGCGAGGTAACCGTCCTCGGGGGCGGGGGTGTCGGCCACGTCCTCCACGAAGAATCCTCCGGTTCCCAGTCCGCACGCATGCTCCAGCACCGGCAGCGCTGCCGCCGCGCGCAGACCGATGCCAATACCCACCGCGCTGTCCAGGGCACTGGAGATCACCACGGGCAGGGCGATCCGTTCCGCGATACCCAGCAGCGCGGCCACACCGCCGAGGGGCGCCACCTTGAGCACCGCGATATCGGCCGCGTGTGCCCGCACAACGCGGAGCGGATCGCTTGCCCGCCTGATGCTTTCATCGGCTGCGATCGGTACATCCGGAAGACGCCGACGCAGTTCGGCCAGTTCCTCGACCGTGGCGCAGGGCTGTTCGGCGTACTCGAGGTCGCCGTCTCGGGTCAGTGAAGTCAGCGCGTGGACGGCTTGTTCGACGGTCCAGCCGCCGTTGGCGTCCACCCGCACGGTGGGGATCTGCGCACGGACCGCATCGACACGCGCAATGTCCTCGTCAAGGGTCTGGCCCGGTTCGGCCACCTTGACCTTGGCGGTGCGAGCGCCGGGGAACCTGGCCAGCATCTCGGGAACCAACGCGGCGTCCACCGCGGGCACCGTCGCGTTGACGGGAATCCGGACACGCCGCGGCGCGGGTAGCTCGGCGTAGGCGGCCTCGATGGCGGCCCCCAACCAGGCGGAGGCTTCGGGCGCCTCGTACTCGGGGAAGGCGCCGAACTCGCCCCAACCCGTCGGGCCGTCGATCAGCACCACCTCACGGGTGGTGATGCCACGGAATCGCACCCGCATGGGCAACGCGACGACGTGCATACGGTCGAGCACGTCATCCAGCGCGGGCAGCTCCACGCTGCGATCGTCGCACGCTAAGGCGAAGCCAGGTGACTGACGCTCCCCAGCTCGGCCACCGCGCGGTTGTGGAAAAAATCGTCCTCGCTGAGGACGCTGATGCTCCCCGATGGCGCACGGAATGACACGTAGTCCGCCGACTCGATGGGCATCTTGATCCACGCGGACACCGCGAACGTCAATGCACCGCCATGCGTCACGATCACCTGGTGACGGCAGCTGCTGTCCAGGACAGTGCCCATGGCATCGTAGATCCGTTGCGCGAAAACGATTTTGGTCTCCGCACCGGGGATCCCCTCATCGTGTGCCATCCGTTCGCCCATCGCAGGTGGCGGCACGAACCTCCGATCGAGCCACTCTTGAGGTCTGCCTCCAGCTTCGCCATAGGACTTCTCACGAAACCGCGTATCGACAATCGGCGCGACCCCCAACGCGTCACCGATCGCCTCGGCGGTATGCGCCGCACGGATCAGATCCGAGCTGTACACCTCCACGCCGCTCCCGTTGGGGATACGCGCACGCAGCGACGCTGCTATCGCTCGGGCCGCATTCAAACCCGTCGGTGTCAAAGCAGAGTCGTACCAGCCGCCGACCAACCGATCTACATGATGATCCGACTCCGGATGCGTCACGACATAGATCCGGCGCAGGTCCACATCACGATCGTCGCATGTTCCGGGCTACTACCTCATCAACTGGTCAACTTTTGGTTGACAGCCCCAGATCGTCAACTTATGGTTGACGCATGGTTGAGTTTCCCATCTCGCTGGACACCCTCATCGTCGGGGTGCGCCAGATGCACCCCGCCGGCAACCCGCTGGACCATCTCACCGATGCGATGCTGCTAGCGGGACGGCTGTCCGACCACGCCGATGCCCTTATCGGGCATTTCGTAGACCAGGCACGCCGCTCCGGCGCCTCCTGGAGCGAAATCGGTTCCAGCATGGGCGTCTCCAAGCAGGCCGCGCAGAAGCGCTACGTACCGTCCGTGCGGATGTTCTCCCGGTTCACCGACCGGGCTCGGCGTTCGGTCGTCGCTGCGGCAGGTTTTGCCCTCGCCGATGGCACTCCGATCACCGTTGCCCACTTGCTCGCCGGCACCCTGAGCGACCCGAAAGGACTTGCCGCACTCATCGTTTCCCATGCCGGGATAACGACAGACACACTCGGAATCCCCGGCCGACCGGCTCCCGATTACGAGGCCGTCGCCCCGAAGCTGCCCACCGCGGAGTTCGACGGCGATGCTCAGGAAGCGCTGGAGGCAACCTTACGCACCGCGCTTCGCTTGGGCCACAACTTCATTGGAACCGAACACATCCTGCTAGCCATACTCTCCGGCCACACCGACACCTCTCGAAAGCTATCCGAGCTGGGCCTCAATGCGGTCGTGGCCGAGGAGCAGGCCAACCGGCTACTGGGCGATATCCTGGCGGATAAGGCCCCCTAGCCATACCCCTCACGTTGGCGTACCTTTATGTCATGTCAGTTGACATCAAGCCGGTTCCCAAATGGCTCAAGTACTTCAACAAGGTCGTCATCGGCGGGCACAAGGTGGGCCTCAAATTGCCCATGCTGGTGCTGACAGTGCCCGGCGCCAAGTCCGGCAAGCCGCGTTCCACCCCGATCACTCCATTCACACTCGATGGCCGACGCTATGCCGTTGGAGGTGTGCCGGGTTCTTCCTGGATTGCCAACGCCCGCAAGGCCAAGGAGGGCACACTGACGCAGGGGCGCCACACCCAGCGGGTCGGCATTGTCGAGCTGTCCCCTGAGGACTCACGCCCGGTGCTGCGCGCGTTTCCGATCGAGGTGCCCACCGGTGTTGGTTTCATCAGGAACGCCGGGCTGGTCAAGGAGGGCACCCCTGATGAGTTCGAGGCGCTCGCCGGGATAGCCGCGGTGTTCCGGTTCGATCCCCTGGAAGACGGGTCTACCGAGCACCCCTAGTCGCTATGCGCCCCACTGCGACAGATAGTTTTCATCGGAGCCGCGGTCCGGGTGGAGTATCCGTGATTGGTTGCCGCCGTTGCGCTTTGCCTGGTACATGGCACGATCGGCACAGGCGTTCAGTGCGTCGATCGCCCCCTGCGAGGTAGCGGATGCGACGCTCGCGACCGGTTGGGCGGCAACACCCACACTCGCGGTCACGACAATACCCGCCGGCCTGCAGGCCATGACGGATTCCTTGAGGCGGGTGGCGAAATCGGCGACGGCCCCGGCGGGGCAAACCGTCACCACGAGGAACTCCTCTCCGCCCGAGCGGCCCACCATCGTGCCCGGGGTCGCCTCAGCGGCGAGCGATGCGGCCAGGTCGACAAGCACCTGGTCCCCCGTGCCGTGGCCGTGCCGGTCGTTGATTGACTTGAATCGGTCGATATCGACGATGGCTGCCGCGATAACGAAGTCACCTTCCAACCCATACTCGCTGGACAACCCGCTGTGCAGGCGCTGCCATTCGCCGAAGATGCCGCGACGATTGAGCAGCCCCGTGAGCGGGTCCCGCTGCGCGGCAAGCGCATCCAACCGCACCACCGCGATCCCGAACTGGATGACCGCGGGTATCAGCACCACGACCAAAAACAAACTGGTCACCTTGACCAATGCGGTCATCGCCGCGCCGACCGTACCCTCGGCGAACATACGTGCCGATAGCAGGACGATCACTGCGCCGCACCACGCCACATGCGCTATCAGCAGCCGGTTACCCAGGAAGAAGCTCACGTACGCACCGACGGGCGTGAACAGAACCGTCCCGACGAGACCGGCAAGAGCGTTTGAGTCCTGCCCGCAGGCCACCGCGATGGCGATATCCGCGAACGCTACGAAGAAAACCGCTTCACGCAGGCTCAACCACGGCCCGACCACCCACCGAACCGCCCAACCCAGCGCCCCGACAGCACAGAGACCGACGATGACACGGCCGGTCGTACTTCGGGGCCCGGTGTCGCTGAACTGGAGGGCGATACAGATCGCGGCGAAGATCAACGCATACCCGCCGATGAGATTACGGACCGTCCGATCGAGCTTGCGGGCGTGCAGGAACGCCCGCAACCAGCCCGTGGGAACCGGCTCGGTCCACCATTGGCGCAGAAAGCCCATCCAGGCGGTGTTGCGGATATACGAGATCATCGTGGGGCGGTGTTGGCCGTCGGGGCATTCCTGCGCGGAACCATCCTGACGGTCGGCAACGGCGGTGCGGGAAGACGCGCCACCGCACCCTGGTATCCCTCGACGCGGCCGAAACGCTCGGACTCTGCCTGCCATTCCTCTCGGAAGGCGGCTATCTCATCATGATCACGGCCGACGAAGTTCCACCACATGACGATCTGCTCGCCGAATGGCTTGCCGCCCAACAGGATCGCTCGCGACGGCGCATCGGTGGGGTTGACGACGGTGAGTTGTTCCACCCCGGTACCGACGTAGCCGAGTTCACCCCGAGACACCCTGGTGCCTGACAACTCGATGGCCTCGGTATCCACCAGTAGCCCGTGTTCAAATCCGGGATCGATATCGAACCGCGTCATGCTCCGCGGCTCCAATAGCAGTTCCGCCCCAAGTAACGGAGTCGCCGTACGCACCGGCGATACCTGCCCCGCCAACGTTCCCAGGAACACGCGCAGGCTGACCCCGCCGATCACGATCGCCTCGGGTGCGTAGTGCTGGAAATCGCGTGCTGCGTCCCGGGATTTATCGGGCAACGCGACCCATAACTGCACACCGTGCAGAGTCTTCGTCTCAGCCGTCGACACCTCGGAATGGCAGATGCCGCGGCCACTCGTCATCAGGTTGAGCTCCCCCGGTCGCACCATCGCATGTACGCCGTGGCTGTCACGATGCTCGATCTCTCCGGTGAACAACCAGCTCACCGTTTGCAATCCGGTATGCGGGTGAGGCGCGACATCCATCCCGCCGGTCTGCGTTATGTCGTCGGGTCCGTAATGGTCCGCGAAGCACCAGGCGCCGATCAGCGATCGCTGCGCCTGGGGAAGGGTGCGCAATACCGTCATAGCCCGCGGTCCTCCGAGTGGAACCTCACGGGGAGTGAGTATTTCGACGACGGGATGCCCCTCTCCGTCAACGGGGCATGGGCCGACACCGCATCGGGTTTCCGTCGGCGTGGTCTCGGTATTGCTCATGCGACCATCATGGTCCGTACTCACGAGACGTGCGGCATAGTTGGCGGGCATGGACGATTCCGAACCCACAACCACGGTTGCCGACGCGCCCGATTCGCACCGCTTCGAAATCACCGCTGACGGTGAACTCGCCGGATTCACCGAGTACCTGGATACATCGCTGGACAGCACACAAGTCCGGATCTTCTACCACACCGAAATCGACGAGAAGTTCGGCGGACGAGGCCTGGCCGGAACGCTGGTGCAGTCCGCGCTGACACGCACCCGGGACGCCGGACGACGCATCATCCCGGTATGTCCATACGTCAAAAAGTTCGTCGGAAAGCACCACGAGTTCGACGACATCGTCGACCCCGTGACCCGGGAGGCGCTGGCCGCGGTCGAGGCACGCCAGGGATGACCGGGCGCCGCGTCTACATCGACAAGCAGACTCCCTCGGTCTACCAGGCCCTGACCAAGACCGCCGCCGAGCTTCGCGCCAGGGCCGCCGAGGCAGGACTCTCGCGAATAACATTGGAACTGGTGAACATTCGGGTATCCCAGCTCAACCGATGCCTGTTCTGCCTGGACCTGCACACCCGGGTGGCGCTGGAGGAGGGCGAGTCCACCCAGCGGATCGCCGTGCTGCCCGTGTGGGAGGAGGCCGAGCTGTTCAGCGATGTGGAGCGCGCGGCCCTGCGGATCGCCGAAGCGGTGACGGAGGTCACCGACGAGCACCTCACCGACGAGCAGTACACCGCCGCACGTGAGCATCTGTCCGATGATCAGGTGTCGGTGCTGGTGTGGTCGGCCGTCATGATCAACACCTTCAACCGGATCTCGATCCTCAGCCGCCACCCCATCAAGAAACGCTGATATCTGGTCGCGCCGGACGGGAATACACCGGAATCCCCATGAGTTGGATTTCTTAAGCCAGCCTAATGATCTGGTCATTGACATATCTCACGGGGAAGGTACTCAACGATGCCTCAGGTGCGTGCCGCGTATTTCAAGAAGACAGCGCGCTCGGTGATCCTGGCCGCCACCCTCGCCACCGCGTTGTCCGGGTGCAGCGTCTACCAAACACTCACCAAGCCCACGGAGACCGTCGTGACGACGCCCGCAGCAATACAGGCCACTGACCAGGATCAGATCCGTGACGTGACGGGGCAGATGGGGAAGGCCCTCGGCGGTCTTGACCTGTTCGCCGCCAATGCGCTGACCTGCCCGCGCTATCAGGTGTCCAGTCGCACCGCCGACGAGAACCTCGTCCCCTCGATCAATTCCTGGAAGGGCTCCGAGGAGGCGCTGATGTACGGCGACACCTCCACGCTTTCCAGCCAGGTGTCACAACGGTTCCCGAGCGCCGGCGGAAGTGAGCGCGCTGCCCTCGTCAAGACCATTGTCAATCGCGACCAGTTCGCGTACGCGGCCACGGTACTGCAGGTAATCCGCGAGTCCACCACGGTCGAGAAGTTCGCGATCGACAACATCAAAATCGTCGGCGACACCGCCACGGGCGATATCACCGCGACGTACAGCATCGGCGGAGCCGCTACCCAGACTCAGACCAAGTCGAACCAGTTCCGGAAAGAGGGCGGCAAGTGGTCGTGGTGCCAACAACCGCCGCCAGGCGCCTTCACTCAATGGACGGCATCCGCGTCGGCACCGTCGGCGGCGCAGTAGTTCACGGGTAGCTTCGACCGACCGCACACCGAGCGGCCTCTAGAGTCGGAGGCATGACGCAGGACGACGGGCAGACCGCTAACCCCTTTGACCCCACGCGCTGGCAGCCGGTCGCGGGATTCGAGGACCTGACCGATATCACCTATCACCGGCACGTCGACCAGGGCGTCAAAAGGGGAACCGTCCGGATCGCGTTCGACCGGCCCGAGGTACGCAACGCCTTCCGCCCCCATACCGTCGACGAGCTGTACCGCACCCTCGATCACGCGCGGATGACCTCCGATGTCGGCGCGGTCCTACTCACCGGGAACGGGCCCAGCCCCAAGGACGGCGGTTGGGCATTCTGTTCCGGCGGCGATCAGCGGATCAGGGGCCGCACCGGGTACCAGTACGCCGGGGGCGAGACCGCGGAAACTGTCGACCCCGGTCGTGCGGGCCGTCTGCACATCCTCGAGGTACAACGACTCATCCGCTTCATGCCAAAGGTGGTGATCGCCTTGGTGAATGGCTGGGCCGCCGGCGGTGGACACAGCCTGCACGTCGTGTGCGACCTGACATTGGCCAGCCGCGAACACGCCCGCTTCAAGCAGACCGACGCCGATGTGGGCAGCTTCGACGGCGGCTACGGCAGCGCATACCTGGCCAAGATGGTTGGCCAGAAGTTCGCCCGCGAAATCTTCTTCCTGGGCCGGCCGTACACCGCCGAACAGATGCATCGCATGGGCGCCGTCAACGAGGTCGTCGACCACGAACACCTGGAGACGGTCGCACTGGAGTGGGCTGACACCATCAACGAAAAGTCACCTCAGGCACAACGGATGCTCAAGTACGCCTTCAACCTCGCCGATGACGGGCTGGTCGGACAGCAGCTATTCGCAGGGGAGGCAACACGATTGGCCTACATGACTGATGAGGCCGTCGAGGGCCGCGACTCATTCCTGGAAAAGCGCAAGCCCGACTGGTCGCCCTACCCCTGGCACTACTAGGACCGCTGCATCCAGAAGTCGAGTTCGAGCTCCTCTTCGGCGCACTGGCGATACTTCGAGAAGTCGGTGACGCCCGACTCGGTGAGTATCTCGTCGTCGATGAAGCAGTTTCCGGTGACCTCACGGCTGGGTTTGGTGAGGATCTCGTGCGCGGCGTCGGCCATGATCTCGGCAGAACGACAGCGGGCAACCAGCTCCGCACCGAGGATGTTCCGGATGGCGGCGGTGTCGATAGTGGTACGCGGCCAGAGCGCATTCGACGCGATTCCGTAGCTGCGCAGCTCGGCAGCCAACCCAATTGCCACCAGGCTCATGGAGAACTTGGAAATCGTGTACGCGGTGGTGGTCTGGTCGAACCACTTGGCGTCCAAGGTGATTGGCGGTGACAGCGTCAGAATGTGCGGATTTTCCGACTCCTTGAGCGCACCGATCGCAGACTTGGACAGCGAGAAGGCACCCCGCGCATTGATGTCCTGCATCAGGTCGTATGCCTTCATCGAAATCGATTCCGAGGGAGCGAGGTTCAGGGCACTGGCATTGTTGACCACGATGTCGATCCCGCCGAACTTCTCGACCGTCTGAGCCACCGCCGAAATCACCACATCGTCGTCGCGGACGTCGCCGAGAATGGGCAGCGCCTGGCCGCCGGCGGCTTCGATCTCCTCGGCAGCGGTGTAGATGGTGCCGGGAAGCTTGGGATGCGGCTCCGCGGTCTTCGCCATGATCGCGACGTTCGCACCGTCTCGGGCCGCGCGCAACGCGATGGCCAGGCCGATTCCGCGGCTGCCTCCCGACATGATGATGGTCTTACCTGCCAGCGATCCCATAGCTACATCCTTGTCGTCAGATGGTTGGTGAGCTCACCATAAGTCACGGGTCTCTCACTTCTTGAACAGCGTGTCTGGAAAATTGGGACAGGTTGCGCCCCTAAGCAATTGCCGAGAAACCTCGATCCGCGACAGCCACGAGACGTAAGTCACGAGGCCCGGCGGTACGCATCCACCCAAAGGGGCATACGATTCTTACTCGTGAGTAAGAACTCGGTGAGCAAGCGGCTCAGCACTGCTTTTGCCCGCGCGCTAATGCAGCCTTTCCCCAGCCCGTCGCTAGTCCGGGCCAAGTTTGATGCAAGCTACGGCGCATCCGTCAAGGACAAGCGTGTCCTCATCACCGGCGCATCCTCGGGCATCGGCGAGGAAGCGGCGTATCAGTTCGGAAAGCTTGGCGCCAAGGTCATCGTGGTGGCCCGTCGCGAAGACCTGCTCAACGAGGTCGCCGCGCGTATCACCGCCGCCGGTGGCACCGCCGACGCCATCACCTGCGACCTGTCCGATCTGGATGCCATCGACAAGCTGGTGGAGACCGTGAACGAGCGCCATGGCGGCGTCGACATCCTGGTCAACAATGCAGGGCGTTCCATCCGGCGCAAAACCCACGAATCTCTGGACCGCTGGCATGACGCCGAGCGCACCATGCAGCTCAACTACTTCTCACCGCTGCGGCTTATCCGCGGTTTCGCCCCCGGCATGGTCGAGCGCCGCGGCGGGCACATCATCAACGTCGCCACCTGGGGTGTGCTCAACGACGTCGTTCCCCAGTTCGCCGTCTATAACGCCTCCAAGGCCGCGCTTTCGACGGTCAGCCGGATCGTCGACGCCGAATACGGCAAGTACAACGTGCACACCACCACGCTGTACTTCCCCCTGGTCCGCACCCCGATGATCGCGCCGACCGCGGAGTACACGAACGCGGCAGCGCTGACCTCCGCGGAAGCCGCCGAGTGGATGGTGCTGGCGGCAAGAACCCGGCCGGTGCGCATCGCCCCACGGTTCTCTGTGCTGGCCGCTGCAACCAACGCCGTGGCACCCTCGCTGGTGACAAAGGTCGCGGCTTCCGCGCGCGAAGCCCTCTAATATTCTCCATCCCCGTGGTAAACACGGGGATGGAGATTCTGTCCAGCCGAATATTGTTGCGGCCTAAGGACTATGACACGACCTTGGCGTTCTACCGAGACACGCTGGGGCTTGCCGTCGCGCGCGACTACGGGGCTGGCATGGTGTTTTTCGCGGGGCAATCCCTCATCGAGATCGCCGGACACGGCCGCACAGACGGCCACCCGGCGGTATTTCCGGGTGCGCTCTGGCTCCAGGTACGCGACGTATACGCAACCCAGACCGACCTCGAGAGCCGCGGGGCATCGATCACCCGTGCCGCGCAACAGGAACCGTGGGGCCTAGATGAAATGCATGTCGCCGCCCCCGATGGCGTCACGCTGATCTTCGTGCAGATACCGCCGGACCACCCTCTACGCAAAGACACCCGGCGGTAGCGCCCGCCGGGTGTCTTGTGAGATGCCGTGTTACTTCTTGAGGACCGTTACTTCTTGAGGAACGGGAAAAGGTCGACTCCCGTGTGGTGGATGATCGTGGTCCGGGTGATCCAGAGGATGGCAAGCACGACAACCGCACTCACCAGCGTGAAGAGCGCAAGCCCCAGGAACTTGACGGCCGGGTTGGGCGCCGTGACGGTGCCGTCGTCATTTGCCCCGCCCGAGCCCGTGGAGAAGGCGACCAAGCCTGCGGCGAAGACGGCGGGCAGGCCTGCACCGAGGATCAATCCCACGGCGAGCACCTTGAGGATGGATTCTGCGTAGTTCATCGAAGATTCCTTCTGTTCGCTGGGTTGATCAGACCGAAGCCGTGTCGGCGGTGGAGCCGGTCTTGTCCTTCGCGGGCGCCTGGGCCTCCACATCGCCACTGGCATCGACATCGAGCTCGCGGGCGTCGGCAGGCACGACCGAGTTGGTCGACTCGTCCCAATCGGCGTTGACGTTGCTTGAGTCAACCTTCTGCTGCTGCGCACGCCACCACATGTAGCCGGACAGTGCGACCAACACGGCGAAGATGACGATCGCGCCGACCAGCGGGGAGCTGACACCGGCCACAACGTGCGAGAGCCAGTAGGACAGCGCGCCAACGATTCCGGCGGCGGGCAGGGTGACCAGCCAAGCCAGCACCATGCGGCCGGCGACGGCCCAGCGCACCTCGGCGCCCGGCTTGCCCACACCGCTACCGAGGATGGAACCGGTCGCGACGTGGGTGGTCGACAGCGCCATACCCGCAGCGCTGGAGCTCAGGATGATGGCGGCCGAGGATGCCTCGGCAGCCAGGCCCTGGGGCGACTCGATCTCGACGAGGCCCTTGCCCAGGGTGCGGATGACGCGCCAACCGCCGAGGTAGGTGCCCAGGCCGATCGCGAGCGCGCAGCTGGCGATGATCCAGAACGGCAGCCCCTGCTCCTTGACGTTGCCGGTCAGATGGCCGGTCGTGATGAGCGCCAAGGCGATAACGCCCATGGTCTTCTGCGCATCGTTGGTGCCGTGCGACAGCGCGACGAGGGACGCGGTGGCGATCTGGCCCCAGCGGAAGCCCTCTTCCCGACGCTTCTTCACCACGTTGCGAGTAATGCGGTAGACCAGCCAGGTACCGGCCGCGGCCACCAGGCCCGCGATGAGCGGGGCCGCAACCGCGGGAATCAGCACCTTCTGGACGACACCGTTCCAGTTGACGCCCGCAGTGCCGATGGCCGCGAGTCCCGCGCCGATCAATCCGCCGAAGAGGGCGTGCGAGGAGCTGGACGGGATGCCGAACAGCCAAGTCAACAGGTTCCAGAGGATGCCGCCGATGAGGCCGGAGAAGATGATCGTCAGCCCAGTGGAGGCGTCGATCGACGGTAGTAGGTGGCCCGTCTTACTGTCCTGCACCTTGAGCACCGAGGTGGTGACGGTGAGGGCAACCTCGACGGACAGGAATGCACCGACGAGGTTGAGGACGCCTGCCAGCAGTACCGCGGTCTTGGGCTTCAACGCGCCCGTCGCGATGGACGTCGCCATGGCGTTACCGGTGTCGTGGAACCCATTGGTGAAGTCGAAGGCCAGTGCTGTTGCGATCAACAGCACCAGGATGATCATGGTTGCGTCCATGGCGCTAATTCTGGGGTAAAGGCCTTGACTTTGACCAGCTGATGACAATCAAAGTCCGTGCCCTGACCGGCCAGTTTGGTATTTCCCGCAAGGAGTTCATATTCCGTTAACCTTTCGGGTGCTGACTGTTAGGACTGCGCGCCGGTTTCCACGCTGATTGCGGCTAGTTTTTGTCTGGCGACAACACAAGCCATCCGCACTACCATCGCTAGCAGTCGCCATGTACCAGGACGGCCGCCCGTCCCCTGTCAGGAGTTAGAGGCCGTGAACGCATTTCTGAACAAGATCGTCACCTGGCTTCGGGCGGGATACCCCGAAGGCGTCCCGCCGCCCGACTATGTTCCCCTGCTGGCCCTGCTGGGGCGGCGTCTGAGTAATGACGAGGTCAAGACCGTGGCCAACGCGTTGATGACGCGTAGCGACTTCGACCATATCGACATCGGCGTGCTCATCACCCAGCTCACCGACGAGCTGCCGAGCGAGGACGATATCGAGCGGGTACGCCAGCGACTGGCCAAAAAGGGTTGGCCCCTTGATGATCCGCGTGAGCCCGCCGACCACGACGAGAACGGCTCCGATCAGGCCTCCGATCATCCGGCGTGACACATCTGCTGCGCGCCCTGCCCGTCCCCAGCGGGCAGACGATGCTCGGCCTGCTCCCCCGCCTCGCTGAGCTGCTGGACGGCCGCGGCGACGCCGTGCTGCCGGTGCCTGCCGATGACACCGATCAGGCACATTTCCTCGCCTCCGAACTGTCCGCCGACGAACCCATCGCCGAGGACGTCGCAGTGGTGGTGTCGACCTCCGGCACAACGGGAAAACCCAAGGGCGCCATGCTCACTGGCGGCGCCCTCGCTGCCAGTGGATGGGCTACGCACGCACGCCTGGGCGGTACCGGCCAATGGCTGCTCGCGCTGCCACCCCATCACATCGCCGGAATGCAGGTGCTGCTGCGCAGCATCCAGGCCGGAACCGAACCCGTGGTACTCGACGTCTCGGCCGGTTTCTCCGTACCCGACTTCGTGCGGGCGGCCGCCGAGATGACCGGGAATCGGCGGTATATCTCCTTAGTGGCAACACAATTGGTCAAGACCCTGGACGACCCGGCAGCATCGGAGGCACTTGCCTCCTTCGATGCGGTCCTCCTGGGCGGTGGTCCTCTACCCGCCCCTGTCGCCGTTCGGGCGGCCCAAGCGCGAGTCCCGGTGGTGCGGACCTACGGCATGAGCGAGACCTGTGGGGGATGCGTGTACGACGGCGTTGCCCTCAATGGCGTCGTGGTGCGCATCGGTCCGGAGGGGCGGATCAGCCTCGGCGGCACCACGGTGGCGGCCGGATATCGAAACATGCCCGACCACAAGTCTTTTGCGGACCCAGGGTGGTTCCACACCGATGACTTCGGCGAGTTCGACAACGGACGGCTACGAGTATTGGGACGGTTGGACGAGGCGATCGGCACCGGTGGGCTCACCGTGGTGCCCCAGGTGGTCGAGGCCGCTCTTGCCGCCCATCCGCTGGTCGCCGAGTGCGCGGTGTTCGGTGTGCCCGATGACCGACTCGGCCAGCGTGTCGCCGTCGCGGTGGTGCCGTCTCCGGAGGGCACTCCGACCCTCGATGATCTCCGGGCACATGTCACGGCCGCGCTCGATGGCACCGCTGCACCGCGTGAACTGCACGTCGTCGACGAACTACCCCGCCGCGGGATCGGGAAGCTGGACCGTCGCGCCCTCGTCAAACGCTTCTCTTGACCTCCAGTGCACTTGAGTTCATAGCGTTGCCCACCATGACACTCGAAAAGTTTGTCCTGGGTTCCGCGCCGCTGGTTCGGGACGGTGAACAGGAGATCGTGAGCACCGCGGCCGGAAACAAGACCGGATTGGTGATGGATGCCGACGCGACGGGTGGGGCGGTCAGCGTGCTCAGCATCTATCTGCCGAAGGGTGCCGACGGTGCGGCCCCGCACTTCCACACCCGGTCCACTGAGCTGTTCTACCTGGTGTCGGGGCGACTGGAAATTCTGGCGGGAGATCGTATCGAGGTTCTTGAACAAGGCGACACCCTGCTGGTTCCACGGCTCATGCCGCACGCCTTCGGCGCCACCGCCGATAGCGATGCGAGCATCTTCACGGTGTTGTCCCCCGGCGTGCAGCGCTTCGATTACTTTCGGCTACTTGACCGAATCGTCCACAACAAAGCCGATATCAGCGAGCTCGAGGCCGCACCCGAGATGTATGACAACCACTTCACCACGAGTCCGGTGTGGGCAGAGGGGCGCGGACTGTCGGCATTGGACGCCCGGTAGCGCAGCGGCTAGGCGGCCTCGACAACCGCCTTGATCCGGTTGAGGGTGGTCAGCATGTCACGCCGATTCCTCCGCCCGCGGGCCCAGCCCAGCAGCGCCCAGTAGACCCGTAGCGGCAATGTCGGTGTCAGTTCAAAGGATTCGCTCACATCGGTGGCATCGCCGACAGGCTCGAAACGATAGCGCCAGGTGTTGACGGTTTTGCCATTGGGCAACAGCACCGCGAACCCGAAGGCGCGGCCACGGTCGCATTCGACGACCCGGCACACAGTCGAATAGATCGGCCCTATTTCGTTGCGCTTGACGTGGCCACGAAAGCGCACACCGACCGCGGGGCCTGTGGCGCCGTCGAGCCACTCGGCCTGGAAAGTCTCCGGGCTGAATTTCCCCGTGTTGGTGATATCGCTGACCAGTTCCCAGATCTTGTCGGCGGGGGCTGCGATGTGCACGGTGACCGAATCACGCATGGGTTGACGGTACCCGCGATGAATCCTGGCGACGGGGCGGGTCTGTATCACCATGACCTTTACCTCGCATTTCGATCAGCGGTTCAGCGAGCCCGGCGCCTCCGCGCCTCCATGGAGCGACGTGTCGGCACTGCTGGCCACTGCCGAGCTGTATTGGATGACCACCGTCCGCGCGGATGGCAGCCCCCACATGACTCCACTCGTCGGCCTTTGGCAGGGGGACTCGTTCGCGTTCTGCACTGGCCCTACCGAGCAGAAGGCCCGCAATCTCGAATCGAACGGCAGCGTGGCCATTGCCACCGGTATCAGTACCTGGAATGACGGGCACGACATCGTCGTCGAGGGGACGGCCGAACGCGTCATCGACGCCGACACCCTGCAGAACCTCGCGGACGCCTACCTCCAAAAGTACGGCGAGGACTGGAAGTTCACCACGAGCGAGGGTGGGTTCGGCGAGGGCGACGAGTTCGCGATCGTGTTCACAGTGGTGCCGTCGAAGGTGCTGTCCTTCATGAAGAACCCGCACGGACAGACGCGTTACGTTCGCTAGGGCAGCTCGATCGGGAGTTTCACGCCGTCGTGTGCGCGGCAGTGTGCGCAGGAGTCGACGGATTCGGTGGCGGTGACGGCGGCGCGCACCAGCTCCTTGAATCCGCCGATGTTCCGCTCGAATTCCGCGAACACATCCACGGCTCGCACTCCCTGGCCGTGTTCGATACCGGCGTCCAGATCGGTGACCAAGGCTATTGCGGCGTAGCAGATTTCGAGTTCGCGGGCCAGCACAGCCTCGGGGTAGCCGGTCATGTTGACCAGAGTGAATCCCTGCGACGCGTACCACCGGCTTTCGGCGCGGGTCGAGAACCGCGGTCCCTGCACCACCACCATGGTCCCGCCGTCGACGGCACCGGGTTGCAGGGAGACAGCACGCAGCCCGGGGCAGTACGGGTCCGCGAACTCCACATGGATACCGCCGCTGTCGAAGTAGGTCTGCTCACGTCCGCTGGTGCGGTCCACCAGTTGATCGGGCACCACGATGGCGCCGGGACCCAGGTCCGGGGTCAGGCTGCCGACGGCGCACGGCGCGAAGACCCGGCGCACTCCCAGCGCACGCAAGGCCCACATGTTGGCGCGATAGGGCACGGTATGCGGCGAGAATTCGTGGCTGCGGCCATGCCGAGGCAGGAACGCCACCTCGCGCTCCCCAACCAGCCCGATCGTGATGGGTGCGCTGGGCGGACCGTACGGCGTCTCCGGGGTGACGCTCCGCACGGGTTTGTCGAAGAACGAGTAGAAGCCGCTACCACCAATCACCGCGAGCATCCCGATATTGTCGTTCAACGCTTCGGCTTGCGACCAGTTGGGGTGTGCGGCCGCACTGCACAAATAGTTAGTCGCCCAAATACCCGCAATAGTTCCCGACAAATTTCGGCTGCCAATTTCTCAATTTACCAAGCAATACATACGTAGTTGCCGCAACCGAATAGCAGAGCGAATACTCCCGCTCCTGGCGATCGCGTCGCAGGTGTATGAATTGCTGGTGGAAATTCAGACTTGCCCGCCGATAATGCCTCCGGCTCGCTGGCCTTGACGCGCCCCAGGTCGAGGCTACGGTGGGGAGATGAATTCGATTGGGCCTCAACTACATCGAAGACAGTTCCTGATAGCTACCGCAGCATCCGCCGGAGCCCTGGCACTCGCGTCATGTGCCGATCAGCCCGGGGAAGGAACGGCCCCCACGAAGGAGACAACCAGCGTGTATGAATTACCGAATCTGGACTGGGATTATTCAGCCCTGGAGCCGCATATTTCCGGCGAGATCAACCAACTCCACCACGACAAACACCATGCCGCATATGTCAAGGGCGCCAATGACGCCGTGGACCAGCTCGCCGAGGCTCGAGCGAAGGGCGACAACGCCACGATCCTGCTACTGGAAAAGAACCTCGCGTTCAATCTCGGCGGCCACGTGAACCACTCGATCTGGTGGAAAAATCTCTCCCCGAACGGCGGTGACAAACCGCAGGGCGACCTGGCTGCCGCGCTCGACCAGCAGTTCGGGAGCTTCGACAAGTTCCGCGGGCAGTTCTCCGCGGCTGCCAACGGTGTTCAGGGCTCGGGCTGGGCATGGCTCGGGTACGACACCCTCGGCAAGAAGCTGCTGACTTTCCAGATGTACGACCAACAGGCCAACGTGCCGTTCGGTACCGTCCCGCTCCTCGGCCTGGACGTCTTTGAGCATGCGTACTACCTGCAATACAAGAACGTGAAGGCCGACTACGTCAAGGCCTTCTGGAACGTGGTGAATTGGCCCGATGTACAGGCACGTTTTTCCGCGGCACTATCGAAGACACCTGGCTTGATCTTCCCGTAGCGAATGTTCGGACGCGGCCATGGCAGGATCGCCACATGGCCAGCGTCGCGCAATGGATCGAAGGTTCCCGCCCCCGCACCTGGCCCAACGCGCTGGCACCGGTGATCGCGGGCACGGGCGCCGCTGCGGCCGCCTGCTCGGCTGTGTGGTGGAAAGCCCTGCTGGCGTTGGCTGTATCGGTATGCATGATCATCGGCGTCAATTTCGCAAACGACTACTCCGACGGAATCCGCGGGACGGATGACGACCGGGTTGGTCCGCTGCGCCTCGTCGGTTCTCGGCTGGCGTCCCCGTCAGCGGTCAAGGCCGTCGCCATCGGGTTCCTGGCCCTGGGTGCGGCGGCAGGTTTGGCACTGGCCATCACGACCGCCTGGTGGCTGGTGGCGGTTGGTGTGGTGTGCGTCGCCGGCGCCTGGTTCTACACCGGTGGGTCGAAACCATACGGATACAGCGGTTTTGGCGAGATCGCCGTCTTCGTGTTCTTTGGCTTGGTGGCCGTTTTGGGCACCGAGTACGTGCAGATCCGGGCGGTCAGCCCCATCGGCGTGGCGCTGGCGGTGGCGATCGGCAGCTTCTCCAGCGCGGTACTGGTCGTCAATAACCTGCGGGACATTCCCACCGATCGCGAATCAGGGAAGATCACGTTGGCCGTCAGGTTGGGCGATGCGCGCACCCGGATCCTGTTCCCGGCACTGCTTAGCGTCCCGATCCTGGTCAGCATCGGCCTGGGCGTCCGTCACCCGTGGTACCTACTGGGCCTCGTGATGCTGCCCCTGATGGTCAAGGCGGCTCGTCCGGTGGTCACTAAAGCCCAAGGGCCAGCGCTGATCCCGACGCTGCGTGACACCGGACTCGCCATGCTCGGCTGGGCGGTTCTCACCGCCTCCGCGCTGGCCTGGTTGAGCTAAGCGCCCGAGGGCCGCTACGAAAAGTTCTTACAGACAACGCCAGTGTTTTGGCATGTAACACCGGTGTGGTCGGGTGCGCTCACCCATCCGCCCCCTTGTGTGTAGCCCGGAGGTAGATCTGAGCGATTCGGGTTACCGGTGGCATCGCAAAATATCCAGCTGTTCTGGCACGCATGTCCCTGGCCCTGGGGAAGCGTTCCCCAGCCGCTGTTGCCATCCCTGCCGGGCTGCTGATTGGTGAATGACTGACGCGAACCATCTCCCACGCCCGGTCCGGGTATTGGCGGCTCGATCGGGCCCGCCAGCGATTCCCCTACCGCCGGCTCGCGCAGAACACTGACGCCCTGCACCCCGAGTCCATAGAGCGGTAGAGCTAACAGCGCCGTACAACAAAGAATGTTTCTTGCCTTGGTAAGTGCATACATATCGACTCCGTGAGGTCCGCGTATTCAGGTGCGGCCCCCGGTAACCCACTGCCAACGAAAGCGCTAGGCGCCACTTGTATGTCACTCACAGTACACCTTTTGTTCATTTTAATTCAATCTGAAGTTAATGGATGCGGAACCCCTACCCCGGAAGGGGTATGCGTGCCGCGATGGGGGTCCAACCGCCCGCTACCTGGACCGGAAGCTCGGCAAGGCGATGGCCGCACGAAGGGACCGCCGCCATCGGCAGATTCTGACGAGGGCTGCAGCCAATGACCTGTTGACCATGGAACACCCCAGTGGTAAAAGGTGATTCGAGCGCCTCGTGGCCAGTCGAAGCGTGCCTCAGGCCTCGCGATTTCAACGTCATAAATTCGCTCACGACAAGACCGATGCCCGTCTCCGCTAATGCGATATGTCCTCGGCCCTGCCCCAGCTCCGCCAGTCGTCGAAGCCGCTAAGCGGCCTGATCGAGCAGACCGACCACAGCCTGCCGCAGTTCATCGGCAGGCACGCGCTCGGTGATGACGGCCAATGCCACCGGGTCGCAGCCGCGCAGGATGCCCAGCACCATGTGCTCACACCCGATCCAATTGTCTTTGTGTGCAATGGCTTCCCGCAGCGCCAGCTCCAGGCATTTCTTGGCCGACGAGTTGAACGGGATCATGCCGAACGGACGCCAGCCACGGATACGCCCCTTACGACGCCCCGACTGTTCGAAGGCCTTGTCGAACGCCTGCGGGCCAAAGACTTTCGAGACGCTGTCGCGCACCTGGGAAAGGTCGATGCCAATCGCCTTGAGCGCCTGCGCGTCCTCGTCATCCAACGGCGGTTCCTGCGCACCTGCGCGCAGCCGGTCGCGGACGGTGTCGGCCGTCAGGCCGTATCCACCCAATAACGCGGTCAGCGACTCACCGGCACTCTCCAACACACCGACCAGGACATGCTCGGCGCCGATGCGGGATTCGTCCATCTCGCGGGCTTCTTCCTGCGACAGCACCACAGCGACCTTCGCCGACTTCTGGAACTTCTCGAACATGGCTGCTCACTTCCTCGCGCGGTTGTATTTCTGATGCACTGCCTGGCGGCTCACTTCGAGCGCCTCGGCGATGGCCTGCCAGCTCCAGCCCTGGCCGCGGGCGTTGGCGACGTGGATCGCCTCCAGTCGTTCGCACAGGCGCCGCAGGGCCTGCACTGCCCGCAGGCCCACGGCCGGATCGGTACTGCTGATGGCGTCGTCCAGATCAGCAGTCGGGAGATCGCTCATGTCTGTCAACATAGATTGACATCCCAGATGTGTCAAGGAAAGTTGACACGTCAAGGTGCGCGTCGACACGCCCGTTTACGGCGGAAATAAGCGACACGAATCCGCCACAAGGCGGAGTGTCGGCGAGAACTAGTCTTTCGGCTTCTCGCCGCGCAACCGCGCCTGCAGGTCGGCACGCTCGGCACGGCGCCGCTCGTCGACGACGGCAATGCTTGCGGTCACCCGACGGCGCAGCGGTGCGAACACCGCCATACCCAACGGCAGCGCGATGATCAACGCGAACAAGATCGCGACCGCCAACGGGAAGTCCGCGTAGCCAATGAGCCGGGCCACCCCGAAAATGACGAGCGTCAAGACGACCGCGAGACCCAACCGCGCCAGGGTGTACAACGCGATATCCATAGCGAGCCGGCTCCCCGGCGACCGTTCAGCCACGTCACCACCCTATCGTTGCCAAAACGCAGACGTTGGCCGCGCGTATATTCGGAGTTAGTTGTTCAGGAGGCTCTTGTGTATTACGTGCTCATCGCGGCTGTGCTCGCGGCGCTGATCTATGCGGGTTGGCGGATCAGCCAATCCGTCCCGACCCGTCCGCAGACCCGCGTCACCGGCCCCGACGACGACCCCGAATTCCTCTGGCGCATCAGCAGGGACGATCCGTCCGAACACTGAAGTTGTGCGGCGAGCGGCCGCACCACTAGCGACTAGCCCCGGAACGTCTGCTGCTGCTGGCGTTGCGTGCCGGTGAATCCCTGCGCCACAACGGCGGCCAACTCGATGAGCGAGCGACGCGTCGCGGGCCGCAGCCGGTCCAGGCTGATCTCGGCGCCCTCTTCCAAGTGCGGATCGAATGGCACCAACCGCACTGCACGGCACCGACGCGAGAAGTGGTCGACGACCTTCTGCATATCGACCTTGCCCGAACGCGGGCGCACCGCGTTGATGACGGCAACAGATCGGCGCACCAGCTCCCGGTGCCCATGCGCATCGAGCCAGTCAAGGGTCGCCGAAGCGCTGCGCGCACCGTCCACCGACCCGGAGCTGATGACGACCAGCGTGTCGGCCTGCTCCAGCACCGACGACATCGCCGAGTGCATGAGTCCGGTACCGCAGTCGGTGAGCACCACGCTGTAGAACTTTTCCAAGATCTCCAGGGTGCGCGAGTAGTCCTCGGCGCTGAAGGCTTCCGATACCGCCGGATCGCTCTCCGACGCAAGCACCTCCAGACGGCTCGGCCCCTGCGAGGTGTAGCTGCGGACATCGCTGTAGCGCTGGATCGAGTTCGCGTCACGCAGCAGGTGACGCACCGTCGCCGGCGTCTCCAGCGGCACCTTCTGGCTCAGCGTTCCGCGGTCCGGGTTCGCGTCGACGGCGATCACCCGATCACCGCGGATCGACGCGAAGGTCGAGCCGAGAGTGGCAGTGACGGTTGTCTTGCCGACGCCGCCCTTGAGGCTCAGCAGGGCGATCTTGTAGCAGCCCTGCAGTGGCTGGTTCACCTGGGCGACGAGGTCGTTTTCCTCGGTCTTCTTGGTGCCCTCGCCGAGGTTGACCGTCCCGAACGACGCGCGGTATACGGTCTTTCGCCAACCGGCGGACGGCGCCGGCTTATGCGGGCGCAGCAGTGCCGAGGTGGACAGGTCACGCGAGGAGGGCGGCAGCTCGGGTCGAACCTGGGCGCCGATACCGGTCTGCTGGCCGCCGACCGGGGTGTAGTACCGAGAGCCACTGACAGGAGGCTGCTGGGCCTGCTGCGGGATACCCGTTGCGGGGGTGTCGCTACCCCAGCGATCGGCCGTGAAGGGAGTCGGCGCGGCCTGCTGCTCACCGATATCGCTGAATCGGTTGTCGGCTCTAAAGCCACCCGGGCCACCGGACGATCCGGCCGCACCGATCGCGGTGGGATCGGTGATCTCTTGCGCTCCCGACGGGGTGAAGTCCAGCGGTGCGAACGAGCCGCCGAGCGTGTTCAGCGAAGGTACCGAGGGATCGTGCCCGCCCAGGCCGGCGATGTCCTGCTGTGGCGCGAACGGGTCCTGGAACGGGATCGCCTGGAACTGCTGCGTCATCTCATGAGGCTGCTGCGGCACGCCCTGGCCGTACATCACGGGCTGCGCCGGTTCCTGCGCTGCCCATGGCGGAGCCGTGGGCCCGCCGTGCGCCTCGTCGGCGTACGGCGACGGCCCATCCGGCGCGCGGTGCGCGGGATAGTCAGACATCGATCCCCCAATGCATTGGTCGGATGTGCAGCTCGAGTTCGGAGAGCACTAGGTTCGCACCCTATCGCAGGTGTGATGGGCCCATCCGGCGGAACAGTCCCCCAGACTTCACGCCTAGTTCACGCCGGCGTACGAGTGCAGACCGACCGTCACCAGATTGACGAAGAAGAGGTTGAACACCATCGCGATGAATCCGGCGACGTTGATCCATGCCGCCTTCCTGTCTCGCCAGCCGGCCGTCGATCGTGCGTGCAGGTAGGCGGCGTAGATAACCCAGGCGATGAAGGAGACCGTCTCTTTGGGGTCCCAGGCCCAGAATCGGCCCCACGCCTCCTCGGCCCAGATCGCACCGAAGATCACGCCGAACCCGAAGATGGGGAATCCGAAGATGGTGGTCCGATACGCCAACCGGTCGAGCGTCTGGGCGTCGGGCAGCCGCCGGACCATCGTTCTGATGAGCGACTCGCGCGAAGAAGCTTCGGCATCGTCCGGGAAGTACATCTTGACCAAGAACAAGATGCTCGCCACGCCGGCGACCAGGAAAACACCCGACCCGAGGCTGACCACCGACACGTGAATGGGCAGCCAGTACGACTGCAACGCCGGCATCACCGGTGCGGCATAGGTATAGAGGTACCGGCCCGACACCGTGAGCAGGATCAGCACCGGAATCAGCACAAACACCCACAGCGCACGATTGGATCTCTTACGCAGCACCACCCCCGCCGTGATCAAGCCGCAGGCGCAGGTCAGGTTGATGAACTCATACATGTTGCCCCAGGGCACCCGGGTGGTAGCGAGCCCGCGCAACACGATGCACACCAGCAGCAGTCCGATGCCCAGGTAGACAAGCGCCAACCCGGCGCCGCCGACCCGCTCACCGAGGGGGCGTTTGCCCTTCGGCACCACCAGACCCGGCCGATTTTCGTCGGCGGACACCACTTCGCCGCCCGAGCTGACGAGCTCCCGCTGGGCGGTCTTGCTGCTCTGCCGGTACGCCAGCTCGATGGCCAACAGCACCAGCGCACCGACCATCACCACGATCGCGGAGGTGAAGGCGTAGTCGGAAAACCTGGCCAGATTCACGTCGATATCGGTCGAATTCATTCGGCATCCTCATCTGTGTGGCCGTTCCCGGCTGCGACGACGGGCAGACCGTCAAGACAGCGGTCGCACAACCGCTCGAACTCATCGCCCCAGCCGGAGCTGTCGGTACGCGCCAGCCCTCCGAGCTCGATGTTTACCGTACCCGCGACCGCGCCGGGAGTAAGCCGAGCCCAGACACGACGGCGCTTGATGATGAGCGACACCACGAGGCCCGCCATCATGGTCAGCGCGAAGATCAGCACCCACAGTTGAGCGGGGTCACGTGACACCTGCAGGTTCACGAAGTTGACGGCGCCTTCGAACCTGATGATGGTGCCGTCGTTCAGCTTGACCGACTGCCCCGGCAGCAAGTTGGCGCGGGCCACCTGGTTTAGCCGCTTCTGTTCGATCATCCGGGGGTCGAGCTCGAAGATCGACTGGGCACGGCCCGAGTCCAGCCCGGTGTCACCGCGGTAGATGTTGATGGCCACCGCCGGCTTACGCATCTCCGGGAAGCTGGACGAAAGCAAGGTGCCGTGCAGCTGCTCCGTGGGTGCGAACAGTCCTTGAATGGCGATCTGGTTCTTGCGACGCACGTTGGGATCCGGATATGTCCCGGCCGGCGGATCAATCCGCACGGCACCCGAGGACAGCAGCGTCCTCGGGTCGTCAGGGCGCCACTGGATGGTCTCGCTGCGCTTACGGCCGTCCGGGAAAGTCACCGTGAAGGTGGGTGCGTATCCGTAGCCGAGCAGGTAGACGCGGTTGCCATCGACGCGCAGCGGGTGGTTCATCTCCAGCCGATAGGGCCGCCAGTTGTTGGCCTGCAGGTCGCTGGCGGCTTGGTACTCGATATTGGATTCAAATGAATGTGCTTGTCCCGACGCCAAATATGTCGCTTTGAAATCTTTGACCTTGACGCAGACGGGGTCCAGGCTGGTGCCGTCGACGGTGTTGCCCGCCCGGAACGAGTCAAAGGCGGCGGGCGATGACGAACAGAATCCCGGACCGTTGTTGGCGATGACGATGACATTGCCCTCGTATCCGAACAGCTTGCCGACGGCGAACGCGACGAGCAGGCCCACCAATGAGAGGTGGAAAACCAGGTTCCCGAACTCGCGCAGGTAGCCCTTTTCGGCCGATATTTCGGTTATCTCGCCGTTCTGACCGGTGGTCTTGCGCCAACCCTTGAGGTGGCCGTCGATGATTGCGGCAACAGCGGACTGGTCGGCCCGCACGGTGCTCTTCGTATTCTTGGGCAGGCGCCCCAGATTTCGTGGCACCGGAACCGGCTGCGCGCGAAGCGCCTTGGCGTGTTCCACGGTCCGCGGGATGATGCATCCGACCAGCGAGATGAACAGCAGCACGTAGATCGCCGTGAACCAGAAGCTGGAAAACACGTCGAAGGCCTGTACTCGGTCGAGCCAGGGGCCCAGGGTGGAGTGCTCCACCAGGTACTCGTCGACCTTGGCTTCGTTGAGTGCACGCTGCGGCAGCATCGCACCGGGTATCGCACCGAGAGCAAGCAATACGAGGAGCGCCAGCGCGGTGCCCATGGAGGTCAGACCGCGCCAGGTGTTCCGCGCGAAGGCCAGAATCCTTCTCATCAGATGGGCAACCTCGCGTCGGTGACGAATGAGTCACGCACCCAGGCAACGAAGTCCGCCCACACTCCGGTCACCAAGGCTATTCCGACCACCAGCAGTGCAATACCGCCGATGACCTGGATGGTGCGGGCGTGCCGCCGCAGCCACTCCAAACCGCGCACCGCGCGCGCCGATCCAAAGGCCAGCAGCAGGAACGGGATGCCCAGCCCAAGGCAGTACGCGATCACCAACGCGATCCCGCGGGCCACATCGGCGCCCTCGGTGGCCGATGCCACCGCGATGACCCCGGTCAAGGTGGGGCCCAGACAGGGCGTCCACCCGAGCGCGAACACCGCGCCCAGCAGCGGCGCACCGGCCACTGTGGAGAGGCGGCGGGGCGTGAACCGGATATCGCGCTGCAGCGCCGGGACCAGACCGATGAACACCAGTCCCATCGCAATCGTGATGACGCCGCCGATACGTTGCAGCAGAACCTGATTGGTGATGAGCGTGGTCGTCATGCCCATCACGGCCACCGTGCCCAGTAGGAACACCGCGGTGAATCCGGCCACAAACAACAGTGCGGATCCGGTGATTCGCAGCCGTGCGCCGCGTCCGCCGTCCTCATCATCAGCACCCACCGCGGCCGCGAGATAGGACAGGTACCCGGGCACCAGCGGGATCACACACGGCGAGGCGAACGACACCAGCCCGGCCAGTGCACAGGCACCCAGCGCCAGCAGCAGCGGTCCACTGGTCGCCACCTCCTGGAAAGAGGAGCCGGCGTCGGCGAGAATCACTTCATTTCTCCTGCAGGCTCTTTCGCAACACGTTCGACGACAGGCAGCAGATCCTCGGTGAGTAGCTCACGCAGGAACACTGCGGCCACGCGGTGCTGACGATCCAGCACCAGGGTGGCCGGGATGGCCCCGGTGGGGAACTTCTTGCCGAACGCGATAAGCGTGCGCATCGGTGGGTCATAGATTGACGGATACGGAACCTTGCGGTCGGCCACGAAGTCCTGTGCCTTGGTGATCTCGTTGTCCCGGACGTTGATGCCCAAGAATTCGACGGGGAGCTCCGCACCCTGCGCATGGGTGGCCTTGTAGACGTCTCCCAGGGCCGAGAACTCCGAACGACACGGACCGCACCACTGCCCCCACACATTGAGGACGACGGCCTTTCCGCTGAAATCGTTGAGCGACAGCGTCTTTGTGGGATCCAGGAGGCTTGGCCCTTCGATGGGGCCGGGCGTCTTCCGCGTCTCGGGCGGGTCGTAGAAGATATCGGTCTTACCGCCCGGTGAGACGAATTGGAACTGCCCGCCGCGCGCGACCGCGTCATCACCGGTGGAACACGCGGTGATGAGCAGTACCAGCGCGGCCATCGCCGCGACCACACGTCGCACCGACTACCCCGCCGGTTCCGAGTACACGACGTCGACGAAATCCGGCCCCTCGAACACCAGCGAGGTGAGCGACGCGACATTGCACTGGCGCTTGCGCGGGTCATGCCACAGTCGCTTGTCGAGCAGATACTGGCGCGCGGTCCACACCGGCAGCTGATGGCTCACGCACACCGCTTCGGCACCCTCGGCGCGGGTGCGGGCGCGGTCGATCGCCGCCGTCATCCGGTGGGCGATATCGCTGTACGACTCTCCCCAAGACGGGGTGAACGGGTCCCGCAGCTTCCACCAGTTACGGGGGTCACGCAATGCGCCGTCACCCACCGACACCCGCATACCCTCGAAGGAGTTCCCGGCCTCGATGAGGTCCTCGTCGGTGACGATGGTGAGCCCGTGAGCTTCGGCGATGGGCGTGGCGGTCTGCTGGGCACGTAACAGCGGTGAGGCGACTACGGCGGTGATCTTGTTATCCACCAACGATTTCGCCACCGTCGCGGCCTGCGCCTGGCCCTTTTCCGACAACCGGAAATTTGGCAGCCGGCCGTACAGAATTCCTTCAGGGTTGTGTACCTCGCCATGGCGCATCAAATGAACGATGGTGCGGGTCATCGGGTTTCTTACCTCTCCTCAACAGAGGCCGCGGCTCGGGCAGCGGCAGGCAAAGCGTCGGCGATACGGTCGAACGCCTCGTCATCGAGGGCGGTTGAAACGAACCAGGTCTCGAACGCACTCGCCGGCAGATACACGCCACGGCTCAGCAGCGCATGGAAAAACGCGGGGTACCGCCACGTTTCCGTCGCCTTCGCGGTCTGAAAATCGTGCACCGGCTCGGCACCGAAGAAGACGCTGAACATGTTGCCGGCCCGGCTGATCTGATGTGGAACACCCTCGGCGTCCAGCGATGCGGTGAGCAGCGCGATGATCGCGTCAGCGTTACGGTCAAGCGTCTCATACGCTTTGGCGTCTGCAGCACGTAACGAGGCCAGCCCTGCGGCGACCGCGATTGGATTGCCGGACAGCGTGCCGGCCTGGTACACCGGCCCCAGCGGCGCCAGGCGCTCCATGATGTCGGCGCGGCCACCGAAAGCCGCAGCCGGCAGACCACCGCTCATCACCTTGCCAAAGGTGTACAGATCGCCAGGCACCTGTTCGACCCCGAACCAGCCGGATCGGCTGACCCGGAAGCCCGTCATGACCTCGTCCATGATGAGCAGTGCGCCATGGTCTTCGGCGATGCGGCGCAGCCCTGCGTTGAAATTCGGGGCCGGGGCCACGGTGCCCATATTGCCTGCGGCGGCCTCGGTGATGACCGCGGCGATCTGGTCACCCTGCTCGGCGAATGCGCGAGCCACTGCGCCGATATCGTTGTAGGGCAACACGATTGTGTCAGCAGCCGCAGCGCCGGTGACACCGGGCGTTGAGGGTAGCGCCAGGGTGGCGACCCCCGATCCGGCGTCGACAAGCAGCGCGTCCACGTGGCCGTGATAGCAGCCGGCGAACTTGATGATCTTGGGCCGTCCGGTGAATCCGCGTGCCAGGCGCACCGCGCTCATGGTGGCCTCGGTGCCGGAGTTGACCAGACGCACCCGCTCCACCGGTGCCACGCGGTCGATGATCTCCCGCGCCAGCTCGATCTCCCCCGCGGTGGGGGCGCCATAGGACGTACCGCTTAGCGCGGCCTCCCGGATGGCATCCACGACCGCCGGGTGAGCATGCCCCAAGATCATCGGGCCCCACGAGCAGACCAGGTCGACGTATCGGTTGTCGTCGACATCGGTGAGCCAGCACCCGGAGCCCGATCTAATGAACGGCGGCGTACCGCCTACCGCGGCGAAGGCACGCACCGGCGAATTCACACCACCGGGGATGACGGCGGAGGCCTCGGCGAACAGTCGCGCAGAGTTAGGCAGCGATGAGGACGCGTCAGGCACGGCATCCAGTGTCTCAGCAGCCGCCAAATCGTCCACTACAGGGTGTAGTGGAGGGGCACGTGTCACCCTGGCATCCCAGCGCGGAGTGGTGAAACCAAGCTGATGATGAGTGCCCGCGCGTCGCTAGTCAGATTCTGGGTGTAGACGCGTGCTTATCCAATCAGCAACCTCAAGTGCGAGTTTCGCCAGATCCAGTGCCTTGCGTGGCGTTAGACCCTCGTTCTGACCGTGCGAGATTCCATTGCGGCGGTTGACAAGTAGCCCCAGCTCACGCGAGCGAAAGTTATCGCCTTCTTGGAAGAGGACATCTAGCTCATTGCCCCATTCTTGGTTGAGCATTCGAAGCCGCTGAACAAGTATCTCCGGACGCGGATTGCGACCTTTGAAAAGTCCTCCACGGACGTATCCTGCAATGTTTGGGTGTGACTTCGATTTCGCATACTGCGCTACGCACTCGTCAAACGTGAACTCGACGTGCCCGCATGAGCGGACGGCGAGGAACCTCGCCAGCGACGCCCTGATCTCGTCATCTGTATCTGCAGGTAGCTGGTCGATCGTGTCTCGAAGCTGTGTCAGCCGTCGTCTGCTCTGGTAGACCTCATGAGGAGGCCATGCACCCTCCCAAGCCATCAGACTTCGGAAAAGGCGAGGGTCGCTGCAGCAAGTCGAGTATGGACCGACTCTTCCGACGACGTACCAGTAGTCATCGTCTTATCAAGGGCTTCGTCTTGCCGAATCCGCTCAACAGCCGACGTGACCATGTCTGGGGTGAAATCGCGCTGCCGCACAGCCCGCATCAAACCAATGAACACGGCGTCAGTCTGTGCGACATTGATCTGACGTGCCCGTCGCCGAAGTGCGCTCGTACCCGGGCCCTCGTTAATTAGGCGTGCTGCACGCGCGAACAAGTCTTCTGCTTCATCAACGATCAGAGCTGCGTCGACGCGGTTCGAGCTGACGAAATGGTTCAAGAACCTCTTGAGCGGTCTGACATATTCGTCGGCGCCGCAGTAGAGAGCGATGATGCGTAAGACCAGCTCTTGATCCCGAAGTCTCGGTGATGTATTGCCATAGAGCGAGCGCCAGTCGGGATTGTGGTTGAGGTTGTGGAGACGATCGATCAGCGGTCCCGCGTAGAGCGCCACGCGGATCTCGTGTGCCGTGAGCTGGGTACCGCCCGAATTCAGACGCTCGAAAATCTGGTAAAGCGCCTCTTGCGACTCCGGTGAACCATCAGTGTCTACGATCGTCGCATTGATATATGTGTTGTCAATGAGGCGCCGCTGCTCCTCGGAGAGGTTTGAATACTTCAATCCGCGGTATGCGCGTGAAACGTTATGCAGAACAAATGGACGGTCTTGGTGTGATCCGTCATAGAAGCGTTGCAAAGTCCGCAACCGTTGTTGACCGTCAAGAATAAGGTAGCGTTTGTCTGGTTGGCGGACCAGAAGAATACCCGGGATCGGATAACCAAGTAGAAGCGATTCGATAAATCGATCCATCTGAGGTTTGTTCCAGACGAACCCTCTTTGAAACCCGGCCGTGGTGATTCGATCGTCGTCGTGACCGAACTTTGGCACAAGCATGTCTTCGCGGTCCAGCCGGCGAACCAGCCCATCTACATCGAAGTCCTGGCCTGAGTACGAAACCTTGTAGGACTCAGGAGAGGCCTCGTCTAGCTCCTCGACCTCGTTCTCAGAAAGACCTTCATCATCTGTTAGATCGCCCGGCTCGAGCGGAATCTCATCTTCCTCATCACCTGACGTCACGGGGCGAACTTACCCGCAACCAGGTTGGCTAGTCACCTTTGAGCACAAACAGACTCGCTTGCGCCGCCAGTATTCGCCGGACTTCCTCGATTGCGTTCAGGTCGCCTTCGACTGCTTCAGACAAGTGACTCGACGCAGAGCTTCCAATCGCGCAATGTAGGCGGCTCGACCAGCTTGGTATGCAGGCGCCGGGACTATTCAACCGTCCACTACAGGGTGTAGTGGATCAGGCAGGTGTCAGCGCGAAAGTGGGGTGATCGGCGTCCTCGGGCAGCTTGGCGAAGTAACCATCGACCACCTTTCCGGCTTTCGGCTTGTAGGCGGCGATGATGGACGCGCGGTCGGCCACCGGGACCTCGGCGGCCGTGTATACCGTGCTGGCGCCCTTGACCGTCAGCGTCACCTGCGGGTTGGCCCGGATGTTCTTGACCCATTGGCTCTCGCCGCGGGTGGATACCAGGTACTTGACGCCAGCGACGTCGACAGTGGCCACGGGGATCTGCTGCGACTCTCCGCTGACCCGCTTGGTGATCGTGAGCGTCTCACCGATATTGGCGGCCATGGCCACCCGGTTGAAGATGTTCTTCACGAACCATGGGGGCTTGAGGTATGCCATGAATCACAGTTTGATGGGGGCATGCAAATACCGCAATCGGTCGCACGTATCAACAAGTACGTCACCAACCCCATCCAGCGGTTGTGGGCGGGCTGGGCACCGAGCTTCGCGATCATCGAGCACAAGGGCCGCAAGTCCGGCAAGGACTTCCGGACACCCGTCACGGCGTTCCTAACGCCTGACGGCGTTGCCATCCTGCTGACTTATGGCCCGGACCGCGACTGGCTCAAGAACCTGCAAGCCGCCGGAGGCGGGAAGGTTGTGCGCCGAGGCAAGACACACACCGTGGTCAACCCCCGGGTCGTCAACCGGGATGAGGCCGCGACGCTGGTGAAGAGCCGCACGTTCGGGAAACTCCCGTTCGAGCAGGCCGTACTGCTGACCTACGCCTAACTTCCATCCCGCGAGCAGACACGTATTGCACACAGATCGCAGGTCGAGCGTGCAATACATGTCTGCTCGCGAGGGGAAACGCGAGAGCGCCTACCAGATCTTCACGAACTTGCCCGGCGCGTTCACCATGGGATCGCCTGACAAACAGCCGAAATCGGCGGCGAACGGTGCGACATTCAGCACCACACCGTTGACGCGTAACGCGGCCGGAGAGTGCGGATCGCTGGCCAGCTGCGTGATGGCGTCCTCGGGTCGTTGCTTGTCACGCCAGATCCTGGCGTAGTTCAGGAAGAACCGCTGCTTGGCGTTGAATCCGACAATGCCGCTGAGCGTGTCCCCGCCGCCCTTCTTGGCCAGTTCGGCGACCAGCGCGTCATAGGCGGTGTTGATACCGCCGAGATCGGCGATGTTCTCCCCCAAGGTGAGCTTGCCGTCGACGTGCAGCTCGGGACGGCCCGGAATCGGCGCGTAGGCGTTGAACTGCTCCACCAGCCGGTTGGCACGCTTCTCGAACTCCTCTCGATCGTTCGGCGTCCACCAATTGACCCGGTTGCCCTCACCGTCGAACTGGCTGCCCTCGTCGTCGAACGCATGGGTGAACTCGTGACCGATCACCGCACCGATACCGCCGTAGTTGAACGCGGGATCACCCTTGGCGTCATAGAACGGTGCCTGCAGGATCGCGGCGGGAATGGTGATGCTGTTCTCTGTGGGGTCGTACTGAGCGTTGACCGTCTGCGGCGTCATCCCCCACAGCGACCTGTCGGTGGGGTGCCCGATCTTGCCCATGTCGAAGTCATGGTTGAACTTCAGCGCCGTGGCCCGGTCGGCGTAGAAGTTATCGCCTGCCAGCTTCAGCTTCGAGTAGTCCCGATTTTTATCGGGGAACCCCACCTTGAGGATCAGCTTGTCCCACTTGCCCTTTGCGGCAAGTTTGGTCTGCGGGCTCATCCAGTCGACGGCCTCGATGCGTTTGCGCAACGCCTCCTTGACGTTGCCCACCACTTCGGTGGCGGCGTGCTTGGCGCGATCGCTGAACATCCGGTCGACGTACAACTGTCCCAGCGCGGGACCCACCAGCTTGTTGACGATCTCAACGCCCTGCTCCCAGCGCTGCCGCTGTGCCGTGGTTCCGGTAAGCGCCGACTTGTACTTGAAGGCGTTGTCCCGGAATGCCTTCGACAACGCGTCAGCCGACCGATGTACCGCATGGAACGTCAGGTACGACTTCCAGGTGTCCACGTCAGTGGTGGCGAGCAGCCGATCGAACGTCGTGAAGAACTCGGTCTCGGCCAGCGAGAACGGCCTGGCGGGCGGAGCTCCGAGCGCCTTCAGGTAGGCGCCCCATTCGAAATGCGGTGTCACCGCGTCGGCCTGCTCGACGGTCACCAGCTTGTACTGATTGGCCGGATCGCGTCGCTGCACCGGGCTTAACGTCGCGGCGGCCAATCCCGATTCAAGCGAGGCCACCTGCTCTGCACGAACCTTGGCGGCCCCCTGGTCCGCTCCGATCAATCCGAAGGTCGACGTGATGTACGAACGGTAGGCATCGAACACGGTCGCGTACTTCGGATCGGTGTAGTAGTCCTTGGCGGGCATGCCCAGCGCGTCGGCGGTGGCGTAGCCGATCTGCTCGGTGGCGTTGGCGTAGTCCGCACCCGCCGTGAAATCGAACACCAAATGCTGTCCGGTGGCTCCATCGGCGGCCAGAAATGCCGCGAGCTCCTCGGGTGACGTGATCTGCTCGATCGCGGCGAGCGTTGGCCGGATGGGGTCATATCCCGCGGAGTCCAGCTTCGCGTCATCGGTGGCAGCCCGATAGAGGACACCGACCTGATAGTTGACGGACTCATGGTCGGCGGTCCCGAGCCCCGAGACCGCACCATCGAGGATCTCGTGCTGAACCTTGCGGGACTCATCGGCCAGCATGTCGAAGCTGCCATAGCTGGACTTGTCCGCGGGGATGGTGGCCTGCTCGACCCACTTGGCGTTCACAAACCCGTTGAGGTCGGCACACGCGGCAAAACGCATGCTCAGCTGAGCGTTGTCGAACGTCGGAACGGGAGCGTTCGACGCCACCGGGGCGGTCGGCTGGTCTCGGGTACACCCTGAGATGGACATGGCCAGCACTAATGCCGCCACACCGGCGGATCGACTTACACGCATGCCCACCATTTTGCCCATCTACGCCGCCGCGTCGAGCATCACGTCGATGAGCCGCGTGCGCGAAGAGGATCCAGCACCTGTGGCGGGTTTCACTGAGAGTAGGAATTGGTTCGACTGGCTAACGGTCGTACGCTGGCACGAGTGCCGGTGCAGGAGATGTTTTTCGTCGCGCTTGCCGCTTTCGGTGCCGGCGCAATCAACGTGGTCGCCGGGTCGGGCACCCTCATCACCTTCCCCACGCTCATCGCGTTCGGCTATCCACCGGTGGTCGCGACGATGTCCAATGCCGTCGGGCTGACGGTCGGCAGCATGACGGGCGTCTGGGGATACCGCCGCGAACTGTCCGGACAATGGTCGCGACTCAAATGGCAGATACCCGCGGTGCTGCTCGGCGCACTCATCGGTTCGTTCCTGCTGCTGCACCTACCCGAGAAGACGTTCGTCACCATCGTGCCGATACTGCTGATCCTGGCGCTTGTTCTGGTGGTGGTCGGGCCGCGTATTCAGGCGTGGGCGCGAAAGCGTTCTGAAGCGCAGGGCCTGGACGCCGACCATGTCCCTCCGGGCCGTATGGCCGCGCTCACCGGAGGCAACTTTCTTGTCGGGATCTACGGCGGGTACTTCACCGCTGCCCAAGGAATCATGCAGATCGCGGTGATGGGCGCTCTACTGCCTGAATCCATGCAGCGGATGAACGCCGCCAAGAATGTGCTCGCAATGGTCACGAATATTGTTGCGGCTCTTGCCTATACGATCGTCGCCTTCGACCGGGTGAGCTGGACCGTGGCGGGAATCATCGCGGTTGGTTCGTTTGCCGGCGGTCTGGCGGGTGCACGCTGGGGGCGCAGGCTCTCGCCCGGCGCGCTCCGCGTGGTGATCGTGGCGGTGGGCCTGATCGGCCTGTGGCGCTTGCTTTTCTGAGCGTCGACACGCCGTCCTGTGGCGACAACGTGCGATACGGAACCGCCACCACACGGCGTGTCGGCGCTAGAGGGGACGGAAGGTTCGCAGCCGCAGGCTGTTCAGCACCACGAAGACCGATGACACTGCCATCGCGGCCCCCGCGATCATCGGGTTGAGCAAACCCAATGCGGCCAGCGGAATCGCGGCGGTGTTATAGGCGAAAGCCCAGAACAGGTTGGCCTTGATGGTGCCAAGTGTCTTGCGCGACAAACGCAGTGCCGTCGGCACGGTGGTGAGGTCACCACGCACCAGGGTCAGGTCGCTGGCCTCGATCGCGGCATCGGTACCCGTGCCCATGGCCATCCCGATATCGGCGGTCGCGAGTGCGGCGGAGTCGTTGACACCGTCGCCCACCATGGCCACCTTCTTGCCCTCGGCCTGCAAACGTTTGACGACATCAGCCTTCTCGGTGGGCTTGACCCCGGCGATCACATTGCCGGGGTCAATGCCGACTTCCTCCGCGACGCGCGCGGCCACCTCGGCGTTATCGCCCGTCAGCAGCACCGGGGTGATGCCCATGGCCTTGAGCTCGTCGATGGCCTGCCGGCTCGACGGCTTCACCGTATCGGCCACCTCGATCTCACCGCGGCGCAATCCGCCCCAGCTGACCGCCGCGGTGGTGTTCTGACCGGGTATGGCCTCAATCGAAACCTCTTGACCGTCAACAAGACCCACAACGCCGATGCCGGGTTCGTTGCGGAAGTTCGTGACGGGCGACAGGATGAGTTGAGCAGCTCCTGCCGCCGCAACGATCGCGTGGGCAACCGGATGTTCGGAGGCCGATTCCACCGAGGCTGCGATGCGCAGGATCTCATCGGCATCGGAGACACCTGACCCGATGCTGCGCCGCACTGCCACGACGCTCATCGCGCCGGTGGTCACGGTGCCCGTCTTGTCGAGCACGACGGTGTCGATGTTCTTGACGTTCTCCAGGACCTCGGGGCCCTTGATCAGCACACCCAGCTGCGCACCGCGTCCGGTACCCACCAGAATGGCCGTGGGCGTGGCTAATCCGAGTGCGCATGGGCACGCGATGATCAGCACGGCGACGGCCGCGGTGAACGCCGCGGAGAGCGGGAAGCCGAGCGCTACCCAGGCCACGAACGTCAGCGCCGCGATGCCGAGCACGACGGGTACGAAGATCGACGACACCCGGTCGGCGAGCCGCTGCACCTGCGCCTTGCCGGTCTGCGCATCCGAAACCAGCTGCGCCATCCTGGCCAGCTGGGTATCCGCACCAACCTTGTTGGCGCGGACCACGATCCGTCCGTGGGTGTTGACATAGCCGCCCACCACCGGATCGCCCGCACCCACCTCGACGGGCACGGACTCGCCCGTCATGGTGGAGGTGTCCAACGCCGAGTGGCCGTCGATCACCGCGCCATCGGTGGCTACGCGCTCCCCAGGCCGCACGACGAATTCGTCGCCCACGGCCAGCTGTTCGACGGGGATGCGTGTCTCATGCCCGCCTCGCAGCACTGCGACTTCCTTTGCGCCCAGAGACAGCAGCGCGCGCAGCGCCGAGCCCGCCGAACGTTTGGCGCGTGACTCCGCGAACCGGCCCGCGAGCAGAAAGACGGTCACCGCCGCCACCACCTCGAAGTAGACGTGGACGTCGCCGTGGGTGTGCCCGGCACCGGCGAACAGCACCCAGAGCGACCACACGAACGCGGCGATGGTGCCCAACGAAACCAGGGTGTCCATCGTCGACGCGCCATGGCGTGCGTTGACGAACGCGGCGCGGTGGAACGGATAGCCGCCCCACAGCAGGATCGGGGTGGTCAGTGCCGCGACCACGATCTCCCAGCCGGGGAAATGCCATGGCATCACCATCGAGATGGCCACCACCGGGATGGCCAAAATGAGCGAGCCGATGAGCCGCGACTTGAGCTGACGGTCCGGCACATCGTGGCTCATGTGGTCCTGCGAATCGTGACCGGCATGCTCGTGACCGGCACCAGCACCGCGCTGCGAGCCGCCGATCACCTGAGCCTGGTAACCCACCGACTCGACGGCCTTGACCAGATCCACATCGGAGATCGAACCGTCGTGCTCAACACGAGCGCTCTCCAACGCGAGATTGACCCGCGCCGTCACACCCTCGATCTTGTTGAGGCCTCTTTCCACACGGGACGCGCACGAGGCGCATGTCATGCCATGCAACCGCAGATCAGTGGTCTCCATGCCGGTGTCAACAAACTCCATGCCTAAATGATACCCCTAGGGGGTACTAATCGATAGGGTGACCTACGCTACTGCCCCCGACGCGCCGCCACGATCTGCAACGGCATCGGCAGCTGAACTCTGGCACGGAGTTCGACAGCGATCGAGGGGTCCGCGTGTGCAGCCAGGGTACGCAACGCCTTGGGGCCGTAGGCGCGCAACTGACTGATCGCACCGTCGTGAGCAACCGGACGCACCCAACCGACGGCCGCCGCAAAGAGGAACGCCGGGGCCAGTAGCGGGGCCGGCAAGCGCAGCAAGTCGATGATCAAGAGGGTGCGCCCCACCCGGGTGCCCTCGGCGAACACCTTCGCGGCCAGTGACGGCGGGAGATGGTGAAACGACAGCGCGAATACCACCAGATCAAAAGCCCCATCGGGTGCCTCAATAGCTGTCGCATCCATGGCGCGGACCGTGACCCGCGAGTCCGAACCCAGGCCGGAAGCCACGATACCCGCGACGGAGGTGGGCTCGATATCCGTCACCGTGATCGAGGCATCGGGACGCAGCTTCAGCAGTTCACGCGATAAGCCACCATGCGCCGCACCGAGCTCGAGCACCCGGGGATTGTCGATGCCGACAAGGAACCCGGCCGCCTGTTCGGCATTCCACCTGTGCAGACCCTTCTTCTGGCCCATGAGGTCGAGGGACTCGACGACGGCCCGTTTCTTCGCCGGGACATCGTCACGGTCCAGGTACTCGAGCCGGTCTGTCTGCAGCTTGCGGTCCAACACGCAGGCGCCGAATCCAGCGCGTGGCATCACATCGATATCAGTGGTTTTCGTCATAAACAGCAGCCTATGCCAATGTCAGTTATCCTGACATGAGGATTAGCTGTGAATCATGCGACGGTCACGGACACCCCGCGATATCGCCAGAACCAGGAATACTCCGGCGACAGCGGCAAGTGCGAGCGCCCGGGCCACGCATGCGCCATCCAGCGCGGTGAAGTAGAGCGTCGGCTCACCCTTCGCGACGGGTGCTATCTCGGTCGGGATGCGGGCGGCCACTGCCGCCCAGCCGGCGAGTGCAATCGCCGCCACCGCGATGGCGAGATCCACCGCTGCTCGCGCTCCAAACTTCACCACTGCTCACTTTCGATATCGATTTCCGGGTCGTTACCCAGATCCATGCCCGCCGGCGGGGCGGGCACCAACTTCGCGAGCGCCGCCCGCAGCTCCTCATGCCTTCTGGCCCACGCCTGTGCACGCCGCCCCCCGGCGAGACGCAGACCCACCGGTTTGCGCCCCTTGGGCACACCCGTCAGCTCCCCGAGGGGACGGGCCTCCTCCCAGATATCGCGATCGGCGTCGGGATACAGCCACTTGATCTGGCTGACGGCCAGGGTTTCGGCGCCCTGACGCAGCACGGTGGGCGTCAGCTCGACGCTGGCGTGGATCCGTGCGGCATAGATCTGCAGTGCGATGAAGAAGGACACCACCGCCGCGGTGCCCACCGGCATGAGGAGATCGACGCCCATCTTGCTCCACAGCTGCAGGCCCAACATGATGAGACCCGCAAGCGGCCCGAGTAGCAGCCATCGCCAGCGGCCGCCCGATTCGTAGAACAGCCTTTCGCCATCGGTCGATTTCTCAGGCATGTTCACCGCCATCGAACCAGTCCTGCGCGGTCGGCCTGATGATCAGCACATTAGCCACGATCAGGGACAGCGCGGCGATGAGCAGTAGCGGTCCCACCGACCCGAAGCCGGCCATCACAATGGCACCGAGGACCGAGACGACCGAGAGCGCGATCAATGCGCGACGAAAACGCTTGTCCCCCTGCCGTGTCCGCCCGGCAAGAAATGCGATGCCGATCGCCAGCAAAATGCACAGCACGCCCCACACCCGGAAGTAGGTGACGAGGTTTCTTACGTCCTCGTCGGTCAGCGCAGGCTTCGCGGCAGCCCGCACCGGACCGAAGCGCTGAGTCACCCCGGCCAACCCGTTGAGGAACAGCGCCGCCGCCGCGACCGCCCAGAACCAGAACGCCACATCGACGATGCGTGGCCGCAGTTGTTCCGGAGTCATTCGAGCAGCGTATCGGGGCGTTACCGCTGCCTCGTCAGGTACGCGGTGGAGTCCTCGCGATGCAGCAGAAACAGGCCGCCGCAGATCAAGACGGCCGCGGTAATCCCCGAGAGCGCGTGCACGACCGCCGGCACGCCCTCCAGGCCGAACAGCCGTGTTGCGGTGAACACCACCGAGCCCACTGCGCCACCGGTCAGGAAGGTGCGGGCCAGGCGATATCCCGCGCGCATCAGGAAGATCGCGGTAACGACAAGGGACCCCACCACGATGACGATGAACCCGTTGGAGGCGTACACCGTCCAGAGCGGCGCGGACTTGCGCACCTCGGGGTCCAGTTGCCATTGGCCGACGTTCGCGGCCAGATAGCTCACGATCATCAGCGGAAGCGCGGCCAGCCAAAGCCAGCAGCCGGTCTCGATATCGGCGGGTCGCGGCTTGGCCGGACCAGTCGGGGGTGGTCCAGCCAATCCGCCGGGATGGTGCGGATCGGGATATGTCACGCGACCACGGTAGTGGAGGACGGCACTACACCCCTAGTCGGCGAGCCAACCCGCCACGTCTGCCGCCCAGTAGGTCAGCACGATATCGGCGCCCGCACGCCGGATCGAGGTCAGCGTCTCCAGGGCCATGGCCTGTAAATCAATCCAATTATTTTGCGCCGCAGCACAGATCATCGAATACTCACCCGACACCTGATACGCGGCTACCGGCACCGGCGAGACGTCGGCAACCTGCCGCAGCACATCGAGATACGCCATGGCCGGTTTGACCATCAGGATGTCGGCACCCTCTTCGACATCAAGCTCGGCCTCGCGCAGGGCTTCTCGCCCGTTGGCCACGTCCTGCTGATAGGTGCGGCGGTCGCCGCGCAACGAGGATCCGACGGCATCGCGGAACGGTCCGTAGAACGCCGAGGCGTACTTGGCGGCGTACGCCAAGATGATCACATCGGTGTGCCCGGCAGCATCCAGGCCGTCGCGGATGGCCGCTACCTGGCCGTCCATCATGCCGCTGGGTCCCACCACATGAGCGCCAGAATTCGCCTGTGCCACCGCCATGTTCGCGTACTGCACCAGCGTCGCGTCATTATCGACGCGACCGTCGGCGGCCAGAACCCCGCAATGGCCGTGATCGGTGAACTCGTCGAGGCAGGTATCGGCCATCAGCACCGTGGAATCACCCAGGTCCTCAGACAGGATCGACAGCGCCCGGTTGAGAATGCCATCCGACGCCAGTCCGGTACTGCCACTGGCGTCCTTGTCCTTCTCCTCGGGAACCCCGAACAGCATGAGCCCGCCCACACCGGCCTTCACGGCATCCTCGGCAGCCCGGCGCAGCGATTCCGTGCTGTGCTGCACCACCCCCGGCATAGAAGCTATGGGGCGCGATTCCGCCAAACCGTCGGCCACGAACATCGGCAGCACCAATTGCCGTGGCGCCAGCGTGGTTTCGGCCACCAGCCGGCGGATTGCCGGGGTGGTTCGCAACCGTCGTGGACGCTGGTAGGGAAAAGGCACGGCAAGCCCTCCGCTTATCTCCGCCGGCTCTTCTTACGCGGCGGCGGCAGTGCACCCTCGGTGCGCAACCGCGCGGCGTGCTCGGCAAGGGCTTCGACCAGCGGACCGACGGCTGCGGTTTCCGGCTGCACGTCCACCCGCAGGCCGAATTCGATGGCGGTCTCAGCGGTTTTCGGTCCGATGCACGCCACAATGGTGCGCGCATGCGGCTTCCCGGCGATACCCACCAGGTTGCGAACCGTCGAGCTCGACGTGAAGCACACCGCGTCGAAACCACCGGTCTTGATCATCTCGCGGGTCTGCGCCGCCGGCGGTGCCGCACGCACGGTGCGATACGCGGTCACGTCGTCGATTTCCCAGCCGCGCTCGCGCAGCCCTTCAGCGAGGGTCTCGGTGGCGATATCCGCGCGGGGCAGCAGCACCCGGTTCACCGGATCGAAAATGTCGTCATAGGGCGGGAATTCATCCAGCAAGCCGAGCGACGATTGTTCTCCGTCGGGCACCAGCTCGGGGTTGATACCGAACGCGCGCACCTTGTCGGCGGTCGCCTGGCCCACGCATGCAATCTTCACACCGGAGAAGGCCCGGGCATCCAGACCGAACTCACCGAACTTCTCCCACACCGCGCGCACCGCATTGGTGGAGGTGAAGACCACCCACTGGTACCTGCCGTCGACCAAACCCTTGACGGCTCTTTCCATTTGGGCAGGGCTACGCGGCGGCTCCACGGCGATGGTGGGAACCTCGACCGGCAGAGCTCCGTATCCGACAAGCTTCTCGCTCATCTCGCCCGCCTGGTCCTTGGTGCGCGGCACCAGAACCGTCCAGCCGTACAGCGCACGGCTCTCCCACCAGTTCAGCTTGGACCGACCACCCACCACACGACCGATGGTCAGCACCAGCGCACCGGTCATCGGCCCGTGCGGATCATTGGCATCCAGCGGAATGCCGTCGATCAGCGAGGCCAGCGTGGTCTCCACTGTCCGCTGTGCACAGGTGGTGCCCTGCGCGGTCACTGCGACCAGCGTCTGGTCGGACAGTCCATGCTCGAGGAGCGCCTTGGCGGCATCGGGCACATGCGTCGGAGTGGCGTGCAGGATCAGCGGGCCGGGAGCGGCGGCCAGCGCGGCCCAGTCCACATCGCCGCGCACATCGGCAACGGTGTGGGCGGATCCCGGCGGCACACCGGCGTAGGCGGGCACCGCAGTGCTCGACGTCAGACCGGGCAGAATCTCGAAGGCCACCTGTGTCCGTGTGACGGCAATGACCTCGGCGAGCACCGAATCAATCGACAGCGGATCACCGGCGACCAGTCGCACGACGTCCACGCCGTTCTTGGCCTCGGCGACCAGGGTCTTGGCGACATCGGCGGGATCTCCCAGCGCCGGACGGATGTCGATGGTGAGCGCGGGCTCGGCAGCGGCCTCACTGCTACCCGGAGTGGGCGCCTCGACGTCAGCCGGTGCGGGTTTGACGGGCGCGGGTTCAAGAAGCTCGACCGCGGATCCGACAAGATCGAGCACAGCCTGCGGTACGTCGGGATCGGTGAACGCCACCGTGGCGCCTGTCAGCACCGCGCGCGCTCGAACCGTCAACAGGCCGGGGTCACCCGGACCAGAACCAACGAACAGGATGCGCCCTGGCTTCTTGCGCCCTCGGGTCACTACTGCCTCCCATATCGGCGGTTTGTGCCGCCTACTCAGCTGTCATCAGTGCTCGTGCACCGAGATCAAGCAGTTCCCTCGCAACCGCGAGCCCAAGCTCTGCGGCCCGATCGGGGGTGCCAATCCCGGAGGCCCGAATCACGTCAGATCCGTCCAGCGCCGCCGCACATCCGCGCAACGACAATTCGTCGAAGACGCGGCCATCCTCATCGATCGACTCGACCACCTCGGCGATCGCGCCAACCGGTGCGGTACAACCCGCCTCCAGCTCGGCAAGCAGAGCCCTTTCGGCAGTCACCGCGGCGCGCGTGTCGGCGTGATCGAGTTCCGCCAGCACAGCCACCAGTTCGGTGGCCTCGCTACGGCACTCCACCGCCAGCGCTCCCTGAGCCGGTGCGGGCAAAACCTGCACCGGTTCCAGTGTCTCGGTGATGTCGGCAAGCCGTCCGATACGGGCCAAACCCGCCCGGGCGACTACCACAGCATCAAGATCACCATTGGAGACCCTGCTCAACCTGCTATCCAGGTTGCCTCTAAGGGGGCGAATTTCCAAACCGAGACCCAGTGCTCTAAGCTGCGCGGCCCGCCGGGGGGCCGAGGTACCGATCACAGAGCCCGTCGGCAACTCCCCCAGCACCAAACCATCACGGGCCACAAGGGCGTCCCGATAGTCTTCACGAGGCGGAATGGCGGCTATGACGAACCGGGGATCGGCAGCGGTTGGCAAATCCTTGTAGGAGTGCACGGCAACATCGACGACGTTATCGGCGATGGCCTCCCGCAGGGCGGCCGTGAAGACCCCCACACCGATTTGCTCGACAGGTGCCGACGACTGGTCTCCCGCCGTCGTCACGATCACCAGCTCGGCGTCGTGCCCCTTGGCGCGCAGCGCGTCGCGGATTCCCCCGGCCTGAGTCGTCGCCAACAGACTGCCGCGGGTACCAATTCGGATCATGGATGAGCCTCTCGGGCGAAGACCGTCGGGATGGATGAGCCTGTCAGGCGAGGACCATCGAACGTCGATGAGCCACGTGGGCGAACACCGTCAACCACGGCTCTCTTCGCGTAATTCCTTTGTGGCGAGCGGTAATTCGCCAGCCGTGGCCACTGCCTCGACGGTGTGCGGATCGAGCTCGAACAGCTCGCGCAGCGCCTCGGCGTAGCTGTCTCCACCGGGTGCCGACGCCAGCTGCTTCACGCGCACCGTGGGGGCGTGCAAAAGCTTGTCCACGACGCGGCGCACCGTCTTGGCCACCTCGTCCCGGTCGGTCCCGGCCAGGCCGGGCAGACGACCATCCAAACGCAACAGCTCGGCCTCCACCACCTCGGCGGCCCGCTGGCGCAACGCGGTGACGGTCGGGGTGACCTCCGCCATCCGCTCACCGGTGAGGTACCGGGCGACCTCGTCGTTGACGATCTGACGGGCCGCTCCCGCGTCGTTGGCTGCCGCGCGCGCGGTGGGCTCGCGCTGGATGCGCTCCATGTCCACCACGACCACACCGGGCAGACCGGCCACCGTCGGGTCGACGTCACGCGGCATACCCAGATCGCAGAACACCAGTCGACGTCCGCCGGTCAGGGCACGGTGCACATCGGCCAGTGAGATCACCGGGCGGACCGCGCCGGTGCAGGACACCACCACGTCGGCCTGAGCCAACGCCTCGTCCAGGCTGTCCAGGGTGATGGCCTGCGCCTTCACTCCGGCCTCTCGCGCGGTCGCGGCGAGCCGTTGAGCACGCTCCGCGCTGCGGTTGACGATCCACAAGTTGTCGATACCGGCACGGATCAGCTGTGCAGTCGCCAGTGAGCCCATCGCTCCGGCACCGATAACGGCAGCCGTGCGCCCGGGCAGGCCGTCAAGCTTGCCGTCGGCCAGGTCCAGGGCCACCGACACCACCGAGGCCCCGGCCGCGTCGATAGCGGTCTCCGAGTGCACGCGCTTGCCCACGCGCAGCGCGCTCTGTGACAGCTCATGCAGCACCCGGCCGACCGCCTGATGCGATTCGGCGGTGGCGTAGGCGTTGCGCACCTGGCCCAACACCTGCTGCTCGCCGATCACCATCGAATCCAGGCCGCTGGCCACCGCGAACAGGTGCTCGACGGCGGCCTCGCTGTATCGCACGTAGGCATATTTGGTGAGCTCGTTCATGTCGATCCCGGCATGGCGGGCGATGGCCTCGCCGATGACGGTCAGGCCGCCGTGGAATGCCTCGACCACGGCGTACACCTCGACCCGGTTGCAGGTCGACAGCACCATGACCTCGCTGACCAGCGGGGATTGCAGAATCTGTTCGATCATTTTGGGCTGATCGGCCTCGCCAATCGCCAGTTTTTCCAGCACCGGCACAGGCGCGCTACGGTGCGAGGCTCCGAACAGCAGGACGCTCACCGCAGGTCACTCCACGGACAGGCTGCTATCACCGGCCAGCTCCCTTGCTTTGGTGAGGGTCGAACTTTAAGAACGGTAGCCCGTAAATGGCCACTGGGCAAAATCCAAACAGCCTGTTATCGGTCACGTTTCAGGTCCGCCCGCAGCCGAGGCTCGTCCACTTCCCAGTAGCTGTGTTCCTGGCCGTCGAGCAGCACCACCGGAAGCCTGTCGCCGAATTCCGCGCGCAGTGACGAATCGGTGCCCGCAGCCACATCGACATCGGTGATGGTGAGGGGGACACCGAGCTCGTCTGCCAGGGCCTCCAACTCACGCTGCGCCCGGTCACAGGCGGAGCACCCTGCGCGCGTTAGCAGTGTTAATGCCGTCATACACCAATTCTGCCACCGGGTCCCCCGACTTCCCACGACCCTCAGTAGGGTTGAACGGCATTCGGAAACGGCGGACAGGAAGGGCGGGTAAGCCAGTCATGACCAGCCCCCAGCTCAACGGTGACCCCCTTACCGAAGACTCCTCGGAGGAGCAACTACTCACGGACGCTGCTGCGCAGGACCTGGCCGAGGATGTCGCGCGGGCCGCATCCTTCGCCGAGGCCGACGCGGCGGCCGCTGCCGAACCGATTCCCGGTCCTCCGCCCGCCGACCTGACGGCGGCCGCGTTCTTCGACGTCGACAACACTCTGGTGCACGGCTCCTCGCTGGTTCATTTCGGCCGCGGCCTGGCAGAACGCGATTACTTCAAGTACTCGGACATGCTTCAGTTCGTCTGGGCGCAGGCGAAGTTCCGGCTGACCGGCCGGGAGAACTCCGGCGACGTCGCAGCAGGACGGCAGAAGGCACTGTCGTTCATCGAGGGCCGCAGTGTTGATGAGCTGGTGGCACTCAGCGAGGACATCTACGACGAGACGATCGCCGAGAAGATCTGGCCCGGCACCCGTGCGCTGACCCAGATGCACCTCGATGCCGGACAGCAGGTGTGGCTGGTCACCGCGACACCCAAGGAGCTGGCCGACACCATTGCCCGACGACTCGGCCTCACCGGAGCACTGGGCACCGTCGCCGAATCCGTGGATGGGGTGTTCACCGGCCGACTGGTCGGCGACATCCTGCATGGACCGGGCAAGGCGCGGGCCGTACGCAACCTGGCCATCCGCAATGGACTGAACCTCAAGCGCTGCAGCGCCTATAGCGACAGCGTCAACGATGTGCCAATGCTGTCCCTAGTGGGCACCGCCGTGGCCATCAATCCCGATGCGGAGCTGCGGGATGTGGCACGACGCCGGGGGTGGGAGGTCCGCGACTTCCGCACCGCACGCAAGGCCGCCCGTGTCGGCGTGCCGTCAGCGGTACTGCTCGGCGCCGCGGGTGGTGCGTTGGCTGCCGCACTGGCGCGCCGCGAGAAGTAACAATCACCCAAAAGCGCTGCTGATAGGCTCAGCGCCGCTCGAACTGACTAGATACGTCACAGACTTTGCAGCGAAATGGGTTAATGCATGGCGATCCGCCAAGACATCATCGGAACTCACTACCGCTACCCCGATTACTTCGAGGTGGGCCGCGAGAAGATGCGTGAGTTCGCAGCGGCCATCAAGGACGACTGCGAGGAGAACTCCGGAGTCGTCGCCCCCGTCACCTTTCTGGCCGTCGCGGGCCGGCGCGTGCAGCTGAAGATCTTCACCGAGATGGATCTGCCCATCAACCTGGCCCGGGTGCTGCACCGCGACCAGAAGCTCAAGTTCCACCGCCCCATCAAGGCGGGCGATCGGCTGTACTTCGACAGCTACCTGGACAACGTGCTGGAGTCGCACGGCATGGTGACCGCCGAGGTGCGCGCCGAGGTCACCGACGCCCACGGGGAGCCGGTCGCGACGAGCATCGTCACCATGATCGGCGAAGCGCAGGGGCACGAGAACTCCGACTCGGTCACCGCCAACATCGCCTCGCATCGCAAGGACTAGAAGCGTCTCCGGCTTAACCGGTAAGCGCTTGGGGTGGTTCCGAACCAACGCTTGCAACTTCGGGTGAACACACTTTGTTCGGCGTAGCCGAGCTGCCTGCTGACATGATCGAGGCTCAGATCGGTGTCGGAAAGCAATCGCTCGGCAGCTTCCTGACGGGTTTGGTCGACTAGCTCGGCGAAGGTGGCGTTCTCGGCACCAAGCCGTCGTTGCAGTGCCTTTGGGTGCAGACCGAGGTGTAATGCGATGTCCCCCAACCCGATCGCCCCCGTAGGAAGCAGCTGGCGGATGAGGATACGGGCCAACTGACTGGAATCTGGCGTGCGCTTGGCCAGGGTGCCCGTCAAGTAGTCGACGGCGGTCTGGTGCGTAAGAAGGTCTTTGGGCAGTGACTTCTGCAAATCGGTGGCGCGCAGGGTGAATCCGCCAACGGGTTCGCAGAAGAACGGCGGGCAGCCGAAGTAACGCTGATACGCCGACGCTGCGGTGAGGGCTTGGTGCGGCAGATGAACGGAAACAGGCCGGTAGCTGCTGCCCAGGAAGTGATACAACACCCGCAGCGTGACACCCAAGGACAGCTCCACCGCCTGTGCCTGCGGAGGCGCGGGGGTTAGTAGAAACTCGAACTCGAAACGAGCCAGCGTCGGGTCGAGATGGTCGGTGACCCGGGCGCTGATGACCGGACAGTAAGCGCCCATGAACTTCTCCAGGATGGCAAATGCGTCGGCGACGGTCGCGGCCGTGCGCGCGGCCAAACCAACCGGTCCCAGAATTTCGATACCCTGCCGCCGGGCCAGTTGGCGCCCGAAGTCAGGCGCATTCAGAGCCACCGCGGTGTCCTCCAGCGCACGGGCACTGTTGGGTAAAGAGATGAACCGCTCGTATGAGCCGGCGTCGGCCACCGAAACCCGAGCCGCGGCAAGCAGTTTACTGCCGTCGCCGCCGAGTTCGGCCACTAATTGGTGGTAATTGGTCAGCGCCGAGCCCCGGATCACCGACATGTCCCAAACTGTCAAATATTTGTCTTCCATTGTCAAGACAAGCAGGTGGAGCATGCTGCACGATCAACGTTCGGCGATCAAGATCGTCGTATCCAGAAAGGGTGGGCGCGTGAAGATTTGGTGTACGCAGTGGACCAAACTGTTGGTCGTGATGAGTACCGTCGCGTTGACGGCGGGACTTGCGGGCTGCTCGAAAGAATCTGGTTCCCAGAAGCTTTCCGCCGATGAAGCCAAGGCCATCGCCATGGATGCGTACGTCTACGGCTATCCGCTCGTCACGGTGGAGATGACGCGGCGAGTGATGACCAACGTGGCCAAGCCCGAGGCCATGCGCGCGCCGATGGGACAGCTCGTGCGGCTGGGCGAGTATCCCGACGCGGCCTTCCGCGATGTCACGACACCCAACGCGGATACCCTGTACACCAACGCTTTTATCGATGTCGGCAAGGAACCGTACGTCCTGAGCCTCCCCGAGGCCGACGGTCGCTATTACCTGTTCCCGATGCTGGACGGGTGGACCGATGTGTTCGAGGTTCCCGGCAAGCGCACGACTGGTACCGGGCCGCAGACCTACGCCATTACCGGTCCAGGCTGGAAAGGCACACTGCCCCAGGGGGTAAAGGAGTACAAGTCCCCGACATCCATCGTGTGGCTGATCGGCCGCACCTACTGCACGGGCACCCCGGAGGACTACGCTGCCGTTCACAAGCTGCAGGACGAGACCACGCTGGTGCCGCTCAGCTCGTACGGCAAGCCGTACACCCCGCCCGCGGGCACGGTGGACTCGAGCATTGACATGAAAACCCCTGTCCGCGATCAGGTAAACAATCTGAGCATCAAGGCGTACTTCGATCTGCTGGCAACCCTGATGAAGGACAATCCGCCCGCCGAGGCCGATAAGCCCATGGTGGACAAGATGGCCAAGATCGGCATAGAGGCCGGGAAGCCCTTCGATATCGACAAGCTCAGTGCCGACACCGTGAGCGCGCTGCAGTCGGTACCCAAGGAAGCCGTCGAGAAGATCCTGGGCCACCTCAAGGAGGCCAGCCAGGACATCAACGGCTGGCAATTCACCACGAAGATGGGTCTCTACGGCACGGATTACCTGCAGCGCGCCACCATTGCGGCGCTCGGGTTGGGCGCCAACCGCCCTCAGGATGCGGTCTACCCCATGTCCGGGACCGACGGCACTGGTCAGCCCTATGACGGCGCCAACAAGTATGTGCTGCGTTTCGCCAAGGATCGGTTGCCGCCCGCCGAGGGGTTCTGGTCGTTGACGATGTACGACGAGGGCATGTATTTCGTGGCCAATCCCCTGAACCGCTACACGCTGAGTGAGCGCAACAATCTGACCCCCAATCCCGACGGCTCGGTGGATCTCTACCTGCAACACGAGAATCCAGGGCCCGGAAAGGAATCCAACTGGCTGCCCGCACCCGCCGGCAAGTTCAATCTCGTGCTTCGCCTGTACTGGCCCAGGGAAACACCGCCGTCCATCATCGACGGCACCTGGAAACCGCCCGCCGTTCAGCGCGTCCCGTAATAGCAAGGAGTCGACTATGAAACTCATCGCCACAAGCCTGTTTACCGCTCTCGGTGCCGCGGCGCTCTTCACCGCGGTAGCCGCGAGCGCCGAACCGGAGCGGCCAGCCAACTGCACGGCGGCCGACCTTGCCGGAGTCTCGGCGGGCGTCGCCGCGTCCACCTCGAGCTACCTGTTCACCCATCCGGACGTCAACGAGTTCTTCACCGGTCTGCAGGGGCGTCCACACCCCGAGGTGCAGAGCACGGTGAAGAGCTACATGGACGCCAACCCGGAGACGGCCGCAGACCTGCGAGGAATCCGGCAACCGCTCGTCGATCTACGAGACCGCTGCCAGCTGCCCGCCGCACCGCAGGTACAGCCGTGAAGCGCCTGACGGTAGCGGCGCTCGCGCTCATCCTCGCACCGGCCTCCCTTATCGTCATCGCGCCGAGCGGCACCGCCAACGCCGACGTCTGCGTGGGAGCCGGACGACGGGTACAGGTCAGCGGCTGCGCCAACGTCGCCGATGCGGTGCAGCCGTACGTACCTCCCCCGGCGTACTACGCACCCATGCCGGAAGATCCTCCGCCGCCACCCGGGGTCAACGCCTGCGTGCACTACAACGGCCGCTGGGTGAGCGCTGGAGGCTGCAACCCCTAGCCGTCCTGGGCAGCCCCTAGCTGTCCGTTTTGATGCCGGCGATGTACTCGACGAGGGCCGAGTGCAGCCGGTGCTGGCCGAAACCGGCCGCCGGATCAGGCCGCCAGAAAATCGGCAGTTCGTTCTTTTCAGCCGCGTGGTGGCACTTGATCAGCAGCTCGTCATTCAATGGTTCGACAGCCTGGTGACTCAATGCTGATTTGAGTTCCTTGGGCAAGGCCTTCCAAATTGCTTCCGGATTCAGATCCGCGCTCACTCAGTACCTCTCACTCTTGCCCCGGGCGCTGACCAGCACCCGGAAGTCGTTATCCCCGAGCAGAAATCTCCGTTGCGCTGGCTGCTGGAAGCCGCGGGCATGATCACTGCGCCTGCGCACTAATGCCCGCTCCAGCCAGACTCACCTGTGTGCCAGTGTCAGTCAGCGAGTCGCGCAGGATAATCGCCGACGGCTCGGCTCCAGCGGGAACGTCGAACGCTATGGACGCAACAACGCTGTCGCCCGGACCGAGGTCCGCGCCGAGCAGGGGCAGTGAAGCTTCCCGGTCTGCGCCAAAGGTTTGATCGCCCACAACAAGTTGCTGCATTGCCGGCTCAAACCTCTCGCCGTCGGCACCGTCATTGACTACACGCACACCGACCAGAACATGGCCGACCTGCACAGTCTGGGGCAGTCGAGGATCGCCCAAAGCGTCAGACACCGTCACCTCAGTCACAGCGATGGCTAACTGGCCTGACCGCGCCTCGCGGCCCAGGTCTGCCCGGCCGTCGGGTTCAACCGGGGCAACATCAGGAACGAGTGCCGACCGAGGGTATCGAGGGTTCCTGCCGTCTTCAATACCGGCCAACGTGGCAATAACAAGAAAGATGGCGATAACGCCGCCAAAAATCATCGGTGCAGCAGGGAAATTGCTGCTCAAATGATGGCGGGCGGCGACACCATTCTGGCCCTCCAGCGAAGGTTGAGTCACAGCATAAGTCCTTTACTCGGGGTAGCGGCGCAACAGCTGAAACACCCGCTGTGTTGATGACAGGCTAATAGTACGCAGGGTCTATCGGCATCGCAGAACGTTCGTTACCGGACGACAGCCGGCCGCTGCGAGGAAATACTGATAGCTCTCAACGCCAAACACCGTCAAGCTTTGCTGATACAGGGATTCCCGCTGGTACAGGCGCCGAAAGCAGAGACGATGGCGACGGGCGACCGATGAGGACGCCCAGGTTGGGCAACCAGTTTGCCGCTGAAAATCCACCGGCACACGGAGATGTAGGCAGCGAAGATGGGGTTGGTGCGGCCGGTTACCTGGTCCGTCCGCACCGACGTCGTGTTCAGCCGTACTGGGCGGCGAGCTTACCGATCACTCCGGTGAACTCCTCCATGGTTCCGTCAAGGATGTCCTTGACGGACTCGACCGCACCGATGCGCCCGGCGACCTGACCGCCGAGCGGTATGAAAGTGTCCATATCGCCCCCGAAGTAGAGGTCCAGCGGATTCCCCGTTTCCATGAGCGACACCAGATCTTGTCGTTCCATCTCCTCGGTGCGCGCGCTGCGCAGCGCGCGCAGGCCCGGCTTGGTCAACCGGTTGAGCAGCACGGTGTCGGTCTCTCGGGCGGCGACCACCGCTGCCTTCCAGTTGCCGTGGATGGGCGACTCGGCGGCCGACATCATTCGGGTGCCCATCTGCACGCCCTCGGCACCGAGCGCGAACGCCGCAGCCATCGATGCGCCGTCGCAGATGCCTCCGGCGGCGATGATCGGGACGTCGACCTGAGACCGCACGAGTGGCAGCAGCACCATGGTGGAGGCACCCTTCGGGTCTTTGAAACCACCGCCCTCGACACCTTCCACCACCAGTCCGTCGACTCCGGCGTCGACGGCCTTGAGCGCCGCGGCCAACGTCGGGACCACATGAAAGACGGTGAGCCCATTGCCTTTCAGGATGCTGGTGTACTTGTTCGGATCCCCCGCGCTGGTAGTCACGAACGTCACACCCTGATCGATGACGAACTGCGCGATGGACGGATCACGCACGAATGCCTGGGCGATGTTAACCCCGAACGGCTTGTCGGTGAGCTCGCGCATGGCGCGGATCTCGCCCTTGATGGCATCGAGCTCGCCGGAGCTGGTCTCGATGATGCCAAGCCCGCCCGCGTTGCACACCGCGCTTGCGAGCTGTGATCGCGCGATCCATCCCATCGGGGCCTGCACGATCGGCCGCTCGACACCCAACAGTTCCGTCAGCCGGTTTGTGATCACCCAAGGAAACCTACGCCGCCAGATAGGCCGATCACGGATTCCAACTGCAGGGTCGCGGAAACACCCTTCACGAGACGGACCCCGGTGAGTTGGCGAAAAAAAGACTAGGAATGGGAATCATGGCGACGGCTCGTTGGATGAGTGATTCCTTGCTGACGCCCGCTGGACGTTCTATCGCGATACGGAGCGCCAGGTGCAGCATCGCTCCCATACCAAGGTAGAGGATTTCGTCGACATCTTGGTCGGTGAGATCAGGCTCGCGTTGCATCAGTGCGTATCGCGCAAGGTGATAGAGCTGCTTTTCGATTCCGGGCACTATGTTGGCGTAAATGCCCAGCGGCACGTCGTTGATCATTGCGGTCAACACTGCGCCGTGGCTTTCTATAGCGTTGACGAGGGCGGTGAGGATGTGCTCGGCGCCGACGCTGGTTTCCATTGACAGCGCCTCCCCGATAGCGATCACCAAGTCGCGCATCGCAGCATCTTCGGCCCTGGTGCGCAGTGCGAGGATGACCGCGTCCTTGTCAGTGAAGTACCGGTAGACCGTTCCGATGCTCACATGCGCGTGCTTGGCAATCTTGTTAGTGGACGTTTCGCGATATCCAAGTTCTCCCAGAAGTTGAGCTGCTGAGTTCAGGATCGCCTCGATGGTTTCCTGGGAGCGCTTCTGCACTGGTTGGTGCCGCCGTGACATGGACATTTCCCCGACTCGTTAAGTCTCCGGACAGGCCGCTAAAAGTGAGTAGTAAATGAGTACAACTCACTTCTACCCTAGGTCATACGTCATCTGCAGTAGGCAAGAATTCGGTCTCAGCATTCCAGCCAAGCAGATGTTCGGTGCCCTACCGAGGCAACGTACCTAGACAAGGAGCCGCGGTTCTCATGACACAAGGATCCGATTCCGTCAGCTGCGATTACACATATCTACCTGGGATGGCGCTGCGCCCCATACCTCCGGCGAAGGCGGAATGGGACCCGATCTGGCGGTATTGCCGAGACTTCCTGTTCAGCGATTGGTTCGAGGTCCAAGACAAGGTGGCCTCCACGCCGCAGACCCGGCTGTTTGATGACCACATGTGGCAGGGCGATGAGCCGATGGATGCGGTGGTGGCCTCATTCCAGCGGATCGGGACGAGTGAAGGGCGGGCACTTTTTGAGCAGGCATTGCGATCGGGCGTTGACTCACTAAATGATCCTCCCGAGGAGCTGTTGCGCCTGTTCAAGGAGATGGAGCAGCTCCCAGAGTGGTTTGACCCGGTGAAAGCTGAACGGGGGCGCCAGCGGATGCTGGCGGTCTCGCTACCCGCGCAAGTCGGGACATTGGTGTTCGGACTATTCGACACAGTGCTGAACACGGACGTATCCCTGGCGACCGGGGCGAGTGGAAGGTTCCGTTACGACGGAGCAAACCGCACTGCAGAGACCATGTTCATCGTCTCCGAGGCGTACCGCGGAGCGGTACTGCCGGGCGGCGAAGGGTACCGGCTGGCGCTGCGGGTCCGGTTGATGCACGCCTTCGCCCGGCACGGACTCCGGAAAGCCTGGGGTGATGAGCACTATCGCGAACACGGCAACCCGATATCCAACGCGTCGTTGTGCGGTTTCTGGGAAGCGGCCTCAGCTGGGGTGCTGATCGATCACGCGATGGGCCGCACCTGCACCGCAAACGAGTACGACGATGTCTGGCATTACTTTTCGTACTGGTCATACTTGTTCGGGGTAAGCGAGCCGTTGCTCCCAGAGAACGGCATGGCGGCGTTGCGCAATTTTGACTATCTGATGGCGCGGTCGGGCCGTCCAGCGCCGGAGCGCGCGGAACTCATGAATTCGCTAATCACCAATTTTACGAATCTCTACGGATTGGAGGCTGCGCGCGGATGGCCATTTAGAGCGGGCCGAACGTTCAGCGCGTACCTGATAGCAGGTCTGGGCGTGCTCATCATGGGGCCTGAGACCACACGGCTGGCATTCGCCGACACAGCGTTCGAGAATATCGATTTCGCGCGAGCGGGGCGGTGGACACGACAGATTACGAAAATGGCAGCCTTCACAAGCAGCGTTATCGACCACGTTCCCGGAAGCGGCCCGATTCGCCGGCGTGTGCACGCCGAGACAGCCCTCTTGGGCAAGTTGATAGAAACGGCCGGACGCGCTCTTGCGAAGAAGAACAAGCTAAGCCTTGACTACAGCGCCCACGACAACGGCCACACCACCGCGCAGGACTTCCTCCGAAACCGTTCCGCCGCGGCAGCGCGCTAGAACCTGTACCTCCCTGTCGGAGCGGGGAGGCGAAGCAGCTCAGCCGAAGAACATGTTGCGCCGCCCGGCCAGCAGCCGGTACAGCGTCTGCTGGATGGTCTCGCGCACCTGGTCGGTGACATCGAACGTCACCATCGGGTCGTCGGCGGCCGCGTCCTCATATCCCTGCGTCGGGATGGGCGTGCCGAATTCGATATGCCACTTGGACGGCAGCGGCACCAGTCCGACGGGTCCGGCCGCCGGGAAAAGGGGGGTCACCGGGAAGTACGGCAGCCCGAACAGCCGGGCGATCACCTTGAGGTCGGCGATCATCGGGTAGATCTCCTCCGACCCGACGATCGAGCACGGGATGATCGGCGCCCCGGTACGGATGGCCGCCGACACGAACCCACCCCGGCCGAAGCGCTGCAGCTTGTAGCGATCCTTGAACGGCTTGCCCAGGCCCTTGTACCCCTCCGGGAACACGGCTGTCAGCTCGCCCGCGGACAGTAGCCGGTGCGCGTCGGCGGCGCAGGCCAGCGTATGACCGGCCTTTCGCGCCAACTGCCCTAGGAACGGTGAATCGAACACCATATCGGCGGCCAGGTTGCGCAGGTTCCGGTTACCGGGGCAGCGGTCGTGCACGGCCACCGACAGCATCAGCCCATCGAGGGGCAGCACACCCGCATGGTTAGCCACGACCAAGGCTCCACCGGTCGCCGGGATGTTCTCCACCCCGGTCACGTCCACCCTGAACCATCGGTTGAACAATGGCCTCAGCAAAGGCAATAACAGTGATTCGTTGAGATGTTCGTCGAACCCGAAATCGTCGACGGTGTAGTCGCCGCCCACCCGCCTGCGGATGAACTCAGCGACGGCGGCGATGTTGGCCGCAAGCTCGGTCAGCGACTCATCGCCGCCCACCTGTGCGTTACCCTGCGCCGCACGGATCTCATTAAGGTCATGGATCACCGCTGCGGTATCTGTTGCCGACGTATCGTTGGCCAACGATGACGGGTGCCGTCGCCCAGCGTCGGCACGCGCCTCGGCTCGGCGAGCGCGTGCAGCATGGCGTTCCGAATTAGCCTGCAGTTGAATGACTTTCGCCTTTGTCTCACCGGCCATGCTTTTCACCTCCACCCTATTTCTACGAACTGATCTTCTGCGCGAGAGCGACCGCGCGATCTCCCAATGAGCGTACCCACTCCGGCTCGATAACTGGAGTGATCCCGCGACCCCGAACGTAATCTCCGAAGGCTCCGATGGTCGTCCACTTGGGCTGATACCCGAGCTCGGTCTTCATGCGCGTGTTGTCCACCGCGCGCCCGTACGCCAGCCAGTCCCGCTGTTCGGCGCTCAGCTCGGTGTAGCGGGTGCCCTTGGTGAAGGAGGCGATGGCCGATACCGCAAACGACGGCACAGGGATGCCGAGCTGGCCGGAGCGCCGTACTGCCTGCGACATCATCATGACGCCGTCGGCCGCGACATTGAACGTTCCGGACTTACCCGCCATGGTGGCCCGCTCGAGCGCGCCCAGGGCGTCCTGCTCGTGTAGCAGCTGCAAGCGGGCGTCACGTCCGATCATGGTCGGAACCACGGGCCCCGCCAGGTACCGAGCCAACGCGGTATCCATACCGGGGCCGATCAGATTCGCAAGCCGCAGGATTGTCACTGCGAGGTCGGGCCGTCGGCGGCCCAAGCCGCGCGCGTAACTCTCGATGTCGATGCTGTCACGCGCGAACCCGTCTGCGGGTGGGCGCCGTGCGCTCATCTCCTCGGTGAACATCACCGGATCACGGCCACTGGAGCCGTACACCTGTGAAGTGGACTTCACGATCAGCCGCTGCACGGTGGGTGCCTTCTGGCAGGCCGCGAAAAGCTGCATCGCGCCCATCACGTTCAATTCCTTGAGCGCAGCGCGTCCACCCGAACGTGGCGAGTACGAGGCCGAGGCGGTATGTACCACCGTGTCGACCTCGCCGTTACGGATGACCTTGGCAATGAACGGGTTGCGAATATCGGCCCGCACAAACTCGGCCCGACCCATCCTGCGCAGCAGGTCCTTGCTCGGCGCCACCGCATCCACCGCGATAACGCGATTGATCATCGGATTCTGGACCAGGCGCGCGGCCAGGTAGCCCCCGAGGAATCTGCTGGCACCGGTGACCAGCACCACCCGTGGGTAGTGCAGATTGGTCTCGCCAGCGCTCACGGACGAAGCTTATCCATCAATGCGGCAGTGGGCATCCGGAGCGGATGCCCACTAACACAGCGTTTACTTGCCGAGTTTTCTGCGCTGAACGCGGGTACGACGAAGCAGCTTGCGGTGCTTCTTCTTGGACATACGCTTACGCCGCTTCTTGATAACTGAACCCATGAACTCCTGCTAACTACTTTGAAATCGTCTTTACGGTGGGCGGTGCACAGCGGCTGACGCCAGCCGTACACAAGCGCCCTAACCCCTCAAGGCTAAAACCAGGGTGCCGTGCGACTCTACCCGCTACGGCCCCTCGTCAGGAAACCGGCCGAGTGGCGAAGGGCGCCCCCGGCCGGTCCTACTAGTCGGCCGACTACCCGGCGTCGAAGTAGGAGGCCTGCAAGAGATCGTTGACCGCCTTGGCGTGCACACGGAACGACCGGCCGACCCGCACCGCGGGCAGCTCTCCGTTGTGCACCAGTCGGTAAACAGTCATCTTGCTGACGCGCATCAGCGCGGCGACCTCGGCGACGGTGAGGAACTGCGCCTTCCCAGGTTGGCCAGCAGCGGCCGCGTCCCGGCCCGGCTTGGCGCCGGCCCCGTCGCGTCCGGATGGCCCGTTGATTGACGTCATCGCATACCCATTTCCCTTGGCACATGTCGTGCCGCCAATCTTCCCCATCGGCGGTACGGACACGCACGTGCTAGAAGGAGAATAGCGGGACCAGTGGGGTTACTGATACCCGTGTGGGCTAATTGATCAAGATTTGGTTAAATTACTCTGATGTGATTCCCAGCTGCTCGGAGCGTGTTTTTGCGGCATCGACGGCCGCATAGACACTTGCCCGCAAACCTCCGCGTTCCAATTCACGCAGCGCAGCGGCGGTAGTGCCACCCGGCGAGGTAATCGTCGCGCGTAGCTCGGCAGCGGTCGTATCGACCTCGGTACGGGTCTGTAGTCCGGGGGCACGATTTTCGTCGGTTTCGGCCCGTTCGAGGAGCATCGCAGCCGATCCGGCCATGGTTTGGACAACCAGATCGGTGGCGACGGGCCGTGTGAGGCCCGAAGCGACCCCGGCATCGACCAGTGCCTCGACAAGCAGGAAGAAGTACGCGGGGCCCGACCCGGACAGTGCGGTGACGGTATCCATCTGCGATTCGGCGACCGTGATGACGGTGCCCACCGATTCCAGCAGTTCGGAGACCGCACTCAGCTGCTCGTCATTCGCGAACCGACCCTTCGCAAGGGCACTGACCCCGGCCCCGACAAGCATCGGCGCATTGGGCATCACACGGATGACCGGCGAGCCGGCGGCCAGTTTGGATTCGAAAAAGCTCGCTGACACTCCCGCGGCCACGGATACCAACACCTGTTCGGTCTCCCGGGCGTCGCCCTCGGCATCGAGTTTCGCCAGCGCGGCCGCGATCTCGGTAGTCGCGGACTCGACATCGGACGGTTTCACCGCGACAACGATGAAATCGGCGCCCTCGACGGCATCAGCCACCGTGCTGACCCGGATGGAGTACGCCTCAGCGAGCGCCTTCGCCCGGGCCGGGACCTTCTCCGAGACGACGATGTCCTTGGCTTGCCGTCCGGCGCGCAGCAGCCCGGAGATAAGTGCCTCACCGATATTGCCGCCACCGATAACCGCGATTCTTGACATGGCGACCAGCATGGCAGACCAGTTGGGGTGCCGGAAACGGCTTTCCGTGCGTGCACGAACGTGCCGTGAGTATGTGCGCGGAGATATGCACATCCGCCTCGGTTTGTGACTATTCGCAGAGCTCTGCCCATTTCATGGCGCACAGCCGGATACTCGGACTACAAGTTATGTATGTCACAACCGCAGCGTCGCAACGAGGCGAGGCCTGATTCTGCACCCCACCCCATCGATATCGACATACCCGATGGAGTGCACGGTTGGGCGCAACCAGAATTCGACCGAGTGGTCCAGAAGTTCGCCGCGTTGTACGTCGGCCGCGTAGGGGGCGGCGGGCTCTGCGTCTATATCGACGGCGAACCGGTGCTCGAGATCTGGGCCGGGGAAGCACAACCCGGCGTGCCCTGGACCCGTCACACCGCACCGATCATCTATTCGGCCTCCAAGGGTGTGACCGCCACAGTGATCCATCGTCTGGCCGACCGGGGACTGCTCACCTATGACGCCCCGGTGGCCCGCTACTGGCCCGAGTTCGGCACCAACGGCAAGGAAGCGATCACGGTACGGGACGTCTTGGCGCATAAGTCCGGGCTGTCGGCGCTGGCCCCGATCGCGTCCAGCCCAGAAGAAATCCTCGATCATGAGCTGATGGAGCAGCGGCTCGCCGCCGCGCCAGTCGGGCGCTACTACGGCAAGGCCGCCTATCACGCGATCAGCTACGGCTGGCTGCTGGCCGGGCTCGCACGGGCGATCACCGGCAAGGACATGCGCGAGCTGTATCGCACCGAAATCGCGGAACCCCTTGGAGTGGACGGTATTCACCTCGGCCGCCCGCCGGCGGGCTCGCCCACCGTCCCTGCCGGTATCTACGCGCAGCTAGCCAATGCGGTCACGATGCCGTTTCTGTCCCGCGGCCTGTCCATCGGCGCACGGGTCGTCGACGCCATTCCGGGTACACGGGGCGCCACCGGAGCGATCCACGTACCGGGGGCCGAACGGATCGTGGCCGACGACGGGCACGCCTGCGCTCCGATCTACGACACCCAGATGGGCGCGGGTAACGCCATCTGCACCGCACCCGCATTGGCCAAACTCTATGCCGCACTGAGTAATCGAGGAAGTGTAGACGGCCGCCAGCTGCTCTCCGAAGAAAAAACCGCTGAACTCGCCAACGGACGCGGGATCAGGCCCAACCTCCCCATCGCCCGCGATATCTGGGAACTCGGCTACCACTGCATCCCGGCACCGGGCCTCGTGGGCGGATTTGGACATATGGGTGCGGGCGGATCCACCGGGTGGGCAGATCCGAAGCGCCGCATTGCCATTGGGCTATCACAGAATCACCTGCTACTTCCCAACCCAATGCACAATGTGGCGTTTCCCCGGTTATGGGCGACGATCGTGCGGAGCATCCGCTAGGCGGTGGCCGCCAACGCGAGGCGATCCTCGGCCGCGAAGGTGTCCTCCAGTTGCAGTGGTGAGTAGTCGAGGTCAATCTCCCCCAGCGGACGGCCACGGGCGCTGCCGATCGTCCCGAATCGCCGCATCCCCTTGTCGGCGGAGTACTGCATGAATTCATTTCTGATGACATGGCTATTAATGACAGTTGACGAATAATCATTGCCTTCGCAGTTCAAATGCCGTAAATGACTAGCGGACAACAGCGGTGAGCGATGGCTATTGACGGCTATGTTGCGTACGTTTTGCGTATGTACATGGCGCAGGCGATAGGGCCTGATCCCGCCTTACCGCCGCACCCTTCTGTCACGATGGCTGTGGCCAAGTCACGCCAATGCGATTCGGGTTGTGCGCCAGCCGTTTTAGGCTGATGCACTCGCGGGGCTGAGCCACCCACATGAACTCGATAGGCGGTGCAATGCTTGGTCCCACAACGGCTTTGGATAGCTCCGAGGCCAACAACCAGGGAAGGTTTTGCAGGATGACCCCATCACGGTTAGGCATGCAGGAGGCTGCCGCGTATCTCGGCGGTGTACCGGAGAACACGATGCGGTATTGGCGTGCCACCGGGACGGGGCCGCCTAGTTATCGGCTAGGTCGGCGTTGCGTGTACGACGTAGTCGATCTGGAGGCGTGGATCGCCACCCAGAAGGCATCAACGGGACGCGGCCGGCCGACCTCATGAGCCATGTCACCCTCAGGCGGTGCCTCAACGTCCGGACGCAACACGCCGACGCACACCCTCTTGATTCGAATGGATGTTCGATCTATGTTGTGTTGGTCACGGCAGGTGGTGACCGGCTGAGGGGGTGGGCCGTGATGGACCACCGAACGATCAACGCTGTCGGGGGCCTGGCTCACCGGTGGGAAACACACGCGATGGATTACATCGACGCCCAAGGTATTGCTGATCTTCTCGGGGTCAGCGTTCATTCTGTCTGCGCACGTTCGGGCCAGCGGTGGTCACCATCGACTCCCTCGGCGAAGTACTGCCCCTGTTCGGGGCCAACAGCAACAACGCCGATGACTTCACCAAGGTCCACGCCACCGTAATCTCGCCTCTGGCCAAGGCCGGGGCCGCTGTACTCGCAGTGGACCACCTGCCCGGAAACGCCGACTCGCGCCAGTACGGACCCACCGGCACCAACGCGAAAAACCGTGCAGTAGGCGGTACCTCGGTGCGCGTCACCAACTCGCGCCCATTCGTCCCCGGCCAGGGAGGGGCAGCCACGCTAGAGCTGTTCAAGGACCGCCACGGCGGCATCCGCCAACACCTCCCGGCTCCCACCGGCAGCGGCACGAAGGCGGTCATCGGGACATACACGTTACCGGCGATGACGAAACCGGCGACCCGCACTACACCATCACCCAAGACGGCTCGGGACTCTCAGCAGCCAAATCAGGCCGCGACATGGAAGCGGACGTACTCACCCTCATGGAACTGCACGACGAAGAAACCAACGTAACCGTCAAAGTGGCCCGGATGGCACTCGGCTGCGCCAAAAACACGCGATGGAGGCAGTACGCCTACTCAACGAAATCAACACCGCCAGCGCCTAAAACACCGCAACCTAGGCCAGCTGTCCAGGCTGCGAGAATCACTCAGTGGCGGCGGAACTGGAGAGGGGCCGAACGTGAGCGGGAACGTGCGGCGTTGAAAGCCGCCTACGAAGACGGCGCGAGTATCCGCACCCTGGCTGCCGCTACCGGGCATTCGTACGGGTACGTGCACGACGCGCTCATCGAAACAGGCACCCAACTACGTGGACGCGGCGGGCCGAACAACCGCAACCCTGTCCCACCCAACAAGGCCAAACCGGCCTCCAGAATAAACGGCATCGCAGATTCGAACGCGGGCTTAGGCTGACGGCGTGAAATAGCTGCCATCTTGCACTGGGAAATCATCCGGAAAAATCGGGCATACATACGACTTACTGAAAAGTGCTACCAAAAAATCAAGCAGAGTACCGTCGAACTCTTCCCAGCGGTCATCTCTCGCCGCATTTATTACTATCGGCCACTTATTGGACTCGAAAGATTTATCGGTGAGCCAATAGATTGAGTCGCCATTATCAGTCGAAGCACACTTAAACAGTGACTCAATTGAGTAGGGTATCGTCTCGTTCGTAAGTGCGTGAAGCATTTCATGGTTGGCGGCTACCTGAGACGCAAGGTCGAGGAACTTATTGTCGTCTAGCGGTTGCATAACGTACAGGAAGTCATCGAAGTTGCCTCGACCATAGTGGTCGATGATCAACTGGTAGTCCCCAGGCGTTTCGAAACCAAGCTCCCTGTCCACAGCGATCCAGTCTTTCCGCTCCACATGTCCGGGAGGGGTGACCAAGACCGCGAATTCTTCGATTGAGGCCATACTCGCATCCTTTACTAACTAATTCCTAGACGCTGATTATCTTATCTGTTAAGTATCGTGACCGCCAAGTCAAACCCTTCACTACCTTTCGCAATTATTTGCACAGCCTCGGGCATCGCCTCAGCACCTCTGTAGAGAGGAGTCACGGCATAATCAATAATCTGCCCGCCCTCAACGGCTTTTGCAACGCTCATTTCAAAACCTCGCATCACCGGACTGTTCACAGGATTATTGATCAAAGTAACAAGGTTCTCCGATAACTTTCCCGATCCGCCGAGAACGTTCGCCAATAAGTGTCCTCGGGCATGTCCGGCAGCTTGACCACCAAACCCAGGCGGCACAGGAGTCCTCATTGCGTCACTGCCGGTCCTGATCATGTCGGGTGTGACTCGGGCGGTGATGCCGGTGGGTCGACCGAGGTTATCGACTCCCTGGTAAATGGCTTGTCCGCCCTGTTTGGTGACATCGGTGACGACCGATGTACCAATGGGTTTTGCGGGTAGAGGTATGTCGTCTGCGGCGCGGATGGCAGCTTCACCACCTCTAATGCCTTCGACGCCTTTAAGTCCTCTTCCTATCGCGCCCAGGCCGGGCACGATACTGATGCTGTCCAGCGCCAGGGAGGCTTTGTCCGCGCCTGATGCTTGGTCAAAGTTGGTGGCGGTGCGGATGTCGGTAGGAATGTCAGGGACGATCCCGTACGTGCTTTTGCTGAATTCAGACCATGCCCCCGAAAACTCCTGGGCCTTAGACGGTCCAGGCGGGTACGCCTGCCTGGACACGTTGTCCGGGAGTTGCGGTACCTGGATAGGCGACTGGCCGTTATTGACGAGCCGCTGATTCATCTGCGCCAAGGCAATCGTTTGATCGGTGAGCTCGCTGCGGGCATCGAACAGCGACTGCCCCTGCCGTTTCACATCATCAACACTGGGAGCATTCTGCGGGGACGTATAAGTTTGCGACGCCGAACGATCCACCAGAGCCTGCGCCGCCTTAACCCGTTCCTGGGCTTGGTTCACCAAATCAAGTTGTTTGCCCACCTGATCGGCCGAAGGAACAGGCTCCAGCAGCCCTCGCAGACTGCCCGCATCAGGATTCGGGTTTTGCGGCTGGGGGTTTGACGGCTGAGGTGGCTGCTGGGGTGCGCGGGTGGTTGTGTTGTCCAACGCCTGCGCACTCGGTGGCGGTGACTGCGACGGAGCGGACGGTGGCGTCGGTGGTTTCGGGACATCGGTGGGGCCATCCACGGCGGTAGCGGTCCCCGACAGTGCATCCGTGGCGCCCGAGGTGTCTGGCATGCCGGAGGTGCCGAGGCTGGAGACAGTGTTGACCGCACCGGCGCCTTGGGAGGTGAGCTGCGATCCTTGCCCCACGAGGTCGGTGATTTGTCCGGCTTGTTGGTTGAGCTGGCGGACCTGGTCCATCTGGGGTTTGAGTTGCGGGTTGGCATCACCGACCGCTTGCGCGGCTTGATCGGCTTCTCCCTGGGCGGTTTTCACGATCTGGGAGCCCGCGTTGATGGCATCGGCGGTGCCCTGCACACCCTGCGAAACGCCCTGCACCAGAGTGATGGCGTCCTGCGGGTTCACCGCCCCAGACTGGGCGCTAGAGGCCAGCGAGGCACCGGCCTGAGCCGCTGATCCGAAACCTTGGGCGGCCTGCCCGGACGATTCGCCGATCTGCTGCCCCGACTGCACATAAGTCTGGATATCGCCCGGAAGCCCTTGCACCGCTTGGGATGCATCCTGACCGAGCGCTTGCGTATCCGGGCCCTGCTCCTGCTCGTCTTGTTTGCGGCGGCGCGTCGAGGCCGCACCAAGTAGGAGCGATGCCAGATCCGTGGTGTCGGATTGTTGGTCGCGGTCCTGCTGCTCGTCCTTTTTGTCGTCTTTCTTTTTGTCCTTGCTGGGGGCCTTGGGCAGCTTCTGATTCCCGTTCTGCTTCTGCTGCCCCTGCTGATTTTGGAGTTGTTTGGTCAGGTCATCGATCTTCTGGCTGTCCTGGCCAGACTGCTGCTGTTGCTGCTGCAACTGCCGGGTCAGATCGTCAATCTTCTGCTGATCGGACTGGTTGGGCTGCTGGTTCGGCTGCTGCCCGCTGTTGTTCTGCGGTGGCTGGTTTTGGGGTGGCTGTTGGCCGGCATTCTGTGACGGCGGCTGCTGTTGTGGTGCGCCCTGGTTGGCCTGCCCGCCTTGCGATCCCGCATTGGTGCCCGAGTTGGTTTGTCCGCCTTGGGATCCTGGGTTGTATTCGGGGTTCGGCTTGCCCGGTCCCTGGGTGTACGGGGTAGCGTTTTGATAATCCGGGGGTTGAGTGCCGTGTGCGGGCTGATCCCACCCCTGCTGAGGACCCTGCTGTCCGCTGGACCCGTTAGCGCCGTTATTGCCGCTCGAGGGTGCCTGAGTGTTATAGATCGATATCGAGCTGTTTTGATCCATCGGCGGCTGATTGATGCCGCCCTGATAATCGGGCATCTGCTGCCCGCCCTGACTGGGCGGCTGGAACATTTGCCCACCCCCAGGCGGACCATCTAAACCGCCGCCACCGCAATCGGGTGGACATGCCGCATGGGCCTGCGGGACGGTGGCCGGAGTAAACCAGCCCAGACCGAGACCGCTTGCCGAGAACATCAATACCGCGATAACACCGGCTGTCGCAGTAGCTTTCTGCGAGGCATCCGTAGCCCACACGTACAGACCCGCCAGGCCTTCCCACCACCCCAGATTCGACCCGATCGCCCACACCAACGTGGCCGCGATCGCCGCCACAGCCGGAAGCACATCGGGGCCGGTGATCCACACATACAACCGGGGCGCGATCCCAGCGGTCAGCAGCACCAAACCCGCCGCGCCGCCGATCAACGCCGCCAGCAGCCCCGGATGCCACAGCTTCTCCTGATCGCCGGAGTCCTTGATGGCTAGTTGGCGATGCGCCCCAACATCTTCGGCGCCTGTAGCGCGGTCGCGTGCACCAAGCATTCCGGCATCGGACAGAGCATCTTTGGCCAGGCCGGTCAGGTACTTACCGCCGGTAAACAGGGCGGCTCCCGCCAGCACCGCCACCAGCATCTGCCCTACCCCAAGCAGCAGTGTCCAGCCGGGCTCTCCCGAAAGGTGTTGCCACCAGCTGGAGTAGCCGCCGCGCAGAGTCCACCACATACCCACGGCCCCGGCGATGAGCGCCCCTGACGCGCCCACCGCCTGCACCGGCTCAGACAAACGTTCCTTACCCGCAGCAGACACCGCCGCTACCACCGGCTTGGCGCCCCACATGATGAGCTTCACGCCACCTGCCAGGGCCGTCATTGCGGCCAGCAGCACCACGATCCACACGCCCCAGGCCGCAACATCGCTACCAGCCCGATACAGGCTGTGCAGACCGGCCACCGCCGCCACCACCAACACCGCCCCAGCGAAAACGGCAGCCACCCGACGACTGGTATCACCGGCAGGCGAGGGCTCTGCGACCGGTGCCGCCTGCGGTTCGCTGGAATGGGTTAGGTCGCGGCATGTCAGCACGTTTGTTGCCTCGGTCACATCACGGTCCACGGAACTCACCGACGGTTCACCCTCCCGACACCCGCAATCACGACATGCATTGCGACCCAACAATCAGCCCAGCATAAGCCAGGATTCAAGATCGCGTGAGAGTCGGTGGCAAACAATATTCACGGTGCCTGTTTCCATGATGGAGAGACCAAGATCCTTTCTGCCCCTACCAGCAGACGATCACTCGATCAACGTTATTCAATGTTGCCAAAACCCGCCTCATCGAGCCGACCTAGAGCGCGACGGATTCGGGACACCAACGATGTGTCGCCCCTTTCCGTCGGCGTGGCTAGCATCACGGCATGTCCGATGGGGTGTTGGGGGTACCTCCCGAAGAGTTGCAGAGGGTCTCGCGGCTGATCGCGGCCACGGCTGCGGGTTTGTCTTCTGAGCGGTCAACGCAGATCTTGTGCCACGCAAAGTATCCCGTGAGCGCCAGCATGCCTTCCACGACGTGGTTGTAGGTCACCGATGCGCGTACTTGCGCCGCTGGTGACGGGTCGGTGGCTAGCGTCCCGAGGGCATCGGGAAGCTCGTCGAAGAAGATCTCGCGATATGCCGGAAGGTCGTCGAGGTACCCGTGCAGATCGTCACGGACTCCGACCTCGTCGAGCCAGAGGCCGGAACACCTGCGTGTGCTTGGCTTCCTCAAAGGCGAACTGCGTCAAATACATTTCGTCGCCGAGTCGCCCCTCGGCGCGCATGGCCGTCATGAACGGCTGGATGTCCTGAGTCACCGATTCCTCGCCCGCGATGAACTGCGCGCACAGCCGGGTGGCGTAGTCGCGTTCACGATCCGTGAGCGAATCCCAGTCGGCGCGGTCGCGGGAGAAGTCGATATCGGCCGGATCCCAGAATTTCGCATTACCGCCGACGAACAGCTTGAGCGGCAGGGAATCCCAGTTGAGCCCTCCCGCCCGAAGAGATCCATAATCCGTGCGCGTCATGAGGGCCTCCTAGCGTCGACATTGACCTAGTGACCATCCTCGATATGAGTCAGCTCACAATCAAGGGCTGATATCAGACCGGGCGTGTACTTCGTGTTCCTGCGGCAGCGGATCCTGCCAAGCCTGGTACTAGGCAGGCGTGCAGATGATGACCGGGATCTCCCGGTCGGTGTTCTTCTGGTAGCCCGCATAGCCGGGGTTGACCTTGGTGATCGTCGGCCACAGCGCGGCCTTCTCGTCCGGCGAGGCGGTGTGGGCCGTGTACGCGCGCGTCACCTGGTCGACGGCGATCTCGACGGCCGGGTTCTTGACGAGGTTCTTGTACCAAGCCGGATTGTCCGTGCCGCCACCGTAGGAGGCCACCAGCACCACCCTGTCGGCCTCGTAGATCGGCGCGGTCAGCAGAGTCCCGCGGCGCTGCCCCGACTTGCTGCCGACGGTGTACAGCTCCACGGGCTGCATGCCCAGCACCTTCTTGGGATACCGGCCACCGGTCAGCGCCAGCACGACACGGTGACCGTTCTCCAGAAACCAGGCGCCAATTCGGATGGCCCAATCGGGTTGCTTGCCCATATTCGTACTCCCTCAGTCAGTGTGCAAGGTCGATGTGGCCGTCAGGCCGGTTCGCAGATCACCACGGGGATATCCCGGGCGGTGCTGCGCTGATATCCCGCGTACGGGTTGCCGAATCCCCGGGTGATCTCGGGCCAGAGTTCAGACTTCTCCTGCGCCGAAGCGGTGCGCGCGGTGTACGGCTTCGTCTCACCGCGCACGGTGATCTCGACATTCGGATTGGCAACCAGGTTCAGATACCAGGCGGGGTTGTGCGAGGCGCCGCCCAGCGAGGCGATCACGACGATCCGCTCGGTCGTGAAGATGGGCGAGCTCAACAACGAGGAGCGACGTTCACCGGACTTGCGCCCGATGGTGTGCAGCTCCAGCGTCGGCATCGGACCAAGCTTGTGCGGCCACCGGCCGCCGGTCAGCTTCAACAAGGCGCGGTGCCCGTTCTCCAGCACCCATGCGCCCTTTTCTGCTGCCCAGTCAGGCGTCTTCTGCTTATCGGCCATGGTCACCTACTCCTCCGGTCAGGTAGCCCGATCAGTTTACCGGCACCATCGCCAGCTGGCGAGACTGCACCACGAGAGCGCCCTCGGAATCGATGACGGTGTGTTCAGAATCAAACCAGTGCTGGCCGATCTGGTTGGTGCTGCACAGCACACGCAACCAGCCGTCGGAAGGCAACGTGCGCAGATATGTCGTCAGCTGCACGGTGGGCGCCCACCCGAATCGCCCCAATGGGAATGTCACCGGTACCGAGATATCGCCGCACACCAACGCGAACAGCCCGTCAGGGGCCATATCGCGCGGACGTGCCCACAGCACGATCTCTGGCTTGCCACGCTCACTCAGGTCGCTCATCGAGCGTAGCGACGGACGCACATCGAACCCCCCGAACAGGTGGAAAATATCGCCCATCGGGTGTCCTTCGGCGATCGGGCTTACCCCGGGCGGCGGCTCGGCGGGCAACTGGATGAGGGCCGGTGGCAGGGCCGTCAGGAGCGGGCCGACATGCTGCTCGGGAGTGCCGAGGGTGACAACGGCGTGCACAGCCGTCCGGCCGTTCTGCACCAGCTCTGCATCGATGAGCGAGATCTGCTTGCCGCGCTTGCGGATAGAGGTACGCACCTGCATGTCACCGGGCGAGGGCGCCGACAGATAGCTCGCGCTGACGGCGATGGGTTCGCGCTCCGCTTCGGATGAGCCGCTTGCGCGAAGACTTTCAGCCAGAGTCTCCCGTGCCGCGCCCGCGAGCAGCGCAAGCATGACGCCGCCGTGCAGCTTGGATCCAATGGTCCAGATGTCGTTCAGGTGCGCGTCAAACAGCCCGTCGCCCGCGGGCGTAAGAGACATTGCTTGCGCGAAGGGGGCATTAACCACGTGTCCTATCGCACCAGATGCGTTCTGGCGAACTCCAGGGACTCCCTCAGAATGGCCTCGCGCTGATCCTCGGTGCGCGCTGTCGAGGTGTGCACCTCAAGCACCACCTGCCCGGTGAAGTCACCGGTGGCCAGTTCGCGGCAGACCTCTGCGACGGGCTGAGTTCCCTTGCCGGGCACCAGATGTTCATCGACCGAGGCGCCTTTTCCATCGGTCAGGTGCAGATGTGTCAGCCCCGATCCCATGCGGCGCATCATGTCGAGCGCATCCGTCCCGGCGGTGGCGGTATGCGACAGGTCGAGGGTGTAATGGGCATGGTTGGCGTCGGTGGGGTCGAAGGACGGCGAGAACGCCGAGACCCCGATACCCGGCCTGCCGCCGCGGCGCTTCATGCGCTCCACCGATGTCTGCCCGGCGCCGAAGAAGCGGTCGGCACGCAGCGGGAACATGTTCTCCACCGCGACGTAGACACCACTCGAATCCTCCAGCGCCGCAACCTGTTCAGCGAACCCCTCCGCGTACCGGCGCTGCCAGCGAAACGGTGGATGCACGACGACGGTCTGGGCGCCCAGCCTTTCGGCGGCGCGAACGCTGCGTTCCAGCTTGGGAATCGGGTTGGGGCCCCAGACGCGTTGTGACACCAGTAGGCATGGGGCGTGCACGGACAACACCGGCATGTCGTACTTGCGGGAGAGTTTCGCGACGGCGTGCTCGTCCTGGCTCACCGCCTCGGCCCACACCATGAGCTCGACACCGTCATAGCCGAGCCGGGCCGCGTACTCGAATGCAGCTTCGGTCTTGAGTGGATATACCGAGGCCGTTGACAGACCAACCTTGATCGCAGGGCGCACGGTTCGGTAACGCTACCTAATCAACCGCTTGCAGCATGAGCACGAGGGGGCCGAATGCGATCAGCGCTCCCACCACGATCGCGATGAGAATGCTGGCCAGGTCGACAGTCTTGCGAATCACCCACAGCGAGGCGACCAGAATTGCGATGAACAACACACCCAGGATCAACGCGAAGCCCTGATTCCAGCCCCACAGTTCGCGGAATCCGAGGAACAGCCCCGCACCCACAGCGGCGGCCAGCAGATACTGCGATGCGATCCAGGTGCCGCGCAGGTACGTCTTGAGCTTCTCCCGCCGGTCGGCCTTGGTCGCGGCTGTGCCGGATTCGGACTTCGGGTCGGTGTCGACGGAGGCAAGCTGACTGACCTCGGAGTCGGCCGGGCTCCCGTGCTGACTGACGAGTTCCCGGAGCTCCTGCTCGAGCTCGTAATGGCCTTCTTGATCCTCGAACTCGTCGTCCTCGACATCCTGTTCGGCATCGTGGGAGGTCCATTGGACGGCGGAGGCCCGGTTGCCCTCCTCGTACTCCACGTAGTCGTCGTACTCGTCTTCGTGAACGTCCGGCTCGGGCGCCGGTTCCGGCTGTGCGACAGCCACAGGCTCCGGTTCGGGCTCGGGTTCCGGTTCGACGGGCTCGGGGCGAGACACCGGCGGGGGCGGGGTCACGGGAGGCGTAGGCGCCACCGGCGGGGTGGGTACCACCGACACGGGCTTCGGTTCGGGCTTCGGCGCAGGGCTGGGTTCGGCGGTAATCGGCTCGATGACACCGGTGGCGTCGTTGAAGTCGATCGACTTCCGCGGCTCCCCCGGCCGTGCCACGGGCGTGGGGGTCGGCGGGAAGATGCTGCGAAGCGGTGACGCCATCGAGGAAGGCTGAGCTGGCGTCGACGGCGCGCTGGTCCCGCGGCGCGCGGCCTCGTCCACCATGGTGCCGCCGCCGAACAGCGCATCCTCATTGGAACGCAGGTATGACCGCGCTCCAGGCGACACGCCCGCTTCGGGCGCCTTGGGTGTCTCGGGCGTCGCAGACGTTTCCGGGGTAGGTGTCGGCGCAGGATTGGGGCGCGCACGGCCGCCCTTCCGGTCCCGAATAACAGGGATCTCGCCGGTGAGCTCGGCGACAGGGATGGCGTCGGCATTGCCACGCATCCGGCGGCGGTGTCCGCTGATCTTGCCTTCAGCAGCGCCATTGCGCGCCAGCAGCTCGGCAACCGATACCGGCCGCTGCGTGTCGTCTGAGTCGGTCATGTCCTCTCCTACCGTCCGAGGCTGAATGTCGCCGGCGTTGCGGCTCCGACGCCAAGTGGGACGGGTTCAGTCAACGAGTGCGGTGCCATCGACTTCGCTATCCAGCTTGCGCAGAATCAGCCCTTCGCGCAGAGCCCACGGGCAGATGTCGACCGCGTCTAACGACAGAGCACGCATGCTTGCCTCTGCAACGAGTGCTCCAGCGACGATCTGAGGCGCCCTGTCGACACTGACTCCCTCCAACTCCGCACGGTCTGCGGTCGTCATTCGCGAGATGAACGCGATCAACTGACGCAGTCCGCTTGCTGTAAGTGTCCTCTTAACTCGTGGTCCTGCGCCGGAAGGTGCAGCACCGGTGAGTCGCGCAAGCGACCGGAACGTTTTCGAGGACGCTACGGCCAGGTCGGGCACCCCTGCCACCTCCACCTGTTTGGCGGCGTCCACCAGTTCCGATTCCAGCCAGTCACGCAGCATAGCGACGCGGCGACGTCCCGGCGGATCTTCGGCCAACCACTCCCGAGTCAACCTGCCCGCCCCCAGGGGCAGGGACAACGCGATATCGGGTTCCTCGTCGCCACCACAGGACAGCTCCAGCGAGCCGCCGCCGATATCGAGGTTGATGATGCGTCCCGCACTCCAGCCGTACCAACGCCGAACCGCCAGGAAGGTGAGGCGGGACTCGTTGACGCCGGAGAGAACGGCGAGATCCACGCCGGTTTCCTTCTTGACACGAGTCAGCACCTCATCGGAGTTCGTGGCATCCCGCACCGCCGAGGTGGCGAACGCCATGATCTCCGCGCAGCCGGAGCTACGGGCAATCTTGGAGAACTCTTGGATGGTGTGCACAAGGCTGTCGGAGCCCTTGCGGGTGAGCTTGCCAGACTCGTCGATCGCCTCTGCCAGACGCAGCGCAGCCTTGGTGGAACTCATGGGTGTGGGGTGACCACCCCGTCGGGCATCGACCACCAACAGGTGCACCGTGTTGCTGCCGACATCCAGCACGCCTAATCGCACGCACCACACGTTAGTGGGTCTACCGTTTACATCTGTGACGACGCTGCCAAAACAGCCATATCGGCGTGACACTTCCCTCGAGGGGCAAGAGGTGGAGCTGGACTTCGCCCGCGAATGGGTGGAGTTCTACGACCCGGAGAATCCAGAGCATCTGATCAAGGCCGACATGACCTGGCTGCTGTCACATTGGACATGCGTCTTCGGCACCCCGGCGTGCCAGGGCACCGTTGCTGGACGTCCAGATGACGGTTGCTGCTCACATGGCGCCTTCCTTTCCGACGCCGATGACAGGGCGAATTTGGACGAATCGGTGAAACAGCTCACCGCGGCGGACTGGCAATTCCACGACAAGGGTCTGGGCCGCAAGGGCTATCTGGAGAAGGACGAGCTCGACGGGGAAAAGCAGTGGCGCACACGCAAGTACAAGGGTGCGTGCATCTTCTTGAACCGTCCCGGGTTCGACGGCGGTATAGGTTGCGCGCTGCATTCCAAGGCACTCAAGCTCGGCGTGGAGCCGCTGACCATGAAACCCGAGGTGTGCTGGCAGCTGCCGATCCGGCGCACCCAGGCCTGGGTGGATCGGCCGGATGGTTCGCAGATCCTCAAGACCACGATTACCGAGTATGACCGCCGCGGCTGGGGCGAGGGCGGCGCCGATCTGCATTGGTATTGCACCGGTGACCCGGCAGCGCATGTCGGCAAGAAGCAGGTGTGGCAGTCGTACGGGCCGGAGCTGACCGAGCTGCTGGGCGAGAAGGCGTACGCGGAGCTGGCCGCGATGTGCAAGCGCCGCAAGGGTTTGGGGCTGATAGCAGTACATCCGGCGACTCTGGCCGCCGGATCCTTCTCGTCATAGAAGACCGGCGAACAGATCGGCCTCGGGCGTGGTCGTGTCGACGCGGGCGTGCGCGAGTTCGAACCTCTCCGTCGGCCACAGCTGTTGCCGCCATGTCCAGGGCAGCACCAGGAAATGCCCCCGTGGGTCGATCTGGGTTGCGTGCGCGCGTAATGCCTTGTCGCGCAGTTCGAAATAGTCGACGCAGGCAATCTCGGTGGTGGCGCGGCGTGCCGACAACGTTCGCAACCCCCTGGTGAGCACACCCACCGCCCGCACCCAGCGCGGTACCGTCAACGGCCGCTCATCAACCGGTCGAGCATTCTGGGGGCGGTCCGCGCGACGCCGGTCGGCCTTGCGCCGCAGCCGCTCCAGTCGCTCGAAGTTCCTGACCATCGTGGGTGTCACCCGTACCGGTTCGTGGATGTAGTAGAGCTTCGATACCTCAGCGCACGCGCGGTAAGCGGCGACCGCCATCTCGTGGGTGCGGATGTGATCGGGGTGGGGGTAGCCGCCGCATTCGTTATACGTGATCAGCACGTGTGGTTTGAATGCGTGGATTACCTCGACGAGGCGGCCAACCGATTGATCCAACGGCACCCGCGCGAATCCATCGTGGGGTAGTAGCGCGGGGTCGAGCTGCAATCCGGTGTCTTTGTAGCCCAGCCAATGATGTTGCACACCAAGGATCGCCGCGGCACGCGCCATCTCGTCGCGGCGCACGAGCGGCAGGTTCTCGTGGATACCCGGCCGGTTCATGGCCGGGTTGAGGATATCGCCCCGCTCCCCGCCGGTGGCCGTGACGACGAGAACCTCATGCCCCTGTGCGGCGTACTTGGCCAGCGTGGCCGCACCCCGGCTGGACTCATCGTCCGGGTGCGCGTGCACCGCCATCAACCGCATATCGCCAGTGGACCACAGAGCGCCGGGATGACACCGGCCCGGCCGACCCCGCCGAGCTCAGCCCGTGCGTTGTGGGCCGCGCGCCGGGAGCTCGCGTGCAAGCCCACCAAGGCCGAACCAGAAGACCGGCTTGAGAATGGCGGCCACGGGCCGGATCGCGAACCGCGACCCCGGGATATTCGTCAGGTAACGCGGCGCGCAGGCCAGTGTCCAATCGACGGTCGCCCGGCCAGGATCGCGCTCGGGCACCACCCGGTACTCCTCGCACCAGGACCCGAACACAGGCAAGGTGGCGTCGAGCGCCGTGTATCGCATGACGCGGGGAGCGTCGAAGTGAATGATCTGCTCGTGCTGGGCGAACACCATCCAGGAGTGGATATACATCTGGAAATCCCGCACAGTGCCGGCGGTCGGCGCGGTGTCCTGTGGATATCGGCAGCCCCATACCGAAGGCAGCCACGACCACATCCGGTCCCCCGATACCACCCGCCATACCTCCTCGGGCGGCGCGTCGAAGGTACGCCGGACTCGGGTGATGAACGGGGCGGTGGCGAAGAACTCCTCCACCCCGTCGACCGCGATGGGGACTGCGTCAAACCGCATGTTCGACCTCCTTCACCGAGCTGCTGATCTGCCGGAATTCGTAGGCACTCGCGGGGAATTGGACACTGCGCCGGTAGGACTGCAAGACCGTCCACGGTCGCACATAGGGCGTATCGCCCTGCGAGTTGATGAAATAACTGTTCGACCCGGCGCAGTTCACGGTGAAGTACCGATTCAGGTTCGCTCCGCTGCGGGCGATGCTTGCCTGGAAGTCGTCCAGTGCCTCCTGGGTGACTTCGACCCGGGTGGCTCGTTTGGCACGGGCGAGTTTGATGACGGCCTCGATATGCCGCATCGAGTTCTCCAGGATGTAATGGAAGCTGGTGCCGGTCCACGAGTACGGGCCAACGAGCATGAACCTATTGGGCAGGCCCGGGACCGAGGTGCTTTGGTAGGCCTGCAGCCCGTCGCTGCGGTAGAACTCGGCCAGGTCGAATCCGTTGGTGCCCAGCACGGTTCCCACCCGGTACGTTTCCGGGTCGGAGAACATCTCATACCCCGTGGCCAGCACGAGCACGTCGACCGGACGTTCGGTACCGGTCTTGTCCACGATGCCGGTCGAGGTGATCCGCTCAATACCGTTCGACACCAGCGTGACATTCGGCCGGTTGAAGGTCGGCAGGTAGTCGGCCCCCAGTGTGCCGCGCGTACAGCCCGCCCCGAATTGCGGTCGCAGCTGCCGCCGGACCTCCGAGTCGTCAACCTTGTGGCGGAGCCAGCCGAGGTAGGCCCACAGCGCGACCCGGTCGAAGACCGCCGCGCCCGCCCGGAACAGCGGCTTGGGGGTGTAGATCAGGACACGCAAGCCAAGTTCGATGCCCGCCAGGGCAATCCCGTTCACGGCGTTGGCGAACCTGCGCCCGGCCAGCAGCCGCTGGAGCAGCCGCGGCATCCGGAAATCCGGTTTCGGGAAGTACCACTGCGGAGTCCGCTGGTACACATCCAGATGTTCAACCTCACCGGCGATCGCGGGAGCGATCTGCACGGTGGAACTTCCCACACCGACGATTCCCACACGCTTGCCGCGCATGTCCACATCGTGTTGCCACCGCGATGGGATCTGGACCGGCCCGGCGAAGGTGTCCAGTCCCGGGATGTCCGGCGCGGTCCGGGGATTGATGTAGGCGCCGATAGCGCTGATCAGGAACCGCGACGAGATGACCCCGCCGCCGGCGGTGTGCACCTGCCAGAGGTGGTTATCTTCGTCAAACACCTCTCGCTCAACGCGTGTCCCGAATCTCGCGTGGGTGCGCAGTCCGTGCTTGGCTACCAGATCCATTGCGTACTGCTGTATTTCGGCGCCGGTGGCGAAGAAACGCTGCCAATCACCCTTCGGGGCGAAGGTGAACTGGTAGGCAACCACCGGAATGTCCGCTCCCACACCCGGATAGGTGTTGCGCAGCCAGGTGCCGCCGAAGTCTTCGTCGCGATCGATAATCACGAAGTTCTCGACACCCATCTCGAGCAGCTTGATGGCTGCACAGATGCCGCCCAGCCCCGCGCCGATGATCGCGACTTCATAGTCGGGTTCGTCATGCAGTTCCATGGCTCGTCCCACGGCACCTTCCTTCCGTTCTTCTGCGACGTATCTCGCTGGCTCACAACCCACTGCAGCGGCCCGCCCCCACGAGGGACTCCCCACCCGGCCGAGCCCGAGATATTTAATAGACTGACATGCCATTCGGTAAAAGACAAGAAGCTTCCAGGCCTCGGCGCTGCGAAAACTCGAACTCCCAGATCTATGCGTTATGCGCAGTATCCAGTACCATCCGTTTCACTTAATTTCGAGTCAACCGACGTGAACTGGAGAGACCGTGGGCAATCTGCCGGATCCAAAGCTGGCCGAGACATTCGTGGACCCCACGCGGGTCGCGCACCCGCCGGTGCGCATCCATGGATACCTCGATGTCCTCGCCCCTAGTACCGATGAGCCGGTGTCTCTGGCCAACCGGTTCATGCAGAGCCCTCTGCTCGCCGCGGTATACGAGCGCGCATGGCGCCCGATGTTCACCCGGATGTTCAGCTACGGCGGCAGAGGCACCGCCACCGTGCACACCGAGCTCATGCGCGATATCACGACCGGTGGTGGCCAGAAGATTCTGGATGTCGCATGCGGTCCCGGGCTCTACACGCGGCAGTTGGCGACCAGCCTGGCCGACGGCGGCGCCTGTATCGGGCTCGATCTTTCCGAACCCATGTTGCGCCGGGCGGTACGCGACAACACCACCGATTACGTCGACTACGTCCGCGGCAGCGCACACGCATTACCGTTCGCGGACGGCACATTTGACACCGTGGTGTGCCTCGCCGCACTGTATCTGATCCCCGATCCCGAACAGGCCGTGCGGGAGCTGTGCCGGGTCGCCAATCCAGCTGGTCAGATCGCGATCTTCACGTCCTTGCAAACTCCACTCGCAACCTTGCCCGGCGCCGAAGCGGCGATGCGTATCGGCGGCTTCCGAGCCTTCGGACGTGACGAGATCACGGGCTGGCTTCGCGCCCATGGATGGGTCGATATCGACCAGACGCTCACCGGCCAAGGACAATTCATCAGGGCCCGACGCTAGACGGCTTACCCCTTCTTGTTGGGCACCAGCTTGATGAGATCGGTCATGCCCGCCTTGGAGGCGAAGTAGCGGGTAAGCCCCGGCGCGAGCCGGTTGTTGAGGTACTGCAGCCGTGCCTCGGGAGTCACCGGGACTACCTGCTTGTTCTTGCGCACGGCGTTGACGATCTGCCGGGCCACCTTCTCGGGTCCGTAGCGGCGCATCGCGTAAGCCTTGTCACCGGCCTGCTGCATACGTGATTCTTCCTCGGCACTCACACCCGAGATCTTTGTGGTGGCAACGATATTGGTGTGCACCACACCCGGGCAGATGGTGGTTACCCCGATGTTGTGCGCCGCGAGATCGGCGCGCAGGCAGTCCGAGAACATGAAGACCGCCGACTTGCTCGTCGAGTACGCCGTGAAGGCCTTCTGCGGGCTGTATGCGGCCATGCTGGAGAGATTGACAATATGTCCGCCCAGCCCACGTTCGGCCATCTTGGCGCCAAATACCCTGCTGCCGTTGACTACCCCATACAGATTGATATCGATGACGCGCCGGAACTCCTCCGGGGGTGTCTCTAGGAAGCCTCCTGCGGCCCCCACCCCGGCATTGTTCACCAGGACATCGGGCACTCCATGACGAGCAACAACCTCCTCGGCGTGTGCATTAATAGCGGCCTCGTCGGCGACGTTGAGTCGGTAGGCATGGGCGGTGCCGCCGCCCTGCTCGATAAGTGCCACCGTTTCGTTGGCGCCATCCAGATTAACGTCCGAAAGCACTACCTCGGCACCTTGCCTCGCGAACTCCAACGCAGTTTCCCTGCCGATACCACTGCCCCCGCCCGTGATCACCACAAGCTGATCCTCAAAGGGCTTGCGGTTCTTCCCCATCTCCGCCCGCCGCAGCGCACGTGATGGCTCCTGCCCGGACACTGCTTCGATCAGCTCCGTGGCGGCCGCGGCGAGAATTTGCGGGTGCGAGAACGGCAGCCAGTGACCGCCGTCGAGCACACGCCGCCAGGTCCGGCTGTTCCACTTGAGCTCGTCGTCATAGTTGGATTGGCGCACCGCTGGGTCTCGGGTGCCGATGATGACCTGGACGGGCACGTTGGTGTGCCGGTCCTGCGGATGCAACATCGCCGGCAGCGCATTGGCGCGATACACCCGCAGCGTCTTGGTGATGTCGCTCATGAATGTCGAGCCCAGGTGGATCTGCTCGACGGGCGCTCCTTCTGCGACAGACAGCCCTGCACGCCAACGGTTCTCGCTCATGGTGAGTTTGAGCAAGACGTTCGGGATTCCAGGAGTCATCGAGCCGAACATATACAGCAGCGAACCAAACTGCCCCAACGCCAGCGCGATGTTTCTCGGAGTGGGACGGGCGAGCCGGGCCCGCATCCACCGACTCATGTGGTGCACCGACGGCCCGGAGACCGACGTAAAGGAGGAGAACCGATGCTCCAGATCCGGATCGCAGATCGCCTCCCACATCGCCACACTGCCCCAATCGTGGCCCAGCACGTGTACCGGCTTGTCGGGGCTTACCTCGTTGGCGACCGCCACATAATCGCCGGCCATTTCGGTGAGCCGGAATTCGCGGAAGCTCTTGGGATTGCTGGTCTTTCCCGCACCGCGGTTGTCGATCGCGACCAGCCGGAAGCGGTCGCGCAACAGTGGAACGACCCCATCCCAAAGATGGTGTGAGTCGGGCCAGCCGTGCACCAGCAGAATGGTCTCGCCCTCGGGATTACCTTGGATGAAGTAAGCGACATCGATATCCCCGTTGCGCACTACATGTTCGGTGACCTCGGCGGTCACGAGGGTGTCGGCGGTGATGGTCATAGCGTCTCCGTTTCTCAGATATCCAGTACCAGCCGCCCGCCGTCGGCACGAGACGCACATATGAGCGTCTGGCCTTTGGCGCGCTGGGATTCGGTCAGGGTGGTGTCACGGTGATCGGGTCGTCCTGCGAGCACCTTGACCTTGCGGGTGCCACAAAAGCCTTGCCTGCATGAGTGTGCGGTGCCGGGCTTGTTCGCAAGGATGGTTTCCAGGGCGCTGCGACGTGCCGCAACGTTACGCGCATGCAGCGCAACGTCACCGATATCCGCCATGTCTTCCACGCTCTTCGGCACCTATCTCCTCCGAGCGCCCTATGAGTCCTGATCAAACGCAATGTGGACCTGATCGGATTCGCGCACCGTCTGACAGGCGAGGGTCAGGCCCGCCTCCAGCTCGTCGTCGATCAGCGCCTCGTTCATCAACATCCGGGTCCGACCGCTCTTGACCGAGCACACGCAGGTACCGCAGGCCGACTCACGGCAGACGTACGGCGCATCCAAGCCCGCGTCGAGTAGTACATCCAACAGCGGGGTGCCCTGAGGCCAGTCGAAATGATAGGTAGCACCGTCGAATTCGACCTGAAGCGGCTTTCCGCGCTCAGCGGCAGTCTCGTGCAGCGATGGCTCAATACCCGAGGCCACAAACGGGTTGTCGGTCAGCGAGCGATACTCCTCGATGTGCAAAGGGCTATCCGAAACGGATAGCGTCAAGAGAGCTGAACGCATCACCGCCATGAATCCCTCTGGTCCACAAAGATATACCTCTCAGCCCACGAAGGAGGAGAGTTCCGCGGCGATACCGTCCGCCGTCGGTACGCCGCGCTCCTCCTCTAACCAGTGCACCACGGACAACCGGGCGGGATACCGCTCTGCCAACTCACCGATCCGCGCGTCGAATATCACCGACTCGCGATCGCGGTTGGCATAGAACAGCGCCACCTTGCCATTCCCGGCGCACAGTACCGAGGTCGCAATGGAAACAATCGGCGTGATCCCGCTACCGGCCGCGCACAACAGCACATCGTCGTCGAGACTGCGCGGCACAAATCGTCCGGAGGGAGCCAGCACTGTGATGACGGAATCGACGGCAATGTTGTCGCAGATCCAGTTTGACGCGTATCCCCCGGCGGTTCGCTTCACCGTGACGGCGGGACGCTCATCCAGGTGGGGACTACTGGACAGCGAGTAGCAGCGAGCCACCGAGCCGGTCGAGTCACTCGGCACTTCCAGGGTGAGGAATTGCCCTGGTGCGTAACTAAATTGGTTCAGATGCTCTGCTGGCACGTCGAACACCAACGTGATCGCGCCTTCGGTCTCCTTGATCACTTCGAAGACGGGCAGGCGATATGTGTACGGCATCCAGGACTACCCCACACTCTCCACGAGGACGGACTCCGAGGCCGATGACACCGGGGGGTGTTTTGGCAGGAAACGCGCACCCAGCCGCTCTATCCGATCCACCCCGAACGGTGCCATGGACCGCCGATTGAGGCCGGGGAGAGCACGCGACAAGACGTAGCCGAGCCACGACTCGAACTTCACCGGAACAACCACCAAGTCGAATCTGACGGCCCGCGTCACGGCCCGGGCCACCGAATTGGGGCTGCGTGGCGTGAAGGGCAGCTTGTCGGTGATATCCCGCAGCTTCTGCATTACCTGCTGGCCGGCATCGAGCATCCCCTGATCAACACCGACCATGGTGCCGTTGATCCCTATGTTGGTATTGATGAAACCAGGACATACCGAGCTGACGCCAACTCCCTTGGGCCCCAGCTCAAGCCGCAGACACTCTGTCAACATCTTCACCCCGGCCTTGGATACCGAGTACGGGGCCATGACCGCCGTTGGAGTGTATGAGGCCGCCGAGGCAATGTTGACAATGTGCCCACTGCCGCGTTCCACCATCTGGGCGCCGAACACCCGGCAGCCGTGCACCACACCCAGCAGATTGACCGAAAGCTGCTTGTCCCAGTCGGCAGGGCCCAGCTTCAAGAAGGGCCCGCCGACCACGATGCCGGCGTTGTTCACCAGCACATCCGGCACGCCGTATTCAATCTCAACAAACCGCGCGACATCTGCCCACTGTTCTGGGTCGGTGACGTCCAGATGCACCACAGAGGCGCTGTGTCCGTGGTCGCGGATCAGCTCCACCGTCTCGTTGGCGGCTTCCAGGTTGACATCCGAAACCACCACGTGGGCATTGTGTTTGGCGAACCTCAGCGCGGTCGCACGCCCAATACCGCTACCCGCCCCGGTAACGACGACCAGGCGCGGCTCCAGCGAGTTGTTCTTCACGTGTTCCCTTATTTCAGATGACCGACGCGAGCTACGGCCCCTAGCTGCAATCGGACTATTTGAGGTGATCGACGAGGACGCCTTCGGCACCGAAAAGCTCTTGCTGCCAGTGCTTTAGCAGCGCATGGGTATCGACGTCATCGGGATGGAACCCGGCCACGAAGTGTTGGCTCATGTCGCCACTCCCGTCCGAAACGCCAAGTTACTAGTACTTTCAGTACTATGTGACGTCAACCATAGGACGGGCATGGCACCACGCGCAAGACAACGCGGCGATAACCGAAACGGGGATTCGAACGGGAAAGCGCCTTCGTAGCGAAGGCTCAGAGGCTAGTCGGCAACAACAGCGATGGGATCGTCCGGGCGCAGCTCCACACCACGCGCCTTGGCCGAAGCCGACAGTCCGCCCCACACGTACACGACCAACTCATCCACAAGCACTTCCTTGCTGATGGTTGGCTCGTCAAACCAGCGCAGCACCGCGACTCCAGTCGAAGCCAGTATCGCGTCAATCACGTACTCGATGTGGTCGGCATTGCCGCCCTTCGCACTGAAAACAGACCTCACCAGCTGGGCAATGGCATCGGACAGCGGCCGGCCGTTCTCGATGAGGGATGTCGCATTGGCGAACTGAACACTCAACAAGAACCTGACCAGGTTGGGGCGTTCGTCCACCAGGTCCACGTATTGCGCCATTGCCGAGCGGAATACCTCGAGCAGAGACACAGAGAGATCGATGCTCGACACCACGCGCTCGGCGACTAGTTCTTGAACGCGCATCGCCACCGCCGCGAACAGTGCTTCCTTGTCGGTGAAGAATCGATACAACTTCGGCCGGGAGATGCCCGCCGCCTTCAGGACATCGTCCACCGATAGGTCAGGACCGTTCTCATCGATCGCCTGCAGTGTCGCCTCGACCAATTCAGCACGCACCTTGGCACGGTGCTCACGCCACCGGTCGACGCGCGCATCACCGGTCGGCTCGGGAAGGCCGCGACCTGGATACACCTGCGTTGACACGCCCACATCGTAGACCCCGAATTCACGCGCACCGCACCGTCCGCGGGTGCATCCGCGCGCCGGGCTCCCATAGAACACATCGGCACACCGGTACCCGCCGAACTCTTAGCAAACCTGTGACGCCGACACGGTTAGTTGACCCCTAAAGATTAGGATCAACACTAGAAGTAATTGACCAGGGAGTATTAAATTGGTCTTACGTTCAGTTAAAGTGAAGGCTTGTGATAGCGCCCGAATGATTCGCGGCGTCTTCGGATCTTTCCCAACTTCTTAGCCAGGAATGGTTACTGTGATGCCCGTGGCTAGCACCAATGGCGAGCGTAGAGGGCCGGGTCGCCCGCCCGACCCGGAGCGCGCTCGCGAGCGTTTGCGCGCCCTCACCGAAGCAGCCGCCCAGGAGTTCGCAGAGAAGGGCTATCACAAGGCCAGCATCACCGATATCACTCGTCGCGCGGGCGTTGGCCGAGGCACGTTCTATCTGTACTTCGACACCAAACGCGATGCGCTCGATGCCGTGATCGACAGCTATTTCCAGAGAATGGTCACGACCGTCAACGACACCAGTGACCTGCAGGGCACCACCGGTCACCTGGAGCAGCATCTCTACACCGTGTTCACCCGGCTATTCGACAGTCTGGATCACAACCCGGAGATCGCGCAGGTCATCCTGCGTGAGGGCTTGCTCGATACGGCAATGACCAAACGCATGTTCGGCATGCTCGACCTCATCGAGGCCATCAACATCACCATCATTGAGCAGGCCATCGACGATGGCGCCATCACCACCCCCGTCGACGTCCCCTTCCTCGCACACGCCATCACCGGCCTCTCGATGGCGGCCATCCTTAAGGCAATCCGGGGGGAGCTGCGCAGCGAGGCGCGCGAGGACTACATCAGGTCATTCATCGAGCTAGTCCGGTCCGCGACCACCAGTCCGCCAAGTCTCGCAAATTCTTGACAAAACGCGTCCCCAGACGCCGACCCTCCGCTAGCCTCTGCTCTAGCCAATAAACTGACCGCTGAGCCAGTGAATTGCCGAGAGGCCGGGTCGGGGGACCTCCGACAGCCTCGTCATGACAGCGTTCCGACAGGGACGCGTCGCATATCTACCTGCGTGGGCACATGCTGCAACCTGATCAACGTGGTGACCCCGCGCTTGACAGGGACCATGACCTACACCACACTAAGCCACCGACTGTGATTCAGGGTACTAGGTACTAATTGTTACACAGCTGTCCATTAAGCGGGCTGTTGTCGAGGTCAGCCCTGAAATGCAAAGCCAAAGGAGCCGTTGTTGAACTCAGCCATGAGTCAAATAGCGGCCGAGGCGTACCCAGAGTCCGTCGCGGACAACTGGGGCCAATCCCCCGATGTTGAATACGGCAGCAAATCCACCGTCGACAGCCCGGCCTCCTCGGGATCGGGCGGCGGCTTCCAGCTACTCGATCGGGCCCCTCGACTTGTCCGGCGCCCCGTCGAATATGTGGTCTCCCAAACCGATTCGATGCTGAAAACGTTGGGCCGCTATGTCGATCTGGTGGCGCAGTCCTTCGCGTTTCTAGTGAGCGACATCGTCCGCCTACGGCACCCGTGGCAAGACACCGTCATTCAGTCCTGGTTCATCCTGACGGTCACGGTTGTTCCGGCGATCCTGGTGTCAATCCCCTTCGGTGTGATCGTCGCTGTGCAGGCGGGCAGCATCATCTCGCAGGTCGGAGCATCTTCCATCTCCGGTGCTGCCGGTGGTCTGGGCGTCATCCAGCAAGGCGCGCCCATTGTCGCGGCCCTACTCCTCGGCGGCGCGGCGGGTTCAGCGGTCGCCACCGACCTTGGCGCCCGCAGCATCCGCGAGGAAGTGGATGCCATGCGAGTGATGGGCGTCAATCCCATCCAGCGGCTGGTGACGCCCCGACTGGCAGCGATCCTGTTCGTCTCACCGCTGCTGTGCATCTTCATCATCTTTGTCGGAATCTTCGCCGGTTACCTGGTCAACGTTGGTTTTCAGGGCGGTACCCCCGGCAGCTACCTGTCCTCGTTCGCCGCGTTCGCGAGCGTCAATGACGTCACCGTCGCGGTTCTCAAGACCTGGCTGTTCGGCGTGGTGGTCATCCTCGTCGCCTGTCAACGCGGCCTGGAGGCCAAGGGTGGCGCACGGGGAGTCGCCGATGCGGTAAACGCCACCGTGGTGATCGGTGTGGTCACGGTCATGGTGCTCAATACCGTGATCACTCAAATCGTCGCGATGTTCATGCCGTCGAAGGTGGGCTGAGAGTGGCCACCTCCCGTCCCTCCCGGTACTTCCCCGACGAACTGCCCACGGTCGCGCGGTCCATCTGGAACTTCACCAAGGGCGCGGGTGGCTCCGCCGAGTATCTCGGCCACCAAATCACCTTCGTCGGCTTGGTGCTGGCCGCCATACCGCAGACCATCAAGCGTTACCGACGCCAAACCGGCGTCCTGCTCGTCGATATGACCTGGGGCAACGGCTCGATCATCGTCGGCGGCGGGGTGATCGGCGTCCTGGTCTTCATGGGGATCGCGGTCGGCGCGTCGGTCGGCATCGTGGGCTTCTCGACCCTGGACATGGTGGGGATGGGCTCGCTCACCGGATTCATCTCCGCCTACGTCAACACCCGGGAAATGGCCCCAATGATCGCCGCCATCGGGTTCGCCGCCCAGGCGGGATGCCGCATGACCGCCGAGATCGGGGCCATGCGTATCTCCGAGGAGATCGACGCACTAGAAGCGCAGGGCATCCGATCCATCCCGTTCGTAGTCACCACCCGCGTGATCGCCGGAATCATCATCATCGTTCCGCTGTACATACTGACCTTGCTACTGGCCTACGGCTCCTGCGCCTTCATGGTGTTCTTCGTCCATAACCAGTCGCAGGGCGTGTACAAGCACTATTTCGACTCGTTCGTCCATCCGATAGATGTGCTCTATTCGGTGATCAAGGCCGTGGTGTTCGTCGTGATCATCATCGCCATCCAGTGCTATCAGGGTTATTACGCGGGCGGCGGACCAGAGGGCGTGGGTATGGCCTCCGGTCGCGCCATCAGGGCTTCCCTGGTCGCGATCGTCCTCGTCGACATGCTTCTCACGTTGCTCTTCTGGGGCAACAATCCTGGAATTCAGATATCGGGGTAACACGTGGCCATCTATAAAGATCCGAGCGGACGGTCCGCAGGTCCGAGCGCTCTCAAGGTGCGCGGGCTTGCCGTGACACTTGTGGTCGCAGCCTGCGGCTACTCGCTCTACCAGTCCGGTATCGGCAGCTATGGCGAGCCCTTCGAGCTCACCCTCATCACCAACACCATCGGAGAGGGCATGGGTCCGGGTGGTGAGGTGAAGTACCGCGGTTACAACATTGGCAAGGTCAAGTCCCTGCAGACCACCGGGTACAACAAGCAGCGAATGACGGTCATCCTCGATGGCCGGCAAGCTAAGGCACTCTCCTCTGACACCAAGGCGCAGTTCACCTCGTCGAACATCTTCGGCACCGCCGCCGTTGAGCTCGTCAGCAACGGGGGCGGCGAACCACTGAAATCCGGTGGGGTGCTGGAAATCAGCAGCGATGTGCAGGCCGCATCGATCACCGGATTCCTGCGCATGGGTCAGCGGCTGGGCGCGATCCTGGACGGCCGCGAATTCAACGCGATCATCGCAACTTTCGAACGGCACGCCGACCTGACCGGCCCGGTCGTGAAATCCTTCTGGGACCTGTTCGCGATGATCGCCGATTCTCAGAAAGTGCCCTTCTCTAAAACCCTGGAGGTCATGGCCTCATTGATCGAGGGCACCAACGACTTCCTACCCGCCATCGGGTCCATCAATAAGCTGCTCGACAATCTCGAGTTCGCGGTGGGGCCGGGTAACACCGAACGAGCAACCGGCGCACTGGGTTCGTTGTCGGATCTGTTGAAGGCAGGCGGGGACGGGTTGCGCGCGAACAACGACTGGCTGGCTCCGTTGATTCGATCCCTCCTGGATCTCGCCGTGCCCTTCACCTTTTTCCTGGGCAGCCTCGCTCCGGCGTACGACAGGCTCAATGGCCTGCTCGACCGAACAACCGCCGCCTTCCCCGTTGACGACGGCAAGGTACGCCTCAACGTCCAACTCATCATGGACACCGCGCCGGGACTCGCTGCGGCATTGCCGACGGGGCCCGATGGCCGGGCCGCCTCCGCGGCTGTCGGCCCCGCCCTCGGACCAACCGCCGGAGGACAGCGATGAAGCGGATAGCACTTCTAATGGCCGGCCTCACCGCGATTGTCGCGGTGGCAGTGGTGCTGACCCTGATCATCGTGAATGCCCTGCGCACACCGGTGAACGGTCCGGTCCGGCGCTTCGACGCGCTGTTCACCGACGCCTCGGGGCTGATCATCGGCAACGATGTGCGTATCTCGGGTGCACAGGTCGGCAAGGTCGAACGAATTCATCTCGACGGCAAGAACGCCCGAGTGACGTTCAATGTGCTGACGGACCATCCGCTGTACCAGAACACCACCGTCGCGATCCGGTACCAATCGCTGGTCGGCCAGCGGTATGTCGAGATCGCCCAGGCACCAACACCCAGCGCACCCCTGGCGGCCGGCGCGACCATACCGCTCGGGCAGACCATCCCCTCATTCGATATCGCCAAGCTGTTCAACGGTTTCCGGCCTATATTCCAAACATTGGACCCCGCCCAGTTCAACAGATTGACCGAGAACATTCTGCAGCTCATCCAAGGTGACGAGCGCGGGATAGGGCCGATCCTGCGCGATATCGACGCCGTCCTCAAACTCTCGGTAGACCGGCAAGCTGCCCTCCAGGCCATCATCACGAATCTTGGTGACATCTCGAAGGATCTCGGCGGCACCTCCGACCAGCTGTTCTATTTGGTCAACGACCTCAACGATGTGCTGGAGCCGTTCGAGAAACAAGCCGACGAGTTCACCAAAGCCGGGACGGATGCACTGCCGGTATTGCGCAGAGTCGTCAGCCTGCTGCGGTATATCGAGAACACGGTCGACGGCGCCCAGCTGCCCCTGTACGACGTGGCGAGCCGCACCACCCCGGGGACGCCGACCATCATGGCGGGTCTGTCACTGATCCCCGACCTCGTGCAGGGCATGCGCGACGCACTGATCGAGGAGAAGACGGCACCCCCCACCTCGTACGAATGCAAGAACGGGGTGGTCAAGCTTCCCGGAATCGGTGAAGTGTCGTTCGCCAATCAGGATCTGGTGGTGTGCAATTGAACGCGCTCACGCGACGCTTCGCGGGCAACCGTCCGATCCTCGATGAACATCAGGCGGCCAAGCGCAATCGCCGTAACGGGCTTATCGGCGTCCTCGTCATCGTCGCGATCCTGGCCGCCACCGGAGTGGCATTCGTCAATACCAGCGGTATGAAGACCTATGCGCTGCACCTGCGGGCCTCCGGAGGGCTACGCGCCGGCGACGACGTCCGAATCGCCGGTATCTCGGTGGGCAAGGTCTCGAGCGTACGCATCGATAAATCATTGGTAGAGGCCACCTTTACGGTGGATCAGTCGGTACCGGTCGGATCCGATTCGCGAGTCGACATCCGGATGCTCACCCCGTTGGGTGGGCACTATGTGGCCCTCTACCCCGAAGGCTCGACCCCGCTGGGAAAGACCCCCATTCCGCCCGAACGCACCAGCATCCCTTTCGAGATCAATGAGCTGTTCCAGAAGTTCACACCGGTGGTCAAGAAGGTGGACGCCAAGGTCATCCACGACAGCCTGATGGAAGTCGCGAACGCAGTGGAGAAGTACCCCAACGGTTTACGCGACTTCTTCACCTCTTCTCAATCACTCATCAGCGCGCTTGCACCGACCACCGAGGATTTCCACGCCACCCTGAACTACGCGAACGAGTACCTCCGAGCCTTCAAGACGGGCAAAGAGCAGCTCGCGAAGATCGTCACCACGCTCTCCAAAATCGGTGCCAAATACAGCAAGTCCACTACCGACCTGATCGAGGTCTTCTCCCTGCTGCGCGAGCTCATCCGGCTTTTCGACCGATTCTTCAAGGCGTATGCGCGTGATTACGAACCCATGCTCAATGGACTGGATGACATCGTCGACACCCTCACCAAGTATCCCGAGAAACTCGGTAAGGCCGCCGAACAGTGGGGCCAACTCGTCGGAATTGTCCTGCCCATGCTCAGCGGTAACGGCATCACCATCAACGAGAACGACCGGGTGATCCCCGGACAAGACGTCTGTCTACCCCACTTCTTCAGGTTCTGTTGAGGCCCTTGATGACACAGCCAGCATTTATCCAGAACATCCTGACTCGCCTCGCCGGCATGCGCCCTGCGGCACGGGCGGGCCTGGTGACCGCCGTCGGTGTAGCGCTTGTTGCGGTGGTAACAATCACCGGAATCTTCGGCGCTCGCACCGTCTTTCCCGCCGTCAAGAACATGGTGATGCCGTATCTGGGCAATGCCCACGTCCCGTTCCTGGACAACACCAAATCGCTCTGTGCGGACTTCCGCGACGGGTCCGGGCTGTACAAGGGCAACAAGGTCCTGCTCCTCGGTGTCGAGATCGGCACTGTGACAGCGGTCACCAACAAGCCCGACCATGTCGAGGTCGACTTCGAGATCCCCAATGACATGGACCTGCCTGCCGATGTGGGTGCGGCGAGCTACTCGCAATCGGTGATCACCAATCGCAGTATCGAACTCACCCGATCGTGGAGCGAAGGTCCCAAATTCGCAGGAAATCAATGCATCTCGATCGAGAACACCCGAACGCCGGTAACCGTCACCGAATCGTTCTCCGCCATCGGCGAGCTTGCCGACACCCTGATGCAGGCAGCACCCGGGCAGGATCCGGCGAATTCGCCGGGCGTGCAGGCACTCAACAAAACCCTCAAGGGAGCCGCCCGATCGCTCGACGGTGTGGGCCCCGGATTCCGGGAAATGCTCAACAGCCTCACCGCAATGGTGGGGGATCCGTATAAGGCGGACGCCGACTACCGTCAGCTATTCGAGAACAGCGCCATCGTCACCTCGAACTGGCTGCAGTACTGGAACGAGTTCGCGGGCGTGGTCGGCTCTCTCCCCGATACCGCACGACTGATCGCCGGCATCTCCGACAACTTCGCTAACGGACTCCAGTACCTGACAACCATTCTTCCAACGCTGACCGGCATGGTGCAGCGCGCCGCCGGCCGGCTGTACAAGAACCTCTTCGACAAGATCGTGCCCTGGGTACGCGACATCCTCAACGCCTACACCCCGCATATCCTCACGTTCTTCAGCACCTTGCCGCCGGTGATCAACTGGCTGGCCGATGACATATACCTGCCGAATACGAAAACCCATAACGTCACCTATGTTCCTCCGCGCGTGGCCATCTCACCCGAACAAGCCAGTGCCATCTGCAAGAATCTGCGCGATCGGAACACCCCCGGATCCCAGGCAGCCTGTGCACCCGGGACCGCGTCGGACCCGGTGACCCTCGGTTTGACCAACCTGATCATGGGAGCGGCACTGTCATGATTCGACGCCTAGTGATCATCCTTCTCGCCGCAGTGTTCACCGTGGTCCCGGCGTGTTCAACCGAGGCTCTGGACCCCACCAAGATGCCCATGCCCGGCGCCTACATCCCGAAGGACACCTACCGCCTCAAGCTCGAGTTCTCCAGCGTGCTGAACCTTCCCGGACGGGCAAAGGTCGACTCGGGCGGCGTACAGGTTGGCCTGCTGGACCGGGTGGAGCTCAAGGGCACCACCCCTGTCGCGTATGTCGATATCGATGGCAGCGCAAAGTTCCCGCAGAACGTCAGGGCCGAACTTCGGCAGGCCACCGTGCTCGGGGACGTCTACATCGCCATGATCTCACCCACCGATCCCGTTCCCACTCACCTGCAGGACGGCGACACCGTGGCCCTGGCCAATACAGTCCCCGCCGCGAATGTGGAGGATCTCATGCGGTCCATGTCGAACCTGATCGGCGGAGGCAGCCTCAACACCATGCAGACCACGGTGGCCAATATGAACAGCTCCTTTCCCCCACCGGAGGAGCTCGACCGCATCCATCGTGCGCTGGCAGGCATCGTCAACGACCTATCCGCCAACCAGGACACCCTCAACAAGATCCTGACCAACATGCAAACCATCAGCGAGTCGTTCCGCGCCAACAAGGGGACGTATCGACGGCTGCTCGCCGAGGGGCCGAGCAAGTTGCCCTCACTGGCCAAAGTGGTATTGAGCGTTAGTGATTTGATCATCAATGCCGCCGAGCTTGTGCGGCAGATCGGACAGCTGCTGGACTATCCCAACCTTATGCAGATCCTGTCCTACCTCACCCCGTTTATTGACAGCGCCTCGACTGCCGACACCACCATCCCGGTGCTCGGCGACAAGATGGTCCGCACCATCCGCGACAGGATCATCCCCTTCTTCAAGGACGGCGGCCCCAAATACACCGTCACCGATATTGAAACTCCGGACAGCACACTGGGCGTCAGCCCCGGGGAACGTGCCGATTCGGTCATTCGCAACATGCAGACAATGGGGCTGGTGCGATGAGGATCAACGTACTGCTCACTCTCGCGGTGCTCTCGATCATCTCGCTCGTCGGCGCCGTCTACATGGCCTTTGGTGTACTCGACATCGCCTCCACCAACAAGACCCATCACATGACGCTCATGCTGAACAGTTCGGGTGGATTGATGTCCACCTCGCAGGTCACGCTGCGGGGAATCAAGGTGGGACGGGTCACCGACATTCAAGCCACCCCAACGGGTTTAGCAGTCTCGATGGCCCTCGACAGCGGCTATCCCATCCCCGTCGACAGCCAAGTGAGCGTCCAGAACCTCTCGGCCGCGGGCGAACAGTATGTGGAGTTCAAACCCGTTCGTATCGAACCCCCGTACTACAGCGACGGCGCCGTGATCCCGGCGTCGAAGGCACTGCCTGTCTACACCGTGAGCGATCTGCTGCAGAAGGGCAATGCGCTCCTGCAGGCCATGAACACCGACGACCTGCAGATGACGCTTAACAACGTGGCGGCCGGATTCGTGGACAACACCAAGACCATCGACCAGTTGGCCACCACCGCACGGTTGTTCGCGCAGATGGTGAGGGACGACAAACAGTATCTGACGCAGGTGATCGGCAACACGTCAACCCTGACCAACGGTCTCGGCGATATCCGGGCCGGCGACGTCTTGAAGCAGTCCGCCAAGACCGTTCCCAGCAGTCTCGACGGCCTGGGGTCTCTGGTGAAGGTGATCGAGAAGCTCGAACCCCTCATCGAAGCCGGCATGGGCGACGGTAGACCGCTGAGCGATCTGGTGGACAAGCTCATCGACTATGTCAATGCCCTGTCCGAACCGCTCTCGGAGTTCGTGACGGTCCTCGAACCGATCGTCGCTCCGCTACGCGATATCAAGTTGGACGCCGGACACTGGCTGGACTTTTGGGATTCGACATTCAACAACCAGGGCGGAGTGCGAGTCCACCTCGGCGTGCCCGAATGGCCACAGCCCGAATCGCCACCGGCAGCAGCCAAACCAGCCCCACCAGGATCACAACCAGCCGCACCCAAAACAACCGCGGCGCCACAAACAGCGACAGCAGGAAGGCCCGGATCATGACCGACATCGACGAGCGGAAGCTCACCCTGGATGACGCAGATCCCGAGGAACTCTCGGAGACCACCGACGAGGCAATCGAGAGCCCCGCGAAGGCCGAAGAGAAGCCCACGAAGCGCTCCAAGGTCGTTGAAAAAGAAGCCGATACGGACACGGTGGACAGCGGCCCCAATCTCTGGAAATGGATCGCCATCGGGCTATTGGCCTTGGGTGTCGTCGGCGCGGTATTCGGAGTCTGGCAATACCAGAAGCTGTCCGATACCCTCGCCGCCACCCGCTCGGGCGACACCGAACGCACCTCGGCCACCGATGCGGCATCCGCATACGCGATGAAGTCGCTCACCTACAGCTACGAAGATCCCGAGAAGTTCTTCAAGAACGTCAAAGAAGGTGCCGCCGAGCCGCTTCAGAGCAAGTACAGCGATGCCGAGAAGCTCCTCAAGGCCATCATGCTGCAGGCGCAGGTGACGTCCAAGGGCGAGATCATCGCCTCGGATGCGGTGGCGCAGCAGAACGGCATCTACCAGGTTGTGGTCACCACCCGGCAGACCACCCGAAACGTGCAGAACCCGGAGCCACGGGCCACCACGCTGGTCTTGCAGATCACCGTCAAAAAAGACGGCGACGGATGGCAGGTGACCGATATCGGCCCCAAGAATGCCAGCTCCACCGGCACCATCATGCATCCCGGCGACCAGAAGCTGCTTCCCGAGGAGCTGACCCCGGCGCCCGGTAAGGTGCCCGCCCCCAGTCTTCCGCCGCTGCCTGCGCTTCCCGGTCAGAAGTAGGCAATGCCCCGGCGTATGCATGGGCTGGGCGCTGGTATCGCCGTGGCTGCCCTGCTCGCTTCGGCGCAGGCGATTTACCCGGTTGCCATGGCACGAGCGGCATTGCCGCCCTGCCCCAGCCGAAGCACGATGATCGTCCCGGAACGCTCTATGGCACACACGGACTGCCGCCTGTCGGCTGCCGACGGCACGGGAATCACCTTCGATGTCGAGTACTGGCGACCGCACCCCGATAACAACGACGCGCCCGACTATCCGTCGCTGTCGGTCAGGGTCACCATCAAGGACGCCTCCGGCAAAAAGTTGCAAGAGGCCAACGAACTGCTGGAGCCGTCCAGCCCCGCGCCGGTCGGCTTACAGGACATCGACGGGGACGGCCGGGACGAGATGATCATTCCGATCGCCACCCGTGTCATGAACGGCGCTGTGAACAGCCGGTTTTCGGTGTGGCGCGCCGAGAAGCAGACAACCCACTTCGAGCGGGTTCAGATGTTCGGTCAGGCCATCTACCCCAGCGGCGACGGCTACGTCGCGGTCAACAGCGGCGCATTCTCCAGCCGCGACCTCGACTTCTACCTACCCACCGCGGCCGGGTACACCCACATCATCACCCTGACGATGACTGCCGAAGAAGTGGACCCGGACACCCGCAAAGTGCTCACCGCAAGCTGCATGGTGCACAAGCAAGCTGGCCTCGGCGCCATCGACATGGATTGGCAGGACGCCCCGGTGTTCTGCGATTCGCCTGCAGCCAAATCGATTTGGCCCGGTGCCGAGCGGGTGGAGACCAACCGCCGCGTCCAGGGCCGCTAGCTAGCGGGTGTCCAGCAGCTTGATGAGTGACCGCAAGCCCGGACGTAGCCCCCAGGTGAAAACCACTCGGAGGAGGGGCTGCAGCCAATGCAGCGGCAGCCAGGACACAAAGCGCGGGGTTATCGCAACGGTCCAGTCAAGCGTGCAGCCATCGGGAATGCTGGTGAGCACGTAGTCCTCGGCCCACAGCCCCAGCAATGGCCAGCTGCCCGCCACGGCGGAGTAGGTGATGCGATGCGGCGGCTCATACCGCCAGAACCTCTCCCGCTGGATCCACAGAAACCGCCATGGCGCCGAGACCGTGCCCATCTCCCGCTCCATGCCAACACGCCGTTCCGGTTCGTCGTAGCGCACACCGCAACCGAACGGGAGCCAGGACCAGGCACGGTCACCATCCAGCGCTGCCCACACCCGGTCAATAGGCGCATTGAAGGTGTGCGACGTGTGCAGCACGATGGCCGCCGATTCGAACGCGGAATCGTCCGCCATGGAGACGGAAAACTTGGGTGCAAGCATCGGCCGGCTCACCCTCAGACAGTTGCCTGCGAACGATCCACGGCTGCAGCAGAATCGGCATTCGCAAGGCGCTGTCCATATGCGTAGTCATCGGCGGGGAATTTCCGCGCCGCCCGACGCGCCTGCAGCGTCGTGGTGGGCCGCAGGAGCGGGACGTCGTCGTCGGCGTTTTTCCAGTACGACCGCACATTGTTATTGAGTTCGGTGAAGTAGTACTTCAGGTTGCGACCATTGCGCAGCATGCTCTGGTGGAACCGATCCAGCGCCTCCTGCCGTACCTCCATGCGCGTGGCTCGGCGTTCACCCGCGAGCGAGATGGCGCGGATAATGTGGGTCACGGCAGTGTCGGCGAGCCCGTGCCATCCGCCGTTGCCGGTCCAGGAATACGGCCCGACGATAATCCAGCGGTTCGGGAAGCCGGTGATCGAAACGCTTTCATACGCCTGCATCCCGCGGGCATTGAAGAAGTCGCCGAGGTCCTTCCCCCCGGCTCCGACGACACGCCCCCGTTTGTACGAGGCCGGCTCGGAGAACAGGTCGAAACCCGTTGCCGTGATGAGAAAGTCCGCCTCATAGACGGTCCCGTCGGTGGTCCGGACTCCTTCGGGCACCACCTCGGCGATCGGGGTGGTGACCAGCGAGCAGTGCGGTTTGTTGAAAACCCTCGGGAAGTCGGAGTTGAGTGTCGGGCGGTTCCCGAACGGCCCGAAAGACGGGAGCAGCTCGCGGGCCACGTTCTGATCGCGGACCACAGCACGCAAATACGCGCCGTACAGTGCACGGCCGGCACGGTCGAAGGCCCGCATCAGCGGCCGCATAACGGCCCCCGGGGTGTGGATCATGAACCACAGCCCGAGGCTGCCGCCCAACAGGGCTCCCCACTCGATCACCGAGAAAAGCCCCGGGATACGCAGTGCCCGTTGGGCAATCACCGGGATCCGGAAATCGGGTTTGGGGATGCAATAGACGGGTGTCCGTTGGAACACCACGAGCGATTCGGTGTCGTCCGCTATCGCGCCGCATAGCTGGACACCGGTGGCTCCGGTGCCTATCACCGCCACCCGCTTGCCCCGCACATCGTGCTCGGGCAGCCACTGCACCGGCGTTACCCGGGTGCCCGTGAAGTCATCAAGACCCTTGATACCGGGTTGCTTCGGGTCGAAAAAGGGGCCGATCGCGGAGATCACGAACCGCGCGGTGATCACCGCGCCATCGGCGAGAATCAGGCGCCAGTAATGGTTCTCCTCGTCCCACTCTTCGGTGCGCACCTCGACACCAAAGCGGAAGTGCGGCCTCAGATTGAACCTTTCGGCAGTCCGCTGATGATACGCCTGCACCTCGGCGCCCGGGGCGAATACGCGGGACCACTGTGGGTTACGGAAGAACGGGAACTGATAAATCACCGACGGGATGTCGACCGCGATACCCGGGTATACGTTGTCGCGCCACGTCCCACCCAAATCCGCGGCCCGGTCGAGGATCACGAAATCCTCGATACCCGCCTGTTGGAGACGCACACCGGCGCACAGACCTCCGATACCCGCACCGATCACGACAACGTGATGATCGGGAGTTGATGCCGTCATATGGGACTCCTCACTGAAGCTGGGCATGTGATTCAACCGCCTACCGAATCGCCATCTTGAGAACTGCCCGCATGAACGGGCGGACCACGAAAGCGGTCCAGCGCAGCGGGAACCAACCAATCCACTGCGGTGTCAAGGCCACCGTCCACTGCACCTTGGTGTTGGCCCCCTCCGAAAGGATGACCCAGCGCTCCCCAAAAGATGTCAATAACAAGGGAATCGACAAACCTGTCCCCACGGCGACAAGCTCTTTGGCCGGGTCATTGCGGACAATGCGCTCGCTGAGCGCGATAAGGACAGCCCGGTAACTCAGGTCGAGCCCTGCGATATGGGGCCCGGTGACAAACGGCACTGCACCGAGATAGTCACCTGCGCTGAGCTGTTGCCACACATGCTCGGCGGGAGCGGGAACCGTTGTCTCCACTGTCGCAGCCCAGGTGGCGCCCTTGTCGAAGTAGGCATCGACATCGGGACCGACTCCTGATACCTCGAAGCGCTGTGGCCCCTTGGTCCCGGATGCCAGCGCACCGAGCACTGCCGCCGCGATCACACCGCCGATGATCACCAGCACCGCTGCGATCCCGAGCAACAATGGCATGGACACGTGTCTCCTTCTTCGAAGTGAATCGACTAGTTCGCCTGGACAGCAGTTGTTTTCAGGACCGTACCGCCCTCTCCCGAGGCCGATGGCCGCTCGAAGCGGAAGTCCTCGAGCGGGAACCGCTTACTGGCCCGTGTGGATTGGTAGGCCGTCGTGGGACGCAGGAATGAGAAATCACCATGGCGGTCGATGTAATAGGAGTTGGCGTTGACACAGGCGCGCCCGTGCATAAGCGTCGACTCCGCCTTGGGCGCGATGAACTCAAAAAATCTGTTGTTGGCCTCTTCGGTCACCGCGAAGGCCGTCGCACCACGCTTATGCGCCTCGGTAATAACCCGCACTGCGATACGGGTCGCGTTCTCTACCATGACATGCCACGAGCTTCCGCTCCACGCGAACGGACCGAAAACCATGAAGGTGTTGGGCAGCTGAGGCATCGTCACGCCCTCGTACGCCCTGGCACGGTTGTTCTCGTAATAGTCGGCGAGATCGAACCCGTTACGCCCCTTGACAGGACGGGCGCGATAGACCTCTGGACTTTGAGACATCTCAAACCCGGTGGCGAGCACGAGGACGTCGATCTCCCGATGCACACCAGCCTTGGTGATGATCCCAGTCGGGGTGATTTCCGCGATGGGGTCGGTAACCAGATCCACATGCGGCTGGGTGAAGGTTCGGTAATAGACGTTGGAGACACTCGGGCGCTTACACCCGAAGCCATACGGCGGTGTCAATTTCTTGCGGAGCTCACGATCGCGGACCTGCGTGAAGAGGAAGGCCCGGCACGCCCATTTCGGCACTAGCGTTATTGGCGCGATCTGCTTGCCGTACACGGTGATCGCCACCAGACCGACCTCCACCACGGCCGCAGCGATCCCCCGGATCAGAGACTGTAGACCGGGCACATGCTTCAACGCCCAACGGGCGATGCGCGGTATCGGGAAGTCGGGCTTGGCAAAGACCCAGATGGCTCGGCGCTGGTACACATCCAGATGCGAGGCCACGCGCGCCATTTGCGGAATCAGTTGTACCGAGGTGGCCCCCGTGCCGATCACGGCAATCCGCTTACCCTTCAGAACGTAATCATGGTCCCAGTTCTGGGATTGAATTACCTTGCCCTCAAAGGAGTCCAGACCGCTGATGTCCGGCACCTTCGGCTCGACGAAGGCACCGACGGCGGTGATGACAAACCGTGACGTGATGGTCTGGCCATCGGCGAGGGTAAGCCACCACAGGTGATTGTCCTCGTCCCATACCCGCTTCATGACCTCATGGCCCAACCGCAGATGGTCGTTCAGACTGTATTGGTCCACCAAGCCCGCGATGTACTGCTGCACCTCGCGCCCCTTGGGGAAGGTGCGGGACCAGTTGGGGTTCTTCGCGAACGAGAACTGGTACACGATCCCGGGGACATCGACGGCGACATCGGGATAGTGGTTGTTGTACCAGGTACCGCCGATTCCGTCTGATCTCTCCAGGATGACGAAGTCGGTGAGGCCGGCCCGCTTCAACCCGATGGCGGCACCCAGACCGCCGATTCCTGCGCCGATGATGACGGTTTCATGCTCGGGGGTGGTCATAGGGCTGCCTGCACCTGCCGCTCGATCCGGCCGTCGTACTCGCTGCGAGCACTCCGGTCGACAGGCCCAACCGTCCTGTCGGCGTCCACGACTCGCCTACCGAGGAGCCACAGCCACTCGGGAACGAGATGCTGCAGCCGGAGGGCGAGGACCGTACCCCTCGGAGAACCGACCACGGCGGGCCGGTGCCACAAGGTCCTCACCGCATCGTGTGCCACCCATCCCGGCGGGATGATCCCGATCTTTTCCCACCACTTGAAGGGAATCCCGTCCACCAGCTGTGTCCGGACGGCCGCCGGCATGACCGTCGAGATCGTCACCCCGGTACCGACCAGCTCCTCGCGGGCACTGCGCGCGAAGCCGGTGGCAGCATGCTTCGAGGCGACATAGCTCGCCAGGCCAGGCGAATGGATTGCGCCCGCGGCCGATGTCACGTTGATGAAATGCCCTCTCCCCCGGGCGATCATCCGCGGCGCGAGGACCTGATAGGAGATGTAATGGCTCCAGAAGTTGACACGCATCGTGGCCTCCGCCACGCCGCGGGATTCCTCCAACAGGGGACCTACGGGCATGATCCCCGCGTTGTTCACCACAATGTCAACGGGGCCGACGGTCTCCTCAACCTCGATCACAACGCGCAGATACTCGTCAAACTCGGTCACATCTAGCGCGACACCTTTTGCACCCGAGCCGATTTCACGGGCAGCCTGTTCGGCGGCAGCACCGTCGAGGTCAGCGATCACCACCCGCGCGCCCTTACGCGCAAGCTGGCGCGCGACGGAAAGACCGATACCCCGAGCGCCCCCCGTGACCAATGCGACCGCGCCCTCTATCGGAATCTCTGTGAACTTCATGCATGTACTCCCAACACGTGTGTGCATGTGCCCGTCATGCGGCCTGCCGGCCAACATGGGCCCTGACAAATGCGGCGATCTCCCCAACAGCGGCTCTTGCGTCGAGAAGTACGTCCGCGGCGATCTGGAAGTCGTGCACCTGGTTCCTCCATATCTGCAACTCGACCGGCACTCCGGCCGCGACGAGCCGAGCAGCCGCGAATTCGGCATCAGGGCGCAAGATTTCATCACTGCCCACCTGAACAAGCATCGGTGGCAGGCAAGCCAGCACAGCGGGGCTGGCCTCGACGAAGCTGTCGAGAACCGCGAGTCCGGCTGCGCTCTTTTCCGCGGACAGCATGGTCCGCTCCATGGCGGTCAACGCCGCACGAGGGAACAATGGGTCATCGGATTGTGTGGCGAGCACCAGCTTGGCGGCCGGGTCGCGCTGAACGAGAGGCGAAAGGCACACCAGGGCGCCCGGCGAGCCGAGCCCGCGGCCCTGTGCGACCAGAGCCGTGACCAAGCCGAGAAAGCCTCCCGCCGAATCCCCCGCGATGGCGATCTCCGAAGGCTGGTAGCCCCTATCGATGAGGTACTGGTATCCGTCGAGCGCATCTTCCACCGCAGCTGAAACCGGGTGGTCTGGCAGCTTGCGGTAGTTGACGGCTAGAGATGCAACACCCGCGCTCGTGACAATGCGCGACACCAGCCGCCGGTGCGTGTTCAGGCCGCCGACAACGAACGCACCGCCGTGCAGATACAGGACGGCACCGCTGGATTGGCCACGGATGGGGGTCATCAGCTCGGCCTGGCAGTGCTCGAGTCGAATGCGCATACGGCGCACTCCCCGTACGGGCCGCAGCACGACGGCGGCGAGGTCCACGATCCGGTATGGCCACGGTAGATCCGGGAACCGTGCCCACAGGGCAATCACCGGATACACGAAAACCCGGATACCCAACCGCCCCAATCGGAGCAGAACCGTCAACGAGCCCCGCTCAACTCGCGTGAACTCCGCACGGGTCGGGTGCAACGGCACCACATCAGCCGTCATCAACACTCCTCGGTGATCTCCAGCACGGGTAGGTATTTAACAGACTGACATGCCATTCACAAAAAGGCAATAGGCTGTTGAAACACCGCCTAGCTAGGCGGTCACCCCAGTTGAGACCAACTTTTAATGGAATCACCCATGGGGGTGGCGCTGTCTGCCAACCCCAGATACTCGCGGGCGATGTCCGCCCAGGGCGCCTCGGCGCCGATCCTGCCGAGCAGTGCCGCCACACATATCTCGGTGCGCCGCGCCATTGCGTGCGTCTCCACCAAACGCTGGTTGCGGATCCCGTCGTAGAACTTGGATGTGGGCAAGACGGCGGTCGCGACGGAATGCCGGGCGATATCGGGTGTCATCCGGAGGTTCCCCTCCCCCAGATGCCAGCTGCTCACAGCGCGGATGTATTCGGTGGCATCCCGCCTGTCCATACTCGCCGCGTCGGCCAGGAATCCCGCGGCTCTGGCGAGCTCAAACGCGTCGTCGTCGTCCCCGTTGAGCAGCGCCCGGAACACGTCGCGCTGAACCTCCGCATCCTCCTGATGCATATCCACACATAGTCCGAAGTCCAAGAACCCCACTCGCCCATCGGGAAGAAGCATGATGTTGCCGGGATGCGGGTCGGCGCAGAAGAACCCCGTCCGGTACATCTCACCGCAGTAGAAGCGGTAAATCGATTCGCCCACACGGTCTCGCACCACCGCGTCCTGGCCGGCGAGATCCGCAAACGGCACACCATCGAGGTACTCGGTGACCAGCACGTGTTCGGTGCACAGTTCGGCGATCGGTTCGGGGATACGCCACGCAGGATGTTCCCGAAACGTCTCAAAGAACCGCTGGTGATGGGCCAGTTCGGTCCGGTAGTCCACCTCCCGGAGCATCTGCCGCTGCACCTCCGCGACAATGGCCTGGGTGTTGCTTGCCGGCATCTTCTTCGACGCCAGCTTGACCACCAATTGCAGGTTCTTCAGATCCGCCCGAACCTTGGACGCGATATCTGGGTACTGGATTTTGACGGCGACCACCCGGCCGTCGTCGAGCAGCGCACGGTAAACCTGGCCGATGGAGGCCGAGGCGATCGCGCCATCGTCGATGCTCACGATCCGCGACCGCAACTCGCCCAATTCCCGTTCCAACGCCTGGTACATCGTCTCATCGGGAAGCTTTGGGGCGCTGTCGAATAACGGCGCAAGCCGCCGGGTGAACTCATCACGGGTCGATGTTGACGTGATGCCCACATCCACGACCGACAGCAGCTGCCCCAGCTTTTGCGCGGCGCCCTTCATCGCACCCGCGACGGCCACCAGCTCGTCGGCGAACCGCAGAATATCGGCATCGCGCCGCGCAGCCACATCAGCGGCGACGGGCTTGATCGCCGCCGTGATCGCGGAGCGCACAGCGTGTCCGGCGACAACCTTTCCCAGCGCCGCCGCCCTTTTCGCACGCAGCGGCACTCCACCCCGAGTTGCGTTGACCTCCTTGTCAACTGGTTCACCGATGGGAGTGCTCCTTCATTTCCCGCGCCGCTCTACGGCGCTGGGTTCAGACCATAGAGCAAAAACTGCGCAATGGCCCGCGCGTACTCGTCAATATGGTCCGTACGCCCGTCGTCGTCAACAATCAGCGTGACGGCGCCCACCAGCAATGACATAAATGCCTGGCCCAGGAACTCGGTGTCGATTGACGGGTCGATCCGATCGGCGCCGATCATCGAGTACACGGACTGCTCGGACCGTACGGACGCAAAACGGAAGAACTGGATAATGGACTGAAGCGCTTCCGCGTCCACTCCGGCGGCCTCCGTGCACAAGAAGGTCAGCGCAGGCAGCCGACCGGCCACCGCCTCAAGTGCGGTCCTAAATCCTTGCGCGAGAGCATATTCGATGTCCAGGCGCACATCGAGGCGGGCAACCGACCGGGACAGCGCGGGCTCCATTGCCGAAAATTCCCGGACGATCAACGCATCGAGTAAATCGCGTTTGTTCTGGTAGTAGTTGTAGAACGTGCCGTGGCTTACCCCGAGCCTTTCCACGATCTCGTTCACCCCGACGGCGTGATAGCCGTCGTGTAGGAAGCACTCGAGCGCAGCATCGAGAAGTTCATTACGCCGGTCGGCCGCGACAGGTGACGGAACACGCACGGACTCAACAGACTCCGCCGTCGTGTGACTCTCTCCGGCCTCCAAGTTCACACCGTCACGCAGCATGCCCTTCTCCGCGATCCGCGAAGCAGTACTCACGAAACGCTCTCGGGTGCTGGGGTTATCGTGCCGGCTCAGGGAGAGTAGAAAGCCCGGAAGCACCAGAGCCGGTAAGAGCCGGGCGAGCACGACATGATCCTGGGCGTCCTCCGGCAGCCAGCCGGCCCGGCGGCCGCCGTCCAGGCCCCGCTGAATGTACGAGTCGAGCATTGCTTGAATGCCGACGACACGCTGTTTGAGTTCTTTATCGGCGGCGGCCGACTGGACGGCCAGCAGTTTCAGCAGCGCGGGCTCCTGGTCCACCAGCGCGTACAGGCGGCGGCCACCCTCCATAATGATGTCGTTTCGTTCTTCGATACCGGCGGTCCCGCCGACCACGTCAAGAAAATTGTCGAGCGCCAGGGTGTCGAAAAGTCGTTCCACGCCATAGTCGAAAACCAGATCGAGGACCTCACGCTTACTGTCGACGTACCGGTAGACGGTGCCCTGCCCCATGCCCGCCCGGGTAGCGATATCGGACATGCTGGTCTGCTCGTAACCGTTTTCGGTGAACGCCGCGAAGGCCGCATGGACGATCTGCTCACGCCGTCTGTCGGCAAGTCCGGACACCGGGGGCCGTCCTCTACGAGGGGGCTCCTGCGCCACTGGCTACTCCATCGACGTATCCGACCGAAACCGACCCAATGACGAGCGCATATGCACTCCCCATTGCTGCTCGAGTCTAAACACGTAGGCGAATGCCCAGGCGCATCCACTCAGATTTGGCGCTAGCCCCAACACTCGGGGGTGAGAGAACTAGCCCTCGAGCTTGTAGCCGAGGCCACGCACCGTCACCAGGTGCACCGGGTTGGCCGGATCCGACTCGATCTTGGACCGCAGTCGCTTGACGTGCACGTCAAGGGTTTTCGTATCGCCCACGTAATCGGCACCCCACACCCGGTCGATCAATTGACCGCGGGTGAGCACCCGGCCACTGTTGCGGATCAGATACTCCAGCAGGTCGAACTCCTTGAGCGGCAGGGTAATCGCCTGGCCACCGACCGACACCGTGTGCCGGTCGACATCCATGCGCACCGGCCCGGCCTCCAGCACCCCGTCACCAGCTGCGGATTCCTCGGTGTCCGATCCGCGACGCAGCACCGCGCGGATACGTGCGATGAGTTCGCGGGCCGAGTACGGCTTGGTCACGTAGTCGTCGGCGCCGAGTTCCAGCCCGACCACCTTGTCGATTTCGCTGTCACGCGCGGTCACCATGATCACCGGAACGCTGGACTTGGCGCGCAGCGCCTTGCAAACATCGGTACCGCTCATCCCCGGCAGCATGAGATCCAGCAGCACGATATCGGCGCCGGAACGCTCGAATTCGGCGAGCGCTGAGGGACCGTCGTTGACGATGGTCGCCTCGAAGCCCTCCTTGCGTAGCAGGAAGGCCAGTGGATCGGCCAGCGAGTCTTCGTCCTCAACAATCAAGACACTGGTCATCGACGTACGTGTTCCTCTCGTGTAGTCGCTTTGCGCTCTTCGCGTAAGCGGCTGATAGGTACTGGGGATGATCCGCTTGCGGGAAGACCAGCAGATCGTGGTGCGGTGTGGTTAACCGCCTCGTTGCGGGTGCTGGACTGATGAGGGTCTGAGGTCTCCTCGGCAGTATCGTCGTCGTCTTCGTAGACCGGGATGGACAGGGTGAAGGTGGACCCCGTGCCCGGCTGACTCCACAGCTTGATGGCGCCATTGTGGTTGGCCGCCACGTGCTTGACGATCGCCAGCCCCAGGCCGGTGCCGCCGGTATCACGAGAACGCGCCTTATCGACCCGGAAGAACCGTTCGAAGACGCGTTCCTGGTGCTCCTTGGCGATCCCGATGCCGCGATCGGTGACCGCCATCTCGATCTTGTCGCCACGGCGGCGTCTGCTGATCGAGACGGGCGATCCCGGTGGCGAATAGGCGATGGCATTGGCCACCAGATTGCTGATGGCGGTGATGAGCAGAGTGGGGTCGCCGCGCACCTCAAGACCACTGGGTGCGTCCGTGGTGACCGCGATATCGGCGTTCTCGGCGGCCACCTTGGACCGGCTCAGCGCCTCGGAGACCACGTAGTCGACGTCGACTACCTCCAGATCGGGCAGTTTCTCGGCCCCCTGCAGCCGTGAGAGCGCGATGAGTTCGGTGACCATGTTTCCCAGGCGGCGCGACTCCGCGAGCACCTGTTCACCGAAATGCCGCACGGTCTCGGGGTCGTCCGAGGATTCCAGCAGCGCCTCGGCGAGCACGCCCATCGCGCCGACCGGCGTTTTGAGCTCGTGGCTGACGTTGGCCACGAAATCGCGGCGGGTGGCTTCCATGCGGACGTGCTCGGAGTCGTCGTCGACATAGATGACCGCCCAGCGCGGATCGGCGTCGGAGAGCCTGCGCACATGTCCACGCAGGGAGAACCCCGCGCGGCCCGGCGCCTTCGGCTTGGTGGTCAGATCCACCTCGACGGCCTCACCGGTGGCCAAGGTCCGTTGCGCGGCGTTCCATGCCTGCTCGTCGAGCTGGCGGTCGCGCACCAAGCCAAGCTCCCGGGCACGAGCGTTGACGAGGACCACGTCCTGATGCTTGTCGACGACGACGATCCCCGTCGGCGATATGGCGACAATGCGCTCCAGCATCTGGGAGACGGTCAGGCCGCCGTCGGCTACTTCTGAGGCCTTTCGGCGGGTCGAGGAGCGACGCGAGAACCACGCACCCAGCGCCGCGCCCCCAGCAAGCGCCGCGAGTGCAGCGATCGCGACGAGAAGAGCCAATGCGGCGGTCACGCGAAAATCGTACGCATTCGGTGAACGTCACCCCAGCAGCGTGCGGCTAAAAGCCAAGCAAGTCACATATTCCGGCACAGGTGTTAGGCGTGAGTTCACGAGCTGTTCGCCCTTTGGCGAACTCTTGGCGGCCACCAGACAAATAGGGCGTTATTTGGCGCCCTGGTTGGCCACCGCAGCGGCGCCCGCGGCCGCGGCGTCCGGATCCAGGTAAACCCCGCCCGGAGTGACCGGTTTGAGGTCACTGTCCAGGTCGTACCGCAACGGAATACCGGTGGGGATGTTGAGCCCCACGATGTCCTCGTCGGAGATGCCGTCCAGGTACTTCACCAGGGCGCGCAGCGAATTACCGTGGGCGGCAACGAGAACCGTCTTGCCCGCACGTAGCTCGGGCACGATGGCTTCCTCGTAGTACGGCACGAACCGCGCCACCACATCGGCGAGACACTCGGTGAGCGGACCACCGCCGATATCGGCATATCGCGGGTCCTGGTCCTGGCTGTAGTGGCTGCCCTGCTCGATGGGCGGCGGCGGGGTGTCGTAGCTACGGCGCCAGGCCATGAACTGATCCTCGCCGTACTTGGCCTTGGTTTCGGCCTTGTCCAAGCCTTGCAGGGCGCCGTAGTGCCGCTCGTTGAGGCGCCAGTCACGCACCACCGGAATCCATAGCCGATCGGCCGTGTCGAGGGCCAGGTGTGCGGTGTTGATAGCGCGACGCAGCAGCGAGGTGAACAGGATGTCCGGCAGCAGCCCCTGCTGTGCGAGCAGCTCGCCACCGCGCTGCGCCTCTAACCTGCCCTTTTCGGTCAGGTCGACGTCGACCCAGCCGGTAAACAGGTTCTTCGCGTTCCACTGGCTCTCGCCGTGGCGCAGCAGGATCAGGGTGGCTCCGTTTGCCTGACTGGTGGTCTCGCCGCTCATGAGCGCAAGTCTCTCATGACGCGACGCAGCTCTCCCTGTGCGTGTTCAGCCCGCAGCGGCCTTGGCGTGACGCGCGGCTTTGGCGACCGTGAAGATGTAATCGTCCAATGGGAAGGTCTGCGCGACCTGCCGGGCCCGTTGTGTGGTCGCGGGCCGAATGTAGGCCGATTCGCCGTTGTGGTCGAAGTAGTAGCTGTTGGCGGTCCCGCAGTTGCCGGTCTGGAACAACGAGTAGGTGTACCTGGACCGTGCGTCCTCGGTCCAGGCATCGGCCGCCTCGGCCCGCACCTCGACATCGGTGGCGCCAAGCCGCTGTGCCTCGCGTATCACCCGTCCAATGTGGATGGCCGCGGTGTCCACCACGCTGTGGTAGGTGCCACCGGTCCAGCCGTACTGGCCAAAGACGTTGAAGCTGTTGGGCAGTCCCGGGGTGGAGAAGCCGTGATAACTCAGGGGCAGGTGATTCTGATAGAAGTCGGCCAGGTCAAAGCCATGACGGCCGGTGACCGGTCGGTCCCGGTACACCTGCGGATCGAAGAACAACCGGAAACCGGTGGCAAGGATCAGGATGTCGATCTCTCGCTCCACACCCGAGACGGTACGAATGCCCTTGTCGGTGATGGTGTCTATCGGATCGGTGATCAGATCCACGTTGGCCCGGTTGAAGGTCGGCAGATAGGTGTTGGAGGTGGCCGGGCGCTTGCACCCGAAGTCGTAATCGGGGGTAAGTCTGGCTCGCAGCTCCTTGTCGGGTACCTGCAGTCGGTACGAGACATTGCCGAGCAGCCAGCGCACTGCAGCCGGGGTGTTTCCCAGACGACCGGCGTTCAGCACCCCATATACAAGTGCGCCCCCGACGATGAACTCCAGGCTCTCCTGCAGCATCCGCTGCGTCCTGGGCACCCGACGGAACAGTGCCCGCAATGGTGCCGGCATGCTCGGGTCGATCTTGGGGAAGACCCAGATCGGGGTGCGTTGGTAGATATCGAGATGAGCCACTGTGCGCGCGATCTCGGGAACTATCTGCACCGCACTGGCACCAGTCCCGATCACCGCCACCCGCTTGCCCTTCAGATCCACGCTGTGGTCCCACGAGGCCGAGCGCAAGATGGTGCCGCCAAAATCTTCCAGCCCCTTCAGCTCGGCCGGTTTCGGCTCGGGGAACGGCCCGGCCGCGACGACGACGAACCGCGCCGTCACCTCCTGCCCGTTGACCTGCAGCCGCCACATTTTGGCGTGCTCGTCCCACCCGCGCGCACCAACGTCGCTGCCGAATCTGACGAAACGCAGCAGGTCGTTTTCGCGGTAGAGCCGCTCGATGTAGCTGAGCACTTCCTCGCCCTTGGCATAGAACCTGGTCCACTCCGGGTTCAGCGCGTGACGGAACTGGTACGCCTGGGCTGGGATATCCACACCGATACCGGGGTACACGTTCTGCCGCCAGGTGCCGCCGACGCCATCCATGCGCTCGTAGACGACGAAGTCGTCGATGCCCCCACGGTGCAGCTCGGCGGCGATACCGAAGCCGGCGAGCCCCGCTCCGATGACGGCGACGTGATGATCTGGCTGCTCGGTCATGCGGTGGCCTCGTAGGTGAGTTCCTTGGACCAGCTCGGCTGCTGGGCGAGCCACCGACGCGGGTAGTAGTCGGACAGCCTCACCATCGAGTTCGCGACCGCGTGGTACGGGCCGTGCAGTCGGTTCTCCGGGTCGGTGATCATCTTCGCGCCGAGTCTGAGCACCTGGTACACCAGCAGCCGGGTGCCCTTGCCCCGGTTGCCGATGCTGACGAACCGCTCCATGGCGTCGTACAGGCGCTGTTCTCGCAGGCCCATGCCGATGAGGTTGCCCTTGATCCGATTGATAAGCGGGATACCGGTGCCGAGCCCCAGCAGCAGCCCCATAAGCAACGAGGGATTGAGCACGGTGCCGACGTTCCCGACGACGACGCGACGCAGAGTGCCCTGCCCCATCATGTCGAGAACGTGGAAATCGACTGCCAGATGTCGTGATTCGTCTGAGTTGATATGCCGGAACGCCTCGTGGCAGATCGGATCGTTCACCTCTTCTAACAGGAATTTGAGCAGTGCGCCATCCAGAGCCACTTCCAGCAGCGGGATGATAGTGCCAAGAATCGTCAGCGATAACCCGTCCGAGTACCGGTCAAGCCACTCGATAGCCAAGCGCACGTTCACATTCGGAACAGGAACCTCGTCCTTTTCGAGCATGCCCCAGCGCCTCATGAGCGCCAGTTCAGCGTTGGCGTGTTTCTGTTCCTCGGCATGGAAATACCGGTAGATCTCGGCCAACGTCTCGTTGGGAGCCTTTTTTGCCAGCGCCGAGAAGCCGCGTGCCCCAATGTTTTCGATCCACACGAGATCGGCCATGAAGGCCTTCAGCTTCGGGCGCTGCTCGTCGGTGATCTGTTCGGCACCGGGCGCATCCCAGTCCACATCGGCCAGGGCCCACTGCTTGTCCTTGATGGTCTGCAGCATGTCTTCGAGAACAACGGCCATCGTTGTTACCTCACTTCCTATGCGGTCCGGGCTGTGCGCAACGGCTGCTGAGTCAGCACCCCGTTGATGTATCGGGCGGCCTCATGTAGTGCCGGATCGGCCTCGGGGATCAATCGGGGCAACGCCTGGAACACGTGAAGTTGCCCAGGCCAGATCTGTAGGTCGCATTGTCCGCTGGCCCGTTCGATCATCTGCGCCAATTCCGCAGCGTCATCGGCGAGGAACTCAACGCCGCCGGCCTGAATCAGGGTGGGCGGTAGGGAGATTCCGGCAGGAAGGCTCAGCCGCAGGCGCGGCGAGTCTGCAGGCTCGAAACGGGTGTACTTGTCCACCAGGTGCTTGGCCGCCTCCGCGGTGATCACCGGATCGGCGTGTACTTTCTCGCGTTCGGCGGCCAAACCGAGCGTCAGATCCAGCAAGGGTGAGAACAGTGCCACCGCGCCGGGCTGTGGCACACCTAGCCTGTGGTTCTCGATGAGCAGGTCGATCGCGAGATGGCCGCCCGCCGAGTCACCGGCGATCACAATGTCTTTGGCGGCGTGGCCGCGTTCCAGCAGCCAATCGTAGGCAGCTCGCACGTCATCGGCGGCGGCGGGAAACACATGTTCGGGCGCCAACCGGTAGTCGACGGTGAAGGCCGGCAGCCCGGTCGCCTCGGACAGGCGCGCCACCATCGAGCGATGGGTCTTAGCCGAACAGATGACGTATCCGCTGCCGTGGATGTACAGGATGACCGGGCCTACGTCATCGGCACTGAGTGCAGCGCCCGCCCGAACCCATTCTCCCCGTAGAGGATCGCGCACTCGGGTAACCTCGGTTCCACGCGGCATCGAACCGCCTACCGCCATGATGGTCGATACGATCTGCCGCGCCAAGAGCACACCCGGCCTACCCGTCTTGTCCACGCGAGCCCGGGATAGCAGGGGGCGTAGGCCAATCGCGGTGAGCGTGGCAGTTGCCCGGGTACGCCGCGAAGGCGACGGCACTGCCGCGCCGGCTGTGTCCACCGCGCGAATCGCCAGCGACACCCCACCCACCACGGTGTTGATCCTGGCCTGCGTCTTGCGTGCGCTATCGCGACTTGGTTCGGCGGCCGGCAGATCGGCGATGAACAAATTCGGGAAACCCGCCACGGTGACCGACGCACGGTCGGCCGGCTTCAGCTTCCGACGCCGCGCCCCCACTACGGGCACCGCCGCCGTAGTTGAGCCGGCATCCGGGTTCGACGCGAAAACAACTACGTCGCACTGGTGGTCGATGCCCTCGGCGGTGCGGATGCCTCCGGTGCTGAACCGGGCGATGGGCCACGTGACCAGCTTGCAGTTGGGTGCCTGCAAGGCAGTAAGGAACTCATCGGCCACCACGACGTTGGGGCGACCGGTGAGCCTCAGCGGCGTCAACTGACGCCGAATCCAGGGGTCCGGCACGCGCCGGCGCAGGTTGCGCTGGGCCACTACTTCGAGTAGCCCAAGCGATTTAGGACGTCTCCCGGAGAACCATGCCTGGCGTGTCTCACGGCGCAGCGTGCGGTCGACGAGATCACCGAAGCGATTGTTCGACCGGGGCAGAATCCAGTCGGGCGAGCTCTGGAAAAGTTTGACGCTGGTCGCTTTTCGCACCACTGTCGAGAGCACCGATGCTGCGGCAGCGCTGTTCCCGACGACCGCGACGCGTAGCCCGGCAAGATCGGCGCCGTCACCGACCTGTGCGGCGTCGATGATCTTTCCGGTGTAGTTCTCGATGCCCCGAATATCGGGGCTGCCCTCTACCGAGCCGGTGGCCAGCACCACGGTGCGTGCGGTAAAGCGCTGTCCGGCTTCGGTGTCCAGCACCCAGTCGTCACCGTCGAGCGCGATCCGGGTGACATCATTGCCGAACTCCACGTGACGACCGAGCCTGAACAGCGCGATGGTGTCGTCACGCCAGCTTCCCGGTTCTGGGCGTGCACGATCGAGCACCATAAAGTCGGTAACCTCGGCCTCCAGCAGACCGACCGCAGTGCCCAGACCGGTGTATCCGGCCCCCACCACAACGACCGACAGCACGGCGCCCGGCATCACCGCACCACCTTGACCGGAGATTCCTGGTCATATGCGGTATCCCACAATTCGCGTGGATCGGTGTCCTCGGGCAGGAGCCGTCCCAGCCGGGAGATAATCCCCGATCCCCAGGAGTACGGCACGGGCGCATGACGTTTCATGGCCCAGATGAGTTTCGCATCGGGTTGCGGCACCACGTACAGACGCCCCCGGTCGTGTGCGTTGAGGGTGGTCTTCGCGATCCATTCCGGCGATACCCCGACCCACTTGAACACGGTGCTGGCCACACCACTGAGCTGACTCGGGATGCGCGCGCCCTCCAGGATGTTGGTCTTGACGGCCGTGGGGCACAGCACGGTTACCCGCACACCGGTGCCCGCCAGCTCGGCACGCAGTGTCTCCGAGAGCGCGAGCACGGCGGCCTTGCTGACGTTGTACGGCCCCATCAAAGGGGCGGCCGCGAAGCTGGCAGCGGACGAAACGTTGATAATGCCGCCGAATCCTTGTTCGCGCAGCAGGGGCGTGAAGACCTGGCAGCCGTAGATCATCCCCCACATGTTGATGCCTATGGTGGTGGTCCAGTCCTCCATCGATACCTCACCGATGGGCTTGCCTCCGGTGCCAATACCGGCATTGTTGATCACCAGATCGGGGGCGTGACCCAACCAGTCGGCTGCGGTGTCGGCCAGCTTGACTATCTCGTCGTAGGAACTGACATCGCAGGCAACAGCGAGGGCGTTGGCAGCTCCGAGCTTGTCTACTGTTTCCTGGGCGCTGGCTAGATTGATATCGGCGCACACCACCCGGCCTCCGCGGGCGACGATGACTTCGGCGAAACCCCTTCCGATGCCACTACCGGCACCGGTCACCACCGCGCTCGCGCCATGGCTGATCTTCGGACGTCGGCGCGGGTAGGCTCCCACGTCGGGTGCCGTCATTGGCATCACCCTTCTGATCGTCGCTTACGCATCGCACGAAAACGTAAATCAAGGGTGTGTCACGTCACGCCGGTTGTCAAGGCATGCGTGAGATTAGTTCCGGCCGAGTCGTCCCACCATCGAGCTACTGAAGGGCCGGCAGCCCGTCGATGGAGGCGCCGTTGTTCTCCAGCGCACTCTCCAGGGTGAGCTTCTCCTCCGGAACCTTCTCGACATGCTTCTCGTACACGTCCCGGTGGCCCACGAACTCCATCAGCGGAACCGAGTAACCGCACGAGTCGGCGACCCGCGTGACATCAACCAAAATGATTGAGCGCGCGCCCTTTTCGAGTTCCTTGGAGAAGTGACTGCGCAGCTGCGGGTACTCGGGTTCGTTGAACTGCACGACACGAGCCCGCCCGTGCAACCGGATGATGCGGCAGCGCTTGTCGAACGAACAGAACATCAGCACGATGCGCCCGTTATCGCGCACATGCGCGATGGTCTCCGCACCGCTGCCGAAGTAGTCCAGGTAACCAACCTGGTTGGGCCCGAGCACGGCGAATGTCCCGGCCATCCCCTTGGGAGAGACGTTGACATGCCCTTCCGAACCACTCGGTGCGGTGCCCACGAAGAACACCGGCTGCTCGGTCAGCCAACGGGCGAGCTTGTCGTCGATCTCCTCGTAAACGTGACCCATAGGCTCCAGGTTGCCACCTGGGTCCGTCAGCTCGCCAGACGTTTTAGGCGTCCGGGATATCTAGACGCGGGCGCGCAGGTCCTTGCGGAGAATCTTCCCGGCCGCGCTCTTGGGGATCGCGTCGATGAACTCCACCTGCCGAATCCGCTTATGCGGAGCGACCTTCTGTTCGACGAAGGCCATCACGGCCTCATCGGTAAGTTCGGCATCGGTACGCACCACAAAGGCCTTGGGAATCTCGCCACTGGAAGGGTCGGGCACCCCGATAACAGCAGCGTCGCCGATACCCGGGTGGGTCAGCAGCAGCGCCTCCAGCTCAGCGGGCGGCACCTGGTAGCCCTTGTACTTGATGAGCTCCTTGAGCCGGTCGACGATCGTCACCACACCATCGGCGCGTACGACGGCGATATCGCCGGTGTGCAGGAATCCGTCCGGCTCGATTGTCCCGGCGGTGGCCTCCTCGTTGCCGAGGTACCCGGCCATCACATTCGGGCCGCGTACCAGCAGTTCTCCGGGCGCACTCTCCCCCTCGGCCGGGATGTCGATCTCCACCCCGGTCTCGGTGTCGATGAGCTTGTTCTCCGAGTTGGGCACAGGAATACCGACCGAGCTGAGCGGGATATCGGGGCGACCCGGCGGGATGAGGTGGCTGACGGGGCTGAGCTCGGTCATGCCGTACCCCTGGCTCACACGGCAATTGAGACGTGCGGCAACGGCATTACCCAGCTGCTCGTCCAGCGGAGCGGCACCCGAGAACACCGAACGCAGACAGGAGACGTCGTACTTGTCGACATCCGGATGCTTGGCGAGCACCACCGCCACCGGCGGGGCCACGAAGACATGATCCACGCGGTAGTTGGCGATGGCACCCAGGAAGGTGTTGAGATCGAACCGCGGCAGGATTACCAGCTCTGCACCCAGTTTGAGCTGCACGTTCAGCAGCACGACCAGACCGTAGATGTGGAAAAACGGGAGGATGGCCAGCACCCGATCTCCGCGTTCCACCCCGTAGAGGTGCTTGGCCTGGGCGATATTGGCCACCAAGTTGCGATGGGTGAGCATGACGCCCTTGGCCTTGCCGGTGGTCCCCGAGGAATACGGCAGCACAGCCAAATGCGTTGCGGGGTCGAAAATTACCTCCGGCGGCGCCAGATCCGGCCGCACAATGTCGGCCAACGAGAGACGTCCTTCGACGGGGTCGATGGTGATCACGTTGACCGAATCGATTCCCGCCGCCTCGGCCGCCTCCAACGCACGCGGCAGTAGGGGCGACACCGTGAAGAGGAGCTGCGCCTTCGAGTCGGTGAGCTGCTTGGCCAGCTCCTCGGCGGTGTACAGCACGTTGACGGTGCTGGCGGTGCCGCCGGCGCGCAGGATGCCGTGCAGCACAACGGCAAAGGCTGTGCAGTTGGGTAGGAAAACCGCTGCGACGTCCCCGAGCCCAAATCCGCGGTCCGCCAGGCCCGCTGCCGCGGCGTCGATCTGCGACCGCAGCTCGCCCAGGGTGGTCTGTGCACCGGACAGACCGTCGATCAGCGCCACTCGGTTATCGTCTGCACCCCTATCGCCAAACACGTACTCGTAGACGGAGCACTCAGGAATGGATACGTCAGGCAGAGGGCTACGAAAAGTCACGTCGGACAGTCTTGCACGCCGCGTCTATTCCTTGCCCGGCTTGGTCAATCCTCGATGAGGTGCTCGAAGGCTTCGAGATTCTTCAGCGACTCGCCCCGCGAGGTGCGCCAAGCCCACTCCTTCTGGATGGACGTGCGGAAACCCAACTCCAGCAAGACATTGAAGTCGTTGTCCACCGTCTCAAGCACTTGACCGAGGATGGTGTCGATCTCCTCCGGGGTTATCGCCGGCAAGGGCACCCGGCCCACCAGGTAGATGTCACCCATGTTGTCGATCGTGTAGGCGACGGCATACAAGCGGCGGTTACGTTTGAGTAGATACCGGTAGACGCCTTCGATGTTCTCGTCGGGGCGACGGCAGACGAACGTCTCGATGCGCAGGGCGTGCTCGCCCGGGCTGAGCATCGCGGTGATCTTCTGCTTGCGCTCGCCGGGCAGCTCCACGATCAGCGCGGGTTTACCGTCGGGCCCGCGTTGCTCCGTGAAGGTGATCTCCCGTTCCACGAGCGTCTGCGCGATGGTGGCGTAGGCCTGCTCGGCAGTCGTCATCGCCGCAGCCCCGACAGCCGACGCGACCGGAACCGTGAACGCGGTGGGCGCTGCGTTGAAGGCCTTTGTGGCGCACGGTAATCAGCAATAGCGTGGCTGTAGCTGGCCAGCAAGGCATCGGCGGTACTGGACCAGGAGAAACCGGCGGCATGTTCGACGGCGGCACGACTAAACGTGGATCCGGTGCGCGCCAGCAGGTTCCCGATCGAATCCGCCCAGTCCTCGGTGCGATGCGTCGGAACCAAGAGGCCGGTGCGCTGATCGGCGACCGCGACCGGAAGACCTCCCACCTCGGCTGCCACCACCGGAGTACCGCAGGCCTGCGCCTCGATGGCCACCAGCCCGAACGACTCCGAGTAGCTCGGCACCGCAACGATATCGGCGGCCCGATACACCTGTGCAAGCCGTTCTCGCGACTGCGGTGGCAGGAAGGTGACCCGGTCGGCGATGCCGAGGTCCGCAGCGAGGTCCTGTAGCGCGGTCGGCTCGTCGAGACCACTACCGGACGGCCCACCGACGATGAGAACGCGAATCCCGGGCAGCTTCTCGGCCGCGCGCACCAGTAGGTCGGGGGCTTTGAGCGGTTGGATGCGTCCGACGAAAGCGACGATCTGCTCATCGGCCCGCAGGCCGAATTCGGCACGGGCGGCGGCTTTGTCACCGGGCGTGAATACATCCAGGTCCACCCCGGGATGGACGATATCGATGCGACCTGGATCCGCGTTGTGTATCGAAACCAATTGATCGGCTTCGTCTTTGGTGTTAACGATGAGCCGATCGGCCTCGTCCACCACCTGCTGTTCCCCCACCGCGCGCAACGCGGGCTCTGGGCGGTCACCCTCGGCAAGGGTCCTGTTCTTGACCGCGGCGAGAGTGTGTGCGGTATGGACCAGCGGGACGCCCCAGCGGTCGCGGGCCAACCAGCCCGCCTGACCTGAGAGCCAGTAATGCGAGTGCACCAGGTTGTAGTAACCGGGTTCGTGGACGGCCTCGGCGCGCAGCACCCCGGCGGTGAAGGCGCACAGCTGGGTCGGCAGGTCGTATTTGTCCAGGCCCTCGAACGGCCCGGCGACGATATTGCGCACTGTCACGCCGTCAGAAACCGCCACAACCGGTTCATCGGAGGATGCGGTCGCCCGGGTGAAGATGTCGACAGCGACGCCCCGGCGGGCCAGTTGAAGGGCTGTCTGCAGCACGTAAACGTTCATGCCACCGGCATCGCCGGTGCCGGGCTGGGCCAGCGGCGAGGTGTGTACAGAGAGGACAGCGATACGGCGCGGCTTCAGCGCCGCAACGGCGCGGCGCGGCTCATCGCCCATCAACACATCACCATCTTGTCATCTACCGATCATCGGCTGGCGCGCAGCACCCTCACCTGGGGGTTTGGGTGTCAGCGTGACGTGACTTCGCGGCGATAACCCTCTTCGAGGATCTTGCGCAGCTTCTCGTCCGAGTGGGTGATGGCGAGCGATATGAACGGTGAGATGACCTTGCCCAACGCACGGCCGGCAAGCCCGCCGGGTAACCGGTAGTCGATATTGATCTCAAGCTCGGTCTCGTCAGCGGAGACAGGCTGAAAACGACATTCGATCTGATTGTCGATTCCCGAACGTGATTCGGTGGTGAACAGCGTGTCAGGCTCCCACCCCACCACCTCGATCGTCGACCGGAGAGTGGCACCAAGGTTGATCGCGACGTCGTACCTGGCCCCGGGCCCACGCTCTACCTCGTTGACGAAGCGGACGTGCTCGATCCCGAACATCCAATCCGCCAGATGGTGCGCATCACTGATGTAGTCGAAGGCGTACGCCATGGGCACCTTCGCCGTGGACCGGTGGTGGATATGCGTCATACGCACATCCCTATCACTTTTCGACGCCCACGAATCCGCAACTCCGACAAAACCGAGCAAACCGCGCAAACCCCAAAATTGTGGCTACCCGGTCCACCGAGCGTGAAGCTGTGGCGGAACATCGACGGGAATCCCGCCATGGCTTCACTCTCGGCGCGTAGGAACTGTCTCCTATGCCAGTGCGGAGACCTCACCGCGCCGGGCCGACGCACGTCGCATGGCACCCAGCGGATCGGAGAACAACCCGCCGAGGGACACCACACCGGCTCCGGCCTCCTGCACCCGGTTACCGAAGGCCGTCACGCGAATATCGCGCTTCGACAATGTCGACCGATCCAGGAAAGCCTTCTCGACGTCGTTCATCACCTCGGGGTACTCGGTGAATGCCTGCCCTCCGACAATCACTTCGTCGGGGTTGAGGATGTCGCGCAGCAGTGCGACCGACTCACCAAGCACCCGGCCACGTTCGGAAAGTAGTTGGCGCGCAGACTCATTACCGCCACGGGCAGCCTTGTACACCGCGCTCACCGAGACGCCTTCGCCGGCGGGCACGATGCGCAGCTTTCGGGCCGCGGCCAACACCGCCTCATCACTCACCGTGGTCTCCAACTTACCGCTGCCGCCGAGTAATTCGGAATCAACAGGCAGTGCCGCGATGGTTCCCGGACCGCTCGACGGGCTGTGCACTCGCCCATCGATGGCCAGCGCGAAACCGACTGTCTCACGGCCATATACGTACAGGCTGGTCAAGGAGCGGGCTGCGAATCGACGCAGCCCCAACAACAGCTCGGCACCGGCCATCGCATCCACGTGCGAGGCCACCGATACCGGCAGACCCAGCGCGTCGGCGAAGACGCGGCCCACCGGGGCCTCCGTCCAGCCCAGACGCGGGTGATCCACCGTCCCGGCCGGTCCGTCGACCACACCACCGGTGGCCACCCCGATCCACAGCGGCCGACGCCGGTGCCAACGGGCCAAATACCGCTGTGCGCTACCGGCGAGCGAGGCCAGCGCGGCGCCTTGCGGACCGTTTGGCGTGGGGGTTTCCACCACATCAAGGGTCCGGCCGAACAGGTCGGTCGCCACAATGCTGGTGGCCCGGGCACCGATATGGATGCCGAGGGTCAAGAATGGCTCGTGGTTGAGCTCGACCGGCACCCGTGGACGGCCGATGGCGCCGGAAACTGCCAGGTCAGCACGTTCACGCAGCAGCCCGGCGTCCAGCAGGGCTGTCACCTGCCGGTTGACCGTAGCGATAGAAAGGCCTGTGATCTGGGCAATCGCATCGCGAGCCACCGGACCGCGCACACGTGCGGCGCGGAACACCGAGGATGCGGCGCTGTCGCCGATGTACAGGGCGGGCGGATGAATCTGGTGGCGGGAAACTGGTCGGCGAGCCGGAGAAGTCATGAGAAGGGTCCTTTGGCGGGAGGTCAGCCCGCGAATTCCGAGGCTGAAACGAGGGCTATTGGTGTTGTGAACTGGGGCGATACCACGCCCGAAACGTCAAGAAAGACGTGCAGAAACTAGGCGCAGCGACAGACGCAGCGACAACACAGCTCGCGAGCCAGCGGCAGCCGTGAACCAATACCCGCGATCACGAAAGTGACCCGGGGTTCGGCGGCACGCTTGATGGACACAGCCGCAATTTAGCATCCCCACGACGAAATCTCCTACTACCGGCCCACTACTCGCACCTGACTACAGTGGCGTCCATGAGCAATCCCACGTTCGAGGGCCGGGTCGCGGTCGTCACCGGCGCCAGCTCCGGAATCGGCGCAGCTACCGCCAAATCCCTTGCGGCCCTTGGGTTCCATGTCGTTGTCGCGGCGCGGCGCGAGGACCGCATCAACTCAGTAGCCGAGGAAATCGGGGGCACTGCGGTTGTGCTCGATGTCACCGATGCCGATTCGGTTGCCGCCCTTGCGCAGAGCCTGGACCGGGTAGACGTGCTGGTGAACAACGCCGGCGGCGCCTGGGGCCTGGAGTCGGTTCTCGAAGCCGATCTGGAGCACTGGCGCTGGATGTGGGAAACCAATGTCCTGGGCACTCTGCAGGTGACCCGCGCCCTGCTGCCCAAACTGATTGCCTCCGGCGACGGGCTCATCGTCACCATCACCTCGATCGCCGCACTGGACGTCTACGACGGCGGCAGCGGATACACGGCCGCCAAGCATGCACAGGCAGCCTTGCACCGCACACTGCGCGGCGAGCTTCTGGGAAAACCGGTGAGGCTCACCGAGATCGCGCCGGGTGCAGTGGAAACGGAGTTCTCGGTGGTGCGCTTCGACGGCGATCAGGCCCGCGCCGACTCGGTGTATCAGGACATCACGCCACTGGTCGCCGAGGACGTCGCGGAGATCATCGCGTTCGTGTCATCGCGACCCCCGCACGTCAATCTGGATCAGATCGTCGTTAAACCCCGGGATCAGGCCTCGTCCACCCGCCGAGCGACCCGCGACTGAGCCTCCGGCAGGAATCGATCCCTCCGGGCACGCCGCCCCGGCACGGTTTTCTCAAAATATTGCGGCACAGTTCTTTTCACGAAGGCGTCTTTTCACGAAGGCGACCTCGAACACCGGCACGTCCGCGCCTGTGTCGCAAAACAATGGCGCATCGGCACTGGGCGGCATTGTTTTTTCGGTCGCTGCGCTAACGCGGTGTGGATGTCGGCGTCCCCGAAAGCGTCGGGGCGCCCGACGGAGTGAGCGGAACGGTAGTGGGAATCGACGTGCTCGTCGGTGTCCCAGAAAGCGTCGGCGCGCCCGACGGAGTGAGCGGAACGGTAGTGGGAATCGACGTGCTCGTCGGTGTCCCAGAAAGCGTCGGCGCGCCCGACGGAGTGAGCGGGACGGTGGTCGGAAGGGACGAGGTCGTCGACGTCGACGTGACGGTTCGTTCCTGAGGATTCCGCGGGAGCGACGACATCGACTGCCAGGTCGACCAGTCCACCGCCCAGTCCCACAGGTCGCCGTCGGAGTAGGAGAGCTCAATCGAGGTGCCGGTCACCTCGACGGGGTCGCCGTAGATCGCGGTGCGGAAATACGATTCGGCGTCGCCGAGTGACAGGTTGATACAGCCATTGGTGACGTTCGTATTACCCTGTTGCCCAGTGGTATTCGGGTTAGCGTGAATAAACTCGCCGTTGTTCGAGATTCGAACCGCGAAGCGTTCGTGCACGTTGGTGTATCCGGCCGCCGGGTTGGACATCCAGAAGTCCTCATACTTCTCGGTGACGACGTGGATTCCACTGCGGGTGACGTTGCGCGGCAGATCTGCCTCGCCATAGCTGCACGGCAGGTCCAGGATGGTCCCCTCGTCGGTGGTCACGCGAATGCGATGGCTCTGCGCATCGGCATAGACAACCTGTCGGCGCCCCACAGAGAATTCCAACGACATATCCTCGTTGCCGAATGCCCCGTCCCCCAACGGAATTCCGTAGAGATTAGCCTTCACTTCAACCTTGGTACCCGCCTTGAAGTACTCACGTGAACGCCAGTGCACTCGGGAACCCTGCTGCTCATCGGGCAGCCAGGCCCAGCCGCCTTCGGTGGGCGGATCGCAGGTGATGCTCAGCATCCGCTCCACCGAGGCCTTATCGGCGATATGCGCGTCGAACTGGATGATCACGGGAGCCGCGATCCCCACCGTCTGCCCGTCGCCGAGCTGGAACTGGCCGTTGACCTTCGCCGTCGGGACCAAGGTGGTGAATGCGCCGGACACCGGGATTGCCTTGCCATCCAGGCCTACCGCCGACCCCTTCCACGTGTAGGTCACATCGAATCCGAGCGGTTCGGTGGTGCGGAACCTCGTCTGGTCGCGACTGAGGACTCCTGCGACGACTTTGCCGTCGGCGTTAACCAGCTTCACGTCTTGGAACCAGCCGTTGGCCACGGTCACACTGACCGGCACGGTCGGGTTGACGTCCTTGGCCTTGTCATCGGGCGTGAAGGCGAGAGTGGGTCCCGGCGATGGGGCCTCTTCCGGCGCATTCGAGCCGACGGCCGAGCAGGCCGCAGCAACAGCTGGGACAGTCAGGCCCAGAATCGTGAGCGCACGTCGCCGCGTCAGCGCATCACGGGGATCTGGTCTGGGGCCACTCACGACATCCCACGATACGGCCCGCCGTGGACAAGTTCGCCCAGCCCGACCAAGATCACTCGCTGGATCACGTGTGACGTGCGATTTTACCTCGCCCCACGGCTAGTAGACCGGGATATCGAAGATCGCCGCGGGCGCGCCGTACTGCGCGCCCCACCCGGCCCAGGCGACATCACTCGGACCGACCCGCTTATCGACGATGACCCAGCCCTGCTCGTCTTGATGCAACAGAGTTACGTATTTCTTCGACAGGACGCCGTTGGCAGCGGCTTCGGCAAAGGGAGTACCGGTGTAGTCGATCGGGCTACCGTCGGGCTCCTGCATCGCCGACCAGAGGAACGCCCAGCCTTCGGCCGCCTTGAGGCTGCGCACATCCAGACGTACCGGCTTGCCCAGCTGGGCGGTCACGTCGGCAATCGCGGGCGCCAGGATCGCGGAGGCCTCCGGAGATGCCGGGTCCACCGACGTCGCCCCAGGATCGGCCGCTGCGAACGGCGCCGCAAGCATGCCGAGCCACACCAGTAGTGCCAGGAATCCGATCCGCACGGCCCCTCTTTCGTCGGCGACCCTCGAACGGTCAGACATGGCGACTATGACATCCCTGCGTCAAATTTGCTTAGTGCCCATCAGACTAGAGGGCGCGTCCTTCGGTGCGGATTCGATAACGGCCGTATCTTCCGGTGCCAGCGCCCGACCATCAGCCGCACGAAGCTCGAACCGTCGCACCGGGCGTGACATCGTGCGGTCCACCAGCGTGGCGCGCGGCTCCCCCGGGGTGAAACAGAATTCGTCACTCCACTGCCGTAACGCAACCAAGACGGGAAACAGCCCGCGGCCCTTATCCGTCAGTTGATACTCGTGGCGAGCCCCCAGCGGGATCACCTCGAGGATGCCGCCGTCCACCAGCGTCGCCAAGCGGGACGCCAGGATGTTCTTGGCAAGCCCGAGGCTCTTTTGAAACTCTCCGAATCTGCGCAGTCCGTCGAATGCGTCACGAACGATCAGCAGCGACCAGCCGTCCCCGACCTCACCCAGCGGCCTGGCCAGGGTGCAGCTTGACTCCGCATGACTTGCACGGCCCACCATCGACAACTCCTTTGGTTGCAATATGCAACCATCCATGCAAGGCTCGAACGGTTGCGAAGTGAAACCAACTGTACCGAGGAGCTCGCGTGCTGACCAGACCCGTCATCGTCTTGTTCTCGCTCGCCTGCGGGCTCGCGGTGGCGACCGTCTACTTCTCCCAGCCGCTGCTGGATACCATCGGCGCGCAATTCGACATGCCCACAGCACAAGTCGGTATCGTGCTCACACTCACCCAGATCGGGTATGCCATCGGCCTGCTGCTCATCGTGCCCCTCGGCGATATCATCGATCAGCGCCGGCTCATCATCGGGCAGACTGTCCTGTTGGGGGTCTCATTGACCGCCACGGCAATAGCCCCGAACACATGGGCGTTCCTGCTGAGTATCACCGCAGTGGGCGCACTCGCCGTGGTGACCCAGGTGATGGTCACCTACACCGCGGTACATGCGTCGCCGCAGCGACAGGGCTGGGCCGTCGGCGTCGTGACCGGCGGCATCATCAGCGGAATTCTCTTGGCACGCACCGTGTCCGGCGCCCTATCTGATCTCCTCGGGTGGCGATCGGTATACGTTGCGGCCGCCGTCGCGACGGTCATAACGGCCGGGATTTTGACACGCACCCTGCCGGAATCCACCCGCACACACCGGGCGCTGCCCTACCGCCGGTTGCTCATCTCGACGCTACGGCTCCTGCGCGACGAGCCGGTGTTGCGCTCCCGGGCCATCATCGCGATGCTCATCTTCGCCGCCATCACGGTGCTGTTGACGCCCATGGTGCTACCCCTCACCTCCGCGCCATATCACTTGTCGCATACCGAAGTCGGCTTGTTCGGCCTGGCCGGAGCGGCGGGCGCACTCGGCGCGTTCAAGGCCGGATCGTGGTGCGATAACGGCCTGGCGAATCGGGTTACCGGCGGCGGCCTGGTATTGATGCTGGCGGCGTGGGCGTTCGCGGCAACGCTGCCCTGGACCCTGTTCGGGTTGGCTGTCGCGGTCGTGATCATCGACTTCGGCCTGCAGTCGGTGCATGTGGCGAACCAAAGCCTCATCTACCGCCTGAACACCGAACTGCACGGGCGCCTGACCGCCGCCTACATGACGTTCTACTCCGTTGGCAGCGCCGCCGGCGCCATCGCGTCGACCTGGGTTTACTCAGCCCACGGATGGACCGGAGTCTGCGTTCTCGGTGCCGTCATCAGCCTTGGCGCACTAGCCTATTGGATCGGTAACAGCACCAGCTCCGGCACAGCGGCCGCCGCCGACACCGACAGTCGTTGCCGCGACAATGCCGGCCACGCCTGCACCGCACAGAACGGCGCGCACTGATCCTGCTCGGCATGCGTCGCGACGTGCACACAACATTGGGTGAGCCGTTCCTCGATCATCGTGGACATATCCATGAACGGCTTGACGGTGATTCGCACGATTCGCTCGCCGAGCATGCGCCGCAGCTTCGCCCGACGTCCGGGTAACGCCGAGGCGGCGACAGTCATCAACGTGGAGATTCCCAAATCGCAACTGTCGCATATGGTCTTCCACACATCGCCAATAGTCGGATGCGACAGGGAAGACTGCTCCGAAAGCAGTCCCAGCAGCGATTCCTTGACCGCCAGTCGCAGCTGCTGTGGAACCTCCTGATCCGCAATGCGATTGGAAACCAGTCCCAGGTTCTCCTTGAGGCGGTCGTGTCCGATCAGGGAGGTCAACGACCGCCACACGCCGGCATCGTCGCGCAGCATGTATCCCACCGAGCAGCAATGCGGATGCGAACACGGGAGTGCCGTCAAGTCACGCCACGAGACAACGTCACCGGTCTGCGGGCCCAGACGTTTCAGCACCCCGGTGTGGGTGAGCCGCTCGACGGGGTCGATCGCACCCGCTCGGCCCGAACCGAATTGCGGTTGGATCGAGACACCACCCAGGTACGGGGTGTCGAGGGCAAGCTGGATGACGGCGCCGATATCTCCGTCGTTGACACCGAGTGCCGCGGTCATGACCAATGTCGTGAAGATCGCGCTATCGGAGAGCCGTTGCACCGCCTGGGCTTTGATCCTCGTCAGGTCACCACCGCGATGGTGTCGTGAGGCGTCGGCGGACGGGCCGTCGTATTGGAGGTAGACCTCCACACGTTCCCGGTGACGTGCCAGTAGATCCAGCAGCGCATCGTCGCGGGCGATGAGCACTCCGTTGGTGTTGATGAGAATTCGGGTGATGGGCCGAGTCATCAGCTCGTCGAGCAGCCGGGCAAGATTCGGGTAGACGGTGGGTTCGCCGCCGCTGAGCATCAACACATCCAGCCGGCCGTTCTCGCGGGCCAGACGCTGGTCCACATTGGCAAGCACCCGCTCGACTGGTACCACCCCGCGCAGATCAGGTGAGGAATCGGCGAAGCAGGTGGGACACCGCAGATTGCACGCCTCGGTGATATCGGCCAGCAGGATGCAAGTGTGTTGGGTCTGCATCTCGGGCAGCCCGCGCAGATACGCCATGGGGATCGGATCGAAATTTCCCGGCACATCCGGGATATGAGTCTTGGTGGGGGCCGTCCACTCCTCCAGGTACTCGAGAATCTCTGCGTCCTCGTCGTACAGGGTGCGCACCAACCCGTGTACACGGCAGGCGCGTTCGAGCCACACCCGATCGTCACGGTGCGCGAGCCAGCCGGAGAGCCGGTCGACCTCCGCCAACGGACGCTCCGGGTTCTCCTCATGGCAGCGCGGACAAAAAGCGTTGACGTACCGCAGGATCCGGTCCCCGCGCAGCCCCATTCCCGCCATGGCTACTCCAACCCCTCCAACATCGAAATGCACCCCACAACAAACCCCGTCGTAATCGCCACCGTTGCCCACCCGATCAAGAATCCGATACCCAAGCCGCGGAACCAGTCTCGTCCCCACACTGTCATGGCCAGGCCGCCGCCCAGACCGATGACGGACATCACCACGGCCAGAACCGTTGCCCCGGATTCGACGGACGACGATGTACTCATCACGCTCGCCAGAAGCATCCACGTGCCAAACGTCATCACCCAGAAGAGGAAGACACCGGCGAACGTCATCCCCAAAACCGCGCCACCGCTCTTCTTCGGCGGCGGCTGCCCATACGGGTAATAACCCGACGGATACTGCGGATAACCCGGCGGCGGTGGATACCCGCCAGGGCCGTAGGGGTAGTGGCTATACGGGTACTGCTGCGGTTGCTCACCCTCTGAGGGCGGCTGCGGCGGGGTGGTCATTGGTACAACATCGGATTTAGCCCGGTACAGATCCCGACCGTGAGCATGGATACCAACGCCCAGCCGACCATCAGTCCCACTCCCCAACCGCGCTTGTCGCGACCCCCCTTTCTGATGAGCACCGTACCCACCCCAAACGCGACCAAAATCCCCATCACCGCAACGAATCCGGATACGACCTCGAAGCCGGTGTGGTGCCTGTCGGCCAACGATCCGCCGATCATCAGCGCAAGGAAACCGAATACGGCGTTACCGAAAATGAATGAGAGTGCACCGGCGAACATCATCGCGCCGCTCACACCGGATTTGGGCTGTTCTGGTGGTGGATAGCTCATGCCGCCACCGCTTCGGGAAGGCGCCCGCGGAACATGTTGTCGTAGTAGCCCGCACGGTGTCCGCGCCACAACCTCCAGGCAGCCAGACTCATACCCAGCAGCAGAACCCATTGTGGACGTGTGAGATTCAGCCATACAGTCTCGTTTGCCCGGGTGAACTCGACAAAGAACCGGAACACCGCATATGCGGACACGTAAAGCACAAACAGCTCACCGGGATGTGTTACGCGTGGACGCAGCCACCACCACAGCACCGCGAAAGCTACAAGCTGGAAAGCGATCTCGTACAAGAACGACGGATGCATGGCCACCCCCGCCAAACATCCCGGGCATTCCGGCCGAGACACGGGAGCGTGCACACCCCACGGCAAAGAGGTCGGCCGTCCCGGGGCCTCCGTGAGATGACATCCGATCCGACCCACCGCCATACCCAACGCCACCGCGGGCGCGAACAGGTCGCCTGTCTTCACGCGATACCCGATGAGTCGCTTCGCGACCAACACACCGATATACGCCCCCAACAACCCGCCGATGATGCTGCGCGACCCGAACATCCACGCCTCACCCAGGCTGGGATTCAACGCCGGGTTGACGTACTCGATCCAGCCCGACAGCCGCATACCGATCGCACCGCCGACCAATGCACCCGCCACGGCGATCAGTGACTGTTCGGTGGGAGCGCCTCTTCGACGTGCTTCGTAGGCGAAGACAACGGCGGCGACCAGCACACCGAGCCCCACGAAGAGCCCGTGCAGACCGATTCCCAGCCCCATCAGCCCACTCTACGAGCCACGGCGCGGCACGCGCAGGGCATTACAGCGAACAGCCCACCAGCACCGGCTCGGGGACCAGCCGCACACCGAAAACATCCAACACCCCGTCGCGAACGGTACGCGCGAGCGCCAGCAGCTCACCGGTGCTCCCGCCCCCGCGATGCGTCAGCGCCAGTGCATGTTTGGTCGACACCCGCACCGCCGACTGCTCACCCGGATAGCCCTTGACGAACCCGGCCCGCTCCACCAGCCAGCCCGCTGAAAGCTTCACCCCACCCTGGGCCGGATACCGCGGTACGGCGATATCGGGCCCCAACCGATCACGCACGCGTACCAGGACTTCGTCCAGATCACCTTCGGAAACAACAGGATTGGTGAAGAAGGAACCGACGCTCCAGGTGTCGTGGTCGGCCCCATCGAGCACCATTCCCTTACGGCGTCGCAGGCCGAGCACCGCCTCACGCACCGCCAGCGCGTCGGTGCGCTCCCCCTGCTCGATCCCGAGCTCCTTGGCCAGCTCCGGGTAACGAATCGGGGAGCTCAACCCGTCGGTGGACAGACCGAACTCGACCTGCAGTACCACGCGCGCATCGGTGCCCTTGAGAATGCTGGTGCGATAGCCGAACCCCAGCTCGCCGGCCTCATACCAGCGCACCTCCCCTGCGGCCCGGTCCAGCACCCGTACCCGTCGCAGCAGCGATGCCACCTCGACGCCGTAGGCGCCCACGTTCTGGACGGGGGTGGCGCCCGCCGTTCCTGGGATTCCCGAGAGGCATTCCAGTCCACCGAGACCGGCGCGCAGGGACAGCGCCACGACCTCGTCCCAATTGGTCCCCGCGTCCGCGCGCAGCAGCGGCCCGTCCACCGTCACACCGGCCGAAGCGATATGCACCACCATGAGGTCCGGAAGATCATCGGCCAGAACTAGATTCGAGCCACCCGCGAGCAACAGAGTGGAATGCCCGGCGAGTGCCGCCAACGTGCCTGCCACCTGGGCGCTGCTATCGCAACGAACAAGCGTCGACGCCACCGGCCCCAACCGCAATGTCGTCAACGAGGCAAGCGGAGCATCGTCGACCACAACGGCACCGAGATCCTCGATCTCCGCGCGCGTTGTCCGTGGCAGAGTTGTCGGTCTTCGCGCAAGCGGCGCATCCGCACCCGCTGGTCTTCGCGCAAGCGGCTCATCCAAGCTCACGGGCGCTAACGGTAGCCTTGCCACCCATGGCGCGCTCATTTGACCTGTCAGTGGAGTACTCGGCCACCGTCGAGCAAGTCCACTCGGCTTTCGCCGACGAGGCCTACTGGAACCAACGTCTGGCCGACTCGGGTGCGGACACCGCCACACTGGACTCTCTGAAGTCCGAGGGCGGCGCCATCGAAATAGTCACCACACAGGTGCTGCGGAGTGACCGGCTGCCCGGCATCGTCTCCCAGTTTCACCGCGGTGACCTGCATATTGTCCGAACCGAGAAGTGGAGTCCGATCGCCGGCGGTGCATCCGACGGCACGGTGCTGGGCTCGATATCGGGCGCACCCGTCACCCTGTCCGGCACCGCCCGGCTGCATCCCGGCGGCAAGGGTTCGCGGCTGGACATGAAGATAGGCGTCGAGGTCAAGATCCCCCTGGTGGGCGGCAAGATCGAGGGCTTCGTCGGCGGAAAACTCATGGACCTGTTATCTGCCGAACAGCGATTTACCTCGGAGTGGATCGCCGCCCACGGCTAACCTGGGTCCGATGTCCAGGCGGTCGGTCTTCACGGTGAACTTCGCGGCTCCGGCCGAGAAGATTTACCAGGACTTCGCGAGCCGGGACTACTGGGAAACCCTGATGTCGGCGTACGGATGGCTCACGCCGATCTCCGAGATTCGCACCTTTACGGTGACCGACCGCGGTATCGACGTGGTGGTCAAACAGAATCTGCCCCGCATGTACCTGCCGCCGATTGCGCAGAAGGTAATGCTCACCGACATGATCATCACCCGGGCGCAGCGGTTCGGCCCGTTCGATCAATCCAAGGGCGCCGCGGTGGGCAGCTACAGCGCATCGGTGCTCGCCGGACCGGGCGCCTTCACCGGGGTGTGCAAGCTATCCGATACCGATCAGGGTTCCCAGCTGCGGCTGTCCAGCACGTGCAAGGTGTACATCCCGTTTATCGGAGGCAAGCTCGAGGATCTGATCCTGCACCACATCAACGATCTATTCCGGGTGGAAGAAGGCTTCATCGCCGACTGGATCTCGAAGCACCACTAGCCCCGACGCCGAGATCAGTAGTCCGATTCGGCGGCCAGCAGCTCGGCGAGGAACGCGTCGGCAGCAGGCGTGGCCAGCCGGGCGCAGGCGAATGCCCGGACCCGATCGCGTAACTCGCTCGACTCCGCAGCTCCCCCGCCACCCACGCCGACCCGTGTCGCCGACCAGTCGGCGTTCCACGCCTGCGCCTCCTCGGCGGGCCGACCGTCCGCATCGAGCACCGGCAGCACCGCACCGCCCTCGGCATCCAACAGGCCCGCTCCGTGAAATGCACCGCAGCGCAACGAGACCGGAATCCCTGCGGCGGAATCCGGGCCGGATACCGCCGCCCGCACCTGGACAGTTACCGTCGCATCCTCGGTAACGACCGCCCAGTCGAGATTGTGTTCGGCCGCGTCGAAGATCGCCGGCGGCACATCCGACCAGGCGATGGTCACACCGCCCGCGGCGATGGTGCCCGGCGATCGGGGCTCGTCGCCGAGACCGGCAGCCAGCGCATAATCCTCACGCCGCGCGGCCCCGCTGCCCTGCGAATCCCACCGAACCCCAAGCTCGTCCGCCAGATCGCGACACCGTGCCACCAGCGCGTCCACCCGCGGGTCACGATAGGAACCCAGTGCCACACCGTGGGGTGCCAACAGCCCAACCACATCGGCGTCCAGGGTGTCGTCGGTGAAATAGTCCTCGGCCGCCGCAGTCAGCACCGCGAGCTCGGCGTCGAGCACCGCCGGGTCCAGCGCGGTGATGCCGTCGCGACGACTGGCCGGCCACCATCGCCGAAGCCAATGGCCCAGCGCCAAGCGCCGCAAGGAATCCGCCGACCCAGACAGCACCGACACCGACGGCAGCTCGATCACCTCGGTCCGATCGCGGTCGCGCAGCGCCTCGACAACAGCCACATGTCCGGCCTCGCCGAGAATGCGCCACATCCAATCGGCCCGCGCCGGATCGGTGAACGCCAGCACCGGCGGATGCGAGGGATCGTCGACGGGCCAGGACAACACCGCACCACTGACCTCGAGAACCGCTACCGCCGGAATCGGGGCAGGCGGTGGACCCGTTGCCCACAAACCGGATTCGTTGGCCAGCCTCATCCGGCGACCTGCAATTCCAGCATGGCCTTGATCCGTTGCCGGTGGTCCAGGCTCACCGAGCGCGCCACCCCTTCCAGCAGCGACCGGAGATCATCGACGTCACCGCAGGATTCCTGCCAAACATCCCGACCGTGCAACCTGGCCCACAACCGGCTCAGGTACGGCCGAGCGAACGCGGCCAGGTCGTCGACAACCTGTCGCTGCCGGGGGTGGATGGCCTCGCCGGCAACAAGATAGCGCCGAGCATGCATAACGTAGGCCTCTTTCACCAGCCGAGCCTGGACGCGCGCGGACAGTTCGTAGCGCGTCGTCACCGAATCACCCAGTGGCCGCAGGTCCGTCGCCATCTCGACCCCGGCCAGCAGGGCGGCCTGCTTGTCCTCGCTCATCAGACCCCATGGCGCGCAGGCCCGGTCGACCTCTTCGGCACACAGCAGCGGAACGTCGGGCAGTTCGTCGCGGTCCAGCGCCCGTCGCAGCGTGGCCCGCACCCGATCCACGACGCTGCGATCCATCGGACGGTGACCGTCGACGTCGCCGTTGATAGCCGGGGGTCGTTGTGGTTCAACGGAACTCAATCCGATCTCGACAATGGACCACGGCAGGGTGGCGACGGTGCCATGCACGCTTGCGCCGAGATTGTAGGGAGTGGCGTCGGCGATCAGTGCCTTCCAAACCCGTTGGCGCGCAGTCATCTCACGATGGCTGCCAGCCGCACCGAGCACCGTCGTGAGACCTGCGAAGAAGGGGCCCGTGATGGCGTCGTCCGACCGCACGTCGCGCCAGCTCCGGTCCCGCAACCTGGCGAGTCTGGCCACCACGTCGGGATCCTCGATATGGCGGTTGAGCACCTCGATCGCCGTACGGTCGCGACCGCGGTGCAGATCGTGCAGAACCTCCGTCGCGGTGCGCTGATCCGCAACCTGCGGAACGCCCTTGGTGACAGCCAATTCAAAACACACCGGGAAGTACAGCTCTTGAGCATTGCCGGTGGTGATGCGCTGCCTACGCCGCTCGGCCTTGAGCATCACGAACCAGTCGGCCGTGGCCCGCAACTGCGGACCACGCCCCACGATCAGGGCGTGCATGGCCGTGGCCACCTCGGGAGCCAGCACCGGAGCCGAGAAGGCGGTATTGCTTCGCAGCCGCAGCACCAGCGGGTCGAGGATCCGTTTCACCGTCCGGCGCAGCGGTCCGCCGTCGTCGGCGCTGAGCACCTCGACACCAGAGCCGATCGCGCGCCAGGCCCGATCGATCACGGCACGACGCGGCACCGCCGACTGTAGCGAGACGGCGGCCTCGGATGCTGCCGACCCGATGCTCACCGTCACAAGGGTAATCGTTGTCGGCCGGCCAAAAGTTGGGTTCGGTAGCCACCAGCCGGGTCGACGCTATCGACATGACCACAGGACTACTTCTCACCATTGCCAGGGTCTTCGACGGATGCGTCGCTGTGCTATCCGGCCGCCGGAACACACCCGTTCACCCGAAGGAAGAGGCCGACGAGCGGCTCGTCACCATCGAGGAATTCACCGCCGAATTCGATCACCTGCTGATCCGCAAACGGCTACTGACCGAGGCGCGGCGCGCGGCGATCGGCGAGGGCACCCGCTCCCGCGGGGTGGTCACCGGGTTGAGCGTCACCGGCCCCGGCCGCGAGGTACAACTGGACCTCATGGTGACCAGGCCGGACGGCGGCCAGTTCCCGGCGCGTGAAACCGCGGTAATACCCGCGTCCACGCTGCCGAAGATGGCACCGGGCAGCGTAATCGACGCGTACTACCGGCCCAGTGACCACAGCATCATCGCGGTCCGGGTGCGCGCCGGCTGATTCAGCGGGCACCGTCGACGGCGAAACTGACTACAGCCGCCCAATGCAATGGGCTGGCCGCGCGATCACCGCCCCGCCAGCGCCGCAACTGAGCCCGCTGCCAGCGGTTCACCGCGCGCCCGGCGTCAACTTCCCGGTGCGCACGGTCGACACCGGCAACCGTATCGGCCATGGGATCTGTTGGGTACGAGCCAAATTGACTGTAAGCCGCAGCGGTCGGCAGCGACCACAGGGTCGCGGTCACCAACTCCGCCCCACCCAGGATCATCGCCGCGGCCAGTCCGGTCGCCTCGTCGAAGCGGTAATCGCCTCCCGATGAGCAGGCCAACAGTGCGACTCGCGGCGGGATCGGAAGCCGCGCGGCCATCATGTCTGCCGCGGTCAACGGACGATCCTCCGCCAGGTGCAGGGCAGCCCGCTCAGCGTGGCCGACAGCGCCCTCAGCCGCGCTGGCATGCCCCACGTAGAGCAGCCGGGCCGGGTCCTGCGCACACACCTCGGCAAGCCAATGGCGGTCGATATCGGTTCGGCGGAACAGTTCGACCGGTGCACCGACCGCAGGCAGCACCCGATGACTGACCATCAGCTCCCCGAAATGGCAAGTCAACGCAGCCTCCGGCGAGGGGCGGCCCAGCACCGAACCCAGCGTCGAATCCGGTCGCTGTCCGGGAATCCGTGGGTCCAGCAGTAGCACTGCTGGACCGTTATGACGATCGCTCCACCGCACCGGCTGCCGCGGCGCGTGGACGATGTTCGGCGGCACGGCCATCAGCACATCGACCAGCTCCATCAATCGGAAACCATCCGCCCCCGGCACGGCCAGCTGCCCCCAAGGCACCCGGGCCAATCGCGGGCTCGGTGTCACGAACAGCACTGCCCGCGGAGATGACGCGCACTCGGACAACAGCTTCCAGCCGTCGGCAGCCACCAGCTCGGTCCCGAGCACGCGGGCCAGCTCGAGTTCCGCATCCGAGCTTGTGAAAGCCCCTGTGGTCAAAGCCCGTTCAATGGCTATGAGCGCGGTCTCGGATCCAGACGCATCCGGCAACGCGGAATAGAGTGCATCGCAGGCCTTTTCCAGCAGCGGCTGCTCTATTGCCCAAGTGACCGTTCGTGACGGCTCCCCCACCACCCGCAGGCTGGCGTAGGTGGCGATACCGACGTCGGCGAATCGTAGAACCAGGGTGTTTGTCATGGCCACGTCGACCATTCGTCGTCGGCGGCGGTGATCTCACGGCCGTACCGCTGCCAGGCCAGCTCCCGGTAGCCGCTCATGATCTGCTCACCGGCGGGGTCCATCCGCAACGGCGGCAGCGGCCCGAGGCGGGTGAGCCCCCCGTCCGCCTGTACCGGCGGTGCCGCGGCGACGAGCGCCAGGTCACCCTCGACGGGAACCGCCGCGGTGGCCGTGGCAGCCCACGCACCGGCCGACGGACCTGCCTGACCATCACCCAGGTCCGCAGTGAAAGCCCCTCGCGCGCTGTGGTATTCAATCAACTCACTGACCAGCCCGGCATTGTCCCATTCCTTCGCCACCGCGAAGGCGCCTGCCAGCATCGGCGCCGAGACACACCTGGCCCAGCGCATCCGCGCCCCCGCGTCCGAGATCGCATAGCGCACCGCGTCGACCGCCAACGCCGCCGGAACCTTGAGGTCCGCGGCCTGTTGGAGCTTGGACATCGCGCGCTGGTATCCGGGACGGTCCGCGCCACCGGACACCGTCCCAGTACCGGGATCCAGGCCCAGGTCGGCGAGCGCGTCGGCGCGCCAGATGTTGCCCAGCTGGTCGTCGAGACGGGCGTATTGCAGCCAACTGTGCCGCGGGTAGGAGTCCAACAGTTCCCGAGCCTGCGCCACCTTCTCGACGGCCTCGGCGAAATCGCCGCGAAGAATCGCAATCCAACTGCGCTGTAACAGAATGCGGTGAATATGCAATGGCTTGTCGATCTCCCGCCAGTGCCGCTCGGCATGGCCCCAGCATTCGTCGGCCTCGTCCAGAGCGCCCATCCTGAACCGAATCAGACCGAAGTACAGCCAGCTTCGGGACACGTCATGCGCCCGGACATGCTCGGCGATCGCCGGGTATGCCTGGTGGACCAGCGTCTGAGTTTCGGCGATATCGCCGTCCGCCCACCGGGCCGCGGCACGTTCCAACTGCGCCCGCGCACCAGCCAGTTGCCAGTCCCGCGCCCCGGCACGCGCCTCGGCCCGCCGCAGCCACGGCTGCGCCTCGTCGAGCCGGCCGGTCTCGACACAGAACCGGCCATAGGAGAGTGCACCGTGGACAAACAGGTGATCGGACTCGGCGCCGCCCTCGCGCGCATACTCCTCGAGCAGATCGAGAACCTCGACCCACAACGGAACCGAGTCCGCGTACATGTCGTCATCGCACAGACCCCTGGCGATCAAAATCCTGGCGTGACAGATGAGGCCGCGGTGCTCGGCGGCCAAATTCTCGAAGTTCCCGACGGTTTCGACCAACGCCCGCAGATGCACGGCGGCACCATCGTGATCACCGCTGGCCGCGGCCAATCCGGCGGCCAGGAATTCCGCGCGCCGGGTGTACCGGCAGACCATCTGGTCGACCTCGGTGCCGGACATGGCGACACGCTCGGCGAGATCGGGTCGATGGCCCGCGCGAATTTCCGTATAAGTGGCCAGGCACTCGCGGATCCGCCGGATACCTTCCACGACGCCGTCGTATGCGGTGCGCACCAGGTAGATCTCGCCGAGCTGCGCCAACACCTCCAGCGCGACATCGTCACGGTCCGACTGCTCGGCTTGGGCCAGCAGCGACAGCAGGAGCTCCTTGGCGGCCTCTTCCTTGGCCGCCAAGGCCAGGTGACGAGCGCGCTCCAGGTCGCCGATGATCGTCACCTCCGCATAGTAAGAAGCGGCGGGCGCGCTATGCACGCCCGCCGCCGTCGGGATGTCAGCCGCAGCTCACCTTGATGGTGAACGGCTTGGTGATCATCCCGGCCATCGGGTTCTTGACGTCGGCACCGGTGGCCTCGCCGGTGATGGTGTACGTCTTCCCGTCGACCTTGACATCGGCGGAGCCCACGCTGGCCCCCATGCCGTTACTGACCGCCAGCGCGGCCCCGTCGTACACCAGACCCAGCGACTGCACCTTGGGAGGCGCCTCGTCGGTCATGACGACCCCCAGGCCCTGCTGGCCGTTGGCGGCGCCGCTGGCGACGTTGATCTTGCCGCCCTGCTTGACACAGGTCACCGACTTCAGGTCGAGGCCGGCCAGGTCCTTGCCGTCCACCTTCACCTCGGCGTTGGTTCCGGTGCTCACCTGCGAGCCGCCCGGCTTGTCGGTCGAGCAGCCGACCACCACCGCACCGGCGGCGAGAAGTCCCATGGCACCCACGATCACTCGATTCATCATCTGTCCCTTCGTCGTCCGTCGCCCCGATGGCTCCGTCATGGCTCAAGTGAAGGCGGGCCGAAGCGCTACCGATCCCAAGAAGTCGCAGTTTCCGCAGGCAGCTGGCACTGATACCTTCGCCGAGTGCGCAGCTGCGAACACATTTCACGGGAGACCGCGTACCCCAGTGCGCGCTCGGCGGCAGCCTCGTGAAACCCATCGGCGCCATCACCCGCGGCACCACCGGGATCAACAGGCTGCGCCGCAGTGACCGCTGGCTCGTCCACCATGACGCGGTGCGCTCCGTGCTCACCGGCGCCGACGACCCACTGGTGGTGGACCTGGGATACGGCGCCATGCCCACCACCACACTCGAGCTGGCCTCGCGACTGCGGACGGTGCGGTCCGATGTCCGGGTGGTGGGATTGGAGATCGACCCCGAACGGGTGGTTCCGGCACGTGACGGGGTCCACTTCGGTCTCGGCGGCTTCGAGTTGGCAGGCCACACACCAGTTCTGGTGCGTGCGTTCAATGTGTTGCGCCAGTACCCGGAGTCGGAGGTGGCGAACGCCTGGGCCGCGATGACCGCCCGGCTGGCGCCCGGCGGGCTCATTATGGAGGGCACCTGCGACGAACTGGGCCGTCGGTGCGCATGGCTACTACTGGACGCCTCCGGACCACGAACCCTCACGCTGGCGTGCGATCCGTTCGATATCAACAAACCATCCGATCTCGCCGAACGGTTACCGAAAGCCCTTATCCACCAAAATGTTCCAGGACAACCCATCCACGACCTACTCACCGCCGCCGACAGGCAGTGGGCGGCGGCGGCCCCACACGGCGTTTTCGGACCCAGGGTCCGCTGGCGCATGATGCTGAAATCATTGCGCGACAATGGATTTCCCGTCGAGCGACAACGACGGCAGGTCCGCGATTGCATCTTGACGACACCATGGTCAGCAGTGGCGCCAGTAACCTAGGCTTGGGGTTATGCGGATAGTGTTGGCGCAGATCAGCAGCAGCGCCGATCCCACTGAGAACCTGGCCACGGTCGCGGCCACGGTGCGCGATGCCGCCGACCAGGGCGCTGCTTTGGTGGTATTCCCGGAAGCCACCATGTGCCGGTTCGGCGTACCACTCCGGCCCGTCGCCGAACCCTTGGACGGCCCGTGGGCCGACGGGGTCCGCACGATTGCACAGGAAGCAGCCCTCACCGTCGTCGCCGGAATGTTCACCCCCGCGCCCGACGGGCGAGTGTTCAACACGCTGCTGGCGACCGGCCCCGCGGCCGACACGCACTACAACAAAATCCACCTCTACGACGCATTCGGATTCAGCGAATCGGCGACCGTCGCGCCCGGCAGCCAACAGGTCCTCATAGAGGTCGACGGGGTCAGCGTCGGACTGACGACGTGTTACGACATCCGCTTCCCCGACCTCTATACGGATCTGGCGCGTCGCGGCGCACAGCTGATCACCGTCAGCGCCTCATGGGGTGCGGGGACCGAGAAATGGGATCAGTGGACTCTGCTCGCGCGCGCCCGGGCGGCCGACTCGACAAGCTTTATCGCCGCCGCCGGCCAAGCCCTGCCAAGCCTGGAAACCCCGGCGAGTAGGGCACCGACCGGGATCGGCGGCAGCCTGCTCGCCTCGCCGACGGGAGAACTGATTGCCCAGGCCGGACCCGACCCGCAGCTCATCCTTGCGGACCTGGATCTGGACGCGGTCGCTGACACCCGCCGGATCTTGCCGGTCCTTAACCCGTCCTCAGCCGAATAGGGCACAATCGCGCGGGTGACGACACCGCCTCAGCCGCCGCAGGGCCCCTCCGGATCGACACCTCCCGAGCCTTCGCCGTGGCAGCCGTCGACCCAGCAGGCGCCCGTCGTGCCGCCGACGACCCCGCCCCCGGCCGAGCCGCCGCCGCCGCCGTTGAGCGGGACACCCCAGCCCGCCCAACCCCAACCCCAACCCGAGCCCAAACCGAAGAAGGATCGCGACTACAGGTCGCTGATACTGATCGCCGTCATCGTCGTCGCGGTGACCTTGGCCGCGGTCCTCGGCATCGAGCTGTATGCGCGCAAGCGCACCAGCACCGAGGTGAACGCCGCCACATCGTGCCTGGTGCAGGATGGTGCGACGGCGTCGTTCGGCGCTACCCCGCTGGTGTTCCAGTACCTGGGTGACCACATCGACAAGCTCACGATCAGGACTGCGGGCAATCAGATCGCGCAGGCCAAGAAGATGACCGTCGCCATCACGGTGCGCGATATCTCGCTCAAGAAGACGGCCGACTCGCTCGGCACTATCGGTCGCCTCGACGTCGAGGTCTCCTGGCCGACCTCCGGTATCACCGAGAGCGCCCGGGCCCTCGTGCCGGGAATGCTCGGCTCGATGGTCGGCGATGCCACCACGAACGAGTCGACCGGCGAGGTGACCCTGAGCGCCGCCGGAGGCTTAGCACAGATCACCACCAAGCCCGTCATCAAGGACGGCATGGTGACACTGCAGTCCGAGAACGTGTCCGCGTTCATCGGCCTACCCCGCGAGATCATCCAGCCGGCACTCGACACGTTCTCCAAGGGGCTGGTGGGCGGCGAGTACCCCATGGGGCTCAAGGCCCAAGAGGTGAAGGTCACCAACGACGGCATCACGGTGAAACTGTCGAGCACCAATCAGCCGATGAAGCCGGTTGAGAATCCCTGCCTGCAGAACCTCTCGTACTAGCCTCGCGTTGACCTAGAGCAGGAACCCGTCGAGGACACTCCGACTGCCCGAGAGGCCCAGCCGGGTCGCGCCGGCGTCGAGCATCGCCGCGGCATCCTGTGATGTCCGAATGCCGCCGCTCGCCTTGACCTGGAGTCGATCCCCGACCGTCTCGGCCATGATCCGCACGGCATGCGTCGTCGCTCCCCCGGACGGGTGAAATCCCGTGGAGGTCTTCACGAAATCGGCTCCGGCGGCCTCGCTCGCCCGACATGCCGCACGGATCGCCTCGGCACCGGAGTGCTCTTGCAGCGCCGCGGACTCGATGATGACCTTGAGGGTTGCCGCCGGCACCGCACGCCGGACCGCCTCGATATCGGCCTGCACCGCCGCGAAGTCACCGGCCACCGCCGCACCCACGTCAATCACCATGTCGATCTCGGTCGCACCTGCCGCCACCGCTAGCGCCGCCTCATGTGCCTTGATGGACGAAAGATGCTTTCCCGACGGGAATCCCACCACCGCCGCGACAACCAACCCCTTGGCATCCACAGGCAGCATCGACGGTGACACGCATACCGCCAGCACCCCGAGATCGGTGGCCTCCGCGATGAGGGCCCGCACATCATCGGGCGTCGCTTCGGGCTTGAGCAGAGTGTGGTCGATGAGCGCGGCCACCTCCCTCCGTGTGGGCCAAACCGCTGGCGTGCCTGCCGAATCCGTCATGGGCTCAGTCATAGAGCTAGCGTCGCATACATGACCTCCCAGCATGAGCGTGCGGTCGCGTTCGCGGCCCTTCATCAGTCCGGGACGTTCGTGGTCCCCAACCCATGGGATGCCGGTACCGCACGCATCCTGACCGGCTATGGCTTTTCCGCATTGGCCACCACCAGCGCCGGTCTGGCTTTCGCACTGGGGAGGCATGACGGCGCCAACCTGATCAGCCAACACGAGACGCTGGCCAATGCAGCGGCCATCGCAGCGGCCACTCACCTCCCCGTCTCGGCCGATCTGGAGAACGGCGGGCCCGACATTGGAGACATCGCCGCGACCATCCGCACGGCAGCAGCAGCGGGACTCGTCGGCGGGTCCATCGAGGACGCCACCGGACGGCCCGACGCCCCGATCTACCCGCTGACGGAAGCGGTGGACCGCATCACCGCCGCAGTGCACACGGCGCGCGATCTGCCGTTTCCATTCACGCTGACGGCCCGCGCCGAGAACTTCCTCTACGGCCGGCCGGATTTGGCGGACACCATCGCCCGGCTGATCGCATACGCAGAGGCGGGCGCCGATGTGGTGTATGCGCCGGGCCTTCCCGATGCCGACGCCGTTCGCGCCGTATGCGCGGCGGTAGATCGCCCGGTCAATCTCCTCGCCACGGGGTTCGTGCTGAATCACTCGGTCGAGGAGATCGCGCAGTGGGGTGTGCGCCGGATCAGTCTCGGGTCAGCGATGGCACGCGCAGCACTGGGAGCATTCGTCGACGGCGCGCGGGAGATCGCACAGCACGGCACCTTTGGATTCGTGAATGATGCAATCCCCTACCGCGAAGCCAACGCTCTGTTTCCGTAGACCTGTTGCCGCCCCTGGGCTTTCCACACAGAATTATTGGATAGCCTATCCTTATATCCATGGAACGTCCCTGGCCAGTGCTCTACCGCCATGTCGCCCCCGACCCTTCGGTGCCCGCGCCTCCTGCCGCAGTGCTCCCCAGCCCGTTCGGCCTGCGACTTGTGGACCCTGATAGCGATGACACGGCGCTGATTGCCCGATGGATGCGCCAGCCGGCACTGGTCAACGGCTGGGAGCAGGACTGGCCGGACGAGCGCTGGTACGACCAGCTCAAGGCTCAGGTCGAGGGCACCTACTCGCACCCCTACCTGGTCCTGTTCCGCGATGAGCCCGTCGGCTACTTGGAGTTTTATCGTGCGGCCCAGGACTCCATCGGAGAAAAGTACGCCGCCGACCCATATGACCTGGGCATACACGGTGCAATCGCCAACGAGGCCATGGCCAGCAAGGGCTTCATGGTCATGATCCTGCCCAAGATCATCAAGAGCTTCTTCGAGCTAGAACCGCAATGCAAGCGGGTCATGTTCGACCCCGAGTACCAGAACTTCGAAACCCGCAGGGTCTTCGAACACATCGGCTGCGCCTTCCTCGGGGAGCACCAAATGCCCAACCGCCGAATGGCGCTGTACACCACGCCGAGAACCCCGGCGGATATACCCGCGCCTCTGACCTAAACGCCCAAGGAGCGGTAGCCGTCGACATCGGGTTTCATGGTGGCGGCAACGAACTCCCAGAGCGTCTCGTCGGTACCGCCGCCCACCCGGGCCAGCTTCATATCGCGCCACCAGCGGCCGACCGGGGTCTCGTCGATCAAGTATCCCGAGCCACCGAAAATGTGCAGGCACTCGGACAACACTTCTTCGCCGAGCCGCGCAGCCGTGACCTTTGCGGCCGCCGCGGTACGCAGGTTCATCTCACCTGTCGCTGCGATGCCCTCAAGCGAATAGCGCATCATGTCGACCCTGGACTGCAGATCCGCGATACGCAGGCGCAATGCCTGGTGCCCCAGGAGCGTGCTGCCGAACTGCACGCGGTCCATCATCCGGGCAATGGTGACCCCGAGGGCCTTCTCGCAGAGCGCGACCACCTGGGCCGCAATGCCGAGCCGTTCGTGGGACAGCCCCCAGCTGATCGCAGCGAGCCCTGCGCCCGGGCGGGCGATCAGTGCATCCGAAGGAACCCACGTGTCGATATCGACCGGCGCGGTATCGAGTGGTCCCGCGCTCAGCTTGCGGTATCGCTCGTGCACCACCACCTGGGCGGTCGGCACCAGCAGCAGCATCACGTTCCCGTGCTTGCTGGCGCCATCGGCGCTGCGGGCGACGACGACGATGTGATCGGAGATCGGGCCGAGTGAGACGAACTTCTTACTGCCCCGCACGTGATAACCGCCGTCGACGCTGCGGGCCAAGGTCTCCGAAATCTGGAGATCAGACCCGCCGGCCTCCTCGGAAGCGCCGATGCACAGCACCGCCTCACCGCGGATCGCCTGCTCGGTAATCTCACGCAGGTAATCGGTCCTGCCGAATCGGCGCAAGATGGAAATCGCAGAGTCATGCAAGCTCGCGCCGATGCTGATTCCGATCGAACCGAGCCCACCGAGCGCAAAGCCCAAAGCGACAAGCTTCGCCACGTCGGGGAGCGCCCCGGACGACCACTTGTCGGCGAACACACCGGCGCGGCCAAAGTGTTCGATGAGCGCGCGGGGGAACCGCTCGGCCTTCTCCGCTTCGGCCACCCACGACTTCACTTCGTCATCGATGACCGAGCTCAGCAGCGCGCGGAAACCGTCCGTAGACAGCGAGGCGGCCACCTTGTTCTCTGGATCGGCCAGAGTCATCGCAGACCTCCACCCGTCTCGATAAGACGCTTGACCTCGAGACGCCGCAGCTTGCCCGAGGTCGTGATGGGCAGATCACCCGGAGTCACGAACACCACCTCGGAGGGCACGACCCCGCAATCGGCGGTGACCCGCTGGACCACCTGCCTGCGCGCCGCGTCAAAGTCGGTGCCTTTGTACTCGACGGCCAGCGCAAGCCTCGGGCGGACGCCGCCTTCGTCGAGTCCCACCGCGGCAACTCTGCCTGCCCGCACCCCTTCGACCGATGCGGCTGCCCGCTCGACGTCGGTGGGGTACACATTGCGCCCGGCAAGAACAATGAGTTCCTTGAAGCGGCCGACCACGACCAGATCGCCGTCATGAAAATAGCCCAGGTCACCGGTGTTGAACCACTCGTTCTTGCCGATCGCCGGGCTGCCCAGATAACCGTTCATCATGCAGGCGCCCTTGATTTCGACCTGCCCGACTTCCCTGCCGCTGATCGCCGGTACCTCGCGCGCGGCGGGCACCACCCGGACCTCCATCCCGTCGAACGCGGAGCCGACCAGTGCGTACCTGCGAGGGGCCTGACCACCATCCGGGGTGGCGACGAGCACGTCATCAGATCTCGCCCCGACGCCGGGCCGGGTCATGGTCACGACACACGTCCCCTCCGCCAGGCCCCAAGCCGCTACCGCCGCGCCCGGAGAGAAACCATGGGGAGTCGCCGCCGCGAGGAAGCGCTCGAAACCATCGCAGTTGATCAGCTCGGCCGCACTGACGGCCGCACGCAGCTTGCCGAGGTCGACTCCGCGGTCAATCTTGTCGACGTACCGGCCAATGATGTCGTAGGCGAAGTTCGGCGCCATCAGATATGTCGCGCCGCTCTCGGTGAGCCAATCGAGCCACCTGATCGGCGAGGCCGCAAAGGCGCTATTCGGCGCCAGCCACAGCGGCATGCCCGTCCACAGCGAAGCTAGCAACGTGATCAGGCCCATATCGTGATACAGCGGCAGCCAGCTGCAGGTCAGGTCTTCCCCAGTCAGCTCCGCGCGGCGCACCATCGCACTGACATTGCTCATGACAGCGCCCCGAGAGAGGACGGCGGTCTTCGGCGTGCCGGTGGAGCCGGAGGAGTTCTGCAGGACCGCCGGCGTGGTGTCGTCCCCGGTCTGCACGGGGGTGAAGGACTGCGGCCGGGGCCTCGCACCGACCTGCGCGACGTCCTCGATCCGGATGCTGGACTCCACTGCACGCAGCTGCTCCAGCTCCCGGCCATTGCTGTAGATGGTGCGCACACCGATGGCCGCGCAACGCTCCAAGGTCGTATGCGCCCAGCGGTCCAGGTCCGCACCGCGCACCAGGCCGGGGAAGAACGACACGCTCGTGCCGGCGAGCCAGGCGCCCTGGACACTCGCCACCAAGTCGACGGTCGGATTGCCGATCAGTCCCAGCGCACCCACTGGTCCGTTCGCGTTGTCGAGCAGGTCGACGGCGACGGTCTCCGCGCGTGCGTGCACCTCGGCCCACGGGAACCGATGCCATTCTCGCGTCGCGCCGTCCATGACCACCAAATCGGCGGACGAGGACAGCATCGAATGGGAGACCTTCTCCGCCAATGTATTGCCTTGCACTGCATGCACATTCGCTGTGATAGTCATGACTCTCTCTCCCGCCTTCTAGGTCCGTGAACTTCTACTCGGCGAGCGCACTGCTGATTGGGGTCGAGGCCTTAACCTGCCCGTCCGAGACCATGTCGACAAGGTCGCCGAAGGAGTCACAAACGAGTAGCTGATCCTCCGTGAGCGTGACGCCGAACTGCTCCTCAATGAGGACGAGGCCAAGCGCGAATCCCACCGAATCGAGTCCAAGATCGTCGATCAACAACCTGTCGCGGGTGATCTCATCCGCGCTGACCGCAAGCTCTCCGCGCAGGATCTTCTCTAGTTTCTCGGCGACATCGGTCGACATGAGTGTTCTCCTTGTGGCTCAAATACAGGTGGGTACCAGCGCTCAGCGGCACCGAACCCCACAACCGGCATTAGGTAAGCCAAACCTACTATCTCGACAGGTCGGTCGGGGGGCTACCGGTTGGCGCCCACACGACCAGAGCGGGAGTAATCCCGAACGCGCAGCCGCGTGAGAACACCCGCGCGGGCGCATGAGAAACACTCATCCGGACGAACAGGATGGGCGACACCGTGGCGCCTTGATCAATGCCACGCGCGGCCGCAACAGGCAGGAGCTGTCAACAATGCCCAACGGGCTCGATGTATGACTAGCCCGCGGGGATCAGTCCAACGACTCCGCTGCACATCTGGCGGAAGTTGACGATCCCGAAAATACTGCCGCCGGGGACGAACTGACATCCGGAGCGCCCGGCGTTAGGTCCGCTGCCCCCGCCACCGCATTCGGGCCATGCGTCAATACCCTGCGACTGCAGGACATTCTCGGCAACGGCAATCTGCTGTTCGCGTGATGCTTCGGCAGGATTTCCGACGCCACCGTGGGACGACCAGGTGGAGGGCTTGAATTGCAGGCCGCCGTAAAAGCCGTTTCCGGTATTTGCGGCCCAGTTTCCGCCGGATTCACATTCGGCGATCGCGTCCCAATTCACGGAGTCTGCCGACGCGACGCTCGCGGTCATGGACAGCGACATCACGAACAGCACATTGACGATCAGGAACACCGCACGCCTGTCACGTACCCAGTGCGCCCTGTCCATGACGACCTTCATGTCACTGCACCCCGATCCTCTGTTCCCGCCGAAACCGCGTGGTGCGCGATGCACCACCTGCCACGCCGGTCGTGATCAGATTGTGATCACTGTTGTAATCGTTACTCACGGGGTGTGCGTTACGCAAGCGGAGAATGGTAAGAAAAGTTGCCAGTGGGCCGCCTGAGACTTTAGCGTTTTCTTATTTCCACCAATAACATCGAGATCACCCAGTGGTCTCGGGGGAATTACACATTTGTAATTCGGGCGCGCAATTGATAAACATCACAGCGCAATGTGCCGCCTACAAGCGACACGCTATGAGCACCTACCCAAGCCTGCGGGTCTTGTCGCTCGGCGACGGACAGATCGGCGCCTAAACCTCGGGCCCACCGGGGTTGCACTGCGACACCGTCATCAATGTCGCGTCAACCGCGGGCCGCCAAGGCTCCAGGTTCCAGCTCGTCTTGTTGGGGATGAAAACCCGGCCGTACCAATGGCAATCGAACTGCATCCGCATACCCGGCGACTGCGCATCAGGGGCCAGCGCGACGACCTCGGACCATGCGATATCCGCGCCATCGGGCGCCTCGTACGTACGCCCCAGCGGCGTCGGATAGACACGCAAGGTCCGACCCAAAGACGTTGCCGCCCAAGACACATGATCGACAAGCGCGGGCTCTATAGCGGCCGCAGGCACTACATTCATCGCCAGCAGCGCGGCCGTCAGCGTGGCCGACACGGCCGCGCGATATCTCACCGAGACTTGCCCTGGACCTCGAGCACTCGTGGACGAACGTCGACGAAGTACACGCCGGCCGCTACCGCGGCGATCCCAGCACTCAGCAGCTCTATCCCCGGAATCAGGGTGAACACGGCCGCCGCGGCGAGGATGACTATCCAGGTGGTCTTGGTCTGCTTCTCTGCCGCCACAAACGCATCTGCGGGCTGGATCGCGGCGTGAACCAGGGCAACGATCGCCGCGACGAGGGCGATGAGCGATATTAGCGCGAAGACATGAAAAGAGAAAGCCACCCGATCAGCCTACGTGGCTGATCGGGTGGCCGTCAGAGCAGGAACTGCCTACTTCTGGGTGATCGTGCGGGTCGCGGTCTTCTTGGCCGGAGCCTTCTTGGCCGGAGCCGCCTTCTGGACCGCGGCCTTGACCGGGGCGGCCTTCTTGGCGGGGGCCGCCTTCTTGGCCGGAGCCTTCTTGGCGGGGGCCGCCGTCTTGGCCGGAGCCTTGGCGGTCAGGTCGATACCGACCAGCTTGGCGGCACGCTCACCAACGGCGCGGGTCCGGCTGGACACGGTGCCCAAGGCCTGCTCGGTCAGCTCGCGGGTGCTGTCGACCAGCTCCTCAGCCTTGGCGACGTTCTCCTCGATACCGGCAGTGCTGCGCAGGCGCTCGATGGCCTCTGCACCACGCTCGGCCAGCTCGTTGTACACGTCGGTCACGGCCTGCAGGTAGTCATCGACGACCTTGCGCAGCTCGTCCGGAGTGAACCGGTCGCGCAGTTCATTGACATCGGTGGGCAGGTCGGCGCCCAGCTCGCGCAACCGGTCGCGGGTCTCCTCGACACGTGCACCGGCCTCGGACGCGGCCTCCTCGGCGGCCTCACGCAACCGGGTGACGGCATCGGTGACCGTGGTCAGGGCCAGGTCACCGGCGCCGATGGCGGCGTAGAACGGGGTCTTCAAATCGTCGAGCTTGGGGTTCTTCTTGTTCATTCCAGATTCCTTTCGGGGATGGGGAAAGTTATTCAGTTGTCGCCAGAAGATTCGGGGGCCGATTCGGCTGCATCCACCTGACTATCGGTGATTTGCTGCACAAAAGAGGCATACACATCGAGCAGCACTTGCTTCTGCCGCTCGGTAATGACGGTATCGGCAATGATGGCGTCCCGTACCGGGCTGGCATCACTGCGATCCAAAATGCCAGCACGCACGTACAACACCTCCGCCGAAACCCTTAGTGCCTTTGCGATTTGGTTGAGAACCTCCGCAGAAGGCTTGCGCAGACCGCGCTCGATCTGACTGAGGTACGGATTGCTTACACCGGCCTTTTCGGCCAGTTGGCGCACCGAGACCTGAGCGGCCTCGCGTTGCGCTCGGATAAAGCCTCCGATATCGGAGGCGGCGTTGCTCACCACAACAGCGAGATCTGATTCCTGCGGCATAAGAACCACCGTAAGCTGCACTGCTAGCTATTGCAAGCACTTCTGTTAGCGATGTGGGCCATGTCACGCCACACCGGGAATACGCACGTGAGGCCCCGATCAGAAGAGAAAGTGAGCCACCGTGTAGATCACCAAACCGGCCAGCGAACCCACCACCGTGCCATTGATCCGAATGAACTGCAGGTCGCGGCCGACATGCAATTCGATCCGGCGACTCGCCTCATCGGCATCCCAGCGTTCGATCGTCTCGGTAATAACGGCCGTGATCTCCGCACCGAATTGCTCGACCAAATGGCGTGCCGCCCGCTCCACCCAACTGTCGACCTTGTCGCGCATGGACTCGTCATCACGCAATGTCTCCCCGATCCGCACGATCGTGTCGGCGACGCGGGTCCGTAGCTCGCTGGACGGATCATCGACGGATTCGGTGAGCATCTTCTTGGCCGCCGACCAGGCAGTGGCCGCCGCCTTCTGCACTTCCTCGCGGGCCATCAACCTGGCCTTGATCGCCTCGGCCTTGGCGATGGTGAGCTCGTCGTACTGCAGGTCGTCGGCGAACTCGAACAACAGCCTGTTCACGGATTGGCGCAGGTCGTGATCGGGATTGCGGCGCACCTTGTCGGTGAAATCCACCAACTCACGGTAGATACGGTCGCCGACGAAGTGATCGACGAACTTCGGCGTCCAGTTCGGCGAGTCTCGCAGTACCACGCGGTCTATGGTGTCGCTGGCACCCAGTGCCCACTCGAAGGCCCGGTCGCACAGCAGCTGAATCACCGGAGCGTGCCGATCCTCTTTGAGCACGCTCGACAGCACGCGGCCCACCGGTGGACCCCACTTGGGCTCCGCAATTCGGCGGACGATGATGCTGTCGATGGCCTGTTGCACGTCCTCGTCGCGCAGCATCTGCGCGCCGACCCGAAGCACCGTGGACGCCTCGGCCGCGACCCGCTCGGCATGCGACCGATCACTCATCCACTTACCCAGCCGGCCCGCGATCTGCGCATCGCGCACCTTGGTGGTGATGACGGTGGGCGACATGAAGTTTTCTCGGACGAAGTTCCCGAGCCCCTCGCCCAGCTGATCCTTCTTGCGCTTGATGATCGCTGTATGCGGGATCTTTAGCCCAAGCGGATGCCGGAACAACGCGGTAACAGCAAACCAGTCGGCAAGCGCGCCGACCATACCCGCCTCTGCGGCCGCCCCGACATAACCCACCCAGCCCGGCGCACCCACCGACTGCCACCAACGGCATGCCAGAAACAGCACGGTGGCCCCGAGTAGGAACCCCGCGGCCACGGCTTTCATCCAACGAAGCTGCTTCCCGCGCTCCTCGTCGACGGCCGAATTCCCCATCGCGAAGACGCCGCCGGATGATTTCCGCGCACGCGGCTGATCGGTGTGCTTTCCTGCCACGTCTCCATCATCCGGCATCGAGCGCGTTGCGCACCCCCAACCGGCCCGTCAAGTAGTATCGGTTACAGATAACTAGGGAAATATGGCGATAACTGTGGCAAGTAAAACCCAGCCTGCGGCAATCAAGACAGATGGTCGCAAGCGCCGCTGGCACAAGCACAAGGTGGAGCGGCGTACCGAGTTGGTAGACGGCACCCTGGATGCCATCAGGCATCGCGGGCGCGATATCAGCATGGATGAGATCGCCTCCGATATCGGCGTATCCAAGACGGTGCTCTACCGGTACTTCGTTGACAAAAACGATCTGACCACGGCCGTCATGACCCGGTTCGCACAGACCACCCTCATCCCCAAGATGGCTGCGGCCCTGTCGGCCCGCCTCGACGGCTACGACCTCACTCGCACGGCGATCAAGGTGTACGTCGAGACGGTGGCTGCCGAGCCGGAGATCTACCCGTTCGTCATGGCGAACAGCTCCACCAGCCGCAGCAAGGCCATCGCCGACTCCGAACGCATCATCGCCCGCATGCTTGCCTTATCGCTACGCCGCCAGATGGCCGAAGCATCCATGGATACCCACGGCGTGGAGCCGTGGGGCTACATGATCGTCGGCGGCGTCCAGCTGGCCACCCACTCGTGGATGTCGCATCCCCGGATGACATCCGATGAACTCATCGACTACCTGACGATGATTTCCTGGAACGCGGTACTGGGCATCGTGGGCGTGGGTGGCTCGCGGGAGAAGTTCGTCGCCATGCCGCACCCGTCGCCCGTTCCCCCACCGCCTGAAGTGCGTTGAACCCAAACGGTGTAGGCCAATCCGGCTAGGGTCAGTCGACATGGCCCTCAGGATCGACACGTCTGCACTGCGTTATCAACCCGGCATCACATTCGCCGACGTCGATTCCCGTTCCACTCCCGGGTTCGACGGGTCACGCGAGGACGGCGAAGCCCTCCAGGCCGAGCTGTCCGAACGCCTCGGGCTACTGCAAGAAATGCTGTACGCCAACGGACGCAGCGGAGACCACCGCGCGGTGCTGCTGGTATTGCAGGGGATGGATACCTCCGGTAAGGGCGGTATCGTCAAACATGTTGTTGGACAAGTTGATCCACAAGGTATTGAGCATGCGAGCTTCGGCGTGCCGACCGCGGAGGAGCGCAAGCACCACTATCTGTGGCGTATCCGCAATGCACTGCCGGCGGGTGGGCAGCTCGGCGTTTTCGATCGTTCCCACTACGAGGACGTCTTGGTGGTGCGCGTGCACGACCTGGTTCCGCCGGAGGTCTGGGGTGCCCGATACGACGAGATCAATGCCTTCGAGAAGGAGCTGACCGAGGCCGGGATGACTCTCCTCAAAGTCGCCCTGGTGGTGTCGCTCGACGAGCAGAAGCAGCGCCTCGCCGAGCGGCTGGACCGCCCCGACAAATACTGGAAGTTCAATCCGAACGACATCGACGAGCGCGCGTTCTGGCCGGCTTACCAGGAGGCGTATCAGGCGGTGCTGGAGAAAACGAGCACCGAGTACGCGCCTTGGCATGTCGTGCCGTGCGATCGCAAGTGGTTCAGCAGGCTTGCGGTCACCGCACTTCTCGACGAGACACTGGACGGCCTAGATCTCGCATGGCCGCCCGCCGATTTCGATATTGAGGAACAGAAGCGCCGTCTCGCGCAAGCGTGAGACTTTAGCGGCGCGGTAAGTCCCGCTATTTGACCAGCGTGAACTGACCAACGTTGGTGATACCGCGCCGGAAGAAGTCCGCGCAGCCGGTCAGGTACTTCATGAAACGGTCGTAAACCTCTTCGGACTGAACCTTGATAGCTTCCTCGCGGCGCTGCTCGAGGTTCTCGGCCCAAATGTCCAGGGTCTTGGCGTAATGCGGCTGCAGCAAATGCACCCGATCCAGGGTGAACCCCGATCCAGCGGCAAGTTTCTCGATATCCTCCACCGCGGGCAACTGTCCGCCGGGGAAGATCTCCTTACCGATGAATTGCATGAATTTCAGATCGCTAATGGTAAGTGGAATACCATTCTCGCGGAAGAACTGCTGAGTGTGCGCAAGAATTGTGTGGAGTAACATCCGACCGTCATTGGGAAGAATGTCGTAGGCGCGTTCAAAAAATATCGGGTACCGCTCCTGCTTAAATGCCTCGAATGCACCGATCGTGACAATTCGGTCGACTTTATCGCTGAATTCTTCCCAACCCTGCATGCGAATATCGGCGGTGCGACCGGTTTCCTCGGCCACCTTCGCTAAACGCTTACGGCTGTATTCGCTCTGATTCTTGCTCAGGGTGATACCGACGACGTTGACGTCAAACTTTCGCATCGCCCGATCCAGGCAGGCGCCCCAGCCACAGCCGATGTCCAGCAGGGTCATCCCGGGCTCCAGGTTGAGCTTGCCGAGGGCGAGGTCGAACTTCGCGAACTGAGCCTCTGCGAGAGTCAAATCCTCGGGCTCGAAATACGCGCAGGTATAGCCCATCGTCTCTTCGTCAAGGAAAAGACCGTAGAATTCGTCCGAAATGTCGTAGATGGACTGAGATTCCTCGTAGTACGGCTTCAGATCGGACATCTGTTAGAGCACCTAATTCCCATCACCATCGGCATTCTTGCACTGGACGGCAGACTAGCATGGCCGACTGTGCCTACCTCTTAGGAACGGCGACCGCCCAGTCCAGCTGATCCAACAACGCCCTGGCTGCCGTCTCGACCTCTCCAGCATCCTCGGTGAACCCCACTACGCGCAAGGTCGCGTCGGCCAATGCCTCCGGAGCGATCGAATCCCCATCGGCCCGGAGCATGATGACCGACTCGACGAGCCGGAAGGGCAAGCGCTCCACCCCCTCGCGGACCATATCCGCGCGGCAGACCGCCGCGGCCAGATCCTGATAGTGAGCGCGCAGCTGATCACGTTTGCGCCGAAATGCCACGAATCGCTCGGCTCGCAGATCCGGTAATAGATAGAGAGCACCTAGGTTCCATCGGCTCGCCGCCAGCTGGGCGGCGTCGGCAAGCGCCAGCGCGTATAAGCGCACGATTGGCGGCTCCGGTCGATCGGCGATCAGCGCCGCGTAGTAGAGCGGCTGGTCGATCGTCATCGCCAGCAGCGCATCGAGGATGTCGTCCTTGGTCTTGAAGTGGTAGTAGAGCGAGGCCTGCTGAACACCCACCGACTCTGCGATGCGCCGAGTGGTGGTGGCCGCGAACCCGTCGGCGGTGAACAACTCGGCGGAGGCATCGAGGATCTCGTCGCGAGTGGTGTTCCCCTCGCGAATCGGACTGATACGCCGCGGCCGCCCTGACATCTGCCGACCCTATCCATCTTCTAGTCGACAAGTCCTCGGCAACGTCCCGATTCCATTGCACGGTGAGCGTTTCGTCATCACCCCGACATCTGCGCAACCACAATGTTACACCGCGCCCGCGTTCCGAAACGGCACGGTCACCCGTGCGTACCGGCCACCCGCCAGACTTACTTACCTATCGCTTGACAGATATTTCTCCCCACATAGACGTGGGTTTTACCGACCACACAGGGCACAGAATGTGTTGCCCGAAGACCTACCCGGGAGTGCCCATGAACGCCCTGACGGCCACCGACTCCGCGGCCCGGACCGCGACGAGCATCGCCGGTTCCGACTCCGATGATCTCGCCGCGTTCGGCTACAAACCCCAGCTACACCGAAGCCTTGGCAAATTCGCATCCTTCGCGGCGGGGTTCTCGTTCGTCTCGATCCTGACGACGATCTTCCAGCTGTTCGCATTCGGGTTCAGCTTCGGCGGCCCGGCCTTCTTCTGGACCTGGCCGATCGTGTTCGCCGGGCAGTACATGGTCGCGCTGAACTTCGCCGAGCTGGCCGCGCGCTATCCCATCTCCGGTGCCATCTACCAATGGGCACGCCGCCTCGGCGGTGCCGTGGTGGGCTGGTTCGCCGGCTGGTTCATGATCATCGCCCAGATCGTCACCGCGTCCGCAGCGGCCATCGCCCTGCAGGTCGTCCTGCCAACCATCTGGAGTGGATTTCAGATCATCGGCACCGACCCCTCGTTGACCAGTGTCAGCGGCGCGTCGAACGCAGTGCTGCTCGGATCCCTGCTGCTGGTCGCGACCACCGCCATCAACGCCGTCGGCGTCAACTGGATGTCCCGGATCAACTCGATCGGCGTCACCTGCGAGATAGTCGGTGTCATCGCCGTCGTCGGCATGCTGTTCGCCCACGCCGAGCGCGGCCCGGGGGTAGTGCTGCACACCGGCGATGCCGGCAGCGGGTACCCGTGGGCGTTCCTGGCGGCCGGGCTCATGGCCGCCTACGTCCTCGTCGGATTCGGGTCGGCCAGCGAGCTGGCCGAGGAAACCCGCAACCCGCGTCGGGTCGCCCCCCGCACCATCTTGTCCGCGATCGTGGTCTCGGCGATCGGCGGCGCACTGATGATCTTGGGCGCACTGATGGCCGCACCCAGCCTCACCGACGGCCAGCTCGCCACCGGCGGTCTGCCCTATGTATTGGATAGCAAGCTGGCATCGCCGTTCGGAACTCTGCTGCTCGTCGATGTCGCGATCGCGGTATTCGTCTGCACTCTCGCCATCCAGACCGCGGCCTCCCGGCTCATGTTCTCGATGGCCCGCGACGGCAAGCTGCCGTTCTCGTCGGTGCTGTCCCGGGTGAACACCCGCACCGGCACCCCCATCGCACCGGCCGTCGTGGTCGGGCTCTGCTGTGTGCTGATCCTGGTGGTGAACTTCGGCAACGCTGCGTTGTTCACCAGTCTGTGCAGCGTCTGCATCGCATTGATCTACCTGGCCTACCTGATGGTTACCACACCCTTGTTGTTGCGCCGCTTCGGGATCGGCGGAAGCAAGTGGGATGGCAACAAGGACCAGACCGATGCCGATGGACGAAAGCTCTTCTCACTCGGCCGGTTTGGACTACCTATCAATATCCTCGCCGTCGCGTACGGGGCCTTCATGGTGCTCAACCTGTCCTGGCCACGCGCCGCTGTCTTCGACCCGACGGGTGCACACCCCTACTTGGTGTGGATAGCCCCGCTCTGTATTGCCGCGGTGCTGATCGCCGGGATCTTGGCCTACCCCCGGGCCTACCCGTGGCGCAAGCCTCTTTCCCCGCGAGCAGACACGTAGTGCACACAAAAGCCCAGGATGCGTGTGCATTGAGCGTCTGCTCGCCAGAAGAAACTTAGGAGATATCCGCTATGACCACCGCTACCACCAAAGGTGCGCGGGACCACGCCCGCTCCCAGGCAGGTCAGATCACCGACGCCATGCCGGTGCTGCCCGCCTCGAGCTGGCCCTGGACCCTTGATGACGTCGACCCGTTGACACTTACCTGGGCCGAGACCATCCCCGGTGGCCGGTACGCCACCAAGGTGCTGGGCCGCGGCACCCGGCTGCGGCTCACCGACGTCACGGGCTCCGCGTGTGTGAGCGTGGTGCTGCTGCGCGCCGATGCCCCATGGGAGCGGCTCAACGTAGCCGACACCGTCAAAGTGCCGTGGCAGGCCTATCTCGGCACCGGGCATCCGCTGCTCTCAGATCAGGGCCGGGTATTGGCCACCATCGTCGCCGATAGTTCCGGACATCACGACACTTTCTGCGGGACCAGCACTCTGACCGCGAACACCGCCAAATACGGTGCGGGTGAACTCTATTCGAGAAGCCCGGCCGGACGCGAACTGTTCACGCTGGCCGGAGCCAAGCACGGGCTGGCTCCGCGCGATATCGGCCCGTCGGTGTCGTTCTTCCACGGGGTCCGTGCCGAGGCCGATGGCGCGCTGCGCAGTAGCGGCACCGCCGGCCCACAGGCCGCCGTGGATCTGCTGATCCACCTGCCGGTGATCGCATTGCTGGTCAACACCGCACATCCGCTCGACCCCTCGGAGACCTTCGACACCGGCCCTGCCCAGGTGTTGGCCTGGCCGGCACTGGATGAGTTGGTCGACCTTCCCAATAAGGAACCGGAATATCAACGCGCCGTACTCAATACCGAAGATGCCTGGGCCGCGGCACAGAACGGAGATTCCCTGTGACAAGCAAGGTCCTCGATGAGATAGTTCCCGCACGCGCACCCTGGAGCGCCGTTGTCGCTGCGGGTGACGTGTTGACGATCATCGACCTGAAGGGCAACCAGGCCGTCGACACCCTGCTGTACTCAGCAGCCGATACCGCGGTGCGCTACTCGGCGCAGGCAACCATCGCCGCGCAGGGAAACCTGTTTCTGCGCACCGGAACCGTGCTGCGCGCCGAGGACGGCAGCGCGTTGATGACCATCGTCGAGGATGAGGTGGGCAGTCACGACACCATCGGCGGTGCGTGCTCGCAGGAATCGAACACTCTGCGCTACGGGCATCACACCAAGCACCAACACGCATGCGTCGAGAACTTTCTGCTGGAAGGCGCCAAATGGGGCCTGGGCAAGCGAGATCTGGTGTCCAACATCAACTTCTATATGAATGTCCCAGTGGACGAGGACGGCACGCTCGGCATCGTCGACGGCCTCTCCGCACCGGGTAAGAAGATCAAGCTCCGCGCCGAGGTCGACACCCTGGTCCTGGTGTCGAACTGCCCGCAGATCAACAATCCGTGCAATGGGTTCGATCCCACCCCGGTGCAGATGGTGGTGGACAGCGCATGAGAACCATGTCTGATCCTCTTCGCGCAAGCGGCTCATCGGTGTCCGTCACGACACCCGGCATGTTGACCACGGTGCAGGACTGGCCCGGCCGCACCGGGTACTGGCAGGTGGGTGTGCCGCCGTCCGGCCCGATGGACGACCTGTCGTTCCGGCTGGGCAATCGTGCCGTCGGCAATCCCGAGGGCGCCGCGGGTCTGGAGGCGACACTCTCCGGCCCCACACTACGTTTCACGGACGAGACCCTCGTCTGCGTTACCGGTGCACCGGTAACGCAGATCTCCGTCAACGGTCGGCCGGTTCCCCAGTGGCGTGCCGTCACCGTTCCCGCTGAGGGAACACTCGCAGTAGGTGCCGCCGCAGATACCGGGATGCGGATCTACATACTGATCGCCGGCGGCATCTCGGTTCCCGAATTCCTGGGCAGCGCGTCCACCTTCACCCTCGGCGGATTTGGCGGTCCCGCGGGGCGCGCCCTGGCCGCCGGAGACGTCCTCACCCTCGGCGAAACCGATGGCACTGAACCGCAATGCATTCCCGGTACCGCCCAGCCGGCGATCGGCCACCACTGGGAGCTCGCCGTCACCGAGGGGCCGCACGGCGCACCTGATTTCTTCACCCGCGGCGATATCGACGAGCTGTTGTCGACCGCTTACGAGGTGCACTTCAATTCCGATCGCACCGGGGTGCGCCTCATCGGCCCCAAGCCCCATTGGGCGCGCGCCGACGGTGGAGAGGCCGGCCTGCACCCGTCGAACATTCACGACAACGCGTACTCGATCGGCGCACTGGACTTCACCGGCGACACGCCGATTCTGCTGGGTCCGGACGGCCCCAGCCTGGGTGGTTTCGTCTGCCCGGTCACGGTGGTGTCTGCCGACCGGTGGAAGCTGGGCCAGCTGCGCGCCGGCGACACTTTGCGATTCATCCGGATCGAAGCCGCTCGTAGCGCATCGTTGCGCTCGATCGGTATCGACCGGCGCGGGCATTGGCCCTCGGTGTTCTCCACCCAGGGCGACGGCGATGACGGCGTGCTCGCGTATCGTCCGGCTCGCGACAATGCACCCGATATGACGTACCGCCGCAGCGGCGACGACAACGTCTTGGTCGAATATGGTGATATCACACTGGATTTGGCGCTACGTGCACGCGTCCACGCGTTGCATCAACGGCTGGAGGACACCCACACCACCGGGATCGTCGATCTGACACCGGGTATCCGGTCGCTACAGGTGCATTTCGATCCCGACAGACTGCCGATGGGCAAGGTGCTGGGGCTACTGGACGATATCGACGAGCATCTACCGGCCTCCGATGAGCTCGTCGTGCCCAGCCGCCGGGTGGCCATGCCGCTCTCCTGGGATGATCCGTCGGCCAGAGAGGCGATGGAACGCTACCGCCTGGGCGTACGCGCGGACGCACCCTGGATGCCGTGGAATATCGAATTCATCAGGCGGATCAACGGTTTGGACACCGTTGATGACGTGTATCGCACGGTGTACGACGCGTCCTACCTGGCACTCGGGCTGGGCGATGTGTATCTGGGTGCGCCGGTGGCGACCCCGGTCGATCCCCGGCATCGGCTCGTCACCACCAAGTACAACCCCGCGCGCACCTGGACACCGGAGAACGCCGTCGGCATCGGCGGGGCCTACCTGTGCATATACGGCATGGAGGGTCCCGGCGGATATCAGTTGGTGGGGCGGACCGTGCAGATCTGGAACCATCGGCATCCGGAGAACGCCGGAGTATTCGAGCCCGGAACACCCTGGCTGCTGCGATTCTTCGACCAGATCAGCTGGTACCCGGTGAGCGCCGAGGAGCTGCTCGAGCTGCGTGATGAGTTGGCCACGGGACGCGGCAACGGCGGTGTCACGATCACCGACGGTGAGTTCTCCATGGCGGAGTACTCGACGTTCCTTGCCCAAAATGCGACGTCAATAGGCGAGTTCCGCAACCACCAGCGCACGGCATACGCCGTCGAACGTGAAGCATGGAGTACCGCGGGCGAATTCGCCCGGGTCTAGCAAGTGAACGCCCCGAACCCCTCGCAAGCGAATACCGGGGCGTGCCACGTTGCTGTCCGAATTAACCATCCCGAATGATCTTGGTCAATACACTTGGACACGCAGTCTTTTTGCGCAACCGAAGGTAATGACTTTGGCGAATGAATTTGGTCCGTTCGTGAAGACCGCACGCGAGCGGCACGGGATGACTCAGCTGGGTCTGGCACAGGCCACGGGGTTCAGCCTGCGGTGGATACAAGGCGTCGAGTCGGGGGTACCGCCCAGTGCCAGAGGACTGAAATCCCTCGCAGAGGCCCTGCAACTGCCACAGTGGGAGAGTGGATACCTGCACCTCCTCGTGCACAAACCGCCGCCGGTAACGATCATGAGCGCCCCTCCCGCGGATATCTCCGACTACCTCGAATCGCTGAACCCGAACCCCGCGGCATTTCTCACACCCGCATGGACGGTGATAAACGCCAATTCGGAGTTCTTGAGACTCTTCAAGGGGCTGTGGATTTCGCCGAACTTCTTGTACTGGCACTACATCGGACGGCGCACTCCCGAGATCATTCTCGATTGGCAGTCCTCATCGGACTGGCTGATCGCCTGGCTACGCCTGAATATGGCGATCGCCCCCGAGGATCCGGATCTCACCGAGACGATCGAGAAGCTCTTGAAGGTCGCCACCTTCGTTCAACAGTGGGAAAACAACGTGATTCCCGCAGACCCGTCGGCACGTCAATGGACGGTGTGCGATATCGACAACTCCGCTGTACTGAACATCGATATGCGTATCTGGCGAGCCGGCTTGTCCTCCGGGATCATGCTGTTGGGCGCTGTGCGGGAAACCGATCCCGCATGAGCCCGCGCACCAGATCCAGGGTCTGCGGGTCCTGCACGATGCTCAGCGCCTGGAACTGGCGGTTGACGGTCCCGAAAAGTTTTGAGCCACCCAAGTTTTCGTAGACATGCTGTCCGTGCGCCAGCGGAATGTAGAACTCACTGCTGCCGTGGATCACCACCGCCGGGCAGGTGACCCGCCCCAGATTCTCCGTGATGCCCGGCCGGCCCAGCCACGCGTCCGCCATCGCCTGCACCTGCTGCCAATCCGCGCTGCGCCACCGGTCCATCAAGTCCGCGGCCGCCTGCGATGACCCGGTCGCAGCCTGCGCAATGCGTGCGAACTCGGAGGCCTGCGGCCCGAACTCCTTCCATTGCGCCAGACCGACACCCAGTGAGGCGATTTCGCCGGGATCGGTGGCATACGCAGTGGGACCGACGAGCAGCAGACCCGCCACCCGGTCCGGATCCAGCAGCGCAGCGTGCAGCGCGATGGTGGCACTGAGAAGCTCACCGGCGAAGATCGCCCGCTCGATCCCCAGGTCGGACGCCAAACCCAAAGCGTCCTTGGCACATTCGATGAGCGTGAACGGCTGCCCGTCGAACTCTGTCGCACCGTGACACCGCTGGTCGAAGGTCACCACCCGATAGCCCTCCCCCGCCAGCAAGTGTGCCAACGGAGCCATATGGACAGCGTCCAGAAACATCGGGTGCGAAAGCAGGATGGGCGACCCGTCGCCGCCGCTGTCGGTGTAGTGGAGGGACTGACCGTTCACCAAGACCGAAGGCATGGGCCGACGCTATCCCCCGAATGCAGCGAGGGCATACCGTACGCACACAATCGGGCTCAGATTGTGCGTACGGTATGCCCTCGCCGTGTTGGTCGGTTTAGGTGGCTACTTGGCCTTGTACTCGTAGAACCCGACGCCGCTCTTCTTGCCGAGACGTCCGGCCTCGACCATGCGCAGCAGCAGCGGCGGGGCCGCGTACAGCGGCTCCTTGTACTCGTCGTACATCGAGTCGGCGATGAGCTTCAACGTATCGAGGCCCACCAGATCCGAAAGGCGCAGCGGACCCATCGGGTGCGAGAGCCCGGCCACGACGGCCTTATCGATGTCTTCGACTGTGGCAAAACCGGATTCGGCCATCCGGATGGCGGCCAGCAGGTACGGAACCAGCAGGAAGTTGACCACGAAGCCGGAGCGATCGGCAGCGCGCACCACCTGCTTGCCCAGCACCTCGCTCGCGAAGGTCTCCGTGCGTGCCGCGGCAGCGGGCGTGGTCACCAGTGTCGAGATCAGCTCGACGAGCGGCAGCACCGGCACCGGGTTGAAGAAGTGCAGACCCAGTACACGGCCCGGATTCTTGGTCGCTGCAGCGATTTTCATGATCGGGATGCTGGAGGTGTTCGATGCGAGAACCGCATCGGGATCGGCGATCACCTCGTCCAGCTTCGCGAAGATCGAAGCCTTGATGGACTCGTCCTCGATGACCGCCTCGATGACAAGCTGGCGGTCGGAGAAGTCGGCCAGATCGGTGGTGAACCTCAGGTTGGCGACGGCGGCATCGCGCTCGCGCTCGGTGATCTTCCCAGCGGAGACGCCGCGATCCAGGGATTTACGGACCCGGCCTTCACCGGCCTGCGCCAGCTCGGAGGTGGTCTCGAACACCAGCACGTCCACACCGGCACGTGCCGATACCTCGGCGATACCCGCACCCATCTGTCCGGCGCCGATAACCCCTACGCGCGTAATTCCGTCCGTCATTTTTTGAACTCCTGAAGTAGACACAGTTAGTTTTCGCGATCCATAAGCACACAGGCCCCGCCCAACGGGATACGTGGGCGGGGCCTGTGCTGTCAACTCAGTGGGTCACACCGAGAGTCTTGACGTGGGCGCTTAGCCCGGCTAGATGAGGGCTTAGTGGCCTAGAGACCTAGTGGAACTGGCCCTCTTCGGTCGAGCCCTTCAGCGCCGCGGTCGAGGTGTTCGGGTCCACGGTGGTGGCGACCCGGTCGAAGTAACCGGCGCCGACCTCACGCTGGTGCTTGGTGGCGGTGTAACCACGGGCCTCGGCCGCGAACTCGCGCTCCTGCAGGTCGACGTAGGCGGTCATGCCCTCACGGGCGTACCCGTAGGCCAGGTCGAACATCGAGTAGTTGAGCGCGTGGAAGCCGGCCAGGGTGATGAACTGGAACGTGAAGCCCATGGCGCCCAGCTCTTTTTGGAACTTGGCGATGGTGGAGTCGTCCAGGGCTTGCTTCCAGTTGAAGGACGGGCTGCAGTTGTAGGACAGCAGCTGGTCCGGGAACTCGGACTTGACGGCTTCCGCGAACTTGCGGGCGACCGCCAGGTCCGGCACGCCGGTCTCCATCCAGATGAGATCGGCGTACGGGGCATAGGCCTTGGCACGCGCGATACAGGGCTCGATGCCCTTCTGCACGTTGTAGAAGCCCTCGGCGGTGCGCTCACCGGTGACGAACGGCTGGTCGCGCTCATCCACATCGGAGGTGATGAGGGTGGCGGCCTCGGCATCGGTACGAGCGATAACGACGGTCGGGGTGCCGGCGACGTCCGCGGCCAGGCGAGCGGAGGTCAGGGTGCGGACGTGCTGCTGGGTCGGGATGAGCACCTTGCCACCGAGGTGGCCACACTTCTTCTCCGAGGCCAGCTGGTCCTCCCAGTGGGTACCGGCGGCACCCGCGGCGATCATGGCCTTCTGCAGCTCGTAGACGTTCAGCGCGCCACCGAAGCCGGCCTCACCGTCGGCGACGATCGGCACGATCCAGTTGTCGATGCTGGTGTCACCCTCGACGCGGGCGATCTCGTCGGCGCGCAGCAGGGCGTTGTTGATGCGGCGCACGACGGCCGGCACCGAGTTGGCCGGGTAGAGGCTCTGGTCCGGGTAGGTGTGGCCCGAGAGGTTGGCGTCGCCGGCGACCTGCCAGCCGGACAGGTAGATGGCCTTGAGGCCGGCACGGACCTGCTGCACGGCCATGTTGCCGGTCAGCGCGCCCAGCGCGTTGATGTAGGAGCCGTCGCCCTTGGTGACGCCGTCCCACAGGATCTCGGCGCCGCGGCGCGCGAGGGTGTTCTCTTCGACGACGCTGCCCTGCAGCTCCTCGACCTGAGCCGCGGTGTAGTCGCGGGTGATGCCCTTCCAGCGGGGGTTGGTGTCCCAGTCCTGCTGGATTTCAGCCGCGGTGCGCGGCTTGCCGACATTCGACATTGGTGCTCCCTCTGATACTTGCCCTGACGTTTGGCTGTCGCTGACAGATTGTTAACGCTCAGGCATGTTCACTGTGTTGACTGTTACGACGATGGCACAGACCATCTGCGCAGGTCCACCCATTTCGGATGCCAATTTCAGCTAGGCATTGACGGGCTTTTGCTAACTTTGCGAAGCGGCTAATCGTACGCTCGTACTGTTGCTACTGGGCGGTAACCAACAATGCCCTGTTCAGAACGCTCGTACTGTTAAACGACCGACGCCGTGTCTAGTTACCGAGCGAATATCGAGGCGAGGGCCTTCACCTCGTCGCCAACCACATATGTGAGCGTTGTAACACTGCGACCGGGCACTCCGAACTCGGCTCCGTCCTCGTAGACGTTGGTGATGATCTCAAGCTTGTCCCCCAGCGAAACCGCCGAATCGTGCTCGATGCTCACCCGATACGGGCCAGACAGCAGCTCCGGGTGCCGCGAGAGGTGGTCCTCGACGATGCTCCAGTACACGGAGTTATTCATGTGGTCGAACAGATCCATATCGGTGAACCGCACCGGAAAGTCCCGGATATCCGTCGCGGTCTCGCGACTCCCGCGTTTGTTGTACGACTTCCACCGCAACCGGTCGACATCCGTGGTGGAGGCGACGGTGGCGAGGAAGTCGTCCTCGATGCGGGACGGACCCTGGGTCTCGCGGCTGACGTGAATCCAGAATGCCTCGGACTCCACCAGCCCCCCATCTCGACCGTCGAGCCGCACCCGCATCTGACACCACCGATTGGACGTGGCCGAGCACCAACGGCGTAGCCATAGCGCCTCCGTGAACTCGATGGGCTTGATGACGTCGATCATGGTGCGCCGCACGATCCACAGTGGGTGGCTCTCCTCGGCCTCGACCGCGCGGAGGTGATCCTGCCCGACGTCCTGGATATGCCGCGCGGCCCCGTCCAGCCGCAAGCGCCCGTCCTTGTCGATATCGGCCATGCGGACGGGCCAACGGCCCTCATGGACATGCGGGTGCGCGTGCGGAACGGGCATCATGTCCTTGTCGAGGCCGGTGCTGACTTCCACACTCACAGGTCGATCCTTTCGTGGGGCCACGCCGACTCCGGCACGACAGAAAGCGCGTCCCACGCGCCTCCTTTGCAATCCATCGTCCCATACGCGAAACAGACACATTCCAATCGGCGTGTCACATAGTTTTCCCTTGTCTCCCAAATCATTTGAAGCAGGTCGGACAGGGACGCCAAGTAGTCCTCGCGGCGGGCCCATACGATGATCCTGTGGTATCGACACCGTCAACGACCGACAAGCAGGTCGGCCGGGGGTTGTTGGTCGCCGCCATTCTGATATTCGCCATCGCCATCGGCGGCCTCACGATCACCGGCCAACATTCAGTCCGGTTCTCCTCAGACGAGTCCGCCGAGCCTTATCCACTATGGATGCCGCTGACCTCTGCCCTGATCGTGCTCCTGCTCACACGGCTCGTGCCTGCGCGCCTCGCGGCCCTCGATCCTGTCGCCGACATTGATCGACAGCGGCTCACCCGTGAGGTCTGGGTGCTGGTCGGTGCCGCGCTCGCGTTTCCCGCCCTTGTCATCACGGCGACGGTCGCCGGGATACCGCGTGATGCCGTGTACATCCCGATCAAGATCCTGATGTTCCTCGTGATTCCCCTGCTGGCGTTCCGCGTGTTCCGCCGCGGTGTCCCCCAGGCTCCAAAGGTTCACTGGATCGGTCGGCTGGACCGCACCCGCACGCTGGCACCGATCGTTCCCGTTGTGGCCTGGATCCTGCTGGCACGACTCGGCCCCCTGGCACCGCCGGCCCTCGCGCCGGGGAGCCTGCCCGATTCGGTCACCATAGCCGTGGCATCGGTGCTCACCCTGCTGACGGCGGGCGTACTAGAAGAGGTGTTCTACCGCGGATTCCTCCAGACCCGGCTGGAATCGCTGGTTGGCCGCTGGCCTGCCATCGCGACCTCGTCGACCCTCTTCGCCGCGATGCACATCGCCTCACACGTGCACATGAGCACGTTGGCCGTGGACCTTGCGTCGATCGTCGCGGTCCAAGGGACCTTCGGCGTGATGCAAGGCTATCTATGGAGCCGGTACCGAAACATCTGGGCTCCGATAGCTATTCACATCGCCGTCAACTTGATCTACCTCGACCTGCTGATGGTCGGGACGTGAGCGCACCGATAGGCACATCACTGCCGCGATGACGCACAGCCCGGCGGCCAGCCGGAACGCGGTGTCATAGGTACCCTGCTGATCGCGCAGCCACCCCGCGCCTGCCGCCGCAACGGCGGCCCCCAGCTGATGCGAGGCGAAAACCCAACCGAATACGACGGGCGTACGTTCGCCAAAGTATTTACGGCACAGCGCAATAGTCGGTGGCACGGTGGCCACCCAATCCAATCCGTAAAAGATGATGAACACCCAGGTGGAGGGCTCCGCGCGCGGAGAAAGTAACGCAGGCAACAACATCAGCGAGACTCCACGCCCGAAGTAGTAGATGCCCAGCAGGATGCGCGCGTCGATACGGTCGGTAAGCCATCCAGAGAAGACCGTCCCGGCGACATCGAAGACGCCGATGAGCGCCAACAGGCTCGCTGCCATGGTGGCGGGCATCCCGTGGTCGTGTGCGGCAGGAATGAAGTGGGTGCCGATCAGTCCGTTGGTGGTCATTCCGCAGATCGCAAAACTTCCCGCCAACAACCAGAAGACCGGTTGCCGCAACCCGATGAGCAGCCCCTCGAACGCCGCGCCGAACCCTCCTGATGCGGCCCCCGAATCGTCGGTTGCGGCCCCGTACGGTCCAACCCCCTTGTCGGCTGGACGGTTTCGCATAAACAGCACAACAAGGGGGACCACCGCGATAGCCGACGCGGCGACGATCACCGAGGCCCACCGCCAGCCATAGGCGCCGGTCACGACCGCCGCCACGGGCAGGAAGATGAGCTGACCGGTGGCGCTGGCGGCCGTCAGTACACCCGTGACCAATCCGCGGCGCGCGATGAACCACCTGGTCGCCACGGTGGCCACGAATCCCATCGAAATCGCCCCGGTGCCAACACCCACCAGCACGCCCCAGAGCAGCAGCAGCTGCCAGGCCGCGGTCATGAACACGCTCAGAAAGGTTCCCGTCGCAACGAGCATCAGCGCCACCACCAGCACCGGACGCACGCCGAACTTGTCCATCAACGCGGCCGCGAACGGTGCGGTGACCCCGAACAGCGTCATATTGATCGACATGGCCAGCCCGATGGTGCCGTGCGACCAGCCGAACTCGGAGTGCAGCGGATCCATCAGAACACCTGGGATGGAGCGGAATCCGGCCGCAGCCAGCACCGCGACGAAGGCCACCCCGGCGATCATCCAGGCAGGGTGGAGCCGCCGGCGGCTGGGCGCCTCGGGCGCGAAGGAATGCGGCACTCGCCAAGGCTGCCCGATGACGCGGCTTCTCACAATTGGCATAAATGCCAATAGGTGTAAAAATCATGCCATGAGCCATCTGGTAGCCGTCTTGATGCTGGAACCGCTGATCGGTTTCGACGCGACCATCCCATCGCTCATGTTCGGCCAGGCCGGCGATGACCGCTACCGAGTGATCACCTGTGGATTATCTTCAGCCCCAGTCCAAACCACCTCGGGGTACGCGATCACCCCACAGGAGGGTCCTGCCGTGCTCGCCCGTGCGGACACCGTCATCATCCCTGGCACTCGGTATCGACCGGCACGGGAACATGGCGAGTTGACCGCGGAACTCGGTGCCGCGCTCAACACCATCCGACCGGGCACCCGCATCGTGTCCATCTGCACCGGAGCCTTCGTACTGGGTGCCGCCGGACTGCTCGACGGCCGCCGCGCCACCACACATTGGCACAAGGCGGACGATTTCCGTGCGCTGTATCCACGGGTGCTGCTGGACGAAACGGTCCTGTTCATCGACGACGGCGACATCCTGACATCGGCGGGGCTCGCCTCGGGAATTGACTTGTGCCTACATATTATTCGGCAAGACCACGGCACCGCGGTGGCCAATGACGTCGCGCGGTACTGCGTGGTGCCACCGTGGCGAGAGGGCGGTCAGGCACAGTTCATCGACCGGCCGCTTCCCGAATACACCGGGGATTCAACAGCATCCGCCCGCAGCTGGGCGCTGGCGAATCTGACCGAACCGTTGACCGTGCAGCAGCTGGCCGATCATTCCCGCATGAGTGTGCGGACTTTCAATCGGCGGTTCCGCGGCGAGACCGGACTCGCCCCCGGCGACTGGGTACGGCAGCAGCGCGTCGAATGCGCCAGAGCGCTGTTGGAGTCGCACGACCTTGCCGTGGACGAGGTGGCCCGGCGTTCAGGCCTCGGCTCGGCCGCGAATCTGCGGCATCACCTGCGCCGCGGGTTCGGAATGAGCCCCACCCACTACCGACGGACGTTCCGGGGCAGCTAAATCCAGCAGTTAGACGAGGCCGACACCGGTGAGCACCTGCCAGGTCCCGACCACCGCGAAGAGGATCAGCAGGACCAAGCTGCGGTGAGCAAGCGCCCAATTGTGGACCGGTTCGAGGACCGCTTGGGTCCGCGCCGGAGCGATCACATAGCTGATAAGAGCGAGCTCGAAGACCACAAGCATCGCGAAGACGAATACGACGGCGGCGAGAACTTGGGTACCCATCGCGGTTCCCGAGCCCACGATGATGGTGTCCACCAAGAGGACCAGCGGGGGTGGCGGCATGTATCCGATACCGAGCACCAAGGCGACCCAGAGGGCGCCGTTCTCCCATGCGCCCTTGCCCAGATGGAGAAGTCGCCGGATCCTAGATCCGATGCCCGATATCGCATTCCTAATCCTGCCGACCGGCCGAGCGGTAGCCGGCGGCGTCTCCGGATCAAGTACCAAGACAGAAGAATCCCCACTCGCACCACTCGCCACGGGCTGCTGAGCACGCTGACGCACCCAAAGCCGCACCGCAAGGAAGCCCGCGACCACGAGTGCGAGCACACCAGTCGCGAGTTGAAGGGGCTTGACGGACGAGCCCGGATCCGCCGTCGCCAGTTCCTTTGCGAAGGAAGCAAAACTTGGTACGAGATGCAATGCGAAAAGTGCAATCACAAAGGACGGCACGTTCACAATCAGCGCACCGACCCAGAAGGCCAGGAGATTTTGCACTGGCCGAGGCCGGGAGATCACCACCAAGATCAGGCCAAGCAGCACGGGATTGAGTGACATCAGGAATGCCAATCCCAACAATTCGCGCCACATGCCGATAACCTTACTCTGTTTGCTCGATAATGGCATCTCCAGTCGAAATTCGCCGAATTGCTTTGTGCGCATTCGATAGATAGCGAATCATTCCAACAGAAGGCGGCTCAATTGACTTAGCCATCATGGAAGAACTTGCGTTGCGGCCCCAACCATTTCTCGCACTCTAGAGCAATCCATGCAATTGTAAGTCGCTGGCATATTTGGCGATAATCGGCGCCGAGACTTGCGGAATGTCGTGACCGGAGCCGATTTTCGCCTGTCGCACGGCAGCCTGGAACCTGTCCGCCGGAGCCATGGACCCCCGCGAGGGCTCCGGCGGCTTCCCGTCCCAACCGTGATCCTGCAAGATCTTCAACATCTGCAACACGGATCCCTGGCGTTGATGATCCGGCAAGGCATGCAAGCCGGCCTCGAACCGCGTCACCCACTCGCTGAAATCGCTAATGCGCTCGATCGGGTGACCGGCCTCGATCAGCCAGTCAACGTACTCATCGATCCCGATACCGTCATCGTGGGGGTTCATCACGTGGTAGGTCTCGAATCCCGTGAAGGATCCGGCGGATGAACCGGCGGCCTGGCCTCCCAGCGTGGTGATCGCCTCCGCAACGAATTCCACGGGCAGCCCGTCGAAGTGCGCACGCTGACGATTGCCGTCATCGGCGAGCCGGTAGACGGAATGGGGTGCCACGCCGGTGGCGACGATGCTCAGCACCATCCGGGCGACCGTGTCAGAGGCGTTCACTTGGCCCGCGTAACTGGTGCCGACCATGATCATGCCCGAGCGGAACACCGTGACCGGCAGCCCAACCTGCTCGTGGGCCTCACGGAGCAATACCTCGCCCGCCCACTTGCTGTTGCCGTAGCCGTTGGCGTAACTCCCGTCGGAAGGCCGGGTGGAGCTGATCAGCCGGATATCGGCGTCCTCGAGGAACGTCGATTTCTCGATCTCGCGACCGACATCGGCTGTCGAGACGAATGTGTACGGCTTGAGCTTCGCAGTCAGCGCGAACCGGATCAGCTCCGCCGTGCCCACCACGTTGGGTCCGAACAGCTCGCTGTAGGGCAGAACACTGTTGACCAATGCCGCGGAATCGACGATCAGGTCGACGGTGTCGGCCAGCCGCTGCCAGGTGTCTTCGTCCAGACCCAGGCTGGGTTCTGCCTTATCGCCGGCAATCACCTGCAGGCGGTTAGTCGCGAGGGCTTCGTAAACCCGGATGAGCTCTGGATCGCCGCTGTCGAAGGTGTTGTCAAGGCGGCGCCGCGCGTCTTCCTCAGACTTGGCCCGCACCAGGCAAATGAGCGTGCCGTCAACCTGTTCCAGCTCTTTCAGCCATTGCAGGACCAGGTAGCGGCCGAGGAATCCGGTCGCCCCGGTCAGCAGTACGGTCCGCACGGTCGTGCCGGCACGGGGCAGCGTCGGAGCGATCTGCAGCGTCTCGTCATCGATGAACTTGTCCAGCGTGAGGTCGCTGGCCCTCACCTCGGTGGCACCGGGCCCATGCACGGACGCGTAGCTCGGTCCGCTGGCTTCGGCACCGGCGGCGGCGTCCACATGCACGCTCAGGCTGCGCACGGACGGTGCCTCGAACAAGGTTCGTACCGCCAGTTGGGCATCGAAGGCCGTGTTGATCGCGGCAACCAACCTCATCGCGGATATCGAGTCCCCGCCCAGATCGAAGAAGGAGTCATCGGTCCCGACCCGCTCGATACCCAGGATCTGGGCATAGATGCCAACCAGGGTCTCCTCAACCGCCGTCGCCGGGGCACGGTAACGCGTGGCGTCGTCGTAATCGGGTGCAGGTAGGGCGCGCCTGTCAAGTTTGCCGTTGACCGTCAGCGGCAGAGCCTCCAGTGCCACCACCGCGGCGGGCACCATGTACGGCGGAAGTCGCTTCGCCAACGCGCTGCGCAACTCGGCCGAGTCGGCGTTCCCGACGAAGTAACCGACCAAGCGCTTGTCGCCGGGGCGGTCCTCACGGGCGATCACCACCGCCTGCTCCACCCCATCAAGGTCCGCCAAGGCTGCCTGAATCTCACCCAGCTCGATGCGGAAGCCGCGGATCTTCACCTGCTCATCGGCGCGGCCCAGATACTCGAGCTGCCCAGCCGTAGCACCTGAGACACCCCACCGCACCAAATCTCCGGTGCGGTACATGCGCGCCCCCGGCTCCCCAAACGGGCAGGCCGTAAACCGAGACGCGGTCAACCCGGGGCGGCGTACATACCCGATACCGACGCCAAGGCCTGCCACGTACAACTCGCCGACCACACCGGCCGGCACCGGCCGCATCCATCTGTCCAACACGAACAATCCGGCATCGGGCACCGGGGTACCGATCGGCACCGCGCCCGATCCCTCTGTCAGTTCTCCGAACGTGGCGTAGATCGTCGTCTCTGTCGGTCCGTAGCCGTTGATCATCACCCGCCCGGGCGCCCACTTATCCACCAGCTCGATCGGGCACGCCTCACCGGCAACAATCAGCGTGATGCCGTCCAGTCCCTCCGGTGACAACATTCCGACTGCCGACGGAGTCTGGAACAAGACGGTGACTCGTTCGGCGATCAGCAAGTCACGGAAGTCGTCAGGCGAGCGAACGACCGAATCCGGCACGATAACCAGTCGGCCACCGTGCAGCAGCGCGCCAAAGATCTCCCAGACGGTGATGTCGAAAACCAGAGACCCCGCCTGCGTCCACACCTCACCCGGTCCCGTGGGCATGTGCGTGAGCGGCAACTTCAGCGCCTGCGTCACGTTGCCGTGCGCTATAGCCACGCCCTTGGGGACGCCCGTGGTACCCGATGTGTAGATCGTGTACGCAATGTCGTCGGGAGCAGGGGTCAACAACGTGGTGCTGCCGAAGATGGCACCGGTGAGATCCTCGTCAGGATCATCGAATTCGACGATCGGCACGCCGGACACGTCCAACCGGGCGCGCAGATCACCGGTGGTGACGGCTGCGATCGGCACGGCGTCGGTGAGCATGAACTCCAGCCGTGCGTCCGGCACCGATGGATCGATCGGCAGATACGACGCCCCCGTCTTGAGGATCGCCAACATCGCCACGATTGCCTTGTCGGAGCGCGGCATGAAATGCGCCACCGATTCACCGGGACCGGCACCGTAGACGGCGAGGAGATTGGCCAGCCGGTTGGCGGCCTCGTCGAGCTCGCCATAAGTCATCGAGCGACCCTCGAATGTCAGCGCCACCGCCTCCGGAGCCCGATCCACCTGCTGGGCGAAGACCTCCGGAATGGACAGCACCGGCTCCGACCCCGTGGCCAAAACCGACCGGTTACCCCAGTCATCGAGCTGCTCCTGCTCACCGGCGTCCAATACATCCATCGACGAGAGCCGTTGGGTGGGGTCGACGGTCATGGAAATCAGCACCCGCTGCAACCGCTCGATCAGCGCTGCGATGCCGGCCACATCGAACTTGTCGGTGTCGTACTCGACGCGAATACCCAACTCATGACCCGGCAATGCCATCACCGACAGCGGGTAGTGGTTGTACTCGCGGGTGGTGAACTCGGTGACGGCCAACTCCTGCACGCCCATGAACGCGCTGGTGTCGATCGGATAGCTCTCGTACAGAAAGAGAGTGTCGAACAACAGCTCGTGCCCGGCAATATGGTGGATGTCGTTGAGCGCTAGATGCTCGTGTTCGAGTGTGTCGTTGCGGGCGTGTTGCAGCTGCTCCAGCAGCTCCGCGACCGTCGTGTTCGCTGTGGCACGCGCTCGCACCGGCACCGTATTGATCAGCAGGCCCACAATCGAGTCTGCCCCGACCAACTCCGCCGGCCGCCCCGAGACCGCAGTACCGAAAGCGACGTCTTGCTGGCCGGTCGCCACCATGAGCAGCTGCGCCCACGCGGCCTGCAACACCGTGCTGATGGTGGTGTGCTGTGACCGCGCGAGATCGCCGAGAGCCTGGGTGATCTCGGCGGACACCCGATAGGACTCGACGCCTCGCGGTCCCGGCGGGGCCGGTGCGGCGACAAGCGTCGGAGCATCGAAGCCTTCGAGAGCCTTGGCCCATGCCGCTCGCGCGGCGTCGCGATCCTGATTATCCAGCCAGCCGACGAAGTTGCGGTACGACGCAGGCGCCGGAAGGCGCTGCCCGAAGTAGCTCGCGAAGATCTCCTGCAGCAGGATCGGGAGCGACCAGCCGTCGATCACGACGTGGTGGAACGTCAGGACGAACCGGTGCTGGTTCCCCTCTGTCCGAATCAACGCCGCACGGAGGGTCGGCCGGTCCGCGAGATCGCAGACCGCGGCGCGCTCGGCGGCGCAGAGCTGCTGAATCTCCTCATCGGGGGTCAGATCGTCACCACGAAGGTCGAGGTATCGCCAGGCGATCACCGGGTCGGCAAGAATCACCTGTACCGGCTCGCCGAACTGAGTGAAGAAGCGGGCGGCAAGGTTGGGATGACGGCGGACGACGGAGTGAACCGCGTCGCGGAGCCGGAGCTGGTCGACAAGACCGGTCACCGTGATATCGAGCTGCACCGCATAGAAGTCGATTCCTGCCGCGTCGTCCCCCAGCACCCCGGCCGCGCGTGCGAACGTGGTGTGGAAGAGCAAGCCCTGTTGTATGGGTGTCAACGGCAGCACGTCGACGATGTTGTGCTCTTCGTGCAGCTCGTCGATCTGGTGCTGGCTCAGCTGGGCGGGAGCGATATCGGACGGAGTCAACCCACCGCCACCACTGCGAACATGTGCGCAGATCCCGGCGAGTGCCTCGAACCACAGCTGACTCAGCCGCTGCACCTGAGGCTCGGTGACTGACGAGGGTGCCCACGTCCAGCCCGCTCGCAGATGTGGTCCGGAGTCGGTATCTGCGCCCGCCTCGCCACGCCCCTCGACAATTCCGGCGTTGAGATCCACTGTGTACATCAGCGGCATGGACACGGATGAGGCCACACCGGTCGAGGACAGACTGTCCTCGTTGATCCGCCATAGCTCGTCGGTGAGATCCGCGGCACCGGCGCCGAGGCGCCCGAGGTAGTTGAATCCGATGGTCGGCTCCGACGCGGACAGATCGACGTCGGGGTTCAAATAGCGCAGTAAGCCATAGGTCAACGAGTCCGGAAGTGCACGCAACTGTTCCTTGGCGCCCTTGACGATTGGCCCCAGGGCGGCCGCTCCGCCCGCTACCTCTTCCCAGGAAAGTCCACCGACGCTCAGGACCACCGGGTATTTGGTGGTGAACCAGCCGACGGTGCGCGACAGATCGACATCGTCTGCCAGCTCTTCGTGACGCCCGTGGCCTTCAACGCCGATGCCGATCGAGGCGGCGTTGGAGTCCAGGAATTCGTTCCAGGCCAATCCGAACGCAATCAGCAGAATGTCTTGCACCCCAGCGTGAAACGCCGCCGGCACATCACCCAGCAGCTCCCGGGTTGTCTCGGTGTCGAGCGACACCGACAACGTTTTCGCCGTGGCGTAGGTGTCCAACTCGGGTAGCACCGCGGGCAATGCCGCGGGAACCGCCGTCACCTCTCGCCAGGTATCGGCCTGGGCCACCACCTCCGCAGAACGCGCGTGCTCCTCGAGCAGCGAAGCCCAACGGGCGAATGACGTCCCGCCCGTTGGCAGCTCCACCGGCTGGCCGCTGTGGTGCTGCACCCAGGCGATGTTCAAGTCTTCCAAAAGAATTCGCCACGACACACCGTCGACAGCAAGGTGGTGGATCATCAACGCCAATTGCCCGGTCTCGGGCACCCACACCGCGCTCAGCATCGCCCCGGCAGCCGGGTTCAAGCGCGAACGGGCCGCCACCAACGATGCGTCGGAAAGGGTTTCGGCAACGCGTAGGCATTCACGCGCATCCACCGCACCCTTCTCCGGGACCAGCAGCGACCATGCTCCGTTCTCGGAAGCACCGTTGTCCTGCGTGCGCAACCGCAGGGTCGCATGCCGATCCAATAGCGCCTGCAGCACCACGACTACGTCGCCCTCGTTCACCCCGGCCGGAGCCTGCAGAACCAACGTCTGGTTGAACTGGTCTACGGGACCCTGCACGCCGTGGAGCCAATGCATGATCGGGGTGGCCTGCACCGCACCGATACCCTCATCGACGACATCGGCCTGGCCATCGGAGAGGGAAGCCACCCCGGCTACCCCGGCGACGGTTTGCTCGACGAAGATGTCGCGCGGCCGGCACAGCACCCCGGCCGCACGTGCCCGCGCCACCACCTGCATCGACAGGATGCTGTCGCCACCCAGATCGAAGAATGATTCATCGACGCCAACGCGGTCCACCCCGAGAACCTGGGCATAGATATCAGCCAAGATTTTCTCGACCGGGCCGGACGGCGCCCGGTAATCCGTACCAACACTGCGGTATTCGGGTGCCGGTAGGGCGCGCTTGTCCAATTTGCCGTTCACCGTCAATGGCAGAGTCTCGAGCACCACCACTGAGGCCGGAACCATATACGCCGGCAGTCGTTCGGCGAGTGCGGTGCGGGCTTCGAGCGGATCGGCGTTTCCCATGATGTAGCCGACGAGGCGCTTGTCGCCGGGGCGGTCCTCACGGGCGATCACCACCGCCTGCTCCACCCCATCCAGCCGCGCCAGTGCTGCCTGGATCTCCCCGAGTTCGATGCGATAGCCGCGGATTTTCACCTGCTCGTCCGCGCGGCCCAGATACTGCAGCTGGCCGTCCTCACCCCACTGCACCAGGTCGCCGGTGCGGTACATCCGCGCGCCCGGGCCACCGAACGGGCAGGCAAGGAACCGCGATGCGGTCAGCCCGGAGCGATGCGCGTACCCGGACGCCACCCCATTACCGGCCACATACAGTTCGCCGACCACGCCCTCCGGCGACGGTCGCAGCCACTTGTCCAGAACGAACAGCGCCGCCCCGGGCACCGGCGAACCAATCGGAGCCACATTGGATCCCGGTGTCAGCGGTCCGCTCATCGCCGCATAGATCGTCGATTCGGTCGGACCGTAAGCGTTGATCATCGTTCGTCCGCTTGTGGCCCATCGATCCACCAGCTCGGTCGGGCAGGCTTCACCGGCGACGATGAGAGTTGTCGACTCCAACCGTTCCGGCGACAACATCCCTGCTGCCGAAGGGGTTTGGCAGAGGACGCTGACTTTTTCATTGATCAACAGATCGTGGAGATCGTCCGGCGAGGATGCGATCGATTCGGGTACCACCACCAGCCGGCCACCGTGCAACAGCGCGCCCCATATCTCCCACACTGAAACATCGAAGACCAGCGAATGCCACTGCGACCACACTTGCCCCGGCCCGGCGGGCAGATCGGCACGCACCGCATCCACCAACTGGGTGACGTTGTGATGGGTGACCGCCACCGCCTTGGGCACACCCGTCGTGCCAGAGGTGTAGGTCATGTAGGCGAGGTCATCGGGTTCCGGTGCCGAAAGCGCAGAGCTTGGTTGGCCGTCGACCACCGGATCGTCGATCTCGACAACCGGCACATCGAGTCCGTCGAACCGCGAGCTCAAGTCCGAGGTGGTCAGTGTCGCTATCGGTTCCGCATCAGAGACCATGAACCTGATGCGTTCGTCCGGATGGGCGGGGTCGATCGGCAGATATGCCGCGCCGGTCTTGAGCACCGCCAAAAGCCCGATGATTGCCTCGCCCGAACGCGGAACTAGCAGCGCCACAACCTCACCCGGGCCCGCACCCTGCCCGGCCAACAGGTGGGCCAAGCGATTGGTCACCTGGTCCAGCTGGCGGTAGGTCCACGACCGGTCTCTGCATACCAACGCCACGGTCTCCGGAGCGCGCTCCACCTGCGTGTCGAACAGCACCGGGATCGAGACCGCCACGGGCGCGGGCTCGGTGAGTACCGCCCGGTTACCCCACTCGTCGAGTCGGTCGTGCTCACCGTCGTCGAGAAGATCCATCGACAACAACGTCCGGCTGGGGTCGGCGCTCATGACGGCTCCTTCTGCTTCCCTTTTACATCGGATGTCATGGCCTCCAGCACGCGCTGGAACCTCTTGACCAACTTCCCAATACGGACGACGTCGAAGACATCGGTGTCGAATTCGACGCGAAGACCCAGCTCGTGCCCCGGTGTCGCCTGAACCGCCAGCGGATAGTGGTTGTATTCACGATTGCTGAACGCGGTGATCGATAACTCGTGCACCCGCGACAGTGCGGCCGTGTCGATCGGGTAGTTCTCGTATACGAACATCGTGTCGAACAGCTGGTCGTGTCCGACGACATGGTGAATCTCGTTGAGCGCCAGGTGCTGATGCTCCAACGTGTCTCCGTAGGCGCCTTGCAGCTGGTTCAACAGGTCGGCGATGGTAGTGGTAGGAGTGATGGTTGCGCGGACCGGCACCGTGTTGATCAACAGGCCCACCATCGATTCCGCGCCTACGAGATCGGTCGGCCTGCCCGACACTGCGGTGCCGAAGGCGACGTCGTGCTGGCCGGTCAGCCAGATCAGCAGTTGCGCCCACGCGGCCTGCAACACCGTGCTGACCGTGGTTCGGCAGGAGCGCGCCAGTTCGCCGAGGGCCTGCGTGGTCTCGGCGGATACCTGGAAGGATTCGACGCCTCGCCGTCCAAGCGTCATCCGGCCCGCCGGTCCGACGAGCGTCGGAGTCTCGAAACCGTCAAACACCTTGTGCCAGGCCGATCTTGCCGCGGTGTTGTCCTGTCCGGCCAGCCAGGTGACAAACCGGCGGTACGACACCGGCGCAGGCAAGCGCTCACCGAAGTAGCTGGCGAAGATCTCCTGCAGCAGGATCGGCTTGGACCATCCATCGAGCACGATGTGGTGATTGGTGAGCAAGAACCGGTACTGGTCTGCTCCGGTCCTGGCCAACGCTGCCCGGAAGGCCGGTTGGCCAGTCAGGTCGCATACCGCCGCCCGTTCGGTGGCCGCGAGTAGTTCGACCTGCTCCTCGACATCAGCGCCGTCCAGCTCGACAAATTGCCACGCCAGCTCGGGATCAGCGGGGATGAGCTGCACCGGCTCGCCGAACTCTTCGTAGAACGTCGCCACCACGTTCGGGCGACGTTTGATCGCGGTGTGCACCGCCTCGCGTAACCGTTGCGGATCGAGCGGGCCGCTCAACGCGACATCTAGCTGCACCGCATAGAGGTCATCGCTGCCGTCCAGACCATCTGGGCCGGCGTCTGGCGCCAGATTCGAGTGGAACAACAGTCCCTGCTGCAGCGGGGTCAACGGCAACACGTCGGCGATCTGATGTTGTTCGTGTAGCTCGTCGATCTGCCGCTGGCTCAGTCGGGCCGGCACGACATCGGACGGAGTCAGGCCGCCACCACCGGCACGCACATGCGCGCAGATCCCGGCCAGCGAGTCGAACCAGAGCCGACTGATCCTGTCGATCTGGTCGTGGCTCAACGCCGAGAGCGCCCACGTCCAGGTCGCATGCAAACGACCTGAGTCGGCCGAGGCGCCTTCCATCACACCGGCGTTGAGTTCGACGGTGTGTCCCAACGGTGTGGGCACTGCCGTCGCCGCGGCGGTGATCGACACCCCGTCCTGGTCAATCCGCCACAGATCATCGGTGAGGTCGGCACCACCGGCGCCGAGCCTGCCCAGGTAGTTGAATCCGATCGCCGGGTCCGGGCCTGCGACGTCGACATCAGAGTTCAAGTACCGCAGCAGCCCATAGGTCAGTCCGTCCGGCAAGGCGCGCAGTTGTTCCTTGGCGCCCTTGATGATTGGACCTAGAGCAGCATCGCCGGCCACCACCTGTGCCCACGACAGCTCAGCCACTGCCAACGACACCGGGTACTTACTGGTGAACCAGCCCACTGTGCGCGAGAGATCGGCGTCGCCGAGCTCTTCCTGACGGCCGTGTCCTTCGACGTCGATGCCGATCGGCGTGCCACCCGAGCCAAGGAATTCGTTCCACGCCAAGGCGAATGCGATCAGCAGAATGTCTTGCACCCCAGCGTGGAACGCAGTGGGCACCTCACCCAGGAGCTGTCGAGTGAGGTCGGAGTCCAGCGATACCGATAACTGTCCCGCGCTGGCGTATGTATCCATCGTGGGTTGCACCGCCGGGAGCGCGGCCGGAATCGCCTCCACCTGCCGCCAGGTGTCTGCCAACGCCACCACGTCGGCAGAGCGCGCGCGCTCGTCGAGCAGCGTCGCCCACCGGGCGAACGATGTCCCGCCGGACGGCAGCTCCACCGGCTGACCGCCATGATGCTGCGCCCAGGCGATGTTGAAGTCTTCCAAGAGAATTCGCCATGAAACCGCGTCAACCGCCAGATGGTGGACGATCAATATCAGCCTGCTGCGGCCGCGTTCCCACAACCCGCTGAGCATCGACCCGGTGGCGAGGTTCAAACGCGACCGGGCCTCCAACAGCGCCTCATCGGAGAGCACATCCACCGACAGCAGGCACTCACGTGCATCAACCGATCCCGCCTCGGGCACGGTCAGCGACCATCCCGCGGCGCTACCGGTTTCGCCATTGCCTTCCGCGCGCAACCTTAGGGTGGCATGCCGATCCAGCAGGGCCTGCAGCACGGTGACCACATCGTCGTCGGTGACTCCCGCGGGAGCTTGCAGCACGACCGTCTGGTTGAACTCGGCCACAGAGCCACTCGGATTGCCGAGCCCGTGCAGCCACCGGATGATCGGGGTGGCCACCACCGCACCGGTGCCCGCGTCGACGATGGCAGTCTGACCGTCGGCAAACGTGGCTACGTGGGCCAGCCGTGCCACGGTCTGCTCTACGAAGATATCGCGCGGCCGCAGCAGCAGACCAGCAGCTCGCGCACGAGCCACCACCTGCATGGACGAAATGCTGTCGCCGCCAAGGTCGAAGAACGAATCGTCGACCCCGATCTGCTCGACACCCAGCACCTGGGCATAGATACCGGCCAGGATCTCCTCGATCGCGTCCGCTGGGGCACGGTAGTGGTCGGCATCCTGATACTCGGGTGCCGGCAGCGCACGGGTGTCGAGCTTGCCATTGACAGTCAACGGCAAGGCGTCCAACAGCACGACTGCGGTCGGAACCATATAAGCAGGGAGGCGCTCGACCAGCGCGGCACGCACTGTGGCGGGATCCAAAGTCCCGGTGACGGATTCGGTGAAGTAGCCGACCAGTCGTTTGTCGCCGGGGCGGTCCTCGCGGGCGATCACCGCCGCCTGGTCTACGCCGTCCACGCGGGCGAGTGCCGCGTGGACCTCACCGAGTTCGATGCGGTACCCGCGGATCTTCACCTGCTTGTCGGCACGTCCCACGTACCGCAGCTGTCCGTCTTCGCCCCACTGCACCAGGTCCCCGGTGCGGTACATCCGCGAGCCTGGCGCCCCGAATGGGCATGCGACGAACCGGGTTGTCGTCAGATCCGAACGGCCGAGGTATCCGCTCGCCTGGCCGGAACCTGCCACGTACAACTCACCGACGACGCCCACCGGCACCTGTCGCAGCCAGCCATCCAGAACGAAGAAGGCGAGATGCTCTAACGGCACGCCGATTGGGCTGCTGTTGCTATCGACATCCCCGTCACCGATCTCGCGGAACGAGGCGTGCACTGTCGTCTCGGTGATGCCGTACATGTTGATCATGCGCGGCAGCCCCGGGTGGCTATCGAACCAAGAGGAAAGGCGCTGCGGTTCAAGCGCTTCTCCACCGAATACCACTGTCTGCAGTTTGAGCTGCTGCCCCATTTCGGGCTGCAGCGCATCGGCGGTTTGCAACGCGTAGAACGCCGAAGGCGTCTGACTCAGGACACTGACTTGCTCGCTCACGAGCAAGGCGTGCAGCTCTTCCGGGGAGCGGACGACCGCGTCGGGCACGATGAGCAGTCGCCCGCCGTAGAGCAGCGCACCCCAGATTTCCCACACCGAGTAGTCGAAGGCCAGAGAATGGCATTGCGTCCAGACCTGCCCCAAGGCCAGTTCAGCGTCAAGCGATTCCAACAGCTGGGCGACATTGCGGTGGGTGACCGCAACACCCTTGGGTGCGCCGGTGGTCCCCGAGGTGTAAATGATGTACGCGATGTCGTCCACGGCCGGTAGGGGCAATGCGGTGTCCGGCTGCATGTTCACGGCAGGATCGTCGATATCGATCGCGGGCACACCGGACGCGCTAAGCCGCGGCAACAGGTCCGCTGCCGTGACCGCGGCGATCGGCGCTGCGTCGCGCAGCACGAACTCGATCCGCGAGTCCGGGTGCGCCGGGTCGATCGGCAGATACGCCGCCCCGGTCTTCAGCACGGCCAGGATCGCGGCGATCGCCTCACCGGTACGGGGAAGCAGCAGCGCCACCCGCTCACCCGGGCCGGCACCGCAGCCGGCCAAATGGTTCGCCAACCGGTTGGCTTTCGCATCCAATTCGCCGTAGGTCCAAGACCTCTCGCCACAAGTGATCGCGACCGCCTCCGGGGCGCGCGCGACCTGTGCGGCGAAGAGCTCCGGAATCGACGTCAATACCGATTCCGGACGGGTCAGCACCGCGCGGTTACCCCACTGGTCCAACCGGTCGTGTTCACCGGAATCCAGCAGATCGATGGAGGACAGTCGTGTGGCGGGATCGGCAGTCATGGCCGTGAGCACCTGACGCAGCCTGTCGACAAGGGTCTCGATATCGGCCAATTCGAATACATCCGTATCGAATTCGACACGTAGACCCAACTCGTGGCCCGGCATGGCCACGACCGACAACGGGTAGTGGTTGTATTCACGGCTGGTGAAGTCGGTGATGGCCAACTCCTGCACACCCAACAGAGCGCCCGCGTCGATCGGGTAGTTCTCGTACACAAAAAGGGTGTCGAAAAGTCGGTCGAGACCAACGGCGTGGTGAATCTCGTTGAGCGCCAGGTGCTCGTGCTCGACGGTGTCGTTGTGGGTACGTTGCAGCTGATCCAGAAGATCGGCGACGGTGGTGGCCGCGGTGATGTTCGCGCGCACCGGCACCGTGTTGATCAGCAGGCCGACTATCGAGTCCGCTCCGGCCAAGTCGGCGGGGCGGCCCGACACCGCGGTGCCGAATGCGACGTCATGCTGACCGGTCAGCCATGTCAGCACTTGAGCCCACGCGGCTTGCAGCACCGTGTTGACAGTGGTGCGCTGTGCGCGGGCCAGCTCGGTGAGTGACCGGGTGACCTGCTCGGACATCCGGTAGGACTCGACACCTCGGCGTCCTGCCGTGGCGAGCGAACCCACGAGTGTGGGGGTCTCGAAGCCGTCGAGAGCTGCGCCCCATACCGCTTGCGCCGCATCGCGATCCTGCCCTGCCAACCAGGTGACGAAGTTGCGATACGGCGTAGCCGTGGGCAAGCGCTGCCCGTAGTAGGCGGTGAAGATTTCCTGCAACAGGATCGGCAGCGACCAGCCGTCGATCACGATGTGGTGCGCGGTCAACACGAGCCGGTGCCGGTTCTCAGCTGGACCGCCGAGCCCCGAGATGAGCGTCGCCCGGAAGACCGGTTCGGTGAAAATCTGGCAGACCGCGGCACGCTCGGCAGCGCACAGCTGCTCCACCTGCTCATCGACATCGCCGTTCAATTCAACATGCTGCCAAGCGATTACGGGCTCGGCAAGCATAATCTGCACCGGCTCCCCGTACTCCTCGCTGAATCGAGCAGCAAGATTCGGGTGTCGTTTCACCACGGTGTAAACCGCATCGTGCAGACGGCCCGGATCAAGAGGACCGGTCACGGTAAGAGCCAGCTGCACCGCATACACGTCATCGTCAACCGAATCCCCAGTTGCCTCAGCAAAACCGGCCTGGAACAGCAGCCCTTGCTGTAGCGGGGTCAGCGGGAGGACGTCGGCGATCTCGTACTGCTGCACCAACGTATCGATCTGCTGTTGGGTCAGTCGGGCCGGTGACACATCGGACGGCGTCAGTCCGCCTCCGCCGGAACGCACATGTGCGCAGATCCCGGCCAACGCGTCGAACCACAACTGGCTCAACCGATCAGCCTGCGCACCGTCCAGCACCGAAGGTGCCCAGGACCAGTTGGCGCGGAGCTCAGGACCAGACTCGGTATCCATTGTTCCGGCGTTGAGCTCCACCGAGTGCGCCAACGGCATCGAAATCGCCGCGGCCACATCGGTCATCGACAGACTGTCTTGGCTTATCCGCCAGAATTCCTCGGAGAGGTCGGACGCTCCCGCACCCAGGCGCCCGAGGTAGTTGAACCCAATGGTCGGCTCCGACTCGCTCAGATCGACATCAGGGTTCAGGTAACGCAGCAGCCCATAGGTCAAGCCGTCGGGTAGCGCACGCAGCTGTTCCTTCGCGGCCTTGATCACCTGGCCGAGAACAGCCTCGCCCGCCGCCACCTGTGCCCACGACAGCTCACCCACAGCCAGTGACACGGGGTACTTGGTGGTGAACCACCCAACCGTGCGCGACAGGTCAAGGTGCCGATGAGCAGCCCCGCCGATCTCTTCCTGACGCCCATGGCCCTCGACATCGAATCCGACCGGCGCTCCGCCGGCACCCAGGAATTCGTTCCAAGCCAGCCCGAACGCGATCAGCAGAATGTCTTGCACCCCAGCGTGAAACGCCGCAGGTACCTCACCCAGCAGTTGTCGCGTGGTCTCGGCATCCAATGACACCGACAATCGTCCGGCGTTGGCATAGGTGTCCGTACCCGGTTGCACCGCCGACACCCGCGTCGGGGTGGTCAAGACCTGCCGCCAGGCATCGGCATGCCCCACCACATCCGCGGAACGCGCATGCTCGGACAGCAGTGACGACCAGCGGGCGAATGAGATTCCGCCGGTCGGCAGCACCACATCCCCTCCGCTGTGATGCTGTGCCCAGGCGATGTTCAGGTCTTCCAACAGAATTCGCCACGACACCCCGTCGACGGCCAGGTGGTGAATCACCAATGCCAACTGACCGGCGCCGGGATCCCACACCGCGCTGAGCATCGATCCGGTGGCCGGATTCAACCGAGAACGTGCCGCCACCAACGCCTCATCAGATAACGCGTCGACTACACGCAGGCAATCGCGGGCGTCTACCGATCCCGTCTCCGGGACCAGAAGCGACCATCCGCCGCCATTGTCCGCAACCTCTTCCTGCACGCGGAGTCGCAGGGTGGCATGCCGATCCAACAGCGCCTGCAATACGACAGTCACGTCGTACTCAGTCACCTCGGAAGGTGCCTGCACCACGAGAGTTTGATTGAACTCGTTGATCGAGCCAGCGGCATCCTGCACGCCATGCAGCCAGCGCATGATCGGGGTGACTTCCACGGGACCGAGGCCTTCGTCCACGACATCGGCTTCGCCACCAGAGATTTCGGCCACCACGGCCAGCCGCGCCACGGTCTGCTCGATGAAAACGTCACGCGGTCGGCATAGCACCCCCGCCGCCCGAGCACGGGCGACCACCTGCATAGACAGGATGCTGTCACCGCCCAGATCGAAGAAGGAGTCATCGATTCCGACGCGCTCGACACCGAGCACCTGGGCGTAGACACCGGCCAGGATCTCTTCCACCGCAGTACCGGGAGGCCGGTAGTCGGTACCCAGGCCGCCATATTCGGGAGCCGGCAAAGCGCGGGTGTTCAGTTTGTTATTGGAGGTCAGTGGCAGCGCCTGAAGCACCACCACCACGGCCGGAACCATATAGGGCGGAAGGTGTTTCGCCAGCGTGCTGCGCACTTCGACAGGATCCGCGGTACCCGTGATATAGCCGACGAGGCGTTTGTCCCCAGGTCGGTCCTCACGGGCGATCACTGCCGCCTGATCCACCCCGTCGAGGGCACTCAACGCGGTTTGGACCTCGCCGAGCTCGATGCGGTACCCGCGGATCTTGACCTGCTCGTCGGCGCGGCCCAGATACTGCAGCTGCCCATCATCGCCCCAGGACACCAGATCTCCAGTGCGATACATGCGTGTACCCGGCTCCCCGAACGGGCAGGCCACAAAGCGCGACGCCGTCAGATCGGATCGGCCGATGTATCCACACGCGACGCCGTCACCGGCGACATACAGTTCGCCGACGACACCGGCGGGCACCGGTTGCATCCAGGTGTCCAACACGAACAGCGCCGCCCCGGGCACCGGCGAGCCAATCGGCACCACACCCGAACCCGGCTGCTCTGCTTTCAGAGGAGCACTGATCGCCACGCACATGGTGGTCTCGGTCGGGCCGTAGGCGTTGATCATCACCCGGCCGGGTGCCCACCGGTCAACGACGGCGGCAGGGCAGGCCTCGCCCACCACCACCAGCGCCGTGGACTCCAGACCTTCCGGCGAAAGCATCGCCACGGCAGATGGGGTCTGTGTGAGCACGGTGACCTGTTCCGCGACCAGCATGTCCTGGAAATCTTCGGGCGCCCCCGCGACCGATTCGGGCACCACGACCAACCGGCCGCCACGCAACAGCGAACCGCAGATCTCCCAGACCGAAGCGTCGAACGCCAAGGAGTGGCAGAGCGGCCACACCCCGGGGTTGAGCAGACCGGCATCCAGCGAAACCATCAGCTGAGTGACGCCGTGGTGGGTGACGGCAACGCCTTTGGGAGCTCCGGTGGTACCCGAGGTGTAGATGATGTACGCGATGTCATCTGCGCTTGGGCCGGGCGTGGACGCCGACAGCACGGCGCCACGTTCGGTGTCGGCGACGGGTTCATCGAGATCGATGACGGCGAGGTCGAAATCTTGTAGGCGCGTTCTTAGCCCGGCAGTGGTGATCGCCGCGATCGGCGCGGCGTCGGCGAGGATGAACTCCAGCCGCGACGCCGGCACCGCCGGGTCGATCGGCAGGTACGCCGCCCCGGTCTTGAGTACAGCCAATATTCCTATGACCGCATTGGCCGACCGCTCCGAGAGCAGGACCACCCGTTCGCCGGGGCCCACTCCTTGGGCCACAAGCCGACTCGCCAATCGGTCGGCGGCGTCATCGAGCTCACGGTACGTCAGGGTGCGGTCCGCGAAGGTGAGTGCAGCGGCCCCGGGATCGGCGGCCACTTGTTGTGCGAATAGTTCCGGAATCGATATTCGCGTAGGCGCGGGCCGGGTCAACACGGCCGTGTTGCCGAGCTCATTCAGTCCGGCGCGCTCGTCGCCGACGAGTGAGTCCAGCGTAGAAAGTCGACGATCTGGGTCGGCAGCCATCTCAGATAGCAGGCGCTGCAACCGGACCGCCAGATTCGGCACTCCGAACTGCGCGAACGGCTCCCCGTCACCCGATGAGCTGAGGACCAGCTGATCACTGGCTCCAATAAAGAAGAGCCCGAAGTGACCCATGGGGCCGTGGTTGGTGAACGTCGCCGTCGCGGGAGCACCGCCGAGGTCCAAGGTGAGTCTGGACGGAATGAAGTTGACGGCGACACGATTTCCCGCATGCCGGGGGCCCCGGAGCCCGAATTCCCCGTCCTCGAGAGTGTGCACGGGGAACCGCTGGTGTTTCAGCAGCTCGCGAATGCGCGTGTCAACATGGCGGCAGAATTCGGCGACCGTGGATTCCGGCGGGGCGTTGAGTACCAGCGGCACCACCCCGGCCAGCATGCCGGGGAGCGTCTTGGACTCCGGCCGGACACGCCTGCTCACCGGAAAATCGAGGGCCACCTCTGAGCCGGTCGTGGACCATCCCCGCACCAACAACGCGCATGCGGCGGTGATGACCGAGTATCGGCGAATGCGCAAAACCTTTGTCAGGTCTTTTATTTGGCCGACCGTGCTGTCAGCCATCTGAGCGGAGTCCGATGGCTTGTAGCCGTCGGAATCCTCCGTGGCGTGCGGCATCCGGTAATCGAGCCCGCTTTCCGGGGGAAGGTTGCGGCTCCAGTACTCCTTATCTTCGGCGTAGTCACCGGACGCGACATACTCCGACTCCAAATCGACCAGGTCCTGCAGCGTGCCGAAGTACGCGAGAGGAATGGGTTCGCCTGCGACCATCGCCGTGTAGATCGATGCGGATCGGCGGCTCAGCACGGCCATGCCCAACCCATCCAGGTTGATGTGATGGCACAGTCCGAACAGGTAGTACTCATCCTCCGCTGTCCGGTACAACGCGAATTTCAACAGCTGGCCGGTCAATGGCATCAGCGAGCGTTGGATAGACGATGCCATCTCGCGGGCCCGCGCGACCGGATCATCTGAATCACGCAGATCATCGAAGACCAGCTCGAGATCCGAATGATCGATCGGCCTCTGAACTATCTGACCGTTTACCTCGAAGAAGGCCGCGCGAGCGGGTTCAGCCTCCGTCATTGCCTGACGGATGGCCCGCTCAAGTAGAACTCGTTCTACTTTTCCCTCGATCCGAACCAAAAGGCCGAGCTGCCACTCTGCGCCGACAAGTCCGCTTTCCTGTGAAAGCCAGATATCCAATTGTCCGCGCGAAAGCGGTAATGCACCGCCTTCAGATTCCAACATTCGACTGCCCCCTCTCCGAAGGTTCAGCGCTCGAGACCCCCACCCTGCGCCAATCTCTCTCGCAGGCTCTTCGGCCGGATATCGGTCCAGTTTTGTTCGATGTACTCGAGACATGCGGCGCGGTCCGCTTCACCAAAAACCACCCGCCAACCGTCGGGCACCTCGGCAAAGCCCGGCCACAGGCTGTGCTGCTCCTCGTCGTTGACCAGGACGAAAAAACTGCCCTTGTCGTCATCAAATGGATTGATGCTCACGCTTTCTCCAGGTTGCTTGGGTGGACATCGCAAACATACGACTGAATTTATAGCAGCGTACGGGGTTTCATAAAGTTCTAATCTTCGTAACTTTGACACATCCCTGTTCGCTACTGCAAGCAATTAGCCATGATTTTATTATTTCAGTATATAGCCAGGTCAGAAAGCATTATAGATACATCAAACTGTTGCGATGATTGCACACACGAGTATACCAAGTCTATGCCCGCCACGTAAGTCGGACTTCGGTCCGCGCGCGAGAGCAACTAGATTGCTGTCAATATCGCCTCGATTCAGCAAAGTACTGCACCAGAACTGGAGACGGGCGTTACCCAATATGAAACCTTGCTGCGCGTATTGATTAAGTAGCTTGAAGAAGTAGCCAATACTTCAATGCTTGAACAGTTTTCCGAGTTCAAAGACGGCTAGGTCGGCATCGCCACATTGCGAGTCTTGCCGAGAGTGTTACGGCTTGGTGCGCATCCAATGAACTCACGGCGACCTGAATTAAGATTCATCTTCAAATTGACACCAGGAGGACAGTTCTAGCAACAGGATGTGCCACGACTGCAGCCGCCGAGAAGTAAATGTGGTGACATACCACTACGAATTAAGTTCTTATCTATAAGAAATACCGCAGATTTCCACCGTCGTTTGACCACCTCAACGGCCTCCATCGACGCCACAACAAACTCCATGAAAAACATTGTTATGCAGGGTTCGGTCACTAGCGTACCGGTCTTCCATACCGTTCTGCATTACGTCGCGCAGACCAAGTTCACAGGTTCTGCGATCACGGACACCGGCAAGGTCCGAGTCATAAACCCAGAGAGATGCTGGGGAGGCCTTTGAGGTGCCGCCGCGTCGGCGATATACCAGGCCTATAGGCGATACGTGGCGCGGCGTTACGGAAAATTAGTTAGTCATCTGGATGCTCGGAGCGAGCATGGGATCCCTCAATGGGCGATGACCCGGCCGGCATCAACATCATGAACACCGGGATCCGCACCATGACCCCTCCGGCGATAGGCATCCGGATCGCGAGAGACACAACCTCGAGTTCCAGACGCCTCCCCCGCCGAGTCTCCATCTCCAGGCGTCCGGGTAGGTGCCTGGGCGTCGCCAGCCAATCCAGACCGCGTTCAATTGAATCGACGACGTTCATGGGTCGACTATACCTACGCGATGGGTAGACAACCGATGAAATTCCCTGGCGCAAGACGAATCTGCCGCTCCACCTAGACCTTGGTGAAGCTGTACATCCGGTACTCCACCGAACCTCCACTCCGCAGGTCCTCGTAAGCACGCCGGGCTGGGGCGAACCTACGAACCAACCCGCGCAGGAGTGCGGGAGTCGCTCGGTCGATCACGTATTGCCACCGATCCAGGTGCTTCTCCATCCCGCGCCTAACCTCGGCGTTGATCGGCCGCTCCGAGACCATCCGCAGCGGCGCGTTCGCGAGCGCCACCTTCCAACCGGCGACCTCCTGAGAGCTACGCGCATCTGCATAGAGGAAATATCCGCCCGGGCGCAGCACACGTGCCACCTCGGTAAGGAAGACCGGAAAGCGTGGATATAGATGCGAGGATTCGATATTGATTACCGCATCGAAAGATTGATCGGCAAACGGTAGATCCTCAGCATCTCCCTGTCTGAACTCCAAGCCCGGGAGATCGTGTCTCCTCCGACAGAAGTCGATACCCACGGGGTTGAGGTCTAGCCCGGTGTATGAGGCGGGATGCGCGGTACGCACGAGGTACGAGGCTCCTCCGCCGTGGCCACAACCGACCTCCAACACCCGTTTACCATTGAGGTCCGCTTGAGCGGCGGTGCTGTGATAAAGCTGAATGGAATACCGGTCGGGCTCATCGGAAGCCGCGAGCTGCACATCCATTACCGGATCCTCTTCGTAACCGTAATTGAGGAACCTGACGTCATCGGATTCAAGCCTGCCGGTGGCATACCGGTAAATGAACTTCTGGACTCCCTGGGTGAACTGCTCGTTCAGCTTGAACAGGACCCAGTCTCGCGACTTTCGCACCTGATTACTGCGTGCCATAAACGGAGTATGACAGAGTTCCGAGTTCCGGACTTACTTATCGAACTCCGAACTGCCTTGCGACAGTTGGAGAACCAGAGATAATGACCGAGTACTCGGTCCACCATCGACCACAACTGAAGGGCCAGGAACGGTATGAAGTTTGCGCTGGCGTGTTACGGCACTCGCGGCGATGTCGAGCCGTCCGTCAGTATTGGACGCGAGCTGCTGCGCCGGGGGCACGACGTGCACCTGGCCGTCCCGCCCGACCTCATTGATTTCTCGCAGGCCGCAGGACTCAAGACAGTCGCGTACGGCCCCGAGATACAGGCGTTCCTGCGCGAGGATTTCCTCCGAAACTTCTGGGCTCAGGTGATCCGAAATCCTGTTGGCTCGTTGCGCGAGCTCTGGGAACCCATTGCTCGATATTGGGCAGAAACAGGCGCGACGCTGACATCGCTGGCAGACGGGGCCGATCTGTTGTCGACCGGACTGAATTTCGAACAATCTGCCGCCAATGTCGCCGAGTACTACGACATTCCGTTGGTCATGCTGCACCACTTTCCGATGCGGCCCAATGGCCGACTGATCCCGGCGCTGCCCGCTGCTCTCGTCCGCTCCGGAGCGGCCGCATCCGAATGGTTGTTCTGGCGCTCGACGAAGGACGCCGAGGACGCGCAACGGCGTGAGCTGGGCTTGCCGAGAGCGACCAGCTCCTCACCGCGGCGGATCGCCGAACGAGGCTCGTTGGAAATCCAGGCCTACGACGATATTTGCGTCCCGGGCCTGGCAGCCGAATGGAAGAAGTGGAATGGCCAACGCCCCTTTGTGGGTGCGCTCACGATGGGACTCACTACCGATGCCGATGAGGGCGTGGCCTCGTGGATTGCCGCGGGCACACCGCCGATCTGTTTCGCGACCGGGAGTATCCCGGTCGAATCTCCCGCCGACACAGTCGAAATGATCAGCTCGGCCTGCGCAGAACTGGGCGAGCGGGCGTTGGTCTGCGCCGGCGGGACCGACTTCGGCGACATCGAAACTTCCGACCATGTGAAGGTGGTGGGTGCCGTGAACTACGCGACGGTGTTCGCCGCCTCACGCGCCATCGTGCATCACGGCGGATCGGGTACCACTGCGGCAAGCCTTCGCGCTGGAATTCCCACCCTGATCCTGTGGAGCTCGGCCGATCAGCCGTATTGGGGCAATCAGCTCGGCAGCTTGAAAGTCGGTGCAGCCCGGCGCTTCTCGTCCACTACCCGCGAATCGTTGGTAGCCGACCTGCGCCGGATCCTTACCCCGGAGTGCGCCGCCAACGCCCGCGAGCTCGCCTCCCGGATGACAACACCCACCGAAAGCGTCACGAAGGCGGCCGATCTCTTCGAAGCCGCCGCCCTCCGCAAGGCTGGGTAAAGGATTTAGTCGCTAGCGTGGCGGCTTGATGATGAGACCCTGACCCGTGGGTAATGCAACGACGTACACGCCCAGCTCGCGTGCCAACTCATCAATGGCGAGGCGCTGCTCGTCACGCCCGCGGTTCGCGTAATCGTCCAGGAGCACGAACGCTCCCGGCGAAAGTCGTGGCCAGAAATGACGGAGCGTGGCGATTTCGGGCGGGGCACAGTTCATGTCGATGTGCAGGAACGCCACCGCGTCCGCGTCGACTTCCTCAAGCGTTTCGGGAACGGCTCCGGCGATGACACGCTGATTCTTCCACTGCGCGAAGTTCGCCTTGACGCTGTCCACCGAGCTCACGTACATGCCGTTTCGTACGAGCTCTTCGCTCTTCTCGAGCGCCCCGGCGTCGCGTTCACCCGCGCTGACGAAGCGCGGATCGAGTCCAGCGAAGGTATCGAGCAGGTAGAACGTCTTGCCCAACCGATCCCAATCGAGGTACTCCATGATGGCGCTGCTCAAAAACCCGTAGCTGACACCACACTCGACGAAATCGCCCTCTACCTTGCTGGCGCTTGCCGCGGCCCACAACCCGACATGCACCCGCCAGTGCCACTGATACCAGTCCGTGCCACCGAGAGCACGGACACCGCGCTGATATGCGCGCTGAAACTCCGGATCATCCATAAACGCATGACTGTTGAAACAGATCAGCGCATCATTCGAATAGACATCCGGTAAGAGCTTGCGCGCAAGCCCGTATTCTTTGCGCACCGCCCATAGCCAAATACGGGTACGGAGCGATAGCTCATCTGCCACAACGGAAACGATAGCATTCGCGGGTACGGCGATGGCGAGGAACCGGACACGTAAGTCGATGCCAAGTTATGCGAATCACCGTGGCTCACAAGCCGATCGGCTTGTATAGCATGTTCGGCTCACGATGAACACCCCAACCTCAGGAACGGGCCGTCTAACCAACGTCGCGATCCACAGGTACCGCCGATGGCTCGCTGACCACCGCAGGGCGCTTCCGCGTGAGCCGAGACTTCAGCGAGATCGCGTGCTTTTCCACTACGAACCAACTGAAGGCCGCTAGCGGCACCGTGACCGCCGTCGCAATACCGAAGAACAGCAACAGATTCAGGCTGCCCAGACCCAAGACAACCAATAGCTGCTGCACGGGATAGGCATAGATGTACATGCCGTAAGACAGGTCGTTGCGCAGATTCAATCGTTGATTGTGAATGAGTGCGCCAGAGACGATGACCGCGTACGCCAAGGGCAGCGCCGCGATATCTCGATAGTTCTCCAACAGACCGGAGGCCAGGACGATGACGACGCTTACCGCAACGAGCGACCATCGCGCGGGGATGACGTCTTTGTACTGGTTCAGCAGGGCCCCGGCCGCGAACATGACGGCGAACCGAGCCACCATCTGCGGAATGGTCGTCGCGGCGAAGACCGGGTACGAGAGATACGCCGTGGCACAAAGGAATAGCACGAAGGCTGCCGGAACAACCCATTGCCGTTTCAGTAATCCGAGCACACCCAAGACCGCCACGGCGATGTAACAGATCAGTTCAAAGACCAGTGTCCAAATCGATCCGTTCCACACACCGGGCCACGGGACTCCTCGCGGTGTTCCGTCGACGCCGGCGTAGTACACGTTCATCAGACCGTTGTTGAGGACGTACTCGATGGGTTTGTGCGAGGACATCAGATTCGCAACCGAACCATGCTGGATGAGAACGCTGATGGGGGCGATGACGAACGCAATGACCAGCAGACATACCCACAGACCGGGAAATATTCGTAATCCTCGGGCAATGGCGAAGTCTCGAAGCTTGGGCTTACGTAACCAGCTCGCGGTGATGAGAAATCCCGAGATGGCGAAAAAACCGTCCACCCCAACCTGTTCAATGAGCTGCTCGAATGGCCGGTAGGTGATCGTTCGACCAGTGAGCGGCCAGGAATGCCAGTAGATGACGCTCACCGCCAGCACCAACCGCCACGCGTTCAGCGCGTTGTTTCGTGGGTCGAACACCCGGCCAAGCGTGGAGTTCCCGGCCGGTTGCGGTCCGCCTCCTCGACTCACGCGGAACACCTCGAGCGCGCGAACTGCTCCATGGCATCGGCGGCGGCCACCGCACTCTCGCTGGGTTTCGTCATTCCGCTCGCAAGCTCACGGGCCCGGGCGACGTAGTCCGGAGCAAGGATCTGCCGCAGGTCCTCGACCAATGAATCTCTGGTAGCGGCCGAAAAGCGGCGTGTGGTACCTACTTTCAGACGCTTGACCTGACCGCCCCAGAGCGTTTGATTGGGGTCCATCGATAGGATCAGGGTGGGGACTCCCGCACGCAGGCTTGCAGCCGTGGTACCCGAACCACCGTGATGTACGACCGCCCGGCAGGACGGAAAAACCGTCGCGAAATTGACGGCTCCCACAACCTTGACGTGATCGGGCAGCTGCGTATCGCTGAAGTCACTCCACCCGGCGCCCACCAGGGCCCGCTCGCCCAATTCCGCACAGGCCGAGCCGATCATTTCGAGTGCGGCGGCCGGAGATTCGACGGGCATGCTGCCGAACCCAAAGAAGATCGGCGGCGTTCCCGAGGAGATCCACGATGCGACATCTTTATCGGCTTCGGCGGTCAACTCCATCGTCAGCGAGCCGACAAACGGTCGCAGGCCATCCCATTTTGTCCACTCGGCGGCCAACCCCGGAAAACACACCTCGTCGTAACCCTGAATCTCCAGCGATCTGCGTTCGGCGATCCGCTCCGGGGAGGGCGCCGACGCCTTCGGTAGGCGAAGTTCACGTCGCTGCGTGTCCTCCACCTTCCTGTTCAGACGCCAAGCCAGCCAATCGAATACCGTCATCGCCAGACGGCCCAATCGGGACGGCAGGATGGTGACGAGCTGGCCATTGGGCCGCATCGGGATGTGATGCAACGTGACCAATGGAATGTCGTGGTATTCAGCGACGTTGGCGGCCGGCTCCTGATAGCTCTGCCCGGCGAACAACACATCGGCATCCTCGGCCGCCGACATCAACGTGGTGTTCATCTGCGCCCAGCACTGATCGCTGAGCTCCCACATCTGACGCCACATTCTCCGGATGTCCCGAACCCGCCAGAAGGTGTGGAAGAAGAACGTCCAGAAATTGCGGTACACGTCCAACCAGGTCTTCGTGTCCAACCCGTAGGAAACCGTCTCCAGCCCGGCCGCCTCCGTAAACCCCATCAGGTCGGGCGGAACGGCCATCACCACATCGTGGCCCCTACGCTGCAGCTCACGAGCGACAACGACAGAAGGCTCGATATCGCCTCGCGTTCCATAACTGGCCAGCACAAATTTCACGGCCTCTAACGCCTTTCAGGTGTCCCGGTGCAGTGGAGTCGGAACGGTCCTCATTCCTTGCGCCAAAACACACCCGTGCCGTCAATTTCGACGATCTCCGCGGTTATCCCATGCTTCGTACGGTAATCCGTGACGGCCTGCTTGCACGAGTCCAGCGCGTGGTAATCGTCAATGATGCAAAAGCCTCTGGGAGACAAACGCGCGTAGAGCCCGTCGAGCGCCTGGATTGTGGATTCATAGAGGTCACCGTCAAGCCGCAATACCGCGATTTGTTCAATCGGAGCATCGTGCAGCGTGTCCTTGAACCAGCCGGGAACAAAACGCACCTGGTTGTCCAACAAACCATAGCGCTGGAAATTCGCCCTGACATTCTTTTCGGTCACCGCCAGGATGGGCGCCGCGAGGTGCAGCCTATCTCCCTTGTCTGCCTTGTAATTCGCGGTATCCGGAGGAGGCACACCCTCAAACGAATCGCAGAGCCAGACGTTTCGTGTCGTATCCCCGTATGCGGCCAAGACCGCGCGCATCAGGATGGACGCGCCCCCGCGCCATACTCCACATTCGACCAGGTCTCCGGGCACGTCATCGGCGAGCGCCGTCTCGACGCACTGCTGCAGACTCGTCAGCCGCCCCATTCCAATCATCGTCAGCGCATCTGCCGGCCAGTCCAGGCCCAAGTCGCGCTTGTGCGCATCGAACGGGCGCTTGCGCACCAGCACGTAGTCGCCGAATTTGAGAAAGGGACGGTGCAGCCAGTTCCAACCCACTGGCACAAGTTCGTCGACTCCGTATCGAGTGAGGTCCTGCCGAAGCAGGTCCAGATATGCGGATCGAGTGTCGTAATCGGTCACGGTCAAGAACAGCCCCTATCTCAAAATGCCAGGACCCCGTCCCGGCGTCAAGAATAGCCTTCCCGCGACCCCTTCGACACGTTTCGGTACTGACCACTCCCCTTGCGGGCAAGGCATTTTCGGCGGTATCTGTCAAGAATTCTTATGAACAGATGTAGCCAGATATCTGCAGCCCGTTGCCTGGCGATGAGTCAGTCATCTTTGAGTTAAATTCACTCTCATCGGAATACTGCACGGGGCAGCCGCTTGGGTTCCTCCGCGCGGTGAATCACGACCACGGAGTCGAACACCTCAATCCGGTCGATGATGGTCGCCGCGAACGGCACCTGGACTTCCTCAGCCCGCTTGGGGTGGTCCTCCATGATCTGGTAGACCGACTTCATCTCCAGGTAGTGGGCGTGCATCGCATCCATCAGCCACTTCGTGAAGTCGATGAACGATTCGCGTTGGTCGCGATAGATCGTCCAGTAGTTAGCGCAAACGTCCTCGACGATGTACACCCCGCCGGGCCGCAGGCGCGGAAACAGGTACCTGAACGAACCGATCATCTGTTTGGGGGTGTGCCCGCCGTCATCCAGAACACTGTCGAACTGCCCGAACTCATCGACCACGGCCCCTAGAAAGCGGGTATCAGTCTGATCACCTATCCGCACATGAATATGGCGCTCGGGATCGTCGTGCTGCGCGGACGCGGGGTTGATATCGAGGCCCACGATGGTGGCGTTTGGCAGGTGTTCTCGCCACATCTGCAGGGATCCGCCCCGATCCACCCCGATTTCGAGCATTCGCTCGGTCCGAGCGAGAGCGCTTTGATAGATCGGCAGATAATGACGCAGTTTGTGGACGTTGTCGGCGTTCTCGAAAATCCGTCCGATCGGGGTGTCGACGGGTGCGGAGTCATCGGCCTGCATCGAGACCGTTCGGGCCAGGTCTGGGCCCAACGCATCAAGCATCCGACGACGACCCCCGTACGGATAACGCCGCGCTATGAACGGCGGTTTACGCTGTAACACCAGGCGAAAGAGCGGCATGGTCACGAAATCCTTTGCTGTTCTTTGATATTCAAAGAACAGGGCACATTCTCCGAATCCCGAAACGCCATAGAAATCAGCCTACCGACATCTTCATGGTGACACCTCTGCGTTATCTGTCCTCGCGCGGCGACAACGCCCGTTCTCGCAGTCCCGGACTCTCCGAATCCACCGGCCCGGCCCGCGTCTCCGTCGGATCGGCCTTCTTGCGTTTGAGGCGCGATTTGAGCGCCAGTGCGCGCTTCTCAACCAGGAACCAACTGAATGCGGCGGGCACTAACGTCGCACCCGCCGAAACAACAAAGAAAGCAAACGGATTCAGGCTGGCTAAACCTGCAACAGCCAAAAACTGCTGTGTCGGCGAGGCGTAGATGTAGACGCCGTACGACAGGTCCGTGTGTATGTTCATGCGCTTGTTCTTGATCAGCACACCCGAAACGACGACGGCATATGCGAGCGGGAGCGCACCGACCACCCGATAGTCGGGCAGCATGCCCGAGGCCAGCACAATCGCGACGCTCGCCACCACAAGTGACCATCGGGCGGGTATCACGTCTCGCCACTGATACAGCAGCGCACCAGCGGAGAACATGATGGCGCTCCGCACCGCGAGCTGCGGGATGGTCCATAGCCCGGGGAAGGTCAGCGGCGGCAGGAGGATTGCCGCAATCGTTGCCAGTATCAGTATCACCGGCGCTGTCCAACGGCGGCTGGCGAGCCCGAGTAACCCAAGCCCGGCCACGGCGATGTAGCACATCACCTCAAAGACAAGCGACCATAGGGACGCGTTCCAGATTCCTGGGTACGGGATATCGCGTGGTGTCCCACCCACATCGAACTGAAGCTGGATCAACGCGCTGTTCTTCAGCATGTATTCGATCGGCGCGCTGGAGAACAGCAGCCTCGCGGCAGAGCCCCCCTGGATCAACACACTCAGTGGAGCGATGACAAACGCCGTCACCGCCAGCACGACGTAATACCCCGGCAAGATGCGGAGGGCTCGTGCGATGAAGTAGTCGCGCGCGCTGGGGTTACGGAGCCAACTCGCGGTGATCAGAAAGCCTGAAAGGGCAAAGAATCCGTCAACTCCCACCGAGAACAGCAGTTGGAGTACCGCCTTCGATTCCACGACGTGCCCCGTCAGTGGGAACGAGTGGAAGAGGATCACCTCGGTCGCCAAAGCGAGTCGACATGCGTTCAGCGCGTTATTTTTCGGATCAAATACAGAACCGAGCTTCATTCGCCTCCACCACTCTTCGCCGGGAGCGTCATCGTATCGTCATCTCTGTCTAAGATCAGGCTTTCCGGTGTTTCCACATGTAGTTGGAAAACATTGTCACAACTAATGATTCACTATCAGGGCGGATGCGCTGGCCGCCACAGCACGGTTACGCGAAGGCGAGCTCAAAAGCGATTCGGGCAGTCCTTGTCAATCCATTCGAGTAGCGCGTGCAACCCGTCCTCAAGCGTCCATTTCGGGCTCCATTCGAGCTGTTCGACGGCCGGCCCGATATCGCAGCTTGCCGCGCGCACATCCCCGTCTCGAAATTTCCCGACGACAACCGGTTCGGGCGCCGCACAGACGTCGGCGACCTTACGGGCCAACTCATGAATGGTTGTTGCAGTGCCAGAACCGATGTCGAGGGTGCGTCGCTCGGCCGCCGGTGCGTGCACCGCAGCGAAGAGTGCGTCGACAACATCATCGATGAAGACGAAATCACGGACTATCCGGCCGTCTTCGTAGACCTCCAACGACTGTTTCTCGCGTGCCAGCCGTGCGAAGAGGGTGACGATTCCGGTGTACGAATTGGTCAACGACTGGCCGGGCCCGTAAACATTCTGTAGGCGCAAGACACTCAGGTTGGTGTCGTGCGCGGCCGCCCACGATGCCAACAGATGTTCCTGGGCAAGTTTTGTACTCGCATAGATGTTGGTCGGACGGGGTTCGGTTCGGCTGACACAGCTGGGAAGCGGCTCCGACAGTTCACCGGCGAGTCCTTGCGGGTCCCACTCGCCGGCAAGTAGCTGTGCATGGCTGCGCGGGCGCGGATAGAAGACCTGTCCGCCGGAATTCCACGCGCCTTCGCCGTACACCGCTCTCGACGACGCCAGCACGAGCTGGTCCGGCACAAGTGCCGAACGGCTCAGTGCATCAAGGAGTTGGGTTGTGCCCACCACGTTGACCAAGCCGTGGCGCGTCGCCTCCGAAAGCGATTGCGCCGTACCCGTCTCCGCAGCCAAATGGACGATTTGGGAGGGTTCGAACAACCGCAGTACAGCATCCCAGTCAGGGGCATGGGTGACGTCGCCCGTGAACAGCCGCACTGAGGGCGGGAGATCGATCTCCCGGCCTCTCGCGTGCACCTGGGGGTGCAAGACGTCCATCACCGCGACGTCGTAACCCGCTTGGACGAGCCGGTTCGACAGCGTGGATCCGATGAATCCTGCACCACCGGAAATGAGCACGGATGTTGACAAAGCCGACGCCTCCCGTTCTTTACAGAGCAGCTAGGTGACCGGCACGCATCGGTAATGCGTTCCGGGTCAATGATATCGATGGTCTAGTTGTCACCGTGCGGAACTCTATCCGTCATGGGCTGCCGTGAGGCGGCGATCGAGTTAGGCACTGGCGGCCCTCGCCTCCAGCAGGTCGGCGGCTTTGCCGACACTTTCGTGCGGCTTAGTCATGTGGGGAGCGATCGCCCGAGCCCGAATGGCACATTCCGGGGTGAGGATCTGCCGCAGGTCCGAGACCAATGACTCTCGGGTCGTGGTCGAAAACCGCCGGGACGTCCCCACTTTCATGCGCTTGAGCTGATTTCCCCAGAATGGCTGATCACCAACAGTCCAGAGAACCAAGGTCGGCACGCCGGCACGCAGGCTGGCCGCCGTGGTGCCCGAACCACCGTGATGAACGACCGCCCGGCTCACCGGAAAGATCGCCGCGTAGTTCACCACCCCGACCACCTTCACGTGCCCGGAAGTTCGGACGCCGCTGAAGTCGGTCGCACCCGCGCACACCAACGCGCGCTCCCCCAATTCTGCGCACGCTGAACTGATCATCTCGACTGTCTCCCCCGGAGAATCGATAGGGATACTCCCCGAAGCGAAGCAGATGGGCGGGGACCCCGCGGCGATCCACGACATGACCTCGTTATCAGCCTCGGTCGTCAACTCCATGGTGAGCGCACCCACGAAGGGCCTTCGCCCGTCATATTTCGCCCACTCGTCCGCCAGTCCGTGGAAGCAAATATCGTCGTACGCTTGAATTTCCAGCGATCCGCGCTGGCCGATCCGCTGCGGCGAAGGGCGCGTCGCCTTGGGCAGGCCGAGCTCACGCCGTTGCGCATCCTCCGCCTTCTTGGTCACCCGCCAGGTCAGCCAGTCGTATGCGGTCATCGCTGTACGCGTCAGCAGCGGCGGCAGAACCGGAAAGAGCTGACCGTTGGGACGCCACGGCATGGTGTGCAAGGCAACCAGCGGGATCCCATAGAACTCCGCAACGTTGGCCGCCGGCTCCTCATAACCCACGCTGGTCGACAGCAGGTCCGCCCCGTCTGCCACTGACACGAGTGCCCTACTCATTTCTGCCCACTGTTCGGTAACCAGTTTCAGGGCCTGCCGACACAATGCAACCAGATCCTGGACCCTCCAAAAATGACGGGTCCACGACATCCATAAGTCTCGGTATTCATCGAGCTGCGGCCCCACATGAATGCCATAAGGCACCGCGGAAAGCCCTACCGACTCCACGAAGCCAACCAAGTCGGGCGGGACGGCCATGCGCACTTCATGACCCCTACGCTGCAGTTCCCTCCCGACAGCAACGGCAGGCTCGATATCGCCGCGGGTGCCATAACTTGCCATGGCAAATTTCATGACGGTATCGACCTCCCCGATGTGTGTCTGTACTCGCAGAATTGCCATCAGTGCTGTCGGTCATTATTACCCGATTTCGCGCGCCACGGATAGCCTCAAGACAATGGGGGAACGCATGTCTCCAAATTCCAGAACATCATTACAGCTACGGCTGAATGAATTCCGTTTCATAGGTTGCCACACGTAAAACAACTGCCTCAATCGGAGGCGGCAATACAAGTACGAGCCAGCCTGAGCCCGCGGGCGATCCCGATATCCATGCACGAAGGGGTGCGAGCCGAAACCGTCTTGACAGACTCGTCGCGGCACATCGTTCACCGATGCTGCCCGCACGCCGGCTTCCCGAGGTTCGATTCCGTCGGCATTCCATCTACATACGCGATATGGTGGCCTACGTGTTGCGCCAGGACAACGTAGAAAGTGTCCCCGCTGCAACCGAACTCAACGAACCCTTCGTATTTGTCGTCGAGTAGGAGCACATATGCGCGGCATCATTCTCGCAGGCGGCTCGGGCACTCGTCTGCATCCGATAACGATGGGTGTCAGCAAGCAGCTACTGCCGGTGTACGACAAACCGCTCGTCTACTATCCGTTATCGACGCTGATCATGGCCGGTATTCGCGATATCCTGATAATAACCACGCCTGCCGACGCCCCGGCATTCGAGCGACTCCTCGGTGACGGCTCAGCCTTCGGTATCAACTTGCGCTACGCGGTCCAGCCAGAACCTGAGGGGCTGGCCCAGGCGTTCATCATCGGTGCCGACCACATCGGTTCCGACACGGTGATGCTGGCGTTGGGCGATAACGTGTTCTACGGGCCCAGGTTGGGCACCAGTCTGCGCAGATTCGAGAACGTCAGCGGTGGTGCGATATTCGCGTACTGGGTGGCCAACCCGTCTGCGTACGGTGTGGTCGAGTTCAGCATCGACGGGGTCCCACTGTCCCTGGAGGAGAAACCGGCCAAGCCGAAATCCAACTATGCGGTTCCGGGGTTGTACTTCTACGATAACGACGTCATCGACATCGCCCGATCGCTGCGCAAGTCGGCTCGGGGCGAATACGAGATCACCGAGATCAACCAGATCTACCTGGATCGAGGGCAGCTCTCGGTCGAGGTGCTTCCGCGCGGGACCGCATGGCTGGACACCGGCACATTCGACTCGCTGCTAGACGCGAGCGATTATGTCCGAACCATCGAACGGCGCCAAGGCCTGAAAATCGGCGTGCCCGAAGAAATCGCATGGCGGGCCGGGTTCATCAACGATGACCAGCTCGCGGCCCGCGCTCAGGAACTACTCAAATCTGGATACGGCGGTTACCTACTCCAGCTTTTGGAGCGGAAATAACCAACGCAGTAACACAATTGAATATTGGGAAGATAAGACAGCAAGGGCTTGACATGCGGCGTGAGCTCGGCTGAATGGCTAGAGTTGATGTGGCCGGTACTAGGAGGCGATTGAAATATGATGAAACTGTCACTGACGAAAATTGCGGCGACTGTGGGCGGTGTGGCACTGGCCCTGAGCGCTGGAGCCGGTCTCGCATCCGCTGACCCGGTTACTGACGAGATGGTGAACACCACCTGTACGTACGATCAGGCGAATGCGGCGCTACACGCGGAGAACCCCACGGCCGCGCAGTATTTCGACCAATCGCCAGCGAATCAGCAGTTCATGCAAGAGTTCCTCGGTTCACCAAAGGACAAGCGGGTGAGCATGATTAACCAAGTCAGGGGTAATCAGGGGATCGAGTACGTCATACCGGTGTTCCAGCAGATGGTGCGCGCCTGCCACAAGTACTGAGATCACCTAGACAAACCCGAAGGGCCGGGCACGAGAACCTCTCGTGCCCGGCCCTTCGTGCGTTGGTCTGCCGCGTCGACGCGGAACCGCTTGAACGGCAACACAAACTACTCGGATAGCCGCGGAAGCTCCGTGGTCGGCTCGTCATCCTCACGGCGCGGATCGGTTCCAGGCGCAGCAGATGCCCTCGCATGCGCACCGACGGGCTCACGGAGAGCGCTCACCGGCTTTGGCCGCACTCGCTGTGGCCACCAGAACCAACGCCCCAGAAGTGCCGCGATCGACGGGGTCATGAACGAACGGACGATTAGCGTGTCGAATAACAGACCCAAACCGATGGTGGTGCCGATCTGACCGATGATTTGCAAATCGCTGACAACCATCGAGGCCATCGTGGCCGCGAACACCAATCCTGCTGAGGTGACCACCTTTCCGGTGCCGCCCATCGCTCGGATGATGCCCGTATTGAGGCCGGCGCCCAGCTCCTCCTTCATCCGCGAGACCAGTAGCAAGTTGTAGTCGGACCCGACCGCCAAAAGGATGATCACAGACATCGCCAGCACCATCCAGTGCAGATTGATCCCCAGGATGTACTGCCATAGCAACACCGACATACCAAAGGACGCGCCCAGCGAGAGGGCCACCGTACCGACGATCACCAGCGCCGCGATGAAGCTCCGGGTGGTGATGAGCATGATGATGAAAACCAGACAGATCGCGGCGATCCCCGCGATCAGGAGATCGTAGGTCGAGCCGTCTTTCCAGTCCTTCGCGGTCGATGCCGCGCCGGCAAGATAAATCTTGCTGCCCACCAGGGGCGTTCCCTTGAGCGCTTCCTCTGCCGCGTTCCGAATCTGCTCGATCCGCGTAATACCCTCCGGCGACATGGGGTCACCGTTGTGGGAGATGATGAACCGCACCGTCTTTCCGTCGGACGAGATGAAAGAACTCATCGCACGCTGGAAGTCCGCGTTCTTGAACACCTCCGGGGGCAGGAAGAACGAATCGTCGTTCTTGGAGGCGTCGAAAGCCTGCCCCATGGCCATGACGTCGTCAGTGGTTTCGTCCATCTGGGCGAACTGCCCCGACATGGTGGCGTACATGGTGAGCATCAAGGTCCGCATGCTCTGCATGACCTCGATCATTTGAGGGAACTGAACCATCAGCTGCGGCATGATCGCGTCCAACTCGTCCATGTTCTTGACGAGAACGATCAGCCCGTCGTTAAGTACGTCGGCTCCATCCAACGCATCGAAAATGGACCTGATCGACCAGCAGATGGGAATGTCGAAACAGTGCTTCTCCCAATAGAAATAGTTGCGAATCGGTCGAAGGAAGTCGTCGAAGAGCGCGATGCTGCCCCGCAGGTCGTCGGTAAGCTGCTGGATCTCGTGCGTATGGGTCGTCATCCTGTGCGTGGTTTCCGACATCCGCTTCATCACTTCGTATGTGCGCTGCATCGTCTTGATCATCGTGGTCATATCGTCGGTCTGTTTTTGCATGTCGGCGATACGTTTCTTCTGAAATCGCGTCGCCTGTACTTGGCCGGCACTCTGCAAGCTGAGCAGGAAGGGCACAGACGTGTTAGCGATCGGTGTTCCCTCGGGGCGGGTTATCCCCTGTACCCGAGAGACTCCACGAATCTTGAAAAGCGCCTTCGCCAGCTTGTTCAAAACCAGGAAATCGGCCGGATTCCGCACATCACGGTCGGTCTCAACCAAGAGAACGTCGGGCGTCAGGCGCGACTCGGAGAAATGGCGCTGTGCGGCAGCGAACCCCTGATTGGCCGGGATATCGCTGGAGATGTAGAGCCGGTCGTTATAGCTCGTCTTATAACCCGGGAGCGTGGATAGGCCGACCAGGGCTATTGCCAACGAGGCAACCAGGATGGGCGCCGGCCAGCGGACGACTGCCGTACCGATTCCGCGCCACCGCTGAACCCGCAGCTTGCGCTTGGGTTCCAGTAGCCCGAATCGGCTGGCCACCGCAATGCCCGCGGGAACCAGCGTCACCGCGACCGCGACCGCCGCCAACATCCCGACGGCACACGGGATACCCATGGTCTGGAAGTAGGGCAGACGCGTGAAATGCAGACACAGGATGGCTCCGGCGATGGTCAGTCCGGATGCCAATACAACAGGGGCCACACTGCGATACGTGGTGTAGTAGGCGGTCTCCCGGTCTTCACCGGCCTGGCGCGCCTCCTGATACCGACCGAAGAAGAAGATGCCGTAATCGGTGCCGGCGGCGATGCTGAGGAAGACCAGCATGTTGACGGCAAAAGTCGAGAGCACGAACATGTCGTGGTAGCCAAGAAACGCGACAATGCCGCGGGCCGCCGCTAACTCGATACCCACCATCGTCAGCAGCAGGATCACCGTGACGACCGAGCGGTAGAGGATGAGCAGCAACGTGAAGATGATGACGACAGTGACCGCCGTGATCTTCAGAATGGAATTGTTGCCGGAGTGCTGCATGTCCGAGGCCAATGGCGCGGCACCGGCCACATAGACCTTGACATTGACGGGAGCCGACGGCGCCGTCCGATCCACGATCGCGCGGACCGCCGCCACCGATTCGTCGCCGAGGGCGGTGCCCTGATTGCCGACGAGATTCAACTGAACGTACGCGGCCTTCTCGTCGGGGCTCTGCACGCTCGAGGATGTCAGTCGATCGCCCCATAGATCCTGCACATGCTCCACATGTTTGGGATCGTTTCGCAGCTCGCGGACCAGTTCCGCGTAGTACTTATGTGCATCCTCGCCGAGTGGATCCTGCCCCTCCAGCACGATCATCGCGGAGCTGTCCGAGTTCGATTCGTTGAAGTCCTGGCCCATACGCAAGATGGCCTTCACGGCCGGCGCATCCTGTGGCATCAGCGATACGGAGCGCTCCTCCGCCACCGTCTCCAGTGCCGGGATCGCCTTCGCCCAATTCCAATTGACTGAGCTCAAGGTGGTAAACAGAATCAGCGCCAGCCACCCCAGAATGATCAGGGGCGACAGCGTTCGTATGGTTCGCGCGATGAACGGCCGCGAGTGCTCGGTTCTCATGCGGCTCCGCTAGTCCCTCTGCAACAGGGAACGCACCAGTGGGCGAGGCCCCTTCCAGCCGTGAACCACACCGGCCGGGCGGGGACCCACTTTCAGCGGCCACCAGAACCATCGACCCAGTAGCGCGGCAATGGCCGGCGTCATGAACGCGCGCACGATCAAGGTGTCGAACAGCAGACCCAGACCGATCGTGGTTCCCACCTGCCCGATGGTGAGCAGATCGCTGACGATCATCGATCCCATCGTGGCGGCGAACACCAGGCCCGCGGCCGTCACGACCTTGCCGGTGCCACCCATCGCCCGAATGATGCCCGTGTTGAGGCCGGCGCCCAGCTCCTCCTTCATTCGCGATACCAGCAGCAGGTTGTAGTCAGACCCCACCGCCAGCAGCACGATGACGGACATGGCCAGCACCACCCAGTTGATCTGGATACCGCAAATGTGTTGCCAGACCAGCACGGACAGCCCGAAGGACGCGCCCAGCGAGAGCGCCACCGTACCGACGATCACCAGCGCCGCAACCAGGCTCCGGGTCATCAGCAGCATGATGATGAAAATGAGGCACAGAGCTGCCACACCGGCGATCAAGAGATCGTATTTTGATCCATCGACCAGCTCCTTCACACCCGCCGCCGTGCCGGCCAGGGAGACCTTGGCGTGCTCGAGCGGGGTCCCCTTGAGCGCTTCCTCGGCCGCGGTCTTGATCGGCTCCACCCGCGAAATGCCCTCGGGCGTCGCCGGATCTCCGCGCTGCGATATCAGCATCCGCGAGGACTTTCCGTCGGGCGACATAAAGATCTTCATGACCCGCTGGAAGTCCTTGTTCTTCAGAACGTCAGGCGGCAGATAGAAGGAGTCATCGTTCTTCGAAGCGTCGAACGCCTTGCCCATGGCGGTCGAATTCTCGGTTGACTCATCCATTTGGGCGAAGATGCCGGACATTGTGCTGTGCATCGTCAACATGGATTCGCGCGTGCTCTTCATGGTGGCGATCATCACGGGGAACTGCTCGAGCATCTGCGGCATGAGCTTGTCCAGCTCGTCCAGATCACCGATCAGAACCTGCATCTTGTCGGTCACCTGATCGATGCCGTCGAGCGCATCGAATATGGACCTGAACGACCAGCAGATGGGGATGTCGAAACAGTGCTTCTCCCAATAGAAGTAGTTTCGGATCGGCCGCCAGAAATCTTCGAAATCCTCGATATGGTCCCGCAACGTGGACATATCCGCCTGCAGGTCCTTCGTGGTACCGACCATACGGTGGGTTGTGTCCACCATCTGTTTCATCAGGTCGGCCATGCGTTGCATGAGCGCGATCGTTGTCGACATATCGTCGGCCTGCTTGAGCATGTCTTCCATGCGTGCTCTCTGGAACGGCAGACTCAGCCGCTGACTCGCATTCGACATGCTGAGCATGAACGGCACCGACGAGTGCTCAATCTGCGTTCCCTCGGGCCGCGTGATGGACTGCACGTTGGCAATGCCAGGAACCGCGAAAACCGCCTTGGCCAGCCTGTTCAACACCAGCAGGTCGGCCGAGTTACGCATATCGTGATTGGCCTCGATCAACAGAATGTCGGGCGTGGACATCTTCGATTCCGGGAAATGCCGTGAGGCGGCGATGAGACCCTGAGTCGCGGGGATGTCCTGCGGGATGTACTTCGCGTCGGTGTAGCTCGGGCTATATCCGGGGAGCGTCAAGAGCCCGATGAGCGCGATCGCCACCGTGGCGGCGAGAATGGGTCCCGGCCACCGCACGATCGCTGTGCCGATCCGCCGCCACCGGCGCGTTGTCACCTGCCGCTTGGGATCGAACAGCCCGACGCGACTGCCGGCGGCAATGCACGCCGGCACCAGGGTGAGCGCAACCGCCACCGCGACCAAGATGCCCACCGCGCCGGGGATACCCAGCGGCTGGAAGTAGGGCAGTCGGGTGAAATGCAGGCAGGCAATCGCTCCCGCGATGGTCAGGCCGGATGCCAAGACGACCTTGGCCACCCCGCGATAGGCGGTGTAGTAGGCGGTTTCACGATCTTCGCCCGCCTGGCGAGCCTCTTGATACCGCCCGGCGAAGAAGATGCCGTAGTCCGTACCTGCGGCGATACCCACGGAGACCAACAGATTGACGACGAAGGTGGTCAGACCCACGATCCCGTGCATGCCGAGGAACGCGACAAGTCCTCGCGCGACTTGCAGCTCGATGCCGACCGTGAACAACAAGATGATGACGGTGAAGAAGGACCGATAGAGCAGGAGCAGCATCAGGAAAATCACCCCGACGCTCACCAAGGTGATGAGGATGACCGTCCGGTTACCGCTCTCCGCCATGTCCGAGACGATGGCCGCCGGACCCGTGACGTACGTCTTTACCCCCGGAGGCAGCCCGGGAGTGTTCTTCACGATGTTCTGGACGGCGAGTACGGACTCGTTCGCTTCGGCCTGGCCAAAGCGACCGGTGAGATTCAGTTGAACGTACGTGGCTTTTCCGTCGGCACTTTGCGCTGCGCCAGCGGTCAGTGGGTCACCCCAAAAGTCCTGAACGTGCTGCACGTGCTTTGGGTCGTCCTTCAATTGACGAACGACGGCGTCGTAGTACTTATGCGCATCGTCGCCAAGAGGCTGATCCCCCTCGAGCACGATCACCGCGACGCTCTCGGAATTGGATTCCTGGAAGACCTTCCCCATCTGCGTCATCGCTTTGACGGACGGCGCATCGGGCGGGCTTAGCGAAACCGAATGTTCTCTTTCGACGATCTCCAGCGGCGGCACCGTGACGCTCAACAGGACAGTGATCGCAAGCCAGCCCAGGATAATGAGCGGGGCCCCCCGGCGGATAATGGTCGCCATTATCGGCCGGTGCGATCGAACTTTGCCGCCGTCTTCCTTGCTCATGCGGCCTTCAGAAGGCAGGAGGTAAAGGCATTCGTCTGATTTGTCACCTTCTCGGATTTAACCTCATCATCCACGGTGATACGGCAGCCGATGCTGTGACTATCGCCCTGCGCCATGATGCTTCCCACGGCGCTCGTCTTGGTGATGTCGAATTTCACCGACCACGGCAATGTGATTTTCTGAATGTATAGCGGTTCGCCGTTGACGTCGAAATAGCTGATATCAGCCACGGTCCCCGGCGAACCGAAGACTTCATACGACATTTTCTTGGGGTTAAACGATTGGGCATCACTGACATTCGTATCGGCATACGACGGACGGTTCTCAGATCCGAAAACGCCGTGCAGCCGCGACACAGTAAATCCACCGGCGCCAATTACCGCAAGCACAAGTAGTGGAATCCACAGACGCATCAAAAGCCGAAGAATCGTAACCCTCCTCGTCTATCTCCGCATCCGGCACCATGCTCGGACATATACATCCCAATTGCAAAACGCCGAACACCTCAGCGGTGCTCCCGGCCGTTAAAGATTAGACCATGCATGAGAGCCGCGTATGTGCCCGTTGCACACCCGATATGCGATGAGTAGCACGCTATTTAGGATACGAGCGTGTACAGATTTACTGCACTCTCACGCGGGCAACTACGGTGACCGGTTTTGCCATTTCGTGCGAATGGGCGAACAGATGGCTAATCAGCAGCTGGGAGCCCTCTTTGTGACCTCCGGGCCGAACAGCCGGCCACAGTGGCGCCGGTCATAGCGAGAAGCAGCTCAGCCAGCCATGTTCGCCGGTCGACTCAATCCTGGTAGGCCCAGAAAGCAAACCTGCTTGATCGCTCCGTGATATCTGGCTCACCCTTCTCGGCGAAGACGAGGATCCAGGATTGGATCGGGGGACCTTGCCAAGACTGCGAAGATGGAGTTTGCAAGGCGCGTACGCTGGTCAACGTGTCCAAGACGTACGTTGGTGGGCGCCTTCGTCAACTCCGGAGCGAACGCGGGTTCAGCCAGGCCGCGCTCGCCCAGATGCTGGAGATCTCCCCGAGCTATCTCAACCAAATCGAGCATGACGTCCGGCCACTGACCGTCGCGGTGCTGTTACGCATCACCGAGGTGTTCGGCGTCGACGCGACGTTCTTCTCTTCCCAGGACGACAGCCGCCTCATCGCCGAGCTGCGCGAGGTGGTGCAGGACAAGGACCTGGATATCGATGTCGACCCCGCCGAGATCGCCGATGTCGTCGCCGGGCATCCCGCGTTGGCACGCGCCATCGTCAACCTGCACCGCCGCTACCGGATCACCACTACACAGCTCGCGGCTGCCACCGAGGACCGGTACTCCGACGGCAGCGGCAGCGGCTCCATCACCATGCCGCACGAGGAAGTGCGCGACTACTTCTATCAGCGGCACAACTATCTACACGAGCTCGACACCGCCGCCGAAGATCTGACGGTCCGGATGCGCATGCACCGCGCGGACCTGGCCAGAGAGATCGCCGGCCGGCTCACCGAGGTACACGGCATACAGATTGCCCGGCGCATCGACCTGGGCGACAGCGTCCTGCACAAGTACGACCCGGGAACTAAGACACTGGAGATCAGCAATCACCTCTCCGGGGGGCAACAGGTTTTCAAGCTGGCCGCCGAGCTGGCCTACCTGGAGTACGGCGATCTCATCGACACGATGGTGGACGACGGCAAGTTCACCTCCGAGGAATCACGCAAGCTGGCGCGGCTGGGGTTGGCCAACTACTTCGCCGCCGCCACCGTCCTCCCTTACCGACAGTTCCACGGTGTGGCCGAGGACTTCCGGTACGACATCGAACGACTCTCGGCGTTCTACTCGGTGAGCTACGAGACCGTCTGCCATCGACTGTCCACGCTGCAGCGCCCGTCGATGCGCGGCGTGCCGTTCTCGTTCGTCCGGGTGGACCGCGCCGGGAACATGTCCAAACGCCAGTCCGCGACCGGTTTTCACTTCTCCTCCAGCGGGGGCACCTGCCCGCTGTGGAACGTGTACGAGACCTTCGGCAACCCGGGCAAAATCCTGGTCCAGGTGGCGCAGATGCCCGACGGACGCAACTATCTATGGGTGGCGCGCACCGTCGAGCGGCGCGCGTCCCGGTACGGCCAGCCGGGTAAGACGTTCGCGATAGGCCTGGGCTGCGAGCTGCGGCATGCACATCGACTGGTCTATTCCGAAGGTCTTGATCTGTCGTCGGAGGGTGCGACGACACCGATCGGCGTGGGCTGTCGAGTCTGCGAGCGGGACAAGTGCCCCCAGCGTGCCTTCCCGGCGCTTGGCCGGGCACTCGACCTCGACGAGCATCGCAGTACGGTGTCGCCATACCTCGTCCAGCAAGAAGGATGAGGCCCCCGCAAGCGGGAGGGACCCCCAGCATGCGCGAAGACCGACAAGAAGGAGCCCGCCAGTGAGCAAGAGCACCGAAGGCCGTATCCCGTCCCCAGGGCTCCGCGAGCTGGGCCCCATCAACTGGCTGATCGCCAAGGGCATGGCGCGTGCCGTCAACGCTCCCGAAATGCACCTGGCGACCACACTCGGACAGACGGGCACCCGGTTCTGGCCGTGGCTGGCCTATTCCGGCGCCATCCTGCGCGGCACCAAGCTCTCCACCCGAGACACCGAGGTGGTCATCCTCCGAGTGGCCCATGTACGCGAATGCGAGTACGAGCTACAGCACCACACCCGGATCGCGAAGTCCGCAGGGATCGACGCCGCACATCAGGACCGCATCTTCGCCGGGGCCGGCTCCGAAGGCCTCTCCGACAAGGAACGCGCGCTCATCACCGGCGTCGACGAAATCCTCACCACAAGAACGCTTTCCGACCAGGCGTGGGAGGAGCTCTCGAAGTTCCTGGATAGTCGCCAGCTCATCGGCTTCACACTGTTGGTTACCCAGTACGACGGTCTGGCCGCGACCATGTCATCGCTGCGGATCCCGCTGGACCACTAGTCCCCCACAAGTGGGAGGTGCCCCCAGTCGAGCATGGCCATCAGATCCTCGTTGTAGCGGTCGCCCACCGCGGGAGCGACAGTCTCCAATTGCGATAACTGCGCATCGGAGAGGGTCACATCCGTGGCAGCGGCGTTCTCCTCGACACGAGCGGCCTTCGTAGTCCCGGGAATTGGCACGATTTCCTCGCCACGAGAGAGCAGCCAGGCCAGCGCAACCTGAGCCGCTGTCGCCCCTGTCTCGGCCGCGACGGATTCCACGGCGCCGACGATCGCACGGTTCGTGTCGAGGTTCTGCTGACTGAACCTCGGCAGGTTCTTACGGAAGTCGCCGTCTGCCAACTGGTCCGCCGACCGGATGGCGCCTGCCAGGAACCCACGGCCCAGCGGCGAGTACGGCACCAGGCCGATACCCAGCTCCCGCAGAGTCGGCAGCACCGCGGACTCGACATCACGTGTCCACAACGAGTACTCCGACTGGACCGCCGCTATCGGATGTACGGCATGAGCGCGGCGGATAGTCGCCGCCGACGCTTCCGACAACCCGATATGGCGAACCTTGCCCTGCGTCACCAATTCGGCGACTGCGCCGATAACCTCCTCGATCGGAATCGAGGGATCGACGCGATGCTGGTAGTACAGGTCGATGTGGTCGGTCCCAAGTCGGCGCAACGATCCCTCGACCGCAACAGCGATATTCGCCGGCGAGCTATCCGGCTGGAACGTCGCACCGGTGGCATGCGAAATCAATCCGAACTTCGTGGCCAACACCACGTCATCCCGGCGGTCCGAGATTGCCTTGCCGACAAGCTCCTCGTTGACATACGGGCCGTAGATTTCTGCGGTGTCGATCAGGGTGATTCCCACATCGAGCGCACGGCGGATGGCCTGAATGGACCGATCGGCGTCTGGACCCTTATCCGTGTCGAGGGGTTGATACCCCGATGACATCGACATGGCGCCCAAGCCAATTCGCGATACTTTCAGCTCACCGATCTGCGTGTACTTCATATCAGTTCTTCTTTCCTCCAGCGGATTGAGCCGAGGCACCGTTGACCGACTCGGTGTAATACGCAACCTTGAAATCCACGACCCTGAGATCCTCGGTAAGCCTTTCCATCGCCGCCAGGATCCGGACGCGCTGCGCGAACAGCAGCTCCAGACGCTCGGCATGGGTCTCTTCGCCGCCCACCAACAGCTCGATGAACCTGCGCATATCGCGAACCGGCATACCGGTGCGGCGTAACCGCAGCATCAGCTCAACACGTTCGATGTCGTTATCGCTGAACCGGCGACGGCCTCCCGCATCGCGTGCTACCCGGGGAAACAGACCTTCGCGTTCGAACCAGCGCAGCGCATCGATCGACAGACCGGTCCGCTGGGCGACGTGCGAGATGGGAAACCCTGCATCTGTGCTCACAGCTGCCACGGTAGAACCTGGAGTCGACTCCAGGTCAAGGCCAAGCTCGACTCACTCGGATCGGACAGAAAAGCGCAGGACGCGACGAAAGTCGTCGCAGGTACCGGCGACGACGCCGGGAGCGCCGTTGACACCTTCTTGACGGCACCTCACCATCGGTTCATGCGCTTGGCCCCGGACTGTAGCTAGGCGCGCAATCTCATTTGCGCGCTGACTGTTTCAGTTCACCTCCCGTAATCGAAGGGCCCTTCTCAGCATGTCTGCTCCGCACCGTCAGCTCACTGTCAACGGCAGATCCCTGCATGCCGCCGAATCCCACGGACTCGAACGCAATGCCGTGGGCTCCTGGGGTGTCTTCGCGCAGGGCCTGGCGGCGGCCGCACCCAGCGTCGCCGTCGCGACGGTGCCGTTTTCGCTGTTCGTGGCGGCAGGCAAAGGCGCCGCCTGGGCCGCCGTCATCGGCCTGGTGGCGGTCATCCTGATCGCCACCACCATCAGCTTCCAAGCCAAACGAACGGTGTCCTCCGGTTCGTTGGGCACCTATGCCGGCAACGGGCTGGGACCCGGTGTCGGGTACGCCGCGGGATTCAGCCTGCTCATCGGGTACATCACCTTCGCCACCACCGGCACCCTGGGCGGAGTGCTCTACTTCGAGTCCTTCCTCGAAGCCTTCGGAATCCACTCGGAAGCAACCGGATTCAAACTCGCGCTGGTCGCGGTGATAGTCGCGGTGGCCGTCTACCTGCCCTACCGCGGAGTCTCCATCTCCGCCAAGTACGAGCTCGTCTTCGAAATAATCGCCACCGCACTGATTTTCATCATTATCGTGGCCTCATACGTCAGCTACGGCTGGCACATAGATACCGAACAGTGGTCCTTGTCCAACCTCGGTAACAGCACCACCTTCATCGCCGCAGTCACCGCGGTGGGTGCGTACGCGGGGTTCGAAAGCGTGGCATCTCTGGGCGCCGAATCCCGAGATCCGCACCGCACCATCGCCCGCTCCCTGCTGCGCGTGGTGTTGATCATCGGCGCGCTCTACATCCTCGCGACCTACCCCCAGATCCTGCAGTTCAGGAACATCGACGGCGACAGCGCGATACTCCCGCAGGTCGCCACGAATTCCGGTGTCGCGTGGGCTATTTACCCGATCAGTCTCGCGGTGACCATCGCGTTCATCGTGTTCGTCACCGCCGTCATCAGCTCAGCGGCACGCGGATTGTTCACCCTCGCACATGAAGGTGCACTGCCGACGGTTCTCACCCGCGTGCATCCCGTCTACAAGACCCCGATTGCGGGTATCGTCCTCATCGGGATCATCGCGGCAGCCTTCTCGGTCACCGCAACGCTCAGCTCGGTCGGCCGTCTCGTATTCGACGTGTACGGCAATTACGTTGCGAATTGGGGCTTTCTCACGAGTTACCTACTTGTGGTGGTGGCCACCCCGATCTGGTTGTACCGGATCAAGGCACTGACTCCGGCCCGCCTGGCGGTATCCGTCGCCGCCACCCTGGCGATCGGATACGTGATCTTCAGCAACTTCTATCCTGTGCCCACGTTCCCGTTCAACATTCTGCCGCTCATCTTCGGCACGATCCTGCTCGCCGGGCTGCTGCGTTACTGGTACCTACGGGCACGACGCCCCGAGGTGGCGGCCCGGATCGGTTCCATCCAAACGCTTTCCGAGGACGAACAAGAACGATTGGCCGAGCTCGGCATCCTTGAAGTCCTGCACGAAGAAATCCACGAGAAGCAGGAAGCCGAGCCAGAACCCTCAGCCGCCGCCGATTCAGGAGTCCTCGTCAAATGACTATCGCCGCCGCCCCCGAAGCCACCCCGTATCAGGGAGTGAACGATACCGAGTTCGACGAGTGGACGCACGTCGCCCAGCGAGTCGCCGGCGAGCTTGCCGAGACCGCGCTCGAACGGGACCGGGCCAACCAGAGTCCCATCGCCGAGATCGCGCTGCTGCGTGACGGCGGGCTGTTGTCCTTCGCCACTCCTCGCGAATTCGGCGGCGCCGGGGGAAGTCTGGGACAAGCCCTGCAGCTCAGCCGCATCATCGCAGCCGCGGACGGGTCGATCGGCCAGCTGCTGCTCTACCACTATTCGAATGGTGTCTGGACCTACATTCTCGGGTCCCCGGCGCAGCGCGAGTACATCGCACGCGGGATCGGCGAGCAGGGCTGGTTCCAAGGCAGCGTGAGCAATCCGCGCGACCCCGGTATCACCGTCATCCACACGGATGAGGGTTACCGGGTCAACGGTAAGCGCACCTTCGCCACCGGTGTCGCTGTCGCGGATCTGATCACCGTGCTGCTCTATGAGGACAAGCCGGTCAATGCGATCATTCCCCGCGACCGGGAAGGGCTGCGGTTCAACGATGATTGGGACAACCTGGGGCAGCGGCTTACTGCCAGCGGCAGCGTCGAATTCCACAATGTGTTGTTACGCGATGACGAGGTACTCACTGGCCTCGCACAATTCAGCGGAGACCAGGAGCGCCGCGACGGGCTCCGCACGCTGTTCAGCCAGCTGATCTTCGTGCACCTGTACCTCGGGATCGCCGAGGGCGCACTGGCCGCCGCCGTCACCTACATCCGAGAAAAGGGCCGTCCGTGGCCGGAGGCGCACTCCACGGAGGTGACCGAGGATCCGTACCACCTGCAACTGCTGGGCCAGCTCTCCGCGGGGATCGCCGCGGGAATCGCGCTTGCCGACGCGGTGACAAATGAGTTCGAGCAGACGCTGGCACTCGGTGAGGCGCTCACCGCAGTGCAGTGGGGTGAGCTGGCGATCCGGGTGGACCAGGCCAAATCCGTGTCCACTCAGATATCCCTGGACGTGACACATAATATCTACCAGGCAACCGGCGCCCGGTCGACGGCCAATTCCGTTGGACTGGATATCTATTGGCGCAATGTGCGCACGCACACCACCCACGATCCGCTGCCGTACCGGCAGCGGGAGATCGGGCGTTACCTACTGACCGATGAGTGGCCGTTACCGCGCAGCCTCAACGGCCTCGGCCGTCTCGCGAATACCACCCAGGGCAAGGCTTCGTGACGGACGTCCGGTTCCTGCAGACACCGGCGGAACGCGAGCGCGCCTTCGCGGTGTTCTGGCGGTCCATGGTGGGGCTGCCGCCCTTGGGTGATGTCGCTGTCGACGAGTTACTGGAAACCGGAAGATATTTGGGCGCCTTCGACGGCGAGGAGATTGTCGGCGGGGCCGATTCGTATACCAGCTGGCTCACCGTCCCAGGCGGCTCTCGGGTTCCGCATGCCGCCGTCACACACATCGGGGTGCTGCCCACGCACACCCGGCGCGGCATCCTCACCTCATTGGTCACCCAACAGCTCACCGATATCGCCGCGCGCGGAGAAATCGTCGCGAGCCTGCGTGCCTCCGAAGCGTTGATCTACCGGCGCTTCGGGTACGGCGTCGCGACCAGCAGCGCGACGTACCGCATACAGCGGCGGCGAGCATTGCCGCAGAACGCGATTGACGGTGGCCCCCTCACGCTGCTCGATACCGCGGCCACAGCGGAACTGCTGTCATCGATCTACGAACGCGCCGCGTGGACGGGATCCATCGCCCGCCCACCGCAGTGGTGGCGGCTACACGAGCTCATCGACACAGGTGACCCCGTCAAGCCGTACGTGGTCACACACGAGGACGGCTACGTACGGTACCGGCCGCTGGACACCTCCAGCTGGTTCACCAGCAGCGCGCGGACGGTAACCGTTGATGATCTTGTTGCACATAGCGATAAGGCTTACCAAGCGCTTGTCGGCCATCTGCTCGGGCTTGATCTGGTCGATGTCATCGAACTCGCCCCACGCCCAGTCGACGATCCACTTCCCCACCTGGTGACCGACCCCCGTGCGATAGAGGTCACTGGCATCCGCGACGAGACCTGGCTGCGCCTTGTCGATGTCGAGGCGGCTCTCGCAGCCCGCACCTACGCGGACACTGCACCCGTGGTGATCGAAGTCCGGGATGACCTGCTGCCACACAACTCGGCACGGTTCGCCGTAGGTTCCGACAAGGTCCGTCGCACCCAGCACATCCCGGACGTATCGCTCGACGCCGCGGCCCTTGCCTCGGTCTATCTCGGCGGCAGCACCTGGACACAACTGGGCCGGGCCGGATTGGTCTCCGCACATTCGGCCGGGGCATTCGACACCGCCGACACGCTGTTCTCTACCGGTGCAAAGCCTTTCGCCGGTACCAATTTCTAGGAGCGCCATGAGCACCCGTCAACTTCATCTTCTCGCATTCGGAAACGTGCGTTCGGGTGGCGCGTGGCGGCTGCCCGGCGTGCAGAACGGCCCTGCCAATCAGCTGGACACACTGGTCAAGACCGCCAAAGCTGCCGAGGCGGCCAAGTTCGATGCCATCTTCTTCGCCGACGGGCTCAACTTCGGCCCGGAAGCCACCTGGGCACACAAGTCCACCGAGGACTTCGAACCACTCACCACCACCTCGTATCTGGCCGCGGTTACCGAGCGTCTGGGGTTGGTAGTCACCGGCTCTTCCACATTCCAGCCGCCATACCACCTGGCACGCCAACTGTTATCCCTCGACCACCTCAGTTCCGGCCGCGCCGGATGGAATCTGGTCACCAGCTTCGCGCAGGCGGCTGCCGCCAACTTCGGTGACCGCGGTTTCCTGCCACACGATGAGCGCTACCGACTGGCCGAGGAAACGCTGCACGTCATCAAGACCCTGTGGCACTCGTTCGAATCAGGCACCGTTGTCGAAGACCGAACCGGCGGAATCTATAGCGATATCAGCAAGATTCACGTCGCCAATCATGACGGCGAGTTCCATCAGGTCAAAGGTCCACTTGGGGTTACGCCGTCCCAACAAGGGCAGCCGGTCATCTTCCAGGCCGGATCGTCCGCCACGGGAAGAGCCTTCGCCGCCAAGCACGCCGAGGTGGTGTTCACGGGTCAGACCGATATCGACCGCGCCAAGAACTTTTATCGGCAACTCAGCCAAGAGGCCCGCGCCGCGGGAAGGACCAGCTTTCCTCTCGTCACACCCTCGCTCGGGGTGGTAGTCGGATCCACCGACGCCGAGGCACAAGCTGTCGAATCGACCGTCTACGAACACTTCATCCCCGAGTACCAGGCGGGGTGGCTACTCGAGGTGGATGTCGATGTGATCGGGGCCGACCTGGACGGACCCGTTCCCGCATCCGCCTTCCCGGAGAGCACCGAGACCCATCGGACCGCACTCGCGGGGTACAAGCACCTTGCCACCGTGGGTAATCCGACGGTTCGGGAGTTCCTGTACCGCACCCTGAACGCATTCGGAACCCGGTTCGTCGGCTCCGCCGAGCGTGTGGCCGACGAGATCGAGCGATGGTTCACCGAAGGGGCCGCCGACGGGTTCATCCTGAGCACCTCGGGATTGCCCGGTCAGTTCGAGCTTTTCACCGAGCAGGTGGTGCCGATATTGGTGCGCCGGGGCATCTTCCGCGCCGACTACACCGGGTCGACACTGCGCGAACACCTGGGTCTACCCTGGCCGGCTCCGGTGCGCACACCCGCTGCCCTAGCGCGCTAGCCCTCGACTGCGACAACCTCGCGCAGCGTTCCGTCGGTGACGTCGTACACGAAGCCACGCACGCTGTCCTTCCGCGGAACAAACGGATTGTCCTTGATACGCGCAATGGATTGGCGGACATCCTCGTCCAGATCGGTGAAGGCCTCGGCGGACCACGGCGGCTTGATCCCCGTCTCGTCCTGAATCGAGCGTTTGAAGGCGTCGTCGGTGAAAGTCAGCATCCCGCAGTCGGTGTGGTGGATGAGGATGATCTCCTCCGTGCCGAGCAACCGCTGGGAGATGGCCAATGACCGGATCTCGTCCTCCGTGACAACGCCACCGGCGTTACGGATGACATGGGCATCACCCTCCCGCAGCCCCAGCAACCCATAGGGATTCAGCCGGGCATCCATGCACGCGAGGACCGCGATCTTCCTGCCCGGCGGCAGCGGCAGATCACCCTTGTCGAAGCTGGCCGCGTACGCCTTGGCATTGTCAAGCAGTTCGTCAGTGGTCGACATGACGCGACGGTATGAACCCGTCCCCGCGTCGTCAACGGTTACGAACGCCCTGATCCAAGGATGCGGGAGCTAAGGCCTCAACCGCGAACAGACGCTTATTGCACAGAGCTGCCAGGTGGCATGTGCAATAAGCGTCTGCTCGCGAGAAGGGGTCCGGAAGATCAGAAGTTGATCATGTGTCCCGCGAGGCCGTGCAGCGCTTCCTGCAGCGCCTCGGACAACGTCGGGTGCGTGTGCACGTTGCGGGTCAGCTCGTTGACCGTCAAATCCCACTTCTGTGCCAGCGTCAGCTCGGGCAGCAGCTCGGAGACATCCGGGCCGATCAGGTGCCCGCCAATCAGCTCACCGTACTTGGCGTCGGCGATGAGCTTCACGAAACCGGTCGGGTCGGCGAGGCCGTGTGCCTTGCCGTTCGCGGTGAACGGGAACTTGGCCACCTTGACGTCGTACCCCTCGGCGCGCGCCTGCTCCTCGGTCAGCCCGAAGCTGGCGACCTGCGGCTGACAGAACGTCGCGCGCGGCATCATCCGGTAATCGCCGAGCTCCAAAGTCTCTGCACCGGCGATGGTTTCGGCGGCGACGACGGCTTGGGCCTCGGCCACGTGGGCCAGCTGCAGCTTGGCGGTGACGTCACCGATCGCGTAGATGTGCGGCACGTTGGTGCGCATCCGCTCGTCGATGGCGATCGCGCCGCGGTCGGTCAGCGCGACACCGGTCTTCTCCAGACCAAAGCCCTCGACATTCGGCGCAAAGCCGATGGCCTGCAGCACCTTATCGGCGACGAGCTCACTCTCCTGCCCGTCCTTGCTGACGCGAACGGTGACCTGGGAACCACTATCGGTGATCGACTCCACCTTGGTGCCGGTGAGGATCTTGACACCCAGCTTCTTGTACTGCTTCTCGATCTCCTTCGACACCTCGGCGTCCTCGTTGGGCAGCGCCCGCGGCAGGAACTCGACGATGGTGACGTCCACGCCATAGTTCTTGAGGACGTACGCGAACTCCATACCGATGGCACCGGCGCCCGCGATGATGATCGACCCGGGCAGCTCGCGGGTGAGGATCTGCTTCTCGTAGGTGACCACGTTCTCCGAGAGCGAGGTCCCGGGTACCAGCCGCACACTGCTGCCGGTGGCGAGGATCACGTTGGAGAAGGTCAGCGTCTCGGCCGAACCATCCGTCAGCTTGACCGACAGTGTGTTGGCATCGGTGAAGGTGCCGACGCCCTCGTACTCGGTGATCTTGTTCTTCTTCATCAGGAAGTGCACACCGGCGACACGGCCCTCGGCGACCTTGCGGCTGCGATCGAATGCGGCACCGAAGTCGAAGGTGGCCTCACCGCTGATGCCAAAGGTCTTGGCCTCCTTGGTGAAGATGTGAGCCAGCTCCGCGTTGCGTAGCAGCGCCTTGGACGGGATGCACCCGACATTGAGGCAGACTCCGCCCCAGTACTTCTCCTCGACGATGGCTGTCTTCAGGCCCAGTTGGGCTGCGCGAATAGCCGCAACATAGCCACCGGGACCGGCTCCGAGAACGACGACGTCATAGTGTGCAGTCACGATCCCCACCCTAGTAGGGCACCGCTACCCGGGGTAGGTCAGCGGTCTCGGTACTGCATGCCCCAGGTGCGCAGCGGCTCCGGGCACAGTGATTGGACACCGGGGTACGAGGGCGCGGTGCACGCCACATATCCGTACTTGAAGCCTGCGGCCGCCACCGAAATGGCCGGTGCCGTCAATATGGCGAGGGCCAGGGCGACGACTATCGGACGCGGTTCCACCATGGCCAGCAGCAGCGCGACCAACACACAGGTAAACACCCAGATCAGCACGTAGGCGACCGAAACGAGCCGGTCACGCGGGAGCAGTGTCTCGAACCAATGCTGGTACAGCAGTAGTCCAATCGCGCCGGCGGGAATCCATACCCCCAGCAGCACGAGTAGCAGCACCCAGCGCTTCAGGAACGCAGGTTCTCGCTCGGCGAAAACCCGGATGGGCTTGGCGGGCTCGTCGGCGACCACGGGTACCGCGCCGGTGAGCGGGTCGGGAGTCATCGACTCGGCCGACGTCGCCGGCATCGCACCGGTGCGGTCGGCGCCGACGTCGAACGCTTGGGTCAGCGGCAACGCGTCGGTGTCCAGGCGGCCGGTTCGTTCAAGGTCGTCGTCCTTGAACGCTGAGAACGCGGTGAACGTGGAGGTATCCAGACCGTCCCTGATCTTGACGCCATCGATGCCTCCAGTGTCCGTCTCGGGCATGGCCGAGAACGCGGTCACCGCTACAGGCTCGGGTGCATCGTTATCGATCTGCACTTCCAGCGGATCGGCGAGATCGCCCTCGACGAGGCTGGGCTTCTCCAACTGGTCCACCAACTCGCTGGTATCGACCTTCTTGTCAGTCGTCTTTTCGCTGTCAGACACCGTGAATCACCTGTATCGCCGCCAGAATCCCGAACCACCCGGGAGAGATCGCCAGAACGAATGCCGCCACCGCCGTCATCCATTTGCGCGTGGACGCAATCAAGATCAGGAACCCAATCAGGCTGGGTACCGCGACGACGAGACCGATAACGAGGTCGGGTCGGACCGCCTCGTGCACGATCAAGGTGCCCGACATTCCGACGCCGAGTCCTACTGCTATCCCCAGCAGCATCGCGCTAGCTACAACCTGCGCGCGTGGCAGTGGTATCACGACAAAGCTCCTGCTCGGTGTTTATTTACGCCCCCGGGCCACCTCCGACCATACTGCGGTCCCTGGCACACTTGCTCACATGACCTCGGCGCGCCGCTCCCCGGACCCATATCTCTGGCTTGAGGACATCGGCGGCGACGAACCTCTGACCTGGGTACGCGAACGCAACGCGATAACTACCAGCGAGTTTTCCGGGGCACGTTTCGAGGCGATGCGCGGCGAGGCGCTGGCGATTCTCAACACGGACGCGCAGATCCCCTACGTGCGCCGCCGGGGCTCGTACCTCTACAACTTCTGGCGCGACGCCAATAACTCTCGCGGCCTTTGGCGGCGAACCACATTGGATCGATACCGCCTGGACGATCCACAGTGGGACGTCATCATCGACGTCGACGCCCTGGCAGCCGCCGAGGGAGAGAACTGGGTCTGGGCCGGCGCGACCGCGCTGCGCCCCGACTACAGCAGGGCGCTGGTCAGTTTGTCGCGCGGCGGTTCGGACGCGGTGGTGGTGCGTGAATTCGATCTGGAAACACGGCAGTTCGTGTCGGAAGGTTTCGCGCTTCCCGAGGCCAAGACTCAGATCGGTTGGATTGACGCCGATACCGTGTTCGTGGGCACCGACTTCGGACCCAGCAGCCTCACGGACTCGGGGTATCCACGTCTGGTCAAGCGCTGGAAGCGCGGGCAGCCTGTCGACGACGCCGAATTGGTGTTCAGCGGTGAATCTTCAGACGTGATGGTGGGTGCCGGCTTTGACGACACCCCGGGCTTCGAGCGGACCCTGATCAGCAGGGCCACCGATTTCTTCAACTCGGAAGTGCATGAGCTGAGTGTCGATGGCGAGCTGCGGCGCATCGACGTGCCCACCGACGCCTCCGTCTCGGTTCACCGCGAGTGGCTGCTCGTCGAGCTCAAATCGCCGTGGCAGCTGGATGCCGTCGAGTTTTCGGCGGGGACGCTGCTGGCGGCCAACTATGCCGACTTCCTTGCCGGCAATCGCACCGTGACCCCGGTGTTTGTTCCCGACGAGCACCGGAGCCTGCATCACTACGCGTGGACCCAAGACAGGCTCACCGTCGCGATCCTGCGTGATGTGGCCAGCGAGATCCTGGTGTTCACCCCGGGTACCTGGGACTCGGGGCCGCTGACCGGGGTACCTGAGAACGCCACCACACAGATTGTCGCCGTCGACGACCTGGGCGACGAGATATTCCTTGACACTTCGGGTTTCACTCAGCCGTCAATGCTGCTACGCGGTGAAGCAAGCACCGCGGAGGCCTCAGTACAGCCCATCAAGTCGGCACCGGCCTTCTTCGACGGTGAGTCCTTTGAAGTGGCTCAGCATTTCGCACAGTCCGACGACGGGACGTCGGTTCCGTATTTTGTGGTGCGCCCCAAGGGTTCCGACGGATCGGGTCCCACCCTGCTCGGGGGCTACGGCGGCTTCGAGGTCGCCAGGACTCCCGGGTACGACGGTGTACTGGGCAAGCTGTGGCTATCCCGCGGCGGCACGTACGTGCTGGCCAACATCCGCGGAGGCGGCGAGTACGGGCCCGTATGGCACACGCAGGCGATGCGCGAGGGTCGCCATCTCGTGTACGAGGACTTCGCCGCCGTCGCGCGGGATCTGGTGGTGCGAGGCATCACCACCGCGGCACAGCTGGGCGCACAGGGCGGAAGCAACGGCGGCCTGCTGATGGGCGTGATGCTCACGGCCTACCCGGAGCTGTTCGGTGCGTTGGTGTGCCAGGTGCCGCTGCTGGATATGCGGCGCTATCACCTGCTCCTGGCCGGCGCCTCCTGGGTTGCCGAGTACGGCGACCCGGACAATCCCGACGATTGGGAGTTCATCTCGAAATACTCCCCCTACCAAAATATTTCGTCAGATCGACGGTACCCGCCAGTTCTGATAACCACCTCGACCCGCGATGATCGAGTGCATCCCGGACATGCACGCAAGATGACCGCGGCACTGCAGGAGGCCGGGAAACCGGTCTGGTACTACGAGAACATCGAGGGCGGCCATGGCGGAGCGGCCAACAACGACCAGTCCGCTTTCAAGGCCGCGTTAGCCATCGAGTTCCTCTGGCGGCAGCTCGCACCCTGAGCCGAAATCTCAGGGCGATCCCCGATGCGGCCACTGCGCCGCGTCGGCAGAATGACGGCATGAGTGAAACCAATACCGTTCCACCATGGGTCAACAAGATGGTCAAGGGCGTGCTCCGCAGCCCACTGCATCCCGTGATCAGCAGCAATATCGCGCTGTTCACCTTCACCGGACGTAAGAGCGGTACGGAATACAACGTCGCCGCGACCTACGTTCTCGACGGCGACGTCCTGACGGTATTCACGGACAGGACCTGGGCGAAAAATCTGCGAGACGGCCGGCCTGTGACGGCACTCATACGCGGCAAGAAGCTGCACGGCACGGCCGAGCTGTTTACCGGACCTCAGATCGCCGGACCGTTGGCCGACCTGCTGCAGCGGGTGCCTCGAGATGCCAAATATCACAATGTGCGACGCAATCCCGACGGAAGCTTCGATCAGTCGGATATCGACCGGGCTGCCGCAGTGGAGCACATGGTGAAGATCCGGCTAGCGGCGCAGCAATCCGCCTAGCACCCCAGAGACGACGCCGATCGCGATCACCAGGCCACCGGCGGCCATCGTGAGGCTCAGCCAATGATGAGCGTTGCTCACCGCCTGGGTGACCAGGCTGTCGGCCACATCGCGGAGATTGTCGGTTATCCGGTTCAACGGCCGATCCAGGTAGCGCCGACCGATCTCCAGCCCCGCCCAGCCGGCCGCACCCACGAGTAGCGCCGAAATACCGAGCCCGGCAAGACCCTTGGCGCGGCTATGCACCGCCAGCTGGGTGAGCCCGGCGAGAACGAGGGTCAGACCGAGGGATATCCACACGACGAGCTGGCCGAAGCGTGCCACCGGCACCAAACGCCCCGGGGTCAGGCCACCCAGATTGTCATCGGTAACCGAGACCCTCAGCGTCTCCGGCGCCTTGATGGAAAGACCTTGCGGCACCATGCTCTTGATCATCGGCGCCAGGTCAATCTGCCAACTGCCCTGCGAATCACGGTGCGCCGAGCTGGAGTTCGTGAACACCCATTGGTGCGCCACCCGATTCACAGACGCGAAGTCGTCACGGAACTGCGGCCCACTGGTGTACGCGGCGGTGAGTGCGGCGACCTGGGTCTCGTTGACGCGCGAACCTTGTTTCTTACCCAGCGATACGATCTGGGTGGTGAGCTCCTCGGCGATCGCGTGCTGGACCTTCGGATCGGCTGCCGCCGGTGCCGTCAGCGCTACGTAGCCGTTCTCGTCGACAATCCCGGACTGCGCCCAGGCCGCCGCCACTGTCACGGCCAGTGCGGCGGTGGTCAGCAGCCACAGCAGGACCGCGAAGAGGAATCGCATTGACCCCAGGTTAGTCCGGCGGGCGGGAGCGAAGCGACTTTGGGGATCTAGTCCGTGAGCGCGCGTCCCAGGATCAGTGGATCGGCTTGGCCGACAACTTCGACATCCTTGTCGTCGTAGTCGAATTTGCCCAGAACGTGCCGCATCGCGTTGACGCGGGCCCGCTTCTTGTCGTTGCTCTTCACCACGATCCACGGTGCGTGGTCGGTGTCGGTGAGCGAGAACATCTCTTCCTTCGCCTTGGTGTAGGCGTCCCACTTGTCGAGCGATGCCAGGTCCATCGGCGAGAGCTTCCATTGCCGCACCGGATCAACCTGCCGGATCGCGAAACGGGTGCGCTGCTCGGCTGACGAAACGGAGAACCACAGCTTGGTCAGGCTGACGCCGTCGTCCACCAGCATCTGCTCGAAAAGCGGTGCCTGGTGGATGAATTCAGAGTGCTGCTGGTCGGAGCAGAATCCCATGACCCGCTCGACACCGGCCCGGTTGTACCAGGACCGGTCGAAGAACACCATCTCCCCCGCAGCGGGCAGATGCGGCACATACCGCTGGAAATACCACTGGGTGCGCTCGCGCTCGCTGGGCTTCTCCAGCGCGACGACGCGGGCACCGCGCGGGTTGAGGTGCTCCATGAACCGCTTGATGGTGCCGCCCTTACCCGCCGCGTCGCGACCCTCGAAGAGGATGACGTGCCGGGCACCGGTGCGCTTGCTCCAGTTCTGCAGCTTGAGCAGCTCGATCTGCAGCAGCCGCTTTTCCAGCTCGTACTGCTGGCGGCTCATCCGCTCGTCGTACGGATAGTTCTCCCGCCACGTATCTACCGCGACACCGTCGGGCGAAATGAGTACCGGATCATCGTCATCGTCATCGTCGACGGTGTAGCCCTGTGCGGCGGCGGTAATGGTGTCGGTCACCAGCGGAAACTAACCGCACCAACCGTCGCGTGGATGGCCGGTGAATGAACGTGAGGTGTCACGCTCGAGGTTCTTCGCGCAGGAGGCTCATCACCGCCGGAAGGGGCGCAGCGCCTTGTTGGAGAGCTTGGTGAGGCTCTTGAGCGCCACTGGTGCCAGCCAGCTCGGCCCGCTGTACCAAAGCGGCTCACTGGGCAGAGTCACCCGGGTGTCGACAATGGCCTCGGTGCGGCAGTACTTGAGCAGGCCGCTGGCGCCGCCGAAGCGAGAGCCCATACCCGAACCCTTCCAGCCGCCATGCGGCGCGGTGAGGCAGGACAGGTTCATGATTACGTCGTTGATATTGACGGTGCCGCAATCAAGTTGCAGTGCAACACGTTCGGCACGCTTACGATCCTTGGACCAGACGCTCGCCGAGAGGCCGTACTGGCTGTCATTCGCCAGCGCGATCGCCTTGGATTCCTCGGAGAACCGCATGATCGGCAGTGTCGGCCCAAAGGTTTCCTCGCGCATGCAGTCCATCGAATGGTCGACGTCGACCAGCACGGTCGGGGCGTAGAAGCTGCCTCCGCCCGGGACCCGCGCCCCGCCGGTAAGCGCTCGCGCACCCGCCGAGACGGCCTGGCGCACATGCTGGTCCACGACTTCGAGCTGGGCCTCGTCGATAATCGCGCCGACACTGTGGTCCAGCCCGGCACCGATCTCCAGGCTCCGGACCTCATCGACCACCAGGTCGACGAACTGCTCGTAGATCGAGTCGTGGACGTACACCCGCTCGACGGATACGCAGGTCTGGCCAGCGTTGAACATGCTGCCCCACACCGCGGCATGCGCGGCGCGCTTGACGTCAGCGTCGGAGAGCACCAACATCGGGTCCTTGCCACCGAGTTCCAAGCTGACCGGGGTGAGCCGACGCGCGGCGCGCTCCATGATCTTCTTTCCGGTGGCCGTGGACCCGGTGAATTGGATGAAGTCGACGTTGTCGATCAGTGCCTCCCCCACCTCACGCGCGCCGTGGACGATCTCGAACACGGGCGGCGCACCGATCTCCTCCCAGCCGCGGGCAATGAGTTCATCGGCGAGTGGGGTGCGTTCGGAAGGCTTCAGTAGCACCGAACAGCCCGCCAGTAGCGCCGGTACAACATCCCAGTATCCAAGCGCCACAGGGTAATTCCAGGGCGATATGACACCGACGACCTTGCGGGGCCGCTGGTGCAGCGTGATCTTCTTGGTGTTCATCGCGATTGAGGAGGCGGGTCGCGACTCGGGCGCCAGGAATTCCGCGGCACGCGGCGCGTAGTACGCGATGATGGCCAGGATCGACGGGATTTCGATGCCCGCGTCGATCTTCGACTTGCCGGTCTCGGCGATCAACTGAGCCTCGATACGCGGGGTGTTATCGGTCAGCCACTGCGCGAACCGCGCCAGCACCTTGCCACGCCCCTCAGGGCCGAGGCGTTCCCAGGACGGCTGCGCCTTCGCCAGTTGCGCGGTGATCACGGGGATATCCGACGGATCGGTCCAGTTCACCTGGCCGACAACCTGCCCATTCGCGGGATTGCGCACGTCATGGGTCATGTTGCGGGCAGCAGTGACGGGATTTTCAGACGTCGTTGTCATTGTGTGAGTCTAGGCATGAGGTGACATAAGTCGCACCCCCAGCTCGCTCCCGAGCCTGCGTCCAGTGCGAGATTCCGGCGGATTCTCCGCGCTCAGCGCAGACTCGCGACGCACTAGCCCCGCGGGATGATTCCGCGCAGGTACGCGGCCTGCCCCAGGTGTTGTGCGCAATCGTCGACGATGCTGACCAACCGGACGCTGGCCGTGACCGGGGGATCCCAATGTTCGTCGACGACGCGCGCGAGTTCCGCATCGGTCAGGGTCTCGACGTAGCGCAGCGTCATCTCGTGCACGTCACGGTAGTAGCCGCTCAGCTGGTCGGCTGTCGCGATGACCTTGGCCACGTCCTCCGGCGTGTGTCCGTACCCGTTGGAGTCGGCCGGCAGATCGAGACCGAAGCGCGGTTCCCAGCCGCCGGCCGTCCACACCGGCTCCTCACCGGTGATGGCGCAGATCTGCGCGTCCTGACACCGCGCCGAATGCCAGATCAGCCAGGCGATGCTGTTCGCGGTCGGAGTGGGGCGATGGACCAACCCCTCATCGGGAACACCGTCGGTCACCTCGCCGACATGTTCGATGATCCGAGTGAAGCTGTCACGCAACAGTTCCCGCGCTGAGGCCGCCGCGGTTGCATCCGTCATGGCTTGACGGTACGCCGGGGCTTGGCCACCGGTTTAGTCGGCGGTTTGATCATCGCAAGGTTGCTCGCCAAGCAGCCGCAGACGAGTACCGCCAAGATCGGCAGCACCAGAGCAGTGTTCAGCGAGAACGCATCGGCCAACCAGCCGATAAGGGCCGGGCCGCCCAGCACCGCGACGTATCCCGTCCCGACCACTCGCGAGAGCACCCTGCCCTCGTGCTGTTCGTCGATATTGCCCGCCACCGTGAACACCTGGGGGACACCGCCCGCGAGACCGAGGCCGACGGCCGCCCATCCCACCAATGTGAGCGGCAGCATCGGTGAGGCGATCACGACCACCAGGCCGACCGCGGCCAGCGCGCAACCCCAGCGCACCACCAGCACCCGACCCACACGTGCCACCAGCTTGTCGACGGTGAACCGACCGACCGTCATGGCGGCCATGAACACCCCGAACGTGAAGGCTCCCTGGGAATGAGAGGCGCCCAGATGCTCCTGCGCATGCAGGCTGCTCCAGTCCGTCGCCGAGCCCTCAGAGAGCATGAGCAGGAACGCCAGGAGGCCGAGTATCCACACCTGGCTGCGGCGATAGGCGACAGCCGGAGGCATCGTGTACGGCATCGTGTCCGGCGCTTCTGTCTCACCCGCTCGTAGCCTGCCCCGCAACAGCACCGTCCCAGCGCATGCAAGCACCGCCAGGCACAGCACGGTGACGCCGAGAACGGTCACCAAAATGGGGATGTGCAGCGCGAAGGCACCCGACCCGATGCCTGCTCCCACCACATTGCCGACGGAGAACACCCCGTGGAACGAGGCCATGATGGGCCGACCGTAGAAGCGTTCGACATCGACCGCGGCGGCGTTCATCGCCACATCGGTGACACCGACCGCGACGCCACATAGGAACGCGCCGATCGCTGCGGCCAACATCGTGTGCGCCGACAGCGGGAAGTTGACGCCGATCGCCATGGCGGCGCCTCCGGCGACGGCGATGGGACCACTACCGAAACGGTCGACGAGCAGACCGCTGAGTTGCATACCCGCGAGGGCACCGCACCCCAGAACCAACACCACGACGCCGAGCATTGAGGAGGACATGCCCGCGGCCTGTTTCATCGTGGGCAGGTGCACCGCCCAGGTAGCCACCACCAGGCCGAACGATGCAAACACGCCGATCACGGCCACCCGCATACGTAGCGGTTTCGTCAAGAAAAATCCTCACCTCGGGCATTGAGCCAACGATCGCGCACCCACCACGACCTCGGCGAGCAGCACTCACCGGTACCTCTGGTCCACAGTAGTTGCCCCGGGCCGAGTGGACATTCACACACGGTGTTATTCGGCCGATGTCTGCGCAGATGTTCTCTCGGGCAGCGGGGAACATATCCCTTGATATTCATATGACTTTATGGTGATATGAATCCATGGACGCCTTCATGGTGATCGCAGATCCGACCCGGCGCCGGATCATCGACACCCTTCGTGAAGGGGCAGCCGATGTCACGACATTGATCGAGCGGCTCGACCTTTCACAGTCCCTGGTGTCCAAGCACCTCGGCGTCCTACGCGACGCCGGCACGGTGCGAGTGGAGGTCGCCGGAAAACATCGCGTCTACCACTTGGCCGAAGATCCCCTGCCCGCCGTGCTGGCGTGGGTGACGCCCTATCACCGCAAGTGGGCCAATGCGCTCGACCGCCTGACATTTCTCATCGACAGCGATGACGACAAGGAAGAAGATGACCGTGACCAATCCCCTGGCCGCTACCCTCGCCCCCTGCGATGACCACGAGGGCAAGTGGGTTCTCGCCATGTCCCGCGACTTGCACCACCCGCCGGAGAAGGTCTGGCGCTGGCTCGTCGACCCCGACAAACTGCGCCAGTGGTCACCCGCCGTACCCGATCGTCCACTGGATTCCGTGGGGGCCGCGCACGTTCAGGAAACCTCGGCCGATCCGGTGCTCGACGGCGAAGTACTCACCGTCGATCCACCGCGCGAGCTCATCCACCGCTGGGGTCCCGACGACACTCTGCGCTGGCGAATCGAACCCACGGAAACCGGATGCCGACTCACCCTGGAGCATTCGATGTCCGATCGCGGCAATGCCTCCGGAAACGCCGGCGGTTGGCATATCTGCCTGGACACGCTCACCCTCGCCGTTGACGGGAAACCGCGTGGCCGAGTGGTCAGCATGGGCGCCATGGAACACGACTGGCAACGCCTCAACGACGGGTACGCGGCGATACTCGGCTGAACTCTCACAAAATTTGCCCGCCCACAGCCGGGCAACCAGGGGCCAGCCAGTTAATTTGACTACGCAAAGCTACCTAAAATCGCAGATCAGCGCCAACTACACGTGTAGTGGCAAATTTGCGCCGATTGCCCGTTTTGACCGTTCAGGCTATGGCGAAAAAGCTTTGCCCTTTCTACTCTCAGGCCACCGCATTCGGCATCGGCGCCGAATGTTGCCACGGGAGGGCTTGGTATGGCTGCGCAGCATTCTGTTTTGGGGAAACGTCGCTCACTCAAGCGCTCGATAGCGACTGCTGCCGCGGTGGCGGCGACATGCACCGTCCTGGCACCAGTCGCAATAGAGTCGCGAACCATCGCCTCGACGCTCGTGTCCTATGTCATCGGAGTCGGCGGCCGTGGTGATGGCCCGAGTGCGAACATTCCCGCCAAGCTCGGTGGCCTCGACGGCTTCTACAACTCGTCCTCCGATACGTACGTCCCCGTCGCATATCCGGGGACGATGTGGCCCGTCGACAGTCTGCAAGACAAGACCTTTCGCCAATCTGTCACGGAAGGGCACACCGCACTTGCTCAAGAAATCGCAACGCATCCAGGGGAGAAGGTCATCGTTGGCTATTCACTCGGTGCTGTAGTCGTCAACGAGTCACGCAAGGACCTCGGAAAGCAGTACGGGCCTGAGGGAAACCCGGACATCAAATTCGTCCTGATCTCTAACGCTTACAAGCCCAACGGGGGCATTCTGGCCCGCCTCCCAGGTATCTGGATTCCGTTCATGGACATCTACTCGACCGAGCCTGCGAAACCAGGCATCTTCACTACGACGGACGTCACCAACGAGTACGACACCATCGGCGACTTCCCCGCATACTTCAATCCGCTCGCCGTCGCCAATGCCCTTGTGGCATTTCCGTATACACATCCTGACCAGTTCTACGACAACACCGATCTGAACAAGTACGACAACGCCGACGCCATTCCGGATAAAACCCAGACGGAAGGCAACAAGACCACGTTCCACTACGAAGATGGCACGACCAAGACCGTTATCGCCAACGCGAACGGCTCCACATCCACCTACTACGTGGTGCATACCGAACACCTCCCGCTGCTGCAGCCGCTGCGCGCTCTCACCAATCCGATAGGCGCCTCCTTCGTGCTCGATGCCATCGAACCCACCCTGCGGGTGTTCATCGACATGGCCTACGACCGCGAGACCAGCCCGGGCACCGTAAAACCGTTCAGCCTCTTCACCCCAACTAAGAACATCATCGACGCATTCAAGAAGCTCCCCGGCGCCATCGAGGAAGGCGCCGAGAACTTCCAGAACGGACTGACCGGCTCGGCTCCCAAGCAACCCGCACCGGCCGACAAGCCCGCCAATCCCCCTGCGGACCCAGCGAAGGCCACGCCACCCGCAGCCCAGAAACCCGCACCCGAGGCCCCCAAGGCGCCGGTCCTCACCCTCACCACATCCGAGCCGACCACTCCCCCGGCGCCGACCAAAGTCCCCGATCCCACCGCCATCGCAGTCAGCGCCACCACACGGACGACGCCGGAAATCGTGAACGCCACCCCCGCCGTAACCGGTACGGCCTCCGCGCCGACGACCGAGGCGAAGCCTGAAACCAAGCCGGAAGCAAAGGCCGATGAGAAGCCCGATCAAAAGCCCACGCTGACGTCCGTCAAGGACACCGACAAACCGACGAACACCACAAAGCCCACCCTGCGACTTCCAAAACTTCCTGCGTCACAGTCCGGGACGACCCCGAAGAACCCGAAACTCCCGTCAATCAGAGACAGCCTCAAGTCGATTCCGGGCCTGGGTATCAGCAAGACACCCAGCACCACCACCACTGGTGGCACCGACACAAACACCGGCCCGAACACGAGCACCAACAAGGGAACAGGTGACACCGGAAACGCCAGTGACTCCGGATCCCCCAGCCACGCCAACCCGAGTGACCACTCCAACTCGGGCGATCACTCGAACTCCGGCGGCGGCCGCTCAGCGAGCAACGCGGCCTAGTGCCACCCGCACGGCATCAGCGGCGTCATCGGTCGCGATCGGAAACCGTCCGGTGGTGCGGTTCGAGCGTCAGCGGCCTGGGATCCTGCCGCGGAGGCTCGGCACAGGCACCGAGAGCCACCGCACAAATCAGCCAGATCACAACCCCCGCGTTCCGCACCGGGGCAAGTCAAACATCACCCCTCGGGATAGAAGAGGAAAAGCACGCAGCCCTGCTCAGACTGGGGAATGTGCCAAGACGCCGCGGGTGCATGCAGGAAGGTGCCCGCGGGGTAATCGTTGACCCCGTCATTGAGCACCCCGGAGACGACGTACACCTCCTCCGGCCCGGGGCGATGGTGGTCCTCTCCCACCCATACCGCTCCGGGCGCGATGGTCGTGATCAGCGCTTTCGCACCATTCTCACCCTCCCAGAGCGGTTGAATGGTCACCCCCGGAAAGAGTTCGATCGGCTCGACATCGGCAGCCGATTTCCACGCGTATCCCGGCGCATTGGGACCGAACTGAGCAGGATCACCCTGGAGCGTCGTCATGTGCGGAGCAACCCGATCCGGCCGTCTGGGCATTCCTCGTGTGGGCCGCCGACCATTCGTCGCCTAGACTGGGTGTATGCCAGCCAAGACCGAACCGGCCGCCGACGAAGAATTCGAGCCGCTGGCCGACGAGACTGCACATCAGGCGCAGCGCGTCGTCGCCGCCTACGCCAACGATGCCGATGAATGCCGCATGCTGCTCGCGATGCTGGGTATCGGGCCAACCAAGGTCGACGCGTAGCAGATACGTTTCCATTTAGGAATCAATGAAGCCTCGATCGGATGAACGATCGCCGGTAGAGGCTATTGCCGGCACCTCCGACTTCGTCGTCGTCGCCAATCGCCTCCCGATCGACCTAGTGAAGCTGCCCGACGGCTCCAATAGCTGGAAGCGCAGCCCCGGTGGGCTCGTCACCGCGATGGAGCCGCTGCTACGCAAGCGCCGCGGCGCCTGGGTGGGCTGGCCCGGGGTCCCCGACACCGACGTCGAGCCGGTCTCAGAGGACGACATGGTCCTCTACTCGGTGCGCCTCTCCACCGAAGAAGTCGCCGAGTACTACGAAGGCTTCTCCAACGCCACCCTGTGGCCGCTTTATCACGATGTGATCGTCAAACCGGAATATCACCGCGAGTGGTGGCAGACCTACGTCGACGTCAACCGCAAGTTCGCGGAGGCAACCGCGGCAGTCGCAGCGGAGGGCGCCACAATCTGGGTGCAGGACTATCAGCTCCAGCTGGTGCCCAAGATGCTTCGCATGCTGCGCCCCGATCTGACCATCGGCTTCTTTCTACATATCCCCTTCCCGCCCGTCGAGCTGTTCATGCAGATGCCGTGGCGCACCGAGATCGTCGACGGCCTACTGGGCGCCGACCTCATCGGATTCCATCTGGCCGGCGGTGCCCAGAACTTCATGTACTTAGCGCGAAGATTGGTGGGCGCCAGCACATCTCGCGCCTCCATCGGTGTGCGCTCGCGGTTCGGCGAGATCCGAGTGGGCTTCCGCACGGTGAAAGTGGGCGCATTTCCCATCTCCATCGACTCGACGCAGCTCGACAATGTGTCCCGCAGCAAGCAGATACGCCAGCGCGCCAAGGAGATTCGCGCCGAGCTCGGTGGACCGCGCAAGATCCTGCTGGGCGTGGACAGGCTCGACTACACCAAGGGCATCGATATTCGACTGCACGCCTACGAGGAACTACTCGCCGAGGGCAGAGCCAGCAGCCGGGACACGGTATTCGTCCAGCTCGCCACCCCCAGTCGCGAACGCGTCGAGAGCTACAAGAAGATGCGCGGCGATGTGGAACAGCAGGTGGGTCACATCAACGGAGAGTTCGGCGAAGTCGGACATCCGGTGGTGCATTACCTGCATCGACCGGTGCCGCGCGAGGATCTCATTGCATTCTTCGTCGCCGCCGATGTCATGTTGGTGACACCCCTGCGTGACGGTATGAACCTGGTGGCCAAGGAGTACGTCGCCTGCCGCAGCGATCTGGGCGGCTCGCTGATCCTCTCCGAATTCACAGGCGCCGCAGCGGAATTACGCCAGGCATACCTGGTCAATCCGCACGATATCGACGGCGTGAAGGACGGTATCGAGTCTGCGCTCAACCAGGCCCCGGAGGAAGGGCGGCGCCGGATGCGGGCGCTACGCCGCCAGGTACTCGCTCACGACGTGGATCGGTGGGCGCGCGCATTTCTCGAGGCGCTGGCGACTCCCGCCACCGGTGACTCGATCGCACCGGAGCAGCCCGCGGTATTGGGCGGCGAGCCTCTCTAGAGTGGCGTGATGTAGGCGATCAACCACTTGTCGCCGACACGCTCATAGTTCACCTGAATCGACGACGAGTCGTACACCGGAGTGCGCGACTGGTCGGTGATGGTGCGGTTCATGTACACCACCACCTGCGCCGAGTCTCTATGTGCGGCAATGATTCCGGTACCTACGATGCTTGTCTGGCTGACGATCTTGCGCTGTTTGGCCTGCGGGATGATCTCCCTGTTGGCCTTGTCTTGGAACTCGCGCCGGTACTCAGGAGTCAGCCCCGCGTACTGTTGGTCGAGACTGCGTTCGACGGTCTGGTAGTCGTATCCGAAGATACTTCCAACCTGCTTGCCGGCCTGCTTGATCAGTGTTTCACCGGCGGCCCGACTGGCCTTCGTGTCGACCCTGTGCCAGTACATTCCGCCTGCGACGGCCGACAACCCGATCACGGCGAGCACCACGGTCGCGACGAATACTCTTGTCAACCAGCGCATCAGCTCTGCCCGTCCGGCCACCGCAGGTCATACGCCGTCATGTTGCCCTGCTGATCCTCGGCGACGATCATCCGCATGCGGTACGACTTGGAGGGCTCGTTGACCCCCGAGTCGGCGTTGGTGAGGGTCACGCGCGCGGAGATGAGTATCGAGGCCTTCTTGCTCACCTCGTCGACAGTCTCCAGGCTCGCCTTCTTGATCACCACCTCCGAGCTGGACCCGGTTTGGTGGTACAGCGCTTTGAGATTGGCAGTGTTGTCGGGGTTGAACGTGCCCCGCAACGGTCCGCTGGTGCTGTTAACGAACTGGTCGACATTCTTGTCAATGCTGTCCTGGCCGTAAGTCATCATGTTCGTCACCGTCTGCACGGCGGTGTCTACGAACCGCTGATCGCGCGCGGCCTGAAGGTCATCGCGATGCTGAGCGCGGCCCATGAGCGCTACCGCCACCCCTAAGGCACCGATGAGCACTACCGCGGCCACCGCCGCGACCCGGGCCACCGCGCGCGCGTTACCGGTACGCCGTGAAGCCGCAACGGAGGGCTCGGGTTTCGACCGGGCCTCGGTGCGGCCCAACGAAACACTGATGGGCTCGGCACCGATCTCACCCGTCGGGCCGGCAGGTCGAGCCGCCCGGCGCCGGGTCACCGATGATGAGCCACTTGCGCGAAGACCATCAGGCTGCGGTGGCTCCGTCATATCTTCTTGGGTCATATCTTCTTGGGTCATACCGGCTTCGGCCCCAACATCAGATCCGCCCACGTCTCCGCCTCACTGCCACGGTCCAGCGCGGGCGCATAGACGCTTGGCTGATTATTGCCGTCGAGAAAGACGCCGCTCTTCGGATCATAGGCACGGGCGACCATCGGCTCCGATTTCGCTGCCACCGGCGTCGCATCGCCCGCCACCTGCGGCGGTGCCGGTGCCGGCGGCGGCAGCAGTGTCGGTGTACCCGGGTCCGGCTCGGCATCCGGCGGGATGTTCGGGAACTTATTGGGCGGCAGGATGTTCCGAGGATCCTCCACCGGGGTGCCGTACGGTACCGGCGGGCCACGCCACGGGTTAGTGCCGATCGGCACGTATCCGCGCGGATCGCGGCACAGCTGAATGGTCGGTGCCCGCTTACCGGGGAATTCCTGGCACGGGTAGTTCCTGGCACCGCGCACCGCGCTCGGATCGTTCTGTGCGGTCTTGCAGTACATGTCGTTGGGCAGTTCGCGCAGCGTCTCATCGGCCGGGGTGCGCATCAGCGGCGGCGGCACGAAACCGGTCAGGCACGGCGGCGGATCACCCAGGTTCAGCCGGAAGTCCAACTTCGCGCCCTCGTCCATCGGCGCACCACCCGCCACGGTCAACAGCGCCGAGAACAGCGCCGGGAGAATCACCAGTGACTGCTCGATCGACTTGTTGTAGATAACGCCGACACGACCCAAATTGGCCAGGCTCGCCGCGAGGACCGGGAACGACGGACGGATACCCGCGAACAGTTCGGAGGCTTGCTCGGCAGCGCCCGGCGCCACCTTGAGGAACTGCCGCAGCTGCGGATCGGCCTTGACGAAATGATCAGTCAACGCCGCCAGACTGGACACGCCACCGCGGATGTTGTCACCGCTGCGGATCTGGGCGTCCAGCAGCGGCCCCACCTGATCGATCAATTTGGTGGTGCTGTCGTAGTTGGTGTTGGCCTCTTGGATCAGCAGCCGTGATGAATCGATCAGCCGGGAAAGCTCCTGACCGGATCCGTTGAACGCCTTGAATGCCTCGGCCAGCACCTCGCGCAGCCGGGTATCGGCCACGGTGTTCACCAGGCCGTCCGCCTGACGCAACAAGGTGGAGACGTCGGTGGGAATGGAGGTGCGGTCGGTACCGATGACATCGCCGTGACGGAGACTCCCGGCCGCACCCGTGGGAGGCGGGGTCAGATCCACGTACTGCTCACCGATGGCGGACACGCTCTTGACAGCGGCCAGGACATTGCCCGGCACCTTCACATTGTCGTTGAGCCGCATGTTGGCGGTAACGCCCTCAGGAGTCAGCTCAACGTTGGTCACGCGGCCGATCTGCACACCGCGGTAGGTGACGTTCGCGTTCTCGTACAAGCCGCCCGTCGCGACGAATTTTGCCTTTACCTCGTGATTGCCGATACCGAGGGCCGACGGCAACCGCAGATAGAAGATGGCCATCAGGGCCACGCTGATCACCGTTACCACGGCGAAGATCACCAACTGCGTCTTGATCAGTTTCTCCATCAGCGACCACCTCCCTGCGGAGCGGCCGGTGCAGGCAAATCGAACGGGCTGGTCTCCTTGCCGTTCAGGTTGGCCATCGATCCGATCAGCCATTCCGGCGGGTTCACAACGTCGTTGAAATGCTGCATGTTCGGATCGAAGAACGATGTGGTGAAAAGCGTTTCACCCAGGCGCCGTGCGGTCAGATCGAACGTCACGAACACGTTGAGATAGTCGCCGCGCACCGCGTTCCTCAGGTACTTGGTGCTGAACGGGAACGTGGGCAGCAGGTCGAGGGAGTCGATCAATACGTCGCGGTTCTCTGCCAATGCCCGAACCACCGGGTACAGCCCCTTGAGATCGGCGACGAGATCTTCTTTTGCGGTCCGGAGCACCCGGTCGGTGACCTTCGCGAGGTTTCCTACCGAACGGAACGCCTCCACGATATTGGCGCGGTTCTCGTTGAGCACCTTCAGCGCGGGCTCGATCGAATCGATTGCACGCCCAAGGCTTTCCTTGTGCTCAGCCAGGACTCGCGAGAACTTGTCGATGCCCTCGATCGCCGAAACGATGTCACCGCGCTGAGCGTTCAGCGAGGAGATCAGCGTGGCAAGCTTGGGCAGCACCTGGGTCAGGTTCCCGGTGCGCCCCTTGAACATGTTGTAGGCCTCGTCCGTGATGTCTTGTATCGCACCGAGATTGCCCTTGTTCACCACGACGGACAATGCAGACAGCACCTCTTCGGTGCTGGGGTACTTACCGGTCCGACTCAGCGGAATGGTCGCGCCACCCTTCAACCGCCCCTCCGCGGGCTCCGCAGTGGGGGCGGCCAGCTCGATGTGCTGCGAGCCGAGAAGACTGGTCTGGGCGACCTTCGCAACAGCATTGGCCGGCAGCTGGACTTGCGGGCCCAATGCCACCTTGACCGCCGCATACCAAGACCCATCGGGTTTTTGGGCGGCATCGATACCGGAGACACTGCCCACAGTGACGTCGTCCACCATGACCGGGGAGTTCTGCGGCAACGTGGTGACATCGGGTAGTTCGACGGTGATCGTGTAGGAGTGTGAGCCGTGTCCTGCAGTTCCCGGAAGAGTCAGCGAGTTGAGCCCATTGAACTGACATCCGCTCGCGACTACGGCGACACCAACACTGAGCGCCATGCCACGCAATATGTTTCGGCTCATCGTGGCGCTCCCGGAATCATGGGCGTTGCCTGATCCGCCGCTGGAGCTGCGGGGAATCCCGGTGGCACCGGCCCCGGCTCAGCGGGACGCAGTTCTGTACCGGGAGGCGGCGGTGCGTTGACCTCATCGGGCCCGAGCATCAGTGCGCTGAGGTCCTGGGGTGACGGCTTGGGCGGCGGCGGCGCGCCGTTGGGGCGAACCCAGACCAGGTCCTCACGCGGCGCCTCGGACTTCGCTTCGGTCTCGGGGGTGTCGTAGATGATCTGTCCCTTGTACGCCGAGATCTGGTTGATCGGGTGCAGCAGGATCGGGGCGTAGTTGAAGGTCGCGCGGCGCAGCACGGGACCCATCCGTTCACGGCAGATCTCGGCCCGCTTCAGATACTCGGTCTTGGTACCTGTTTCGAACACACCACCGCAGATGAACTGAACCGGATTGGCCAGGTTCGGAATCGAGAGCATTCCGTTCAACGTGCCGGCTGCCGGGTTGTAGATGTTGTAGAAGTTGGCGAGGCCGTTCGGTGCGACGTGGAGGATCTGCTCGACGTCGTCGCTCTGGTCGGAGAAGATCTTCACGAAATCGCTCAGTTTGTTCACCGAGTCAATGAGCGCGGAGTTGGTGTCTCCCAGGAAACCTCGCACATCGGTGAGTGCCTGGTTGAGCGCGCCAAGGGTGGGACCGAGGTTCTCGGTGCTGGCCGCCAGCACCTTGGAGACCGACGCCAGATGGGTGCTGAACTGTACGACTTGCTCGTTGGAGTTCGCCAATGCATCTACCAGCACCTGAAGGTTCTTGATGGTGCCGAACAGATCCGTGCGCGAGTCCCCCAGCCGCCCGGCCGCTTGTGAGAGCTCACGGACCGAATTGCGGAACGAGTCACCGTTGCCGTCGAAAGTGCTGGCCGCCTGGTTGATGAAATCGCTTACCGGACCTTTAGATTCGCCTTGTGGCCCCAAGCTATCGCTGAGCTTGGCCAGTTCGGTCTTGACCTCGTCCCACTCGATCGGGACCGCGGTCTTATCCAGCCCCAACGACGCCCCGTCGCCCAGCGCCGGCCCCTCGGTGTAGGCAGGGGTCAGCTGAACAAACCTGGCACTCACCAGGTTCGGGGCCATGATGATCGCTTGAGCCCCCTGAGGCACCTTGAACTCGTCGGGGATCTCCATGGTGACCTTCACGTCACCTTCACGCGGCTCGACGGCGCTAATGCGCCCGGCCTTCACGCCGAGAATCCGAACATCATCGCCCGGGTACAGCGCGATGGCAGAGGTGAAGTGACCGACGAGTTTGTGCGTCCCGCGGCTGGGCCACACCCAATACAGCAGGCCGCCCACCAGAGCGACGGCAAGCATCGCGAAGGCGCTCCGCTTGAGCCAAGTCTTTGATGCTGTCATGGCGATTTCGGCCTCATCACTTGGCGTTCACCGATCAGACCGTTCAGGTAGTCCGAGAGGCTGGCAGGCAGCTTGCCGGGCTGGAAGTAGGTGTCGAACATGACGGCGGTCAGCGTGGCGGGCGGGAAGCCGTAAACGTTGACGTGGAAGCCCGGTCCAGAGGACACAACCTCACCAAGGGCTGTGCCGTATCCGGGTAGGCGTTTGAGTGCCTCGCTGATGTGCGCCTTCCGCTGGAGCAGATCGTCCAGCACCACGCCCAGCTTCTCCATGGTGGGCCGAAACTCTTGGCGGTTATCGGCCACGAATCCGCTGATCTGCTGCGAGAGTCCCTGGACTCGGTTGATCAGCTCACTGATGGCCAGACGTCGCTCATCGAGCGCGGCGAACAGTTGATTGCCGTCGGTGACAAGCTTGTTCACCTGCCCGGCACGTTCGGACAGGATCCCACTGACCGATTTGGCGCGCGCCAATAGTTGTTCGAGCGCGGCATCGCGGGCGTTCAGCGTGCGCGACAGGGAAGCGACACCGTCCAGAGCGCCACGCAATTGCGGTGTGGCATCACGCATCGCGTCGGTAAGGACCTGCAGCGACTGGTCCAGCTGCGCCTTGTCTATCCCCTCAGCGGCTCCGCCCAGGTCGCTCAGCGCGGTGTTGAGCGTGTACGGAGTCGTGGTGCGACCAAGCGGGATCTCGGTGATGCGACCCGACCCAAGCGGGGTGACCGAAACCGATTTCTCGCCCAGCACGGTGCTGGTCCTGATCGCGGCCAGTGACTGGTCGCCGAGATGGATGGAACGATCCACCGTGAAGGTCACACGAACCTTGTTGCCCGTCAAGGACACATTCTTAACTTGACCCACCTTGATGCCCGAGACGAAGACGTTGCCGCCCGCCTCGATGCCTCCGGAGTCCGCGAAATACCCGGTGTACTCCCTGCCTTGCGGCCAGAAGGGCAGGCCCGTGTAGCCGAAGGCGACGAGCACCACCATCGTCACCGCGGCGATACCGAAGATGCCGGTCCGTACCGGATCTTTCTCCCCTATGTCACTCATTCTTGAAGGAACACCTGCCCTTCGATGGGTCGGGCGGTCCACCAAACGGGATCAACCAATCGGTTCCGACGGGTCCGTTGACCTTGATCCGGATGGAGCAGTAAAAGATGTTGAAGAAGGATCCGTAGGCGCCAAGAGCGTTGAGCCGCAGGTAGTTCTCGGCCAAGTTCTCGACGACGACGTTGATATCGGCCTTACGCTCGTCCATCCGGGTGGCCAGCTGGCGCGTTTGTTCGATGGTGCCCTTGATATACGGGCGGGTGTCCTTGAGCACCGATTCCAGCGATGAGGCCGTCGAAGCAAGCGGCGGCAAGGCGCCGGCAATCACGTCGCGTTGTTGTGCCAAGCCGGAGACCAGCTGCTGCAGCTGATCGACGCTCGATGAGAACTGGCTGCTCTTCGAATCGAGGGTGGCAAGCACTTCGTTCAAATGGTTGATCACATCGCCGATCAGCTGATCGCGTTCGGCCAGTCCTGAGGTGAATGAGGAGGTGTCGCCCAGCAATTGGGAAAGCGTCCCACCCTGGCCCTGCAGGATCTGAATGAACGCGTTGCTGATCTCGTTGACCTTCGCGGCGTCGAATCCCTTGACCACCGGCCGAAGTCCGCCGAGTAGCGCATCCAGATCGAGGGCGGGCTGGGTGTGCTCCTTGTCGAGCGTTCCGCCGTCGGGCAGCTTGCGCAGCTCTCCAGGACCTGAGGAGATCTCCAGATACCGGTCGCCGACCAGGTTCTCGTACCTGATGATCGCCCGGCTAGAGCTGTAGAGCTGGTATTTCGAATCGACGTCGAAGGTGACGTCGACATTGTTGTCCCGGCTGAGAGACACATCCTTGACGCGCCCCACCGGGACGCCGGCAATGCGGACCTTCTGCCCGGATCTCAAATCGGATGCCGTGGTGAAGATTGCGTGATAGCGCTTGCCCGCACCGAACCGAAACTCACCGAAGGTGATGATCAGACCCGCCGCCACCAGCAGCATGACCACGGTGAAGACGATGACCTTGACCTGTGTGCTTCTGTTGCTCATTTAGAACTCACTTCGCTTCGCGAAGGAGCCGTTGTAGAGGTACTGCAGGGTGTCGGGAGCGTTGACTTGCAGTTCTTCCACCGGCTTGTACGGGATGTAGGCGTTATCGGTCACCAGGAAGGGCGATCGGTACCAGGAACCGTTCTGCGCCTTCGTCGGAATATTCGGTAGGCCACGGCAATTGGGTCCGCCTGAGCCGTTCACGATGGGCAGGCTGTCCGGATACGTGTATACCGGCGCACCCAACGGAAAACTGTTGCTCAGGAACAGACCTGGCCGAACGCCGCCGATCAGCGGTGTGAAGGTCACCAGCGCTTTGGAGATCGCCTGCAGCGTGCAGGGAATTTCCGGCGAGTACCTGCCGAGCAGTGTGGTGGGGGCCCGTAACCGCTGCAGCGCCGCCGTGAGGTCTTTCTCTGCGGGGGCAAGGGTTTCGTATCCGTTATTGCCCAACCCGATGGCGGCCAGCAGCGTCTGCTTGAGGTCCTGCTGCTGGTCGACGATCGTGCGGCTCAGGGTAGGCACATTGTCGAGGATGCGCACGATGTCCTGCGCGGAGTCGCCGTAGATCTGTCCCACCTGCGCGGCCTTCTGGAAATCTTGCTGCAGCACAGGAAGTTTCGGATTCAGCTGATCCAGGTATTGATCGAGCTCAACAAGGCCCTGCCCGAAGTTGTCCCCGTTCCCGCGCAATCCTTCACCGACGGCGGTCAGGGTGGCGTTGAGGTTGACCGGGTCGATCTTGCCGAGCAATCGGGCGAGGTTCTCGAACACGGTGTTGACTTCGAGGGCCACCGACTCGGCGGTCACCGTCGCACCCGGTCGCAGCGATGAATCCGAAGGCTGTTGCGGAGCGAGGAATTCCACCGACTTGGCGCCGAACACCGTGGTACCCGCGATGCGGACAGTGGCGTTCGACGGAATCAACCTGAGGTCTTTGGTGTTGACGGCGAGTTCCAGCTTCGCCTGCTCGTTGGCATAGGTGATCGACTTGACCTTGCCGATCTGCAGGCCATGGAACTTGACCTTGCCGCCCTCCTCCATCACCAGACCGGCCCGCGGCGAGACGACGGTGATGGACTTGGTATCCGAAAAGGCGTCGTTGTAAGCGAAATAGGTCAGCGCGGTGAACCCCACCAGCAGCGCAGCCAACACCGTGCCGGCAAGCCGGACGGATCGACGCGATGAGTCTGCGGATGACATCTGGTCCCTAGCCCGAAAGGTTGAAGTGGCCGGACCCGCCGTACACGGCGAGCGAGATGAACAGGGTGACGAGCACGACCACGATGAGAGAGGTACGTACGGCCTGACCGACAGCAACGCCCACACCGACCGGTCCGCCGGAGGCGTTGAATCCGTAGTTGGTGTGCACCAGCATCACCACCACCGACATGACGATCGCCTGCAGGAATGACCACAGCAGGTCGGTGGGTACCAGGAAGGTGTTGAAGTAGTGGTCGTACACACCCGGAGACTGGCCGTTGATCACCACTGTGGTCGCGCGGGACGCGAAGAACGCCGCCAGCACCGACAGCGAATACAGCGGAACGATGGCGATTAGCCCGGCTACCAAGCGGGTGGACACCAGATACGAAATCGCATGCACCGCCATGGTTTCCAGCGCATCGATCTCTTCGGCAACCCGCATGGCACCGAGCTGGGCGGTCGTTCCGGCACCGATCGTCGCCGCCATCGCGATACCTGCCACCACCGGCGCGATGATGCGCACGTTGAGGAAGGCCGATAGGAAGCCGGTGAGCGCCTCGATACCGATGTTGCCGAGTGAGGAGTAGCCCTGCACCGCGATAACGCCACCGGAGGCCAGCGTCAGGAACACCGCGACGCCCACGGTGCCGCCGATCATCACCAGGGCGCCCGTGCCCATGGTGATCTCGGCAAGCACCCGGATGGTTTCCTTGCGGTACTTCGTCAACGCCGCGGGGATGTAGCTCAGGGACTCCGCATAGAAGAGAGCCTGCGCACCGAACTTGTCGAATGAGCGCCCCAGACCACGCATATACCGAACGGTATAGGAGGTAAGCGTGTGCGTCGAAAGATACGGTCCGGCCACTAGATAGTCGCCTCTTTGCGCAAGTCGCTCATCAGCGAACTTGCTTCTTCGCGCAAGTCGCTCATCAGTGCTTCACCAGGACCCGGACGCCGATGGCCGTCATGACCACATTGATGACGAACAAACAAATAAAGGAGTAGACGACGGTCTCGTTGACCGCATCGCCCACGCCCTTAGGCCCACCCTTGACGGTAAGTCCGCGATAACAGCCGACAAGACCGGCGAAGACGCCGAACAGGAACGCCTTTACCTCCGAGATCATCAGCTCGCCCAGACCGGTGAGCACCGTCAGGCCGTTGATGAAGGCTCCCGGGTTGACGCCCTGCAGAAAGACCGAGAACACATAGCCGCCGACCATGCCGATGGCACACACCAGGCCGTTCAGCAGCAGTGCGACGAACGTCGACGCCAGCACCCGCGGCACCACGAGCCGCTGGATCGGATCGATGCCCAGCACCTGCATCGCGTCGATCTCCTCGCGGATGGTGCGGGCACCCAGGTCGGCGCAGATCGCCGTGGCACCGGCGCCCGCGACGACGAGCACCGTCACCACCGGGCCAAGCTGCGTCACGGTGCCGAAGGCCGTGGCCGCACCGGACAGGTCTGCGGCACCGATCTCGCGCAGCAGGATGTTGAGCGTGAAGGCGACCAGCACGGTGAAGGGGATGGCGACTAAAAGCGTCGGCACCAACGAGACCCGTGCGATGAACCATGTCTGGTCCAGGAACTCCTGCCCCTGGAACGGGCGGCGGAACATGTTCCGAAACGTGGCCAACGACATGGAGACGAAGCCGCCGACGGCACGCGCTGGCGCCGCGAGCTGCTGCTTCAACCTTTGCTCCTGTCTCACACATCGCTGCCTCGCCCGACAACTCGGTTAACGATCGACGTGTACCTACCACGCTGTGAGGCGCATCATATTAACGAGAAAAAATTCTTAGTGTCAATTCATCTATGGGCGGGCAAATCGCACACCGCGTCCACTTTGCGCTGGGATTTTGATGCGATATCTAGAACTGGTTCTATTCCGGATCGCACCGCCACCCTCATCGTTCCTTAATCTTCGACCATCAGTGCGGTCGCCGAAAATGTCCTCTTGGGATCATGTCCAGCAAAGAAATCAGCCAGGGCCGAATTGAGTGCCGACGGATCCCATGCGTCCGACTCTGCGGTGAACTTCGCTTCCACTGTAGGCGCAGCCAGCAGCGTCACGGTCGGCCCGTACACGATGAACAGCTGACCGTTCACGGCTTCGGCGGCGGGCGAGGCGAGGTACCGCACCAGGGACACCACATGCTCGGGTGACAACGGGTCGACAGAACCCTCCGGTGCCTCACCGAAGACGTCGGCGGTCATCGCCGTACGGGCACGCGGGGCGATGGCATTGGCGCGCACTCCGGAGCGGCCGAGGGCACGCGCCGCCGACAACGTCAGCGCGGTGATACCCGCCTTGGCGGCGCCGTAGTTGGCCTGACCCTCCGGCCCCAACAGGCCTGCCTCCGAAGACGTATTAATTAGGCGTCCGTATACGGGGGCGCCCGCGGCCTTCGCTGCATTGCGCCAGTAGGTGGCCGCGTTACGGGTCAGCAGGAAGTGGCCACGAAGGTGCACACGGATAACGGCGTCGAACTCCTCGTCCGACATGTTGAAGAGCATCCGGTCACGGGTGATACCCGCGTTGTTGACCACAACATGCACTCCACCAAGTGATTCGGCGGTGGAGATCAGCTCGTCGGCCGTGGTGCGCTCACCGATATCGCCCGCGACGGTCACTCCCTTGGATCCCACCGCCGCGATCTCGTCGAGCACATCGCTCTTCTCTAGGGCGGGCGCGATGTCGTTGACGACGACCGTCGCTCCGGACCGGGCCAGACCGATCGCCTCGGCGCGGCCGAGACCAGCGGCCGCTCCGGTGACAATGGCGACCCGACCACTTAGATCGGCATCAGCAATCGCGCTCATAGATATATCCCTTCAGTCCATGCTTTCCGGACGCACCCGACCACGCCGGCTCCGTTCGTTCGAACTCAACGGACCGGGTGGTTTACGAATGCCTCTAGTCTTTGCGAATCAATGCGGCGCGCGGGCACTCCGCGATCGCCTGCTCGACCAAATCTTCCTGATCGGCCGGTACTTCCTCCTGCAGGATGACGACATAGTCGTCGTCATCGACGTCGAATACCTCCGGAGCGATCCCAAGGCATACCAAGTTGCCTTCACACCGGTCAGGAACTGCACCGACACGCATAGGAAACCTCCTCATTGGGGCATTCCGACGCTTTCCGACTCTCCGAGCCGACGCCATCGTTCAAACTGGGCTGTATCGCCAGACTACGACACGTGACCGTCGACACAACCCCCGTGACGCCAGGATCGCTGGGCAGGGTTTGTGCAGTGAAGTCGCGTCTGGACTCCCTAGACTAGAACGTGTTACAAATCTTGTGTCAACGTGGGTCACACCTGAGAGCCACGGCAGCGGAGGTCACACATGCACATCGCTTACACGCCCGAGCAGGAAGAGCTGCGCCGCGAACTGCGCGCGTACTTCGACAAACTGCTGACCCCGGAGCGTCGCGAGGCCCTCGCGTCGAATCAAGGTGAGTACGGCAGCGGAAACGTCTACCGCGAGACCGTTGAGCAGATGGGCGCCGATGGCTGGCTGGCCCTGGGCTGGCCCAAGGAGTTTGGCGGCCAAGGCCGTTCGGTGATGGATCAGCTGATCTTCACCGATGAGGCCGCCGTCGCCGGTGCCCCGGTGCCGTTCCTGACGATCAACAGCGTCGCGCCGACCATCATGCACTTCGGCAGCGAAGAGCAGAAGAAGTTCTTCCTGCCCAAGATCGCTGCGGGACAGCTGCACTTCTCCATCGGTTACTCCGAGCCTGGCGCGGGCACCGACCTCGCCTCACTGCGTACATCGGCGGTCCGCGACGGTGACGACTACGTCATCAACGGCCAGAAGATGTGGACCAGCCTCATCGAGTACGCCGACTACATCTGGCTGGCGGTGCGTACCAACACCGAAGTGAAGAAGCACCGCGGTATCTCGATGCTCATCGTGCCCACTACCGCCGAGGGCTTCTCGTACACCAAGGTGCGCACCATGGCCGGACCCGGCACCAGCGCCACCTACTACCAGGATGTGCGCGTACCGGCGACGAGCCGGGTTGGTGAGGAGAACGCGGGCTGGAAGCTGGTGACCAACCAGCTGAACCACGAGCGTGTCGCACTGGTGTCGTCGGCACCAATCGTCACCGCGCTGCGCGAGGTCCGCGAGTGGGCCCAGAACACCAAGGGCCCGGGGGGCCGAATCATCGATTCGGAATGGGTTCAGCTGAACCTGGCCAAGGTGCATGCCAAGGTCGAATACCTCAAGCTCATCAACTGGGAACTCGCGTCCACCACCGCCGCCCCCTCCCCCGCCGACGCCTCGGCTACCAAGGTCTTCGGTACCGAACTTGCCACCGAGGCCTACCGCCTTCTCATGGAGGTTCTCGGAACGGCCGCAACGCTCCGTCAGGGCTCCCCGGGCGCGCAGCTGCGCGGCCGCGTCGAGCGGATGCACCGGGCCTGCTTGATCCTCACATTCGGCGGTGGCACCAATGAGGTTCAGCGCGACATCATCGCGATGACCGCACTCGGCCAGCCTGCCGCGACACGCTAGCTCTTACAAACTAGAAGGGCTCCACACACTATGGATTTCTCCCTTACCGAGGCACAGACCGACCTCGCCGGCCTGACTCGCACCATCGCGTCGGCGGTTAGTACGCCGGAGCGGCAGAAGGAACTCGACAAGCAGGACAGCCGGTTTGACTGGCAGCTCTGGGCCAAGCTCGCCGAGGCGGACATCCTGTCCACCGCGGCCCCCGAGCCTGTGGGCGGTGGCGGTTTCGGTGTTCTGGAGCAGTCGTCGATTCTTGTCGAACTGGGCCGCGAACTGGCTGCCGTGCCGTACCTGGAGTCGGTGGTGCTGGCTGCAGGCGCACTCGCCGCCTTCGGGTCCGAGGCGCTACAGAATGATTGGGCCGCACCGGCTGTCGCCGGCAAGAAAGTACTGACGATCGCGCTCGACGGCGAGCCGGGCGAGGGCCCGGTGGCCGCGCGTACCGAGGGCGCAGGCTACGTCCTGACCGGCAATCGCACCTTGGTGCCGTTTGGGGTGGAGGCCGATGCTTATCTGGTGTCCGCCGAGACCGAGACCGGTACCGCGGTCTTTCTTGTGGCCGCCGACGACGCCGGCGTCACCCAGGAGACCCTGGACACCACCGGTAAGGACAGCTCCGCGGAACTCATCCTGTCCGAGGTCCCCGTCTCGGCCGATCGCAGGGTCGGCGGAGAGGCAGTGGTTACGTGGCTGCGACAGCGGGAGTCCTTGGGCCACAGCGCTTACCAGCTCGGCGTGCTGGAGCGGGCCCTGGAGCTGACAGCCGACTACGCGCGTACCCGCGAGCAGTTCGGTAAGCCGATCGGTGGCTTCCAGGCGGTGGCACAGCGACTGGCCGACGGGTACATCGACGTCAAGGGGCTGCGACTGACCTTGTGGCAGGCCGCATGGCGGGTGTCCGAGGACCTGCCCGCCGATGTCGACGTTGCGACGGCGAAGTTCTGGGCTTCCGATGCCGGGCACCGTGTCGCGCACACCGCGGTACATGTACACGGCGGTGTCGGCATCGACGAAGACCATCCGATACATCGCTACTTCCTGGCCGCGAAGCACGGCGAGTTCGCCTCTGGTAGCGCGACGGAGCAGCTGCGCCGCATCGGGCGTGAGCTCGCCGACACCCCTGCCTAGTATTCCAGTGGTGAGCCTTCCCCCGGGGGACCCAGAAACGACGGTCACTCAGCTGCTGTTGGGCTTGGCCGATGTCGAGGACCGGGGGTTGCACTTCGAGGGTTCGTTCACGTCGTGGCGTGATCATGTGGCCGAAAGCCGCCGTCTCGCATCCGTACTGCGTGCACGTCTGGATCCGGAGAAGCCGCCGCATATCGCTGTCCTGCTGGAGAACACCCCGACCTTCTCGTATCTGTTGGGCGCCGCCGCACTCGGCGGCCTGGTGTTGGTGGGGCTCAATCCCACCCGGCGCGGCACGGCACTGCAGCGGGATGTTGACCTGGCCGACTGTCAATTGATACTCACCGACTCCGCGAGCTCGGACCTGCTGGACGGCGTCGACTACGTCGATATCGATTCCCTCGCTACAGAATTCCGGGCATCCACGGCGCCCTTGGAGATCCCTGATGTGCTCCCGGGTGATCTGTTCATGCTCATCTTCACCTCGGGCACCAGCGGCGATCCCAAGGCCGTCCAGATCACGCACTCCAAGGTGGCCTCCGCGGGAATCATGCTGTCCTCGCGGTTCGGCCTCGGTCCCGCAGACGTCTGCTATCTGTCGATGCCGATGTTCCACTCCAATGCGGTACTCGCGGGCTGGTCGGTAGCGGTCGCGGCGGGCGCGTCGATTACTTTGCGACGCAGGTTCTCCGCATCCGGCTTCCTCGATGATGTGCGCAAATACGGTGCAACGTATGCCAACTACGTCGGCAAGCCGATGTCGTATGTGCTGGCGACACCGGAACAGCCCGACGACGCCGAAAACACTCTAAAGATCATGTACGGCAACGAGGCGGCATCCGGAGATACCGACCGATTCGCCAAGCGGTTCGGCGCATTTGTCGTCGACGGATTCGGATCGACCGAGGGCGGGGTGGCCCTCGGTTGGGCACCCGGCACTCCGAGCGGCGCGATCGGGCCACTCACGCCAGACGTCCAGATTCTTGACATCAACAACGGAAAATCCTGCCCCCCTGCGATTTTCGATGACAGCGGCAAGTTGATGAATGCCGCCGAGGCGACCGGCGAGCTGGTGAACGTTACGGGGCCCGGGCGGTTCACCGGCTACTACAAGAATCCCGAAGCCGACGCCGAGCGCATGGTCGACGGCAAGTACCGCAGCGGTGACCTGGCGTATGCCGATGAGAACGGCTACGTGTATTTCGCCGGACGACTGGGCGATTGGTTGCGTGTCGATGGCGAGAACCTGGGCACCGCTCCTATCGAGCGGGTGCTCCTGCGCCATCCCGGCATCACCGAGGTCGCCGTCTACGGCATACCGGATCCGACCGTCGGGGATCAGGTGATGGCGGCGCTTGTCGTCGATTCGGATTTCAACCCTGGCTCGCTCGGTGAATTCCTAGCCGCCCAAGAGGATCTCGGGCCCAAGCAATGGCCGTCTTATGTGCGAGTTGCCGAGTCACTGCCACGAACCGCGACCTTCAAGGTGATCAAACGACAGCTGTCCGCCCAGGCGCTGGAGACCGGCGATCGGCTATGGCACCGCGACGGGACGGCGTACGTCCGCAGCTAGCCGCGGATCTGATTCAGCCTGTCGACCGTGCTCTCGAAACCGGACACCAGATCGGCCACGATCTCGGCGGCGGGCCGGATCTCGTTCATCCGCCCGACGATCTGCCCTGCCGGGAAGCAGACCGTTTCCGGGTCGTGCGCGCGGTTCATCCGTTCATGCGCCTCGCTCACCAGAATGTTCTGCAGCGGCATCGGCAGCGGGGTCGGCGCGTCCTCGGCGTCCCAGGCCTGCGTCCATTTGGTCTTCAGCAGCCGCGCGGGCTTACCGGTGTAGATGCGGGTGCGCACGGTGTCACTGGAGGTCGCCTTGAGCAGCGCCTGCTGCACCACCGAATCCCCGCCCGACGTAACAGTTCCCAGGTCGTACTCGGCCGCGGTCAACCAGATCGACCCGGTCCACACCCCGGAGGCGCCCAACGCCAGGGCCGCCGCAGCCTGCCTGCCGCTACCGATACCGCCGGCCGCCAGCACTGGGGCGCTGCCGTCGAGCGCATCCACGATCTCCGGCCACAGCACCATGGATGCCACGTCGCCGGTGTGTCCACCGGCCTCATACCCCTGGGCCACCACGATATCCACGCCGTTCTCGACATGCCGCTTGGCGTGTTCGGCCTTGCCCGCCAACGCCGCCACCGGCACGCCATGCTCATGGGCCTGGTCGATGACATCTTTCGGCGGCGAGCCCAACGCGTTGGCGATCAGCTTGATGGGGTGCTTGAGCGCGACCTCCACATGTGATCGGGCCACCGAATGCAGCCAGCCAAGCACACCGGCCGACTCGCGTTCACCCGGCAGCGGCGGCACACCCAGATCGGCGAGCGTCTTCTGGACGAAGTCCTTGTGCCCCTGCGGGATCAGCTTTTCGATATCGACCGCGGAACCCTCAGTGGGCACCTTGGCCGGCATCACGATGTCGACGCCATACGGCTTACCGTCGGTGTTCTCGTCCATCCAGCTCAGCACGGCGTCAAGCTCGTCTGGGTCGTTGAAGCGGACACAGCCGAGCACGCCCATGCCTCCCGCGCGGGTAATTGCGGCGGCAACCTTCTCCGACGGCGTGAAACCGAATATGGGGTAACGGATCCCAAACCGTTCACAGAGGTCGGTGTGCATGACTCAGGCCCCGGTGTTGACGTGTTTGGTGTTGACCAGGTCTACCTTCTCGGTCTCCGAGACTTCCTTCGCCCAGCGGTAGTCGGCCTTGCCCGCGGGGTTCCGCTTAACCGTGTCCACGATCCACACGCTGCGCGGCACCTTGTATCCGGCGATCTCCTTGCGCGCGTGCGCATCCAGACCCTCAAAAGTGAGTTCCACGCCGTCCCGGACAGAGACGACCGCGCCTACGTGCTGGCCCCACTTCTCGTCCGGAACACCGACGACAATCGCGTCGAATACCGCGGGGTGGCCCTTGAGAACGCTCTCGACCTCTTCGGGGAACACCTTCTCGCCACCGGTGTTGATGGAGACGGACCCGCGGCCGAGCATCGTGACGGTGCCGTCGGCCTCGACGGTCGCCCAGTCACCCGGAATCGCGTACCGGACCCCATTGAATGTCTTGAATGTCTCGGCGGTCTTCTTCTCATCCTTGAGGTATCCGACCGGGATGTGGCCGCTCTTGGCGATAAGGCCCCGCACCCCTGAGCCTGGTTCGATCGGGTTGCCTTCCTCGTCGAGAACCGTTGTGGTGGAGCTGATCTTGACCGTCGGGCCGCCAGGATGCATCTGCCCCTTCGCCACGCTGCTCAGGCCGCCGGTGCCCGTCTCCGAGGAACCGATGGCATCGGTGATCATCCGGTTGGGCAGCAGCTCAAGGTAGCGCTCCTTGACCGTCTGCGAGAAGAGCGCGGCGCTGCTGGCCAGCACCCACAGCGAGGACAGATCACGCGCCCGGCCCTTATCGGTGTCCAGCGCATCGATGAGCGGGCGGGCGATGGCATCCCCGGCGAAGAACAGCATGTTGACCTTGTTCTTCTCGATGGTGTCCCACACACCGTCGGGATCGAATTCCGGTGCCAGCACCGTGGTCCGGCCGCTGAACAAGGCCATGAAGGTGGCGGCCTGAGTGGCGCCGTGGATCATCGGCGGGATCGGGAACCCGATGAACGGCGCGGCCTCGGCACCCTGCTTGGCCAGATCCCATTCACCCTCGACAACCTCCCCGGTGACGTAGTTGATACCGCCGAACAGGGATCGGTAGATGTCCTCGTGCCGCCACATCACGCCCTTGGGGAAGCCGGTGGTGCCGCCGGTGTAAATGAGGAAGATGTCATCGGGGCTGCGCTCGCCGAAGTCACGCTCCGGGGAGCCCTGGGCGAGCGCGTCGGCGAACGCGACCCCGCCATAGGACGCGGAGTCGCCCTCGGTCCCGTCTTCCACAACGACCGCCGTCTTGACGTTCGGCGTGCTCGGCAGCACGTTGGCGACCTTGTCGCTGTACCGCCGCTCGTGCACCAACGCGACCATGTCGGAGTTCTCGAAGAGGTAATGCAGCTCGGACTCGACGTAGCGATAGTTGACGTTGACCGAGATCGCGCGGATCTTCACAAGCGCAACGAGCGCGACGACGATCTCGATACCGTTTCGGCAGTACAAGCCAACCTTGTCGCCGGGGCCGACACCCTGGCTCTGCAGGAAATGACCTAGACGGTTGGCCTGCTCCTCAAGCTCGGCGTATGTCAGCTTCCGATCGCCAGAAATGATGGCGACACGATCGGGCATAGTGTCGATTGCATGCTCGGTGAGGTCGGCAATGTTAAGGGCCATGTCCATAAATTAGAACGTGTTACATTTTTTGGCAAGCACTGTTAGACAAGCCCCGCCCCCGTTCAGGGGCATCCTGGTGGAGGAAAACCATGACTGAGACAGCGACCGCACAGGACGCCCCACACGCCCTCGTCGAGCTTCGCGACCACGTGCTGATCGTGACGATGAACCGTCCGCACGCGCGCAATGCCCTCTCGGGCGAAATGTTGGAGATCATGACGCAGGCCTGGGACCGCGTCGATAACGATCCCGATGTTCGCGTCTGCATCCTGACCGGCGCGGGCGGGTACTTCTGCGCTGGCGCCGACCTCAAGGCCATGAACAAGCGCGCCCCCGGTGACCAGTTCGCCGACGGCAGCTACGACCCCTCGGTCATCCCCGGACTACTCAAGGGGCGGCGCCTTACCAAGCCTCTGATTGCGGCGGTGGAGGGCCCCGCGATCGCCGGTGGCACCGAGATCCTGCAGGCCACCGATATCCGTGTCGCGGGTGAGAGCGCCAAGTTCGGCGTCTCCGAGGTGAAGTGGAGCCTGTACCCGATGGGCGGGTCGGCAGTGCGCCTTCCCCGACAGATCCCGTACACCGTGGCCGCCGACATTCTGCTCACCGGACGTCACATCAAGGCCCCGGAGGCCAAGGAGATCGGGCTCATCGGACATGTGGTTCCCGATGGTCAGGCGCTGGAGAAGGCCCTGGAGCTCGCGGCGATGATCGCCGCGAATGGACCTGTCGCGGTACAGGCCGTGCTCAAGACGATCCGCGATTCGGAGGGCCTGCACGAGAACGAGGCATTCAAGGCGGACACCAAGGTCGGCATCGGCGTCTTCACCAGTAACGACGCCAAGGAAGGTCCACGCGCCTTTGCCGAGAAGCGCGCCCCCAACTTCACCGGGACATAAGACACCACGCATAGTGTGGGCGGGTGACGCCCATGTTCCCGCTGCAGTCGGTACTGCTGCCCGGTGAGCCCCTACCGCTGCGCATCTTCGAGCCGCGCTATGTCGCTCTCGTCCGCGACGTCATGGCCACGGACCGCATCTTCGGTGTCGTGCTGATCGCGCGCGGCCGGGAGGTCGGGGGCGGAGACGTCCGCCATGACATCGGGACTGCCGCCCGTGTCCTCGACTGCGAGTCACTCGGGGCCGAACGCTTCGCGGTGCGCTGTGAGGGTGCGTATCGGATCCGCATCAACAAGTGGCTGGAGGACGACCCCTACCCGCGGGCCGATATCGAACCCTGGCCCGATGAACCCGACGACCGAGTACTGCCCTTGGGTGCCCTCAACGAGGTGCAGGCACGTATCGAGGATCTGTTACGGCGCGTCGCGACCGTGCAGCAGGTGCGCCTCCCCCGCCGATGGTCGATCGCTACCGGCCTGCCGAGCGGCGCGGAAAAGCGACTGTACACGTTGGCATCTCGCGTACCGATGGGTCAGGCCGACCGGTACGCCGTGCTCGCCGCCTCGACACTGACAGCCCGGGTGGCCGCCCTGAACGAAGCGGTGGATACCGTCAACGCGATGCTCGACTTCCGCGAATCGGAGCGCTAACGGCTAGGTCAGCGCCGCCAGCTGCTTGACGTGTTCGACACTGCGACAGCCGACCACCAGCATGGTGACCCCGGCGGCCTCCCACGCCTTGATCTGCTCGCGCACCTCGGCCTCGGTTCCGACGATCGTGGTGTCGAGCACCAGCTCGTCCGGAATCACTTCGGCGGCTTTGTCCTTGCGGTCGGTGCGGAAGAGCTCGGTGACCTCATCGACCACTTCGCCGTATCCCATGCGTCGGTACACCTCTGCGTGGAAGTTCAGCTCGACGGCCCCCATGCCGCCGATGTACAAGGCGGAGAACGGCTTCAGTTGATCGAGCACCGAGCGGCGGTCGTCGGTGACGATCACCTGCGCGGTGGCGGCGATCTCGAAATCCTCGCGGCTGCGCCGCGCGCCGGGGCGCGCGAAGCCCTCGTCAAGCCATTCGTTGTACATATCGGCCAACCGCGGCGCATAGAACATGGGCAGCCAGCCGTCGGCGATCTCCGCCGTCAAGGCCACATTCTTGGGTCCCTCGGCGCCCAGGAAGATGGGCAGATCAGACCGCAGCGGGTGCACGATCGGCTTGAGCGGCTTGCCCAGCCCGGTGGCGCTGCCCCCAGTCAGCGGCAGCGGATAGTGCGGCCCGTCGCTGCGCACGGGGGCCTCACGGGCCAATACCTGCCGGATGATGTCGATGTATTCACGCGTGCGGGCCAGGGGCTTGGGGAACGACTGCCCGTACCAGCCCTCCACTACCTGCGGGCCCGAGACACCCAGGCCCAGAATGTGCCGGCCGCCGGACAGATGATCCAACGTCAGCGCCGCCATCGCACAGGCGGTGGGTGTGCGCGCCGAGAGCTGAACCACCGAGGTGCCCAGGCGAATTCGGCTGGTATCGGATCCCCACCAGGCCAGCGGGGTGTACGCGTCCGAACCCCAGGCCTCGGCGGTGAAGACGGCGTCGAACCCGCCCTCCTCTGCCGCAGTCACCAGTTCGGCCGCATTGTCCGGCGGTGAGGCCGCCCAGTACCCCAGCTGCAATCCGAATTTCATGGCCCGACTGTAACCGGCGGGATATGCCATGACCACCGCCCTTGCGAAAAAAACTAGAACTTGTTCTACTCGGAGGTGTGACAGCAAGCCAAAGCAGCACATCGGGGCAATTACCCCTCCTGACCGCCCCCCTCGAACTGTCTTTTGATTACACCCGTTCGGTGGGCCCGACCCTGTCGAAGTTCTTCACCGCCCTGCGCGATCGACACATCGTCGGCACCCGCGGCAGTGACGGCCGGGTGCATGTACCGGCAGCCGAGTACGACCCGGTGACCTACGCACCGCTGACCGAAGTGGTCTCGGTATCGAGCGTCGGCACCGTTCAGTCGTGGTCATGGCAGCCCGAACCGCTGGAGGGCCAGCCGCTCGCGAAGCCTTTCGCCTGGGCATTGATCAAGCTCGACGGAGCGGACACCTCGCTACTGCACGCTGTCAATGCGGGGGAACCCGGCGCGATCGAGACCGGCGCCCGCGTGCATGCGGTGTGGGCGGACGAGACCGTCGGCGCCATCACCGATATCGCCTACTTCGCGCTCGGGGATCGACCGGTGGATGTTCCGGCACCCGTTTCGGATCAGGAGCCGGTGACCATGCAGGTCACTCCGATCCGTCTTGAGGTTCAGCACATCACCTCCCCCGAAGAGAGCGCCTATCTGCGCGCGCTGGCAGAGGGCAAGCTGCTCGGCGGGCGTACGGGTTCCGGTGGGCGGGTTTACTTCCCGGCACGCGGTGCCGATCCGCTTACCGGCGAGCCAACCTCCGATCTGGTGCAGGTGTCCGACAAGGGCCTCGTCACCACCTTCGCAATCATCAACATCCCGTTCCCCGGGCAGCGCATCAAACCACCCTATGTGGCCGCCTACGTGCTGCTCGACGGCGCCGATATTCCGTTCCTGCATCTGGTCTATGACATCGACGCGGCGGATGTCCGCATGGGCATGCGGGTCCAGGCTGTGTGGAAACCTAAGGAAGAGTGGGGATACGGGATCGACAACATCCAGTACTTCCGCCCAACCGGCGAACCCGACGCCGACTACGAGACCTACAAGGACCGGATGTAATGACAGACATCGCAGTAGTGGGCTTCGCCCATGCACCCCATGTGCGGTCCACCGATGCCACCACCAATGGCGTCGAGATGCTGGTCCCCTGTTTCCGTCAGATCTACGGTGATCTCGGAATCACCAAGTCGGACATCGGCTTCTGGTGCTCCGGCTCATCGGATTACCTGGCCGGGCGCGCGTTCTCCTTCATCTCTGCCATCGATTCGATCGGTGCGGTGCCGCCGATCAACGAATCCCATGTCGAGATGGACGCCGCCTGGGCGCTGTACGAGGCCTACATCAAGATCCTGAGCGGGCAGGTCGAGACCGCTCTCGTCTACGGATTCGGAAAGTCCTCCGCCGGAATTCTCCGCAGAGCCCTTGCTCTGCAAACAGATCCGTACACCGTCGCCCCGCTGTGGCCCGATTCGGTATCGATGGCCGCGCTACAGGCACGGCTCGGCCTGGATTCGGGCAAGTGGACCAAGGAACAGATGGCACAGGTTGCCCTCGACGCCTTCGGCCGGGCGCAACGCGTCGACACCGAACCCACAGCAGCCAGCGTCGAGGAGCTGCTGACTCGGGACTACTTCGCCGATCCGCTGCATAAACACGACATCGCGCCCATTTCCGACGGCGCTTCGATCATGGTGCTGGCCGCGGGCGACCGCGCACGCGAGCTGCGCGAAAACCCGGCCTGGATTACCGGGTTTGAACATCGCATCGACTCTCCCGCGATCGGCGGCCGGGATATCACCGTGTCACCGTCCACGGCGGCCTCCGCCGCGGCTGCAACCGGTGGCGATACCGGTTCCATCGACATCGCCGAACTGCATGCCCCGTTCAGCCATCAGCAGCTGATTCTCGCCGAGGCCATCGGCCTCAAAGAGACCACGACGATCAACCCGTCGGGTGGTGCACTGGTGGCCAATCCAATGTTCTCGGCCGGGCTGGAACGGATCGGCTTTGCAGCACAACATATCTGGAACGGTTCGGCACAGCGGGTGCTGGCTCACGCGACCAGTGGGCCGGTGCTTCAGCAGAACCTTGTCGCCGTGCTGGAAGGCAAATAACAGTGGGTACATCTAAGAACCTCGCTGCCGTTATCGGCACTGGGCAGACCAAGTACGTTGCCAAGCGCCACGACGTTTCCATGAACGGTCTGGTGCGCGAGTCGATTGACCGCGCGATGGCCGACGCGGGTGTCGGCTGGGACGATATCGACGCCGTCGTCGTGGGCAAGGCCCCCGACTTCTTCGAGGGCGTCATGATGCCCGAGCTATTCATGGCGGATGCGATCGGTGCGACCGGCAAGCCGATGATCCGGGTGCATACCGCTGGTTCGGTCGGCGGCTCCACCGGTGTGGTTGCAGCCAGCCTGGTGCAGTCGGGCAAGTATCGGCGAGTGCTGGCGCTGGCTTGGGAGAAGCAGTCCGAGTCGAATGCCATGTGGGCGTTGTCGATTCCGGTGCCGTTCTCGGTCCCCGTGGGTGCAGGTGCGGGCGGCTACTTCGCCCCGCACGTGCGTGCGTACATCGAACGCTCCAAGGCGCCGTTGGACACCGGAGCCATCGTCGCGGTGAAGGACCGGCTCAATGCGGCCAAGAATCCGCTGGCACACCTGCATCAGCCCGATATCACCGTGGAGAAGGTGATGGCCTCGCCGATGCTGTGGGATCCGATCCGGTTCGACGAGACCTGCCCGTCCTCAGACGGCGCTTGCGCAATCGTCGTGGCGAACGAAGAGACTGCGGATCGCCGTATTGCCGAGGGCCATACGGTCGCCTGGGTGCACGCTACCGCGCTGCGCACCGAGCCCCTCGACTACACCGGACGTGACCGCGTGAACCCGCAAGCCGGACGCGACGCCGCGGCGGCACTGTGGCGTGATGCGGGTATCACCAGCCCGATCGACGAGATCGACGCTGCGGAGATCTATGTACCGTTCTCCTGGTTCGAGCCGATGTGGCTGGAGAACCTGGGATTTGCGGCCGAGGGCGAGGGTTGGAAACTGACCCAGGCCGGTGAGACCGCGATCGGCGGCAAGATCCCCGTCAACGCCTCCGGTGGCGTGCTCTCCTCGAATCCGATTGGGGCCTCGGGTCTTATCCGGTTTGCCGAGGCGGCCATCCAGGTGATGGGCAAGGCCGGTGACCATCAGGTACCGGGCGCGAAGAAGGCATTGGGCCACGCCTACGGAGGTGGCTCGCAGTACTACTCGATGTGGGTCGTTGGAAGCGAAAAACCGGAGGTGCAGCCAGCATGAGCCTTGCCGATGAAGCCGGACGTCGGTCCCGGGAGGCCGTAGACGCCCGCGACAAGCGGGCGTGGGTCGACAACTTCGCCGAGGACGGCGTGGTCCAGGATCCGGTGGGTCCGTCGCCGTTCGATACCGAAGGCAACGGACATCGCGGCAAGGAGGCCATTGCAGCCTTCTGGGACAACATCATTGCGCCCACCGAGAAGCTGGACTTTATCTTCGACGCCACCTACGACTGTGGCACCCATCAGGCCAATGTGGGCCGGATCGTGACGACCATGAACGGCTACCAGATGACCGCCGAGGGTGTGTTCACTTACCAGGCCAACGACGAGGGCAAGCTCGTAGTGCTGCGCGCCTACTGGGAGTTCGACAAAGTCGCCGGGACCGCGAAGAAGGTCTAACCCGCCCGCCGGACACACATAAAGGCCCCCACGCCCGGAGCGTCGGGGGCCTTTATGTCTTCCCGCTAGGAGGCCTGGCGTCCGGCGCTGATCATCTCCTCGCGGGGCACCACTTTGATGCGTTCGCGGCCCTGTTCCTCACCCAATGCGACCTCATGGGCATCGAGCCGTTCCCACTCCTCCCAGGTGGTGTAGTCAATCCCGCTTCCCTGTAGATGCGCGAAGATCGCATCGGGGTCGGAGATTTCAGCGGGTTGAATACCCGGGAGGTCCGCGAGCAGGCTCGCAATCGTCTCGGCGGCATCGGATTTGGTGTGCCCAATCAATCCGACGGGCCCGCGCTTAACCCACCCGGTGACATAGGTGGATTCAATCGGGATGCTATCGATATCGAGCACCCGCCCGGCATCATGCGGGACAACCCCGGCGTGATGATCGAACGGCAGGTCCGCCAGATGCGAGGATATGTACCCGACCGCGCGGTACACCGCCTGAACCGGCCAATCGGTGAATTCTCCGGTACCCCTGACGGTTCCGTCGCCAATCAGCTCGGTCCGCTCGGTCCGCAGGCCCTCCACACAGTCTGTTCCCAGCACCTCGGCCGGTGACTGGCAGAGGTGGATGTGAATGCGATGCGGTGCACCGGTGGGCTCCTGATCGAGGTACTTCATCATGGTGTCGACGACAAGCTTGGTGGCCTTGCTGGAGTTGATGGCCTGCTGACTGCCCTCGTCGATCTCGAATCCTTCCGGGTGCACGATGACATCCACACTCGGCGAGTGCGAGAGCTCGCGAAACTCCATGGGACTGAACTTGATCTGCGCCGGACCACGCCGCGCGAACACGTGAATGTCCGTTGCCTGGTTGAGCGCCAATCCTTGGTAGACGTTGGCCGGGATCTCGGTAGTGAGCTGCTCGTCCGCCGGCTTGGCGAGCATGCGCGCGATATCCAGCGCGACATTCCCTACGCCCAGAACCGCGACGCTCTTGGCTGTCAGCGGCCACTCGCGCGGGACATCGGGGTGACCGTCGTACCAGGAGACGAAGTCGGCGGCGCCATAACTCTCTGGGAGGTCTACACCCGGGATATCGAGTTCACGGTCGGCGCGCGCACCGGTGGAGAAGATCACCGCGTCATAGAAGCGCCGCAAGTCGGACAGCTTGATATCGGTGCCGTAGTGGACGTTGCCGATGAACCGAATCTCGTCACGCGAAAGTACGCGGCGCAGGGCCTTGATGATCTCCTTGATGCGCGGATGATCGGGAGCCACGCCGTAGCGCACCAGGCCGTACGGCGCCGGCAGCCGGTCGAAGACATCGACCTGTGCCTGCTCGTACTCCTTGGTGAGGATATCGGCGGCATAAATGCCTGCCGGACCTGCGCCAACGACCGCAACTCGAATCTTCCTCATGCCCATCCTCTTTGATTTAGGAAATCGCTTAGGTAAGGCAAGCCTAAATATAATTCCTCAGGAAGTGGGACGCACGTCCCGAGATCCCCGTCACACCGCCATCGGATCTCAGTAGCCTGATCACGTGGCAATTGCATTAATCGTCGTCGGCGCCATCGTGTTGGTGCCGCTCGTCCTGTTCACGCTTCTCGTGGCGGGCATCCGGCTGCCGATCCGCCCGATTCTCAATGCAATCCGCCGGTTCAATCACGCCGTGACCAACCCGAGGATCATGGCCACCGCCCGGACCACCGCCAGCTCGACCGCCATCATCCGGCACACCGGTCGGCGTAGCGGCCATGCGTACGAGACCCCGGTCGAGGTCTTCGATGCCGCCGACGGCACCGTGGTGATACTCCTGCCTTACGGGCAGACGGCCGACTGGGTACGCAACGTGACCGCCCACGGCGGCGCCGAGCTACTCCGGGCCGGCGAGCAGCTCGGTCTGACCAACCCGAGGGTGGTCCCCACAGCCGGGGTGCGGTCACAGCTCCCGGCCAAGGAGCTGCGAATGCTGCGGCTGTTCAACGTCCCCGAATGCCTACAACTGACGAGGACCTGACGGTGCTGGACTACGTGTCCAAACCGGCCAGGTAGCGCTTGCCCAGCGCCTGGTACGCGGCTGGAACGCCCTTAGTCAGGAACTCCGCCGGGGTTCCCGCGACGGGCCCCTTGACCTTGGCGGGCGAGCCCATGACCAGCACGTCCTCGGGGATCTGAGCGCCGCCGAGGACCAGCGATCCTGCGGCCACCATGCTGCGGGAACCGATGGAGGCCCCGTCGAGCACCGTCGCGTGATTTCCGATCAAAGCACCGTCGCCGACGGTGCAGCTGTGCACCAGGCACATATGAGCCACAGTGGCTCCCTCGCCGATATCGACCGGCATCCCCGGGTCGCTGTGCAGCACCGACCCGTCCTGAATGTTGGCACCCGCGCGGATGACAATCGGCGCGTAATCGGCGCGGAGGACCGTGTTGAACCAGATCGATGCACCGGCCTCCACCGTGACATCGCCGATAAGACAGGCGGTCGGCGCGACAAACGCCTCGGGGTGGACGCTCGGGCTTTTTCCGTCGAGTGAGTACAAAGGCATGCGCAGACCCTAGCCAAAGCATCTATTTCTGCTTGTGGCAAGCATAATTCTTGCGCCCGAGGGTGGCAAAACTGTAACATGTTCTAGTTGGAGATGGCCGCTAGGGCGGCCAGCATCGAAACACTGGAGGCAGCCCCGCCATGAGCACAGATACTCGGCCCGTTTCCGAAGGAAACACTGTCCGCGAGATCGACGTCGGCGAGCTACCAACGCGCTATGCCCGCGGTTGGCACTGCCTGGGCGTCGCCGAGAGCTTCAGGGACGGCGAACCCCATGCGATCGATGCCTTCGGCACCAAGCTGGTGGTGTTCGCCGATTCCCACGGCGATATCAAGGTGCTGGACGGATACTGCCGCCACATGGGCGGCGACCTCTCCCAGGGCTCCGTCAAGGGCGATAACGTCGCGTGCCCGTTCCACGATTGGCGCTGGGGCGGCGACGGCAAATGCAAGCTGGTGCCTTACGCCAAGCGCACCCCGAAGCTGGCCCGTACCCGCAGCTGGACCACCGACGTCAAGAGCGGCCTGCTGTTCGTCTGGCACGACGCCGAGGGCAATGGCCCCACGGATGACGTTGCGATTCCGGAAGTCCCGGAGTATCACGACGACGGCTGGACCACCTGGGACTGGAACACCATCGTCATCGAGGGTTCCAACTGCCGCGAAATCGTGGACAACGTCACCGATATGGCGCACTTCTACTACATCCACTTCGGCTTCCCGACGTTCTTCAAGAACGTCTTCGAGGGCCATATCGCCTCGCAATATCTGCGTACCGTCGGGCGCCCGGACGTCACGCTGGGCGGCTCCTCGCAGTACACCGGTGAGCAGATCCTCGATTCGGAGGCCTCCTACTTCGGGCCCTCGTTCATGATCAACTGGCTGCACAACAACTACGCCGGCTACAAAGCCGAGTCGATCCTGATCAACTGCCACTACCCCATCGACCAGAATTCCTTTGTGCTCCAATACGGCGTCATGGTCCAAAAGCCCGAGGGCATGGACGAGAAGATGACCGGCAAGCTCTCGCGGGCGATGACCAAGGGTGTGGGACAAGGCTTTTTACAGGACGTCGTGATCTGGAAGAACAAGACCCGCATCGACAATCCCCTGCTTGTCGAGGAGGACGGCGCCGTCTATCAGATGCGTCGCTGGTACTCGCAGTTCTACGTCGATAAGGCCGATGTCACCCCGGAAATGACCGACCGGTTCGAGCTGGAAATCGACACCACCAAAGCCAACGAATTCTGGCACGGAGAAGTCGACGAAAACCTCAAACGCCAAGCAGAAGAGAAGGCTGCGGCCGAGGCCGAATCTCATGCCGAGGCGACGCAAAGCTAGTGCCATGACCGAAGTTTCAGAATCGACTGAGGCCAACACCAGCCCTCCCAGCGTGGAGGAGCTGGCTCAGTCGATGCTGGCACTGCATGGCGCCCACGGGGAAGACGATCACGATCATCCATCGACAGGGCGCCCGAACGGCCAATGGTCGAAAGCGCCCGCATTCGAGCACGATCCAGAACGGGCCGCCCGGCTACACGAGGCAACCGAGGGCGACAAGCAGCGGTATTTGACCTCGGGCTTGCAGGAGGTCGACTGCCGGTTCTGCCATGGCTCGGTGATGGTAAAGAAGCTGGGCATCAATCAAACTGCCGTGCAATGGAATACCGCAGCGGCCGGGAGGTGCGCCTTCTTCGCGCAAATGCGTGAGGAAGGTACCAACACCGCGAGGGTGCGTGGGTGCCCGCGCCTCTCCGACAGCATCTCCCACGCCGTCGCCGAGGGCTGCCTCGACCCGATCTGCACGGCTCCCCCGCCCGGAGACGGCTGAACTAGAGCTCCAACAGTACGGTCACCGGACCGTCGTTGATCAGCTCAACCCGCATATGCGCGCCGAACACTCCGGTTTCCACCTGTGCACCGAGCAGCCGTAAGGCGTCGGCGAATGCCGTCACGATGGGTTCGGCGACACTTCCGGGTGCCGCCGCGTTCCACGCCGGACGACGCCCCTTCTTCGTATTGGCGTATAGGGTGAACTGACTGACCACCAATATCGGCGCACAGAGGTCAGCAGCGGACTTCTCGTCGTCGAGAATCCTTAGTTGCCATAGCTTCTCGGCGAGCTGTGCCGCCTTCGCCGCATCGTCGTCGTGGGTGACGCCCACCAGTGCCAGCAGCCCCTGACCTTCGGGCCGGATCTCCCCGACCACTTCCCCGTCCACGGATACGGTTGCGGACGCGACCCGCTGCACCAGAACACGCACGCTACGAGCCTATCAGCGCCGCAAGCCCCTCCGCCTGCGCCCTGATCTCCACGAATGCTGTTGTTTCCCATAGATTTCCGCGCCGAAGCGGCCCGAGCGTCCACATCGGTGCGTCCCCCGGGGCAAGCTTCCCGTCCGGGTCGGTATCCAGTCCGAGGTTGAGCGGGCCGGGTCGCACCAAGCCACTGGCAAGCAGCCGGCTCCACAGTGGATCGGTACCTGTCGTGATGTCATATTGCGGGCCCGTGCAATTGATCACCCTGCATACATCGAGAACCTGCCCCGTCGACAACGTCACCCTGGCTCCCACGCCGGAGGCCGCGGAATCCCGCAACTCCGCACGATGGATACGCAGCGCACCGTCGGCGATGTCATCGTCGATCCGAGCAGCGGTCTGCGGGGCCATCCGGTGCCGGTGAATATCCCACAGCCTGCGATACTTTCGCAGGAACTGCTCGTGCTCATCGACGGTCATACCGGCCCAGAGCACGCCGGCACGGGGGCGCAGCGCATCCACGGCCGCACACGCATCGCCGCCCTCGGCGATCACGTCCTGGATGTAGCGCACGGAACGCTCCAACACGTGGCCGCGATCCATGGTGAACGTAGGGGCAGACACCGGCGATGACGGTTGCGGTCGATGCGCTCTGGGTAGCAGTCCGCTGCGGGATATGGCGTGCACGACGCGACCGGGGCTTCGTAGCGTGCACGCCATATCGGCCATCGTCAGACCGGTTCCCACCAGCAGCAGATCCCCGCCCTCGGGAATATCGTCGAGCGCACCCGGACGCCAGGGGTCGTCGACGAATACTGTGCTGTCACGCAACCAGGTTGGGGCCCAGGATGTTCCGGGAATGTTGGGGCCCGCGGCCAGGATCACGGCGTCTGCCTGCACGTTATCGCCGTTACCCAAGGCTACCGAGAGCCCGTCACCCTGCCGCGTCACCGCGACGGCTCGACGATGGATACGGGTCACGCGATCATCCCGCGCTCCCTCGAATTCACCTGAGAGATAACGCCCGAACAGTCCCCTCGGAACGAAATCCTCGGGGCCTGCGCCCGGTAGGCCGTTGTTCCCCAACCACTTCACGAACTCCAGCGGCACAGTCACATCAGCACTGAGCTTTCCCGCCGGAACGTTGAGGAGATGCCGCGGATCTGCCGTACGGTACGGAACTCCGGGTCCGGTACCTGTCTCGGGATCGATCAGGCTGAGACGCAATGCCCGTGAGTCTTTGCGACGCAGCAAGTGCAGCGCCGCCATTGTTCCGGCGGCACCTGCACCCACGACGGCAACGTGTGTCACAGATGAGCCGCTTGCGCGAAGACCAATAACACCGGATGAGCCGCCTGCGCGAAGACCAACATCACAGCCCGGAGAAGCGCTCCATCACCGCTTCCTTGCTCAGCCCATAGTCGGCGAGCGAGTAGACGTGCTTCGGTGCGCGCGGACCCTTTTGGCTTTCGTCATTCATCTTCTGCATCTCCACCAGCGCAGACGCCGAGAGCTCCAGTCCAAAATGCCGGTAGATGGATTCGACGGTGCCGATCGGGTCGGAGATGAAGTCGAAGTAGTCGATATCGCAGAACTGGGCCTCGTCGTACTTGGTGCGAGCCGACTTGAACGACTCCAGGCCGCGGGCCCAGGTGTCCAGCTGATCGGCGCCAAGGGTGGCACCGACAAAGGTCTCCGACCAACCCGCCGTTGCATGTTCGTTGAGCGAGCATACCGACGCGATTATGGTCTCGGCGGGGCGATGAGTCTGAATAACCAACGCGTCCGGGTACACCTCCATGAGCGCGTCGAGGGCAAACAGATGGCTCGGATTCTTGAGCACCCAGCGCTTTTCGATGTCATTGAGACCGATCAGCTGCAGATTGGCCTTGTAGCGACGGTATGCCGGTGTCCAGTCCTGTTGATCCAGCCACTGTGCGTATGACGGCACATGGGCAAGACATTCATACGACACGGAGTGCACCGACTGACGCAGCAGCTGCCAGCATTCCTCCACCTCGCTGGCTGACATGTAATGCAGGCCCATGAACTCCGGGTTCGCCACATGGTGCTGCGAAAACTGCGTTTCCAGCTGTTGGTACACCGGATTGGTATCCCAGGAGTCGCGCGCAGGCCGCGGCTGCGGGAAATCAGCCAGCCACATCTCCAGGCCCTGGTGCATCGGATCGGCATTGAGGAGACGATGCAGCGCGGTGGTGCCGGTACGCGGTAGGCCGGTGACGAAGATCGGCCGATCGATGGCCACCTGCGCGTAGTCGGGATGCGCCTTGAATGCGGCCTCACTGAGCAGCCGCGCGCCCAGCGCGCCCCGCAGGAATACCCGAGACATCTTGGAGCCCAGCGGAGTCAGCCCGGCCTCACGCTGATAGGAGTCCAGTAGGACGCCGAGTGCTTCGCGGTAGTTGTCAACCGACCCGTCCCCGAAGTCCTCGAGGCCGATCAGCCGGGTGGCCGACTCGTGTAGATCGTCGACGGTGCCGACGCTGGTGCGCTCTGTACTCATTGGATCCTCCTTGTGGCTAGGCGTGGAACTCGCCGCAGTTGACATCGAGAGCCTGCCCGGTGATCCCGCTCGCCAGGTCGGAGGCAAGGAACAACACGGCATTGGCCACCTCGTCGGTGGTCGGCAGGCGCTTGAGATCCGAGTTTGCGGCTGTGTACTCGTAGATCTGCTCGACGGTGCCGCCGTATTTCTTGGCCTGGTGTTCGAAGTACCCCTTGAGGTTCTCACCCCACATGTATCCGGGTACAACCGAATTCACCCGAACCCCTTGCGGACCCAATTCCGTGGCCAACGATTGGGACATGGCCAGCAGTGCGGCCTTGGCAATCTTGTAGCTGCCATAGCGGATCTGCGAGTGCCGGATGACCATCGAGTTGATGTTGACCACCGAACCCTTCGATTGGGCCAGCGCGCCCGAGAGCCCCTGCGTCAAACGCAGCGTGCCGACCACAGTGAGCTCGACGCTATCGCGAATCTGCTGATAGTCCGTCTTCTCCAACGACTTCATCGAGGGAATGCTGAAGGCGTTGTTGACGAGAACGTCAATGCTGCCGAAGGTTTCCCTCGCACGTTCGACAAGATTGGCGACGCTGGCCTCGTCGGTGATATCCGTCGCCACGGTGAGCGCCTTGCGCCCAGTGCCGGTGACCTGTTCGGCCACCTCGTCGAGGCGCGATTGAGTACGTGCGGCGAGAACCACATCCGCGCCCGCCTCGGCGAACTTGACGGCCAACATGGCGCCGAGACCCGGACCGATACCAGATACCACGGCAACCTTGCCGTGAAAGTTGAGGAGACCCATACCAGTTGTCGCTTCTTCGCCCGAGAGACTCATCAGCCCAACATCCTTGCCCCGATGGCAGTCTGGCGCTCCGCGATACGACTGCGCCAGCCCTCCGCGCTGATCTGATTGAGCGGGTAATGCGGTAACGCGGTGGCGATTTCGTCGATGCCGACCACCTCGACCGTCGGCCCATCGCTAGCGGTGAGCTTCCTGTCCGCCCGTTGCCACCGGAACTGGAGATACGCACGCCGATGACCCAACGTCTCAATCCAGTTGGTAACACCGGGATGGGCATTGCTCACTACCATCCGGATATTGCCATCCGGGTCGACCTGGGCCTGGCTGGAGTTCAGCGAAGTCTGATGGTTGACGTAATCCAACGAGATGTACCAGAGGCTGCCCAGCTGGAAACCCTGGTACGGCGCATCGGACTTGGGAACGGTGATGATCATCGCCTGATCGTCGGCGAGGTCGTAGTGCCCCACCGAGGAGAACTGGGTGGCGAGGCCGCCTGGGGTGAGTCGAGGCTCGGTCATGGTGTTGACAGGCAGATTGTCGTAGAACCATTTGGGGAACTGCAGCCATGTCTTGACACGGTTCACCAGTTGCTTACCTGCACTGGCATAACGCTTTTCGATCTGTTCTTTCGTCAACGGGGCTGGCGCCGTGCCTGCAGTGTCCACCCGTGCGATGGCAAGGGTGCCGCGCTGCGCGCGCCAGTCGCTGTACACCTCACGCATGACCAGCTGCGCCGGACCCGGCCCGAGGGCGAAGTAGTTGGGCCGCGATTCGCTCGCCGGCCCGGGCCCGAAACGGACCTCGAAGCTGCCGTCGCTCTCGATATGGATCTCACGGTCATCGAAAGCGATGGCGCTGCCCGGCACATTCTTGTCGGTGTAGTCACCGCCCCCGAGCACCTGGAAGCTCAAATCGGCAGTGGTGCCGCGCTTTCCGGTGACGACATACTCGTGCTCGCCGTTGACACGGGCGCCAAAGTACAGAGTGTCCGGGTTGTCCAACCCCATTTTCGTGAATGGCCCTGTGCCGGAGAGCAGAAACGGATGATCGCGGTCGGTGTGGAACGCCACATGAGTGCAGGCCGCAATCCCCTGGGCCAGATATTGCAACCCCTCAAGCAGGTCGGCTTCGGTTTCGATATGGGGTGCCGCGACAATCAGCTCCTCCGCTTCCGCGATCGCAGAAGTGAATGCCTCGCTGTACATGGCGCTCCTGACTGGTACAAATTTGTACCGCAGTGGTAGAATTACTCCGACACTAGAGCGCTATGCACAGGTACGTCAAGAATGCCAGGAACTACGGAGGGGCACAGGAGGTTTCGCCAGTGGTCGAGGATCGGGACAATGGGGCCGGCAGGACATCCCCTCCCACCGAACGCGTGATGGCCGTACTCGACTTCATGGCGCGGCATCGCACCGAACGATTCGGACTCTCCGAGTTGGCGCGTCGACTCGGCCTGAGCAAGCCCACCTGCCTGGGCATCGTCACCACCCTCGCCGAGTCGGGGTACCTCATCCGGGACGACCGCGATAAGACGTACAGCCTGGGCCCGGCGCTCATCCGCATCGGCAGAGCCGCCCAGGAGTCACTGCGCGCCAAGCCCGCGAGCCGCGATCAATTGTTGGCGCTGACACGCGAATTCGGCCATACTGCGGCATTGTCCGCAGTGGTCAGCGACCGGGTCACCGTGCTGGAAGTGGTCAGCGACCCCGATCACCCCGTCCGTGTCGAGGTCGGCCAGAGCTATCCGTTCACCCCTCCGGTGGGCCTCATGTTCGTCCTCTGGGATACCGACGAGACCATCACCTCCTGGCTGGCCAAGGACCCCACCGCACCCGGCCGCACCGCAGATGATCGCCTCCGCAAGGTGATCGAGGAATGTCGCACCGACGGCTACCTCGTCGAGCTGTTGACCCCCGCCGGCCGGCAGCTGTACTCCCTCATGGCCGGGGTGCCCGGCGACATACCCAATGAGCTACGCGCCCTACTCGGGGAGATCGTCTCGGGAATCGGCGAGCGGGTCTACCTGCGCAGTGAGAACTACACCGTCGGCTCGGGGGCGAAGGCGCGCCACCGGGTAAATGTCATGTCGGCACCGGTCTACGACCACAACGGCAAGCAAGCCATGGTCGCGAGCCTCTATATCGCCGCCGACCTCACGGACGCGGAGATCACCGCGCGGGCCAAGGCGCTGGTTCGCACCGCGGACGGGATCACCGAACACATCGGCGGCATCAAGCCCGCCTAGCTGCACCTTTTCTGCCGAGTGTGTGCGCACCCGCGCCCACACTCGGTGGTTTTCGCGCGCTGACACTCACACTCGACGTCCGGCGACTCGCCATTGACACCCGACGAGAACGCGTTCTAATCTGGGCTGGACCGAATACGAACCGATGCGGTACATATTTGGACCACTAAAGGAGTCGAGGATGACGGCAGATACCGATGCTCTTCGCGCAAGCTGGGGGTCCCTCCCGCTTGCGGGGGCCTCATCACGGGCCGATTCGTATGAGTTGTCGCACTTGAACGCCCTGGAGGCAGAGGCGGTCTACATATTCCGAGAGGTTGCAGCAACCTTCGAAAGGCCCGTACTGCTGTTCTCCGGCGGCAAGGATTCCGTCGTCATGCTGCATGTCGCGGCCAAGGCGTTCTGGCCATCGCCGCTGCCCTTCCCGGTCATGCACATCGATACCGGGCACAACTTCGACGAGGTCATCGCCTTTCGCGACGAGACCGTGAGCCGGTACAACCTGCGCCTGGAAGTTGGCAGCGTGCAGGACGACATCGACTCCGGCGCGGTGGTCGAGGAAACCGGGCCGGGCGCCACCCGTAACCGTCTGCAGACCGCGACTCTGTTGCGCAGCATCACCGAGCACCGCTTCGACGCGGTGTTTGGTGGGGCCCGCCGCGACGAGGAGAAGGCCCGTGCCAAGGAGCGGGTGTTCAGCTTCCGCGATGAGTTCGGTCAGTGGGATCCACGCGCGCAGCGCCCCGAACTCTGGAACATCTACAACGGCCGCCACCGCAAGGGTGAGCACATCCGTGTGTTCCCGCTGTCCAACTGGACCGAGCTGGACATCTGGCAGTACATCGAATCGGAGAGCCGCAATGGCCTGGCGCTGCCCCCTCTCTATTACGCGCACACTCGCCGTGTAGTGGAGCGCGACGGAATGCTCTTGTCAGACACCAGGTTCCTTACCCTGCAACCGGGTGAGGAACTTGTCGAGAAGTCGGTGCGCTTTAGAACCATCGGCGACGCCACCTGCACGGGCGCTGTTGAGTCCGTCGCGTCGACGCCCAGCGCGGTGGTGGAAGAGATTGCCGCCACACGCATCACGGAGCGGGGAGCCACCCGAGCCGACGACCGGATCTCCGAGGCCGGTATGGAAGACCGCAAGAAGGAAGGGTACTTCTGATGAGCACCGTGATAGAAACCGCCGAGCCGGCTCAGGAGCTCATCCGCGTCGCCACCGCGGGCAGCGTCGACGACGGCAAGTCCACCCTCATCGGCCGCCTGCTCTATGACTCGAAGTCGATCTTCGCCGATCAGCTGGCCGCCGTGGAAGCCACCAGCAAGGCCAAGGGCGAAACGCATACCAACCTCGCGCTGCTCACCGACGGTCTACGGGCCGAGCGCGAGCAGGGCATCACCATCGACGTCGCGCACCGCTATTTCTCCACGCCCGTGCGTAAATTCATCATCGCCGATACCCCAGGCCACGAGCAGTACACACGCAATATGGTGACCGGCGCCTCCACCGCAGACCTGGCGATCATTCTGGTCGACGCGCGTAACGGCCTGACCCAGCAGACCCGTCGGCATGCGTTCATCACCTCGTTGCTCGGTGTCGAGCATGTGGTGCTGTGCATCAACAAAATGGACCTGGTCGACTGGTCCCCTCAGCGATTCGACGAAATCAAGGAGGAGTTCCGGCGATTCGCAACGAAGCTAGAACTGCACGACCTCACCGTCATTCCGGTATCGGCGCTTCTCGGCGACAACATCGTCACCCGGTCCACCAATACCCCGTGGTACGAGGGCCCGTCGCTGCTGCATCATATTGAGCAGGTACACATTTCGTCGGACCGCAACCTGATCGACGCTCGCTTCCCCATCCAGTACGTCATCCGTCCCCAGGGTGGTGCGGCAGCACACGGTGCCGAGCAGATCACCGACCTGCACGATTTCCGTGCCGTCGCCGGAACCGTCGCCAGTGGCGTGTTCAAACCTGGTGACGAGATCGTGGCGCTGCCTTCCGGTTTCACCTCAACCGTATCGGCGATCTGGGGGCCGGGCGGTTCGGTCGTGGACGAGGCCTTCGCCGGGAGCGCGGTCAGTGTGCAACTGGCCGATCAGCTGGACCTGGGCCGCGGTGACATGCTCTGCCGTCCGAACAACCGGCCGCTGGTCGGTGCGCAGATCGATGCCATGGTGTGCTGGTTCACCGATGTGTCCACGCTGTCCGAGGGGTCGCGGTTCGTGATGCAGCACGCGAATTCGACGGTGAAGGTCGCCATCGCAGGGCTCGACTACCGTCTCGATGTCAACAGCCTGCACCGCGACCAGGAAGCAAAAGAGCTGAAGCTCAACGAGATCGGTCGTGTGCAGCTACGACTGCAGCGACCGATCATGTTCGACCCGTACCGACGCAACCGGACCACGGGCAGCTTCATCCTGATCGACGAGGCGACCAACAACACCGTCGCGGCGGGCATGATTTCCGGACCCACGCTGCACCAGTCCAAGGTGGTCTGGCACTCGTCCGCGGTTTCGCGGGAGGAACGCTCCACCAAGGGTGGGACGATCTGGATCACCGGGCTTTCGGCCTCCGGAAAATCCACCGTGGCAGTAGAATTGGAGCGACGCTTGGTTGCGATGGGCATTCCCGCCTATCGACTCGACGGCGACAATCTGCGACACGGCCTCAACGCCGATCTCGGATTCTCCGCGACCGACCGCGCCGAGAACGTGCGCCGTGTCGGTGCCGTCGCCCAGATCCTCTCCGACTCGGGCGTTGTCGCGGTGGCCGCGCTCATCAGTCCGTATCGAGCCGATCGTGACAAGATCCGGGACCAGCACGAGAAGGCCGGGCTGCCGTTCGTCGAGATATTCGTCGACACCCCGGTGGAGATCTGCGAGCAGCGCGATCCGAAGGGCATGTACGCCAAGGCCCGTGCCGGCGAGATCAGCGATTTCACCGGAGTCAATGCTCCCTACGAGGCTCCCGAGCGGGCCGACCTGGTGCTGCGCCCCCATGAAGGCAATCCAGAACAGCAGGCGGCCGCGATCCTGGAGTTCTGGCTATCGGTCGGCTAACGCTTGATATCGACGGTGGTCGCGGCGTCCCCATCAGTGATTGGCGCCGTTGCCTCCTCGCGGCGCCGGTTGGGCAGGAACAGCGCCCAGACGGCGACCATCGCGGCGATGCACGTTGCGGTGGCGATCAGCATGATGTTGCGCGCCAAGGTTTCCGCGCGACTGGCCTTCGGCGGTTCGACGACTGCCTTGTCCTGGTCAGGATCGGGCATCTGATCCACTGGAGGGACTTCGGCCGACAACGCTGCGACCGGGTCCACCATTCCGTACCCCGTCGCAATATTGGGTCCGTTACCAGGCGTACGTGCGGTTCGTTTGATTAAGTCGATGACCTGCCCTGCATTGAGATCAGGCCGTTGTGACCGCACCAACGCCACCACACCGGCGACAAATGGCGTGGCAAAACTGGTGCCGTTCACCGGTGACATTCCCTGCTGGCTCATGACTCCGTTGATGAGGCCAGGCCCCAAAGGATCCAGCGACGTGATCCCCTCCCCTGGGGCGGCCACACCGACCCAGGGACCGCGCAGGCTGAAGTCGGCGGGCTCCCCTTCCTTACTCAGCGCCGCAACGGTGAGTACATACTGGGAGAAATATGCCGGTGAGGCAACGGTTTTGACCGTTGACCAGGCGGTGTCGATTGGCCGGTTGGGATCGATGATCTCGTTCTGTGTCTTGCATGCGCCGTCGTTACCCGTGTTTCCCGCTGCGGCCACCACCACGACATTGCGTTCATACGCGTATCGGACCGCGCGACCCAATGCCGCATCGTCGATTTGCACACCAGCCGGGGCACAGGCGACTTCGGACAGGTTGATCACCGTCGCACCAAGGTCGACCGCACGCACAATCGCCAGCGCAAGCGTCGTGGTGTTCCCGTAACCCGCCGAGTTGGAGCTTGGATCGTCCTTGTTCGAACCGCTGCCCTTAGCGGCGAACGAGCTGCTGTTCTGCCGGATCGACAGGATAGTCGCCTCCGGTGCAACGCCCACGAAAGCATCGGTGTCCGAAGGTGCCGCAGCGATGATACCCGCGACCAAGGTACCGTGAGCATCGCAGTCCTCCAGCCCGTTGGAACCCGACACATAGTCGCCGCCCGGTTCGACTCGCAACCGAGGATGCGGACTGACTCCAGTATCGATAACGGCGACCTTCTGTCCCGCCCCACGGGAGAACTGTTGTGCAGCTGTGTAGTTCAGCATACTTTCGGCGGGCGTAACCAATCCCAGATCGGTCCCGGGGAGCAGCCCAGTGACCGCGCACACCTGCTTCTGTTCCGTAGGGTCGGTGGGGCCTACCGAGCCTGACGGAGGCGGGCCCGGTTCGACGATCGGCGGTCCGATGGCATATGCCCAGGGCGGTGATAAAAGAGATACCAAACCCACCGTCGCCAATACCGCGGCACTACGCACCGCCACACTCACCACGGCGCACCGAAGTGCCGGTAAGCACCGGCCACCCACAGCCCCAACGGAATCAGGGAGGCCAACAGTAGATACTCCAAGTAAGAAAGACTCGTCGTAAGGCGAGGCGCCCGACGACCGCCCGCGAGTACCGCGCCGATCAATGCGGCCGTCACGCCCAGCCCAAGCAGAACCCCAAAAGTGACAAGCCCGATCAACGTCGGACCAGACTGTGCGAGCACACACGCCATCACGACAATCGCGACGGCGGGCACTCCCAGCACTGCTCGTTCTATCCCGGCCGTGCGAAGTCGAGCACGTAGGCCCAGCACCCCCGCAACAGCTGCCGCCAATGCCAATGCCGCCCAGGACACCTGGCTGGCGGGACGCAGCGTGACCGCAATCCCGATTCCGGCCGTCACTGCAAAGCCTGCGAAGAACGCCGACCGAGTCGTCTCCGCCAGCCGCACGCGCTCGCGCACACTTTCTGCGGTCGGAACTGACTCGGCGGAATTCTCCTCCCCCTGACTGTCCTTCTGAGATCGTTGGAAGGGGTTTTCGAAAAGTTCTTCTTCCTCGACAGTCTCGACGGTGGGCGTCTCGAAACGACCAAGTGATCGGGTCATACCGGGCACCAAAATCGTCAGCAGGGCTGCGCCTACTGCCAGCGCCGCGCCGGTGATCGAGGTGTCCGGAGTCAAGATTCCCTGCACTGTCAAGGTCGCCCCGCACAAAGCGAAAACCACTGAACTGGCGAGAAATCCCCAGTTTCCTGTCCCCACAAGCCGATACGCGGCAAAGTTGACCACCAACGCGGCAAGGCAGGCGCCAGCGACACCATAATCGCCGAACACGTGCAAGAACGCCCAGCACGTTCCGGCCGCAATGGGGATACTCGCCCATGCCAACGCGGCCGCGACATCTGCTCTCTGATAGGAACGGAAGCCGACTGTTGCACCTGCCAACAGCACACCGACCATGATGACCGACAACGCCGCCACCACCGGCCACTGAGGCCGGAATGACAGGTCCACCAAGAAGTACACGAAGGCCGCCGATACCAGATACAGACCGGTCACCCCCATAATCCCTGCAGCGGTCGCATCCCAGGGCGCATAGGACGACTTGTTGATCCGAGCGGCAGCGTCCACGACATCGTCATACAACGTGGGAGTATCGAGCGTGCGCTCGGATGACAGGTACAGCAATTCTCCGTCGCTCACAACGGCGTCGCGCAGTGTGGAATGCGGCTCCAGCAAGACCTTGGAGCCCATGCGACGAAGCACCCAGTGGTTCTTACGCTCCTCGCGTGGAGCCACGTCTTCGTCACGTTTGATATCCCGTGAGGACACCAGTTTGGCAAGCTCGGGAACGAACGCCGCAATCGGAAGATCGAGGGGGAGCGCAATATCGAGTTGCGTTCTGCCGCCGAACACCGACACACGGACATGCTCAGCTGCTGCCGACAATATCTGGGCCTGCGCCAGTTCCCTCATCCCCGTCACAGCTCGAACATCCTCGACAGCTGGATGACGCCGCTGGACATACTGCGGGAAACCAGCATGCCGCGCCCCGGCGGCATCTGCGTCGGTTTGTATCCGCCGAACAACGCACCCTCCTCCCTGGATCCGCTCATCACCAGACCGTTGCACGACAGGTCACGCAGACGGCCGATGAATGGATCAAACATGGCCTTACCGGCACCGCCGATGCGGCGGGTAACCACCACACGGAGCCCGATATCCCGTGCCTGCGGCAGGAATTCGGCAATCGGAGCAAGCGGGTTGTTCATGTTGCTGATGGCTACCAAATCGTAGTCGTCGATCAATACGAAGATATCGGGTCCCGACCACCAGGACCGCTCCTTGAGCTGCTGCTGGGTAATGTCGTTGGGTGGTAACCGCTCCCGCAACGAGTTCGCCAAGCTCACCATCAGCTCACCGCACGACTGGGCAGCGGTGGCATACCCACCAAGATGGTCGCCTTCCACCGCGCCGAGCATGGAGCGGCGGTAGTCCACCAAGATGACCTTGGCCTCCTCCGGGGTGGAATTTTCCATTACGCCCTGCGCAATATTGCGCAAAAGCGAGGTCTTTCCACACTCGACGTCCGCGAAAGCAACGAGGTGCGGCTGGGCATCGAAATCGACAACCACGGGAGCCAGCTCGCCCTCATCGATACCGATCGCGATCTTCGACTTCGACAGCCGGCCCACGCGGCGAGCGGCTTCGATCACCAGATTGCGATCCAGATCGAACGGCAGCATCCTCACCTGCTGCGCGCCACGGCCCTGATAGTGATCACGCATCATCTCGACAGAGGCCGCCACACCCTGTGGCAGCGTCTCGACATCCGAGCTGGAATCCAAACGCGGCAACGCCAGCAGTATGTGCAGCTTCTCTGCATTGATACCGCGCCCAGGCCTACCAACGGGGACTAATTCGGCGAACTTACGCCCCATCTCACTGTCGATCGGGTCACCAAGGCGCAGTTCGATACGGGTACCCAACATGTCCTTCACCGCAGGCCTCATCTCCATCCACCGAGAGGCGGAGATCACCAAGTGAATTCCGTAGGAAAGCCCCTGTATGGCGATGGATTGCAGAATCGGCTCCAGAGCTTCGAAGTCGCTGCGGATTGACGCCCACCCGTCGACGACGAGAACAAGATCGCCAAATTTGTCCTGGCTCAATGGATCCTGTGCTGCGACTTCGGGCGGCAACGTTGCCAGATGGGCCTTACGCTGACGGAAGTCGCGCATCGACTCGATACCAAGGTCACGGAATCGCAGCTCGCGTGCGCGCAGCAGCCCCGATACCTCCGCCACCGTGCGTCGGATTCTGTCGGCATCCATGCGTCCGGCCACCGAGCCAACATGCGGAAGGTTCGTGAGGCTGGTCAGTGTTCCACCACCGAAGTCCAAACAGACGAACTGCAACTGTTCAGGGGTGTGCGTGGCCGCACCCGCAACAATCAAGGTGCGAAGCGCAGTGGACTTACCTGACTGCGGACCGCCTACCACCACAACATTTCCGTTCGCACCGGCAAGGTCGATCATCAGGACATCGCGACGCTGATCGTAAGGACGATCGATGATGCCCATCGGCATCACCAGCCGCCCATTGATGTTGTCCGGGCTGTTCCACTCCAGCTCGGGCAGCAGCTGGTTGACCGCCGGGCTCTCCTCCAGAGGGGGCAACCACACCTCATGTGCGGGCCGACCATGACCCCTAATGCGGCTCACTACAACATCGAGGAGGGTGATCTTGGTGGGCGATTGTAATACGGGGGCCGTTTCCTCCAGAACCATCGCGGCCGATGTCTCCGGTTTCGGGTCCTTGGCCACAGGCGAGGCGGTAAAAAGCTTCGGGGCCAATGCGCCCAGCTGCGACACACGGCCGGAACGGGCCGCCCCGCGTGGTTTGACGTAATCACCAGAGACATACGACGCGTTGAAGCGCGTGGGCTCGGCCGAATCGGTCTTCAAATACGCCGACCCCGGCACGCTAGGCAAGTGATACGCATCCGGCACCCCCAGCACACTGCGCGACTCGCCGGCTGAGAACGTCTTAAGACCAATTCGATACGACAGGTGAGAGTCGAGACCGCGCAGCTTGCCCTCCTCCAGCCGCTGCGACGCCAACAGTAGATGGACATGCAGCGAGCGGCCCAGTCGACCGATCATGACGAACAGCTCGGCGAAATCTGGCTTCTGCGAGAGCAGCTCGGAAAACTCATCGACCACGATGAACAACGCGGGTAGCGGATCGAGGTCGGCACCATTCGCGCGTGCGCGCTCGTACTCGGTGACGTTGGGAAAGTTGCCGGCAGATCGCAGCAACTCCTGGCGGCGGTTCATCTCACCTGCGAGTGCATCACGCATACGGTCGACGAGGATGAGTTCGTCTTCCAAGTTGGTGATAGTGGCCGAGACGTGCGGCGCATCGTCCAAACCCAGAAACGTTGCGCCACCCTTAAAGTCAACGAGTACCAGGTTCAGCGCGTCCGGCGAGTGGGACGTAATCATCGCCGTAACAAGAGTACGCAGGAACTCCGATTTACCCGATCCGGTCGCTCCGATACACAGACCGTGCGGTCCCATTCCGTTTTCGGCGGCTTCTTTGATATCCAGCTCAAGCGGCTGCCCATTGGGGGTAATCCCGATGGGCACCCGCAGGCGCTCACGGGGAGAGCGAGGTCGCCATACCTGTTCAGGAACGATCTCGGCGGCATCGGGGATCTTGAGTAACGCCATCAGGCCTGGATCGACTGCACGCGAATCGGATTCGAGGCTGACGATGTGTGCCGCATTCGCGGGCCGGAACCGCCCGACTCGGCGAGCCGTCGCCTCGGCCTCCGCGACCGTCAGTGCGTCTGGGGTGGCGAATCTCTCCACACCAACAGCCGTGCGGGCACCGATATCACCGGGCTCGACCACCAGTTGCAGACCGCGCCGAGCAGCCACGCCGTCGGCGGGGGCATTGAGGTCTAGAACGGTGACACTGTCCAATCCAGCCTCCGTGATCAGCCGTTCGGTTCCTGCGGTGTAACCGTCGTCAATGACGACCACGAGATGCTTGACGCCCTGCACAGGTTGGGCATTGCGGGTGAACCGGCCTCGCTCACCCAACTCGGCAGCCAGTGAGTTCTCCAGCAGTTCCAGAGTTGGAAAGACCAGGCGCACCTGGCCCATGCCGTCACGTGCGGTCGAATGTTGAGCGTGCGGCAGCCATTTCACCCAGCCCCAGTTCTCGCCATCCGGGTTCGCCGTGACGACGGCGATCTGAACGTGGTCAGGCCCGTGAAATACACAGAGCTCCACCAGCATCGAACGAACCAGCTGTTGGGTGAGTTTGCGGTCGCCCTCCAAATTGATCGCCGGGAACGCGCGTAGCGACACCGCAGTCGGCAGCGCGTGCACCACTGAATGTGTTTTGACGAATCGCCGCAGCGCCACAGTCGACACCGGCTCAAGATCCTCCGGAGGCCCGGTTTCAGGCGCAAGCAACCTAGTGGCGAGACGATGAGTACCGATCCCGACACGCACGTGACAGAAATCCGGGTCCGAGGGACGCCGCTCCCACATGCGTCGCGCCCCGACGACATCGACCAGAGCACGCGGGTCCGGGTGGCTCCATTCCAACGCGGCGCGCTGTCCGTCTCCCGTCATATCGGAGTCATCACGCAAATTTGCGAGGTATCGGAAGTAGTCTTTTCGCTCCTCGTTCAGTTCCGCGGCGGCTTTACCGGTACGGCCACCGCCACCCATGAACATGCCAGCCATGGACATGATCATCATCATCGGGAACATCATGAACATCGGGTTGCTGGTCAAGTTGCGCCCACCGACGGTGACCATCAATGCGATCATCCCGATGACAGCCACAATCATCACGAAGGGCATCAGTTTCATGAATAGATTCCCCGGAATGACGCGCGGCACCTCCGGCGGTGCCTGCAAGTTGACCTCACCGCCTGGCATGCGAGGCGGTGCCACCCGCGATCGCCGCACGAAACCTTGTGTTCCCAATCCCACTCCCCTCCGACATGCCCTCAACACCAGCGCTGGTCGGTATTCTCACACCATCCAGCAACGCTAACCGACCTGGCACCACACTATGGAGGCATTCCCGCCGATGACATTACCGCCGTCACTAGCTGACCTTGAGCCGGACGCCGGGTCAGAACCCGAGCTCAGTCGGATGACGCTGCTGGTCGGCGGGATGCAATTGGACGTGGGCATGCCCGCCAATGTCGGTGTCGGCGCCTTCATCGACGACGTCATCGACATCGCAAACAGGCAACTACAAATGCAGTCTGTCGGAACGATCTCGGGTAGCGATGCGAAGCTGTTCGACAACACCGAGGGCCGGTGGAGCTTGGGCAAGCTTGGCTCACCACCGGCCGATCTGGCCAAATCTCTTTCCGAAGCCGATATCTATGACGGCGACGTCCTCGTCCTGCGGGAAGTGACAGGAGCGGCGGCCCCGCTGCTGTTCGACGACGTCGACGCGCTTGACGGCACAGGACGACCCGGCACTGACCAACCCAATCTCTGGGAGCGCAATCGAAACTACATCACCTACTTTGGTGTGGGCCTGACTGCCTCATTATCGGCCGCGCTGCTGCTACACCACTACTCCGAGAACATGGTGGCCGGCCTGGCGACCCTACTGAGCGGCGTCGTGCTGCTGGTGACCAGTGCAGTACTCGCACACCGCGACGAAGATCCGCGGGTTCCGCTGGGGCTCTCCGCGGTCGCAACACCATTGATCTTCGCCGGTGCGCTTTATGTGATTCCCGATGGGTTTGGGGCGATGTCCCTCCCGATGGCATGTGCGCTTACTGCACTCGCTTCGCTTCTCGCCCTGCAAATTGGTAGAGAAGGTCGAACGTTCCACACCTTCGTGATCGCCCTGTCCGTGTTGGGCGGGTGCACTGCACTGGCCAATGTGCTACTCACGCCACCCTCGCGTGCACTCGGCGCGGTGCTGGCCACCCTCTCAGTGATCGTCGTGTATATGTCGCCGCGCATGACCATCGTGCTGTCGAAACTCCCGATTCCACGAGTACCGACCGCCGGGGAACCGCTCGATGACATCGAAACCCAAGGTGGCACCACGGTCGAAGGCGTGAACGCGATTGGCAAGCAGATCATCCCGACCGAAGAGGGCATGATTGTGCGCGTCAAACGCGCCAATCAGTACCTCAGCGGCATTCTCGCCGCTGCGGCCGTCACCGCCGCTGTCGGCGCGTACCTAGCGGTCGACGTGTCCAACGGGTTCTTCTGGCAAGGAACAGTTTTCGCGATCACGGTGGCGACGGTGCTGTGCCTACGCGGTCGCAGCCACCACAATCTGACCCAGTCCGCGACCTTGATCAGTTCCGGACTGGTCATCGGGTGGGCGGTGATGGTCAAATCTGGGACCTTTCTCCCTGACTGGGAGCTGAACGCGCTGCTCGGTTTGTTGATCGTGTCCGCACTCGCGGTGGCCTGCGGTGTGGTGGCACCGCTCTTGGAATTCTCGCCCGTGATGCGCCGGTGGGTAGAGGTGCTGGAATACCTGGCAATCGCATTGGTGTTCCCGCTGTGTTTCTGGATCGTCCAGCTCTATTCCTTCGCGCGGGATATGCGCATCTGACCGAAGCTATTTCGGCGGGCCGATTTTGAGCCCTTTGGGATCTGCGGCCATGCCGTCATGTGCGATAAGTGCGGCCTGCTGAGACAGCTCAGGGCCCGGCGGCAGCAGCTTGATAATTGGCCAGGGCGCATCCTGCGGATGCTGCGTGTCCTTCTTGTCTTGTGGCATCCATCCGGTCACGCCCAACGCAGCGGCCGCCGGGAAGTCCTTGATATGGTAAATCTGCCCGGTATCGCTGACATAAAACTGCTGACCGTATGCGCGCGAATCCTTTTCACCCCCAGTGGCCATCACGTATTCGCCGGTCCCCGGCTTGAGATAGACCTCATCAAGCCCTGGACCATTGCCGTCTGCGGTGGCCAACTGCACTGGTGCGGCATCCTGCGGGATGGGCAAGCGGTGTCCAAGCAACAAGCGCATTTTTGCCTCCGGAGCGCCGTTGTCCTTCTCCCAAGCCTGGCAAACCACGCGGTCAGGTTCCAGCGGAGCGATAACCGGAGTCACTTGCGGGTACTTGTCGACGGGCAGGGTGTGGACGGTGGGCGTCATGCCAGCCACCACCGGCGGCAGCTTCCGGATCTCGCGTACCTGCCCGGTGGGGTCTCCGTAGCGGATGATGTCGGCCGTGGCGGGAGAAACCGGCTGAATCCCATCACGGAGCACGACGAACAAGCGCTTTCCGCTGGAATCCTCGGTCTCGACGATCGAACCGATTCGCGCACCGGCGGAACGCAGAGCTTCGTTGTTGCTCCAGTCACCCATACCGTCGATGAGGACCCTCTTGATCGGCTCGACTCGAGGAAATGCGTTCAACAGCCCGGGAGAAATCTCTCGGATGGGGGCCTGCTCCAGGTGTAACGCCTTCACCACGATGGGGTCAGTGGTGTCGATCGGAGCGCGCACCCCGTCGTAGATCAGGAACATGTTGTTCTCGGATCCGACCAACAACATGTCTCCGGGGGCGGCAGCACGAATCTCCTTACCCAACTCGGGCTTGTTCGCCAGCACCGTGGTCTTCAGTTTGGAGGACCCAACCGTCTCCCGAACATCGGTGGTGGTGTACGAGTCGCACACAGCCCAATGCGAGGTGCCCATATCGTCGCCACCGTAGATTGCGTTCGGCGCACCGATAATGCCCACAACCGGCCCACGTGGAAGCGCTCCAAGTTTTTTGTCATCGACGGCCGCAGGCTTGTCGGCCTTTCCAGCGATCAGCCGGGCGGAGGCTAGATTCAAGACTGGGTGCACGTTATCGCCGATGCGCACATACATCGACCCGCCCTGCTTGCTGAGCAGAATTTGCGCATTCCCAATAGCGGGCGAAGGCTTGAAGAAGGCCAGCACACCGCAGGCACCGGTAATGAGAATGCCGACTACCAGTCCGACGACCAACGAACGCATTTGACCGCGCATCGGGTCGTGGATCATCCGGGAGTCACCTCGGATCAGCGCATGCTCAAGTCTGCGGAGCAGGAAACGGTACCCGTTGACCTGCGCACGCGTGGTAATCTGCGCTGGCATCACCGCTCCCATCTGCATCAATGGCGGGAATCCGTCCCCCCGTGGGCGACGGTAGCGTACCGCAGGTACGCCGACAGCGACCAGGGAAGCGACACCACACTCGCGGGAACCGGACCAGGAAGGCGATTACGTGGCAGCTCGCTCTCGCAAAGCCAAGTCACGTCGAGGCCAGCCCACGCCAATCGACCCCAGCAAGCTCCTAAACACTACGGACATAGTGCCGCAGCGGGCGTTGCCGATCGTCGATGTCCTGCTGTTGGAATTCCTAGCAGCACTGGGCATCGCCGTTGCGTTGCTCATCAATGTGCCGTGGTGGCAGGGCGGGCTTGCAGGCCTAGCGCTCTCGCTCATATTCGTCGTCCGAATCCGCGGCACCACGCTGCCGCGTGCCCTAGCCGCACGGTTCGACTACTTCCGCGGCCAGCACAGTAAGATCCGGAAAAGGACTGCGGCCGAACCATTCGACGCACCGCTCGGTGACGACGCGCAGATCGGATTCCGCTGGGATGGCCGAACCCTCCTGTCGCTATTGAAGATTGAAGAAAACCCGCAGGCATTGACCGTCATGGAGCCTGGGATGACTGTCTCCGGCGAGACGGTTTCGGTGAAGCTGCTCGTCGAATGCTTGCGCCAGTTCGATATCAACCTCGACTCGATCGACGTGATCAGCCAGGGTGCGCGTTCCTCCGGCCACACCCAAATCGCCGCCGTCTATGACGCGGTACTCGGGCCGCTACCGGCCATCGCGCAACGCAATGTGTGGATCGCAGTACGTTTCGACCCGTCCCGCTGCGTCGAAGCGGTCAACCAACGCGGCGGTGGACGCACTGGAATCCTGCGTACCGCGACCACTGCCACACGCCGCGTCGCGAACCGTCTCACCGAGGCCGGATTGCGCACCCGAATCCTCACCGCCGCCGAGATCGCCCATGCCACCAATCAGCTCTCCGACGGCGTCAACCTCACCAACGTGGAGGAAACCTGGACCCATTGCCGCGAGGGCAATTTTCAGCTCCGCAGCTACGCCCTGAAGGGCAGCACGTTGACAACTGCCGGGCTGGGCATGATGTGGACCATCCCGAGTTACTCGACCACGGTGTGCGTCTCCCTGCAGAATGCCCGCGAGGACGATTACATCAAGATTCGCGGCCTTGTTCGTTTCGACAGTCATGGCTCCGGCAGCCGCATCAACCTGAAGGGGTTGGCACCGCTGCGCGGACAGCAGTTCAACGCGCTGGTCTCCAGCCTGCCTCTGCCGCAACCGAAGCGGCCATTAGGACACTGGGTGTACGGGCGGCGCGTCGAAGACTTCCGAGAACTGGCTCTGCCTGCATCCGGTTGCGGCCAAGTCATCGGGGCCGACGAGTACGGGCGAGCCATCGCGCTGCCGATATTCGGTCCACAGATCGAGCGTGTAGAGATCTCCGGCACCCTTCATCTGGCTCAACAAGCTGTATTGCGCGCACTGGCGCTCGGGGCGCGAGTCTTGGTCCACACCCGCCGACCCGCCATGTGGCGCGACATGGTGGAAGCAGTCGGCGACAACAACCTCTTATGGGTAGCCGAATTCGACAGAGGGGCAATGCAGGCGGGTTCAGATCGGAACTACTCAGTCGCGGTTTTCGACGGAGCCACCGAGCAGCCGGTTCGCGTGGGGATGACCGCGATCGTCGTGATGCCGCCCAACACCGTTCCCTCGTCCGACGCCGATGTCTCGTTGGAGCAGTTGGATAACGACACCGATGCCGTTCAAGTGAGCACCCGGGCAGGTTCTGCCATCGTCACCATGGTGGCTACGGACGAGGAAATGCGTTATCTCAAGGCATCATTCGATGCGCAGTACGCCTAGAGCACGCGGCTAGGCGGAGTCTAATTCGTTGACCACCGAGTCGACGACCGCCCCCAGGTCGCCGTCATGCTCTTCGGCCACCCGGCGCTGCCGTTGATATGACCCACCGTGACGGTAGATCTCCTCCACCGCGGCCAGCTCGTTCTCACACTCCAGCATGCGTGCAATCGGCTGCAATCGGGTCAGCAGGTCGTCGAGATCCTCGGTGACGAGCCTCTCGTTACTGTCCTCGTCCAGGATGATGACCGCGTCAAGCCCATAACGTGCACTGCGCCATTTGTTTTCCTGCACATGCCAGGGCGGCATGGTGGGCAGTGACTCCCCCGCCTCCAGCTTGCGGTCCAGGTCTACCACCAGGCAATGGGTCAGCGCCACCAGTGCCTCGAGTTCGGCGACATTGGAGACCCCGTCGAATATCCGGATCTCAACCGTGCCGAGTGCAGGTGAAGGCCTTATATCCCAACGGATTTCGTTGAGCTGGTCGATTATTCCCGTCTTCATCTGATCATCGACGAAACCCTCGAACTGCTCCCAGGTTTGAAAATGGAAGGGCAAGCCCGCCGTGGGCAGCTGCTGAAACATCATGGCTCGGTTACTGGCGTACCCGGTGTCCTGCCCCTCCCACAGCGGCGATGAGGCCGACAGCGCCAACAGATGCGGGTAGTAGTTCAGCATCGACGTGACGATCGGCATCACCTTGTGTTTGGAGGAGATACCGACGTGCACATGCACACCCCAGATCGACATCTGGCGTCCCCACCACTGGGTGCGGGCAATCAGCTCGTCGTAACGCGGGGCATCGGTGAGCTGTTGCGCAGACCAGCGGGCGAAAGGATGCGTTCCGGCGCAGAACAGCTCCATCCCCATCGACCGCACGGTGGGCCGCACGGTTGCGAGGGTTGTTTGCAGATCCGCCATCGCCTCACCAACCGTCCCGCAGATACCCGTGACGACCTCGATGGTGTTGCGCAGCAGCTCCTTGTGGACATGCGGGTTGTCGCCGATCGCCGCGAGCACCGCGGACGCCTCATTGGTGAGGTCCCGGGTCTGGGCATCGACGAGCGCGAACTCCCACTCCACCCCGAGCGTGGGCCGCGGTGACCCGCGGAACTCGATGGAAGCGCCACCCGTCGCGGGGCCGCGACGATTCAACGTGAGCCCGCTAGCCCGCGTCAATGACACCGCAAGCCACGCGCTTGCCTGCGTCGCCCGTCGACTTCGTGGTGTCGTCGGGGCCGGCGGTGCCGTTGGCCTGTGTGTACCGCTCCGGAGGGATGTTGGCGAAGTTGTCCGCCTTCTCGTGAATGATGATCGCAGTGCCGTTGCCCGCGGTCAGATCGTCCTTGGTGAACGAGTCGGTGGTGGTAACCAGCTCACCGGAGCCGTCCTTGAGGATGTTCAGCGATACCAAGTCGCCACTGGACGGGTGACCGGTGTAGCCGGGGACGTTGAAATGCCCACCCGCGGACAGGAAGTCACCCGGGGTGCCGCCGGCCGGCGCGGTGGAGTTGGGGTCGCACTTCTTGTACGAGTGGATGTGCAGCCCATGGAAACCCGGGGTGAGCTTGCCGTTCTCGGTGGTCTTGACCGTGACGGTGGCCTGTCCGTCCTGGAAGACGAACTCGGCGGATGCCACCGGGGTGCCATCGGCGAGCTTGAGTGTGGCATTGAGCTTCTCGCCCGATGGGACCGGCTGCTCGCCACCCCCGTGGCCACCATGCTCGCCCGCGGTCGATGGCGCGGTGGAACCGGTCCACACCGGCGGCGTGGTCCCCGGCACGGTGCTGGCCGGCTGATCCGGACTGCATCCGGTCAGGGACAACGCAACGGCGGCAAGGGTTCCAGTGGCGAGAGCGACGGGCTTAACCATGGGCCTCATCATGCCACCCCTCCTACAGCGCGTAGCACCCACTGTGCTGATCCGTCAGATCGATCAGATGGCGACGGCGACGACGACACCCGGCGGCTGTTCGGCGAGCTCCGGCGGACGCGGTGCGGCCGGAATGGCGAGCAGTTTGGCGATCTCGTGCGCGGCTTCTTCCTCGCCGGCGGTCTTGCCGAAGAACACTGTCGTCACGTTCACATCGGGCATCGGTAGGTTGCCCACCTCGGTGACCTTCCATCCCCCACTCGCCACCTGGTCGGCGGCACCCCGTGCCAGGTCGGGTACCGAGGTGGTGTTGTAGACGCGAACATCGGGCTTGGGAGCCGGGGGCGGTGGCGTCGACTTGGGGGCTGCTGCGGCGACCGAAGTCGTGGTCGAGTCGGATGACGCGGACTTATCGGATCCGAGTGCATTGAATCCGACCAGCAGGAAGATGACACCGAGGAAAAGCAGCACCATCACCATGGCGCGCAGCGGCAGGCCATGGGAATCGCGTACGCGTTCGTTCATTGTGATCCACTCTACGGTCCGCAGACGTCAGCACCTATTTAGCCAGGCGGTGCCGACTCCCCGCGGGGAGTATCAGGTGACGTCAAACCCCAGGCGGCGCGCGGCTCGGGCCTTCTGCCGACTTGCACGCAGCCTACGTAGCCGCTTGACCAGCATTGGGTCCGCAGCCAGCGCTTCTTGACGATCCACCAGGGCATTCAGTACCTGGTAGTAGCGGGTGGCCGACATGCCGAAGAGTTCCTTAATGGCGTCTTCCTTGGAGCCCGCGTACTTCCACCACTGCCGTTCGAAGGCCAGGATGTCGTGCTCGCGTCGACTCAGACCGGCGGCAATCTCGACTCCGTCCGAGCCGACGGCAGCCGAGTCTGCAGCCTTTAACTGCTCAGCTCGTGCCTGGGCGCCGTCCATAAAAGCTCCTAGACCCTTCCCGCCGTGGTCGTCTTGTCTCTTGATCGATCGCGATAACTACAACACTGTGGTTCGGCGATATTTAACCACGCTCAAACCGCAACTGCGGCTAGCCAACCCCGCGCGTCGGCCCCCAATACCGAGCCGATAGCTTGCCTTCCGTGGCTATTGTTCCCATTCGTATTGTCGGCGACCCGGTGCTGCATACGCCAACCGAGCCCGTTTCGGTCGGTTCCGACGGTTCGCTGCCCGACGATCTGGCCGAACTGATCGCGAACATGTACGAGACCATGGACGCCGCCAACGGCGTCGGGCTCGCCGCCAACCAGATCGGCGTGCCCTTGCGCCTCTTCGTCTACGACTGCGCCGACACCCGAGGCGGTGGAACCCGCCATCGCGGTGTGGTGATCAACCCGGTGCTGGAGACCTCCGAGATTCCCGAGTCGATGCCCGACCCGGACGACGACGAAGAGGGGTGCCTGTCGGTGCCCGGCGAGTCCTTCCCCACCGGGCGCGCGAGCTGGGCGCGGGTCACCGGCCTGGATGCCGATGGCAAGGAAGTCATCCTCGAGGGCACCGACTTGTTCGCGCGCATGCTGCAGCACGAGACCGGACACCTCGACGGATTCCTCTATATAGACAAGCTGGTCGGCCGCAATACCCGGGCGGCCAAGCGCGCAGTCAAGTCCAATGGCTGGGGCGTGCCCGGATTGAGTTGGACACCAGGACAAGTCGCCGATCCGTTTGGACATTAGTTGACAGCCCTGCCGGATCTCGGGACGCGGGTGGCCATCCGCAGTCGGCGGCCGGCCGGTTCAGTTCCCCCGTTTACCGATACCGTCGGCGAATTGGTCGCCATCGAACCCATGGTGCAGGTTTTGCACAAATCCGGTGCGGTGGTGAATATTTCGGTCGCCGATATCGCCTCGGTGCGCGTACTGCCGCCGGTTCCGGTGCTGAATCGGGACATCAGGTCGGCGCAGCGGGCCGCATCCTTCGCCTGGCCCGGCATCGAGCACGATTGGGTGGATGGATGGTTCGTCAGAGCCTCGGGCGGACATACGCATCGCGGTAATTCCGCTGTACCGCTGGATCATTCGGCTTCACCCAGCTCACTTGGCGATGTGGGCGCATGGTACTCCGAACGCGAGCTGCCAACCCTGTTGTGCCTACCCGACCGGTTGGCCCACCCGCCCGATGAGCTGATAACGAGCGACGAAACCGTAGTGATGGTGCGCGATCTGGACGACTCGAACGCCACCTCTCCACCCTTCGAGCCCTCCGCGCCGTCGTCGGATTGGCTTGCCCTGCACGGGGATAACCATCCACAAGCGGTCCCCGTGCTGACGGCGGTAGTAGACGGGTTACTGGATTTCGCCGCTGTCACCGACGACGATTCCACGGTGGCCATCGCGCGCGGCGCGGTCACCGAGGGCTGGCTCGGCATCTCCTGCGTGCGAGTGGCGGAGGCGCACCGACGGCGTGGGCTGGCCGGGCAGGTGTGCAACACGCTGCTGGGCTGGGGTGCCGCGCAAGGCGCGCGCCGCGCGTACGTCCAGGTACGCGCCGAGAACAATGCGGCGTTGGCGCTGTATCCGACCTTAGGTTTCACCGAACAGCACCGCTACCGGTATGCGCATATCGGCGCTGTCGGGCATGAAAAGTAGGGTGGCGTCATGCGATTGGCCACCTGGAATGTGAACTCGATCCGTGCCCGTGTCGACCGAGTGATCTCGTGGCTTGAGCGATCGGGCACCGATGTGCTCGCCATGCAGGAGACCAAGTGCTCGGACAAGCAGTTCCCCATGCAGGCGTTCACCGATGCCGGGTATGAGGTGGCGCATGTGGGGTACAGCCAATGGAACGGCGTGGCCATCGCGTCGCGGGTCGGACTCCAGGATGTGACCGTCGGATTCGACGGTCAGCCCGGGTGGGCGTCCGGCGAAGATGTCGAAGAGTCCGTCGAGGCGCGCGCGCTGGGCGCCACCTGCAACGGGGTGCGGGTGTGGAGCCTGTACGTCCCGAACGGCCGCACGCTGGAGGACCCGCACTACCAGTACAAGCTGCGGTGGCTGTCCGCTTTGCGTGATGAGGCCGCCGGCTGGCTGGCCGCCGATCCCGCGGCGCAGGTGGCGCTGGTCGGCGATTGGAACATCGCCCCCACCGACGACGACATCTGGAGCGTCGAGTACTTCCAGGGCAGCACCCATGTATCTGAGCCCGAGCGCACCGCGTTCACCGCGATGAACGACGCCGGATTCGCCGATGTGGTGCGGCCCTTCACCCCCGGCCCAGGGGTGTACACCTACTGGGACTACACCCAGCTGAGCTTCCCGAAGAAGCGCGGGCTGCGCATTGACTTCCTGCTCGGCTCGCCGGAGTTCGCCAAGCGGGTGGGCGACGCGCATATCGACCGCGAGGAACGTAAAGGCAAGGGCGCCAGCGACCACGCACCCGTCGTCGTCGATCTGGACTGATATCAGCAACCCTGCGCTTAGGATTTGCCCATGGGGTGGAACGGACCAGCGGGCGAGCCGGAGGATCAGAAGCGCCCGTTTCTCGATCGCCTATCGCTGAACAATCTGTGGCGCGTGGCCGTTGTCGCCGTACTGGGTCTGACTGCGGGATTCGGCGGGCTGGATAAGGCTGATCCCAAGACGCCGGTTGCGCTCAATGACGTGTACGACAACGGCCCATTGCAGATCACCCCGCACTCCGTATTTGCAATCTGCCAAACCTCGAACCTCGACCCGATGATCATGAAGGCACTCAAGTACGAGTTGAAGACGTACCAGATGATTGCGCTGAGCGCGACGGTGAAAAATACCGACAAGATCAACGTGAACCTGGACGATGAACGGAAGAGTAGCTCTCCGACATACCGTGAGATATTCACGCTCACCACACCGACAGAGTTCAAGTACTACGGCGACTACATTCCGGATTCCGGATTTGGCAAGCTGTTCTCACTGCCTCCTGGAAAAACCGTCGATCTACTAGCGGTTTGGGGCATCCCCTTCGCTCGTCCCGGGATGCGCACCGGGGACAAGATAGGTTTCCGAATGAATGACCTTGAGTGGAAACCTAATTCGGCAGGATCGGAGGCGTGGAGTATTCCAAAAACGGACCCGTCTTACGGCGATGTCCACACCGCACTTCGAGAGTGCGACTCGTGAAGAAACCGAGCAAGGTGCCAACGGCCGTATTAAGCACGTTGCTGCTCGTCGGTGCAATCATGTTGTACGCCAACGTTTCCACACTCCAGGAGTCTTACGGACCGGTCGCTATCCACGGCGACTCGTCCGGCGAAGTCCGAGGACGAAACAACGGGGTCTCCATCCGTGCTGCGTACTCTGCATCTGCATTGAAGTACACATTCAAAGACCGCTCTGACAATTTCACGCAGCGCACCCAGGGACAATGGATTGTGCTCGATGTCGTCTACGAAACCCTGACAACAGTCCAAGACCACGTCATGTATCTCGTCGCCGACGACCTGAAAATCCAGGCCACCAGATCCAGGGCAAGACTCTTCAATCAGCCTGGGATTCCCGAACGCATGGCCCTTGTATTCGACGTACCCGAATCGCCAAGCGCGTTGTCTCTTATTGTCAGGAGCTTGTCTGGCGTCAAGAACGCTGATCTCGGGGCCACCCGCGGATGGGGTATCGACACCCAGTTGGATGTTCGCATCCCAGTCTCCACACTGATCTACCGGGATGTCCTCGACCTCTACGAGGGAAAGCTGTCCGAATGACCTGGTTGAAGCGCAACGGCGCCGCATTCCTGGTGATCGCAATTGCCCTCGCCGCATACGCGTTTCTCGTCGTAGAGCCGCGCCGGGAACGAGACATCGACAGCAAGCAGCCTGGCATCGTCGTACATCCCGGCGACTCCGCGACGATCAATGGCATCGAGTGGCGGCTTCGCAGAGTCGACCCGCCCCCGCCGGGAAAGTACGACGCCCCCGTGCCGGAGGGCACGAAGGCGGTTGTGTTCGTGTTAGACCGTCTCAAAGCCGGACGCCCTCTGTCAGCGGACGATGTCAAGAAGACGTTCTGCGAAATCGCAATCGTCGACAAGAACGACCGCCGCTGGACCAAACAGAGCCACACCGCCCTGATCTCGATTCAGGACTCCCTCAAACGGATGGGCTATCGGGCATTCTGCGCCGAACCTGGGCCGTTCATGGTGGTCGGACTTGTCCCACCCGACGCCAGCGATCTGAGTCTTGAGGTGACCATCCGAATGCCGAAGTCGGACGTCACCGAGGTGGTGCGCTTTGAGTCTCCACCTGACTAGCGTGCGTGACGCGATACCGCTCGACGCAGTAGCCATAGGTCACTGCGACCAGACACACCTTTAAGGGCTCGATGAGCGACGCGATCGCGACCATGAACGCTTGCCCATAAACCGACCACCACGAGAGTTCATGAGGACCAACGAAGTTGACGACTACACGCCAGAGGAGTCCCTCGCCCACCTGCGGCCCGTAGTACGAACCTGACGGGTAGAGAAACACCAAGAACATGAACGCGAATACATAGGTCGTCACGACTAGTGGTCCACCGTGCAGTGTCACACGGATGGAGTCCGCAAGTTTCTCGAGTATCCCCAGGAACCCTCGTGCGAACTCTGTTGTTCGTGCCTGAATTCCTGCCGGAACGCGCGACCACCGTGGTCGAACTCGCTCCAGTACCGACTGCCCTGCATCCGCGACTCGCGTCGCATGCTTCTCGCCAAGAAACGCCTGTCCGCTCATCGACCAGGTACTCATTGACTGAATCCCGTAAATCGCTGCCGCGATAGCGATCCACGTCGTCGGTATGAGCACCGCAGGTATGGCGGCACTGGTGAACTGCGCGAGCCATTCCCACAGGGGCTTGAACGGGCCCAGGCTTGCGAGCAGGCTCTCCTTCTGGTCCAGATACCACACCACGACCCGGCGCTCTTTAATCCACTCTGGAGTGCCGAACAACTTGTCTGCCGTGGCCGTCACCAAGAGGAGCACCCACGTTGCCTCGAAATAGAGAGCGAGCAGCTGTGTCCAGGTGGGGAGCCTGTCCCTGAACCGCGTGAGCAGCATCCTGATCATGAATGCGATGGCGATGACGGCGTAAATCCGCCAGTCAGTCGGACTCAGATACTGGCCGATCTGCTCATTGGTCTTGGTCGACGAGATGCCCTCCATCGTGGAGCCGTAGTACTCGAGATATCGCACGCTCAGATATCCAGCCCGGTCTTCTAGATGAAGTTTCCACGCAGAGAACAGCACGAAGACCGGAAGGATCGCCCGGATAACGGTATTGGCCGCCTCCGCCCAGCTCGTTCTGGTGCTCGTCACCGCGCTGCGTACCAGCCAGAACATCGCGACGTAGGTGAGCATGCGCGTCAGTGGGACCAACGGGAATACCAGATCCCCCCACAGACCGCCGACATGCACTGAGACGAAGAGGGCTAGCTTCAGCGCGCCGTACCTGGCCAACCAACCGACCAGATAGATCGCCAGCAGCCACGGCCAGTGCCGCCACCACAGCGTGGCGGTCCTCTTCAAGATGTCCAGTGCGCCGCTCACCCCCGCATCACCATGCGCAGATGGTAACTATTCGCCATCCTCCGCGTGGGCGTACTTGCCACCGGCACCGAACGAGGCCAATGCGGCAACCGCCATCATCACCGCCGCGGCGACGAACACGACCACCAGCCCCGCATGGAACGGCTCGGTGATCAGAGTCGGGAAGAACGACTGCCCCGTCAGCTCCGCCGCGTTGACACCAGGCTGGTCCAGAACCCCTGACGGGGCGAGTAATTCGCCGACTGGGTTGTACCCCAGGAACGCCGCGAACAAACTGCCTACCGGAGGCAGGCCGGCGACCTCTGCGGCGGTCGATGCGGGCACACCCTGGGCGGTGAGCCCCGACTGCATTGTCGCGGGCATCGTCGCGGAGAGCCCGACGATCATGAGCGAGAAGAAGATTCCGATGGACAGCGAGCTGCCCGCGTTGAAGAAGGTGCCACGCACACCCGAGGCCGCGCCGCGCTGATGCGCGGGCACACTTGACATGATGGCCGCGGTATTGGGTGCGGTGAAGATGGCCGAGCCCAATCCGTTGAGGAAGATCAGCGCCGCGAACACCCAGTAGTTGAAGTTCACCGGGACGGCGATGAGCGCCAGGAACGTCACCGCCGATAGCACCATGCCACCTGTGGCGAAGGGCCGGGCGCCGTATCGGTCCGACAACACACCGGCGACCGGCCCGGCGAGCAGGAAGCCAAGTGTCATGGGTAGCAAGAAGATTCCCGCCCATAGCGGAGTCGACTCATAGCTGTATCCACGCAGCGGCAACCAGATGCCCTGCAGCCAAATGATGAGCATGAACTGCAGCCCACCGCGACCGATGGATGCCAGCAGATTCGCCAGGTTCCCCAGGCCAAAGGCCCGGTTCTTGAACAGCCGCATATCGACCATGGGTTCGGCCACTCGGGACTCGATCACGCAGAACAACACCAAGAAGGCGACCCCGACGATCAGCGAGCCGTACACCAGTGGATTACCCCAGCCGGTGCTCGAATTACCGTACGGCTGAATGCCGTACGTGATTCCGGTGAGCAGCACAGTCAGCCCCAGCGCAACGGTCACGGTTCCCGCCCAGTCCAACCGGCCCGGTACCGGCTCGTCGATCTCGACGAGTGAGCGGTAGGACCACACGGTGCCGAGCAGACCCAGGGGCACACCCACCCAGAAGATGGCGCGCCAATCCCATTCGGAGAGCACGCCTCCGATGAGCAGGCCCAGAAATGATCCGGCCACCGCCGCCACCTGATTGATGCCCAGCGCAAGTCCACGCTGGGTCGACGGGAAGGCGTCGGTGAGGATGGCCGACGAGTTGGCCATCAGCATGGCGCCACCGACTCCCTGAACCACTCGCCAGGCGATGAGCCACACCGCTCCGCCGCCGTAGTGGAACGGATCGAAGGACAGCACCACCGCCGCAACGGTAAAGACCACGAAGCCCAGGTTGTAGATCCGCACCCGCCCGTACATATCGCCGAGGCGGCCGAAAAGCACCACCAGCACGGCCGAGACCAGCAGATAGCCCATGAGCATCCACAACAGATAACTCACGTTGCCCGGCGCGAGGGGGTTGAGACCGATACCCCGGAAGATGGCGGGCAGCGAGATCAGCACGATCGATGAGTTGACGGTCGCGAGCAGCACACCCAGCGTCGTGTTCGACAGTGCCACCCATTTGTAATGCGGGTGGTCGCGATCCACCCTGAGCCGACGCCGTTCAGTCTCGAGATCAGCCGATATCTCGTCAGTCCGTGTGGTCAAGTCAGTCATCGTCACCCTTGCTGCGCGCTTCTCCCCGACGCGGGCAGCACCGACCGGCCGTCTTTGGTTACCACCGTGAGTAACTTTAGCAAGGGAAACTATATTCCCAAAACCATGGAGCAGCGTCTGTCATATCGGGCCAAGCGTGAGGCTCATGCGGAAATCTCGCCAGCACGTCACACTCGGCGCGACAAGCCGAGGTAGCGTGGCCAGTGTTCGTCAACGAACAGCCCCAACACCAAAAACACGGGAGCGTGCACCAGCGCGCTGAGAGGACGGCTAGGGCCGTCGACCGTATGAACCTGACCGGGTAATGCCGGCGTAGGGAGGAAGATCATGTCGACTCAATCAACCCGTTCTCAGGCCCCGGAAACCGTCACCACGGGTCCCATCCAGGGCAGCGAGAAGATTTACCAGGACCTCGGCAGTGGCCTGCGCGTCCCGCAGCGCCGGGTAAACCTCACCAACGGTGAGCACCTGGACCTGTATGACACGTCCGGTCCGTACACCGATACCAACGCCACCATCGATCTACAGAAGGGGCTGCCGCCGCGCGCGGGCATCGTCACCGATCGCGGCACTCAGCTGCAGCGTGCCCGCGCCGGTGAGATCACCAACGAGATGGAGTTCATCGCCGTCCGCGAAGGTGTGCCCGCCGAGCTGGTGCGCAGTGAGGTCGCGATGGGCCGCGCCGTGATCCCCGCCAACCACAAACACCCCGAGAGCGAGCCGATGATCATCGGCAAGGCCTTCGGCGTGAAAATCAATGCCAACATCGGCAACTCGGCCGTCACCTCCTCGATCGCCGAGGAGGTGGAGAAGATGGTGTGGGCCATCCGTTGGGGTGCCGACAACATCATGGACCTCTCCACCGGCAAGGACATCCACTTGACCCGTGAGTGGATCCTGCGCAACTCCCCCGTCCCCGTGGGCACCGTGCCGATCTACCAGGCGCTGGAGAAGACCAACGGCGATCCGGCCGCGCTGACCTGGGAGCTGTACCGCGACACCGTGATCGAGCAGGCCGAGCAGGGCGTTGACTACATGACAGTGCATGCCGGGGTGCTGCTGCGCTACGTGCCGCTGACCGCCAAGCGTGTCACCGGCATCGTCTCGCGCGGCGGTTCGATCATGGCCGCATGGTGCCTGGCCCACCACCGGGAGTCGTTCCTGTACACGCATTTCGAGGAGCTGTGCGAGATCCTGGCACGTTATGACGTGACCTTCTCCCTCGGCGACGGTCTGCGTCCGGGATGCATCGCCGATGCCAACGACGAGGCGCAGTTCGCCGAGCTGCGCACCCTCGGTGAGCTGACGAAGATCGCGAAATCCCATGGCGTGCAGGTGATGATCGAAGGCCCCGGCCATGTGCCGATGCACAAGATCGTCGAGAACGTGAGGCTCGAGGAGGAGCTCTGCGAGGAGGCTCCCTTCTACACCCTCGGGCCGCTGGCCACCGATATCGCACCGGCCTACGACCACATCACCTCGGCCATCGGGGCCGCGATCATCGCCCAGGCCGGGACCGCGATGCTCTGCTACGTCACCCCCAAGGAGCACCTGGGGCTGCCGGACCGCAAGGACGTCAAAGACGGGGTGATCGCCTACAAGATCGCCGCGCACGCCGCCGACCTCGCCAAGCAGCATCCCCGCGCCCAGCTGAGAGACGACGCGCTATCGCGTGCTCGTTTTGAATTCCGCTGGGATGACCAGTTCAACCTCTCGCTGGACCCGGATACCGCCCGGGAGTTCCACGACGAAACGCTGCCCGCCGAGCCGGCCAAGACCGCACACTTCTGCTCGATGTGCGGCCCGAAGTTCTGCTCGATGCGCATCACCGCCGATATCCGGGAGTTCGCCGCCGCAAACGGACTCGAGACACAGGAGGACATCGACGCGATGCTGGCGCGCGGCATGGAGGAGAAGTCCGTCGAGTTCGCCGAGCACGGCAACCGGGTGTACCTGCCGATCGCGTGAGCATGGGTACCTTCCTGCCCGTCCCGGAGCCGGGCGTCACCCCGGTGCGGGCGATGACCATCGCCGGTTCCGACTCCGGGGGCGGGGCAGGTATCCAGGCCGATATGCGGACCATGGCGCTTCTCGGCGTGCACGGATGCGTTGCCGTCACTGCGGTGACGGTGCAGAACTCAGTGGGTGTCAAGGGTTTCCACGAAATTCCACCGCCGGTGGTGGCCGCCCAGATGGAGGCGGTGATCACCGATATCGGCATCCAGGCCGCCAAAACCGGGATGCTGGCCTCTGCCCCGATCATCGAAGCCATCGCCAGTACCTGGCGCGGACTCGAGATGACGGTGCCGCTGGTCGTGGATCCGGTGTGTGCATCGATGCACGGCGACCCGCTGCTGCATCCGAGCGCACTGGATGCCCTACGCACTCAACTGTTTCCGCTCGCGACACTGGTGACTCCCAATCTCGACGAGGTACGGCTGCTTGCCGGTGTAGAAGTCATCGATGAGGAAACCCAGCGGGAGGCGGCACGCAAGCTGCATGCCCTTGGCCCGCAGTGGGTTCTGGTGAAGGGCGGGCACCTGCGCTCCAGTGACACCAGCACCGACCTACTCTTTGACGGCACGGAGTTTCATTACTTCCCCGTCGAACGGGTGGACACCGGACACGATCACGGCGCCGGGGACACACTCGCGGCATCCATTAGTTGCGCACTGGCACACGGATTTTCTGTGCCCGAAGCAGTCGCGTTCGGAAAACGCTGGGTCACCGAATGTCTCAAAGCCGCCTACCCGCTGGGCCGCGGTCATGGCCCGGTATCGGCCCTGTTCAGGCTGCGATGAGCGCCCGCGCGAAGAGCCTTAGGCGCGGCTCGTGAGCACCGAGGAGCTTCCGGATATCGCCGGAATCGCCCATCACCCCGACGGGCACCCACAGGGTGCGGTGGTGCTCACCCACGGCGCGGGCGGCAGCTGCCATTCCGCCATGTTGCGGCTGTTGTGCACATCGTGGGCCGAACATGGTTGGTTGGCAATACGTTTCGATATGCCCTTCCGACGTAACCGGCCCAGCGGACCACCCTCGGCCTCGTCGGCCGATAAGGACCGTGCCGGTATCGCCGAGGTGATCAGCCAGGCTCGCGCAATGGTGGACGGCCCAGTGCTGGCGGGCGGTCATTCGTACGGCGGACGCCAAACATCAATGCTCGTAGCGGAAATGGGGCCAATCGTCGACGTCCTCACCCTGTTCTCCTACCCGCTGCATCCGCCAGGAAAGCCCGACCGGCTGCGTGTCGAACATCTCCCGGATATACACGTTCCCACGGTGTTTACCCACGGCACCTCAGACGCATTCGGCACCATCGCGGAGCTCAGGGAGGCTGCGGCGCTGATCCCCGACGGAGCGACCATTGTGGAAATCACCGGCGCGCGACATGACCTGGGGTCCAAGACACTCGATGTCCCGGCGCTGGCCATTGATGCCGCACTGGCTGCCCTGAAGAGCGGCTAGCCCACCGCGCGCCAGTCACGCATCAATAGCTGCGATGCCCGGCGTAGATCGGCCTCGGCTTGCGCGACGGTGAGACCACCGTTGAGGCAAACCTGAATGCAGCCGAACCACTGGTGTACCAGCAGCCTGATCACGGCCTCGTCCTCTTCGGTCGGATCGGAAAGTCCGGCCACCTCGAAAATCAGCTCGTGGAATCGCTTCTCCATCTGCATCAAATCGGGCACCTCGGCCAGCGACGCCGAATTGGAGGACCGGATCATCGCGATCGCCAGCATGCGGCGACGCGTCAAACCCCGCAGCGCCCGCACCAGTGCATCGGCCACCCGGCCCGCGGGACTTTGCTCGGCATCCTGCGACGATGGAACCCGGCTGACCAGACGCTCCGACTCCCGGGAGAGTGCCGCCACAAACAGATGACGCTTCGTCGGGAAGTACCGGTACAACGTGCCGATGGCAACGTTGGCGTGCTTGGCGACATCGTGCATCTGGACGTGATCGAGCTCGCGCGTCATCGCGAGTTCTTCAGCCGCGTCGAGCATGCGCTTGTACTGCTCGTGCTGACGCCTGGTCGACGGCATGGCGGCTGGCCGCACCGGTGACTCATCCACCATCGCGCTCACGATCTATTCACCTGCATAAATAACCCCAAAACTGGAACCTGTTCTAAATAAGGTAGCACCAGTTGTGAGCCGTATGGGCGGGAATATGCGTGATCAGTTCCCGGTTGTCGGCGTGCCCGCGAGCATCGCTAGCAGCAGCTCGGCACGCACCCGCGCGACATCGAGGTCACAGGCCAGCAGCGACTGCACAGTTTCGATGCGTTTTCGCAGCGTATGGCGGTGCGCGCCGATGGTGGCGGCAGCCGATTCCCAGTGGCCGTTGGCCTCTAGGTAAGCCCGCAGGGAGGCCAGTAATTCGGTGCCGTGGGTGGTGTCGTGCTCGGCGACGGGAGCCAACGTCGCGTTCGCGACGGCGACCAGCACCTCGCGACTCGCACCGAAGGACAGTAGTGCGCTACCCGCAAGCGAGGTGAACTCCAGCGGCGTCCCGCCGCGTTCGGCCACCGATGCGGCGAGCTTCGCGTTCCGCACCGCATCAACAAGCCGCCCCACCGGGTGCGCTCCGCTCAACCCCACCCGTAGCCCCTTCCGGGTGCGCCCATCCAACTCGATGAACAACTGCCGGGCAAAGTCGGCGGTCTCCGAACCCGGTATCACGACCGTCAGCTCGGAGTCGGCGGCGTGCGCGAAGACCGCATAACCCGCGGATTCCAGGGCCCCGGTGAGTGCGGGCAGCACCCGCCGCACCATCGATGCGGATGCCGATCCGCTTCCGACGTTCACCACTAACGCCCTGATCCTTCCGCGCCCGTCGGCGGCCTGTGCCAATTGCGCCCACACCGGATCCAGATTCCGTTCATCGCTGAGCAGCAGCCCCAACGCCTGCCCATTCAATTGGCGCTGCGCCTCCTGCAGCCGCGTTGGCTTGTCGAAGTCCAAGGCCAACAAGGAATTTGCATGCCCCAGCAGCACCTGGTCCACGAAGGTCAACGGGGTCTTGGTGACGACGGCCAGCACCCCGTACGAGGTCCCGCCCACGCCGATGGTCTGTTGTGAGACGGCGACGTCTGGGTCCAGCAGTTGTACACCCGCCGATGCGCTCGGGGTCAACGCGCCCCGCACCAGATTCACCGTCGCGACATCCAGATTGCGCGGATGACTCGCGACCACCGTGCCACCGGTGTCCAGAACCACCACGCTGGCACGCAGTGACCGTCCCAATTCCGCGGCGACCGCCTGCACACCCCCACTGACGATCGCTCGGGTGATCCTGGGCTGGGCCCGCGATGCCCGCAGCACCGCGTCGTACTCCAGTTCGGCGATACGAGTGCTTACCGCCTTGACGACCGCGGCAAACGGGGTGCGAAGCGGTACCTCCAGCAGCGGCATGCCCAGCTCGTCTGCGGCCGCCACCAATTCCGGCGGCACCTCATCGAATGTCAGTCCGGTGCCGAATCCCAATGCGGCAACGCTATTTTCGTCGAGCGCCCGCAGATATTTCCGCTGTTCCCGGGCACTGGCAGGCAGACCGATGCCGGTGGTGAGCACCAGCTCTCCACCGGACAGCCATCGTGCGGGGTCGGCGAGTTCTGTGGTGAGGGCCAAATTGACCTCACGCCCCAGACCGGCGGCACCGCCCCTCAGGGCGAGTTTCAGTTCTGGCTGATCCAGCACCCAGCGCACCGGAACGGTCATCTCACGGGACTGTACAGAATGGTGAAAAATACCGCGAAGATTCCCGAAATTGTCAGATGATCACGGATGTGCCGTGCGCCACACTGGCGGACACTGACTTCTGGGCGCTTAGGTGCTTAAGGGACCCCTCGACGGACGGACTGTGCGATATGCCGGACTCGGTACTCCAGAATTACATCGACGGTAAGTTCGTCGACTCTTTGTCCCTGAAATCCTCCGAGCCGATCGACCTGATCAGTCCGGTCGATGAATCGGTTGTCGGCCGCGCGCCGGTATCCAACGCCGAGGACGTGAATGCGGCCGTGACCGCCGCAGAACGCGCCTTCGCCTCCTGGGGCAGAACCACACCGAGCGTCCGTCAGCAAGCGCTGCTCAAACTCGCCGACGCCATTGAGGCGCACTCGGATGAAATTGTCGAGGCTCAAAGCCGCAACACCGGCCAGCCCAAGGCCGTCATCGCCGCTGAAGAGGTGGCAGTGAGTGCGGATCAAGTCCGCTTCTTCGCGGGAGCGGCACGGCTCGTCGAAGGCAAGTCGGCCGGCGAGTACATGGAGGGGTTCACCTCATATGTCCGCCGCGAGCCGATCGGGGTCGTCGGGCAGGTAACACCGTGGAACTACCCGTTCATGATGGCCATCTGGAAGATCGGCCCAGCGTTGGCGGCCGGGAACACCATCGTGCTCAAACCGAGCGACACCACTCCGGAAAGCACTCTGGTGCTGGCCCGATTGACGAAGGGCATCCTGCCGGATGGGGTGTTCAACGTCGTGCTTGGGACCGCCACCACCGGCTCCGAGTTGGTGAGTCATCCTGCCGTTGGGCTGGTTTCGATCACCGGCTCGGTGCGTGCCGGTATCGCCGTCGCCGCCTCGGCGGCCGAGCAACTCAAGCGGAGTCACCTTGAACTCGGCGGCAAGGCACCGGTCGTGGTGTTCGGTGACGTCGATCTCGAGAAGGCCGCCATCGGCATCGCGCAGGCCGCCTTCTTCAACGCGGGCCAGGACTGTACGGCGGCCACCCGGGTAATCGTGCACGAGTCGATCCACGACGATTTCGTCAACGCCCTCAATTCCGCGGCACAGACGCTGCGCCCCGGCCTGCCCGATGACCCGGACGCCTTCTATGGGCCGATGAACAACGTCAACCACTTCACCGCGGTCACCAAGAAGCTCGATAACCTACCCGCGCATGCCACGGTGGTGACCGGCGGAAAGCGTTGGGGTGACAAGGGGTACTTCATCGAGCCGACCATCGTGACCGGCGTTCGGCAGGACGACTCGATAGTTCAGGAAGAGACCTTTGGGCCGATCCTGACGGTCCAATCCTTCACCGACGCAGACGAAGCCGTCCGTCTCGCCAACGGAGTGCGCTACGCGCTGGCTTCCAGCGTGTGGACCAAGGATCACGCAACCGCCGAAAAATTCACCCGCGAACTGGATTTCGGTTGCGTATGGGTCAACTGCCATATCCCGCTGGTCGCCGAGATGCCACACGGCGGCTTCAAATACTCCGGTTACGGCAAGGACCTGTCGGCCTACGGCGTGGAGGACTACACCCGGATCAAGCACGTGATGAGTGCGCACTAGCGATGACGACTGATACGTTCCACCCCCTCGATCCTCTGGCCGCGGAGGAATTCAGCGCGACCGCCAAGATTCTGGCGCAGGCGCGCGATGTCGGACAGCACTGGCGGTACACCTCCATCGAGCTGTCCGAGCCTGCCAAGGCGGAGATCGCGGCATTCGACCAGCACGGCGTGCGGCCCGATCGTCAAGTGCTCGCCACGTGTCTGGACACCGCGCGAAACGCCACCTACAAGGCGGTCGTCTCGCTGACCTCCGGCGAAGTGCTGTCCTGGACGCACATTCCCGGCGTGCAACCCAACTTCACCGTCGATGAGTGGGAAGAGGCCGACGCGGCCCTTCGGCGCAACCCCGACGTCATCGCCGCCCTGGCCAAACGCGGCATCACCAACATGGACCTGGTGTTTATGGACACCTGGACATACGGCGATGCGGTCATGCCCGAGAAATACAAGGGCAGACGCCTCGGGTGGTCGGACACCTGGGTGCGTTCCACCCAAGGGGCCAACCCGTACGCGGGCCCCGTCAACGGATTCCACTGCATCATCGATATGAACAGCATGGAGCTACTCGAAATCGAGGATACGTTCACCGTCGAACGACCCGAGATGATGGGCGAGTACGTACCGCGGCACATACCGGAACGCGTGCGCCAGCAGAGCACTCGGGAATCGCTTCGACCACTGAACATCACCCAGCCCGACGGCCCCTCCTTCACCATCGAGGGCAACAAACTCGAATGGCAGAACTGGTCGCTGCGGGTCGGTTTCAACTACCGCGAGGGCATGACGCTGCACGCGGTGACGTACAACGACAACGGCAAGGTACGGTCGGTCGCCAACCGGCTATCCTTCGCCGAGATGATGGTGCCGTACCGGGATCACTGCGAAGATCATTACCGCAGAACTGCTTTCGATATCGGCGAGTGGGGCATCGGCTTCATGACCACCTCATTGGAACTTGGGTGCGACTGCCTCGGCGAGATCCGATACCTCGATGCCGTGCTGCACAACAGCAAGGGTGAGCCGTTCACCATCAAGAACGCAATCTGCATCCACGAAGAGGACAACGCCGTCCTGTGGAAGCACGTCGACCACGACCACGGTGCCGAAGTGCGGCGCATGCGGCGCCTCACCGTCTCCTTCCACGTCACCGTCGCCAACTACGAGTACCTCACCTACTGGCGGTTCTACCAGGACGGAAACATCGAATGTGAGGTCCGTGCAACAGGAATCATGGTGGTGAGCAACTTCCCCGAGGGGGCCGCACACCCCCACGGAACCCTCGTCGACAACCGCACCTATGCCCCGTATCACCAGCATTTCCTGGTCGCGAGGCTGGATCTGGATGTCGACGGCACCGAGAACACCGTGTACGCCACCGAAACCGAGATCGTGCCCGTCGGTCCCGATAATCCGTACGGGCTGTCCCTACGGCAGCGGAACACTCCCCTTCGCACCGAATCGGAAGGCAAACAGGACTTCTGCTGGGAAACCCAGCGCGCCTGGAAGGTCGTCAACGACAACACTCGCAACGGCATCGGCACCGCGCCTGCTTACAAGCTGGTGCCCGGCGCGGCCATCCCGGCCATGTTCGATCCATCCTCACCGGTGCTGGCGCGCTGCCGCGCGATCGAACACACCCTCTGGGTGACCCCCAACTCACCCGAGGAACGCTGGCCTGCAGGAGAATTTGTCACACAGAGCAAGGAAGACCACGGCCTGCCCGCCTGGACCGAACGCAACCGCTCAATCGAGAACACCGATGTGGTGCTGTGGTACGTGTTCGGTATCCACCACATCACCCGGCCTGAGGACTGGCCGATCATGCCCGTCGACACCGTGAACTTCTGGCTCAAACCGGTCGGGTTCTTCGACCGCAACCCATCCATCGACGTGGCGCCCACCCCGCCAAAGAACTGTCACACGTCCGGACACGAGGAGGCCTAGCCGTGAACACCGCCGCCAAAAGGATTGCCGTTGCATACCTGGCCACTCCGGGCGGCGATGACGCTCTGGCGGTGGGAGCACAGATCGCGCGCTCGCTAGGTGCGCACCTCGATCTGTGCATGGTGCTTCCCCAGGACCGTCCGATCCTCGCCCCGCTTCCGCAGCAGGAGCGCCAGGACATATTGTCCGAGAACGCCACTCACTGGCTGAAACATGCCGAGGCCACCATTCCCGACGACCTCACCGTAAAAACGCATATCAGCTTCCACGAGTCGATCGCCGAGGGTCTCATCGCACAGTGCGAGGCCCTGGGAGCAGAGGCCGTCGTGGTGGGTGGATCCGGGGGTGGGCTGGTCGGCAGCCTGTCGCTGGGATCAGTGGTCAACGAGCTCGTGCACTCATCCCCGATACCTCTGGTGATCTCGCCGCGTGGTGCGCGCTACCAGAAGAACCTCCGAGTTCGCGAAATCACCTGTGCCATGGGAACCCGGCCAGGCGCACGCGTGCTACTGGACGCGGCGTTGCATGCCTGCCAGCGCGCGGGAACACCGCTGCGTCTGGTGTCACTGGTCTCCGTTGACCCGATTCCCGGCGGGGACGACGATCAGTCGGCGCGCGAACGCGCAACCATTCACGCCCAGCAGTCCCTCGAGACAGCCAAACAAGTACTACCGCCTAACTTTCCGGTCACCTCGATCGTGGCCAACGGGCCGACGGTGGAGGCGGCCGTCAATAAGCTCGACTGGCACGAAGGCGACGTCATCATGGTCGGCTCCAGCCGCCTCGCGCAGCCACGGCGACTGTTCCTCGGGTCGACGGCTGCCAAGATGCTCCGGGTGTTGCAGGTACCGATGGTCGTGATCCCCAAGGAAGAAGCGGCCGACCATGACTGAGGATGTGGCTCGTACCGAGCTGGAACAGTCCGAGCACGCCGAGGGACTCGTCTCGAAAGGCTTGGCGGCCGGGCGTATCGGCACCTTCACCGGCGCGATCCTCGGCATCTCCACGGTGGCACCGGGATACACGCTCACCGCCAGCATCGGCCTGATCGTCGCCGCCGTCGGCCTCAAGATGCCGGCCATCCTGATCGCGGGATTCATTCCGATGTTCCTCACCGCCTACGCCTATCGGGAGCTGAATTCCCGCGCACCCGACTGCGGGGCCTCATTCACCTGGTCCACCAAGGCATTCGGACCTTACATCGGCTGGATGTGCGGCTGGGGCATGGTGATCGCTACCATCATCGTGTTATCCAACCTGGCATCAATCGGTGTGCAATACGGGTATCAGTTCCTAGGTGCCATCTTTCATAATCAAACACTCGCCGAACTCGCCAATGACAAGGGCACCAACATCATCTCGACCGTGGCGTTGCTGGCCATCGCCACGTACATCTCCAGCCGTGGCATCACCACGAGCGAAAAAGTGCAATACGTTCTCGTCGGGTTTCAGATGATCGTGCTGGTGCTCTTCGCCGTCGTCGCCATCACGAAGGCACCCAGCATCGCCGGACATCTCGACTTCGACCTCGACTGGTTCAACCCGCTGACCGGACTGACCTTAAGCGCCTTTGTCATTGGGCTCGTCGGCTCGATATTCGCATTCTGGGGTTGGGATACCTGCCTGACGCTCGGCGAGGAGTGCAAGGACCCGACGAAGGTACCCGGACGTGCCGGCCTGCTGTGTGTGCTGTCGATCCTGCTGACCTATCTGCTGGTGGCAGTTGCGGTCATGATGTTCGCCGGGGTCGGCGACACCGAATTGGGCTTGGCCAACGAGGAGAACAAGGACAATGTCTTTGGCGCCCTCGCCAATCCGGTGTTGGGCAGCTGGTTCGGCCCACTACTCCTCCTGGCGATATTCGCCTCTGCGGTGGCGAGCCTGCAAACCACTTCCCTGCCCGCCGCCCGCACCATGCTTGCCATGGGGACCTACGGCGCATTCCCGAAACGGTTCGCCACTGTCAGCCCACGATTCCTGACGCCAACATTCAGCACGGTGGTAGCCGGTGTGGTCACCGCAGTCTTCTACACCGTTGTCAGCCTACTGTCCGACCGCACCTTGCTGGATACCATTGCCGCCCTTGGCATCATGATCTGCTGGTACTACGGCATCACAGCCTTCGCCTGCGTGTGGTACTTCCGCGCGGAGCTGTTCCAGAATGCCCACAATGCCGTCTATAAGTTTCTCTTTCCGCTCCTGGGCGGGCTCATGCTGGCGGGGGTGTTCGTGATCTCCGTGCGCGAGAGTATGGATCCCGAGAAGACTGGAAGCGGTGCCTCGATCGGCGGCATCGGCCTGGTGTTCTATCTGGGCTTCGGAGTCCTCTTCGTCGGGGCGATACTCATGGTGATCATGCGGTTCCGAAACCCCGACTTCTTCCAGGGGCGCAACCTGGCTCGGGGCACCGCCCCGCTGCCGGAGTAAGAGCATGTCACCGATACTCCGGTTTCGATACGAAGCCCGCGAAGGACACACAGGAAAGGCGTTTCGGCACACATGGGAGGGCGCCAAAACGGCGGGTCCACAGACTGCTGATGGACAAATCGGCCATTCCCAGAAAGTGACCATCGCGGCAGACTGAGATCGCAAGATCTCAGGTCAGATCCAGGACAGGACGCACCATGAACGACATCACGTATCGCCTTGCCCAGAAGCGCAATATCGTGACACCCCTGCCCGGTCCCCGGTCCAGCGCGCTCGCCGAACGGCGGCGTGCTGCGGTATCCGCCGGTGTCGGCTCCACCGCCCCCGTCTACGCCGTCGACGCCGACGGCGGTGTCATCGTCGATGCCGACGGCAACTCCTTCATCGATCTGGGCTCCGGTATCGCGGTGACCACCGTGGGCGCCTCTCATCCGGCCGTTGCGGCTGCAATCGCCGATCAAGCAACACATTTCACCCACACCTGTTTCATGGTGACGCCCTATGAGGCATACGTCCGGGTGGCCGAGCTCCTCAACGCCATGACGCCCGGCGACCACGAGAAGCGCACCGCGCTGTTCAACTCGGGCGCCGAGGCCGTGGAAAACGCCATCAAGGTGGCACGGCTGGCGACAGGCCGCCCCGCGGTCGTCGCCTTCGACAACGCCTACCACGGCCGCACCAACCTGACGATGGCGCTCACCGCCAAGTCCATGCCCTACAAGTCGCAGTTCGGCCCCTTTGCGCCAGAGGTCTACCGGATGCCGGCCTCCTACCCGCTGCGTGACGAGCCGGGACTGACCGGCGAAGAGGCCGCACGCCGCACGATCTCCCGCATGGAAACCCAGATCGGTGTGCAGTCGCTGGCCGCGGTCATCATCGAACCCGTCCAGGGCGAGGGCGGGTTCATCGTCCCCGCTCCCGGATTCCTTTCCACGCTCGCGAATTGGGCGCGGGAAAACGGCGTCGTCTTCATCGCCGACGAGGTGCAGACCGGATTCGCACGCACCGGTGCATGGTTCGCCTCCGAACACGACGATGTCGTCCCCGATATCGTCGTCATGGCCAAGGGCATCGCCGGCGGCATGCCGCTCGCGGCCATCACCGGGCGCGCCGAGCTCATGGATGCGGTGTACGCGGGCGGACTGGGCGGAACCTACGGCGGCAATCCCGTCGCCTGCGCGGCGGCCATCGCGACACTGGATGCCATGCGCGACCTAGACCTGCCGGCTCGTGCACGCGCCATCGAGACCTCGGTGGTACCCCGGCTGCGGGCACTCGCCGAGGAAGTGAGCGTCATCGGCGAAGTACGCGGCCGCGGCGCCATGCTGGCCATCGAGATCGTCGCATCCGACACTCTCGAACCCGACGCGGCGCTGACCAAAGCCATTGCCGCCGAGGCACTGTCTCGGGGCGTCCTGATCCTCACCTGCGGTACGTTCGGCAACGTCATTCGGTTGCTACCGCCGCTGGTGATCGGTGACGATCTACTCGACGAGGGCATCACCGTCCTCGCCGACATCATCCGCGAGAAGGCGAGCAACCGGTGACCGACCACGCAACATTGATCGATGCCGTCCCGACCGACCTGTGGATCGGGGGCAAGCAGACCCCGTCATCGACGGGTGCCCGGTTCTCCGTCCACAACCCGGCAACGGGTGCTGTGCTCACCACCGTGGCCGATGCCTCCGCCGCGGACGGCGCCGTCGCACTCGACGAGGCCGTCGCCGCGCAACGCTCCTGGGCAGCGACCGCGCCCCGTGAACGCGCCGAAATCCTGCGCCGAGCATGGGAATTGGTGATGGCCCGACGCGATGACTTCGCGCTGTTGATGACCCTCGAAATGGGCAAGCCGCTGGCGGAAAGCCAGGGCGAGGTGACCTACGGTGGCGAGTTCCTGCGATGGTTCTCCGAAGAGGCCGTCCGCATCAACGGCCGGTACACCGCCTCGCCAACCGGCACGGGCCGGATCCTGGTGACCAAGCAGCCCATCGGTCCAACCCTGGCCATCACCCCGTGGAACTTCCCACTGGCCATGGGCACCCGCAAGATCGGCCCGGCGTTGGCCGCCGGTTGCACCATGGTCGTCAAACCCGCCGGCGAGACCCCGCTGACGATGCTGCTACTGGGACAGGTATTCGCCGATGCCGGATTGCCTCCCGGCGTGCTCTCCATTCTTCCCACCTCGCGCTCCGCCCAGCTGACGGAACCCCTGCTGGCCGATCCCCGGCTGCGCAAGCTCACCTTCACCGGCTCCACCGGCATTGGCAAGATTCTGCTGGCGCAGTGTGCGACGAGGGTTTTGCGCTCATCGATGGAACTGGGCGGTAACGCACCGTTCGTGGTGTTTGATGACGCCGACATCGACGCCGCGGTCGACGGCGCGATGGCAGCCAAGATGCGCAACATCGGCGAAGCCTGCACCGCTGCCAACCGTTTCCACGTCGACAACGCGGTACGTGCCGAATTCACCGAGAAGCTCACCGCGCGCATGGCCGCACTCACCATGGGGCCCGGAGACGAGAGCGGTGTCCAGGTGGGTCCGCTCATCACGGCCAAACAGCGTGCCTCCGTTGACGAATTGGTACAAGACGCCGTCGCGAAGGGGGCCGTCGTCACTGCTGGCGGGGCTGCCTCCGATGGTGACGGATTCTTCTATCCGGCCACGGTGCTCACCGATGTGTCTTCGGACGCAAGGATTCTCCGCGAGGAGGTGTTCGGTCCCGTCGCCGCAATCGCCGGATTCGACGGCGAAGACGCGGGAATCGCTGCCGCCAACGATACCGAGTATGGACTGGCCGCCTACGTCTACACCACCAATCTGGATCGCGCGCTGCGGGTTTCGGAAGCCGTCGAATCGGGGATGGTCGGCGTCAACCGTGGCGTCATCTCCGATGTGGCGGCGCCGTTCGGTGGTATCAAGGAATCGGGTATCGGCCGGGAGGCCGGCAGCGAAGGTATCGAGGAATACCTCGAAACGAAATACATAGCGCTGCCATAGATACCGTGACGATCGGCCCGCCCTGACAGCGCACCGAATCCACCCCATCGATGCAACGTTTCCACCGAGCCGGGATTACCCACATCGGCGCAACCTTGGAGGCACACATGGCATGGCGGATGCCGGCAGAAACCGAACCGCATGAGCGGATCTGGATGGCGTTCCCGCGTCCGGGACTCACGTTCGGCGACGATGACGCCGCGCTCGAGGCCGGCTATCAGGCCTGGACGGCCGTAGCGCATGCGGTGCTCGCCTTCACGCCGGTGACGATGGTGGTCGACCCGCGCCAGCAGGAGCGCGCCCGGCGAATGTTGTCCTCGGATATCGAGCTGCTCGTCGCCCCGCTCGACGACTTTTGGATGCGCGATATCGGACCTACGTTCGTCGTCGACGACACCACGGGTGAACTGGGTGCCGTCGACTGGATCTTCAACGGCTGGGGGTCGTCAACTCCGCAGAGCTGGTCACATGATCGCGAGATCGGCCGCACAATCGCGGCTGCCGCCGGCGCGACCCTCGTGTCGTCGTTGTTGGTCAACGAGGGCGGTGCCATCCATGTCGACGGTGATGGCACCGTGCTGCTGACCGAGACCGTATTGCTTGATCCGCTGCGCAATCCGCACGCCGACCGCAGCCGTGTCGAGGCCGAACTGGCTCGCACCCTTGGCATCGAGCACGCCGTGTGGCTACCGCGCGGCCTCACGCGCGACTACGAGCCACTCGGCACCAAGGGGCACGTCGACATGATCGCGACGCTGCCCTCACCCGGCACCGTCTTACTGCATGCACAAACCAATCGCGACCATCCCGACTACGCAATATCGGCGCAACTCCGTGCCGCGTTCGCCGATGCGGTCGATGCCCGCGGTCGCTCCTTCGACGTGGTCGATCTGCCTGCGCCGGCGACGCTGCGGGATGCCGACGGATTTGTCGACTGGAGCTATATCAATCACCTTGTCACCGGAGACGGCGTGATCCTGTGCGGCTATGACGAGCCGGCCGCCGACTCGCACGCCGCGGAGATTATTGCCGAGGCTTATCCCGGCCGAGAGGTGGTACTGGTCGATGCGCGGCCAATCCTCGCCGGTGGCGGCGGCATTCACTGCATCACCCAGCAGCAACCAAAGGTCTAGGCGATGGATGTCGTGGAGGCGAGCATCGCCGATCTGCAGGCCGCACTCATCACCGGGGAATCGACGTCGGTCGCACTCGTCGCCGAGTATCTGCGCCGGATCGCCGCCTACGACCGCGGCGGGATCACCCTCAACGCCGTACCCGTCCTCGACCCGCAGGCATTCTGCGCCGCCGCCGAGTCCGATGCGCGTCGCGCCGCCGGTGCCACGCTCGGCCCGCTCGACGGCATCCCGTACACCGCCAAGGGTTCGTACGCCGCGACGGGGCTGCCGGTGGCGGCCGGATCTCCGGCCCTCGCCCGACTCATCTCCCAACGCGATGCGTTCACCATCGCTCAACTTCGCGCTGGCGGTGCGGTGCTGCTCGGGCTCACCAACATGCCGCCGATGGCGAACGGTGGCATGCAACGCGGCGTGTACGGCCGGGCCGAAAGTCCCTACAACAGCGACTATCTGACGTCGGCGTTCGGATCGGGATCGTCCAACGGATCGGGTACCGCAACGGCCGCCAGCTTTGGCGCGTTCGGGCTCGGCGAGGAGACGTGGAGCTCCGGGCGGGCACCGGCCTCGTGCAACGCCCTGGTGGCCTACTGCCCGTCCCGCGGGGTGATCTCGGTACGCGGCAACTGGCCGCTCGTGCCCACGATGGATGTCGTCGTTCCACATACCCGTAGCGTCGCCGACCTGCTGGTGCTGCTGGACATCATCGTCGCCGACGACCCCGAGCCGCGCGGCGACTTCTGGCGCCGCCAACCGTGGGTCGAGATCCCGGCGGCATCGACATTGCGACCCAAAAGCTACCGCGCACTAGGTGATTCCGACGCCCACGCACTGCGCGGCGTCCGGCTGGGGGTGCCACGGATGTATATCGGCGATGCCTCCGGTGACCGACCGGTGCAGACCCGTCCAAGCGTCCTCGAACTATGGCGGCGCATCGCCGACGACCTGTGTGCGGCAGGCGCCGAGGTGCTCGAAGTGGACTTCCCCGTCGTCACCAATTACGAGGGCGCGGCAACGATGCTGGACCGCGGACTCATCCCGGCCGGATACGACGCACGTGAACTGTGGGACCTTTCCATCTGGGGCTGGGAGGAATTCCTACAGGTCAACGGCGATCCCGAGCTATCGCATGTACGCGACATCGACGGTGCACTGATCTTTCCGCCACCACCTGGTGCACTGCCCGATCAGTATGACCGTCACCACCTCGACCTGGAGGTCGACCTCGGCGAGTATCCGGCCCGCGCCGCCGCCGGTATCGCCGAGCTGGAACAGATCCCACTGATTGCCGAGGGCGTCGCCGGGCTGGAGGCGGCGCGTCGTATAGACCTCGAGGGGTGGATGGACACGCTCGGCCTCGACGCCGTCGTCCATCCCGCAGTCGCCGATATCGGCGCCGCGGACGCCGATGTCAATCCGGCGTCGGCCGATACGGCCTGGCGCAACGGCACCTGGGTGGCCAATGGCAACCTCGTGCCGCGTCACCTCGGAATCCCCTCGGTCACCGTACCGATGGGCACGCTGAACGATATTGGGATGCCTGTCGGGCTCACGATCCTCGGTCGCGGCCATGACGATGTCCGGTTACTACGCCTGGCCGCAGCCATCGAGGCAACTCGAGATCGGCGTACCGCTCCCCTGCGGACACCGGCCCTGGCACCTATCGCATTGCCGGTCGCCGCGGCGGCTGTCGGCATCGCGCCGCAATGCGTGCTCACGGTCGACGAGTCAGACCTCGGCGACGGTGATTGCGCCGTCGCCATCACCCTTGCCGTCGAAGGTATGGACCCCGACGCCGTCGCCGACGCCAAACTGTATGTCGACGGCGATGAGCTCACGCTCGCGCGGGGCGACAACACGTTTACCGCCTCGACGTCGCTGCGCGCCGCGACGTCACGGCCACGCCATTCGGTGTGGCGCGACGCCTACGGCTCTCTGATCGTGGCCTTGGTCCAAACCCGCGATGGCCGAACCTCTGGAGCGTGGACTACGGCTTGCGGGATCGCCTGACAGATCAGGCCGCGAACAGCTCCAGCCGGCGCGGCTCCTCGATCACCGAGTAATGACTGGCGTCTCCCTTGAGGACCTGGCTCGACCGGCCGTGAACGTCCACCGGGACGTCACCGGCCAGCGTGACGCGGTGCAGCTCACGGCGCTGCTGCCCGAAGTCGGCAATCCCGTAGTGCTGGGTGGCTCGGTTATCCCAGATGGCGACATCACCCAGCCGCCAGTTCCACCGGAAGGTGTTCTCCAGCTTGGTGATACGCGCCTGCAGTAGTTGGAAGAGGGCGGCGAACTCGGAGCCGCCCAGGCCATCGAAGCTCTTGACGAACTGCCCCAGCAACAGGCTGCGTTCACCGGTTTCCGGATGCACCCGCACCACCGGATGCAAGGTTTCGTATTCCGAGTGGGTGAACTCGCTGTAGTACGCGGCGCGACGCTCGGCGCTAACCCCACCCGATGCCCCCGCGGATGCGTAGTCGTAGAGGTTTGTGTGGATGGCCCACAGATCCTCGACGAGCGCACGCAGCGGCGTCGGCAGTTGTTCATAGGCCGCGACGGTCGACGCCCAGGTGGTGGCACCTCCATAGGATGGCAAGGTCACCGCACGGAGCACCGATACCTTGGGGATGCGGTCCACGAACGTGACATCAGTGTGCCAGCCGTTGGCCGCGCCTTCGAGGTTCAGCAGCTCGGTGCCATGGGACGTCACCGTCGGGTGCGGCAGCGTCGGCTCCCCGAGTAGACCGGCGAACGCGTACTGCCCGGCGTCGTCAAGACGATGCTGCCCGGTGAACACCAGCACCTTGTTAACGGCCAATGCGATACGGATTGCCTCCACACGTTCGGCCGGGACATCGCCGCCGAGCTCTACGCCATCAATCCGGGCACCAATATGTTCACCGAGCTTTTCCACGGTGATACCCGCATCCCGATATATACCTTGCGTCAGCGTCACCCCGGCATCACAACAACCACTGCCGCACAAACCCAGGTATTGAGCCAGGTCGATTCCAATTCCGGTCCCGGCATATGGTCGAAGCGTGACCATCGCGTACAACGAGCAACTGCGGGACCGGATTCGCGGACATCTGACGGGCCATGAACGTCGCACCGTCGATGACCCGGACAAACGCCGCGCCGCGGTGGCCGTGGTGCTGGTCGATTCAGATCTGGGTGAGGACCGCGTTGACCCGGCGCCGGTTGACGAGTGGATCGGCGGCCGGGAGATCCCGGAGAGTGGGCTCGACGGCCGGATGGTCGACGTTTCGGGTGGCGCGGCATTCCTGCTGTGCCGCAGAGCCTCCCGCCTCAATTCCCATGCCGCACAGTGGGCGCTGCCCGGCGGGCGATTGGATCCGGGCGAGGACGCGGTCCAAGCCGCGTTGCGTGAGCTCGACGAGGAACTGGGTGTCGCCCTTCCGGATTCGACGGTGCTCGGACTGCTCGACGACTACCCGACACGGTCGGGGTATGTGATCACCCCAGTGGTGGTGTGGGGTGGCGGACGCCTGGAGATGCGCCCCTCCCCTGACGAAGTGGTCGCCGCGTATCGGGTGGGGTTACACCAGCTGCAACGTGACGATTCGCCTCGATTCGTCACGATTCCGGAAAGCCCACGCCCGGTGGTGCAGGTCCCGCTGGGCAATGACCTCATCCACGCGCCGACGGGGGCAGTCTTGCTGCAGGTGAGATGGCTCTGTCTAGAGGGCCGCGGCGATCGCGTCGACGAGCTGGAGCAGCCTGTCTTCGCCTGGAAGTGAGGATCAGGACACGCCGGCGCGAGCCAGCACGGTCGGTGTCCCATAGGGCGCGTCCTGCTCCGCCACCCAGCCCGGGTCTAGATACACCGAGTTGGACGCGATCACATTGCCGTCGCGCAGGATCTCGCCGAGGTAGTTGCCGCCCTGGTCGCTGAATATGCTCACCTGCGCCTCACGAGCCGTCATCGCTATGTCATGCGTCCAGGGCACGAAGGGGTCGAGCCAGGTGTACTTGACCGCCTGCTCCCCCTTACCCGTGCGGTAGGAGATGACCACTTGGCGATTGCTCCCCGGATCCTGCGCGGTCACGCGATAGGTCATTTTCACCCCGGGCTCGGCCTGCGCCACTGCGGCGGCCGGCAATCCCAGCACGGCGCCGAACGCGAGAGCTACCAGCAAAGCGAGAATTCTTCTCATGCGCTGGGATGCTATCGGCCCTAGCGCTGCTGCGGAGAGTGTCGCCGAACTTTGCGCTCCGGTACCCCATTGGGTCCTGTGGTCGCCAGCGCATAGGTGCCGACAGCGAAGGCCACCGCCGAGCCATTGATCGCCAGCGCCTCTTTGCCGATATTCGCGACGGTGTCCTTGGGACCGTGGTAGTTCGGGTCGAACGGCTGCCCCGCACGGCCCTGCCAGGTGATGGCTTCGGGGCCACTCATCCGTTCCAGCGCACCCGAGCTGATACCGCCGACGGGGATACCCGCGGCCAGGAACGGCCCGTAATCGGATCTGCCGTTGAACTGCTCGGCCGCCGGTCGCTTACCTGCCAGGTTGAGATATCCGGCGAAGGTCCGTTCTATCCCTGCGGAGCCCTCGGGTACGTCCAGTGGCGGCCGGTTCGGATCGGGTTTGGCCGCCGACTGGTCACCGTCCAGCACGAAGTACCCGGCGTTGGGTGAGCCCAGCATGTCGAAGTTCAGGTACAGCGCGATGTCGTTGAGCTCCTCGGCGTTCCGGCCCTTGGCGTACTCCAGCGAGCCGGCCAACCCGTCTTCCTCGGCGGCCCAAAACGCGAACCTGACGGCGTTGTTGACCACCGGCTTGGGTCCGAGCTGCAGCGCGGTCTCGAGAACGGCGGCCACACCGGTGCCGTTGTCGTTGATACCCGGCCCCTTCGACACACTGTCCAGGTGAGCTCCGGCCAGCACCACATTGGCCGGATCGCCCGTCGCGGTCTGGGCGATGATGGTGCGTGAGCGCACCTTCGCAATGTTCATATCGAGCACCAGCGTTATCGCCGACGAATTACGTCGCAGGAGGGTATCGACTCCCGAGTCGACAATCCCGACCGGAATAGACAGCTGCTCATAGTAATTCGGGGTGAACAGCCCTTCGCTACCACCGGACTGCATCACCACCAGCACCCCAGCGGCGCCCTTCTCCTTGGCGACATTCTGTTTGTCGACCACCGAGCACCCGACACCATCCACCACCGCGATCTGACCGGCGACCTTGAGGGTGCCGTAATCGGCCGCGGCACAACCACTGGCCTTGCCCGACGGACGGATGGTGCTCGCCTTGAGCCCATCCTTGGGGGTCTGGACGAAATAGGAAGCCTGATCCACCGCGTAAGGACGGCCACCGATTTCGACGAGTGGCTTACCCTCGGTCAGCACCTTGAGCCTGGACAGCTCTGGAGCCTGCACGTCGAAACCGCGGTCCTTCAACGCCTTTGTGACGTAGTCGGCACTTGCGTCGTAGCCCGGGGTGCCCTCGGCACGGTTCCCGCCGTTGGCGTCTGCCACCTGCTGCAGCTGCTGCAGGTGCGCCATCATCGCGTCCACGGTGACCGTGCGCGCCAGGTCCGCAGCCAGGTTGGGGCTGGGGGGTGGAGCAGTGGCACCCGGTGAAGTCGGGTGCGCACAGCAGCTCGCTACCGCCGCAATCGCGAGCACGGAGCAACCGCGCGCGAACCCCCGGACGCGAAATAACGGCATCAATAACCTCTTTGGAACGTCAGTGGAGTTGTGCGAATCGAGCAATCGCACACGCTACCGCACCAACGTTGTTTCCCAAGGGCTTTCGGGGCGTTGCAATGAACCTGTTACCGCTGTTTCGGCGGGCTGGGGGTACGTCCCGCCTGAGGGGAGAGCGAAGCGACCCGGGGATGTACTAGCCCTTCAGCTTGTGGCGGGTGCGGTCCCCGTAAACGGGGACGCCGTTGCGCCCCTCGAGACTCTGCGCATACAGACCGACGGTGTAGGCGACTCCGCCCGCGTTGATCTTGAGCGCGTCCTTGTTCACGTTGGCCAGGGTGTCCCCGGCCTGGTGGTAGTTCGGATCGAACGGCTGGTCAGCCTTGCCGCCCCAGTCCCGCGCCTCCGCGGCTGTCATCTTGTCCTCGGCACCGGAGAAGATGCCGCCGGTCGGAACGCCCGCCCTGCTGAACGCGTCGTAGTCCGAACGGCCGTCATAGCCGGTGTCATGGGCCTTCTTGCCCTGGTCGGCGAGGTACCCAACCTCGGTCCGTTCGATACCGGCCGATCCCTCGGGAATCCGCACCGGCATCACGTCCGGGTCGGGCTCCTCGGACTGGTCGCCGTCATAGGTGAGATACGCGGCGTTCGGCGAACCGAGCATGTCGTAATTCAGGTACAGGGCAATGTTTTTGAGCGCATCTACGTCGAGTGATTTGACGTAGTCGGTGGAGCCGATCAGCCCCTCCTCCTCCGCACCCCAGAACGCAAACCTCACCGCATTCTTGACATCCGGGTTCGGCCCCAGCTGCAACGCGGTCTCGAGAACTGCCGCGGTGCCGGTGCCGTTATCGTTGATACCGGGCCCCTCGGGAACACTGTCGAGGTGGGCACCGGCCATGACGACATCCGTCGTGGCGCCCGTCTTGGTCTGCGCGATCACATTGCGCGCCTTGACGTCCTTGGTTTCGGCATCCACTTTGAGGACCACGTGGTCGGGGTGCGCCCGCAGATCGGCGCCGACGGACTTGGTGACACCTACCACCGGGAGCTTCGGACTGGCATCCTCACCGAGGGTCCCGCCCGCCTTCTCCTCGTCGACATTGTCGGCGATGATCACGCCCACCGCGCCACGCTCGGCGGCGGCCCTTTCCTTGTCGGCGAACGGGCACGATCCGCGGTCCACCAGGACCACCGCACCCTTGACGTCCACGCCGTCGTAATCGTTGGCGGTGCAACCCGGAGATTCCTCCGCGGGGGCCGGAACCAAACGCCCCTCCACGTGGCCACCCGGCGAGTACGACAGCACTCCGGCGTCCACCTTCTTGGGGCCGACCGTCAGCTCAAGGGATTTAGCCTGAAAGTACTTGAAGTTGAACTCGGGTGTTTGCACGTCGAAACCCTTGTCCTTCAAAGCCTTTACGACGTAATCAACACTCTGGTTGAAGCCGGGAGTACCTGCCGCCCGAGTGTTCTCGTTCTTGTCGGCAATGTCCTGAAGGGCCGAGAGATGCTTGACGACATTGTCGACGTTCACCTTCTCGTGCAGCGAGTGCGCGAAGCCGACGGCCTCCTGAGATCCGGCCTGCCGTGCCGAGCTGGGCGCGTCACCACCGCCGTCCCTATCGCATGCCGTCACGGTCGCCAGTACGCAAGCCGCAGACACCGCGACCGCATACACAACACGCTTGGTCCCCATTGTTCTCCCTTGTCCCGACCTTAAACGTCGCGTCGCTGCACGACAGCAAGTGCCGCAGCGAGCGTTATGACAACCACGGTAGCAAAGTAGATAAGGGACCCCGTGGTGTTCCAAACAAACTCGACCCCGTCCACCGTGAACCAGGACGCACCGGTGGACCGGATTCCGTTGGCGAAAGGAAGGAAGGGCTGCAACGCCTTTCCGGCATCAGTGAGCCAGCCCAGCATCAGTTCGATAACCGTCGGCCATAGCAGGAGAGCCGCAACAGCACCCGCGGTGTGCTTCAGCAACACACCGACCGCCACCGCGAGTACCGCGGACAAAAAGGCGTAGACGGTCACCGCCCCGACGGTGCGCCACACTCCAGTGCTGTCCAACGACAGATCCGCCCCGGCGACGGGACCTGCCATGGCACGCACCAGCACAATTGAGAGCAGCGCGGATACCGCGGCGACCGCGGCCACCCAGCAACCCGCTACGAGTGCTTTGGCACCGATGACCACGAGCCTGTTGGGTGATGCCTGAAATGTGGTCCGAACCATGCCGGTTCGATTCTCATTGGTCACTGTCATAGCAGCCAGCACCATGAGCAGCGGCACCCCCACGACGGACGTCGCCCCCGCCGCATCACCCGGCGAGACCGGTGCGTAGACGGAGGCCGATCCGCCCTGTAGGCCCGCGAAACCCAGACCCACTGCCAGCGCGAGCAAGCTGCACCACACCGCCGAACGCGAGGTGGATACCTTGATCCGTTCGGCCGCGATAACACCCATCAGTGCGCACCCTCCACATCGGCGGACACCTGGCTGCGGTACTGCACGGCGTCATCGGTCAACGAAAGGTATGCGTCCTCCAACGAAACTCGTTGCGGGGACAGTTCGTACAGCGTGAGGCCACGGCGTGCGGCAAGCTCACCGATCTGTTCGATGAGAGCACCGCTGATTTCGAGCACGCTTTCTTCCCCTCCGCGTTCCGCGACTTGCACCGAGAAACCGCTTTCCTCGGCGGCCGAACGCAGGGTCTCGATCTGGGGACTACGTACCCGCACCACATCGGCACCGGCCCGACTGACGAACTCATGCATAGATGTCGCCGCAATCAGGCGGCCACGGCCTATGACCACCAATTGGTCTGCGGTATTGGCCATTTCGGAGAGCAGGTGACTTGAGACCAGTACCGTGCGTCCCTGAGCGGCCAGACTTTTCATGAGCGTCCGAATCCAGTGGATACCTTCGGGGTCTAGACCGTTGACCGGCTCGTCGAACAGCAGCACCTGGGGATCACCGAGCAGCGCTACCGCGATACCCAGTCGCTGCGACATTCCCAGGGAGAAGGTGCCGGCATGCCGATTGGCCACGTCGGTGAGCCCGACCATCTCCAGCACCTCGTCCACCCGTTGGGACGCAATGTCATTGGCGGCAGCGATCCACCGGAGGTGGTTCCGCGCCGACCGGTTGGGGTGAAACTGCTTGGGATCCAACAGCGCACCGACCACACGTAGCGGATGGTCGATCTCGTGGTACTGCTTGCCCCCGATCGTCGCGGTCCCCGAGGTGGGGCGCGCCAACCCGACAAGCATGCGCAACGTCGTCGATTTACCTGCCCCGTTGGGTCCCAGGAACCCGGTCACCACACCCGGCTCGATGGTGACGGAGAGGTCGTCGACCGCCGGAATCTGCCCATAGACCTTGGTCAGCGACCGAAGTTCGATGCTGGCTCCTCTGCGCGCAAGCGGCTCATCGACCATGCGGCCCACTATGCCAGCAATTCCAGCCAGCTACTCCGCAGGACCGTCCGGAGCCGGGCTGGAGGCTTGCGCCCAGAAGCGCCGGGGTATGCGGCCCGCGTGGCGAGCGAGGTGTCCGGCGGTCACCGCCGCCGCCATGGCCGCGGCCATGCGTTCTGGATCGGTGGCGCGGGTCACGGCCGTCGCGAGCAGCACGGCATCGCAGCCGAGTTCCATGGCAAGAGCGGCGTCGCTGGCGGTGCCGATCCCCGCGTCGAGGATCACCGGAACTCCCGCTGCCGCCACAATCATCTCGATGTTATGTGTGTTGATGATGCCCAGCCCGGTTCCGATGGGGGCCCCGAGCGGCATCACCGCCGCGCATCCCACGTCTTCCAATCTGCGGGCCAGCACCGGATCGTCGGTCGTGTAGGGCAGTACCACGAAACCGTCGTCGACGAGCTGCTCGGCCGCACGCACCAATTCGACGGCGTCTGGCAGCAGCGTGCGTTCATCGGCGATGACCTCCAACTTGATCCAGTTGGTTTCCAGGGCCTCGCGGGCCAGCTGAGCGGTAAGCACCGCCTCGGCGGCCCCACGGCATCCCGCGGTATTCGGCAGCGGTGTGATGTCCAGCCGCTTGAGTAGCTCGAGCACCCCGGTGCCGCCCGCGGCGTCGACCCGGCGGATCGCCACGGTGGTCAGCTCGGTACCGGACGCCTGCAGTGCCCGTTCCAGAATCGCGAGATTCGCGGCGCCCCCGGTGCCCATGATGAGCCGGGAACCGAAGGTTCGGCCCGCGATACAGAGTGCGTCGTCCGCTGGGTTACCCACAGTGCCTATCCGCCCTGCACCGCTGTGACAACTTCGACCAGCGCGCCATCGGAAACCGCTGTGTCCCAATCGGATTTTGGCACCACAGTGTGATTGATCGCTACCGCGATACCGCACTCGGGAAAACCCAGCTGGTCGAGCAGCTCCCAGATGTTGGCACCCTGGGTGACTTCGCGCGCGTCACCGTTGACCTGAATGTTCATCGGGTCTCCTGACTATGTGCCTTCTCAAACCGGCGGGGGTCCACGACGGTCGGCGACTCACCACCGTCAAGTACTGCATTGATCGTCCTCGCGGTCCACGGCGCGAGCAGGAATCCGGAGCGGCCGTGCCCCGCGGCCACGAGGGTACGGTCGTCGATCCTCCCGACCAACGGCAGGTTGTCATCGGTCATGGGGCGCAGGCCCGCCGCACATTCGACGAACTCGTACTCGCCCAGACAGGGCAGCACCGCGCATGCGTCGTCGAGCAGATCTCGCACTCCCGAGACCGCGGGAGCGGTGTCATGGCCGTGCTCGTACTGCGTGGCACCGACGACGATGCCGTCCTCCCGGGGCACCAGATAGACCTGACGCCCGTGGACTCGCGCCCGGATGACACTCGTGGGTGGCGGCATCGCGCCGGGGCGTCGCCGCAGCCGCAGTACCTCCCCCTTCACCGGACGGACCGGCAAGTCCGCGAGTGCCGCTGCCCCCACCCCATTGGCGATGACGATCTGGTCCGCGGTCACATCCTGGAGACCGGCGACCGCAGGTTCCCAACGCACACCGAGCGTCTCGCACTCGGTGGTGAGCACGTGCAGCACCTTGCGATTGTCGACGGCGAGTTCCTCGGGTGCGGTGAATCCGCGGCGGATGTTCTGCGCCAGCAGTGGCTCGACATCCCGCGCGTTGGCGGTCTCGGCGACCGCATGCCCGTGCCCGCCCAACCAGTCCATCATTGTCCGCAGCTCGGCCGCATCGGCGATGTCGACGGCCACGGTGAGTGATCCCCGCGCGGTGATCACACTGCCCTCGACGTCATCCTCGATGAAACCGTCACGCCAGATACGCAGCGAGTCGACCCCCAGCTGCAACAGCTCGTCCTCACCGGGCCAGGCCTCGCTGTACGGGGCGAGCATCCCGCCCGCCACCCAAGAGGCACCGCGCTGCTTGTCGTCATGAATGGTGACGTGCCACCCGCTGCGCGCGGCCTCACGTGCCACGGAAAGCCCGATGACGCCGCTTCCGATAACGGCAACTGAACGCATCAATCCAGTCAACTCCCTTCGCCGGCATGACCCGGATCAGGTCCGACGGTCAGGGCCAGGATCATCGGCCCACTCTCAGCCCCACAACCTTGGGGCTCCCGCGTTACTTACACCTACAACGCTAGCGTCTTCGACTATGCACCCGCGTTCGGCCCGGCTTGAGTCGGCTCACCTCTATCTCTGCACCGATGCACGCCGCGAGCGCGGCGACCTCGCCGAGTTTGTGGATGCCGCCCTCGCGGGCGGAGTGGACATCGTGCAGCTACGCGATAAGGGGTCGGCGGGTGAGCAGCAGTATGGGCGGCTAGAACCCAGCGAAGAACTCGATTGTTTGGCGGTTCTCGGTGCGGCGGCGGCGCGTCATGGCGCGCTTTTCGCAGTCAACGACCGCGCCGATATCGCCCGTGCAGCGGGGGCGGACATCCTGCACCTCGGCCAGGATGACCTGCCGCTTTCGGTCGCCAGAGAGATCGTCGGACCGGATGTGCTGATCGGCCGGTCAACACACGATGCCGAGCAAGCTGCAGTGGCCGCCCGCGATTCCGCGGTCGACTACTTCTGTTGCGGACCATGCTGGCCGACACCCACGAAGCCGGGCCGCACCGCGCCCGGCCTGGGTCTCGTGCGGTACGCCGCTGACCTGGGAACTTCTAAGCCATGGTTCGCGATCGGCGGTATCGACGAGACGCGGGTCTCCGAGGTCGTCGCCGCCGGATCGTCGCGCGTGGTCGTGGTGCGGGCCATCACCGCGGCCGATGATCCACGTGAAGCGGCAGCTTCGCTTCACGGGCTCCTCCCTCACCGAGCGTGAAGCCATGGCGGGATTTGGGCCCATTTCTCGCCGTAGTTTCACGCTCGGCGAGAGGCAGGCAACGGCTGCTACGGCAGCTGCCAGGCGAAACGCCCCGGCTCAAGCTCGACCGTGCCGTGTCCTTCCAGACCATTCACCGCGCCCTGGATCGTCTCGACAACCCGCAGCAGCGGCCAGGACGACTCGAACCCCGGATGCAACCGCATCCCCTCGATCTTCTCCTCGGGCACCCACCGCAGCTCGGTACTCTCGTGATTGGGCGACGTCGGCAACAATTCGGCGGCATCCGCGATCACCGTGGTGTACGTCCAATGCGCCTGACCATCAATGCGTTTCGTCACCACTGAAGAACGGATGGTCATTGCGCCCGGAGCGATTCCGGCCTCCTCGGCCGCCTCGCGAAGCGCTGCCTCCTCGGCGGACTCATGGCTGTCCCGCGCGCCTCCCGGCAAAGCCCAGGTACCGCCCTGGTGGCTCCACCAGGCGCGATGCTGTAGCAGGACAGCGGGCTGGCCGTTCGCCAGCGGTGCACGCAACAGCAACCCCGCCGCACCGAAGCGCCCCCAGAACCGTGCGCCCGCGTCGGCAACCACCCAACCGTCACCGTCGCCACGCACAGAGTCCACAGTAGAGCCACCGATCCCTATTGGAGCGATAGCCGAGTAGCACGACGGCGTCTCGGCTTCCAGTCGGACGGGATCGCCGCGTGATGACCGAGACGCTGGCAAAGGTGATCACTCTGCGCTGCGGGTGCGGAGCGAGCGCCAACGCCTACCTGCGCGGGCGGCAGGACTGGTGACCGGCCAGCAGGACATCGACCACGCTGCCCACGTCCATGGCTGGATCTCCAACGGCGGCGGCTCGCCCGACAGCAGACCGTTTCGGGAGTGTGCCTACCGGCTGCCGGGCACCCCCGCCTACGCCAACATCGTCTACGCATTGAACGGCGCAATGCTGTGGGGCGAAGGACAATCACGTTCGCGCGAGCGGCGCCATTTCGGCGGAATCGGCAAAACTGACCGTCTCGTCTCGTTCCTCTCCGGCAACTGAGACAACCCGTCCCACCCCAATTTCGTTATTGCCTGTAACGGAATCGCTGCAGCCCAGGGGCAAACCCCAAGTAGCGCAAGATAATTCCGGACAACCGGCGAAATCACAAGTTGCACAATAGAAATGGAAAGGTGTCCATAATGGTTACTGCGATCGGGCCTAACCAACCCCATCTGTCCCTAGTGTCAGCCCAACTTAGCCAACACGATTCGGGAGCAAAATTGAACGCGATACCAGGTGCCTACTACGGCTACAACGTGACACATCTCGATGAACACTGCCGGTGGATGACTCGCGCTGGCCGCGCACCCCGCACAATCAAAGCGCGACGCATGGAACTGCAATACCTCGAGGAATTCCTCGGCCACGATCCCGTCGACGCTACCCAGGATGAGCTAGAGGCATGGCAGGACAGCATGCCGCTCGAACACCTCCGACTCAAGACGGCGACGGTTCGCCCGTACTACGGGTACCTGCATCACCGCGGATACCGTCCGGACAACCCGGCAGCGCTATTGGTGTCACCCAAGCGCAAGCGCGGCGTCCCCCACCCCATCCGGTTCGACGTCATGCGACATGCAGTGCACGATGCCCCCACCCCGCGCGTGCGCGCGTTTCTGATCTTCGCCGCCTACGCCGGTCTCCGCGCGAAAGAGATCGCGTACATCGATGCCGGATGCTTCGAACCCCGCCCAGGCGGCGGCGTCATCATCCGCTTGACACGCACCAAGGGTGAGCACGAGCGCATTTCTGCGCTACCGGCCTGGGCGTGGGAAATGATCCAACCAGACCTGGCGACCGAGGGGCCATGCTTTAGCCGCGAGCGCGGTGCTGGACCCGTTCTCCCACAGCATGTCTCGCAGGTTGCGAATCGTTGGCTACACAGATGCGGGACCCCGTCGACACTCCACTCGCTACGTCACTGGGCCGCTACATCAGGTGTTGAGAACGAGGATGTTCGCGTAGTGCAAGAGTTCCTCGGGCACGCAGATCTGAAAACGACCGCCATCTACACAGAGATTCAGCCCATGCGGATCGCCAGGATGGTCGATTCATTTCGACGGCTAGACGAACTGCCAGCATGATTTCTGACTACGCTAGGCCGCCTGATAACGGCTCGGCCTCGGTTTCCTGTTGTCGCCGGTCGCGCCACAGCCACGGCCCTACCGTCCTCGTATGGCTGTCCGAAAGTCCCCCTGGATGAATGAACGCGCCGCGCAGTTCATCGCGCGTTTGCAGGCTCATGGTTTGGAGATACCCGAGGACCGGGCGCGTGAACGCATTTCACGGCAGGTGGACTTCACTGCCGAACGGATGCGCATCGGGCGGCAGGCCGCCAAGTACTACGTGACCCAAGACCTGGTCGAGAAGATGGCCGACACAACCGCCCAAGCGTTCCACAAAGCACAAGCCCGCAATGGCCTACGCGCGGTACCAGGCCCAGACGACTACTTCCCGAAGCTGCCGACACCGCGATAGACGCGGCGTCGGGGTTTGCGAGCAGTGCCGTCTGCGGATGGACAGATTGCCGCCCGCTGATCGGGCGTTGTTGCCCGCGTTAGCCACTAACGTTGTAGTGTGCCCCGCTAGCTGGTGTTTGCTATTGAGAAGGGGTGGGTTGTGGCTCCGGTGCTGGCGGTTTCGCCTGAGAATGTGCGTGCGGGGGCGGCCAAGATCGCGGGCGCCAAGTCGGTGGTGGCGGGGATCTCGGCACCGGATGCTTCAGCGGCTACGGCGGGGTTGTCGGGGTTGGCGACCGCGACAGCGTTGGCCGGTGTGCAGCAGGCGGTCACTGACTCGTTGGGTGTGATCGGGGGCCGCTACGACAAGATGGCCCAGTTGATCGAGGGCGCGGTCTTCGCGTTCATGCTGGTGTCCGCGACGTTGGAGCCCTCGACGCGGGCGCAGACGTTGACCGGAATCGTGGGTAAGTCGTTCACGTCGATGGGTGATCTGAACTCGGCCACCCCGGCCTGATTTGGTCACGAAACTGATGACCGTGAAGGGTTGATGGGGTGGGGCGTCCGAAAAAGAGTGTGGTCTACAAGCTCGATGTGTCCCCGTTGGGGGATATGGCCACCGGAACCCGTGGTGTGGGCCTCAAGGTGATGGAGCAGGCCGACAAGGTCCGTGGTGCGGTCCATGAGCTGGACTGGAAGGGCGATACCGCCTCTGCGTGTACCGATCGCGGGGACCGTGAATACGTCCAGGACCGCAAGGCCGTCGAGGACGGGTTCAACAAGCTGGCCCAGGCCTACGACGACGGCAAAAACGCGATGGGGCCGATGATCGACAAACTCAAAGCTGACGGGCAAGGGTTTGAGGCCGACAGTTTCGCTGTGTCCGAGGACTGGACGGTGACCGACAAGTTTCCGTATGAGCTGGCCAAAACCCTCGCGGCGGGCAATGAAGCCATCCTTGACCGGCTTGCCGCGATACACACTGAACGGGCCAACGAGGCCGCCACAGGCACCGCAACCCTGCAGAAGCTCGCCGATGAACTCGGCACCGCCGACGAGGACACCAGCAAAGCCATCATCGACGCCAAAACCTCGTTGGCTGCGTTGGTTCCGTCCCCTGCGGCTGTGCAGGAGGCGCGGCTGATCCCGCCGCAGGACCCGAAAGCCTTTACCCAGTGGTGGAATTCGCTGACCGAGGCACAAAAGCAGACTGTCTTCGCCCGTGATCAGTACATCGGGAACAACGACAACATGCCTACTGCTGATCGGGACCGTTTCAACCGTCTCAAACTTGTTGACGAACTCGGCCGCGCCAGCACGGCTGGCAAGCAGGTCGATGCGCTCACCACCGCACACCCGGACTGGGCGCAGGGAAGAAACATCCCCGAACCCAACCATCCGGGCGCTATCTTCAAGGACCGCCAGGACTATGAGGCATGGAAGCGCCAGTTCGACGACGCGAGCGGGCGAGCCAAGTACCTGCCCGAACTACAAGCTATCGACAAGGCGGTGCGCGATAACCCCGATCGCAAGCTCATGGTCTTGGACACCCAAACCGGGCGCCAAGCCCGCGTCGCCGTCGCGGTCGGTGACCCCGATACCGCCGATCACATCGCGGTCACCACCCCCGGCATCAATACCACCGCCACCAGCATCACCGGCATGACCGACGAAGCGGCAACCCTCCGACGCGAGAGCCTTGCGCAGTTATCCAATACCCCTGGCCATCAGGGCGAGTCGGTGGCGACGATTGCGTGGATTGGATACGACCCGCCGCAGATCAACGACACACAGGGGGGCGGCCAAAACGCTGGCGGGGCCTGGGATGTCATGCACGACGACCAAGCCCGCGACGGGGCGCGCAGTCTGGCACGTTTCTACGACGGGCTGGGCAACACTCATCAGGGCCCACCCGCCGATGTCACCGCCATCGGGCACTCCTACGGCTCACTGACCACAGGACTCGCTCTGCAAGAGCCCGGCGCTCACGGCATCACCAATGCCATCTTCTACGGCTCCCCGGGCATCGAAGCCACCACGCCAGCACAACTGGGCGTGCAACCTGGCCACGTGTACACCATGGAAACCCCGAATGACCCCATCCAATGGGTCTACGACGGGCCACCGCTAGCCGAGTTGGCCTCACTGCCGCTGGCGCCAGTGATCCCGATAGTGCCCGCTGGTCTGATATTCGGCCGGGAAGTCATGGGCTTGGGGGACTTTGGGCCGAATCCCGCCACCAATCCCAACTTCACTCACCTAGAAACCGGCGCCGTCACCACCCCCGATGGACGCAGCCTGGAAGCAGCCTCCGGGCACAGCGACTACCCGCGCACCGCCAACAACGGACAGCCCTACACCCCCGGCTACAACATCGCCGCCGTCATCTCCGGCCTCGGCGACCAAAACGCCATTAAGGAGAAGTAGATCACCACATGACCCGAAACATGCTGAACCGCAAAGCAATCGGATGCATCGCCGCGATCATTTTTCTGACAATGACAGGATGTCACGTGAACACCCCCTACGAACCCACCCCGCCCGACGAATCCGCCAAAGCCCTCCAAGAACTCAAAACCCTTCCCTCCCTGGAAGACACCAAAACACAGCTGCAAGACACCATCGAGTCAATCACCACCGCAGCCAGCAAGACGCTCGCAACGACCAACACATGGAGCAATCAAGACAATGGGGAAACGGCGGGCTGTTCCAACCTCAAACCTTACGACCAAAGCGATGGCCGGTCCTGGTATGCGCCGAACGCCGTCGCGGCGGGCGTGTCTGTCTCAGAAGACGATTGGCCCAAGATTCTTGAGGTAACGAAAACTGCTGCCGCTAAGCTCGGCGCCACCACACCCCATGTTTTTCAGGACAAACCCGGTAACCATGACGCCAGGTTCTACGGCCCTGCTGGTTTGTATATCAGGCTCGGCTACGCAGGCAACCTGAGCGTTGGCGGCTATACGGGCTGCCGTCTGCCAGCCGCGAAAAAGTAAATGCGTGGCTGATCTTTCGGGACTTCCCGATGACATCGTGTACGTGCTGCGCAACGGGAAACTGCCACCGGGCGTGACCCCTCCTGCCGCCGAGGGTGACGGTGAGCAGATCGAGGACCCCGATCAGGTGCGTTTCCGGGAGCGCTATCAGGCAATGGTTGCCGAGAAGATCGCGGACTGGCTCGCCGCCGAGGACTATCAAGTCGGCGCTCTGGCTGATTATCGCGGCCAAGCCGTTCCCGCAGATGTGCGCGAGCAGATCGAGCAGGACTGTCACCGCCAAATCCTCCACGAGTGGCGCACCTTCCTGCACCAGCGCGACCAACCCGACGACCTCGATGATGATAACGGCGGCGGCCCTACTTCATGGATGCAATCAGTCCGGTAGAAACACACGCCCCGCCGCCGGCCAGCTCGGGTAGGGCGGGCGCGATTCAGAACCGCTGGAACGACGAGGTGCCCCCGCGCTCGATCCTCGTGGGGTGAGGAGAGTGCGGGGGCAGTGAGTAGCTTAGCTGGGATTAGATGACTGCGGGCGGGGCGGGAACCGTGGTCGGGGAAGGCGGAGAATGAAAACACGTGGGACTGAACGCGCCGAGGAACGCGCGGCGTTGAAAGCGGCCTATGAAGGCGGCGCCAGTATCCGGGCCTTGGCTGTTGCTAACGGCCACTCCTACGGGTACGTCCACGATGCCCTCGTCGAGACGGGCACTCAGCTGCGCGGGCGGGGCGGGCCCAACAATCGCAACCCGGTGCCCATCCCACCCGAGAAGGCCGGTTGGCGCCGAGGCTCGGGTGCGGTGCCTGCTCCGGAAAGCGACACCAGCAATATCTAGACAGGTGTTCTATATGTCGGACAAAGGGTTACGCGCCCGTTGCGGGGTTTGTAGGGTGCCCTGTTATGGCAGTTCATGGGGTTGCCGGGTACGCGGCGGGATGTCGTTGCGCGGAGTGCACTAGCGCGCAGCGTGCCCGGGAGGCCGCGATCGCCAAGACGGAGCGGCAACGCTGGGCAGCCAGCGACCGGGACGTTACGCGAGCTGAGGCGCAGCGCCAGGCCCGCCTGGAGCGCGAGCAAGCTCGTACTGCGCACCAGGAACAAGCCCGCACCGACCATATGCTGCAGCGGCTACACAAGCAGCAAGAGGTGATCGAGCGCCAGCGCCTTGAGGCAGCCCAGGAAGTACAGCGCCAGCGCGACTACGAGCAGGCACTGGCCGGTGGGGACTATGCCTGGCTGCTGGCCGATCAGCGCCGGGCCACCCAACATGTACGCAACCAGATCAACCTTGCGCGGCGCCATGCCGAACCCGGGGCTCTCGATGAGCTGCAATGGCGCCAAGCCCAACAAATCCATCAACTCATCGAGCAACACCACGCCGAACTCATCAGGCACTCCCAGAACCCGGATAAGTAGCGGGGCTAGCCACCTGGGGCTCTGGTAGAAGCGCCCCTTCCCTGGGTGTCGGGCCCACTCGCGAAGAGGTGGGAAGGGGCGCTATATGCCCGGGGTGCTCAAGGGGGTTGGGTATCCCGGGCGATGCTCATTCTAAAACTGATCAGCACTGTTGTGCAGGGTTCCCAATCCCCTATCGAGGGGTGCCGCCGACCGGCCGCAGTTACCCCGTTGAGCCCAGTACGTTTCCCCCGACGCTGCGCGGTCAGCCGCAGCACCACATCTATCCCTAACGCTGCTGCAGAGGCTTGTCCAACGCCAGTGTGGTTGTCAGGCCGACCATCAGCGCCGGTGCCACCAGGAACCAGACCGGGACCGCCGGGCCGCCTAAGAACAAATACGTGGGGATATAGACCACTGCCAGCAGCGATACCGCGAGAGCGAACGTCAGGGCGACCAATTTGAAGGTGCTCATGGGGAGACCGTAATCCATCAGCGGCTGCGCCACGGCAAGATGCCGCGGCGCAGCTAGCCGATCGGCCCAGTGAGCTACTGGAGCTGTGCGGCGACGTCGAACTGGACGCCCTGGTTCCAGTTGGACCAAGTGCCCGGCAGCAGGAGGACGGTGCAGCCCTCTGGTGCTACCTCTCGGATGGTCTTCGCGGCGTGATCGACGGCCGTCATGCCGTCCCACAGCGCATAGGCGGGGTCGCCGTATTTGCCGTGTGCGTTGGTGGTGACGAACTTGATGGCGTCGAACAACAGCCGCACGAGGTCGGGCAGGATCGTGAACAGCTGCAGCGGGTTCAACGCTGCACCAAACACATTCGCCGGACCTGACGTCATCAACCCTGCCAGACGGGAGAGTACGCCCGCGATCGGGTCGTCGCTCGGAGCCTGCCCGAGTAGCTGCTGGAATGCTTGTTTTGGGAACGCGGTGAACAGGTAGATCGCGAAGTCCATTGTCAGCTCTGCGCGGGTGAGCAGCTCATAGAGCAGGAACAGTAGACCGCGTGCACGCGGATACCAGTCGCCCTCGATCGCATACGACCAGTAGCGGTCCCAGACCCACTGTGGTTGTGGCTGTTTCGAGATCCCTTGACCGGGATCGTTTCCGAGCAGGCTGCCTTCGGCGGGCATCGACGGGTCGCCGAACGTCGTCACGCCCACCACGTACCGGCGCCACTCGGTCGGCAGTGCATCCAGGAACTTGCGGACCGAGTCGCCGCCCATGCTGTAGCCGACGGGCCATATCGGGGTGCCCGCCATCGGCCGGTACAGGCGCATGGCTTCGTCGCGGAAGTCGTTGGTGGCCTTGACGAAGCTGTGCGCGGTCGGCGGGTTCAGGAAGGCGCGCGAGTCGGCCCAGACGCCCTGGATCGGGTACTTGGACTGTGGCGGGTTCGCCGGGGCTTCGACGTAGGCACCGATCGCCTTGCGCACCGCGAGGTCCGCAACCCCGTCCGTGCGCAGCGGTATCGATATCCCCATCCGCAGCAGTCGGTCCAACGACGCTATGTCGTTGTTCATGAACGTCGTGATGTCGACGATCGCGGCCTTCGTGGCGGCGTTGTACTTGCGGTCGACGGCGACGCCGTGCTCGATGGCGTGACTGTTCTTCGGGTAGGCGTGCACGAGCCGTCGTTCGATCTGCTCGACCGCATCCGACTCGTCGCCCTCGCCGTATCCGATCCACTTCCCGCCGGGCCCGTTCATGCTGCCACCTTCTCCGCGTCGAGCCACGCCTCGATATCCTCGCGAGCCGCAGCCTGTTTGGTTTTCGAGATGCTCGCCAGCAGCATCTTGGCGAGCTTGGCGTCCTCCTGCCGGCCCGGGTACTTGCCCGGCGCGTCGGTCGCCGTGGACACCTCCCACAGCAGCGCAATCGACGGCGTGTGGCCTTCCTTGGCGAGGGTGAGCACCGCTGTCAAATGGCTGTTGGCGTCGAGCGCGCGCGGAAGGTTCGCGCGCGTGTTCACGTTCCCCTCGCCCAGGTGCCGCAGCGGCGATGTCGACGGGATCGGTTCATTCTGTGCGCGAACGTAGTTGAGCACTTCCTGCCATTCGACCTGCGGCACCTGGGCCATGTCCTCGTCTCCTGTCGTGGGTTTAGATTCGATCTGTGTCTGGATGTCGGCGCGCAGAATGCGCATGTCGATAGCGCCGGGATCCCATTTGCCCTCGTCGGTCGCGGGATCGCCGTCGTCGTATTCCTGGTGCGAAATGCTGTGGCTCGCATCGACACCAAGGCGCCGGTCGATTGCCGCGTTGACCTTGACCAGAGCGTCGTACTGCGCAGCGGGCCATGAGCTGCGGTGCGGCTTACCCGCTACCCCACCACCATCGTTTTGGCATTCGACGCCGATGGTGCGCTGATTACCGGCACCCTTGCCCAAATCGGCGTACGCACCTGTCCCCGCGTGCCAGCAGACACCGACAGCGACCAGTTCGACCACACCATCGCGGCGTAGATGAATCTGCGACAGCGGGCCCGGCAGGTCCGCGCGTCCGTCCCAGATGGATTGCCATGTCGAGTTGTTACCGCCGGTGTGGTGGTTGACCACACCCCACAGTGAGCCCATGTCGCCGTGGCCGCGCTCGCGCCAGGTGATCGGCTCCCCCTCGCTGGTCTGCACCTCGCATTCGATGACGGTCAGGCCCTCGGCACGCAGCACATCAGCGAGCCAGATCGGGTCACCCGTCCACGGACCTGACGCCGGCGGGTTGACCGGTGGCGCCGCGGGCCCTTGCGCGAGTGCGCGGTTCACCACGTCCCAGGCTTCGTCCCACTTCTCGGCGTAGCGATCAGGGAATGCGCTGCGCTGCACGCTCTGCGCGAATTCCCCAGCTAGCCAGGGGTCATCGGCAGCCCGGGTGTAGTCATCGGGCAGCGCCGCCAGGAACATGTCTGCGGACTCAGCCAGCGTCATGCGCCTGCGCGCGCCATTGAGGTCACCGAACAGACCGCCCCAACCCCATGGTCGACCGGGTGCGCCCGGGAGTGACACCTGCTGCTGGAAACGCCCCGACGACAGGCCGTCGTCAGACTCCGAATCATGCTGGAACTGACGGGTTTGCGGATCCGCGGCATTCCACGGACACCACCACTGACGATTCCCGTCCTCATCATCATCGCCGACCTCTGTCGAAACAGTCATGCACGCGATGACGGTGGCCAGCACGTCCAGTCCGCGCCTGGTTGAGACCGCGTGTATCTCGCGGGCGATCTGCTCCCGCGTGCGCAGCGGCTTATCGGCAGTCCACACGAAGCTCATCGGCCACCCCCGCCAAGGAATGGGAGCAGCTGCTCAAGACGTTCGAGTAGTTGCCCGAACCGGCCATCGAACAGCCGGTCATCGAGCGTGCCCGGAATGATGTCGGTGAGCTTATCGACCGTCTCGTCGGCCTTGCGGGCGACCGCGGCAAGCTCCGCGCGAGCATCCTGACGGAAATCATCGAGAAACTTCGTCAACAGCTCACGGACAACCTCGCCGCAATACTTGCCGATGCTGTCGAACAGCTCCTTGCGCCACTGGGCGATTCGATCCCTGATCACCATCCGTGCCTGCCCTTCCCGATCTGTGGATCGAACTTGTCCATGCGGTCACTGACGTAATGGGCTGCCCACCAACCAATCCGGAATGACACAGCGGCCAGGGCGGAATAGAACGCTAGGTATTTGATGAGCTGCGACATCAGCCCATCTCCACGTAATCGAGTGCCGGACCAAACCTGCGTGGCCCCAACAGATCTTTGGAGCCCATCACCGACAGAATCAGCGACCGGTTGCCGGGGCCTTTCGCCGCGGTGTTACCGGTGTCGTCCCATTCCTCGAGCAGGCTGCCGTTGCGGCGGAACGTGTGCAGATTCCCGACGAAGGTGTGGCGGATGACGTCGCCCGCGCCGAACGTGCCCATCGGGCGGACCACGACGTCAAGGCTTGCCACGCGTCGTACGATCCGCAGCGTCGAGGAATCCATCTGCACACCGACACCGCCCGTGATGGCCGTGTTTGAGCCACGTCCCAGGACCGTGGTTTTGCACAGGTCTCCGGTCAGGCTCGGCCCCGATCCCTGGCTGCCGATACGGAACTCCACATAGCCGTCGTCTCGGTCGAGGGTCTTGGCGCTGTAGCGGGCGTGCGCGCCGTTCAATTGCAGTGCGAGCAGCCCGTCCGGGACCGCGAGACGGCACACATTGCTGACGACCCCCGGCTTGTAGTCGTCGATGCTGGCGCTGATCGCCCAGTTGGCGCCCAGGTCTCCGTCGGGGCGGTTGAAGTCATCCCGGATCCGGTTGGCCGACCACACCAGTGTGTTACCCAGGTATGCGCGAGGGATGGCCTTGCCCCCCAGCATCATTGCCTTGATGCCGGCGGCGCCGAGATTGATACCGGGCATCAGTCGCTCAGCAGGTAGAGGGTGTTGGGATCTTTAGTCGTGAGCGCCGCATAGGCGATCGAGGTCATCGGCACCATATCGACCTTGATGGCGTTGCCCGCACTGTCGTGTACCGTCACCACCCCGATACCGGCCTTGGCTGCGGTCACAGCACCGGAAGCCAATTGGGCTGTGCCCACTGCCGCGTCGTCGATGTTGACGGTCTTGACGCCCTTGGTGGCGATCCTGGTTGACGAGACCGCACCGGGCGCTAGCTTCGGCTCCGTGACCGCGTTGTCGGCCAACTTCTGTGTGCTGACAGCGTTGTCGTTGAGGGTCGAGGGCGCGACCTCGACGATCTCCTCGCGTACCTGCGGCGCGAACCGCTGCCCAACAGGCTTTGACATGTCCAGCGCTATGAACCGATCTGGCATGCCGTGGAGGTTATGGCGGCGCCGTGCAGCTACCGGCTGCCCAAAGCGCGTGCGAACGCATCGAAGTCCGCCTCCACTTCGGCCGGATCCTCAAACCCTGCCGGAGGCGCAGTTTTCGGCCGATACCCCTGGCCGTTGAGTTCCTGCGCCCCGGCCGGTGTCGGCGCATACAGCCGGTCCAACAGCTGATCACGGTCGTGCTTGTCTTTGGCCTCGTTGCCGGTGTGCAGCACCTCGAGCCACACCTTTTCGGCTTCGTCGATCAGCGCGTGCATGTGCGGCAGTTGCCGCATCGGATCAGCGATACCGTCGGCGCGCATCCGGGTGCGGATCGCGCGCCAGTGAGTAGCCGCCATCACGCTCAAGGTGATGACGGCAACGTAGGGCGGGCGGTGCCCCACGTCGCGATCGCGCGGGCGATCTTGCCGATGCTGTCGGCCGGCAAGTCCTCGGTCATCATCTTGGCCAGGATGCGTTCGTGCTCGCCGTCATCGACGTGGTTCTGGATGAACAACGTCAGATAGCCCTGCTTGGCGACCGCGTCGAGCTTGGCGTTCGATGACATCGCCAACGCCGGCACTGCGTTCGGCATCGGCCGGCGCGCCCTGACGATCCCCACGCCGGGCACATCGAGCGGCATGAATGGGCCAGTGGACGAGACAAGGTCGGCGTCGCCGAGTATGTCGTCGAAACTATCTGGCGGGTCGTACATTTGAGACCTCCGAGGCGAATACTGCGGATCTACTGAATTTTTCCGGGCACCAGAATCGACAGCGTGATGGATCGGCCAGACCACGAAGGTTCCTCCGAGGCAACGAAAGTGCGCTCACCGGTGGGCCGCGGCGGGGAAGGCAAGGCGGCGACGGCGCTATTGGATAGGTTGCCGTCCACGTTCGCGAGCTCGGCCATCCCGGTCGGCACGGTCTGCGCCAGGGTGCTCTGCGCGAGGTTATGCGGAATGTAGGACACACACAGCAGCAGTTGGCCCGCGCGGTCGATCGAGGGGCAGATGTGCCCGTCGTAGCGTTCCCACCAACGTTTGCGCAGCGACGACGCGAACTGCCAGCCCTCGTCCAGTGCGGGGTTCGCGCCGCGCACGGTGATCAGATGCGCGATGGACTCGGCCAGCAGAGCGTTGCCGAACGTGTAGGACGCCGGTTCGGTTGCCTTGGAGGCCCGCACATACACCTTCATGTGGGCATCTTCCCAGCCGCCGTCGCGGGCGTGGACCTGTATCCAGCCGATCTGCTCGGGCACGATGTCGCTGATCAAGCCGAACTGATTGGACACCACCGCAATCAGCATGTCGCCCAAGGCGGTACCCGAGGGCACATCGACGTCGGTGTGGAATGTGTTGTTCACCGAGTGCTCCACCCCGACAACGGTCGGGATCGATAGCGCCGGCGCATTGCCGACGCTCGGCGTCGCGTAGAGGTCCAGGCGGGTGCCGCCGGAGATGAACCCGGACTCGGTGTTCTGGTCGCCGCCGTCGATGGTGGTGCTCTCCCAAAAGTCGGTGCGGAACCGCACCTCGATGCGGCCATGAAATGTTTGGCCGGGCGCCACGAGGCTCCAGCCGCCCTGGTGCGGCATCAGGGGCACGCTGGCCGAGTTCTGCCGGATCTCGCTGACCCCGAATCCGCTGCCCATGGCCAGGATTCCGCCCTTGCCGATGTCGCCGCCGATACCGAACTTGCTGACCTCGGCCATATCCCAGGATGACGGCGGCGCCGCGGTGGCGGTGATGTCCCGGCCGTGCAGGGAAAGCAGGTAGCCGCGCGAGCGTGCCTGCAACGTCACCTGGGCGCCTTCGCGGGTGACCAAGCCGTACACGTACTGCGGGATCGGGGTGTTGTTCGTCCAGGACTGGGCGAGGGCGTGGACGGTGTCGTTTTTGTTGCCGCCGCCGGAGGTGTCGTAAGACTTGGACACCGAGGGGGTTTCGGCGCTTGTGAGGTGCCGCATCTGCATCCAGGGCTGCGGCGCGATCGCTCCCCCGATGATCGAGAAGTGATCGCTCATGCCGAGCCCACCGGCATCGAGAACGCGAGCAGCCGGGTCCAGCGTGCTTGGGCTTCCCAGCGCGGTTCGAATTCCGAGGGCGAGGTCCAGACGCCCGGGGTTTGGACGGCCGCCAAATAGCGGAAGTGCAACGATTCCTGCGGGTCGAGTTGGCCGATGTTGACCCACGCCTGGGAGCTGTCGCAGTCAGCGAAAAACCGTGCGTACAGCAGCTTGTCGGCCGCGTTCTCGGGCCGGTCGATCTGTACCCGGCCACCGAACGCGTCCTGGATGACCGACGGATAGTCGGCCGTCGGGGACTTACCCACAGCCCATGACCAGGCGTCGTGGATCACGACGGTGCCGGGGTTTTGGGCCACGATGCTGCGCGGCGCCCGAATCACCTGCACGGTGATGAACACCGGGTCTGGGGAGTTGTTGAACCAGGTCAGGTCGCCGTCGATCATCGTCACCGGGTCCGGTGAGCGGCTGATCGGCCCGTCCTTTTTCGACTGCAGGAATCGTTCTTCGACGATGCTGGGGAACCAGTTGCGGCGCATATCGAGCCCGTTGACAGTCGAGAGCATGAACTCCGATGTGCAGACTTTGATGCTCATCCGGTCACCACGTTTCCTTGCTGCGGGAACGCCCGTAGCTCGATGCGTGTCCAGTTGGCGTGGGCCTCGTGCTGCGGCTGGTTCTTGTTCGCGTTGTTCGACCACGGCGGCGGTGTCCACACGTAGCAGCGGTACCACAGGTTCAGCGTCGACTCCGGATCTAGCGGACCCACCCATTCGTCGGTGCTGTTGGCGTCGGCCCAGCGCCACTGGCGGCCCGGATTCGGTTCGGCCACACTGTTGGTGCCCAAGTCGATCGCTGATCCGGCCTGCGAGTTGTAGATGCCGGACGTCACCGGTATCCCGGCGTCGGCGTCTATGGCGGTGGTCCACCGGTCGCGGAACTGGATGGCGTTCGGATTCGAGGTGAGCCACGACCGCGGCCCGCGGGTCACCCGGATCATCACCATCTGCGGCAGCGGGGAATCGTTGCGCCACGACACTTTCTGATCGATCAGCAGCTTGCCGGGTAGCGCAATCAGTGGTGCGATGATCGACCCGTCGCCGCCCGATAAAGCGCGCACGTCCACGACAGGGCGCACCAGCGCCCACGGTTGCAGTCGCAGCTGCCCGGCGTCATCGGTGGTGAGGTTCTCCCCGATGCAGACGTTCGGCTCGGTGTACTCCGTGATCGGCACGGCGCCGAGGTTACGGAGGCGGGGTGAGCGCGGCGGCGAGAGTGGCGCCCTCGACGTCTGGCCAGTGCGCGACAAACGACTCTGTGCGGTAGAGGGCACCGGAGCTGGGCGAGACGACCAGCCAGGAGGTGCAGCCGGTCGCGTCATCGTCGTGGAAGATTGTGCGCAGCGCGATGGTCGGGTTCTGGGGGTAGTCAGGGTGTTTCTTGACTGATCCCTGCAGGTATCGATCCACGCCGGCAGGGTAGCGCCCGGCGGTGCCCCGACGCCCTCACTGGCTGGAGAACTCCGCGCGGTAGTCGGCGTCAGTCAGCACACGCACTTGCCCGGTCGATGACACCACAATCCAATGGCCGGCCATGGCCACGAGTTCGGTGGATGCGTCCCTGCGCATCAGCTTGATCCACCACTGCCGCGGGGACTGCACCTCTTGAAATCCGTGGATGATGCCGTAGTGCAGCTTCTTGGACGTGAGAAGCGAGTCGATCATGGCCAGTGTTTCGGCGGCTCTGGCGGGTGTCCCATCGAAATACATCGCCTCAAACGTGGTCTCTTCCAGCGGTGTTGCGGGTTCAAATGACATGGGCTCTCCTAGGGTTTGGGTTCGACGATGAGGTTGCGGTCAGCGAATGTGGCGGTGCTGGTGCTGGTCTTGTAGACGGCCTTGACGGTGGTGGTGCCGGGGGTCAGGCCGCTCAGATGCAGACGGCGCGAGATCACCCCGAACAAGCCAGATGCCACGGTGCGCCCGTAGGCGGCGCGGGCGTCGGCGGCGGCGGCAGTGTTGGCACCGGAGAGCGTGAACCCCATGAATCCGGTTTGTGCGGCGGCACCGCCGGAGGTGTAGGACGCCGAAACATCCACCGTGAGTTCGCCGCTGGCCGGGACATTCAAGGTCACCGATGGGCCGGTGGTCGTCAGATCGACGTAGGCCGCGGTGCTGGTGGTGCCCTGGGCTGCGGCGACGGTATTGGACACGATGCGCGAGGGGGTGCCGGTGTCCAGGAACGCGAACTGCGACATCGACCCGGGCAGCACCTGATCCGAGGATGCCAGGCCGCCGCCGCGATAGTTGGGCCCCATCAACGAGGTCGCACCCGAATCGTTGTAGGAGTCGAACGCGGCCCCGTTGACTCCGACGGTGAAGGTTCGGGCGGCATCGGAGGTCACGGTGAATGCGTTGAACGGGATAGCGGTACCGATCGTGCCCGTCTTCCAGACGGACTTCACCCCCGATGCGACCCGGCCCAGTTCGTAGTTGGTGACACCGGCCACGTCCCAAATCCGCAGGTAGACATAATCGGTGAACGCCGCGTTGGCGCGGATAATCAGCATGTAGCCGCCCGCGGCCCCGCCGGGCGGCACCGTGCGCCATTGCCCGGCCGCTGTCATCGAATCGGTTTGCGCGACCCCGGTATTGAGTTTGAGAGTCGGCAAGATGAGCGTGCCCATGGCGGTGAACGCCGCCGGCACCCCGGCGCGGGCGCGCATCCAAATCTTGCCCGGGCCACCGGTGGCGCCCTTGGTGAAGTTGCCGAGGAACCCGCCACTGCCGCCGGCGCCGCCGCCACCGATACCACCGACGCCGGCGTTGCCGGTACCACCGGATCCGGCGGTGAAGGTGTCGCCGAACGCCGACAGCGTTTGTGGACTAATGGTTTTACCGTTCTGGCCGCTGCCGCCGCGGCGGGCACCTTCACCGCCTAGCCCGCCAGCCACTGAAGCAACGACCGCACCCGAGGGACCGGTGATGGTCGAGGTATCGCCCGGGCTGCCGGTATCACCGAACCCCAGGCCCTCGTCTTGTCCACCGAGACCGCCGCCGCCAGCGAAGATCGAATAGGCGCCGAGCGCAACCGGGAAACTGCCCGTGGCCCAGGTGCCGGGATATCCGCCGATACCGAACTGCCCCGAGCCGCCCTCACCGGCACCGCCGCCACCAGCGGCGGGCGCCATCGCATATTCACAGCTGGCCGCCCAGGACGGCGGCGTGTACGGGGCCGTGCCAGGGCCGGTGAACACCGTGGTTTCGGCGGCGCGGAACGTGATCGACGCGTTGAATCCACCCACATCGGACAGAATGTTTTGCAGCGCGTTGATTGCGGCACCCTGGGCGTTGAGGGTATTGACCAGCGCGGCCATCGCCTCGTTGGCCTGCTCCTGAGAGGCCCGCGGCACGTTGTTGCCGCCGAACTGATTGAAAATCTGGGTAGGGATCGAGGCCAGCGCCGCCGCGAAACCCTCCGCCGCCTGACCTACCACACCGGGGGTGTTGCGGATCGCGTTGATACCAGCGTCGATCGCGCTCTGGGCACTGCTCTGGGCGGTAGCGGCGGCCGAGGATGCGGCACTGGCGTCGGCTATCGCAGTCGTCGCATTGGAGTTCGCGGTGTTGGCCGTGGATTTGGTACCGAGGAAATCGGACACTGACGCCGCGATGTTGGCCCACGAGCCCACGCTCAACCACGAGGTCCAATTGCCCAGTCCGGTGGCCGCATTGGTTCCGGCGGTGGCCGCTGTGCTCTTGGTGCCGAGCATGTCGGTGATCCAGGCGGTGACACTGCCCAGACCGAATCCGGTCAGTATGGACGTGAAGTTGCCGATCGCGGTCGAGGCGTTGGCTTTTGCATTGGCGATGGCCGTACCCAATGCCGACTCGCTGGATTCACCGCTGCCCGTGAGGACCGCCAGGATCTTGCCGAGGGCGGTGGTGGCGTTGGTGCCGGCGTTGTTGGCGATGCCGAGCGTCGCTAATGCCTCATTCCATTTGGTTTGCAGGAACGACGCAATGCCCGCCAGCGGCCCGCTGGCGCCTGTGACGGCCTCGGTGACCTCGTCGGGCGTGACGTACCCGCCGCGCGGGGTCAAGGTGTACTCGTTGGTCTTCGGCTCGGCGCCCCCCTCGAGTGGGGCCTGGCCCGGGGCGGTGAGCACTACCTTGCCGTCGCGCTCGGAGAGCACCCAGGAACCGATGCGTGCGGTAGTGCTGTTGAGCAGCTTGCGGAACCGTTCTTCGACGCTGCGCGCCCACTCCTGATCAGAAAGCGGCGCCCTGCCCGGGACCGGGCTCACCTTGTCACCATCGTCTGCGCCATGATCTCCACCAGCTCGGGCAGGTCGTCATTGACTGATGCCAGCGTGATCGCGGCATTGCCCTCGCCCGTCACGGTCACGTTCTGCAGCTCCATCAACCGCAACACCCCCAAGGCTTCAACCGTCACCCGCACCGAGGGCACCAATTGTGAAATATGCAGCGGCGCATCGGGATGCAACACCGCCCCGTCTGAGAGCACCAATGTGTCTTTGATCGCACCGGTGTAGCGCACGTACTGTTTGGCCGCCCGGTCCACGTTCGACACCCCGAACATGTCGTCGATGTTCACGACCGTCTGTAGCCGCAGACCGCCCATCGGGACACTGGCCCGCGACAGGTTGTCGCCGCCACGCAACAGCACATCGTTGTAGCTTTCGCCGCCATCACGCACGATCGAGAACTCCCCGCCAATGAAGTCTTGTTCACCGAGTGCGGCAATGGGTTTGGGCTGCGCAGGACCCAGAATCGGGACACCGGCCACGACGGTCCAGTGCAGACCGAGCTCGACTAGCCGATCGATCGACGCACTCATCAAGACTTCATCGGCGACGACGGAATGATCGAACCGATCACCGCGCGGATCCACACGCTCAATGGGTCGACTGTTGAGGCCGTGGTGGGCGATCATCGCCGCCCACATCTCGCCGGCGATCTTCGACGGATCTGCAGCGTCCCAGTCTTTGGTCATCGGGCAGCGTGTCCGGGTCATTAACGCCGACACGTCGCGCGCCGAGATCATGGTCCGGGAGCGGCTAGCGGTGACCCGTTGAATCGGTCCCGACCAATACAACTCGCGGCCGTGGGCGTCGAACACATCAATCCAGTGCAGCCACGGCGTGATGTCCAATGTCCGCCCCGAGTCGATCACGCTGGGCACCGATATCTCCGACCCCGACACCTGCCGCTGCTCGCGGGTCCATTTCAACGACACCTGATCATTGGCGAGGAACTGGTAGAGCTGCTTGCCGCTGGCGGTGCGTAGCGACACGATCTGCTCGGGACTCACGACCGGCATCGGTTAGGGCTCCCGGTCGGTGAGCGTCATGACGACATCGAATTCGGAGCTGCTTGCGCTCTGAATGATGAAGTCCCAGCATGTTTCGCGGTCGATGAGCGGGGGCCGCCACGGTGCACCGTTGGGGGTGGCGACGATGCCGACGCCGCGATGCTTGCGTCCGTCGTAGAGAGCCCAGTACCGGCCCGAGATGCCGTCGAGCACCAACTCGGTCAGGGGCGGTAGCGCGGACACCTGTAGCGGGAATCGGTTGTCTTCGCATCGCACGTCGGTGCCGCAGACCCGCAGGAATGCCTGCAGCGTCAATGGCGCCTCACCGAGGTTTCGGATCGAAATGCTGACCGCGGTGTCTCGGCAGCGGAATGCGTAATCCATGGTGGGGATGCGGAAGCTGTATTTGTCGATCTCCCCGACCGGCAGGCATCCGCCGCACACCGGCGGGGGCGTGTCCAGAATGGCGATCTCCTCGGGCACGCAGTCCGCGGAGAACAGCACCGGCATATCGGAGCAGGTGTCGGGCTTGTCGCAGTCGGCGGCGTGGATCCAGTTGACCGGCTGGCGGGTGATCTCGTCCCAATCCACCGGCACCTTGACCTGCGGCAGATAGGCGTACGGCGAGAGCACCGTCAACTCCCAGGTGATGCGGTACAGGTTGGCCTGGTGATGCTGGCCGGGCGCGGTGTTGTATTCCTGGACGATCCGTGGTTCTTTCGTGAGGACCACGCCATGTACCTCGCGCACCAGCGATGCGGGATCGACTCCTGAATGTGCCGGGCTGGCAGCGAAATAGCGCAGCACACTAGTGGTGTCGTCGGTGGTGTCGCGCAGGATGCAGGACAGCCAGTCCATGCCGAACTCGACGCCCGCGTGCGTGCAGGCCACCATCAAGGCTTCGAACACCAGGGTGCGCGGAAGGTCGCGGTGCGCTCCCGCGGCCCCGCCGGAACCGGTCATTTGGGTGATCGGGCGATCCACGGGTGTGGCGCCGAGGCCGTCAATTTTCATCACCCACACGCCGCCGAACTCGGCCGACTCGGGTAGTTCGGTGCTGTACCAGGGGGCAAGCTCGGGACGGTAGATGTTGTCGCCCAGGAACTCCCGCAGGCTCGGCCACGAATCGTCGTACGTAACCACAGTCGAACAGGATCCGCAGAGCGCCGCCGGGCCCCAGCAGGTGCCGTCAATCTCCAGCAGGCCTGGACCGTACCGGCGGGCGCCGTTCGGCGGGGTCCACAACCCTGGGCTTATCTGGACGGAGCTGTCTGGGATCTCGTACAGGCCAGGGTATTCGGTGGATTCGACCAGTGCGCAATCGGTGCCCGGGCTATCGCCGAACATGCCGATGTCGCTGGTCGGCTCATCGCGGCCGAGGTGGGCGATCACCCGGGAGCTGTTGGCGATCTCGACGCCGCCCAGGGTGAAGTATCCGCGGTAGGCCATCAGCTCATCAGCTCCAAGAGTCCGTCGCGCACGCCTCGGCCCGCCTCGGGGCCGCCGGCCACATGGATCTCGGCCTGCACATAGGTGGGGCTGCCGCCTGCCGCGCCGTTGGGATTGCGTTCAAGGGCCTGGATCATCCGCTCCCACTTCACCGTTTCCGATGGCGACAGCACCCGCTCCGGCGCGATGATCGCCTTCGGCATTAGGCCCACGCCCGATGCCACGCCGCCCTGGTCGAACGTTGCGCCACCAAAGATGGCCAGCAGGGGTGCGAACAGTCCGGTGAGTCCACCGGTCAGGGCACCGATGATCGCCAGCGGTATCTCGAGTGCCGCGGTGATCGGCGCGGCGATCAGGTTCTCGAGCAGGCCTCCACCGAAGATTGCGCCCACCGCGTCGGGGAAGTAGCTTTGCAGCCCTCCGGCGAGCATGTCGACGATCACCGACGCCGCGGAAATAGCGAACTGGCTGCCGATCTCGGCGATGATGTCCACCCCAGCCGCGCCGCCCGAGGAGATCAGCGACGACACGATGCCGCCCGCGCCCGGGGCAACGGAGTTCAGCCCGGCGCCTGCAGCGCCTGCACCGGCAGAAATCGCCGCGTTGGCAACCGCTTTCGCGATCGGCACGATGACCTTCTCGATGATGTACTTGATCAAGGCTTCGATGACGATCTTGAGGATGCGGATACGTTCCTGGGCCGCTTCTTCCTCGCTGGTGCTGGAGCGGTCGATGAGCGCGGAGGTGTCGTTCATCAGGCGTCCGCTGGCGTCGAATGCTTGGAATTCGCCACGGAATTGGCGGAACTCGTCGGTCATCTCGCCGAGGGTGTCGCGGGCCTCGATCTCCACACCCAGCACCTTGAGCAGGACACGCACCAACAGGTTGACGATGGCACCCAAGATCGGGATCTGGGAAACGCCAAAGAATTCCGCGCCGACCGTGTCGTTGACGTTGACGCCGCCGCCGGTGGCGAACCCGGGGGCAGCGTGCAGCGCGCGGCGGAACGCGTACACCCCTGCATGGCCGCCCATCGCCGCCACGTCGTCGACCGTGAGCATGTGTTCGTTCGGCATAGCCAGGATGGGCACCGAGTCCTTACCCGGCACGCCACCCCAGATCGGGCCGCCCGCCGCCAGGCCCGGCACGGCGGCACCTGCTGCCGTGCCGGCGGCGCTGCCTGCGCTGCTGGCCGCGATCTGCGCCAACTGGCTGGAAATGTCCACCAACTGGTCACGCACCTGCGCCGTCACGTCCTGCAGCTGCTCGAAGCCAGCTCGCATCTGCGCTTCCAAGCTGGTGAAGGACCGGTCGATCAACGCAGCCGTGTCGCTGTAAATCTGGCCTTGCGCATTGTATTTGGGTCCATCGTTGACCGTCAGATCATCGGCTTGGCCGTTGCCGCCGGTCCGGTTGTAGTCGCCCACCTGGTATCCGGCCAGCGAGGCCAGCGCGGCGGGATTGCGCTGCTTGAACAACTCACTGGTGCTGGCCACATCCTTGGGCAGTGGGCGGTTGCCCTTGCCCAACGCCGCGCTGAGAGCATCAGCGGATACGTCACCGAGAGACTGTCCGCCGCCCGCCAGCAGAGCCGACAGCATGTCCCCGCCCGCCCCGCCACGCATCTGGCCGTCGAAGTTCGTGACGTACACCGGCGTCACACCGCCCGCGCCTGCCCCCAAACCGGCGACGCCGCCAGGCAACTGGAGACCGCCCAGGCCGGTGGCTGCGCCTTCGGCGACCTTGGCGTGAACGTGGTCCTGGTGGCCGGCGACCGTGGAGCTGTTGCCGCCCAAGTCTTCCCATTTGTCGCGCCAGATCGTCGAATCCAAACCGAGCGCCGGGGCGTTGGCGCGGATCGACTGGTTGATGCGGTCTCCGAGCGCTTTGTCGTTGCCGACCATGATGTCCAGCGCCCGCCCGGACGGATGATCCGCGATCGCGTCCTGGCGGACACCCCCGATCTCGCGGACCTCGGGGAAGTTGGTGGTGATGAAGTCCCACAGTTGAGATGCGCCTGGCTGCAACCCCGCCTTGCTGCCCTTCGGTCCGACACCGGCCGGCAGTCCCATCAGTGCCCCGCCACCGCCTAGTGCGGTGCCCTTGCCGAGCTTCTCGCGGAACGTCTGCAACGAACTGATCAACGCGCTGTTGCTCGAATCGAGGGTGCCGGTGTATCCGCCGACGCCGACCACTTGCTCCACCAGTGCGGCGATAGCGTCGTCCCCGAGGGCTCCCCGCTTCTTGTTGCGGGCTGTCGTGATGGCTTTGATGACCGAATCGTTGGCATCCAACCCCGCCCCGGTCAGATCCGAGGTGAGGTTGCCCGTCTTGGCGAACGTCGACAGCAGTGCGGCGTACTGCGAGAATCCGCCACCACCCACCCCGAACCCCGCGCCACCGACACTGCCGACTCCTCGAGGCATGTAGCTGCTCGGATCGGCGCCGAGGAACTTCTCAGGATCGCCGCCCAACGCTTGGATCGCTGCAGCTGCCGCCTCGTAGCCGGGGTTGCGTGCCTTGATCGGGGTGCCGAACGGCCCCATCCGGCCCGCAGTGTTGCCCCCACCGGCCGTCGTGGTGTCGGAGGCGATCGACGATATCGCATCCGAGGTCGCCTGCAGTGGGCCACGATCCTTGCCCGCCAGCAGATCCCGAATCTGGCGCAACACTGCCAGCGCGGTGTTGTCGTCCAGGCCCGGCACACCGCCCAGCTCGCCCACGACGCCGCCGTCGGCGTAGCCCTGGCGGGACAGGCCTTTCCGGAAGCGGCTGTTGATGGCGTAGATGGCCGATGCCCCGCCCAGGCCGCGCACAGCCTCCGGGATCAGTACCCCCTCGCCGCCGCCCATCGGCACCAGCATGTTGTCGACCCCGGGCGACCAGCCGGGCAGCACACCACCATCAGCGCGGCCAGCAGGCAACGCGACAGCAGGACCACCACCGGCCTGTTGGGCCGCGATGAGCAAGGTGATGGTCTGCTTCTTGTACTGCTGGATCAGGGCGTCGATCTGCCCACGCGCCAGGTCGGTGTTGGCCTTGACCTCGATCTCGTTTTCCGAAACCTTCGTGATCTGCACGTCCAGGGACTGAAGATTCTTCATCAACTCCGGGGACGGGTCTTTGATCTTGACTTCGCCCTCGGGCAGTTCCTTGATGTCGGTGGCGAGCTTCTGCAGGTTCGCGGCCGCCGCGTCCACCTGCGGGATGGGTCCGACCCCGGCCAGGCGCCCGAAGCCCATGGGGCCGCCGCCGGTTACCGGGACAGGTGGCGGCAGCACGTTCTGCGCCACCCCGGGAGGCAAGGTGTTGGTCAGGAACACCGGCAGCGGGTTCTGCTGCGTCGGCGGCGCAGGGTTCGGGGTGGGCGGGGGCGCCGCAGCGGCCCCGCCGGGGTGCAGTGAGCTGTCGGGGAACGCCGGGCCGGGGTTGGCCAGGTTGATGCCGGGTATCGGCCCCGACGGCGAGATGATCGATCCATCCGGCCCGATGCTGTAGCCGGGGATCTTGCCACTGCGGATCTGGTCCGCGAGCTGTGGCGCGAGGTTCGGAGTCTTGAGCGAGGGCTGCATGATGACGTCGTTGCCGGTGATCCGGTTGGCCAGCTCAGGGGTGCCCGGCGCCATCTCCGGGCGATCGTGCTGGCGCTGCCAGCTCTGCTCCCACTCGGACTTGCCTTCCTCGAGCTGGCGGCGAGCATTCTCGAAGAGCGTGATGCCAGCGCCGATCATGGCGCCGATCGCCGCACCCCAGGGACCACCGATAGAGCCGCCTGCGATAGCGCCGCCGCCGATGTTGAGCGCCGCGCCGCCGAGCCGTGATGCGGTGCTCTCCGAGTTGGTCAGCTCGCTGCCGACGCCGAGCGCTACGCCGCCGATGGCCAGGCCGGCCAGTGCCTTGTTGATACCGCCGACGGCCACCCCAGCCCGCCCCGGCAAAAGGTCCAGGCTGGCACCGACCTTGTCCAGGCCGCCGAGCAGACCCGTGAAGCCGCTGATGGTCTTCCACGCCAAGAACGCGGTCACCACAGCCGAAATCCCGCCCGGCATTGAGGAAATGATGTCGGTGACGGTCTTCAGGACCGGCAGCAGCATGTCGGCCCACTGCCTGGCGCCGTTGTAGGCGTCGCCCAGGATCGAGCCGACGTTGCCCAGGATCTCGATCCATTTGGCGAGTTGTTCGCGGCCCTCGGTGAAGAAATCGATCAGCTTCTCTTGGCCCTGATCCGAGGCCAGGAACGTGGCCAACGCGCCCGACCCGTTATCGAGCGCCGCCAGCAGACCGCCGTCGCCGCCGGCGGCTTTCGTGATGGACGCGATGATCTTGCCGATGTTCAGCAGCGTCTCGCCCAGGTGGCCGGCGGCTTCGATGCCTTCGTTGATCCACTTGTCGAGGTTGCCGTTGTCGGCCGATCGGGTGATCCAGTTGTCGAATCGTGTTGTGACAGCGGTCAGCCCGTCGGCCAGGTGCGGCAGGAAATCGGTGCCCTCCGCCGCCGCGGTGCCCAGCCCGTGCAGCAACGGGTTGATGACAGCGTTAGCGCGGTTCTGCGCTTCGGCGGTGTTGCCGAAAATCTTGTCCAGGATCGCCTGGCTAGAGTCCAGACCTGCGACCCGGCCAAGCTCTTTGAACGTCGCGTTCCACGCACGGCTTATGCCGCCCAGCCCCTTCTCCAGGGTGGGTATCGACTTACCGGCCAGATCGGTGATTGTCTGGTCGATGCCCTCGAACATGTTCTGTGCGACCACATCACGCTGTAGCCGCTGCAATTCGGGAAACAGCCCCGAGACAGCTTTGACGGTGTCCTTCACCGCGGGGGCAAGGTTCGTCAACGACTCCAAGGCCTTCTTCGCGTCCTTGGGATCGCCGGACTGGAATGCCTTCCACGCGGCCTCGACCGCGTCGGACATGCCGACGAATCCGAGTTTCGCGGTAAGGACCGAGGACACGACGCCGCCGATCACGCCGGGCAGCACGAGGCCCGCCTGCGCGAGCTGTTGAACCGCGCCAGTGAGGTTGGTGACCGCTGTCGCCGCCGCCGGGAAGCTCCCCACAACGGCGGCGACCGCGTTCCATCCGGCCGCGCCCACGATGGGGCCGCCGAACCCGAAGAAGCCGCCCGAGCCAGATCGGCCGCGCGACAAGTGATTACCGCCGCCACCTCCACGGCCAGCGCCACCGCCGCCTGATTGTGGTGGCCCCGGTGTCGGGGCCGCTGCCGCCGCCGTGCGGGCCGCCGCATTGGCCGTCCACGCGGCTGTCTGGCGCTCGATTGCCCGGGTGGTCGCGTTGATCGAGCGCGTCGAAACGCCCTCGGCCACCCGCGCCTTCGCCGCCGTCTTGGTGTGCTCGTCTCCGACGTCCTCGACCGCGTCTGCGACCGTCTTGGCCGCCGCTGTCTGCTTGGCGCCGGAGGTTTCAGCCGCGCGGGCCGCCTCGGAATAGTCGCGTTCGATGCGTTCCAGCTGCTGATGAAGCCGCGCCATGACGGGCTCCATGTGCTTGCGCACAGCGGCGGTGATCTCATCGTCAAGGCTCGAACCGTCAATCGACAGGTCAAGACGAATCGAGCCGACGGGCGTGGTCACCGGGTCAAGCTAGCGAGTCGGGGTGCTACTTCTTGGCCTCGTCGATGGCAGCCTTCGATGCCTGTTTGAACTGCTCCACACCGGTGGTGAGGATGGCGCCAATCAATTCGCCGATGGTGTTGGCGTTGTAGCCGACATCGTCGGGGTTCATCAACCGCGAGTAGATGTGTTCATAGCTTTCCGGGGACAGATGGTTAGCGATGAACAGTCCGCTCAGGTCGTTCTGCATCTTGGGTGGAACGTACTTGCCCATTCCCATCGACAGCGCTGACATCGCCTGCGGGGTGGGGACACGGATGCCGAGCTTGTCGCCACCGAACTCGAGGAAATCGTGCGCCCACTGGTCGGCTTTGGCGACATCGGTGCTCGGGCGGACCGCCGGAAGCCCGTCACCGGCAACCGGTTCGGCGACAACCTCCGGATCGGGTGCGGCGGTGGCCTGCTCGAGGTCGGCGGCCGGAATCGGTTCGAGTACAGCAGGAGGAACGGAAGGCGTTGCGGTGCTCTCCGAGGCGAAGGTGGTCATGGCGCCTAGCGTGCCGAGACGGGGTGCACGGTCAGCGTTCCCGTGATGCCACCCGCATGCCCGCGTTGCGCAGGAATGGGCGCGCCTTCGTTCCCGGGTGGCGCACCAGTTTCGCGTACACGGTGCGCCCACCAATCTGGAACCGCAGGGCCTTGGCGTTGCGCGGACGAATCAGATGCGGCCTAGTCCCTTCATGCACATAGAGCGCATAGTCGGCGTCGTCGCGGACATTCCCGGAAATCGTTCGGGGCCCGGTGAAACCGATCTGCCCCTCTGTGACCTGGCGGCCCAGATTGCCGGTGCGCACTGGCGCATCCGCGCGCGCCTGGTTGGCGATACGCCGTTGCAGCGACGTCATCCGGCGCCGGCCGAACGTCCGTGTCTGGTCGTTGAGCTCATGCTCGTTGAGCTCGAAATGCGCTCTAACGCTCGCCACTGGCCTGCTGCCAGATCTCGCGCAACTCATCGCGCGTCTTGCCTTCGGTCACCCCGAGGCCCTTGCTGGCGATGAACTCCGCCCAGTCCTCGCGGCTGGCGTTGCCCGCTGGCACAGCGCATTCGGAAGGATCCTGCGTTTCAGTGCCAGCGTCGTCGCGGTGGCGCTCGGCCGGATCGGCGGGCGCGCTGAGGCCTTCGGCAGTGCCCGCGTCGTCGCCCGCAGGGCTGTCGGGTTCCTCGAGGCTGCCGGCCACCACGATAGCGCCGCCGATCTTGACCAGCTTGCGGATGTCGTCGGTGACGGCCACCGTGCTGCGCACACCCCGGGCCAGACGGTCGGTCGGTGTCAGACTGCCCTCAATCGTGACGTAATGCCCCACAGCACACCCTCTCTCAGAACGAAACGTAGGCCATGCCGGTCCACGCGATCAGCCCACCGTCGGGCCCGTCGGGCGCGATGGTATCGGTGGCCACTGCATACCCGTCGCGGCGCAACCGGGCCGCCGCAGCACACAACACTGTCTCGAGGCGCCACGAATCATCCAAACTGATCTCAGCCTCGCGGGCGATCGTGTCCCAATCCGGTTCGGCCTCCATCTCGGTACAACGGGCAACACCAATCTCGACACCAAGAACCCGTTTCACATCGGCGTCGGCGCACGTCTGGCCACCGGTGAATGCCGCCGGAAAATCCTTGATACGGGCCCGATACCGCATGGCAACCCGAACCCACAGAAATGGGCCGCTCTCGCAACCCAGGAACGGCACCCACGACTTCGGGACACCTCCGTCGCTGGCGAAAAACCGCACAGCGGGAACAACATCAACCTCCGGTGGCGGGCATCGGCTGCTCGGGTCGTAGCCCTGTCGCAGCGCGGAGATGAACACGTTCACGATATCGCTGGCCGAGTCGCGGCACTGAGGCGCGCTCACAGCACCTCCGGTGCAGCCATGAGGTGGTTGGGGTTGACCGCCGCCAGCCACAGGTCGACCTCCGATAGGCCGGTCTTGCCGTTGGCGTAGACGTCGCGAGGGTCATACACCTCGTAGTTGACCCCTTGCCGCGCGACGCTGCGGACATTGCGGGGCAGCCGGCATTTTCCGCCGGCGCAGGCGGCCAGGAATTCCTTGGCCAGCAGGCCTGTCAGCTTGTCCACACCGTCCGGGGGCGGGTAGCCGCGGGTGTAGGTGAGCGACCATGTTCCGGGCTCCCCGAGCGGGGCGCCCAGGTCCTGGCGCGGCCAGGCACCGCCCGTGCGGTACAGGGCGTTTCCCTCCAACTGGTATCCGGACGGATCCAGCACGGCGCCCTCGATCGTCACCGACACGATCGCATCGACCGGTCCGGGTAGGTGCACCACTCGCGGACCGGACACCGAGCAGCCGCCGATGCAGCCGCACGGCCAGCTCACCCAGTGTCCGGCATCAAGGGTCAGGATGACCGAGCCGTAACCGAATCCCTGTGCGTAGGTGGGGCATGGGCGCACCGTGGTCTCGCACGCACCGAACTGGCGGCCCGACAGCGACCACAGAACCTGCACCGCGATGTCTTCAGCATTGTTGCGCGCCAGCAGCGCGTGATCGTAGGCCGAACGCTCCTCGGGCGTTGGGGTGTCGCCGAGCTCGGGAAGTGGCGGCAGACAGCTCCGGTCGATCGGCCAATCGCAGGACATGTCGCACACGGTAGGAGTCAGGGGTGCTCACCAATGACGAACCGCCCCGGGGCCGCAGCACCCAGGGCGGTTCGCTTGTCGGATTTCTTCTACGCCGGCGTGACGGTGGCGGCGCCACCGGTGAGGCCAGTGCTGTCGGCGGACAGGACACCCAACGCCGGATCGAGTTTGACGGCGTAGTTGCCCGCCGTGCCCGTGACCTGGACCTGGCCGACCTCGACGCTGGGCAGCGCCTCGATCGCGGACTGCACCGCGGCCGGCAGCGCCGTGTGGGCGATGTTCGCGGTCGGGTCAGTGCCGACCAACAGCTTGAAATTGCCCGTACCGGCGACCGCGACCGTGTACGCCTTGGCATCGCAGATCGGCTGCGGCGGAGCGATATCGGCCGCGTCGGCACCGAAGTAGGCCTTACCCGGGCCGGTGAAGATCGACTGGACCGCCAGCTCGCACGCGCCGCCGTCGGTGGGCTTGGGCGGAGCCACCGGAGTGCGGAACAGCAGCAGGTGGTTGTCGTCGTCCTTGTCGTACATCGGCACCAGCAGACGCCCGGGGGTTCCGGTGTTGTCGGTGGCTGCCACGTTGTATGGGCCGCGGCCCCAGTGCTTGGGCTCGATGGTGCGACCCGTCAGGGTGAAGTTCGATGCCTCCGCAGCGACCGGGATTGCGCCTGAGACGAACTGGTTTCCCGCGAACGCCAGGTAGCCGTACTGCTTACCGGAGGCTGCGGCCGAAAATATCGAGTCATCGACCGGAGGTGGGCAGTCGTCGTCGCCCTGACCGCCAGTCCATAGCTCAAACATGGCGCCGGACTGGTCATCGACCGACTTGCGGTCGCGGACACCGATCGGCTTGCCGTCGTAGTCGAGCACCCGAGTCCACGCGAGGATCAGTGCCCACAAGTCCGGGTCGACGCCGCAGAGCTGCAGTTCGATATTCCACCAACGGCGCTCAGCGGGGGTGAGGTCACTGATGCACTCCTTGCCCGCGGCGTTCTCCTGGGTGATCTCGTTGGCGTCCTTCATGTTCGGGTCAAGGTTGGCCCGAATGAAGCCGTCGGTGACGATGCGGTTTGCGTTGCCTTGGATGGGCTTGCCGCACGCGTCCACTTTGGTTACGCGGAGCGCATAGCCCTTAACGACTGCGAATGCCATGTGCTGGCTTCCTCCTGCTATCAGGCGCTTCGCGCCGGTCGGTTTCGGTTTTCCGAGGCTGTGGCGAACAGTAAGAGGGCAGGGTGCATCAACGGGCCTTGCTTAACTCATCGACGCGGTGGGTCAATCCCCGGAGCTCGCCGCGTACTTCGGCGACCGCCAGCTCGGTGCGCTGGGCGATCTCAACAACCAGGTCCATGTCCGAACGCAATGGCGCCTTGCCGCCGTGTCCGTTGACCACCTGGGCGTTGGTCGCCGCGACACCGGTCTTGACCTCGTTCATGTCGTGCGCGCTTTTGCGCTGCCGCCACAAGATGACGCCGCTGACTCCGGCGGTCACGAGCGAGGGCATGCCGATGATCAGCAGACCAGCCAACCCCCATCCATTCTTGGGCTCGTAGAGCTCAGCGACGGCGGTCAGTGAATTGTCAAGGAGCCCAAGCAGGCTCACAACGTGCCGTCTTTGCGCTGTCGGCTGAGCATCATGCCCGCTGTGCTGGTTCCACCGAAGCCAAAGACGTTGGCGGCCAGGTCCAGCCACACAGGGGCGTGTTCAGGCGCAATCATCTTGTACGCGACGGCCACCGCTATCGCGGCCACCGCAATGCCGTACAGCCATTGGCGCCGCCGGGGTGTCAACTCGGGCAGCTTCATCACTTACCTGCCTCTGCGATTGCGTCGAGCACTGCCGCCTTGTTCGGCAGCTCCAGAGTGTCGAGTCCCTTGGACGCGGCGTAGGCATCCAGATCGGGGCGCTTCCAATCCAACTCCGGCTCGCCGTCCGGCCATGCCTGCGCGGCGGGTTCGGTGACCGCCGCGATCGGCTCCAGCTGTGTCGTCCCGTCGGGGTTCACGATCTCGGGGAGGATCTCGTATGGTCCGCCAGTGTCCTGCGTGATCAATTCGGTGAAGGTCCCGTCAGTGGGCGCCTCGATGCCCTGCTTGGGGATTCCGTCACCGGGGACGACGTAGCCGGGATCGAGCTGCACCAGCACTGAGTCGCCGCTCGACGCGCTGCCAGGCGTGATCAGACCACCGTTCGCAAACACCGGCTCGTCGGCCTCGTCGAGCAGTCCGGCCTCGCGGGCGTTGCCCTCCGGCACCACGTACACCGGCCGGGGACCAGAGCGGGTCAGCTTCTCGATCGCATCCGGGGGCGTACCGACCTCCAACAGTTTGGCGAGCCCCGGGCCGCGCAAGGCCTTGTCCACGAAATCGATTGTGGCGAAACCATCCTCGACCACAACCTCTACACCTACAGGCATGACGTCATCCCCTTCTACGTGATGTTCACGGCGCCGATCAGCGCCTCATATCCGACGACCAATGACCGCTCCGAGATGGCCTTGAATTCGTTGTGCTGCAGGCTGGGAGCAACCCGCAGAGCCACCGGTCCGCGCCACCCATAGGTGGGACTGGTGGCCACGAGCTTTGAACCCAGCCCACTGACGTAGCCGCCACCGACCACCCACGTGTTGCCCAGCGGAGACACCATCCGCCCGTTGTTGAAACGGATCAAATTTGCCTGTGCAGCAGACGCTGCCAACTCCGCCGAGGCGTGGATATACCCGACGGTTCCGGTGTCGGCGATCATCCCCTCGATGGCACCGACGGCTGCCACGATCCCCGTCTTGGAGACGAGGGTGCCTGCGTCAGCGAGCATTCGGGCCGCCAGCGCCTTCTCCGTCTGGACTGGTTCCAGCAGGCGATGAACCTGCTGTGCCCTGGCACCGACCTCGTCACGGCTTCGCTTGAGTAGGTCGCATTCGTCGGATGCAAACGTTGTCTGCGCAATGTAGGTATCCGGAAACTCCGGCCGCTCACCATCTTTGACGTCCGTCGCGGTCAGCTGTGATTCTGTCGCGTTCCAGGGTGCTGTCCAGACGCCGAACTGAGTGCCGCCGCCGTAGTTGAACACCCGGAACTCGACACCGGACGGCAGCCATCGCAGCGGCCCGGACTCGTCGACCCACTGGGTAGCCGGAACGAGTCCGATAGGCGCAGGGTTGACCAGCGGCGTGTCGAACGGCACCGGGGAAAGTGCTGCGGTCATTTTCTAGCGATCCTCTCTGCCGGGAAGACGGGCGGCGTGAATGCCTCGGATACTCACGCCGCCCGCCTCGTCCTATGCGATTCGCCGGGATCCGCTACGGGGTCGCAGGCGGCGTATTGCACGCCACGTACTGACGAGCCCCAATGGCACCCGACACGCAGATCGGCAGTCGCACAACGATCGACTGATCGCACCGCTTGCCCACCTGGAGCGAATCCTCGGTGAACACATGGGTGTACTGGTTGAGCTGCAACTGCTGCAACGGGTACTGCACACCCAGCGTGATGACCTCGTTCAGCGACCGGAACCACGTACCAGCCGGGAACAGCATCACGTCGACCGTGGCCGGGTAGACCACCGAGGCCATGTTGCCCGGCTGGCCCGCCCCACGGGTTTGCCAATCCACCACGTACTGCAGGTAGATATTCCGGACCGCCAGCCAATTGTCGATCTCGACGTTAGTGACGGCTAGGAAATCCTTACCTTCACGCAACGCGAGATCGGCGCGGTAGACGCTACGGAGCCATACCGGCGCAACACCTTCAATCGTGGCGTCACCCTTGAGGCCCTTGTTGTACCGCAGGTTGTCGGCCTGGAACTCGAGGCCGTTCAGCGCGCCGCTTGTAGCGCCGAGCACCGAGGTGGGCGGCACAACGATCGCGGTGCCCGACCCGGCCACCATCTTGCCGATGGACAGCTGCGAGACTCGGTGCTGGTGAGCGACCTGGATCTGCTCTAGTGCGTTCTCGATAGCCTCCGGCCACGCTTGGCGCTGCAGGATGCCCGCCTTGGCTGCCCAGCCGATGGCCTCCAACCGGTACTCGATGAACTGGTCAGGGCAAGGCAGCTCGATGAGCTTCTTCACCGCGGTCGGGTCGCCCTGGCCGTTGACGGCCTCAAGCTCGGCTTCGGTGAAGTGCCACAGGTTGTTCAGCAGTGCCGACATGTCGGGGTTCACCGGGAAACGGACACCACCGCGCTCCATGGAGACCGGGAAGTCCGGCAGTGACAGCAGATCCGACGCCGGGGGCACGTTGCAGAACGTGTACACCTGCTCGGATGGGGCGCACCAGCCACCAGCCGCGACAAGCGCCTTGGCGTTCACCGGGCCGTGGCCCGGAATGCTGCGACCAATCTCAGCGAGCGCCGCGTACGCGTCGTGCTCGTTCTCGATCACCGGGCCAGCCACCGGCCGAGTCAGGCGCGCAACAGCCTGGGTGGCGTAGTTGCCGTCAGGGCTGGTGCCGGTGCGCTGGCGGCCGGACACAGAGCCCGACGAGACCGACGCGATCGACTGAGCGATCTCGGCGAAACCGACCTTCTCATGACCGAATTCGGCGTACTTCGCGGCCGACTGCAACATCTCCCAGCCCTTAGGCTTCTCACCGGCAGGAGTGTCGGCGGGGATATCGCTGTTGCGGACCGCACCCGCGAACTCGACCGCACGGGCGGAACCTGCGGCGGCGGTGACAGTTTCCCGTTCCTCGGCGCCAGCGGCGGTGGCAGCTTCGGCTTCGGCCACAACCTCTGCAGCAGTGCTTCCGTCTCCCTCAGCGCCGGAATCGGCGCTCTCGGTGGTGGTCTCGGCCTCAGTGGCTTCCGGATCCTTCGTCGCGGCAGCCGCGCGGGCCAGCACGTCGTTGAGCTTGTCGGCCTGCGTCTGGTCAGCGGCAACGACGGTGTCGCGGGCCTCGGTGACGGTCTTGTGCGCCTCGACGACGTATTCGGCTCGCTCGACCTCATCGGCCGTGAACTCGTGGCCTGCGGTTGAACGGGCCTGAAATACGTTGATCTCGGCGGTGATTGCGGCGGCGAGCTCGTTGAGCTCGGCGGCGGTGGCGGGCAGCTGATCGGGCAGCTTGTCGAACTTCACTGCAGTACTCCTGTTCTCAGAGTGAAAGTCTCGGTCTGTTCGATCGCTCCCCGGCACATAGCGCATGACAGGAACTCTCTTGCCGCAGAAACGTAGAGACCGTGCGTGCAGAGGGGTGCTACGCTGCCGTCGTGACCATCACCCGCCGATCATCAAGTACCTCGCGCTAACACGCTGGAGGGCTAATTCGGCTGGGCCGGAACCCCGTTGCTAACGGGTGTGATCCGATCTGTGATTGCGGTTCAATTCCGCAGCTCTCCGCTTGGGAGGGTGCCGCGGAATGGTCTGCAGCCGGCTTCGAAACCCGGGGTGCCGTGACAGGTAGGGGTTCGAGTCCTCCACCCTCCGCCGAGAAAATCAGCCGTTGGTGAGCTGCTTTATCGTGCCGCCACCGTTACGACGCTGTTCCTTCTTCGCCTCGATCAATGTCAGGAACGGCGTCACCGTCTTGTCCGGTGCGGTGTACTCGAAACCAGTCACCGTCGCTCCGGACGAAGTAACAGACCCTGCACGGGTACCTCTCCGGCAGCCGCACCCCATCAGACACGCTCCAACAGTTGGCTCATACGTTCCGCTGGCGACGGCTCCGGCGGCGGATCCCCCACAGCCACACGCGCCCGCGCCAACACCGCGGTGCGCCGCTGAGCCAACTCCACAGCCTGCGAAGATTCCACCAGAGCCTCGGAGACAGCGGCTTTCAGGTCTGCGCGCATGTCTTCACGCGAGTACACATTGCGTCCCGCCGCACCTGGCCGCGGCGACATCGACGCCACCATCGCTAACGGATAGCCCCGCGAGTCAGTGGTAGTCCGGCATAGGAACCCGGGAGTATTGACTGCAAGCGCGGCCACGAGTTCAAGGTTGCCTCCGTACGGGCGCCAATCGCCCGACAACGGTGCAGCCAAGCCCATCTCGATCTGCTCTGGAGTGGCCCAAGGCGCGGCGACACCGGAGAACCAGATGCCGTGCTTGTCCTCACCGACGCGGACCAGCGCGAAGCACGCCTCGGCGTTGTCGTAGTGCGCCTGCGCCTCCGCATTGCTGACACCGGTCGTCGGTGCGTGACCAATACCTACCGTCAGCCGGCCGACCGGCAGCTCAGTGCCGTCGGAAAGGCGCACCGGTGGCGACGAGTGGAAATGCGCGTACCCGGTGCGAGAACGGGGCGGCGAAATGTGGCCGAGCCCAACAGATCGGTGCTTCTCTTTGAAGTCCGCGATGTGCCCGAAGATTCGCCCAGTCGCCGTGTCGATCGACTGCGGTGTCGGTCCCGACAGGCCGGGATCGGAGAACAGCGCCGGGTCGTACACGCGGGGCTGGAATCTCGCGGCCGCCGACGCGACGAGCGCCTTGTCACGGGGCTCGCGTTCGGCGTTGAGCACGAGGCGGGTCTGACCGAACGCCGGGATCGCGACGATCGTGGTGGCGAGTACTTCCGCCGCGGTAGTCGTATCGAGAATCGGTTTGTCCTCGTCGTAGTTCTCTTCCGTGACGACCGTGCCGTCTTCGTAGGTCCAGAACGCTGTCACGCTGCCGAGATCGACGCTCGGGTTGTTGACACCGTGACCTACGACATCAATGGCCTTGAGCGCGTTGGTGTTGTTGAGCATGTAGCCCGACGCCCGCACTTCACCGTTCTTGAGCGCGATGGACTCGATGACCCCGACGGTGACGGAACCGTAATGGCCACCCTCCATTTCCTCGCACCACTGCAACGGCATCGGGGTGTCGCGGAACGTCAGCTCGATGCCGGCGGCCAGCATCCGGCCATCCGACGTGGGTGTGCCGGTCACTGCGAACAGTTGATCGGTGAACGTCAAATAGGTCTCGGTGTCCTCGGCCATCTCGTACTCCTGTTCGCTCGGTGCGGACCAGCCGCCAGACGCCACGCGCCCAATACCGTCTTCGTTGTCGCGGGCGCGCACATTGCCCGCCTTGTCTCGACGCTCAATTTCCTCTGCCTGGGTGCGCCCATCACGGTTGACAGCCACTGAATCTCGGCCGTCGAGCCGCTCGGTGTGCCGATCCACCTCGTCGGACAGTGCCTCGTCGACGGCGAGAATGCCCACGCGGCATCGGCAGTTCTTCCACTCCGCTGGTGACGCGGACATATCGCCCGGAATGAACAGCTGCTCACCACCCACGGTGAAGTGACCCTTGAGCGGTACCCGCTGACCATCGGCAGCCCAGTGCGAAGGCCGGGTCTTGCCGTCGATCGTGCAGATCCACGTTTTCTGGAGCTCGGCGGCGTCCTCCGACAATGTCGCCGCCGCGACAACCGCATGGTTAAGCACATCCGCAGCCTGATAGCCCTGGTTACGCGCCAGATCACGCATCTCTTTCGACGACGGCTCGAGTACCTCGGCGGCCCTGGCACGCAGCACATCCGGCCGGTCCTCCGGTGACACCGACAACGTCAGCATCGGCTCCGCGAGCGCCGCCTCAACCTTCTTGCGAACCAAGCTCGTAGTGGCCGAGACACTCTCGCGCCTGATGGCCAGAAACTCGTCACGCGCAACGACCAGCGCGGGTGTGGCCTCCACGTGCCCGACAGCCTCGATCACACTGTCGCGGTTCATCATCAGCGACGCCAGCACGATCCCGAGGGCCACCGTGCTGACATCGGGTACCGCGATGTCCGCGATGGTGCCACCAAGGTCGGTGACCGTCTCATAAACGGCCACCGCCCACAAGATCCCGAGCCCCGCCACGATGATCTCTTCGGCGTGCTGGTCCCACATGGTCTGCGTCTGTACAAGAGCGTCCGGGTCCGGGGGCAGCGCAGCGGCGATCAGCGACGGCAGGACCACCTCGCGGGCGCCTGGCGCCCATCGGCGCAACGTCTCCGCGTACAGGTCACTGACCGCCGACTCGGCTTCGATTGTCCGAGACAGTGCCTCACCACGCTCGGGCCACATCAGAGCCACACCACCGACGCGACGTTGATCAGCATGTGAATCACGTTGTCCGCGATGATCAGCAGCCACACCGCCAACCAGTCGGGCCGATCTTCACCGTGTCCTGTGGCGGTGTGCGGCGGCCGGAACACTTTTGGGGCCAACTGATTTTTGAACCACACCAGGTGGCGTGCCAGGCGGTAGCGGTCGATCACCGCGTGGGTGCCGACGATCACCACCAGAGCGAGCGGCGACTGCGTGACGAACAGGAACGGCAGCCCGTAGGTCACTGCGTGCGCGATGGCGGGCCACCAACGCTTCGTCTTCTCCTGCGCCATCCAGTCGGATTGAATGAGGTAGTCCCCCACCATGTGCGCCAGTCCAACCAGGGCGATTGCGGACGCGATACCCATCAGATCACCTGCCCGTCAACGACCTGACTGGTGAGCTCCCGGCGCGCGATCCTGCGCACACTGGCCCGCACCCGCTCCGGATCAATCCCCAACCCCGCCAATGCCGGATCACTCATGATGCTGTCCCAGCCCCTAATCAGCCGCGATACCTCCGGCTCGTCGACAGGCCCCATGTAGCGGTGGTACTCGCGGGTCGGGATACCGCGCAGCCGCGCATGCTGCTGGCGATCGTTCGTCCGGACGCGACGCTTACCAGCCAGCTCCAGTGCGCGGCCGACGAGCAGATCCACGACCGCGAGCTCCACGTTGGCTCGGGCGCTGGCCTGCCCGCTGGTGCCGTCGCCCTCGGTGTCGGGCTCCTGCTGCCGGCCAGCACCGGACTCGTCGTCCTCCGCGCCGCCGCGGCCAGGCGGTAGCGCCGCGACCGGCTCAGGAAACTCGATGCCCTGCACCGATTTGTCGAGCAGCGGCAACAGATCACGCAACAGCGTGGGGTCTTGGCTGATCTTGTCCTGGGCCCATTGCTGCAAGCCCTCCAGGCTGGTGAAGTCGTACATCGCATCATCAGGTAGCCCGTAGATCCGGACCAATGTCGCGGCGGTGATGGCGCCCTTCTCGAATGCGTCCTTGGCTTCGTCGGTCAGATCGGGATCGGAAGTCAGGGCGGAGGCGTCGTACCACAGCGTGTACTTGTCCGGGTCGATGCCATCGTCTTCGAGCATGCCGCGCAGGACGCTGGCGTCGATCGCGTGGCAGATCGTTTCCATGACCGGGGCAATATGCAGATGCACGTCCTGGTCTTCGATTGCCCACGCGGACCAATGATTTCCCGTACTAAGTCCGAGCAGTCGTTCCGGGGACATATCCAAACCCATTGCCAGGCGCGCGATGGCGTCGGTGCGGGTTTCGATCGCCACCTTGGTCACTTCTTTGCCGAAGTCGATGTGGGTGACCTTCGCAAGGTGCTCGCCGGGGGCGGCCACCACAATCGGTACCAAAGCCGCGGCGCTGTTCGGATCCTTGGAGGCCGTCTCGGAGACCCGCACAATCGCTTGCTGCAGCGTCGCGGCGACCTTGCGGCCCGGCGCGGGTTGTGGCGTACCGCCGGGCTTGTCCGCAGAGACAGGCGCCTGCTGATCGGGCAGGCTCGCCTCCGACGGCACGAGCAGGATGCCGTTGTTCAACAGGCGCGAGTCGTCCGCGTTGGCGATCTTGCGTGTCGTGCGCGCGATCTCACGCAGGGGATCAAGGCACGCGCGTACCGGCGAATCCGGCGCCGTGGCGTCCTCGGCGTCGGGGTTCCATACGCGGAACATGCCGTCGCCTTCACCCTGTTTGAACTCGTGCTTGGTTCCGTCAGGCAACTTGATCGTCACGCTGTTGTTGCGTGTACCGCGCTCAATTTCCTTGCTGGTGACGGCGTACCACTTCGCCACCTTCTTGTCCTTGTCCGCGCCTGTGCCTGGCCGCATCAGGATCGCGATCCACAACTCGCCCGGAACGGTCAGCACCTCGGCGGTGCGTTTGATCAACTGCGCCTGCCCCAACCGGCCGCCCGCGATCTTGCGAACGATCTCGGTGACGCGCTGTCCTTCCCGGTTGTCCTCGGTAATGCTGCCGGTCGGCTCACCCGTGTCGGGATCGATCTCGGATGCCACGAATCGGACGCGTGAGCATGAGTTGGCGCGCCAGCCAACGTAGTAACGCAGCTCCCCGATAGTGCGGTACATCTCCCACGCTTCGGCTTGCCAGTTGTTCCGTCGGCCCAACGATCCGGCCTTGAAGATCTGCGCCGGATCGGTCACGGGACTGCTGGCCGCGGTCAGGGCGCGGGGCGCGGACGCGGTCAGTGCGCCGCCACTGCGGCGTCGAACAACACGCAGGTCTGGGGCGGCCACGTCGCAGACGGTAACTGTGCAGGGTGTTACCGGTTGTCGTCGTCATCGCCGCTGAGGATCTCGACGGGGTCAGCCGACAGCGGAGCGACCAGCCCGACGAGATACGAGCAAGCCAGCGCGACACCGAAGACGGACCACCACGGCCACCCGATGACATGTACCGGCACGACCGCAGCGGCCAGCGACAGCCAAAACCCCACACACCAGGGGCATCCGAGGAAATCGGCCAGCACGTTCCAGCGGCCCATCCGCCGCGAGTGCGCCCGCGCGGTGATCGGGTGACCGGCGGTTTGTGCCTCATCGGATGCGATCCGAGCGGTGTTAGCGCGGTGAGCGATCCACAGCCGCAACGGATCCAGAATGGTGTCGTAGTTGATGAGCCGCACGAGCCGCATCACGGCGAGCACGTAGATGATGAGGATCAGCACGGTGAGTCCGAGGCCAGTGTTCATGCTTGCGGACGCTAAGACGCTGGGGTGAAACTGATCCCGCCGAAACCGTCCTACAGATTTAGGACACTGCAGCTAGCTGCTTGGATTTGCGTTGCTCTTGCTTCCGCAGACGACCGCATTCACGGCAGAAGCTCCGGCCGCCGTGCTCGTAGACGTTGTACTTCACTCTCGGATGACCGCACCGCGGGAACAGCGAGAGCGTGCCGGCCATGTGGGCGTCGATGAGCTGATCAAGTTGCATCCGCAGACGCTCGTTGTCGGCTTGCGCATCAGTCATCTGGCGGCGAGTGGCCACGTGATCGAGGTGCTCGGCCCGCAGTTCGTCACCCAGAGCACGGGTTTCGGTGTGCAGCAGCACTGCCATCTGGGTGATTTCTTCGGCTCGGATCGCGCGGATGAGTCGCAGTGAGCAGCCTGTGCGATCCGCAATGTCTTGGGCTGTGATGCCCGCGACGGTGAGTCCGGCGACGAGCCAGGCGCGGTCGGCGGCGGACAGGTCGGTCATCTTGCGGAATGACTTCGGCGATGAGAGTGCGGCGGCAACCATCTGGTCGTCGGGCTCCCACCGCTGTGGCGCCGTCAAACCGCGCCCGGCCGAATCACGTTCAGTGACCTCACGGGCGCCACGGTAGGCCCACCGGATGGTGGAGACCAGTTTGAACGCGGCGAAACCCTAAACCGTTACGTTCCAAGTGATCCGGGTCACCAACCGTCAGTCTGGGTGCCCGCTTCTGCCCGGTTGAGCTGCTCGAGCAATCTCACTCCGGCCTCCGACACCGCGCTGGCCGGAATCACATACCCATCCCCGCGTGCGAAGAACCGCATCGTCTCCGTGAAGATCGGTGTCGGATCAGGGCCGGTGATCAGACCGCCTCGCGCGAACCTCATCAACGTCTCCCTGTCCGCGCCCAGCGCTGGCCGCGGTCCGCGCTGTCCAACAACTCGATACGGGCTGCCAACCCAGGATCCAGTGCGGCCAGCATGTCGTCGTACACACCGCGGCGTTGCAGCTCGGCGATCAGCGTCGACACCTGCCCAGCATTCGACACCGACTGCGGACTACCAACCCGCACACCAAGCGCCAACGCCAACGCCGTATCCGGGAGAGCCGCCAAACGAGCATCAATGGTTTCCGAGGCCATAGCGAGGAAAGTACGCCCACACGGTGACGAGGTCTCGCGTAAGAAAACCCGCCCTTGCATCCTCGATAGGTGAAACCCGATGAGGCGCAGCGGAGCGGGTGTTGACAGCAACCAGGCTACCCGATCTTGCGTGACATCCAATCCCCCATGTCCGTCACGGTTGCGCCAGGCGCGACGCCCTGCCCGCCACCACCGTCCGAACCGGTCGGCACAGCGATATCCCACTCCAGGCCCGCCGAATGCACACACACATCGTGCCCAATCACCAACGCCGCCAAATTATCCGGCTGATGCTGCCCTGCCTGCCATGCCGTCGCCCGGGTCTCGAACTCGGGGAAATACCCGGCCAGGCGGCAATTTCCCACCTCCAACGCCTGCAGCAGTGCGGCGCTGCGCGCGACCGCATCCCCTACCCGGGGCCTGCCCTTCGGCGGCCACGCCGACACCGCGATCGTCCGGGTCAACGTGCCGCGCTCAGTGGCGCGCGCAATCGCCTCCTTGACCACCCGCGTGTACGTCTCTCTGGCTGAGAAGCCCTCCACCGCAATCTCGCTGGCTCCCACCTCGATCGCCAGCTGCACCGACTCGCGGGCCCATTCATCCGAGGTCATCGGCGCCGATTTATCCGCGATCATCGCCACCACACCCGCGTAGGTGAGCGACGTCGCGACCAGGCCGCACGAGTCGCCGGTCCCGCTATCGGACGGATCCACGGCCACCACCGTGAATACCGGCGTCGACGGTGCCAACGACAACCGCCCATCGTCGAGCCACTTCTGCTTCACCAGGCCGCCCGCCGGGGTCTTGGGCTCCCCGCAGTAGAGCGCGAACCATACCCGCTCCCCCACTGTGCGACGGGTCGCCGCGAAATGGTCCGCCGTGAAGCCCAACGCGGACACCATCGCAACTCCCGGCGAGCGCCCCAACGCATCCAAAATCTTCGGGTCCGACACCGCCGGAATGTTCGTGCGCCGCCACCGATCCGGCTCTTGCTTCAATAACGCGCCGGCCAAATCCTCCTCATGCCAGCGCGTCATCACCAGCAGGATCGAGCCGCCCGGATGCACACGAGTCGACAACGTCGACTGAAACTCACTCAGGACCCGCTTGCGGTGCGCCTTCGAATCGGCCTCCGCCGCATCCTTGACCGGGTCGTCGATGATCATTAGGTCAGCACCAAACCCGGTCACACCGGAGTTGATGCCCGTCGCCAGCAGGCCGCCCTCGTGCCCGTCGACCCGCCAACGGCCGACCGCCGTCTTGTCCTGCGCCAGGCGGTATCCCAGGAACTCTGAGTGCTCGTTGATGATCTTGCGGACCTCACGCGAATGGGTCTGCGCGAGCTCGTCCGAGTAGGACACGATCACGATCTCCATGTCGGGGTCTTCGCTCAGCGCCCACGCCGACGTCCAGATCGCCAACAGCCGCGACTTACCCGTCCGCGGCGGGGTACTCACGGCATCACGTTCGTCGGGTTCCTTTACCGATCGGACCGCGAGATCGGATAGCAGCCGAATAGTCGGTGTCACACGGAACTTCGGATCCAGCCGACGCGCCAACTCAGCTGGACTCGCCGGCCGCCGCCTAGCACGCGCAGACCGCACATATCGGGCAGCCGCCAGAGTCAACACCGCGGACATGACGTTAGGCAGCGTTCGCGAACGACACCGGCTTACCATCGAACTCCGGCACGATCCCCGTGTGCTCCTCGAAACGCCGCAAGATCACATCGGCATACCGCGGGTCCAATTCCACAGCGAAACAACGGGACCGACGACCATGCGCCGCAATCAGCGTGGACCCCGAACCGGAGAACGGGTCGAACACAACGCCACCCGGACGCAGGCTGTTCGACAGCATCGCGTCGATCAACGCAACCGGCTTCATCGTTGGATGATCAGCATTGCGCTGTGGCTTCGGATACTGAAACACCGTCGTCGGGCGGTTATCGCCAAACCACCTCTCCCCGCCGCGCCCCAACCGGCCAGACCCTCCACCCGTGAACCCGTAGAGCACTCGTGGTCCGGCCCATCCTCGTAGTCCAGCTGCGCCGACAACACCGGCTCATGCTGATAGTGGTAGTCCGACCGGCCCATCACCATCGCGTTCTTCACCCACACCAAGTTCTGCCGCACCAGCAGCCCAGCGCTATCCAGCGCGGACTCGAACGTCACACGCTCGGTGTCCGCGTGAGCCACATACACCGGGGCGCCCGGCCGGCACACTGCGGACACCACATCGAACGCCGCCTTGAGAAGCTCGAAAAGCCCACTCGCTCCGTCATTCTGGATCCTCAGCGCCGCCTTCGTCTTTCCTACGTAGTCGACGCCGTACGGCGGATCGGTCCACACACAATCCGGCTGCACGTCACCACACAGCGCGCGCACCCCATCGAGGTCGGTAGCCGAACCAACCAGCAGCCGATGATCACCCAACGACCACAACTGTCCCGGCCGCGACACCGGTGATTCCGGCGTCGGTGGGACGTCATCCGGATCGGTCAGCGGCTCCGGCGGGAACAGGTCCCGCTCCATCGCCAACAAATCCTCCAGCGCGTACCCAGTTCCGCCCAAGTCCTCGATCGACGACAACAGCAGATACAGATCGGAAGTGTCGTACTCGCCGAGGTCAGCCAGCCGGTTATCGGCCGCCACGATCGAGCGCGCGGTGTCCTCGTCCACGTCCACGATCCCGACATCGATCGTCACCCAGCCGAGGGACCGCGCAGCCATCAGCGTGTGGTTCCCGGCCAGCACCTCGTTACGGCGGCCGGTTCGACTACCCCGGTTCACGACGATCGGCCGGTATTGGCCGTGCTTGGTCAGCGATACAGCGATTGCGCTGACAGCGCCCCGGCGCGGGTTGCCTCCGAAGGTGTGCAGGTCATCGACGGCAAGCTGGGTGTATTCGGGCACGCGCGGCAGTCTCGCAGGGAGTGATGAAACACGAACCCAGCGATTCCGCACCTACCGAAGTCCTCCTCGCTGAATACTACGAAGACCGGCCTTCGGTGCGCACCGAAGCCCGGATGTGAGGCGTAAGGGGCGGCCGGTGAAACTATCCGTGTCGGTGGCGCTGGTCATCGTTGTCGTTTTTGGCGCGCTCGACTTCTTGTTGTGGAAGCACTACCACTCGCCGGCTGCGACGCTCGTTGCAGTCGGCGCGCTTGGAGTCGCCTGCTTCGCTCAGTTCCAAGCGTCCAGATCAGCGCACAATTCATCGAAGGCGTATGCGCTCGCGCAGGCGAACGAGGATCGCGCCAAGTACGGATGGATGATCACCGTGCATCCCGAAGGAGACCGCTACGTGCTACGTAATACCCGCACTTTGGCGGCCCAGGACGTCCGATTCATTAACGTCGACCCGCACACGATGCTCAGCTTCGAACAGCACGAAGGCGAGGACGGGCCGACTGTAGAAGCTGGCCATGCCGTCGCGTTCCACGCCCGCTTCACCTACGGAAGTAGCGGCAACGCAGTCGAATTGGATTGGTTGCCCGCCGGTGAAACGGAACGCAAGTCGTTCAGAGACGTACTCGACGATATCCCCAATAAAATGTTGGACGAGGTAGTCAAGCGTCGCGAAGTCGAACGCGATGCCGAAGCAGCCATGGACAGGGCGTGGTGCACTGAGATGCGCAAGATTCTGATCGACCTAGCCGCGGCGTGGGGCGAATACAAAGCAAACGGCACCAGCCAGAACAAAATGCGAGTGCAGGGCCTTGTATCAGTGTTGCCTAGCAATATGGTTCGAGCAATGGGTTTTGAGGTCGACGTGCCGCGTGATTTCTGGGGGATGCATCAGTGGCCGTTTGAGGATTTCGTGCAGGATGCGCAGGACAAGAAACTGATCCACGAAAACGCGCCCATGATCGAACTCATGTGGAATCTGACGTGGGTACAGATCCCCCGACGACGTGAAGGCGACCTGTCGCAACCGCCCGACCACTGGTATCGGTTGGAACACGCCATCTACGGCTACATCAAACTGGTGCGCAATCGCGAGCAAGGCAAGGTCGAGTATCGCGACGGGCAACGTGACCGCGAGAGCCGCGAGAGCCGCGAGAGCCGCGAGAGCCGCGAGAGCCGCGAGAGAGCCTTGCAGATGATGCAACAGCATGGAGCGACGTCCGAAAACCCGAAGCACGCGCGACAGGGCGAGCCGATTGAATCACCCGGCAGCGGCGGCAATTGAGTCACCCTTGTGTCACTCTTGAACGCGCCGCCTGAGCGTCGCGTATTTGTGGCGTAATGCACGTACAGAGCTGTGGGTGCGCCCCAGGCTCTGGGCAGCTTCGACAACGGTCATGCTGCGGTCTAACGCGATCTCGACATCGGCGTCGGTCCAGGGCTGCTTATGGTTGACGGCCGTGGGCCAGGTGGCCTCTTGACGTCGTGACCGCTCCGCCTCAGCCGCGGATCTACATTGCGGGCACAGGCATCCGTATCGGCTCACAGCGGTGTAGGTGCCGTGCAGATGTTCGGGAACCTTGCCCTGCAGGCGCCCCAGCCACCGAGCCCGAGCCACACTCACCGAATTGACCGAACGCCCCAATTCAGCGGCAATCTCAGTGGGCGTGCGGGACTCGTCGGTCAGGACAGCGATCTCTTCCTTGGTCCAGAGGCGCTGCCGTATCGGCTCACTGGGCGCCTCCCGAGCCGGGATCAGACCAAACGCCTTTTGGCGCTGCAGATCCCGAATGCGCTTGATCGCCCGGAAAGAACGCCCCAACCGGCGGGCCGCCTCGGCGCGAGAAATTGACCGATCCAACGCGATCGCGATCTCCTGAGGTGCCCATGACCCATAGCAGGCAATATCGGCCTGGACCACCTGCGCCAGCTCGCCGGCACCGCTGCGCTTCTGGGCCAGGAGCTGCTCAATATCACGTCCCCGATACCGCTTTCGTGCCTTCTGCACCTGCACCCTCGTGCGGCCCAACCTCTCACCGGCCTCAGCGCATGACAGAGCCCGATCCAACGCCACCGCCAACTCATCGGCGGTCCACCGCCTCTGACCTACATCACCTGCCACGAACGACAGGTTACGGCTGAGTCTCCGTACACACGGTGAACTTGCGCACCGCGTGCGGGAAACCGCCTGTAGGACTACACCCCGCGTTCGTGGTGGTATTCAAGATGACCTTGAGCGGCTTCTCCCGCTTCGGCTTCGACGCATCATCACAGGTCGCGCGAACCGCTGTCACCTTCCCGATGCTCAGGCAGTCCTTCGCACTCCATGCGTAATCCAGACAGGCCGTGAACTCGCCCTCTTCTGGATACATGTAGAACTTGTGATCGACATCGGCTGGGCACTGATCGGGTGTCGAAACACGCTGAATCACCTTGTAGCCGTTAAAAGGCGAACCGCAATCAACGACATTCAACTTCGCCGCCGTGCTAGGGCCAACCAAACTCACACACGCACCCACCGGCGCAATAGACGCACCGGGTATCCCGGACGCCTGCACCGGAAACTGCCCAGAAATTTCATCGAACGCCTGCTGGGGTGGCGGAGCGGGCGTTACGTCAGACGCATCCGTTCCGCCGCAGGCTGCGGTTGCAGCGACTACGGCCAATACCGCGCCGGTTCGCCTAATCACCGCTGTTGCCCGACCCGTTCAGTTTGCGATACAGATAAATTGCGTACCCCAAGCCGTAGACGCCCACTACCCCCTCCGTGAGTACGAGAGAAAGTCCCGCACTGTAAATAGCCCCGATGATAGATCCAGCTATCAAAATGATAGACCCAACCGCAATCAAGGCGATCGTAAGTCTCGGGTTCGACTTCATTATTCTTATCTGCCCTTCTGACACAGCTATTACCTATTGGCGCAATCGATCCCGTTTACCACGGCGCCGGTAGTCGCGACCGCTCCACCGAGGATTGTCAGACCTGCTCCGACCGCGGGCGCCCCACCGAGCGCACCTACTCCGGTTAATGACAATAGCCCTCCCCCAATTACCATTACGCCACCGACTATCGCCATGCCGATGTTCATCTTCTCACCGACCGTGCACAGGTCTTTCTTGTTTTCTAGCTGTGCAATCCTTTCATCTTTCTCCCGGCTAGTTTTCTCTAGATCCTCTACCCTCTGCTCAAGGCTAGGTTTTTCTGAGGTGCTCGGTGGGCAAGCGCCATTGCATGGTGACGGCGTGGGGGTCGGATCCAGCCAGGGATCGAACCAAGCCGGGCTGCGGCCCCCTCCACCGCCCACGCTTCCGCCGACGCTCACCAATGAGGCTGCGGCAGGGTTGCCCATTTTGAGCATGGCGGATTGGCATTTCTGCTGCCGCTGGTCCAACTGTTGGGTCGTGTCGTCCTGCTTGTTCTGCGGTTGCTGCTGGTTCGGTTGCTGCTGTTGCGGCTGCTGACCCTGCTGGGGCTGTTGTGGCGAGTTTTGTTGCGGTGCTTGGGCATCTGGATTCGGCTTGCCGGGGCCTTGGGTATAGCCCGGATTGCTTTGATAATCCGGGATCTGGCTGCCATGTTGCGGCTGCTGCGCCTGCTGAGGCTGCTGCCCGGCCTGTTGGCCTGGAACCTGTTGCGCACCAGGCGATCCCGTGTTATAGATTGAGACCCCGTTGTCCTGGTTCATCGGCGGCTGGTTGTTGCCGCCCTGATAATCGGGCATTGAACTGGGCATTTGAGGCGGCTGGAACTGCTGACCCCCGTCCATGCCCGGCCCGCCGGTAGGTCCGCCCGGCCCTGTTGGATCCGCCGCTACAGTCGCTACCGCCGAGAACCCACTACCAGGGGCGGTGTTGTCATCGACAACCTTCGCTCCACCGACAGCCAGGGCGATAATCGCCACCACCGCAGACACCCGCCGCAAACCCGCAGGCATCGTCCAACGATCCTTCATAACCATGAATGCAACCGCCCCTTTCAGTCGGCGCTCAGCGCGCCCCAGGGCAGATCATTACACACAGATCGTTGCCATGTCGACAAAACCCCAGACAATCAGTTAGCCACAGGAGCCCCACTCCTCCATCGGCCCTGGTAGAGCCAACATGCAGCCCCACGGTCAGCGCCATGATCTTGGAGCAACCTCAGGCCACCTAGTCCGTGCCCCTGCGGGCATATCGGAACGCATTCGCCAGACCTCGTCCGCACTGTGCAGCCATGCGCAACGGAGACCCCCAGATCACATAGTGGCGTGGCGGCGACACCACCATTACGGTGAACTGCATGAATGGCGACGAGAATTCCCTGCTCGCACAGGCACACCAGCTAGCCAAACGTGATCAACAGAACGAGGATGACCGGAGTCGCCAGATCTTTGAAGGCCGCGTCGAGCAAGTAGCAAGGTTCGTTGCCAAGCACAGCCCAGGATGCTCACGGGCACTAGCAATAACTCTTGGGCGCTCGCCAGAGGACCCCCTCTTCGCAGATCGCACCTGGGAGCTCTCAAAGGTTGGCGAAGAGGAAATCGACTTCAACAGCGACAACGCTCTGATGATCGACAGTAAGTTCCTGCCGCAACTCGTCACAAACCTGGAGGGGTACGCCATCGGCGCCCACCATTTCTACGAGTCAGACCGCTACACCTTCGGATTGACCGGCATGGGTCACAATTGGTTTGGAATCTCCGATCTGGCCAGCTTCGGTGAATTGACCCTGAAGTATCCAGACTCGCACAAGTGGTCAAGCGTGGAGCTATCGCAGTACTCCCGACAACGAGCCGAGAGCTAATCCACACAAAGCTGAAGCTCAATGAGGGTCGACCCGCAAGCCATGGGAACGACCCTCATTCGCTCAAACGCCTACTTCGAAACCGTCACATCGAGACCACCGGGCAGCTGCCCGAACTTGGCACCAACCGTCAACGCATACGCAGCCGCAAGACTTTTCAGATACCCCGCCGACGTTGTGTTCGCCGCCGATGCCTTGATCTGCCGCAGCAACGTCAGCTTCGCATCCCGCTCCGCCTGATCCACGTCCTCAACGCCGTTGTCACTCACCGTCACTTCTCCCCTTCAGCGGATGTGCCATCAATGAAGCCCTGAAATGTCCGAGCCGCAGCTAAGACATCGCCCGTTCCCGGATGTGCCCCGGCCGACGCCCGCGCGGTCGCCCACTTATTCGCCTCAACCAACGCGGTGACCCTCAGCTCCTGTGGACTCAATTCCGCCATCGCGGATACCCCTCTCCGCCACGGCGCCCTGCCGTAGCGGCGTAACGCTAGCCGCTACGCACTAGTAACAAGATCCGAACGCCGAAAACTCTTCGCACACAACACATACCAGGAAGTCCCCTCCTGACACGGTCAGCTTCCCCAACCGCCGTCCCAGAAGGGGACCCCCGATCAACTAGCTGCCCAGATACGTCGGCGTCTTTGTAGGAACCGTAGGCAGCGACAACAGCGCACCCGGGCACCGAACAGAGGCCTCCGGCACGTTCGGAGTCGCCCATTTCGCCAGCACAGTCCCCGAATTACTGCCGAACGAATCCGAATAGCCGAACAGCTCCACAGTGGTAGGGACCGTCTTCGGTGGGACAGCGAACGCAATGTCGCCCCACGCGTGATCGTTATCGACCGGAGACCCGAGTAGCGGCCCACCGAACGAACCCAGATCAAACGTGCCGTTCTTCACGGGCTGAACGTTGCCGGTTTGCAGCCGCCAACTCGCCGTCGGAATCGAACCCTTAGACGCGCCAGCACGAACGTGGAACACCACGACACGACCCTCATCGGCCGTCGCGCAGGTCGGGCCCGCATCCACAGCCACAGTGCCTTCGAATTCGTCGCCGCCCCAGCCCGGACCATGCCCCTTGATCTGCGCCGGGGAATTCAGCTGGTTCGCATCTGTGCCGCCGGAATCATCGCTATCGCAGGACGTCAACGCGAACGCGCCGACCACCGCGATGCTCACGGCGACACCACGAGAGATTTTCTTTTTCAACATTGATTTCTCCTTGACTTTGCCCAGGTCAGATGCCTGGGCAAAGCCAGAAGGTGCGACAAAGCGGGGCCGTCCCGTTTTGGCGGGTCGACACCACACTGGTACCGTCAACACCCTGCCACCCAAGCAGTGTGAATCGGTCCCAGGCCCGGTCGCCATCCCAGGCACACGGGCTTGGGATCCTTCCAGCTCAAGTCAAATCCTAAACACGTAATTCGCTTGAGCGACACAAGCGGACACGCTGAAACCCCAGATCACGGGCAGATAACCCGACATTTGCTGTGGAACAGCCACGGTTCTTAGAATTGTGGATAAGTCCGAAAAGAGCTGGTCAACAGGATCGTCCGCTTGTGGACAACCTGTGAGCTACATGTGGATTGCAGCAAACGTTAGCCCAAAAATTAAATTTTTCCCGACATACGGAACTTCCTGGCGTGTCCACCCGTCTTAGGCCCCAATCCGCGAGTTTCGCCCGCGGTTCCGATCTTCCTCTCCTCAATCCGTCGGCGCCCGACTCTGCGCTGAATCACAGATCGGCACCCCTCGGATAGAGCGCTACCCCTCCCCGCCAACAGCTCGCGCCCGCACGTTGTAGACCGTCGCCCGCGACACGCCGAACTCGGCAGCAAGATCCACCGGCGACTCACCAGCGGCCAGACGTTCCAACACCACCGCCGTCTGCTCATCGGTCAACGCAGGCTTGCGGCCCTTGTACACACCTTTGCCCTTGGCGATCTCGATGCCCTCACGCTGACGCTCCCGGATCATCGACCGCTCGAACTCCGCCACCGCACCAAGCATCGACAGCAGCAGCGTAGACATCGGGGCATCGTCACCCGTGAACGTCAGGCTCTCCTTGACGAACTCGACCTTGACACCGCGGCCTGTCTGCTCCCGCACGATGCGCCGTAAGTCGTCCAGATTGCGGGCCAGCCGGTCCATCGAATGAACCACGAGGGTGTCGCCCTCACGCACATAGGCCAACGCCGCCCCAAGCTGCGGCCGGTTCGTGTCCTTGCCGCTGGCCTGGTCGATGAATACCCGATCCAGCGCTACGCCATCCAACTGCGTCTCGGGAATTTGGGCCAGCGTTACTTCGATTTGGCCGCGGTCGATAATCACATCGAGGCCGTCGAGCTGCCGGGCGACGTTCTGGTCCGCGTCCGAGACCCGGACGTAGCCGACCCGCTGCCCCGTCATGCTTCCTCCCATTCGGGGTGCCACAGCAGCACTGCGGGCAGCCGGACGTATTGGCGTTCAACGATGTATCCATCAGTGCCCCGAACCACCGCGTTGCCGGGCAGTGCATTGAGCTGCTCGACCGTGCGGATGGTGCACGTCTCGCGCCACATCGCGGCCTGGTGAGCGGGGTGGTCGTCGATGGCGCCCTGCCACTCACACGGGTAGGTGCAGTCCTCCGGACCCCAGGAGTACTGGCCGAGCGCGTGTTCCGTAAGCACCTCTCGGAGACGCGGCAAAGCCGCCCCCTCGGCAGGAGCGGCTTGCGGCGAGCTGTCATCGCTCATCGGATCATCATCCCTTCGTCATGTGAGATCGGACCAGTCGGCCCAGGTTGGAAGTGGCTGGCCGTCCCAGTGCACGATCGCGATGGGTCGGTCGCGTTCGTTGAGCAGGGTTCCCTCGGCGTTGGTGTGCCGATGCTTCACGCGTCGATCGGTCAGCGCGCTGCGGATTGCGTCGAGGTAGGAACCGTTGAATGTCTCGTCCACGAACACCGCGTCCAGGGCGTCGTCGATGCCCTCGCGCTCGGTGATCGTGTCGGCTATCAGAGCGCCGAGGAGACGAGTCTCTGGCGCGCTGGCCATGGTTTCCAGGTGGGCCAGGTAGGACAGCAGTTGTGCGGTGGTGCGGGCGTCAATCTTGGCCTGGAGGTTCTCGCGGGCGCGGTCGGCCGTCACGCGTCGACCAGCCGGATGGAACCGGTAACGACCAGCGCGGGGACGTTCGGTTCTGTGCCGCTGACGCACTGATGCTCAACGAACACCCGATCCTGCGGAATACCCGTGCGGGTTGTCGGCGTGTGGAACGGCTCGACGTCCTGGTCGCGCGATGCGGTGAACGTCTGCAGCCGGAACAGCCGGACTCCGTACCGGTCGATTCCCGTCACGGCGGCAGTGAACTTCTGCCCTTTGGTCAGCTTGGTGATCATCAGAACTCCACTTCGCAGAACTCGCGCACCATTGCCGGCAGGTATCCGCGCATGGAGCCGCTGAATCTCGCCTCGCCCCTGCAGACTTCGTTGTGGGTCAAGTGGATGAGGCGGTATTCGCCGTCGTCGGTGACGATGCGGGCGAAGTCGAGGTTGTCGCTGAGTGCGCGCTCGGGCCGGACTCGTACCTCGATCCACCCTCGGGCGGTTGTGGTGACCTGGTAGTCGCCTCCTAGCGCGTCGGAGACGTCGGCAATGAGGGGGCGGACTGGGGTGTTGGCGGTGGCCATGTGAACTCCTCGTTTTCTAACTAGGTTCTAAACCACAGTAGATCACTGTCTAACAATTCGTCAACCACCATTTTTAGACAGTAATAGTGCAGGTCACCGATAATTTTCCGGAATCGCCAAACAGTCCGGCACGGGTATACCCCAGTTAGACGGTCTCGGCTCCGTCGTCGCTGAGGTCGGGCAACAGCTCGCCACACCAATCGCACTGCAGCATGTCGTCGGCAGCGTTCGGACTGAGCACGAGGTGCGGGCAATCTTCGTCGTCGTCGGCCATCTGCTCGAGCACGCGCGCAGCCCACGAATCGGCCGGCGCCTCCTTGAGGCCCTGCGCCTTCCGGGTGACGGCCAGCCACTCGGCCAGCTCGTCGACCGGGATGCCATCGAGGGCGAGCACCTGCCGGGCCACCTCCACGTGGATCTCCCACAGCGGATCGTCCGGCCCGGCGACGAACGCGAACAGCTCGCGGCACTCGGCCGCCACCGCCGCATCCAACGCTGCAGCGTCGAGCCGTCCCTCGGCCACGTCCTTGGCCACCGACATCGCGGCCTTGATCGCATCCTGTGCGGGCTCTGATGGGGCGGTCACTGCTCGACCACTTCGGCGTCGATGATGGGCTGAGCGGAGATAGCCGACCGGCCCGAGGCGGCGAGCGCCAGCAGCTCGGCCTCGGCGCGCTCAAGCACGGCTACGGCGGTCGTGACGTTCACGTTGACCTCCTCGGGTACGACGATGAACAGGCCCCATAGCTTGGCTTCCTTTTCGTAGCTGTCGAGCACGGCGCGACCGAGCTCAGAGACGGTGCGGCTCTCCCCCTTTGCCTGGGCTTTGGCCATGGTCTGCATGAGGATCCCGCGGACCTGGCGGATGCCGTCACCGTTCGCGCGGCGGGCGATTTCGAGGGTGTCGGGTGGGTTCTTCTTGAGCCACGAGGTTGCGGCTTTCTGCGCGGATTGGGGCGAGTTGAAGCCGGTGGCTTCGGCGACTTCGCGCCAGGTTCGGCCTGCGATGTGGAGTTGCCAGGCTTTTTCGGCGCGTTGGTTTGAGCCTTGGCGGTTCATGACTGGCGGCATGGTGGTGGATTTTCTTTGTTGGGGGTGCTGGTGGCGTTCGTCGGCGGACGGTTGATGGGTCGGGGTTTTGGGGGTGGGTGGGTGAATTACATGGGTGTTCTTTGGCCCCTGGCTGCCCCGTGGGGCGGTTTTCAGCCTGTTTCGGGCGTGGTTGGGCCTGGGGGTGGGTTCCAGCCCATTTGGGCGCGGATGGCGGCGAGTCCTCTGCGGGCGGCTTCGGCGTGGTCGACGTGGCGGCATGGGAGTTCGTCACGGATGCCGTTGGTGTCGCAGAGGTCGCAGTTGCGGATGGCGTCGTGGTCTTGGGCTTCGGTGGGTTCTGGTGTGGCTGCGGTTCGTTCGTCGGCCCAGGGGTCGTAGGGGTCACGCATCGTCGGCCTCCTCGGTTCGGCTGCTGAGTGCTGCTCGGACGAGTTGGCGGCCGCGGGCGTTGGTGTCAGCTTGGGCGGGGTTGTGGTTGCAGACTTGGCCGTTGCGGTAGCCGTCGTGGTCGCAGAGGTCGCAGGCGTTGATGGCTTGTGCGCGGAGTTCGGCGGCTTCGTGGACGGCTTGGGTGCGTGCGGCCGATTGGGCGTTTGTCTGGCGTTGGGTCCAGCGTTCGTGTGCCTTGCGGAAGTTGGCGCAGGGGCCGCAGTTGTCCTCGACGTCGTCGGGGTCGTCGCGGTGGAGTTTGCATCGGGTGTGGGGTTCGTTGCCTGTGCCGGGCGCTGCGGTGTGGCCGGTGTCGGCCTCGCGTGTGTGCGCGTGCGTACCCCCCACTTGAGTAGTTACCAAGGTGAGAGAACCTGAACCTGAACCTGAACCTGAACCCGAGGGTCCCTGGGTGGGTCCCGGGGAGGGTCCCTCGGTGGGTCCCGTTTCCCCAGGTCGCGGGGAGGGTCCCGTAGACCCTCCCGGGGTGGGTCCTGTGGAGGGTCCCGGGGTCCCTCCCGTAGACCCTCCCTCGAATGGTTCGGGGAACGGCTCCGGGTAACCGTCGGCCAGGGTTTTGAGGTGTGTTCGGGCCATGACGGCGGTCTGGCTGAGCGAGTCCCGTAGACGCTTGGCGTAGTCCTTGTCGCTCTTCACCTCCGGCACTTCCATGCGGTCCAGTTCGGTGGCGAGTACGGCGGCGAACTTGGGTGAGTCGATTACGGCCAGGATGCGCAGCGCGGCCAGGAACATGGTGGGCTGCTTGTCGAGCTCGTCGCGCCGGATACGGGACCGGATGAGTACCTCTCCGGTGTCCTCGTCGGTGAAGACGTAGCCGCGGTGCTCCATGCGCACGAGTGCCGCCTGGAGGTCGTCGACGGTGGGTAGTTGGTCTCCGTCGCGCATGGCCTTGCGCCAGCGGGTGAAGTTGATGGGCTGGATGCCGGCGGCGTTGACGGCGCGTTGGCCGTTGAGGACTTGGAAGAACAGCTTGTCGAAGATGGGTTGGCTGCAGAAGTCGTCGTCGGACCATTGGGAGAACAGGTTTTTGGCGTACTCGCGGGTCGTCACTGTGCTGCCTCTGCGGTGGTTGGTGTGGGCGGTGTGCTGATTTCATTCGTCGGGGGTGAAGAGGCGGCGTGTCGTGTGGCCCCGTCGTGCTCACGGTTGACGCCTCCCCAGATTCCGAACGGCTCGCGGTTCGCGCGGGCGGTGGCCCTGCACTCGACCCTCACGGGGCATTGCGCGCACACCGCCTCGGCTTCCCGCGCGGTGACGGTGTCGGAGGCGTCGGGGTAGAACAGTTCGGGGTCGTGGTCGCGGCACACGGCGCGCGCCTGCCAGTTCCGTTGACGCATGATCAGTGGCCTTTCAGATCGTCGGGAAGGGGCACGACGCCCGGCGGGAGGACTCGTAAACGTGTTCGGCTGCCGAAGGTTTGGCCGCATGAGCACATGTGGTCGCCGTCGTGGCCTTCGTCGAGCGCGCAGTCACATGGCGTCCCCTCGACCCACCAGCCGCATACTTCGCCGGTCATCTACCTAATACGCCCGCCAGGATCCGACGTGCGGTGAATTCGCGCCGCCGTCGTTGCCGGTGAATACAGAGCCGCTGGTCTTCCCGTCCATGAGGGATTCACCCGCTATGACGAGCGCCCACCCAAGTAGGTAATCAGCGCCACACGGCGTCAGATTGGCTTCTTCCCATGCGGCCTGGTCGATTTGAACACTGACCATGACCCGGGGCTCGCTGTCCGCAGTTTCACCCATTTGTCCGACGTCCCCTTCGCCTAATCGGTCTTGGGCGTGGGCAATTGGCGTGGTGACCTTGCCGGCGTTTATGCCAGCCGCAGTGTTCACAGCGGCCCAGCTCGCGGCATTCGTCGGACGTGAACAGCACCCGAGGCAGCTCACCCATTACCAGTCCAATTCGGGAGCTAGCGAGGCCTCCTCGTGCTGTTGGGAATTCCGGCCCATTTGCTGATCCGGATGCCTTACGCTGCGCGCATGGCTAACCCTGCGCAGCTCCTCCTGGACCAATTTCGATCGTGGAATAGGCCGGTGACCGCCGAGAAAGCGCGGATCGAGAGTCGAGAAGACCCGTGGCTTGACCATCGGATTGCCGTCCGCCACCTCGATGCAATCGAGGAACTTCTCAACCAGATGGCCGATGCCGGGCGTAACACCTCGGTGTTCCAGCGCACCTTTCCAGAGTGGGTGTACACCGTATTTGTGTTCAACCGCGGTTGGCAGGCTCCGAGCTCGGGCGCGATTGATCGCACCGCGTTGGACCACCTCGAGAATCTGGCTGATCGCCTGGACGACTTCGTGCCGACTCTCCAGTCGGACGGTCTTGAGAAAATCGCCAACTACGCGGACCGCGTGAGCACGGCCCTTGACAGCGACAACTCTCTTGACCCGCTGCTGAAACTCCATGTCAGACAGGTCATTACCCATCTGAAATGGTGTGTGGACCACTACGCCCAGGTGGGGGATTTTGACCTTCAGGAAGCGACCGAACGCCTCGCATCGTCGGTCATCCGTGCCGCCGCCAACAGCGCGGATAAGAGCAAATGGAACACCGTAGTGGAAACTTTCGTCTGGCCGTTCGCGGTGAACGTCGTCGCTGCGATACCTGGGTCCGCTCTCGCGGCATTGGTACTCGGCGCGGGGTAGCGAAGCTACCTGCCCGTCGACGGCCGCGCGTGTGCTCGTTGGGAACACTTCAGCAGGGGGACATGTGGCATCCGTCCACTCAATTCCCGTCTTGTCGCTCATTCCTTGTTGTCTCCGTTCGCTTTCGGGTCGGCTTCGAATCCGGGGCAGTCACACGGGACTCGAGGGGTGCCGCAGCACCACGGGCGGCAATCCTGTTCGCACGCAATCCATGCAAGGCATTTCGGGTTCCGCTGCTCGTCGTGTTCACTTCGCGCATGGCCGCAGATACAGATCGGGTTGTCGTCGGTCATGCGGCCAACTCGGAAACGTTGAACAGCCAGCGCAGTGCAGCGATGGCCTGTTGTGGGCACACGCTGTTGCCGATGATGCGCAGCTGCGCGTTACTGGAGATCTCAATGTCGGTGACCCATCCGAGGGGGTAGCCGATCATCCACTCCGGGAATGCCGGGTTGAGTCGCTGATTTCCGTTGCGGCTCAACTGGGTCGGTGCTGGCGCGGGGCGGAGGATTGATTCCCAGCGCTGGATCGCGGGTGCGTACTTGCCCCACTGACCGTCGAGCCGAATGACCCGCGTCTCGACGTCGTCCATGCGCTCAGCACGGGTAAGCGGATTGGGTCCTCCATCACCGTCTGACCTTCGCGGCGTCGGTAGCAGTGCGGTCGGTAGGTCATCGCCACCCGCGCGGTTCGGGTTGCTGCCCTTGTAGTCCCGCGCGGCGGGGGTTGGCAATAACTCCCCACCTGTGGCCATCAGTCCGTGCTCCACGAGGATTGCCAGATCCGTAACCTTCTTCCGGCCTGGCTTCTTGCGCAGATGCTCCGCCGGGGTGTTGCCGCTCTGCTGAGCAAGCGGTGTTGGCAGTAGCAATGGCAAGTCGGTGAGTGGGACGCTTCGCTTCGCGCCCGATGACCTCACACCGCCGGTTACGTTCGCCGAACGGCCGCCGCTACCGTCTGAGGCGCCTGGCGTCGGTAGCAGTTCGCGCACCGTGCCCGGCAGTGTTGACTGGTGCCCATCAGAGTTGTACCTACCGCCACCATTGCCGTCTGCTGCCGATGGCGTCGGGAGAAGGTCTACAGGTCCAGGTGCGCCCCAAGGACTTCCGGTAGATTGCCGTTCCCCTGCTCCACATGCTTCCGGGCCGCAGGTGCCACCATCGACCCGTGAGAGTCCATCGCCCTCGGAGTGGGTAGCAGCTGGCACACCGCCGATGGCAGCATGAGGTCGCCTGACGAACCCCGCTGATTCGGCCCGCCCTTCGTGCCGTCGGTCGCCCGTGGCGTGGGCAGTAATGAAGATCCGTTTGCGTCGGTGCGGGGCCCCGACTTCGGCAGCTGATACAAGATCCCATTGCGTGTCATACCCGAGCGTGGCCAACGTTCCAACAACGACGGCGATTGCTCGCTGAACAAGTCGTCGGTGTACGGACTTGAATCGAGCCACCGCCCGCTTGCGGAGTCGAGACGCGCGAGCGGCCTCGAATTTCTTACGGGTCCGATACTGCCCATCCCACCATCCCTCTCGCTTTGCGCGTTCGATCTTGCTGTCGATCAATCTGCATATCCGGTTCCAGCGCGACCGTTCATCGTCCGCTGCAATGACTTCCGGGGGCCACGGCTCACCGTCGGCGGTCAGTAGCCCCTCGACGTTCTCGATCGCGACCAGCGCCGGGCGTAGGGCCTCGATGGCGCGAGCCATTTCCGCCCATAGTCCCGATCGGGTGCCGCCAGCCAGCCCGGCGCGACGGCCCGCGGCCGATACGTCCTGGCATGGGAACCCGCCGCACAGCACGTCCACCGGCTCGACCTGTGACCAGTCGACGGCGGTGATGTCGCCGAGGTTCGGCACGCCAGGCCAATGGACGGCGAGCACTTTCGATGCATCCGGGTCGGCCTCGCAATGCCATACGGTGCGACCCCCGGTGACGTGCTCGACGGCCAGGTCTAAACCGCCGGCGCCGGAGAACAGGGAGCCGATTCGGGGTGTCGGCATCACACGCCCGCCTCGTCGATGGCGCGGACAGTCGCACACGGCGCAAAGTCGTTGCACGCATTGCAGCGCCGTGGAGGGCATTCGCACGGCGTGTGGATCTCCCGAACCGCCCTGAGTGCCTGGGCTTGTCGTTGGGCGAGTTGCTTGGTCGCCAGCACCTTGTCGGCCGCGCCCAGGATCCCCAGCACCGCGCCCCGATCGATCGCGCCGAGAATGTCGATAGGTTCACCGAGCGCCATGGTCAGTACCCACTGATCTGGTGTTCGATGGCCCGCACGTCACGGTCGAGCTCGATGGCGTAAAGCTGTGCGGTGTCCAACGCCGCGAACGCTTTACCTTCCGCAGGCAGCGCCAGCATCGACATACCGTCATGGCCGACGCCCTGCAGGATCCACTCGCGGCCGACGCTCTGGACGGTGTACGTGCCGCGTAACCCGACAGCGACCAGCGCACCGAGGATCTCGCTGTGACCAACCCAGTTCAACGAAGGCTTCACAGGCACAGCGCCACCACCCGGATATCGACGCCGGCTGTCTCCCCCAACTCAGCGATCCGCTTGTACCCGCACAGACTGACCACCTGCGAGTCGTCGACGAAACACACAGCTGTGAGGGCGTCGAGGATCGCGCGTTCCAGCTTGTCCACGTCGGGCCTTTTCGTGGCCGCCGGGGTGCGGGACTTGGGTGTTGACTTCGGCCTGGGGAGAACGAAGTTCAGCACCACCGACACGGCGCCATCGAACAACGCCCGCCCATCCATGGCCTGGTATGCGGCTAGAGCGACCCGTTCCCGCCACGGACCCAGTTCCTTGCACGACTCGACGAGGACACCGCGGCCGACGTGCTTCTTGCTGCCCTGCGGCGCTGGCTTGCCCGGGACGAAGAACCGGACGTCCTGGGCGTCGGCCAGCGGCAGCATTGGCGTGGTCACTCCGCACCGGCATTAAGTTTGTCGGCCGCGTCGGAGATGACCTTGCCCCACTCTCCCTGCGGGTTGGACACCGACACTGTGATCCCGTTGGCCGCCATCTCCTTCAGCGCCGCAGCGAGCTCCGCGTCGCTGCCTAACACCGGCTCGATGGTGGGTTCGTCCGACGCATCCCCTGGCACCGGCGTCGTCGGAACCGCGGCCCCAAGCCACGTGTCACCGATCTGCACCACCTGCAGGCGCCTCACTGGCGACCGGAAGAACCGCATCGGCATCCCGCGGCCCCGCGCGACTGCTACGAGCGGCGCAAGCACTATGGCCGACCACATCGTCAGCGGAGTTTCTTCATAATCGTCGATCGGCTGAGTCGCCCCCGTGAGCATCCGATGCACACCGTTGATCGGGAACTTCGACTCGTGATGAGCGTGGAACTGGAACTCGGTGTCCGAGTCGAACAACGTCGGTGTCTCCGACAAGGTCACCGTCCACCCGGGGTGCTCGTCCGTCTTCGCGTCCTCCGGAGGCTCCGCCATCGCCATGTCGATATCGACGGTGTGTTCCTTGCTCTTCTTCTTCAACGACTCGCAGATCGCCTTGACGGTTTTCACCGACTCAACGGGCCACACCGCGGCCGTGAGTCGCCCGTCAGCGGGAATCCACGTGTGCCCCAACACGTACTTGGTGGTTGAGGTGGCGCACAGCAGATCCACGTCACCCGGTTCATCCTTGTAGGGGGCGCGGTGAGTGGCCAGGTGCACTCCGCCGACGGTGTTGCTGGCGGTTTGCAGCGCATCGCCGAGGATGTCGATCAGGGCCGAGGTTGAGACCGTGATGCTCACTTGCCCGCCTCCAATGCTGCAGCAGTGAACACAGACCGCAGGTGCTTGAGGCCGAGCAGCTTGAGCTCGTTAGCGGTCACAACGTCGCCGGTCGCTGACTTGAGCACCTGCAACAAAGCCTTGGTCTCGACCGCCTCGGCAGGGGTCAGCAGACCATCGGGTGAGGTGACTTTGTTGCGGATGTCGTAGTGGTCGGGGTCCCTGTAGAAACGATTCGAAAATGCGTACTCACCGCCGTTGAGGTTGCACATATCGTCGTAGCGGATGGGACCAGATCGCTTGAGCAGCTTGGTCAAACCGTCGCGAAGCGTGAGCGCTCGCTCCCGGGTCACCACGATCTGCCTCTCGGCATGCTCAGCCTTGAACTTGGCGATCTCAGCCTCGCGGGTCTTGCCAGCGTTGTCGTGGGCGGCCAGTGCCGACTCGGCGACCTTGATCAACTGGAGGCGGTTGAATGTGACGGACATGGTGGTTGGTTCCTTTCCGAGGATGGGTTATCTGTTTGTGGTGCTACTGGTTTCAGCGCTGACGCAGCTCGTGCTGAAGGACTTGGATGACCATGGAGGCTTCCTGGCGGGTGAGCTCCTTGGACGAGGCGAGATCGGGCCGCGCCGTCTCGAAAGCCAGGAACTCGTGGGACTTTTCGCGGTCGCGGCCGGTCTCCTTGAGCAGGCCCCACAGCTTCCCGAGCTGCTTCGGCGTGATCATTGGCTCTGCGGGCAATGCGGGCGCGCTCACGACTTGCCGGCGTCCGTATAGTCCGGATGCTGCCCAGTCATGTGGCGGCCCAGGTTCGCGAAAGACCGGTTGCAACAGGGGCATACACCCTTCGCGATGCGATTGCGGGTCTTCGTCAACTTGCCCTTGGTCACCGCGTGCGCTGCCTTCGCTGCCCGCAGATCCTCGTCACGATTGGCGATCTGCCGTTCGAGAATCGCGACCGCGGCCTTCGCCTGCTCGGTCTCGTTCTTCTGCGGGTAGTAGCGGCTGTGACCATTCGGGCAGTACCACGTCTTGTGATCCTTCTTGCGCTGACGGACAAATTCGTCGTTGAGCGCGAACGGAACTCCGCAGCCCTCGTTGCCGCAGTGAATGACGGTGTAAGTGTCGACCGAGGTAAACGTGGCGCTCACTGCTTCACGTCCTCGTTGAACAAGTCGATCAACGACTGCGCCTGCGACTCAGTCAGATCCTGATCCCGGCTGACCTGCGCCTGGGTAGCCGACAGCACGTAGTCGAACCAGCCGGAATCGTCACCGTCATAGGCCTGCTCGGTACGGATCTTCGCGAGCCGGGCCACCTGCTCCTCGGTGGCCATCTGAATCACAGTCGACTCTCCGTCAACCACTTTCGGCTCAGCCGGATTCGATGCCGCCGTATCGCCGGGGCCGTCGATCGCGGGCTGGCCGGTGGCCACCACCTCGCCATCCACATAGTTCGGCTTCACGTCCACCAGATCCGCGCCGACCTCAGTACGCACCGACCCGTCATGATGAACCGCCTGATTGAACTCCGGCGACAACGGCATCCACTTCGACAGCTGTTTGAGCGCAGTCTTTTTCGCCATAGCTTCCCAGTCAGTAACCCACGGACCATTACCGGACGCCCGGGATCGCTTGCGGATCTTCTCCACCTCAGCGACAGTCATCACCACAAAGTTGCTGGCGCCGTCCTTGAGCTTCACGAGGGCGTACACCCAGATCACCGGGCCGGGATCCTCTGCGCGAGAACGCTTGTGCTTCAGATACGCGTCCAGGCCCTCTTCGAAATCGAACTCGTCAGCCTCGTGCACCACCTGCGCCTTGACCGTGGCCACCTGACCAGACCTGTACGCCAGATCCACCAGGCCGCGATACCCCGGGATGAACGTGACCTCACGCCCATAGGGCACGAGGTAGGCATGACCCAGCGGCCCCGGCTCCAAACCGAGCTGCGAGCACGTCATCAGCGCCCCAAGGAACGACTCCGGAGTGCATTGGGCCAGCTTCGGTGTCTGCCTTAGCACCGTCACGGCAATACGCGCCATACGATCCGGGTTCATATGGCGCGGCAACGCCCGAGCAATCTCCGGTTTCATCCGCTCGATCAACTGAGTCAGCGTCGGTGGTTTCTGCTCCGCCTTCGCAACATCGGTCTTGGTCACTGGTACATCCCTTCCAATTCGGCGATAAGGTGTTCTGCTTCTTGCTGATCCACTGCGGCGTCAATCTGGCGGGCGATCCACCCGGGCAGACTGATGGTCACGACGTCATCGCTGTATCCCGGCCACACACCGCGCTCCACGCAGTCCGCGTAGAGCCGGATCGCCTCGCGGTTGAGCCGCTGGCCCTCCCCGATGGCCTGGTCGTCGTACTCCACGACAGTCACCACGAACGGTGGTTCCTTCTCCTGCACCACGAACCGGAACCGCGGATTCTCCGCGACATCGAGCGCGATGGCCAGATCCCGGTACCAGGCCGCCTGCATGAAGTAGGACAGCGTCCAGAACTTGCGGACCAGCTCGGTCGGGTTGGCAGTGGTGGACGTCTTGTAGTCGTCGATATCGCCATTGGTTTCGAGCCAGTCGACCCGGCCACGCAGCCGCATACCCGTCTCCGGATCGGTGTGGTACAGCGCGATTTCGGCAGCACCGTCGTAGAACAGCGGGCCCGCCGTGTGGTGCTCGGACACCTTGGCCGCCATCGCCTCGGCCTTGGCGTGATCCGCCAGCGAGATCGGAGTTTGACCGTTCTTGCGCGCCTCGGCCGCTGCGGCCTTCCACAGAGCTGTCGAGGTCGGTTTCTCGGAGAGCTTCCCGTCCTTCGTCAAGCCGTGCACTGCGGGGTCCAGGACCACGAACTCAGCCCCCTTGCCGAGAACCAGGTGGTGAGCGACGTGCCCGAAGTCCCATTCCTTCTTGGGCTTCCGCTCGTTGTCCATGGCCCACCGGAACTTCTCCGGGCACGACGGAGGCAGTAGCAGTTTCGCCCCCGACACCGACAGACTGCCCCGGTCCGCGTGGTACTGGTCTTCCGGCACATCGGGATAGACGCCATCCGCTGCCGCGATTTCGGTCATCGGTCGTGCCTCATTTCGTCTCGGGCGTCGTTACGGTCGCCGGTCAGCCCGATCGCCGCGCGGTGCTCGTCGACAGCAGCGGCCCGCTCGCTCTCGGTCATCGCGTGAGTGGCCGCACGCCACTCCTCGGCCTCGAACTCGTAAGCCATCAATTCACCCCTCCGGACCTCGTGACCGCCGCACGGAGATCCATTGCAAGTTCCGGGAATTCGGCTTCACACGCCTCGGCGTAGGCCAGCAGAGCGACCCGTGCATACCGATCGGTGGCGTACCGGAGGATGAAGAACGGATCGAACACCTGGTATCGGTGCTCGCCGTCATCGCCCACGCGGAACAGTTCGTATTTGCGGTATAGGCCGCGCTGTTCGTCGGGGTCTACTGAGCTCACCGGATCACCCCTGTCTCTTCGACTTGGACCCGGAATCCCCACACCAAGATCGCTGCAGCGCACAGGATTGCCGCGACAGCGAACAGGCCGATCCAGAACATGACCAGCGAGATCCACGCCACCACGCCCAACACCCAGGCTGCGATCGCCAGCACCCGCGTCACGGCGCGCCACAGATCTGAAGGTCCGCCACAGAGAGCCGGAACCTGGTGGCGCGGTGTTGTCCTCGGTATTTGCGGCCCCTGGTTTCCCGGATCGTCGGCAGCGAGGCAGTGGTGCCATCAAGAATCCTGCGGTGACGAGCCCCGCTCACACTCACCGACTCCTGCAGAGCAGCGGCGGCAACCGTCGCGTCGAAATCGGCCGGCGTCCAAACCGGCTGCAGCATCATCACCCCGACACCGCCAACGCTTCGATGTCGCGCTTCGCCAACTCGCGCGCCCGATTCAGCAGATCACCGACGAATTCCAGCCAGGCCTGCGCGTCCTCAATGGTGTTCAGCACCGGATATGGCGGTCCGGGGTCGGGCATGTTCTGCGCGATGTACACCACGGCCAGATGCCAGTAGGTTTCGCCTTCCCGGCGTGCGTCATGGTGCTCTATCGCCATTGCGAGAGTGCCGATCTCATCGACCGCACGGATCTCCCGCAACCCATCTACTCCGGTCTTGGTAACGAGTTGCATCACCGGACGACCACCGTTCCGGCAGGCAGCCAGCCCGGCTCGTCGCCCAGCACGTTGTCGTCGAACACCAAGTACCGCTCGTAAGTCTGGGTGGACTCCGACCGGTAGTAGCCCTCACTGCGGGTGCACGAGTAGTAACCGCAATAGGTACTCCCCCGCACCCAACCCGCCGACGTCCAGATCCGGCGCTCCCGAATCCAGCTGCCATCTGGGCGTTTCGGGCCGTCGCAGATGGTGCGCAGCTGCGACCCGAACAACCCCCAGCTGGTGGTTTCGCAACCGACCTCCGGCGCGGCGTGAGCGCGCTGGGCGTACCCCACCGCGGTCATCGCGAGCACCGCGCCCGCGAGCATCCCGACGAACAACCGCCGGACCACCACCCGACGCTTGCCCTCGCGGGTAGACTCCTGACTTGGCATTGGGTTCCTCTCTCCGTTGTGATCCATTGCCTGGCCCCGCTGTTCCAGCAGCGGGGCTTACTTCTTGGTGATGCGGTAATCAGCCAGCAGATCGCGGGCGATCTCGAAATCGGTTGCAGCGGTGCTCATACCTCGGTGCGCACAGCTCGATCGGATGGCGGAGATGCGGTCGGCCAGTCCTTCGCGTGCGTTCGCACAATCGGCCGTGACGGGTGAATGGTCGTCGGAGTGGAACCACATCTGCAGCGATCCCGGACGATCACGCTCGGAGTACATTTCGCGCCCACATCCGCAGACCGTGGGGCAATTGCAATCCGGGCAATGAACCTCGGCGTCAACGATGGTGTGTTGGCGCGCCATCTCAGCCAACACTTCGGGCGGCGCCGTCGCGATAAACTCCTCCAGACCAATGAACTCGTCCGGCCCCTCACCCTCCAGAAACTCGCTGGCCTCCGACTCCGAGAAGCCGCTGCGCTGATCAGCCAACCGCTGGCATACCGTCGCGCCGGAAGCCGCTGCACCACGCAGGAACTCAGCAGCCAACCCGAACACGATCCCCAGCGCGCTCTCGGCAGCGATCACAAGGTCACCGACCGAGCGCACTCCCGCGTCCGCAGATCCGCCACTTCGTCGGACAGATCCGCGACCCGCTCCCGCAGCTCGTCACACTCATCACGCGCCACGCACTCCGCGTCGGCGTAGTGCTTGATCTCCGTCGTCAACGCATCGACCGCAGCGCCCGTCTGCTGCAACAGCTCAGCCAGGTTCGTGATTGCGGCGCGGTCACCGTCATCGCGCGCGCTGCTGAGGTACCTGGTGATCAGGTAGGACAGCTCGCGGGCGTGCTTCTTCGAATCCGGCTCGTCGTCCAAGTTCCGCGCCAGCCGGTCACGGTCAGCCGTGATGCGGTCGAGCTCTGCCAGCGCGGCGGGGTACGACATAGGGCTCTCGGACGTGACCTGAGCAGGTGTGAGGATAGGTTGAGACATGCCAGCCCTCCTTGGGTTGGTCGCAGTGGCCCCGACGGCCGGGTGGTTTCTTGGCGGGAATGGCCCGCCGTCGGGGTTTTCAGTTGTGGTGCAGTGGGATTCAGGTCTGATGCTTGGCGACCAGACGGGCGATGGCCTCGGCACCAGCGGCGGTGATTTTGAGGGTGTGCATCACTTCGGACGCGCGGAATCGCGGCGCTTCATGGGTCTCGACCCGCCGGAAATAGCGCTTCTTGTCAGCCTTCTCCGAGTAGCGGCGCCGCTCGACCTTCTTGCACTTGGCCTCCGACCAACGCGAATCCGTCTGCACGAAGATCCAGTCGTGCTCAACCAGCAGCTCACGGAGCCGCTTCTCGGTGATGTTGTTGGTCGACGCCACCGTGGAGAACGACAGGAGATCGGTGTCGGTGACGTACGTGTCGACATAGGACACCTTCGGAGCATCGATGGCGCGCGCCGAGTCGAGCTGGTGAATGCGAACCTCGCGGGCCTCGAGCATCTTCTGCGACTCGATGAGTGCGGCGGCGATGAGCTCGGGACCGGCAAGCGCGGGGACGGCGCGGCGGCGTAGCTCCCAGAACTCGCGGACAAGCCGCTTCTTGAAATCGCGCACGACCGCGCTGTTGCGCATGTAGGTGAGCAGGAGGGTGGCGTGCTCCTCGGTGAGGACGGCGACCTCGCGGTGCTGGACGCCACCCGCAGTCTCAAAGGGTCGCATTTCAAATGCGACCCTTTCGAACTCGCTGAAGTCGTCCAGGTTGTTGCGGATGAGCTGGAGCACTGCACGGTGCTCGTTACCGGTGCCCTCGGCGATCGCCACTGACGTGGTGGTTGGGGTGCCGTCCTGAACGGTCACCAACACCGGCGTGCTCACGACGCGACCTCGGCGAGCAGCTCGTCGACCTCGGACTGTCGATACCTACGGTGATTGGTCGGCGTTCGTAGCGATCGAATTCGACCGGCCTTCTCCCAGCGTTTCAGGGTGTCGGTCGAGATGCCGAGTGTGGCCGCCGCTTCACCGACGCTGAGCATCTTCCCCGAAAATGAAGCATGCTTGCTTTGCATGAGGCATATGCAAGCATGCTTTGCGATCGAGTGTCAAGCATGTAATTACATGTATTTACATGCGTTTGCCCTATTGCTATGGTTTGCATGGGTATGCCACACTTTGACCATGACTGCTGACATGTCGTATGTGGTCCCGCAATGGACCTTTGGAGATAGAGTCCGGAAGGCTCGTGGCCTCGCCGGAATGGATCAGCGAGAGTTCGCAACGCTCATCAACGTGAAACCGGGAACCTTGGCCCAGTGGGAATCGGACCGGGCGCGCCCTCGCGACATTGTTGCCGTGGCTAAGCGGATCGAACTCGCTGTGCGAGTTCATGCGAGTTGGGTACTCGGCATCGACGACGGCCTTACGCCCGACGGCGGCCCAGGCGGGACGCAGGAGTCGCCCACCAATCCCTAAATATGCTCTTAGACTTCCTATTAAGGCCAGGGAGAGGAAGGTAAAAGGTGACTGTCGGGACGACGCCGCTAGCGCACCCGTCGACCGAACCTGTCGGCGCGACGACTACCGTCGTACCAGCTCATCCGTGGTGGTGGTTCCTGAAGTCCACCCCCGGCAAGATTCTGATACTCGGTATCGCCCTCGCCGCCGCCGGAGTGCTCTCCGCGGTCGCCACCTCCGCGAGCGTGCAGAACCGGCAGCTCGCCCTGAGTACAGTGCTCAACCACACCGAACCGTTGGCCTACTCGGCCGGACAGCTGTACAGCACGCTGTCGGTCGCCGATGCTGCGGCGGCTACCGCCTTCATCGCCGGAGCCGAACCGCAGGGCGTTCGGGAACGCTATGAGCAGGCAATCACCGATGCCTCGACCGCGCTCGTCGCAGCCTCCAGCGGGCTTACCGACAGGCCGATGCAAGAACTACTGAGCCGGATCAACGCCGAACTGTCGGTCTACACCGGATTGATCGAGACCGCACGCACCAACAACAGGGCAAGTAATCCCGTCGGCGCCTCGTATCTGAGTGAGGCGTCCGCGCTGATGCAACGGACCATCCTCCCGGACGCGCAGCGTCTCTACGAGGAGACGTCCAACCGCGTCGACCAGGAGACGAATGCATCGACTCGGGTGCCCTTCCCGGTGATCCTCATCGTGTTGGGCACCATGATCGGCGGGGCCTTCGCTCATCGCTGGTTGTCCAAGAAGACCCGACGCATGATCAATCCCGGCATGCTCGCCGGCGGCGCCGCCTTACTGCTTATGGTGGTTTGGGTGAGTATCGCGCTGGCCGTCTCCGCCTCGCTGGGTATCGACGCGCGCAACGGCGGCGCCTACTCCTTGAAAACCATCACCCAACTGGTCATCTCGGCCCAACAGGCCCGCGCCGACGAGACCCTCGCGCTCATCCGCCGCGGTGACGAGAGCATCCGCAAGAAGTCCTACTACGAACGTATCGACGAGATGGAACAAAAGATCGGCGAGTACCTGTCGAATCCGAACGCCATCGCCCGCACGGATCTGGAGACGGCGCAGCAGCTGCTCACCAGGTGGCGGCAGGCGGACGACCGGATCAATGCCTACATCGCCGTCGGCAACTACCAGGCCGCCACCCAGGTGGCACTGGGCAGCAGCGAAACGGATTCGACGCCGGCCTTCGACAGTCTCGACGCGGCGTTGCGCAACGGCGTGCAGGACAGCCGACGCCAACTTCGGTCGGGGGTGCACAACGCCGAACGCGCCTTGACCTTGTCGTCCGCGGGAGCGTTGATCCTTACGGTGAGTGGCGCGATATGCGTTGGAGTCGGCTTGTGGCCAAGACTGAGCGAGTACCGATGATGGGCGCCCGGACACGTACGTGCCACCGGCTCGGCGCGCTGGCGGTCATCGCGGCCGTGCTGGCCGGATGCTCGACGACGGAGAACTCCACCCCGTTGCCACAGCTGACGGTGCCGAGACCGAGCCCCGCCGAAATGACCGAACAGGAACCCACCCGCGCGCTCCTGAACAAGGTGGACACCTCATGCGACCCCATGGCGAGCCTGCGGCCCACCAACGACAGGGCCGCCAATGACGATGCGGTCGCGGCGATCCGCAAGCGGGGCCGCCTTGTGGTCGGGCTGGACATCGGGAGCAATCTGTTCAGCTTCCGCGACCCGATCACCGGTGAGCTGACGGGATTCGACGTCGATATCGCCGGGGAGGTTTCCCGCGATATCTTCGGCACCCCCGACCGGGTCGAGTACCGGATTCTGTCCTCGGCGGATCGCATCGCCGCATTGAAGAATTCGACGGTCGACATCGTCGTCAAGACCATGACCATCACCTGCGCGCGGCGCAAGGAGGTCAACTTCTCGACCGTCTATCTGATGAACTACCAACGGATTTTGACAGCCCGCGATTCGGGCATCACCAATGCGCAAGACCTCTCCGGCAGACGAGTGTGCGCCGCACGCGGCACCACCTCACTGAACCGCCTCTCGGAGATCACCCCGCCCCCGGTCATCATCTCGGTGGTGACATGGGCTGATTGCCTTGTGGCACTGCAACAGCGGCAGGTCGACGCGGTGAGCACGGACGACTCGATTCTCGCCGGCCTGATGTCCCAGGATCCGTATCTGCACATCATCGGGCCAAACATGAGCGATGAGCCCTACGGCATCGGCATCAAGCTGGAGAACACAGATCTGGTCCGGTTCGTCAATCGCACTCTGGAACGCATCCGGCGCGATGGAACATGGAATGCCTTGTACCGCAAGTGGTTGAGCGTGCTCGGGCCCGCGCCCGCACCTCCGAGCGCAAAGTACCGGGACTGATGAGCGAAGAACCGGACGACCTCGACGACCTCGATAATCGGGCCGACGATCCCTCCGCGGACGAGTGCCCGGGCACCCGGCCCGCCTCCCTCGCCGATTTGGACGTCGACTCCGCCTCCACTATGCGGCCCATGTCGACACAGGCCGTGTTCCGCCCTCAGGCAGCCACCCAGCCCACCACTCAATCCATCACACAGCCGGAGGTCCGCGCCACCACCACCCGGATGCGGCTCTCCCCCACCCGACGGCTCGGCGGCGGACTGGTCGAGATCCCGCGCGTTCCGGAAATTGATCCGCTAAGAGCGTTGATGACCAATCCGGTGGTCGAGGAGTCCAAACGATTCTGCTGGAACTGCGGTAAGCCGGTCGGGCGTTCGACAGAAGACGGCCCTGCCCGGAGTGAGGGAACCTGCCCCGCCTGCGGCTCCGCCTTCTCTTTTCTGCCACAACTGAATCCGGGCGACGTGATCGCCGGACAGTACGCCATAAAGGGCTGCATCGCCCATGGCGGTCTCGGCTGGATCTATCTTGCGGTGGACCGCAACGTCAACGACCGACCGGTGGTGCTCAAGGGTCTGGTGCACTCGGGCGACGCCGAGGCACAGAACATCGCGATGGCCGAGCGACGATTCCTCTCCGAGGTGGCGCATCCCTCGATCGTGAAGATCTTCAACTTCGTCGAGCATCCGGACCAGCATGGAAACCCGGTCGGGTACATCGTGATGGAGTACGTCGGCGGCACCTCGCTCAAGCAACCCAAGGGCAGCGCCCTTCCCGTCGCACAGGCCATCGCCTACATGCTCGAAATCCTTCCCGCACTGGGCTTCCTACATTCGGTCGGACTCACCTACAACGATCTCAAACCCGAGAACATCATGGTCACCGAGGAGCAACTCAAGCTCATCGACCTTGGCGCGGTGGCCGCCGTCAACGCCTACGGCAATCTGTACGGAACACCCGGCTACCAGGCACCCGAGGTCACGAAGACCGGCCCCACGATCGCCTCGGATATCTACACGGTGGGACGGACTCTCGCGGTACTGACCTTGAGAATGCCCACCCGCAAGGGCCGATACAAGGACGGGTTGCCGAGCGAGGACCCCGTGCTCGGCAAATACGACTCGTACCACCGGTTCTTGCGCCGCGCCATCGACCCCGATCCCACCGCGAGATTCGGTAGTGCCGAGGAGATGGCCACCCAGCTGGTGGGCGTGCTCCGTGAGGTGGTGGCGCAGGACTCAGGCACTCCACGTCCGGGTATGTCCACCCTCTTCAGTCCGTCCCGGTCGACGTTCGGGGTTGACCTGTTGGTGGCGCATACCGACGTGTACGTCGACGGGCTCGCCCATCCGCCGAGCCTGACGGCTCCGGATATCGTGACGGCCCTTCAGGTCCCGCTTCTCGATCCCACCGATGTGGGAGCCGCGATCCTACAGGCGACCGTACTGAGCCAGCCGATACAGACCCTCGAATCACTGAAGGCCGCCCGACTGGGCCGGATCGATGCCGACGGCGTGGATCTGACCGAATCCATGGAACTACCGCTGATGGAGGCCCGGGCGCTCCTCGATTTGGGTGATGTCGCCAAGGCCAACAGCAAGCTCGACCAGCTCGAAGACCGGGTGGGCACACCGTGGCGGCTGACCTGGTACCGCGGCATGGCGGCACTCCTCAATGGCGACTACGACCAGGCCACAAAGCATTTCACTGCCGTTCTGGATGTCCTGCCCGGTGAGATCGCCCCGAAGATGGCACTGGCCTCGACCGCCGAACTTGCCGGTGATGAGAAAAACCTCGACTTCTACCGCACCGTATGGTCCACGGACAACAGCGTCATCTCCGCCGGATATGGGCTGGCCCGTACCCTGGCCGCACGCGGGGAACGCGCAGAGGCCGTGCGCATGCTCGATAACGTGCCACCCACCTCAAGGCATTTCACCACCGCACGCCTCACCAGCGCCGTCACGCTACTGTCCGGTCGCACGCTCTCGGAGGTCACCGAAGACGATATCCGCGAGGCGGCCCGCAGAGTCGAGGCGCTCCCCGAGGCGGAACCCCGTGTGCTGCAGATTAGGGCGCTGGTGCTCGGCACGGCGCTGGACTGGATCAAGACCAATTATTCGACAGGACATCACATCCTTGGTGTTCCGTTTACCAAACGCGGCCTACGCCAAGGGGTTGAGACGAGCCTGCGAGCGCTGGCCCGCCGAGCCACCGAGCGCACACATCGCTATGCGCTGATCGATCTGGCCAATGCCACGCGCCCGCCTTCACTGCTCTAGCGCGGCACCCACTGCTGCCCTGGCGATGGCCAGTTCCTCATTGGTCGGCACCACCAGCACCGTCACCCGTGATTCGTCGGTGGAGATACGCCGAATCTCGCCGGAGCGTAATAGGTTTCGATCCGCATCTATCTCTATACCGAACACTTCCAGCCCGGCCATGGCATCGGCACGCAGCACCGCGTCGTTCTCCCCCACTCCGGCGGTGAATGAGATGGCGTCGGCGCCACCCAGCGTCGCAATATAGGCACCGATGTACTTGCGAAGCCGGTGTACGTACACGTCGTAGGCAAGCTTCGCCGCAGCATCTCCAGCCTCGATCAGGCGGTGCACCTCGCGAAAGTCGTTGGCACCGCATAGTCCGAGCATGCCGGAGCGTCGATTGAACACGCCGTCGATCTCGTCGATGCTCATGCCGTGGCGCGCCAGGTGGAACACGATGCCTGCGTCGATATCACCGGTGCGGGTGCCCATCACCAGGCCCTCCAGCGGAGTGAGCCCCATCGAGGTTTCCACGGCGCTTCCACCACGAATGGCCGATGCCGACGCACCGTTACCCAGATGCAGCACAATCTGATTGACATCGGCGTACCCGCGGCCCAAGAAGACGGCTGCCTGTTGGGAAACATACTGATGCGAGGTGCCGTGGAATCCGTAGCGCCGCACACCATATCGTTCCGCCACGTCGCGATCGAGCGCATAGGTGGCCGCGGCAGGCGGCAGACTGTGGAAGAACGCTGTATCGAACACTGCCACCTGTGGCACATCGGGGAGCAGGCGCCGGGCAACCTCAATGCCCTGCACTCCTGCCGGGTTGTGCAAAGGCGCCAATGAGGACAGCTCGGCGATCTGCGCCACCACCGCGTCATCGAGCACCGTCGGTTGATAGAACCGTTGCCCGCCATGCACCACGCGGTGACCGACCACGACGACGTCGTCGGTGTCGATGGAGCCGAACACCAGCCGCAGCGCTTCTTCATGATCGCGGACCGGCTCCTCGCCGATGCGCTCGACGAGGCCGTGAGCATCCACCCGGCCCGAATCCGGCTCGATAACTTGGTATTTCACCGAGGACGAGCCGCAGTTGAGAACCAGAACTGCACTCATCGGGTCAGGTCCTGGGCCTGAATCGCGGTGATAGCCACGGTGTTCACGATGTCCTCCACTAACGCCCCGCGGGAAAGGTCATTGATCGGCTTGCGTAATCCCTGCAGGACGGGTCCGATGGCGATGGCACCGGCGCTGCGTTGCACCGCTTTGTAGGTGTTGTTCCCGGTGTTGAGGTCGGGGAAGATCAGCACCGTCGCGCGTCCGGCGACAACGGAATCGGGCATCTTGGTGGCTGCCACCGAGGGCTCGACCGCCGCGTCGTACTGGATGGGCCCTTCCACCAATAGTTCGGGCTGCCTGGTACGGACCAGTTCCGTTGCGATGCGGACCTTTTCGACCTCGGCTCCGCTGCCCGACGATCCGGTCGAATAGGACAGCATCGCGATACGGGGATCGATGCCGAACTGTGCGGCAGTCCGCGCCGAGGAGATGGCGATATCGGCCAGCTGTTCGGACGTGGGATCGGGCACGATGGCGCAATCCCCGTACGCCAGTACCCGATCGGCTAAGCACATCAGGAAGATGCTGGATACCGTAGAAACATCCGGGTTGGTCTTGATGATCTCGAAGGCCGGGCGCACCGTGTGTGCGGTGGTGTGGGCCGCACCCGAGACCATGCCGTCAACGATGTCGTTGTACACCATCATGGTTCCGAAGTACGAGACATTGCGCATGATCTCGCGCGCTCGATCGGCCGTCATCCCCTTGTGCTTGCGCAGCTCGAAGTATTGGCCCGCGAACTGCTCGGCGAGCTCACTAGACTTGGGATTGACGACAACGGCGTTCGAGATATCGACACCCAGTTCGGCAGCCCGCGCGCGGATTTCGGCCTCTTCGCCCAGGATGGTCAGATCGGCAACCCGACGCTGGAGCAGTCGCCCCGCCGCCTTGAGAATCCTGTCGTCATCTCCCTCGGGGAGCACGATGCGCTTGCGGTTATCACGTGCCCGGTCCAGGAGTTGGTACTCGAACATCTGCGGGGTGGTGACCGAAGGTATCGGAATAGCGAGCTGCGCAATGAGTTCAGCCCCATCGACGCACTGGTCCATCAGCGCGAGCGCGGTATCGATCTTGCGGGCCGAGGCAACCGTCACCCGGCCGCGGGAATGCGCGGCAGCACTTGCCGTCTCGAAGGTGCTCGAATCCGTCGCGATGATCGGCAGCCGCAGGCCGAGTCCGTCGACCAGGTCCTCGATCCGCGGATGCAGCTTAAGCCCACCATTGAGAATGACGGCGGATAGCGACGGAAACCCCTCCGCCACATGTGCGCTCGCCACCGCCAACAGCACATCTGACCGATCGGCAGGGAAGATGATCGCCTGCCCCTCCTCCAGACGCTCCAGGACATGCTCGGCAGTCATTCCCGCCACCATGAAACTCGTGGCCTCGCGAGACAGCAGCGCCTCGTCGCCGCTGACCAATGAGCCGTCAACGGCCTTCATGAGTTCCTCGACCGATGGCGCGACCAGCAACGGCACCTCGGGCAGCACCCAGGCGGGCTTGCCGAATCGCGCGAGAGCCTCGCTCACCTTGTCCAGCTGATCCGGGTTGCACCGATTGGCGATGATCGCGGCGGTGTGCGCACGCTGCGCTTTGAGCTCCCCGAGACAGAGCTCGGCGACGGCAGCCACCTCCTCGGGGCTCCGATCGAATCCCTTGATGGTCAACAGAACCGGCGCACCCAGGTTGACGGCGATACGGGCGTTGGTGCTCAATTCGCTGGGGCTGGCGACATCGGTGTAGTCACTGCCGACGATGACCACCGCGTCACAACGCTCCGCGACCGCGTGGTACCTGTCGACGATCTCCGCGATCGCCGCGTCCGGATCCTGGTGCACATCGTGGTACGAGACGCCAAGACAGTCCTCATACGCGAGGTCGGCGGTGCTCTGCTCCAGCAGCAGTTCCAGGATGTAGTCCACGCTTTCCCCGGACCGCGCGATGGGGCGGAAGACACCCACGCGTGCCACCGATGCGGCCAGCCGATGCAACACACCTAATGCGACAGTGGACTTTCCGGTATCGCCTTCGGGTGAGGCGATGTAGATACTTGAGGCCTTGGGCTCTGTCATGCGCGCCTTTCTACGCCAGGGAATCGCAGCGTGAGGATCTTGAACGGTCGCAGCGTCAGCCGAATCTCGTTGCCATCAATGCTGACACCTGCTGGCGCGTCGATCGGACGCTCCAGCAGGTCGGTGACGATCGCCCGTTGGTGGTCGAAGTTCGTGAGGAGTTTTGCATCGGCCCGTCCGCCCCGCGACTCGTAGAGCCGCACGATGACGTCTCCCGAGCCATCGAGGGCCAACTTCACCGATTCCACCACAATGGCCGGATTATCGAGGCTGACAAGCGGTTCGATGCTCTCCAACCCGCCGTTGACGACCCTCGGGTCGAGGTTGCGCCGGTATCCCTCTTCGACGGCGTCACCGATCAGCGCGCCCGGACGCACCGCGAACCTCAGCTGATGACGTCCCTGGTCGCAGTCGGGGTCCGGAAAAAGTGGCGCTCGTAGCAGCGACATCCGCACTAAGGTGGTGGACCCGCGCCGGCTGATGTCGTGCCCATAGGTCGAATCGTTGGCCACCGCCACCCCGTACCCGGATTCACCCACATGCACCCACCTGTGTGCGCAGATCTCGAACTTGGCTTCATCCCACGAGGTGTTGGCGTGCGTGGGCCGATACACGTGGCCGAACTGGGTTTCCGATGCCGACCGGTCGGCCTGCACATCGAAGGGGAACGCCAACTTGAGCAACTTCTCGGATTCGTGCCAGTCGATATCGATCTCAATGTCCAGCGCAGGCGATCCGTCCCGCAGCGTGATCCGTTGCACAAGATGCGAATTGCCGAATGCCCGCTCGATGACCAGCGCATCGCCGGCTACGGCGACCGATTCCGCCGACGTCAGGTTGGTGACGGTGTTCCGATAGAACCCATCGATATCCCAGGCATCCCATTGGTTCGGTGTATCGCGATGCAATTGCATCAGATTTCCGGGGCCGACCATGGCCTCGCGCCCACTGGCAGCGTCGATGAGCGAGACCAACAGGCCGTCGGCGTCGAACGCGGCGGAGAGAATGCCGTTGTCCAGCCGGAACCCTCCCGAGACTGTTGTGGGAGTGACCGACCGCGGCTGCTCGGCGACAGCCGCGCCCAGTGCGGGTACCCCGTCGCGATCGTGGGGGGCGGCGTTGAAGACCAGTGCCCGGTCTCCGGTTCCTGCCAACGCCCGAGTCGCTGATTCGATGATGGCGCCAAGCCTTTTCGCGATGGCGGCATAGTTTCGCTCGGCGTCCCTGTGGACCCAGGCGATGGAGCTACCGGGCAAGATGTCGTGGAACTGCTGCAGCAGCACCAATTCCCAGATCTCCTGCAGCTCCTTATGCGGGTATTCGAAGCCCACGCGCACGGCGGCCGTCGCCGCCCACAGTTCGGCCTCACGCAGCAGATGCTCGCTGCGGCGGTTTCCCTGCTTCGTGTTCGCCTGAGAGGTGTAGGTGCCGCGGTGCAGCTCGAGGTACAGCTCACCGGACCAGCGCGGCGGGTTGACGTATTCGGCTTGGGCGGCTGCGAAAAACTCTGCCGGGGTGCCCAAGGTTACCGTCGGCGATCCCTCCAGGGATCGCTTTCGCTTTGCGTAAGCGAGCATTTCACGGGTGGGGCCACCGCCGCCATCCCCATAGCCGAAGGGCACCAGCGACATCGTGCCCGCACCGGAGTCGCGGTAGTTGCGTTGAGCGTGGGCGAGGTCTCCGCCGCCGAGGTCGGAGTTGTAGGTGTCGACGGGCGGGAAATGCGTGAACACCCCGGTGCCGTCGATCCCTTCCCAAATGAAGGTGTGGTGTGGCATCGGGTTGACAGAATTCCACGAAATCTTCTGTGTAAGAAAATATTCCGATCCAGAAGCGGTCACGATCTGAGGCATCGCCGCGGAGTAGCCGAACGAATCGGGTAGCCACACCTCCGGGGTGTCGATTCCGAACTCGTCCAGGAAGAATTGCTTGCCTGCCACGAACTGGCGCGCCATCGCCTCTCCGCCGGGCATGTTCGTGTCGGCCTCGACCCACATGCCTCCTACCGGAATAAACTGTCCCGCAGCGACTTTCTCCTTGATACGGGCGAAGAGGGTGGGGTACTTGTCCCTGATCCAGGCGTATTGCTGCGCCGAGGAACAGGCGAACCGGAAGTCCGGATGCCGGTCCATCAGATCGACCATGTTGGAGAAGGTGCGCGCACACTTGCGGACTGTCTCCCGGACCGGCCACAACCAGGCCGAGTCGATGTGCGCATGCCCGACAGCCGTGATCCGGTGGGCGCTGGCATATGCGGGTCGCGACAGTACCTCGGCAAGTTCGGCACGTCCGGCGGCCGCGGTGCCCGCGAGGTCATCGGGATCCACCGTGTCCAACATGCGTTCCAGGGCACGCAGAATCTCGTGTCGGCGCGGCAGATCCTCGGGGAGCGTGTGCATCAGGCCGTCCAAGGTGGCGATGTCCTGCTGCAGCCCCCACAGGTTCAGGTCCCGCAGCGCGAGATCGATACCCCCCAACCGATAGAGCGCCTCGTCTCCAGAGGTGGCCTTGTCCCCCAACGGCATCGGCGACCAGAAGTGTTTACCGATATCGGGGTTGGCGGCGGCCTCGATATAGAGGTCCACCGGCGCATCCAGATCGTCGATCGGCACGAAGGCGTTGCGCGGGGCGATCCCCTTCACCACCGTGCCGTCGGGCCGGTACACCAGCCCCTCGGCGTTGAAGCCCGGGCCTCCGGTGAAGCCGAGTTCCACTCTCATCTCGGGGGCGCCGTCAGAACGACCGCGCCATTGTTCGGGAACGGTTCCCGTCACATGCAGCCACATGGTCGACCATGGCGGCCCCCACGGCGTCCCGGGATCGATCTCGCTGAATTGGTGCTCCACCGCTTCGGTGAAGGGCACGGGCTCTCCGGGCACAGCCCACGCGGTCACCGTCAGCGGAACCGCGTCCACGTAGATGGCACCGTTCAGCCGCTTGTCAACGAAGCGCCGAATGCGGTCCTCGACAATGCGTCGGTCGTCATGCATGGCCTGACCCTACCGACTGACTGACCTTGCTCAGGCGCTCTCACCGAGACGAACCGTCACCGTCACGCGACCGTTGTCGTCGCGCTTCGCGATACCGTATCCGGGCACGTCAACCCCATTCAGCTGAAGCTGCAGCGGCTGCCCTTCGCCGAGGAAATTGCGCCACCACGTCTTGGTGTCTGGGATTCCGACCCAGATCACGATGTCGTCGCCCGAGCGCCAGTAGTTCACCGGCGTGCTGAAAATCTGTCCGGATCGGCGGCCGGTGTAGGTGACGACGGTGAAGTACCGACCCGCCAGGCTGCGCAGCCCCGGCACGTTCAGCGCTATCACCGGCACGGTGTTCACCGCGTCGACGAAACGCCGCAGCAGGCTCATCTGTGCCTCCGGGTCTTCGCGCTAGCGCTCATCCCAGCTTCCGCAAGCGGGGTTCGAGATCGTTCTTGAAGAGCTCCAGGAATCGCTTCTGATCGTGCCCGGGAGAATGGAACACCAGGTGGTTCAGGCCCCAACCGACGTAGTCGGCAACCTTCTCGACGGCCTCGTCGGGATCGGAGGCGACGATCCAGCGCTTGGCGACCTGCTCGATGGGCAGCTCGTCGGCGGCCCGCTCCATCTCTATCGGGTCGTGGATGCTGTGCTTCTGCTCGGGGGTCAGCGACAGCGGCGCCCAGAAGCGGGTGTTCTCCAGCGCCTTCTCCGGGTCCGGGTCGTAGGAGATCTTGATCTCGATCATCCGGTCGATATCGTCGAATGTGCGCTCGGCAGCCGCCGCGCCCTCCTTGACCGCGGGGATGAGCTTGTCCTTGTACAGCTCTTCGCCCTTACCGGAGGTACAGATGAAGCCATCGCCGGTGCGGCCCGCGTACTTGGCGACGACAGCACCGCCCGCGGCGATGTAGACGGGGATGCCGTCCTCGGGCACGTCGTAGATGGCGGCACCCTTGGTGCGGTAGTACTCGCCCTCGAAGTCCACGCGCTCACCAGTCCACAGCTCGCGCATCAGCCGTACCGACTCGCGCAGCCGCGCGAACCGCTCCTTAAACTCCGGCCACTCGCCGATGAACCCGGTGGCGATCTCATTGAGCGCCTCGCCGGTACCGACACCCAGGAAGATGCGGCCCGGATACAGGCAGCCCATGGTGGCGAAGGCCTGTGCGGTGACGGCCGGGTTGTACCGGAACGTCGGGGTGAGCACCGAGGTGCCGAGCTGCAGACGCTGGGTGCGCTCACCGACGGCGGTCATCCAGGCCAGCGAGAACGGGGCGTGGCCACCGTTGTAGCGCCACGGCTGGAAGTGATCGCTCACGGTGGCGCTGTCGAAACCGTGAGACTCGGTGGCAACGGCCAACTCCACGAGCTCACGCGGCGCGAACTGCTCTGCCGATGCCTTGTATCCCAGTTTCAGTTCGCGTGCCACAGGCGCTTCTCCCATTGACTAGTCGGATCTCCAACCACCCTAACCACACCCCGGATAGTCTCCATTCCATGGTCGAGATCACCCAGGTCAGCGACGCCGTGCATGTGGTCAACGGGGAAGCGGTGAACTGGGTGATCGCGTCGGACGGCTCCGGTGTCACTCTCTTCGATTCCGGCTATCCGGGAGATCGTGACGACGTACTGAAATCCATTGCGGCGCTCGGACATAAACCGCAAGACGTGCGGGCGGTGGTGCTCACACACGGGCACATCGACCACATGGGAACCGCGATCTGGTGGGCTGCCGAGCATAGGGTCCCCGTATACGCCCACAGCGCCGAGTTAGGCAATGTGCGGCGCGACTATGTCGACCAGGCTCAGCCGTTCAAGGTGGTGCTGAATCTGTGGCGCCCGGGATGGCTGCCGTGGGTTATCCACGCGATGCGTCTAGGGGCAGGGGTGCGCGACGGCATTTCGACGGCTGCGCCGATAGGCCCCGAGCTCGCGGAGCTGCCCGGTGCGCCGGTTCCCATCCCCACCCCCGGGCATTCCGGCGGTCACTGCTCGTTCCTGGTCGCCGGTCACGTGCTGGTGGTGGGCGATGCGATCATCACCGGGCACCCGATCGCGACACGTTCCGGGCCACAGCTGCTACCCACACCGTTTACCAAGGACATGGAGCAGGCGCGCCGCAGCGTCGAGGCCCTACCGGATGCCGTGGGGGATGCCAAGGTCGACGTGCTGGCCCCCGGTCACGGACCGGCGTGGACGGGATCACTGCGCGACGCCGTCCAGATCGCCCTCCGCGCCTAACGGCGAGACGGCACTCAGATCGGAGACCGCGACGTTGTCACGCTCTCAGCGCCGTCTCGGCGGTTGAGTTGACGGGGTCTAGCCCGAGATTTTCGCGCAGGGTCTCACCCTCATACTCGGTGCGGAACGCGCCACGCTCCTGTAACAGCGGCACCACGGTGTCGACGAAGTCGTCGAGGCCGCCCGGAGTCAGGTGCGGGACAAGGATGAATCCGTCGCAGGCATCTGCCTGGATATAGCGGTCCACCTCCGCCGCCACCTGTGACGGGGTACCGATGAACTGCTGGCGCGAGGTGACTTCCTTGATCAGTTCGCGGATGGACAGGTTCTTGGCCTCCGCAAGCTCCCGATACTTCGCGGCGATCTCCCGTGGGTCGCCATGGCGGGCCTTGCCACGGGTAATCGACTCGTCCCCCGTCGGCTCGACGTCCGGCAATGGTCCATCCGGGTCGTACTCGGAAAGGTCACGGCCCCACACCTGTTCCAGATAGGCGAGAGCGGTATGCGGGCCCACCTGCTGATCCCTGATATGCGCCGCCTTATCGATCGCCTCGTGTTCGGTGTCACCGAGGACATAGGTGACTCCGGGAAAGACCTTGAGCTGATCCGGGTTTCGACCGTGCGCGACGGCCCGAGCCTTGACGTCGGCGTAATACTTCTGCCCCGCCGGAATCGAGGAATGGATGGTGAACAGCGCATCGGCATGCTTGGCGCCGAAGTCGCGCCCGTCCGCGGAATCCCCCGCCTGCAGCAGCACCGGATGGCGTTGCGGGGAGGCCGGCGCGCTGGCGACGCCACGCACCGTGAACTGCGGCCCCTGATGCGACACCGGGTTGACGCCGCCCGTCTCGTCCCAGCTGTCCCAGAACTTGCGTGCCACGCTGATGAATTCCTCGGCCCGGTGGTACCGGTCGGCGTGGTTCAGGAATCCGCCGCGCCGGAAGTTCTCGCCGGTGAAGGCATCAGATGAAGTGACCATGTTCCAGCCTGCCCGGCCGTCCGACAGATGGTCGAGGGTGGCGAATTGCCGTGCGACGTTAAAGGGTTCATTGAAGGTGGTGTTGATGGTGCCCACCAGCCCGAGCCGGTCGGTGACGGCGCCCAGCGCGGCGAGCACCGTGAAGGTATCGGGCCGTCCGACGACATCGAGATCGTGGATCCGGCCACGATGCTCACGCAGTCGCAGCCCCTCGGCAAGAAAGAAGAAGTCGAACAGCCCCCGCTCCGCGACGCGCGCCAGATGCACGAAGGATGCGAAATCGACCTGGCTGCCCGAGGCCGGGTCCGACCACACCGTGGTGTTGTTGACTCCCGGAAAGTGCGCGGCGAGGTGGATGGGCTTGCGATGCTTGCCTTCCCTGACTTCGGTGTCCGTCATCAGATAAGCCCCCATTCCTTGGCGACGAGTTCGTAGGAGCGCAGCCGGTCCTCGTGACGGTGGGTGATGGAGGTGATGACGAGCTCGTCGGCGCCGGTGACCCGCGCCAGGGCATCGAGCCGCTCGACGACCTGGCCCGCATCGCCGACGAACTGGGTGGTGACGCGGTCCTCCACCTGTTGGCGTTCCTCGTCGGTAAGTGGTTGTGCATCATCGGGATTGGGATACGGTATGGCGCCGCGCCCGGAACGAATCGAGTGCACCCACTGTCCGAAGGTGCTGGTGAGGTGGCGTGCCGTCTGCTCGTCATCGGCGGCGACCGCGTCCGCGGAGACAATCACATACGGCTGCGTCAGCGCCGACGACGGACGGAAGGCATCGCGGTACGCCTCGACCGCTTCCAGGGTGGACCACGGGGTGGTGTGGTAGCTCGCCACGAACGGCAGTCCCCGTCGCGCGGCGACCTGGGCCGACTCCCCCTTGCTGGAACCGAAAAGCCATAACGGCAGATCGGCACCCTCTCCCGGACGGATATGCAGCGCAACGCCTTCCGGGCTCACATAGGTGCCGTCGAGGAATGCCTGGATATCGGCCACCTGTTGTTCGAAATCTGGGATCTGAGCGCCGGGCTGCTGCAAGGTGGCCACGGTCGCGCGCAGCTTCGGGTTGTCCTTGATCCCGAACTCAGCGGGCGGCTGCGGGATGAACAGTCCATCGACGTCCCGGGCCGGTGCGGGTTCGGGCTTCTTCTCGTTACCGGCGAGACGGTCCCTGATCCGATGGCCCGTTCGCCCGAGCCCGAGGTCGATGCGTCCGGGGTACAGCGCATCGAGGATGCCGAAGCTCTCGACCACCGCGGCCGCCGTGGTCGAGGCGACCTGGACTGCACCGGCACCGACCCGGATGCGACTGGTGGCGGCGGCGACCTGCGCGATCACCAGGGCGGGCACGGTGCTGGCCACCGCGACGAAATGGTGTTCGGCGAGCCAGTAACGGCGGTAGCCCCATTGTTCGGCGCGCTGGGCCAGATCGACTGAATTACGCAGTGCCGTGGCGGCATCCGATCCTTGGCTGACTGGCGACAGGTCGAGAACCGACAATGGGACGTTCATGCCGACTTCCTTGCATAGCGGTTGGTGGCGGTAGGCAGGCCGAACCGCGCTCTGAGAGTTTCGGAGGCGCCAGCCTCATACTGCGTGCGGAACCCGTGGCGGGCCTGAAGAAGGGGCACGAGTTCGTCAACTATGACCGGGATATCGAGCGCGTTGACGGCCGGTCGCAGGCGCAATCCGTCTATTCCCCATTCGTGCCATTGACCGATAAGGTCCGCCAGCTCCGCGGCCGATCCGGTGAATATGGCAGCATCCGAGTGGAATTCGTCATCGCGACCGAACGCGACCACGAGGTCTGCCAGCACCTTGATGATGCGATGGCTCGACGTGTTGTGCAGGCGTGCCGGGATTTCGGCGGCGGATGCCCCGTCGTGCGGGGTGACGAAGACGATATCGGCATTCTTCGCGGCGAACACCTGCCCGGGACGGCTGCGGGCCAGCGCCGCGACCACCGACTGCCCTTGCGGGGACCTCGGGGTGATGGACGGCCCCTTGACCGAGAAGAACCGGCCCTCGAAGTCGACGTAGTGCAGCCTCTCCCTATCGATGAAGCGGCCGGTGTCCAGGTCTCTGATCTCGGCGTCGTCCTCCCAGCTGTCCCACAACCGTCGGGTCACCTCGACGACGTCCGCGGCCTCGTCGAGCAGGTCCTGCAGCGGCAGAACCTTGGTGCGGCCGAATGCATCGGCCTCTTCCTCGGTATCGGCGATGGTCACCTGCCAGCCGGCACGACCACCGGACACGATGTCCAGGGTGGCAATCGCTTTGGAGATGTGGAACGGCTCGTTATGGGTGGCCGGTGCGGTCGGAATGAGTCCGATATGCGTTGTCGCCGGCGCCACGCGCGCGGCGGTCAGCACCGCGTCAAGGCGGCCGCCGGGAGTCCGCGCGAAGGAGTCTTCGAAGGTTACGAAATCCAATAGCCCACGCTCGGCGAGCTGGACCTGTTCGGTCCAGTACTTCCCGGTGAGGGGGCCATTGGCGTGCTTGTCCTGGCTGGGATGCCACCCGTACCCGTCCAGGGCCAGGCCGAGCAGTGTCGTCACAGTTGGCTCAACGCCCGCGATCCGAGTGATGACGGCGTTAATCTCACCCTGAAGGAAAGGGAGCGCGTGAGGCCTTCTGGGACTGGTCCGCACTCGGTGTCGCCGCCGCACCCGTGGACCGGGCGTGCGCCAAGGTGCTGCTCGACCTGATGGCGGCCGGCCCGACAGGCCGTGCGGATGCGCAAACCCTTCTCTTGACGCGAGGCGGGACCACATTTATACTCGAACGTATGTTCGATTCAAGGGTGAGGCTTCTCACCTCCGAGCAGGCCGACCTCATGATGGCCGCGCAGGCCGCCGAGGAGGATGAGGCCCACGCGGCATTCGTCGATCCGATCGAACAGTGGTTGGCCAATGAGACTGAGCAGGCAGAGTGGTTATCCAACAAGGAATCCCGACGTCGCGCCGAGCTTGACGAGCTGTTTCGACGGATAGATACCGGGGACGGGGTATGCCCGCCGGATGTCGGTGTAGATCCCTCGTTTCAGCCGGATGCGGCCCCGGACCAGCTGGTGGCCCATCTGCTCGACGAGATGCGTGATCGAGCACACGCCGAGAATCGCGCTGCAGCACAACGTGTTCTACTGGCGCTGCGGGTGTTGGAAGAGCGCATGTGTCAGTCGCTTGCCGAGTACGGCGAGGAGGTGACCGGTGTCAGGCTCGCCCGCGCAGAGATCGGGTTGGCACTGGGGTTGTCGCGATCGGCGACCTCCACGCTGATCACCTGCGCCGAGCAGGTGGGCCGTCGGATGCCATTGGTGGAAAAGTCATTCCTCGACGGGGACCTGTCCTACGCCAACGCGTGCGTGATCAGCTCGGTGCTGGCTACCGCCTCGCAGAACACCATCGACGTGATAAGCGCCGAGGTTACCGAGCTTGCGAAGACGCTTCCGCCACAACGTCTCCGGTCCGCGATCTGGCGACGCTGGATCCGGCATGATGCCGACGAGGCGGCCCGTGCCCGCGAGCAGGCCGCCGGTAATCGCTATGTTCGCGTCCAGCCCAGCCCCGATGGGATGGCCTTCCTGACAGCGCATCTCACCCTGTTGGAGGCCCGGACGGCGGAGCGAAGGATCGAGGATGTGGCGTCCACCGTATGCCGGCAGGATCCACGCACCCATGGGCAGCGCATGGCGGATGCCTTTATGTCGATCCTCGCGGGAGGGCACCACATCCAATGCCAATGCGGCGTCAGCGATTGTCCGTATCTCGGCATCAAGGCCCCACCTCAGCATCTGCATCTCGCGCAGGTGGTGGTGGATTTGGAGACGCTCCTGGGGTTGGCCAGTAATCCCGCGCGGCTCGGCGACGGCTCGGCGATCGATCCTGAACTGGCACGACAGATTGCCGAAAATGCCCACTGGCAAGCAATTTTCACGGAGCTGCGCAAGATGGCGCCCACCGTCGTCGGTCGATCGGTGGTGAAGCGCACGCCGCTGCCCGCACCGATCACCGACACCCCAGCACCGGGTTCGGCGCCCCCGACGGCAGCAGCGCCACAGCCCGCGCCCACGGATGGCCGCGGCGGATACACGGATCCACCGCCCGGTGCACTCACCTACCGTCCCCCCGCCGGGCTCGCGGACGGGGTGCGAGCTGCCTTTCCTACCTGCACGTTCCCAGGCTGCTCGATGTCATCGAGTCGATGCGAACTGGACCATATCGTCGAGTTCGATCACGACGCACCGATGTGCGGCGGCTGGACCATCTTCGAGAATCTGCACCCGGTCTGCCACGACCATCACGACCTCAAGACCCGTCGGCACCTGCGTGCCACCCGGATGACCGACGGCTCCGTGCGCTGGGCCGCGCGTACCGGGGACTGCGGGGTTACCCAACCAGAGCTCGGCGCGATACCGACAGGTCCGCAAGTCGTCGACGAGCTGCCACTGGCCCGCATCGAGGGGTACGCCTGCCCCGATGATCTGACCGTCATCGAGGCAGAGGCGCTGTTCTTCGAGGAGTCCTGGTGGGAGGTCCACTACGGCAATGAGATTGGTCCGTCACAGGCGGAGGTCGACCGCATCTTCGACCCCGAGGTGCGCGGCGAACTACAGAGCCTGGCCGACCGTTATCACGACCACCTCATGATCGTGGCGCGGCGACGGCAGTCGCTGCCGCGTTGGGCGAGGGCGGCCTAGAGATCCTTCTCGAACGGATGGATACCGACCTCTTCGGCGGACAAGGTGGGGTCGTACAGCGGTCGATACCCCGCGGCGAGATACAGCGCCTTGGCCTCGGGTTGGCGCGGACCGGTGGTGAGGTAGATGCGTCGATACCCGCGGCCGCGGATCTCGAGCTCCAATGCGGCCAGCGTGCGCACCGCGAGGCCCTGGCGACGATGGGCACTGGATGTCCAGATCCGCTTGAGTTCGGCGGTATCCGCGTCGTAACGCTGGAAAGCGCCACCGGTGACCGCCACACCGCCTTGCACGCCGATCAGCAGCCCACCGTCGGGAGCCGTGAAGTGGGCGGCCGGGTAGTTGACCAGGAAGTCGTGATGCTCGTCAAGGGTTCCGCCGTACCGGGTGCTGTACTCGACCGCCAGCTCGGCCAGTAGCGGGGCCGCCAAGGGATCCTGCTGCTCCACCGTCACGAACTGCAGCAGATCCTCGCACGCCGTCATGTCATCCTTGCCTGGGTAGTCCGCGGGGATTGATCTCTGACTTGGCGACCGCCTCGCTTTCCAATCCCCAGCGCTGCAACACCTTACGATACGTCCCGCTGGCAATGGCATGGTTGACGGCGTCTGCGAGGGCGCGGACCAGGCCATTGTCCTTCTTGGTGAGCACCGCGATCTCCCCCTGCAGTGCGTCCCCCGCACCCGAGAAGGTGCCCACTAGCTTGGTCTGTCCGGTCGCCCCCGAATGGAATACCGCCGTTGGGTTGGGTCCCACATAGGCGTCGATGCGACCGGAGGCCAGCGCCAAGTAGTAGCCGGTGGTCTGTTGGAAATACTTGAGATCAGCGGCGGGAAGACCTGCCGCGATATTCTGTTCGTTCCACCGGACCAGCAGCGCCTCTTGGTTGGTACCCGACCCGACGCCGATGGTCTTGCCGGCAATATCCCTGGCACCCTGGACCTTCCAGTCCAGCGATCGTCGAGCCTCAAAACTGACATTGTCCAGACGGTATGTCGCGAAGTCGAACTTCTCCTTGCGCTCCTCGGTCACCGTCACATTGGAGATGAACGCATCGACCTCGCCCGAGTCGACCTTGACGAAGTTCTGCGCCCAATCGGCCGAACGCAGGTCAACGCGCAACCCCAGGATGTCCGCCACTAGATAGGCGAAATCCGTCTCAATACCGATCATCGTCTTGTCGTCATCGGCGTAGAACCGCAGTGGCGGTGCGGAGTTGGCGTCCCCGGTGACAACGAGGGTGCCGCGCTCCCGAATTGCCGCGGGCACCTCGGCGGCTATTTCGTCCACCCGGGCGGCATGCACTCGGTCCTGGTTCGGGCTCAGATTGAAGGAGGTTGATGTCGCCGGGTCAACTCCCGACCCACAACCACTGAGGACGAGCACCGCAGCACAGAGCAGGACGACAAGGCTTCTCATGGCAGCACTTTCGAGAGGAAGCCGACAGTACGCGGGTGCGACGGGTTGTCCAGCACCTCCGTCGGCGGACCCTGCTCGACGATGGCGCCATGATCCATGAAGACCACGGTGTCGGCGATCTCCCGGGCCAGACCGATCTCGTGCGTCACGATCACCAGGGTGGCGCCATCGCGGGCAAGCTGACGGATCACGTCGAGCACCTCGGTCACCAACTCAGGATCGAGGGCCGATGTTGGCTCGTCGAACAGAATGACCTTGGGCCGCAATGCCAATGCGCGTGCGATGGCCACCCGCTGCTGCTGGCCACCGGAGAGTCGCCGCGGATACTCCGCCGCCTTGTCGGCGACTCCCACCCGTTCGAGCAGCCGGGTCGCCTCGGCAATCAGCTCGGCTCGCGGACCTCGCCGTGCGGCCAAGGGCGCCTCAATGACGTTCTCCAGCACCGTCAGATGCGGAAACAGGTTGAAGTTCTGGAACACGAACCCGACCTGCGACCGCTGACGCAAGATGGCCCGCTCCGACAGCTCGTAGAGCACCGATCCCCGCTGCCGGTATCCGATGAGCTCACCGTCGATCCGTACCGTCCCAGCATCCACCTTCTCCAGATGGTTCAGCGTGCGCAGGAGCGTTGACTTTCCGGACCCGGACGGACCGATGATGACCGTCACTTCCCCCTGTTCCACGGTCAGATCCACATCGTGCAACGCGAGCAGCTGACCGTACGACTTGCGCACCCCGCGCACCTCGATGGTGCTCACGGGCCGGTCCCTCTGCTGACACCCCGCGCATAGTGCCGCTCGATGTAGTACTGCACCACCGTCAGCACCGAGGTGATGACGATGTACCAGATCGTCGCCACCATGAGCAGCGGAACCACGCGTCCGTTGCGCCCGAAAATGACCTGCACCTGGTAGAAGAGATCGGCGATGGCCATGGTGGACACAATGGACGTGCCCTTCACCAGGCTGATGACCTCGTTGGCTGCATTGGGCATGATCGATCGCATGGCCTGCGGCAGCACGATCCGGAAGAACTGACGCCGTCGCGGAATACCGAGGGCTGCAGCGGCTTCCAGCTGGCCCTCGTCGACCGACAAAATTCCGCCCCGGATGATCTCGGCGAAATAGGCGCCCTGGTGCAGGGTCAACCCGATCACCGCGGCGGTCAGACCGCTCAGCAGCTCGTTGGTGTCGACGGTGATCAGGCTCGGCCCGAAAGGAATCCCGAAGCTGATGGTGTCGTACAGGTAGGCGATGTTGAACCAGAACAGCAGCTGCACGATCAACGGTATGGACCGAAAGATCCATACATAGGTCCACGAGATGACCTGCAGGACCGGGTTCTTGGAGAGGCGCGCGGCCGCCAGCGCGACACCGACCACAAACCCCAGCACCGTGCCGTAAATGGTCAGCCGGATGGTCAGCCACAGCGCGGCCAGCACCGACTTGGCGGTGAAATACCGCGCGAAGGTCGGCCAGTCCCATCCCGGGTTACGCACCAGACCATGCACGAACATCGCCACCAACAGCAGCGCCACACCCGAGAGGATCCAGTTGCCCGGACGCGGACGGCGCCGCACCCGCAGCGGCTCGGCAGTCTCCGCTGGCACCCGAGCCCGCGGGGGCGCAGCAGGTGCCGATGTCATGCGATCGAACCTAGGAACACCGACCAGTGCACAACAGTCTTTGGCTCCCGGCGAATCGAACGGAAGCTATCCGTCATGTCTGACCGGGGAAGCATCCGTGCCGCCCGAATGTTCAAATAGGTCATGCCAGAAATCCCCGCAGGCTTCGAAGATCTCCTGGAACAGCAGCTCTATGGCCACCTGGCCACGATCGGCGGCGACGGTTCCGCACAGTCCAGTCCAATGTGGTTCAGCTGGGACGGCGAGCGGCTGCGATTCACCCACACCAACAAGCGGGCCAAGTTCCGCAACATCCAGACCGAGCCACGCGTCGCCTTCTCGATCCTGGACCCCACGAACCCGTACCGATACCTCGAGGTGCGGGGCACCATCGACCAGATCGACGACGATCCCACCGGGTCATTCATCCAGGAACTGGCTCACCTCTACCAGGCTCCGTGGGCTGGACAGAGCACCGGCGATGAGGCGGACCGGGTGATCCTGTACCTACGGCCCACCAAGTTCCTGAGCCACGGCTAGGTCAGCGGCCCCAGCAGGCGCATACACATGTCGGTAGCCTTGGCTCCCAGTTCGCCGGCGCTGCACCTATTTTCATCGGCGAGCCAGTCCTCCATGAGGAGAGTGACGCCCCCGACCCCGAACACGGCCCTATCGAGCAGGGCTGGCTCTGGTTTCGAGACCTCTGGCGCAATGGTCAGAAGTATTGCCCGCGCGACACGGTGCTGAAGACTGCGGCGCTTGGCGGCCAGCCCGGGAAATCCGTCCAGATCGGATGTCAGAATCCGCAGGACCGCCCGGTCCGCGATGGACTGCTCAAGATAGGCCGTGAGCCCCGCCGTCAGCTGCGCATGCGGGTTGTCGCCAGCCACCCGGCCGGCTTCTGCCATCGACTGGAACAGTTCGGCGAACACGTCGTCCACGATCTGTAGAACCAAGTCGCCGATCACCGAGAACTGCTCATAGAAGTATCGATCGGTCAGCCGGGTCCGAGCACAAACACCCCGAACGGTGACCGCGGCCAGCCCCTTGTCACTCCAGAGCTCACGGCCCGCCCGCACCAGTGCCACGCGCCGCTCATCCTGGCGCTGCTCTCGCGTCTTGCCACCGTACGTGCGGTGAATCTGCCCGTTCGTCACGCTGAAACGCCCTTCGTCTTGACATACGCAACCTACTCGCTAATGTTGAGGACACCCGTCATCAGAAACTGCCCGACAATGTGGTCTAGGAGAGTTCATGACACTTGCGCCCGAGCATTCAGCCTCCGACACGGACTTCGAGGAGCTGGTCGCCCGCCCCTTCGAATCCCAGCTCCGCGAGTACGACTACGAGGTCACAGAGGTCGACGGCACACTGCCGCCCGAACTGACCGGCACGCTTTTCCGCATTGGCCCCGGCAAGTTCGAGGTCGGAACCACGGTGCTTCGCACGATATTCGACGCCGACGGCATGGTGTCGCGTTTCATCCTGGACGGTTCATCGGTGCGTTTCACGAACCGATACGTGCGCACCCAACAATTCCGGGACGGGTTGCAGGACAGCGCGATGCGCAGGCGAGGCATCACCACCAACGTCCCCGGGAAACTGCTCGCCAATCTCCGGCTGCCCGCGAACACGGCGAACACCAACATCGTTCCGCTTGGTGGCGAGATGTTGGCACTCTGGGAAGGCGGTCCGCCACACCGGATCGACCCGAACACGCTGGAAACCTTGGGTACCAATGACTTTGGCGGCAAGCTCGGATATGTCGGCGCCTTCTCCGCACACCCCAAGTGGGATCCGGTTACCGGCGAGATGTTCAACTTCGGTCTGGATGTCTTTCCCACACCTCGACTTCGCTGCTATCGCGTGAGCGCTGACGGGAGGATGTCACAGATAAATTCGGTGACTCTCTGGGACATGGGATGGAACCATGACTTCGCACTGACGGAGAAGTATCTCGTATTCGTGCTCGACCCCATCCGGCCCAACATCGGACAGCTCATCCGCGGGAAGAGCTTCGACGAAAGCCTCGAATACCAACTCACCAACGGGAGCACCAAGTTCATACTGGTCCCCAGAGACGGCTCCAAGCCACTTGTCTTCGAACATGATCCACAGCTGCATATCCACGTCACCAACGCATTCCAAGACGGGCCCGACGCGGTGGTGGAATTCGTTAGGTACGAGAGCCTGGATTTCTTACGACGAACACTGGACGCCGCCATGGGGCCGAAGGACCACCCAAATCCTCATCACCATCTGGTAGTCCGCGAATTTCCGGACAGTCACCTGGTTCGATTCCGCATATCACCAACCGGCAGGATCACCGAGGAAGTGGTGTCACAGTCCGCGAAAATCGAATTCCCGCAATATGACTGGCGACAGTCCACGCGTAATCATCAGATCACCTACACCGCCGGAACGCTGGAGCGCGAGGGCCACTACAACGGCATCTTCAAGTTCGACCATCGCACCGGCACCATGACACATTGCGATTTCGGGAAGGCCTCGGTCTGCGAACCGATCTTCGTGCCGCGCAACAAAGACGCGGCACAGGATGACGGCTGGCTGCTCGCGGTCAATCACGATCTTGTGGAAAACCGTTCGCAGTTAGTGATTCTCGACGCGCGTGATGTCGAGCAGGGCCCATTGGCGGTGGCGCACCTGACGCATCACCTACCCATCGGGTTCCACGGGACCTTCACGCCGCGAGTCGCCGACCCGTTTGCGCCACTGCCCCATCCGGCCTTGCTGTCCTAACAGGCCCGCCCTCACGCCTTGGACGGCCACCAACTCAGCTTGCCGAAGGCCTGCGCGAGGGTCGGAACCATCAGGGTCCTGACGATGAAGGTATCCAGCAGAATGCCCACGCCGATGATGAAGCCCATCTGCACCATCTGGTTCACCGAGCCGACCATCATGCCCAACAGGCTGGCGGCGAACACCAGCCCGGCCGAGGTGATCACCGAGCCGGTCTGGCGCACGGTCCGAATGATGCCGACCCGCATATTGCGGGTGCTCTCCTCCCTCAGGCGCGAGATGAACAGCATGTTGTAATCGGCCCCGACGGCGACGATAAGTACGAAGGTCATGGCCGGGACAGCCCAATCGAGTTGTTGCCCAAGGAGAACTTGGAACACCAGCACGCCGATGCCCAGTGACGCGATGTAGGTGAGGAGCACCGTACCCAGCAGGTAAAGCGGCGCGACGACCGCCCGCAGCAGCAGACACATCACCAGAAAGATGATGAGCAGTGTCACCCCGATGATTTCTCGCAGGTCGCTGTTATACGCCTTCTTCAGGTCGGCATTGATGGCCGGGAACCCACCGACCGAAACCGTGGCACCGGCGAGCGCGGTATTGGGTGTGGCTTCGTTGCCGACGCGCTCCATATCGCGGCTCAACTGCATCGCTTCGGGCCCATACGGATTGAGCGGCGACTGGATCAGATACATCGCGGTACGACCGTCTTCCTGCAGGAATGCCGAACTCAGCTCCTTGAATCCAGGATTCTGCAGCATCGCTTGCGGCATGGAAAATCCCGATGCCGCAGGCGAATTGGAGTCCTTGCTGATGGTCTGCAGGGTGACGGCGGCCTCGCCCATGGACCGTACGGTGTCCTCCAACTGGGTGTTCAGATCACGCATCCGAACGCCCATCGTCTTGACGGAGTTCATGTCGACGCCGAGCCCCTGCAGCTGCTGGAAGTAGCCCGAAATGCGCTCGAATTTCCGTTCCATCTCAGGTAATTTCGCAAGTAGTCCACGAATCTGCTTGAACTGCCCATTCATATCGCTCAGCAGCTGGGTGATCGTCTTGCCGCCGGTGACCGCCCGCACCGACTCGCGCAGACTTTCCACCGAGGAGAGCGGGCCCGTGTCGCGCAGCTCGATCAGCTGATCTCGCAACTTCACACAGTCCGGCTGCACCGGGCAGAACGGAGATTGGGCCAGCGTCTGGGTCAACGACGCCCCGGCGTCGAGCGCGGAGAACGTCGCCTCCACCGAGGGCCCCATCTTGGCCAACTGGTCCACCATCCCCGCCACGGTGCCCATCTGGGATATCAGCGACTGGTACCGATCGAGCTGTTCCCCAACCTCTTTCGCCATCGACAACATCTGCGGCATCATCTGCTGCATCCGAGCCAGGTCCCCGTCGCCGAGCTCATTAGTCATCGCCGACATGACATCGGCGAGCTTTGACATCCGTTCGAGCTGGGGCCGTAGGTCGGCGTTGACCTGACCGCTGGTCTTGTCGATCTGCGTTCCCATGTACCCGATCTGCCACGCCAGGGTGGCCTGGGTGAGTTTGTTGCCGTCGGGCCGCGTAATGCCGACAACCTTCCCCACACCCCTGAGCTGCGAGATGCGCTCGGCCATCTGGTCCAGATCGGCCAGCGCGCGCGGGGTGCGCAGATCCGACTGTGCCTGCACCAAAAGGTATTGAGGCATCGTCGAATTGGCGGGGAAATGCTCGTTGAGGGTGCGCATGCCCTGCGTTGACTGGGCCGATTCCGGCAGCACCTTCGACATGTCAAAACTGGGCCGCATGAAGGGGACGAAGGCCGCGGCGGCCAACAGGATTGCGGTGGCCGCGGCGAATACCGGCCACGGATGTCGCACGACGGTCACGCCGATGCGGTGCCAATACACCCCCGCCCGATCGGGCCCCGGTAGGCCGAGCCCACGCTTTGTGGCCAGGCTCAGTGTCGCGGGCAGCATGGTGGTGACCACGAAGAACGCGACGATCACACCCATCGACACCGCGGGTCCCGATGCCGCGAGGAAGGCCAGTTTGGCGGTCAGCTGCGCGATATTCGCGATCGCCACCGTGGCGGCCGTCGCCAGAATGACCCGGGTCATCGAGCCGCAGGCGTGTGCCAGAGCGTCCTCCGGGGTCTCCCCCGCGCGTATTCGTTCGTGGTACCGACTCACCAGGAAGACCGTGTAGTTGACACTCGCCCCCATCAACACGGCCATCATCAGTCCGGCCGACACCGAGGACACCGGAACCAGACCGCGATCGGCAAGCCCGGCGATGACGCCACGAGCGATGAGCAGGCTCATTCCCATTACCAGCAGGGGCAGCATCGCGGTGAACCACGACCGAAACACCAACAGCAGGATCAGGCCGATGACAACCACGGTCACGGCGCCGATCTTGGGCAGATCTCCCAACGCCGCGTTGCCCATATCGCTGACGGTTCCCGCCGCCCCGGTGATATTCGCGGTGGTGGCCGAACCGGCGAACGTCTGCTTCACCAGATCATCGACCGAGCGATACGCCCGCTGCGCCAACGGAGTACCCAGATCCCCGCCCAGGCCCGCCATCGCGTACCAGGTGGTGCCGTCCTCGCTGAGCACCTGCTTGCGAGCCACCGGGTTATTCCGCATCCGCGGATCGCCCAGCTGATCCTGGACGAAGGTGACGTACTCCTTGTTCCCATTGAGCCGGTCGATCAGCGCCGAGTAGCGGGCCTGCGCGTCGGCGTCGAAGCCCTTATCGCTGTGCATCACGATGATGACGGCGTTGTCGATGCCGGGACGGCCGAACGCCTTTCCCATCTCCTTCATCGACGCGAGCGCCGGGCTCACCTCACCCGTGGGCAGCGGACTCACCGAGTGCTCGTTGGCCACCCGCTCCAGCTGCGGCCAGGCGGTGTTGACGAGAACCCCGACCGCGAGCCAGGCCAGTATCACCAGCTTGGCGTGCTTCGCCACGAAGCGCCCCGCCCGCTCGAACGCCGGACTGTATTGGTGCGACATCGTCAGCTCCTCAAATCAGCGGCGGGAAGGTCATGCTCGGCATGGATGGCACACCCGTCATCGACATGACGGTGTATCGGAGGGTGAAGGTTCCGCCGAGGTCGTCGCCGACCACCATGACGGTGTACTTGGAATTGAGGTAGGCGTCCTGGCCCATGACGGTTTGATGTTCGAATCCGGCATCGGTGAGCAGCTTGCCGGCCGCGGCCACCGCCGACGCGTCGACACCTCTAACGGCCAGGGTCCGCGAATCGCCCTCGGCATCTTGGCGATATGTGCCCTTGACGACAGGGATATCGCTCGGAAAGTCAGCGGGCAGAATGCTGACCCCGGGCGGGGGCTGCGGTATGGGCGTGACCGGCGGATACGTGGTGCGTTCTACGGCTCCGCCCACGAAATCGGACATCGAACAGGCAGTTACAGCCGTCGTCATCAATGCGGCGGCAAACACGAGTACCGCGACATGAACGCTTCGTTGCGCCATGGCGGAATACTACAAAGAAGAATCGAGGAGTGCTAGCCCCTGCTAACTAAAGCTAGCCCTAGTTAGCTCAGCGCCCGTTCCAGGTCGGCAATGAGGTCCTCTGTCGACTCCAGCCCGACGGAGAGCCTCACCACGCCATCGGAGAGCCCGATCGCGGCCCGCCCGTCCGGGCCCATCGCGCGGTGCGTCGTCGTGGCGGGATGAGTGATGAGCGACTTGGAGTCGCCCAGGTTATTGGAGATATCGATGAGCGACGTCCCGTCGAGCACCCGGAAGGCGGCCTGCTTACCGGCATCGCCGTCGGCATCGAGTTCAAATGTCACGACGGTTCCGCCGCCGCGCATCTGACGCTTCGCCAGCTCATGCTGCGGATGCGTCTCCAGGAACGGGTACCGCACCCAACGAACCGCCGGATGCTGCTCCAGGAACCGCGCGATCTGCAGCGCGGATTCGTTCGAATGATTGACTCGAACCGCCAGCGTCTCAAGGCCTTTCACCAGCGTCCAGGCATTGAACGGGCTGAGAGCCGGCCCGGTGTGCCGCATCAGCGTCTTGACCGGTCCCTCGATGTACTCGGTTTCACCCAGAATCGCACCACCAAGCACCCGGCCCTGGCCGTCGATGTGTTTGGTACCTGAGTAGACCACCACATCAGCACCGAGCGGGATACCCTGCTGCAACAGCGGAGTGGCAAAGACATTGTCCAGCACCACCTTTGCGCCCGCCGCATGCGCGAGCGTGCACACCGCCTCGATATCGACAAGCGATTGCATTGGGTTGGAAGGGGTTTCGAAGAAAACGGCTTGCGTCGGAACCGACAGCGCCTCCTCCCACTGAGAGAGGTCCTCGCCGTCGACGAACACGGTCTCCACACCCCAGCGGGGCAAGATCTCATTGCAGACCACGAAACAGGAACCGAACAGGCTGCGCGCGGCAACCAGCCGGTCGCCGGCGGCCAGCAGCGCACCCAGCGCGGTGAAGACCGCCGACATGCCCGTCGCCGTCGCGAACGCCGCCTGCGAGCCCTCGATCAGCCGCAGCCGCTCCTCGAACATCGAGACCGTCGGGTTGCCGTATCGCGAGTACACGTACCTGTCGACCTCGCCGGTGAACGCCTTCTCCGCGGCCGCCGCGCTCTCGTACACATACCCGGACGTCAGGTACATGGCCTCGGCGGTTTCCTCGAATCCGGAGCGCAGCAGCCCGCCGCGCACCCCGATGGTCGCCTGGCTCACCCCGTCCGGCAGGGCTTTCGGAATGCGGACAGAAGGAATGCCGTCCGGAGTCTGGTTCATGACTGCCGCCACGGCAGACCGATGGCGCGCCAGCCCACGCCGCCTCGGTGCCCGTGCTCATCGAGATTGCCCTCGAAGCCATCAAGCACGTTGTAGGAGGGCGCGATTCCCGCCTCCGTCGCGATCTCCGCGGAGCCGATCGAGCGGTTACCGGACCGGCAGAGGAACACCACGGGCCGGTTATCCCCTTCGGAAGGCCCGGTCACGCCCGCGGCCGCCAGCTCGTCGAGGAAGTCGTCATTGTGCTGGCCGTTGGAACGGGTCCACTCGACGTACACGACATCGCGCTTGAGCTCGGTCAGGTCGGGAACTCCGACCCACTTCCACTCGGCCGACGTGCGCACATCCACGAGCACGGCTTCTGGGTTTTCCTTCAGCAGCGCCCACGCCGCCTCGGGGGTGATATCTCCTGCGTAGCCCACGAAGAGCCAGTCTATTAGTACTGAGTGCACACCCTCCACGAGCCGTCTTCCTTGGTGAGGGTGGCGGCGGCGGTGAGCTTGTTGTCCTCGGATTTCATGTAGTGATAGGTCACCTGTGCGGTGGCGGCATCCCCGCTGATCTTGACGTCTTTGACGTCATCCACATATCGGTTTCCGCGCGATGCCTCGGATTTGTCCTGCGCGGCAATCAGATTCTGCTCTGGAGTGACGATGGCCCGACAGCTGTTCGCCACATAGTCGGCGTACGCGCGTCGCTGCAGTGCGTCGTTCTGCGCAACAACAGCCCGCCCCACTCGGCCCTCTTCGGTGAGGCCGTCACTCGACCGGAAGATCACCGATACGGCGATACCGATCACCACGATTCCAAAGATCACCGCTCCGGCGATGAACGGGGCGATGCTGGCCCCATCCTCGGAATCCGATGCCTGTTCCTGCGGCGTCATCGGAGATGCCTGGCGACCTGCTGCGCGCGCGTGAGCGCCAGCGCAGTGTTGGGGGCGGTCGCCAGTCCCACCCCGATGCGGCGGCGCCGGTGGGTTTCCGCGTGTCCGAACACCCGAATATCACTTTCCGGTACCTGGAGCGCCTCATCGAGCTGCCGGGGTGACGGACCGTCACCGTCTCCGTAGACCACCTCGGCGGCCGCCGGCGACACCAGGATGGTGTCGATGGGCGCACCCAAGACCGCACGCGCGTGCATATCGAACTCCGACAGTCGCTGTGACCGCACCGTCACAAGCCCGGAATCATAGGGCCGCGCACTCACATCGCAGAAGTACACCTCGTCACCGCGTACGAACAGTTCGACACCGTAAACACCATGCCCGCCAAGGGCATTAACCGCCCGCGCGGCGATCGACCGTGCCAGCTCCAGGGCCGCCTGGCTCAGCGGCTGCGGCTGCCACATCTGCATCGCGTCGGTTCCGCTTTGCCGGTGCGCGATGGGCTCACAGAAGTAAAGCCTCGTCGCGCCGCCAACCCCGGCCGTCCGCACGGTGAGCAACGTGATCTCGTAGTCGATCTCCACCGCGGTCTCCACCAGCACCCGCTGGATGCCTCCGACGCTGGATGCGATGGCCTGTTCCCATGCCGGTTCGGCATCACTGTCACGCAGCACCACCGACTGGCCTTGGCCGTATGTCGCCGACACCGGGCGCACCACCGCCGGGAAACCCGAGGTTTCGAGCACCTCGTGCAGCTCCTCGACCGAATTCGCGAACCAGAACGCGGGTGTGGGCAAGCCGAGCTCATCGGCCGCCATCCGGCGCATCGCCTCGCGGTCGCGGGCGAGTCGGACCGCCTTGACGGTAGGAATCACCTGGGCGACTTTCTGCTCGGCCACCTTGTCCAGCGCATCCCCGGACGCCGTCTCCACCAGGGGCACCACGAAACGGGGTCGTTCCTTCTCGATGAGCTCGAACAGACGCTCCGATTCATCGATCGGCGCCAGCACCGTACGGTCCGCCGCATCCTGGGCGGGTCCGCCCTCCCTGGAGTCCACCACCACTACGTCCGCGCCCAGGCGCTGGAAGGAGATCGCCAGTTCCCTGGCCAGCTCACCCGAGCCGAGCAGCATCACGGTGGTGCGGTTCGCGTTGGAAGGTTCCGGCTGCGGCTCGGGCTTCGTGGCCTTGGCCGCTTCGGGCGTCTTGGCTGCGTTGGAACCGGACCTGGCGCCGTTTGTGGCGCGGATGGCGTCCTCGGTAACCGACCCGGATTCGACGGGCTCAGATTCGACGGTGGTGCCGGTTGACCCCGTCGAACCCTGCTCGCTGGGGGGCGAACCCTCCTGCGTCACCACGATGCCCTCCACGCCTTCTGGTCGCTCTGTTGCCCTATCGGACCGTGCCTAGCGTGCCAGATTGCCACAGGCCATCAACCAAGAGTGCTGTGGACATAGCACCAACGCCAGTTCTCCCCCGGCTCGTGTGAACGCATCACTGGATGCCCGGAGGAGTGAAAATGCGCAGTGGCGTGCTGGTGGGGGCTGGAATCGCAACAGCCGACCCGGCCACATTCCAGGCACATCCGCAAATGGGCCCACACCTGCTCGCCCAATGCCGCGCAGTCTTCGCACTCACCGGGAGTCCGGGGTTGTGGATCTTGGCCAACGGCAGCGGCCAGCTCGGGGCATAGGCCACCGCCCGCTGTCGACCCAGCCGACTCGGATACCGCCGCCCCACGTCGAAACAGCCGTCTCATCTCTACCCACCTCCTCTGCCCGCTTACCCTGCCAGTCCGGACACCGCACACAATACGAACGTGAACGTTTCCCTGCTGGCAGTACTGACGGCCGCGCTGGTGCTGGCGGCGATTTCCCGGCGATTCGGCCTTCCCTCGCCGTTGGTGCTGGTCGTGGCCGGATTGGCGGCCACCGCGATCCCCGGCTTGCCGCCCATCGAGATGGATCCCGACCTCGTGCTGTTCGTGATCCTCCCCCCGCTGCTCTACACGACGGCGCTGGAAAGTTCCTACGTCAACCTGCGTAAAAACATCAGAGCAGTAAGCGGCCTCGCCGTGATACTGCCGCTGCTCACCACCGTCGCGGTGGGCTTCGTGGCGTTCTACACCGTCCCCGAGCTGCCACTGGCCGGCGCGCTGGTGCTCGGTGCCATCGTGGCACCGCCCGACGCGGTATCGGCCACCGCCATCGGCCGACGCCTCGGACTGCCGCGCAACATCATGACGCTGCTGGGCGGCGAGAGCCTGCTCAACGACGCGACCGCGCTCACCGCGTATCGGGTGGCGATCGCCGTGGCGATCGGGCTCGGCGCCACCGTGACCGACGGGCTCAAAATATTCGCACTCGCCGCCGTGGGCGGGCTGTTCGTCGGTTTCGTCATCGGCAAATTGGTCAACATCATCCGGTGCAAGCTCGACGATCCGCTGTCCGAGAGCGCGATCGGCCTGGTGGTGCCGTTCTTCGCGTACCTGCTCGCCGAGGAGATTCATGGCTCCGGCGTGATCGCCGTCGTGGTCGCCGGGCTCATGTTGGGTCACCGCTCGGTGCACGCCGGATACGCCACCCGGCTACAGGACGACGCAGTGTGGAAGGCCGTTCAGCTGCTGCTGGAATCCTTCGCGTTCCTGCTCATCGGGTTGCAGCTGCCCAAGGTGATCGAAGGACTTCGGGGACTGTCCTTCAGCACCATCGTGCTGTCCTCGATCGCGGTACTGACAACGGTGATCGTGGTACGAATCCTGTTCGTCTTCGCATTCGCCTACCTGCGGCCACCTGGCCAACGCCCCTCGGCGCGTGGGGTTTTCGTGGTGGCGTGGGCAGGTATGCGTGGCGTGGTGTCCCTGGCGATGGCCTTCGCGGTACCTCTCACCACCGTCACCGGCGAGCCACTGCCCGGACATCCGCACATCGTGTTCCTGACCTTTGTGGTCGTGGTGGGAACCCTGCTGCTACACGGTCTTACGTTGCCATGGGTGATCCGGGTCCTCGGCGTACAAAGCGATGACGAACGCAAGGACGCCCTCGCCGAGGCCGCGGCTCAGGACAAGGCCGCCCGCGCTGCCGCCGACCGTCTCGAGGAACTGCTCGATGACAACGACGGTATCGAGGACACCAACGTGCGGAGCCGTGCCGCCGAAATATTGCGGCACTGGAATACCCGCAGGCGTAACGCGGCATGGGAGCGCCTCGGACGGAGCGACGAGGACGCCGGTGAGAGCCCCATGGCGGCGTTCCGAAACCTGCGCCTGGAGATGCTGGAGGTGGAGCGCGAGGTGTTCATCGCCGAACGCGACTCCGGCAATATCGACGACGAGGTGTTACGCACCGTGCTCCGGGGCCTCGACCTCGAAGAGGCCACCATGAATCAGGCCGACCGGTAAGAGGTCAGGGCTGGCCGGGCAGCAGCTGCACCATGAGCCCGTTGGCATCGGCCAGCACCGTGCCCTGCGCGTCGTACAGCTCCGCCGAGACAAAGGCCTTGCGGCGATCGACCTCGTCGATGCGGCTACGAGCCGTCAACGGGACCTCGATCGGAACTACCTGCCGATAGTTGACGTGCAGGAAGGCCGTACGGCTGATGGTGCGGCCCGCCATGATCACCGTCATCCCGAAAAGGTGATCGAACAACAGCGGCAGGATGCCGCCATGTACCGCACCGTTGCCGCCCAGGTAGTACCGAGGGAAGTCCCCGTGGGTCTCGATGCCGTCCGGGCCGGCCGTGTCGATGAACCACGGCGGCAGCAGTAGATGTCCATTCGCCGGTTCGTCGGCAACCCGATTGGCGGGTCCGACGCCCTCGGCCGCCTGGTGCGGGGCCATCAGCTCGACCAGCTTCTCGGTGAGATCGGCGGCTTCATCCCAGCCCGGATCGTCCATATCGGCGGACACCGCAAGGCTCTGGAGCTTCCGCATGGCGGTCAGGAATCGCCCAAAGCCCGGACCGACCGAGGACGGCGAGTACTGCGGGAACCCTCCGCCGCGGATTTCACGGATCGCCCGATTCATCTCTTCATGCAGTGCGGCGAGTCTGTCCGCATCGGCCGTCATGACCTCGAGAGTATGTCCCGCCGCACGATCGTCTGATCCCGGCCCGGTCCGACACCTATGCACGACATCGGCGCACCGGCCAGCTCCTCCAAGCGCAGCACATAGTCCTGGGCCTTGGCGGGCAGGTCGGCGAACTCACGCGCAGCGGAGATGTCCTCCCACCAGCCCGGAAGCTCTTCGTAAACCGGTGTGGCGCGGTAGATCTCGCTCTGCGTCATCGGCATTTCACTGGTGCGCTTACCGTCCACCTCGTACCCGACACAGATGGGCACCGTCTGCAGACTCGACAGCACGTCCAGCTTGGTCAGGAAGTAGTCGGTGATGCCGTTGACCCGGGTGGCGTACCGGGCGATGACGGCGTCGAACCATCCGCACCGCCGGGCGCGGCCGGTGGTGACGCCCACCTCGCCGCCCGTCTTGGCCAGGTATGCGCCGTGCTCGTCGAACAGCTCCGTCGGGAACGGACCCGAACCCACCCGCGTCGTGTAGGCCTTCAGGATCCCCAGCACGGTGTTGATCCGCGTGGGACCGATACCCGAGCCCACCGATGCACCGCCCGCGGTTGGATTCGAGGACGTCACAAACGGATACGTGCCGTGGTCGACATCGAGCAGCGTGCCCTGGGACCCCTCCAGCAGCACCGTCTCGCCGCGTTCCAGCGCCTGATTGAGGAGCAGGCGGGCGTCGGCGATGCGATGCTTGAATCCCTCGGCCTGCTCCAGCACCCCGTCGACCACTTGGTCGGGATCGAGGGCCTTGCGGTTGTAGATCTTGATGAGCACCTGGTTCTTGAATTCCAGTGCGGCGTGCACCTTCTGCCGCAGCGATTCCTCGTCCAGCACATCGGCCGCACGGATACCGATACGCGCCACCTTGTCCTGGTAGCAGGGTCCGATACCGCGGCCGGTGGTGCCAATCTTCTTGGACCCCAGGTACCTTTCGGTCACCTTGTCGATCGCCACGTGATACGGCATGAGTAGATGCGCGTCCGCCGAGATGATCAGGCGGCCGGTGTCGATACCCCGCTCCTCGAGACCCGCGAGCTCGGTCAGCAGCACTCCGGGGTCGACTACGACCCCGTTGCCGATGACGTTCGTCACCCCCGGGGTGAGGATCCCCGAGGGGATCAGGTGCAGGGCGAAGTTCTCCCCGTTGGGTAACACGACAGTGTGTCCGGCGTTGTTACCGCCTTGGTAGCGGACTACCCATTGAACCGAGCCACCGAGCAGGTCGGTCGCCTTGCCTTTTCCCTCGTCACCCCATTGGGCGCCGATCAGGACTATTGCCGGCATGTGCGTTTCTCTGCGCTTCCTGGAGGCAGCCCACACCGCGGGCCATCGCGGCGCAGCGCTGCGCGTGCAAAATGTTGTTCAGCCGGTGAGTCACTGTATCCGAGGCCACAGGCTTTGTGCGTATCTGGACGGGCAAAAAGGAGCTGCGCTGAGTATCACAAGCACCACAGGGGCCGCATCGGCGCGAGTTTTGCTGTTCGGTGCGCGGCGGCTGCCGCATGCGCTGCGGGCACTGCCCACCGACCGGCCGGACGGCGCCGAGGGGCTACGCGCACTCGTGGATGGACTCCCGGACGGCACGAGGCGGCTCATCGTGGTCGGCGGGGACGACGACCTCGGGCAGGTGTTGACCCGGCTGATGCGTGCCGAGAAGCTGGATGTGGAATTAGGTTTCGTACCGGACCGCCGCTCACGCGCGCGGCGGATCTACCGGATCAGGTTCGGTTCGGCACGACGGGCACGCGATGGCAGCGCACACCGGGTGCCGCTCATCCGAGACGACACCGGCACCGCCCTCGCCGGGCGCGCCTCATGGCAGACCGTCATCGGCGAGGCCACAGTCGATGACACCCTGCTGTTCGGTCCCTCCGATGGCGCCGCCACCGTCGACGTCGAGCCCACCGAGTCGGTACCGGGCCTGCGGGCCTCGGTACGGCGCCGACCGCGGCTCCTTCCCCGCCACTGGGCCACCGGACGGGCGGCTCAGCTGGGCACCGAGGGTGCCGTTGTCGTCCGTGACGGTGTCGCGGGCCCTCGTCCGGTGACCAGGTCGACGTTCTATCGGCATCAGCAGGGATGGCTGCTAGTCCGGTAGCTTTTGCCCGTGAACGTCAAGCAGTCCGTCCGTCCCAGCCCGGTATTTCTGGCGCTCGTTGCGCTCACCATCGCCGGGGCGGTGGCCGCATGGTGGGGCGGCAACTCCACCGAGCCACTGGCACGCGGTGGGGTGTTCGTCTTCGTGCTCGCCGGGTGGGTGGTGTCGCTGTGCCTGCACGAGTTCGGGCACGCCTACACCGCATGGCGTTTCGGCGATACCGGAGCGCGCGGGTATCTGACGTTGAACCCGCTCCAATACACCGACCCGGTGCTGTCCTTGGCGCTGCCACTGGTGTTCATCGCTCTCGGCGGTATCGGGCTGCCGGGCGGCGCAGTGTATGTACACACCGCCGGGATGAGCAATCGCCAACGCACCCTGGTGAGCCTGGCCGGGCCCAGCGCGAACGCCGCGCTTGCAGTGCTGATCCTGGGGGCGACAACGCTTTTCTTCGATCGCGACCATGCGGTGTTCTGGGCGGCGATGGCCTTTCTCGGATTCCTTCAGGTGACGGCGGTGGTGCTCAACCTGTTACCCGTACCCGGCCTGGACGGCTACGGCGCACTCGAACCGCATCTGAACCCACAGACGCGCCGCTCGCTCGAGACCTTCAAGACGTTCGGGTTCCTGATCCTGTTCGTGCTGCTGATGGTGCCACCGATCAACCAAGCATTCTTCGATGCCGTCTACTGGATAGTCGCATCATTGGGCGTCGAACCCGACCTCGCCCGACTGGGCGGCTGGCTGTTTCGCTTCTGGGCCAAGCTGCTCTAGCCGGCCTGTGGTCTTCGCGCAAGCGGCCCATCTACCAGTTGGCGTGCTCTTCGCAATGCTCTTGCGCCTCAGGCGGTTCCACCTGAATGGTGGCATGGGGCAGACCGCGTTCGGTGAGCACCAGTCGCGCGGCCTTCAGCACCTGCGCCGCGTCGGCGGTGCTGGTCAGGTGTGCGGTGGCCATGTCCTTACCGGGCACCAGGGTCCACACATGCAGATCGTGCACACTGCTCACACCGTCCACCGCGAGTAGCGCCGCCCTTAGCTCCTCGACATCGATGTGTTTGGGCGAGGTCTCGGTCAGGATGCGCAGCGCGGCCCGCGCCAGCGCGAACGCCCGCGGCAGGATCCACAGCGAAATAAGGACGCCGACAACGATATCGGCGTACTTCCAGCCGGTGGTGAGAGTGATGATGGCGGCCACCAGCACCCCGACGCTGCCGACGGCGTCGGCCAGCACCTCCATGTAGGCACCTCGGACCGCAAGGCTGCTCTCGGCATGCGAGCGCAGCAGCCAGATCACCACCACGTTGGCGGCAAGCCCGGCCAGCGCGACGACCATCATCGGCAGGCCGGGGACCTCCGGGGGTGCGCCGCTGGTGAGACGTTCCACCGCCTCGTACATGACAAAGACCGCGATACCCGTGAGGAGCGCCGCATTGACGATCGCGGTGAGGACCTCGGCCCGGTGCCAGCCGTAGGTCCTTGCCGCGGACGCACTTCCACGGCGGGCCAACGAGATGGCACTGAGCCCCATGATGAGACCGACGAGGTCGGTGAGCATGTGACCGGCATCGGCCAACAGAGCCAGCGAGTTGATCAGCAGGGCGACGACGAGTTCCAGGATGAAGAACGACCCGACGATGCCCAGGGACACCACCATGCGCCCCACCCGGGCGTCGGCCGGATCGGCGACACGCCCGTGATCGTGCCCTGCTCCCACTGCGGCTCCCTTCGACCTATCCGAACTTATATGCAAATGTTCGCATAGGCCAATGCGTCTCCCGACACGCCGCGTTACGGCAGGTTCGTATCGCATGAGGCCGCCACGAGACGGCGTGTCGGGGGAGGAGAGTTACAGACCGAGCGCGGGACGGGCCGCCGGATCGCAGTCGTCGAGCAGATCGCAGCACCGCGCGTACTCGTGGTCCTCGCCGATCAGTTGAGCGGCGCGTGCCAGGGCCGCTACGGCGCGCAGGAAGCCGCGATTGGGCTCATGCGAGTACGGCACCGGACCGAAGCCCTTCCACCCGTTTCGCCGCAACTGGTCCAAGCCACGGTGATAGCCGGTGCGGGCGAACGCGTAGGCGGTGACAGTGCTGCCGATGGAACCGTCATCGTCCAGCGCGCCTTCGGCCAGTTCCGCCCAGGCGATCGATGCGGCAGGCCACGCCGCCGCCACCGCCGCGGGATCCTGGCCGTTGAGCAGGGCCGATTCGGCGTCCTCGTCACCAGGCAGCAGCACCGGCTCGGGACCCAGCAGGTCACGCATTGGACTTGAGGAAGGACTCGGGGGGAAGACTCATGGAAACCATTCTGACGCCAACCGTCTGCCGCGATCACGATAGGGTGGGCCCGGTCGATCCCAGATCGATGAGGCGCTGCGCGAAAAGCGTTATGTACGGATAAGGAAACAGACGCATGGCGAACCCCACCGGTGGAAACCCCGAGGCCAAGCCCGACGCACCCAGCGGCAAGCCTGCGGACTCCACCGAGCAGCCGGAAGGCACCGCGAACATCACGGAACCAGCCGACACCACCGACACCGGCCCGGTCCCCGCACCCGATGACGCCCAGACCGTCGTGATGGCTCCGGCCAAGCCTGATGTTCCGCGTTACACGGCGCCGGGATTCGATGCCAACAAGACCGAGATGATCGTGCCCGTCGCCGATGATCCGAAGACCGAGCTCATCCGTCCGCTGTCACCACAGTTGCGCGCCAAGGCCGCAACCCCCGAAACCATCGCTCCGCGCAAGGACGAGAAGCGCAGCTGGGGCTGGGTGATCGCACTCGCGCTCGTCGTGGCCGCGCTGGCCGCCGTGATCGTGCTTGCCGCCGTCATCATCTCGCGCACCAGCACCCCGAAAGCTTCGCAAGAAGAACTGGTGCGCAACAGCATTCAGAGCTACGACAACGCCATCCAGACCGGCAACCTGGCCGCGCTGCGGACAATCACCTGCGGCGAGACCCGCGACAGCTACGTCCGCTACCCCGATACCGAGTGGTCACAGACCTACCAGAAGGTGGCAGCCGCCAAGCAGTACCCGGTGGTGGCCAGCGTCGACGAGGTAGTCGTCAACGGCGAACATGCCGAGGCCAACGTCACTTCGTTCATGGCGTTCGCACCGCAGACCCGCTCAGCGCGGAGCTTCGATCTGCAGTTCCGCGATAAGGAATGGAAGATCTGCCAGTCCGACTAGTTCGTGCCACCCGAGGATGAGGTGGAACCGCCCGATGAGGTGCTTGCCGACTTCGAGCTACTGGCACCATCGGGACTGCCGGCCGAGCTAGAACCCGCCTCACCCGGCTTGCCCGCGACACCGCCACGTCCACCGGGGCCACCGGCCCCTCCCGTGCGTGAGCCCTTCACGGACGACGAGTTCCCACCATTGCCGCCGGCACCGCCCCGGTGAATGGGGCCACCATTACCGCCGGTACCACCGGCGCCGCCCTTACTGTCCCCGTCCACCGCATGCGAGTGGCCACCGTGGCCAGCAGCACCACCATTGCCCAGACCTTGGGAGCTGCCACCGGATCCACCGGCGCCACCGGTGTTGGTTTTACCCTTGTCCCCGTTACCGGTTGCATCGCCGCCGGCACCACCGCCACCACCGTTACCAACGGCACCCGACTTGCCACCGGTACCACCGGATCCGCCGGTCGCAGGACCCGTTTTCACCACACCCTGTGAGGTTTCGGCCTTACCTCCGGCACCACCGCCACCGCCGTTCCCGACAACCGCGTGCGAGTTGGCGCCGTCACCGCCATTACCGCCGACGGCCGTGCCGCCCAGGCTCGACGAAGCCCCGCCGACGCCGCCCGAACCTCCGTCACCGGCCAGCGCACCCGAGGAGCCACCGACACCACCGGTGCCGCCCTTGGTCTCCCCATAGGTCGATTTGGCCTCACCGCCCGCACCACCGGCGCCACCGCTGCCCGCGATCACCCCACCACTACCGCCGACACCGCCGTTTCCACCGGTGCCCGGTTCGGATGTCCGGGTATCGAACGAGTTGGAGGTGCCGCCCTGACCGCCAGTGCCACCGGTACCGAGTAGCCCCGCATTGCCACCGTCACCACCGACACCCCCGGTGGACGTACCGGTGAAGAAGTTGCTGCCCTCGCCCCCCTTGCCACCGGCACCACCATCACCGGCAAGGGCGCCACCCTTACCGCCGGTACCGCCCGCGCCGCCGACACCGGATTTCCCGTCGGCCGTCGCAGACGCGTCTCCACCCTTGCCTCCCACGCCGCCGGTACCGATCAGTCCGGCATTGCCGCCGTCACCACCCTTTTGTCCCGGTAGGCCATCGCCACCGACGCCACCGTTGCCGAACAGCAGGCCGCCGTTACCGCCCTTTTGACCGGGTAAACCCCTGCCGCCGTTGCCGATCAGCAGACCGCCGTCCTGGCCGAGGCCACCGTCACCGATGATCAGGCCACCTGGGCCGAACAGCGGCCGTTGGGTATAGACGCCTGCGGCGTTCGGTGAGCCATCGCCGATGATGAGACCACCGGGCCCGAACAGCGGCCGCCCGCCGAACAGATTCCACGCCGATCCCCCGTTACCGACATTCGTGGCGCCGCACTTGCCTGCGGCACCGGACACGCAGTCGGCGTAGGCCCGCTCCGCGATGGCCTTTTCCTCGGCCGACTTCGCCGACGCCAAACGGTCCCGTGCCGCAGCGGCCGTGTAATCGGCCGCGGCCTTATCGGCGGCAGCTTTGGCCGCCGCGTAACCGTCTGCCTGCTGCTGCGCGGTCGCCAGTAGCTCGGCGGCCCGCTGTGCGTCCGCCTTTGCCGCGGCTGCTTGATCTGCGGCTGCCGTGGCGGCCGCCTCTGCGGCTACTCGGTCGCCGGCCGCCGACTGTGCCGCGGCCGTGGCTTGAGCGGCCAATGCCTCGGCGGCTTGCGCAGCGCGCTCGGCCTCATCGGCCTGCTCCGCGGCAATTCGGGCCGCGTTCTGAGCCTCGGCAACCTCGGGCGACGGGGCCCCGGCACTCACCGCCGTATCCACCGCAGCCTGCGCCGTGGCCGCCTGGGTCGCGGTTTCGACGGCCTTGGCACGAGCGGTCGTCGCATCGGTCAGGGCCGCTCCGGCCGCGGTGCCCGCGCTCTCGGCGGTCGCGGTCTTATCGGCTACCGATCGTTCGGCAGATGACTGCCGGGTATCCCGAACCTGGGCCAACTGCGCCGCCGAGCCGACCTGCGCCTCAGTGGATTGGACCTTCTGATCCGCCTGAGCCTTCGGATCGGTCTGCGCGGCCGCCGCCGCCTCGGCGAAGATCGGACGGCAATCGGCCGCAATGACATTGAGACGCTGCTTCGCCTCTTGTGCTGCTTTGTCCATGGCCGCACGGTCAGCCGCAGCCTTCTCCGCCGCCAGCTTCTGGAAGGCCGCCTCGCCCTCCGCTGCCTGGACCGCTGCGGCATCGGAAGCGCTCTGCGCCTCAATCTTGGCGGCGGCGGCACGATCCTCGGCAGCCTTGGCGGAATCGGCGGCCGCGGCCTGCGCCGCCGCATCCTTATCCTTCAATGCCTGCTCGGCAGCCGCCCGGTCACGCGCGGCCGCGGCTTGAGCCTCGTCGAATACCTTGGCGGCGGCAGCGGCGCGCGCCGAGGACGCCGCGGCAGCTTCGGCCGAGCGCAAGGCATCAGCTGCGGCCTTGTCGACCGCCGCCTTGTCGACACCGGCCTGCGTTGCCGCGTCGATAACGGCCTTCTGGTCGCCAACCGCCTGTTCTGCCGCAGACTTCGCGGCGGCGGCCGCATCGGTCGCCGCCTTGACCGCATCTGCGGTGTGTGTGGCCTGGGCTGCGGCCGCGTCCTTGGCGGCCTGTGCATCCTGGGCCGCCTTCGCCGCATCGGCCAGCGCCTTATCGGCAGCAGCCTTGGCAGCCTGGGCGTCGGCGGCGGCCTTGGCATCCTGGGCCGCCTTGTCACCGGCACTCTTGGCTGCATCCACCGCGGCCTTGGCAGCAGCATTCGCGTCCGCCAACGCCTTATCGGCTGCGGCCTTCGCGGCGGCCGCAGCATCAGCCGTCGTGGCAGCGCCGGAAAGCTTCAGGTCGGCCGCAGCCTTCGCCGCGGCGGCATCCGTGGCTGCCCTGTCCGCGTCTGACAGTGCGGAATCCGTGGCGGTCTTCGCCGCCGCGGCAACATCGGCAGCGATCTTGGCCTCGGCCGCCGTCCGGTCCGCAGCGTCGTTGATGCCTGCGGCATCGACGGCAGCCTTCGCGGCATCCGCGGCCTTGCGGTCCGCGGCGTCTTTCGCCGCGGCAGCATCTGCGGCAGCTGCATTAGCGCTCGACGCCGCCTGATTCGCCACGTCGGCGGCGGATAGCGCATCCTTGGCTGCCTTATCGGCATCGGCAAATGCCTTGTCGGCGAGCACCTTCGCAGCTTCCGCAGCGGCGGCGGCCTGGGCCGCATCGGTAACCTTCACACCTGCCGCATCCGATGCGGAAACCGCGCCTTGAGCAGCACTGCTCGCAGCGGCCAAGGAGCTGTCGGCTGCGGCCTTAGCGGCGACGGCAGCATCAGCGGCAGCCTTGGCCCCCACTGCCTTCTGATCCGCAACAGCCTTGGCCGCCACCGCATCCGCCGCGGCCTTCATCGCATCGGCAGCCTTCTGGTCCGCAGTGTCCTTGGCCGCTGACGCGGCGACCGCGGCCTTGGCAGCGGCGACGGCCTTATCGGCGGCATCCTTCGCCGTGGTGGCGGCATCGGTAGCGCCCTTATCCGCATCTGCCAACGCGGTGTCCGCGTTGATTTTCGCCGCTGCCGCCGCATCCGCGGCCGTCTTGGCATCAGCGGCCTTCTGATCCGAAGCAGTCTTCGCGGCCGCCGCATCCGACGCCGCCTTACCCGCATCCGCGAACGTCTTGTCCGCCGCAGACTTAGCCACACCGGCGGCATCATCGGCAGCCTGCGCGGCCGCGGACTTATCGGCAGCATCCTTCGCCACGGTGGCCGCGTCCGCAGCGGCCTGTGAGGTATCCGCAAAAACCTTGTCGGCAGCCACCTTGGCGGCGGCCGCTACATCGGCAGCGGCACCCGCATCAACCGCCCTCTGATCCGAAGCAGTCTTCGCGGCCGCCGCATCCGACGCCGCCTTACCCGCATCGGCCAATGCCGTATCCGCTGCGGCCTTCACCGCAGCCGCCGCATCGGCGGCCGTCTTGGCGGCATTTGCCTTATCTGCGGCCTCTCCCGCGCTCGCCGCGGCATCGGTCGCCGCCTTACCCGCGTCCGTGACCGCCTTGTCCGCATTGGCCTTTATCGCTGCCGCCGCGTCATCGGCGGCTTGGGCGGCTGCGGACTTGTCGGCAGCATCCGTGGCGGCGGTGATGGCATCTGTCGCAGCCTTATCGGCGTCGGCGAGTGCTTTATCGGCGGCAGCTTTCGCGGCGGCCGCCGCATCCGATGCCGTCCTGGCATCAACGGCCTTCTGGTCTGCCGCAGCTTTGGCCGCCGCCGCATCCGCCGCTGCCTTGTCCGCATCGGCAAGCGCCTTGTCGGTGACCGCCTTATCGGTGGTGGCGGCATCCGCCGCAGCCCTCGCCTCCGCGGCCTTCTGATCTGCCACGCTCTTGGCAGTCGCGGAATCCGCCGCAGCCTGATCCGCAGCCACCAACGCCCTATCCGCGGTGACCTTCACCGCAGCGGCCGCATCCGCAGCCGTTTTGGCTGCGGATGCCTTGTCTGCGGCGTCGTTGGCCGCCGCTGCGGCATCGGTGGCCGCCTTGCCTGCATCGGTCAGTGCCTTATCGGTGATGGCTTTCGCCGCAGCAGCATCCGCGGCCGCCTTGGCGGCGTCAGCGGCCTTCGTGTCCGCGGCGGTCTTGGCGACAGCCGCATCACTAGCGGTCTTATCCGCATCTGCCAACGCCGTATCGGCGGTGACCTTCACCGCCGCAGCAGCATCCGCAGCCGACTTGGCGTCAACCGCCTGCTGATCCGCAGCCGTCTTGGCTGCCGCGGTATCCGCGGCCACCTGCGTCGCACCCGTTAATAGGTTGTCCGCATTGACCTTCGCCGCAGTCGCCGCGTCCACGACCGTCTTGGCATCAACCGCCTGCTGATCCGCGGCCATCTTGGCTGCCGATGCGGCGGCAGTAGCGTTCGTCGCATCCGCCAACGCGGCGTCCGCGACAACCTTCGCGGCATCCTTCGCCGACTTATCTGCATCCGCCGCAGCCTTGGCCGCAACGGCATCTGTCAACGCCTTATCGCTCGCGGCAGCGTTGGTCTGCGCATCCGTCAATGCTGCATCCGCCGTGGACTTCGCCGCGGCTGCGGCATCCCCGGCTGCCTTGGCGGCGGCGGCATCCTGAGCTTTGGCCGTCGCGGTATCCGCCGCAGCCGTGGCCGCGGTCGCCGCATCGGCCGATGCTTTGTCGGCAGCGACCTTGACGGCATCCGCAGCAGTGACGGCTGCGGCCGCATCGGTCGCCTTCTGATCCGCCACGGTCTTGGCGGCAGCCGCATCACCGGCGGCCTTATCCGCATCCACCAACGCCTTATCCGTAGTGACCTTCACCGCCGCAGCAGCATCCGCAGCCGTTCTGGCATCAACCGCCCGCTGATCCGCCACGATCTTGGCGGCAGCCGCATCACCGGCGGCCTTATCCGCATCCACCAACGCCTTATCCGTAGTGACCTTCACCGCCGCAGCAGCATCCGCAGCCGTTCT
>NZ_JBFAGW010000001.1:1234593-1236061 GCF_040653875.1 Mycobacterium sp. NPDC050853
CGTACTGGCATCAACCGCCCGCTGATCCGCCACAGTCTTGGCGGCAGCCGCGGCCGCAGCCACGCTGGTCGCATCTGCCACCGCCGCATCCGCGGTGGTCTTGGCCGTCGTGGCGGCGGTGACGGCCTGCTGCGCATCGGCGACCTTCTGATCGGCCGCGGTCTTCGCCGCCAACGCGGCTGCCGCGGCGTTATTCGCAGCTGCCAGCGCTTGATCCGCAGTGGCCTTCACCGCTGCAGCCGCGTCCGCGGCGGTCTTGGCATCAACCGCCTTCTGATCCGCCACAGTCTTGGCGGCAGCCGCGGCCGCAGCCGCGTTAGCCGCATCAGTCAACGCCTGGTCGGTCACAGCCTTGGCCGCCGTCGTGGTGGTGACGGCCTGCTGCGCAGTGCCGACCTGTTGGGCGGCAGCCGTGACGTTGTTGTTGGCGGTGTTCGCGTTGGTCTGTGCCGCATTGCGCGCCGCGATCGCCGCCGGCTCTTGGCTGACCGCGGTTGCCGCGGCGGCATCGGTGGCGGTCTTGGCTGCGGCCGCGTTGTCAGCGGTGGTCTTCGCAGTGGCCTCCGTTGCCTGCGCCTGCGCCACCGCGACATTGCCCGTAGTGAGTCGCTGTTGAGCTCCAGCCAAGAGCGTGCCCAGCGATGTCAGGTTCAACGCGATGCCGACGAGGTTGGTCGTGTAGTAGGTGACGTCGGCCTGGGCCTGATCGCGCTGCTGCTGCGCGGCCACGGTGGCGGTGTGCGCCTGCTGGTAGACGGTCTGGGTGCGCTGCGCCTCGGCAGTGGCGGCTGTCGCATCATCCTTGGCCTTCTGAATGGCGTCGACGACCTTCTGCGCATCGCTCAATGCCTTGTCCGCATTGACTTTCGCCGTGTCTGCGTTCTGTTTGGCGGTGTTCGCCGCGGTCAACGCCGCCTGGGCATTCGACACGGCCTGGTTACTCGCAGTCGCATTGGTTTGCGCATCCGCCAACGCGGCGTCGGCGGTGGCCTTGGCAGCATCCTTGGCAGCCTTATCCGCGTCCGCCGCAGCTTTGGCCGCATCCTTGGCTGACTTATCCGCATTCGCCGCGTCTGAGGCCGACTTTGCTTGTGCTGCTGTCTGATCCGCCGCAGCCTTGGCCGCATCCTTGGCTGACTTATCGGCGTCGGCGGCCGCCTTGGCGGCAGAGGCATCGGCCAAGGCCTGGTTACTGACGGCCGCCGTGGCCTGCGCATTCGTCAACGCGGCATCGGCGGTGCTCTTGGCCGCCAACGCATCCGCCGCAGCCTGATCCGCAGCCACCTTCGACGCATCCTTGGCCGCCTTATCCGCATTCGCCGCATCCGCAACCGACTTCGCCTGACCAGCCACCTGATCCGCAACAGTCTTAGCCGCCAACGCATCCGCCGCAGCCTGATCCGCAGCCACCTTCGACGCATCCTTGGCCGCCTTATCGGCATTCGCCGCATCCGCAGCAGTCTTCGCC